>NZ_JBPXMR010000001.1:0-1367203 GCF_053470425.1 Azospirillum terrae | reverse complement strand
CTATTGTGGTGACGCACGGTGTTGACTCCGTTTTCGTGTCCGGGAGACGCGCCAACGTCTGGACACGAGTAGAATCAATGCCCTGCGCCTCGTCCACAAAACTTAACCGGACAGCCGTGGGTCAAGCCCGGCCATGACGAAATAGGGAAGTTCACCGCCCCGCCGCGATCTCCGCCAGACGCTCCGGATCGAGGATCTCCACCGTATAGGTGTCCAACAACCTGATCAGCCCGCCGGAGCGCAGCTTGGTGAAGGTGCGCGACACCGTCTCGATGGTCAGGCCGAGATAGTCGGCGATGTCCATCCGCCCCATGGGCAACGGCACCCGGCACAACCCCGCCTCGTCGGCCGGCTGGCGGTCGCGCAGGATGATCAGCAGCGATGCCAGCCGCTCCGTCACGCTCTTGCGGCCGAGCAGCAGCAGGCGCTCATGCGCGGCGACCAGATCGGCCTGCATCATGTCGAACAGCTTGCGCGCCAGCGCTGGGCGCTGGTCCATGGCGGCGTCCAGCCGGCTGCGCGGCATCCGGCTCAGCGTCGTGGGGGTCACCGCTTCGGCGGTGTGGGTGTGATTGTCGCCCGCCGCTAGCCCGACGATGTCGCCGGCCTGCAAAAAATCCACGACATGCCGCCGCCCGTCCGGCAACAGGATGCTGATGCGCACCATGCCCTCGACCACGCGGTAGACGCTGCGCGCGGCGTCGCCCTCGTAGAACAGCGCCTCGTCGCGCGCCACCGTCACCGTCTCGGTGGCCAGCGCGAACACGTCGTCGCCGACCACCAACCCAAACTGCCCCACCACGGGCCGGAGCACCGGGCGCCGGGCCGATGCGGGGGTCGGCATCGGAACCGGCTGAAGGGGCCGTTGCTGCCGCAGGGCGGAGAGTTGCAGGGTCATGGAGATGGCTTCCATATCCGATGGCCGTCCAGAATTCGGCCGTCTAACGTTCGAAGGTATGGTTGATCGACATTAACCAAGTCCTAAGAAAGCCTGCCCCGGCGGCTGAGCAAAAGGAGTAGGGGCGTTTCATCCGGCTTAAGCGCCGGGGCGGCGGTACCAGCCGGTGCGGTCGGCGGTCTTGAGCAGGCTCATCACTTCCGGCGACACCCACCAGCGGCAGCGGCGGCGCTCGTCGCTGGCGGTGGTGAGCAGCCGGTCGATCAGGCCGGACTCCTCGTCGCTGAAGCGCTGGCGCTGCGCCAGAGCCTCCTCGACGATGCGGATCAGCGAGCCGTCCAGCGCGGTGACCTCAATCGGGTGGCCGATCAGCTCCATAAGCTCGGCCAACTTGCCGAGACGTGGCAGGTCGGCCTGCTGGCCGGCGCCGGTCAGGTCGCGGAACAGGCCGGACAGGTGCTGGGCGATGCTCGGCTGCCAGGGCTTGATGGCGGTGGCGAAGCCGCGCGGCTTCAGGCGCGCCTTGAAGGACGCGACGTAGCGGATGCGCTCCAGCAGCGGTTCCGGCGAAGAGAAGCGCGTCATCGTCATTAGGCGCTGGCCGACCGAGGGGACCAGTTCCAGCTCCACCGCGTTGATGAAGCGGCCGAAGGCGTCGCGGATGCCCGCCAGATGGCGGTCGCTTTCGTCGATGCCCAGGGCGTGCAGCGCGTCGTACCAAGCGAAGACGTTTTCTGTCAGCACCTCGATGTCGCCGCTGTTGGGCGGCGTGCGCGTCGGCGCGCGGTTCAGGTAGTGCTCCTCGATCCACTCGCGCGCGACCTGGGCGGCCAGCTGGAAGTGGGCGACGATGCAGTCGCGGGTCAGCGTCTGCGGGAAGGTGTGGTGGATCTCCAGCGCCGCGGCCGGGTTCCGCTTGGCGTGCAGGTGCGCCACCACCAGCAGCATGGCGCCCTCGGCGCCGGGGCGGCGCTCCTCGGTGGCGGTCAGCACATAGTCGGTCAGCGTGGCGAGGTTGGTCGCCGGGGCCGGCTTCGCCAGATCGCGCCACGCCGGGGCGACGGTCAGCAGGAATTCCAGCGTGTCGAGATCGGAGGCGGTCAGCGGCGGCGTGGCGCGGCAATTCCGGCTGGCCAGCGTGGACTTGCGCTGCATGTTGGCGTCGGCGAGGAACTTGGCGCGCTCGGTCGCCTTCGGCTTGACGGCGGCGATGACCGCCAGGGATTCCTTGCGCAGATCCTCGGCGATGCGCTGTGCGGCCGGCGAGGCGAAGATCTCGTCCAGCGGCTTGTCGTTGGCCTGTTTGGTGACCGTGCGCTGGATGCGGGCGACGTTGTGTTCCATGTGCTGCGACAGCGCGAACCACCACGCGCCGGCATCGATGATGTGCATGCTGGCGGGCAGGCGGGTTTCGGCGCGGATGCTGTAGTCATCGCGCAGCAGGATCGGGTCGAACCAGCCCGTCCACAGGCGCCGGGCGTGCTCGGTGCGGCGGCCGTTCAGCATCTCCAGCAGCAGGTTGGCGACGTGCGGCCCCAGCGACTGGTTGTCCAGGTGGCCGTCGCGGATGAGCTGGTGAAGGCGCGCCTTCTGCTCGCGCCCGAGCGGTTCGAGCACGTCCCGCACACGGGCGAGGTTCGCGTCGGCGAGTGGACGGGGCTGATCCGTGAGGCTCATGGCGTGCATCTGCCTTCTCCCAGCGATGGCAAGCCGGTGGAGGCGGCCTGCCCGTGGCAGACAAAGCAACAATTAAGCCAAATTCGGGAGCGGCGGATCGGCTGCCGTTCGTGTGTGGGAGCAGTATGGCCACGCTTCCGTTTCCGGGAATCGGGGACGCGTTTTGCCGAATCCGGGACGTCAGCGCTTCCGCGCCGGCCTCGCGTCCAGGCGTTCGGCCTCGGCGCGGGCGGCGGCGCGGGTGGGGGTGAGGAAGGCGCGCTCGACATAGGAAATGACCGCGGCGATTTCCTCGTCCGACAGCACGGCACCCCACGCCGGCATAGACGTGTTCGCCAAACCGCGGCGCACCGCCTTTTCGATCCGTGCGTGGTCCAATTCGGCGACCTGCGTGATGTCGGTGAAGTTGCGGGGGTGCGGTTGCAGGAACGCGCCGATCCAGTTCTTCGCCGTGCCGTCGGCGGCGTGGCAGAAGGCGCAGTTCTGGTCGTAGATCGCCTTGCCCTTCGTCTCCTGGGCGTTCAGCCCCTCGATCACCGGCGGCACGTCGTGGCCGGCGTAGGTGCTGGCGTGGCTGATGGCGTCCACCTCCTTGCCGCGCACCACCGTGCCCATGTGCGACAGCGGGAACGCCTCGATGGTCGGGTTGGCGGTGTTCCTGGGCTCGTGGCAGGTGATGCAGCTGTCGAGAAACAGCGCGCGTCCGGCGCGGGCGGTGTTGTCCAGCGTGTCCAGCGGCGTGTCGAGCGAGGCGCCGCCGCGCACGAACGGGTAGGCGGCGGCGTACTTCGCGTGGTGGTCGGGCCAGCCGTTCTCGACGGTGTGGTAGGCGGTGTTGGGGGCGCCGCGGCGGACGAACTCCTCCAGCACGAAGACGGCGACGTCGCGCCGTTCCTCGGCCGAGAGGACGTTCTTGAAGCTCTTCATCCCCGTCCCCGAGACGCCGTGTTCCAGCGTCGAGAGGATCTTGTCCAGCGTCAGGCCGGGCGACTGCACGAAGTTGCGCGGCGGCGGGTCGAGCTGTTGCGCCGCCACCGTCTTCGCGTCGCCGCTGTAGCCGTGGCAGAAGTAGCAGCGGAAATTGTAGACCTTCCGCCCGCTCTCGACCTCAGGCGCCGCTACGGCTTTTTTTTTGCGTCGGGCTCCGGGGCCGGCGGCGCGGCTTGCGGAGCGGCGGCCGGGGCCGGCGTAGCGCCGGGGGTCCACTGCGGGGCGGCCGGCGGCGCGTCGGGCTGGATGAAGGCGGTGAACACGTACTCCGCGACGTTGGCGATCTGCTGCGGGGTCAGCACCTTGGACCAGGCGGGCATCTCCGAACCGACGACGCCGTCGCTGATCGCCTTGAACAGCGTCGGGCGGTTGAGGTCAGCCTTGTATTGCGGCTGCTGGAAGTCGGCCGGGCGCGGGTTGATGAAGTAGGCGCGCGGCCCCTCGCCGTTGCCTTCCTTGCCGTGGCAGGTGGCGCAGGTGTCATCGAACATCGCCTTGCCGGCGGCGCGGTCACCGGCGAGCTGGTTGGGCATCGGCAGCGACAGGTCGGCCGGGCCGACGCTGTGCATGATCTTTGCCGTCTTGGACCCGCCCTCCTTACCACCGCCCGCCGGGGGCAGGGCGGCCGTCTGGGCGTGCGGCTGGGCCGGCGTTTGGGCCGGCATCTGGGGATGCGCGGGGTTCTCCGATTTGGCAACCGGGGCGTCATCCTTCCCGTTTTCGGGAATGGCGGCCGGGTAGATGAAGGTGCCGCGGACATAATCGACGACGGCGGCGATGTCGCTGCGCGACAGCTTCGTCGAAAAGCCCATCATGGCCGTCTTCGGGCTGCCATAGGTGACGGTGTTGATCATGTGCCGGCGCGACAGTTCCTTTGCCTTCGTCGACGTGAAATCGAAAGGCGAGGGGTTCAGGCTGTTCTTCGCCCAACTGGCGCCGTTGCCCTTGTCGCCGTGGCAGACCGAGCAGGTCCTGGCGAAGATGGCGCGGCCACGGCTGGCGTCTTCGGTTTGCGCCGGCAGCATGAAGGCTTCCCGCATGTAGGAAACCACCGCCGACAAACGTTCCTCCGATAGGGATTTCCAAGCCGTGCGGGCCGCCTCGGCGTGCGCCGATTCGACACCGCGGCGCATGCGGTCGTAAGGATAGCGCACCACCGCCTGCGGCGTCGTGAAGTTGGGAACCGGTTGCCCGGCAGTCGCCGCTTCGGGGCCGTCGCCCGCACCGCCCTTGCCGTGGCAGCTCGTGCAGTACGCGGTGTAGTCCTGCATTCCCGTGATCTTTTGCGACGCTGCCTTGCGGCCGTCGCCTTCCTGGGCGTGCGCGGCCGATGCCAGCAGGGACAGCGCGATGATTGCCAGGGACAGGGACCGCATTCTCGCTTCCTCGTAGTCGTGCCATAGGGGGCGGCGCCGGGGAACGTTACTCCCGGATCGATGCCGCCGCTAGAGCAAGAAATGGGCCACGCACTGGCACGCGGGTTGCTTGAAAAAACGCCTGATCCCGTCCCCCGGCGATGCCGTGGGGGCACCCGAAACTCCGGCGCGGGTGTGGCCTTGTGACGACCTTCATGCGGATCGCGTCCGCCCTGCTCATGCTTGGTGCGGTGCCCGCGTTGGCCGGTACGCTGGTCGGCTCGAAGCACGACCTGACGGCGCTGAACACCCGCGCCAAGGTCGAGGCGATGACCGGGCTGGCGTTCAACAACTACCGCGACCCCTGCATCTACTGCCACCTGCCGGCCGACGCCAAGGCGACGAACGCCTTCAACGACGACGAGCGCTACAAGGACTGGAACCGGTACTTCTCCAATCAGGAGGACTACCAGCGCTACGAGAGCGGCTCGGCCAAGGTGAAGCCGGGCCAGCTCGGCCCGCAGAGCCTCCTCTGCCTGTCCTGCCACGACGGCACGATGGCGGTCGATATGGTGGTGAGCAAGCCGGGAGGCTGGTCCACCAAGGACGATTCGCCGCTGCACATGAAGCTGGACAAGGGCGGCGGCCTCGATCGATGCACCCAATGTCACGACGGTGTCACCGCGCACAAAATGGATGCCGTAGTAATCGGTCGCAATCTCATGGACGATCATCCCGTGGGCATCAAATACCCCGGCCTGTTCGGCAACGAGGACTACCATCCACCCGGTCGTGACGGTACTTTCCGTAATGGCGTCAAGCTGTTCGACAATCAGGTCGAGTGCGCGACCTGTCATGATGTCCATCAGCCCGACGTCGTCCCCTTCCTACGCGTGGAGCAGAGCGAGCTATGCATAACCTGCCACAACAAATAGGCCGGCGGATCGCCGGTTCCCTCATGGCAGCCGCATTGGCCCTCACTTTGGGGGCATGCGCGACCGACCAGAAGAAGCAGAGCGCACAGACTCTGGTCTGGCCGTCGCCCGACGATGCGCGCTTCTATTGGGAGCAGACCCTGACGGGGTCCGGCGACCTGATGGAAGAGACGCAGCAGCAGCGGCTGCGCCGCATGGCGACCGGCGAGACCACCGCCGGCCATTCCTTGCAGAAGCCCTGGGGCGTTGCCGCCTTCGATGGCAAGGTGTACGTCGGCGACACCATCGCGCGCCGCGTCCATGTCTTCGACATGCGCGCCAAGAAGTACTCGACGATCGCCGACCAGGGCGTCGGCGCGCTGGCCAAGCCGCTGGACATGACCACGGACGGCAAGGGCCAGCTCTACGTCTGCGACAACGCCGGCAAGCGTATCGTCATCTTCGACGCCGAGGGCAAGTACGCGCACTCCATCGGCGGCACCCTGCAACGGCCGAGCGGTGTGGCCGTCAACAAGGACGGGTCGCGCATCTACGTGGTGGACACCGGCGGGGTCACCTCGGAGAAGCACCAGATCGTCATGTTCGACGCCGCGGGCAAGGAACTGGGCACCATCGGCACCCGCGGTTCGGCGCCGGGGCAGCTCAACCTGCCGCTCTCCGTCACCTATAGCGTCGCCAACGACCATATTTATGTGGTGGACGGCGGCAACTTCCGGGTCAGCGAATTCACCGCCGACGGTTCGTTCGTCAAGGCGTTCGGCGACATCGGCCGCAGCTCGGGCCAGTTCGCCCGTCCGAAGGCGATCACCTCCGACCGCGAGGGCAACGTCTACGTGACCGACGCGGCGTTCGGCAATTTCCAGATCTTCGGCCCGGACGGCAAGCTGCTGCTCGACGTCGGCGGCCGCGGCGCCAGCGGTGTGGGCGGCGAGTTCATGCTGCCGGCCGGCATCACCGTCGACAAGTCGGACGGCCGCGTGTACGTGGTCGACCAGTTCTTCCCGAAGGTCGACGTCTTCCGCCCGGCGAGCACGGCGGAAGCCCGCGTGCCGCGTCCGGCGAGCGAGCTGAAGGAAGCCAAGAAGTAAGAGCGGAATTCCCGGAAACGGGAAGGAATCGTGTATGGTGGCCGCCTGGGCACGGGCGGCCACTGCCGCAACTGCGGGGCGACGGGTGGCACGATCATTGCGACTGTGCGGCCAACGTCCGGGGCGGCAGCGCGCCGCTTCCGGGCGACAACCTGCCCAGCAACGGAGAACTCTGACTATGCGTACGTTCCTGCTCGCTTCTGCCGTCGTCCTGATGAGCGTGTCGGCCGCCAACGCCGCCAACGCCGCCAACCCCGCCGCCGGCAAGGGCGTGTACGAGACCAACTGCGCCGCCTGCCACGGCCCGGACGGTGTCGCCACCATCCCCGGCGCCCCGAACTTCGCCAAGCGCGAGCGCCTGGAGAAGCCGGATGGCGCGCTGCTGAACTCGATCAAGAACGGCCTGAACATCATGCCGGCGTGGCAGGGTCAGCTGAGCGCCGACGAGATGGCCTCGGCGCTGGCCTACGTCCGCACGCTGGCTCGCTAAAGCTCAAGGAGACGCTGTCTTGACGACGCACCGCCGCTTTCATCGGATGCTTGCCGCGGGGGCCGTGCTCCTGTCGGCGATGGGGAGCGCGTCCGCTCAGACCAAGACGGCGTCTCCGGCCGCTATCGAGAGCTTCAACGTCGGCGAGCGGGCGTACGTTCGCTCGCTGGCGATGGACCCCGGCCGCAACTCGCTGTGGGTCGGCACCTCAGTCGGCGTGCTGGAGGTGGACCTGAAGGGCAACGCCCCGAAGAACACCTTCACGCGTGAGCAGGGCCTCGCCAACGAGTACGTCTTCGCCATCGGCGTGTCCCCGGACCCGGCCGCCAACGGCAAGGTCTGGTTCGGCACCAACGCGGGCGGCACCAGCACCTACGACAAGGACGGCAAGTGGAAGGTCTACTTCCCCATGCACGGCCTCGCCGACTATTGGGTCTACGCCTTCGCCTTCGACCGCCAAGGCGGCACCTGGATCGGCACCTGGGACGGCGCCAACTACGTCGACCCGAAGACCGGCGCCTTCACCACCTACCGCAGCGAGCTGATCAACATCTGGGTCTACGGCATCGACATCGACGCCGAGGGCAAGGTGTGGTTCGGCACCGAAGGCGGTGTGACCATGCACGACGGCAAGACCTGGACCTCCTGGACGCACAAGGACGGCCTGGGCGCCGAGAACGCCGGCAACCTGCCGCGCAGCGCCAACACCGGCCTCGGCACCCGCTCGCGCCACGATCTGGCGCTGGAAGCGGCCGGGCAGGAGACCTACAACCCCAACTACGTCTTCTCGGTGAAGGTGGACAGCACCGGCCGCGGCGTCTGGTTCGGCACCTGGGGCGGCGGCGTCTCGCTCTACGACGGCAAGACCTGGAAGTCGTTCAGCACGGCGGACGGCCTCGCCGGCAACGTCGTCTATTCCATCGCCCAGGACGCCGAGGGCGGCCTGTGGTTCGGCACCAACCACGGTGTCAGCCACTATGACGGCAAGCGGTTCGTCACCTACACCAAGGCGGACGGCCTTCTGAACGACAACGTCTACGCCATCGCCCTGACCCCGGACGGCAGCGCGTGGTTCGGCACGCTGGGTGGCGTCAGCCACCTTCTCCACCGCAAGCAGTGAACGGAATCCAGTCCATGCGGAACGTCCTCATCGCCGCCGGCGCCGCCGTTGCCGTCGTCGCCGTGGGTGCCTACCAGCTTGGCCGTCAGCAGGCGCCGGCCCCCGCCGCCCCGGTCCCGGCGGCGACCGCCCCGGCGGCTCCCGCGGCTCCGGCAGCCCCTGCGACTGCGGCTGCGTCGCCCCACGCGGTGTCGCCCCACACGGCGGCCCCCGGTGCCGCTCCGCAGGTTCCGCTGCCGCCTGGCGCAGTGGCGCCCGGCGCGGCCGCCCCGCACGCGACGCTGCGCGACTACGACCACTTCCGCATGGGCAACCGCAACGTCAAGGCGCTGTGGTCGGACGGCGACACGCTGTGGGTCGGCTCGTCGGGCGGCGTGATCCGCTACACGATCTCCGAGGACAAGTACGTCGTCTACGACAACAAGTCCGGCCTGCTGTCCAACGGCATCTTCTACCTGCAACGCTTCGGCGACGAGCTGTGGGTCGGCACCTACGGCGGCGGCCTGTCGGTGCTCGACGTGAAGACCGGCGCGTGGCGCGGCTACAACGTGCCCGAGGGCATGGGCGACGCCTTCATCTACGGCGCGCTGCGCACCAAGAGCGGCGACGTCTGGATCGCCACGTGGTCCGGCGCCAACCGCATCAAGGGCGGCCAGATGGACGACATCGACGCCTGGGAGCTGCACACCGTGGCCTCCACCGGCGGCGGCCTGCCGAACGACTGGGTGTACGGTCTGGCCGAGGGCAAGAACGGCGAGATCTGGCTGGCGACCGAGGGCGGTCTGGCCCGCTTCCAGGACGGCAAGTGGGAGAACTGGACCCACGCCAAGGGCCTGGGCGCCAAGGCCGAGGCGGTGAAGGGGCAGGGCGAGCTGAACAACGACCCCGGCACGCAGTCCCGCCACCACGCCCAGCAGAAGCAGGAGCAGGGACTGGGCGACGTCACGACGGCCTACAACCCGAACTACGTCATCTCCATCGCTGTGGACAACGACGGCGCCGTGTGGGCCGGCACCTGGGGCGCCGGGCTGTCGCGCTTCGACGGCAAGGAGATGAAGACCTTCACGGTCGCCGACGGTCTGCCGTCCAATCACATCTTCATGCTGAAGAAGGCGCCGGACGGCACGCTGTGGATCGGCACCAACCGCGGTCTGGTGCGCTATGACGGCAAGAGTTTCACGACCTTTACGGAGCAGGACGGCCTGCTCGGCAACAACGTGTTTTCCATGGCCTTCGCCGAGAACGGCGAGGTCTGGGTCGGCAGCTTCGGCGGCCTGACCCGCTTCCGCAAGGGCTTGTAAGCCCCTCTCCCCAAACCCCTCCCCCGCAAGGGGGGAGGGGCTTTCGATTGAGCGGCAGGAGCGACATCGGATGTTCACGGAAATCGGCCACTACGCGCTGATCATGGCCGTCGCCGTCGCGGCGGCGCAGGCCGTCGTGCCCCTGATCGGGGCGCAGCGCGGCGACCGCGCGCTGATGGCTTTTGCCCGCACCGCGGCGTTCGCGCAGTTCCTGCTGGTCGGCATCGCCTTCGGCGCGCTGATGCACGCCTACGTGACCAGCGATTTCTCCGTGGCGAACGTCGCCCAGAACTCGCACACCGACAAGCCGATGCTCTACAAGGTGAGCGGCCTGTGGGCCAACCACGAGGGCTCGCTGCTCTTGTGGATCACCATTCTCGCCGGCTTCGGCGCCGCGGTGGCGACCTTCGGCCGCAACCTGCCGGAATCGTTGCGCGCCCGCACCCTGGCGGTGCAGGCGATGATCGCCGTGGGCTTCACGCTGTTCATCCTGCTGACCTCCAACCCGTTCGAGCGCCTGGACCCGGTGCCGCTGAACGGCAACGGCCTCAACCCGCTGCTTCAGGACCCCGGCCTCGCCTTCCACCCGCCGTTCCTCTACCTGGGCTATGTCGGCTTCTCCATCGCCTTCTCCTTCGCCGTCGCCGCGCTGATCGAGGGCCGGGTGGACGCCGCCTGGGCGCGCTGGGTGCGCCCGTGGACGCTGGCCGCCTGGACCTTCCTGACCGTTGGCATCGGCCTTGGTTCCTGGTGGGCCTATTATGAGCTGGGCTGGGGCGGCTGGTGGTACTGGGACCCCGTCGAGAACGCCTCGTTTATGCCGTGGCTGGCCGGCACGGCGCTGCTGCACTCGGCGATCATCGTCGAGAAGCGCGACACGCTGAAGACCTGGACCATCCTGCTCGCCATCGTCGCCTTCAGCCTCAGCCTCCTGGGCACCTTCCTCGTGCGCTCGGGCGTCATCAGCTCCGTGCACTCCTTCGCCTCCGACCCCGGGCGCGGCCTGTTCATCCTCGGGCTGCTGCTGGTGACGGTCGGCGGCTCGCTGGGCTTGTACGCCGTGCGCGCTCCGGTGCTGAAGTCCGGCGGCCTGTTCTCCGGCGTCAGCCGCGAGGGCTCGCTGGTGCTCAACAACGTGCTGCTGTCCACCGCCGCCGGCACCGTGCTGCTCGGCACGCTGTACCCGCTGTTCGCCGACGCGCTGAACCTCGGCAAGCTGTCGGTGGGCGCGCCCTTTTTCAACGCGGTGTTCGTGCCGCTGTCGGTGCCGCTGGTCCTCGTCATGGCGCTCGGCCCGCTGCTCGCCTGGAAGCGCGGCAACCTGCTGCGCGCCCTGCGCACGCTGAGCCCCGCAATCGTCCTCGCCGTGCTGACCGCCGGGGCGACGCTGGTGTACGGCGGCTCGTCCTCGCCCTGGTGGGCGGCGCTGGGCACCGGGCTCGCCGCCTACCTGTTCGTCGGCACGCTGAGCGAGATCGGCGAGCGCGTCCGCTTGTTCCAGATCCCCGTGGCCGACAGCCTGTCCCGGCTGGTTCACCTGCCGCGCTCGGCCTATGGCCTGCTGCTGGGCCACCTCGGGCTGGCGTTCGTCATCGCCGGCATCACCGGCTCGTCCGCCTGGAAGGTCGAGAGCATCCAGACCCAGCGCATCGGTGAAACCGTCGTGGTGGCCGGCTACGGCTACCGCCTGGACGGTGTCGAGGAGACCCGCGGGCCGAACTATGTGGCGGCGCGGGCGACCTTCACCGTGACGAAGGACGGCAAGCCCTTCGCCATCATGTACCCGGAAAAGCGCCTGTACATGCAGCCGCAGCGCCCGACCACCGAGGCCGCCATCGAGACCACTCTGTTCGGCGACCTCTACGCGGTGATCGGCGATTCCGAGAATGGCAGCTTTGTCACGCGGCTGTACTACAACCCGCTGGTGCCGTGGCTGTGGGTCGGCGGCATCATCATGGCGCTGGGCGGGCTGGCCAGCCTGTCTGACCGACGCCACCGCATCGGCGCGCCGGTGCGCGCCCGCGGTGCGCTGCCGGCCAACGCTGTTGCCGGAAAGGCCTGATCCATGAAGCGTCTCGTCTATCTGCTGCCGCTTCTGATCCTGGTGGTGGTTGCCGGGTTCTTCCTCGTCGGGTTCAACCGCGACCCGAAGCTGATCCCCTCGCCGATGATCGACAAGCCGTCGCCGGCCTTCTCGCTGGCGGGCCTGCGCGGCAGCGACGGCACGGTCTCGAACGCCCGGTTCGAGGGCAAGGTCACGCTGGTTAACTTCTTCGCCTCGTGGTGCATCCCCTGCCGGGTCGAGCACCCGCTGCTGTTGGAGTTGTCGCGTGCCGGGACGGTGCAGATCGTCGGCTTGAACTACAAGGACAAGCCCGAGGACGCGCTGAACTGGCTGCGCCAGCTGGGTGACCCGTACGGCGTCATCGCCGCCGACCGCGACGGCCGCGTCGCCATCGACTGGGGCGTCTACGGCGTGCCGGAAAGCTACATCATCGACAAACAGGGCCGCATCCGCTTCAAGCAGGTCGGCCCCATCACGGAAGACGTCTGGCGCAAGGACATGGCGCCGATGATCAAGGAGTTGTCCCGGTGAAGCGCCTGATCTTGGCCGCCGCTTTGGCGATGGGACTGGCGGCGCCGGCCGGCGCCGTGATGCCCGACGAGGTGCTGAAGGACGCCACCCTGGAGCACCGGGCGCGCGAGATCAGCAAGGATCTGCGCTGCCTGGTCTGCCAGAACCAGTCCATCGACGATTCCGACGCGCCGCTCGCCCGCGACCTGCGGGTCATCGTCCGCGAGCGCCTGAGCGCCGGTGACAGCGACGCCGGTGTGGTGAAGTTCCTCACCGACCGCTACGGCGACTATGTGCTGCTGAAGCCGCCGGTGAAGGCGACGACGGTGGTGCTGTGGACCGCACCGGCGGTGCTGCTGCTGCTGGCGCTGCTGGCGGCGCGCTCCGTCCTGCGCCGCCGCGCCGTCGAGACAGCCCCCGTGCCGCTCAGCGACGCCGAGCGCGCGCGGCTCAAGGATATCCTCTCCAGCGGAGGCCAGTCATGACCTTCTGGCTCGTCCTCGCCGCCCTGACGGCGGTGGTCCTCGCCCTGTTGCTGCTGCCGCTGCTGCGCCGCGGCGACGCCACCGAGGCGTCCACGCGCGGCGCGCACGACCTCGCCGTCTACCGCGACCAGCTCACCGAGGTCGAGCGCGACCTGGAGAGCGGCCTGCTGACCGCCGATCAGGCCGAGGCCACGCGCATCGAGATCCAGCGCCGCATTCTCGGCGTGGCCGCCGACCGCGCCGACCGGCCGCTCGGCCGCGGTGCGCGCGCGGCGCTGGCCGGCTCGCTGACGCTGTTCGTGCCGGCGGTGGCCTTCGGCCTCTACAACCACCTCGGCGTGCCCGGCCACCCGGACAAGCCCTACGCCGAGGCGCAGGCGGAGCGCCAGGAACTCGGCGGCGACCAGGACCCGACGATCCTCGCCATGATCGAGGGCCTGTCGGCCCGCCTGACCCAGAACCCCGAGGACGTCGAGGGCTGGCAACTCCTCGGCCGTTCCTACCGCGCCCTCAACCGGCTGGAGGAGGCCGCGGCCTCGCTGCGCCAGGCTGCGAAGCTCGGCAGCACCGACCCGGAGACCTACGCCACGCTGGGCGAGTCCATCGCGCTGGCCGGTGGCGGCACGGTGACCACCGAGGCCGGCAACGCCTTCCGCAACGCGCTGCGTCTGCACCCCGGCGACCCGCGCTCGCGCTTCTATCTGGGGATGGAGGCCATGCAGCTCGGCGACGCCGTGCAGGCGGTGGCGATCTGGCGCGACCTGGAGAAGGACTCCGGCCCGGAGGCCCCCTGGCTCCCGTTCCTGCGCGAGCGCATGCGCGAGGCCGCCGCCGCGGCCGGCGTCAACCCGGAGAGCGTGCCGCCGCAGTCCCCGGTCACCGCGTCGGTCGGCGACGGCCGGCATGAGCGCGTCGCCCCCGCCCAGCGCGACACTCCAGAGATGGTCCGCAACATGGTCGCGCAGTTGAGCGAGCGGCTGGCGCAGAACGGCGACGACGCCGACGGCTGGGTAAAGCTCGGCCGCTCGTACCGGGTGCTGGGCGACATGCAGAAGGCCAAGGACGCCTACGGCCGGGCGACCGCGCTGAAGCCCAAGGACGTGCAGATCAAGATGGACTACGCCGACGTGCTGCTGCTGATGGCTGGCGAGCCGGAGACGTTGCCCGCCGACTACGTCACGGTGATGCGCGAGATCCTGATGCTCGACCCCGGCAACGCCGACGCGCAGTACTTCATCGGCTTGGCGGAGATGCAGGCCGGCCGCTACCGCGCGGCGCGGACGCACTGGTCGAACCTGCTTGGCGGGCTGGACCCGAAGTCGGCCGAGTACAAGGAACTGAAGCGCCAGATCGAGGAACTGCCGGAAGGCTGACCGGCTTTCAGGAACAGGAACGGGCGGCTTCGGCCGCCCTTTTCGTTTGTGGGATCAGCTGTCCTTCGGAGCGTCGGCGTTCGTGCTCGGCGCGGGTTCGGCGGGCTTGGCCTCATCCGGCTTGGCATCTGTGGGCTTCTCCTGCTTCTGCTCCTGCTGCTGCGCCGCCTTCTTGTCGCGCTTGGCCGTCTTCGCCTGCCAGGACCGCTCGGCCGGGGTGGCGCCCTGCGGGATCGACTTGGCGGGCGAGGGCAGGGGGATCATCGGCTTGGCGGTTCCCGCCGGAGCGTCGGCCGACGCGTCGATCTTCACCGCCGGGCGCGGCACCGCCGGTGGCGCCTTCTGTTCGGGATAGTACGGCTTCGCCGGCGGGGCTTCCGCCTTGGCCTTGTCGACGGACAGCGTCTGCTCCGCCGGCTTCTCGGCCGGCTTTTCGGCCGGTTTCTGGTCGGCCGCCTTCTGCTCGGCGGGTGCGCTGCTCTTGTTGTCGCTGCGCTCCTGCGCCGCCTTCAGCATGGCGACCTCGGAGTCGTCGCCCTTCCCGCCCTTCTTGGCCAGCTTCTCGGCCTCAGCTTCCGCCTTGGTCTTGACGATGATCTTGCGCTTGCGCGGCGCGTCGCGATCCTCGGCATAGGTCGGGGCCTTGACGACCTCGATCTTGGTGCCGGTCACGAATTGGATCAGCGTCTGGTTCGTGTCCCACAGGCCATAGCATCCGCACAGCGGAACGCTGAGGATGGCCACGAGGACAAGGCGGTGGGTCATAGCTCCGAACCACTCCGACGGGACGGCGCCAAGGGCGCCTGGGTGGTTCCATGCCAAAGCCGGGCCACATAGCCCGCATTCTATAAATATTTCGGGGACTGGCACAAACTGTCACGGCGCTTGCAAGGTACGGGGTGCACAGTGCGGCTTTTGCGATCTCTCCCACGCCGCTTCCTCAACGCACCGCCCGCAGGCTCGGACGGTGCGTTTTCTTTTGCGCTCCGCGCGCCCCCTCCGCTTCCCCGCGCCGGGAAGCGGATTCCCGGAAATGGAAACGCAATTCACCGCTCCCAACCTTGGGAACGCCCCGCACGCTCCAGCCGCCTCCGGTCCGCTTCTTGCAACTCTGCGGGCAACGACCGACGGCGCCGGTTCATTGGCTGTTAACCACGACCATCGATCATGCCGGCGCCGGCACCAAGCCAACTGGACGATCACGATGAGCGGCACCATCCCCCAAGCCCGACCCGTGGAGACCTCACGTCCTGCCGCCCGTCCTGCGGCGAAGCCGCAACCGGCGCTGGCGTCCGTGGCCCGCGCCGTCGAGGGGTTCTTCGTCCGCCACCGCCGCCGGCTGGCGTACGTGCACGCGGCGATGTTCGTGGTCTTCATGACCATCATCTTCGGCCCGCTGTTCACGCCCGAGGCGCCTCCGGGCGCCGGGGCGTTCGACCACATCACGCCGTTCGCGTCCTATGTGCTGTGGGGGCTGTGGTTCCCGCTGGTGTTCCTGTCGGTGATCGTCACCGGCCGGTCGTGGTGCGGCATCCTCTGCCCGATGGGCGCGGCGGCGGAGTGGGGCAACCGCTTCGGCCCGCAATGGAGCATCCCCGCGTGGCTGCGCTGGGAAGGCTTGCCGGTGGTCAGCTTCCTGATCATCACCATCCTCGGCCAGACGGTCGGCGTGCGCGACCATCCCGAAGCCGCGGCCGAGGTGTTCGGCGCCACCATGGGGGCGGCGATCCTCGTGGGCTTCTTCTATGGCCGGCGCCGCCGCGCGTGGTGCCGCCACCTGTGCCCGATCGGCCTGCTGCTGGGCGTCTTCTCGCGCCTGGGCGCGGTCGAGTTCCGCCCGAAGATCAAGCTGGCCGGCGGCGAGAGCTACACCGAGCACGGCGTCTGCCCGACGATGATCGACGTCACGCGCAAGGAAGAGTCGCGCCACTGCATCGAGTGCTTCCGCTGCGTCAACCCCGACGCCAAGGGCGGTGTCGCGCTGCGCCTGCGCCGGCCCGGCGAGGAGGTGGAGAACATCCGCCACCACCACGCCAACCCGATGGAGGTGTGGTTCCTGTTCATCGGCACCGGCATCGCGCTGGGCGGCTTCCTGTGGCAGATCCTGCCGCTGTGGCAGGATCTGCGCCAGATGACCGGCGAGTGGGCCATCGAGCGCGACCTGTTCTGGCTCCTCGAATCCGGCCCCGGCTGGCTGATGAGCGTCCACCCCGAGCGCCGCGAGGTGCTGGTCTGGCTCGACTTCTTCCTGATCGTCGGCGCCATGCTGGCGGTGATGGCGCTGTACACGGCGCTGCTGGGCGCCACCACCGCGGCCGCCGCGCGCCTCGCCGGCCGCGCCGGTGCGGATTCCACCTTTGCCCGCCGCTTTACCGAGTTGGGCTACCAGTACGCGCCGGTCGCCATGGTGTCGCTGGTGGTCGGCCTGGGCACCGCGCTGTTCGCGCCACTGCAACTGCTGGGCTTCGGCCCCGACGTGGTGCGCGCCGCCAAGGCGTTGCTGTTCGCCGCCAGTCTGGTGTGGAGCGTCTGGCTCGGCTGGCGAATCCTCGGCAACCAGGGCGTGCCGGCAGCGAAGCGCTGGCTGCCGCTGGTGCCCGGCGTGCTGGGCAGCGCCGCCATCGCGTTCGGCTGGTGGCCGGCGCTCTTCGGCCTTTGATTTCCGTGACCCCAAGGAATTCTGCGATGAAGACCCTGTACGCCCTGCCGCTCGCCGCCCTGCTGATCGGGGTCGCCGCTCCCGCCGCGCTCGCCGCCGGCCGCGACATCGGCACCGCCGAGCGCGAGGGCATGAACATCGTCGTCCGCTACATCCAGGCGGTCGAGGTGGAGACCGGCGACGAGCCCGGCCAGAAGCCCGCGGCCAACCCCCACGCCGGCCACGGCGGTCCGGCCGACGCCCATCTGGAGGCGGTGATCACCGCCGCCAAGGACAACGCCTACGGCTTCTTCCCCGGTGCCTTCGTGCCGTACCTTCAGGTCGAGTACATCGTGCGCAAGCAGGGTTCCGACTGGGTTGGCGACGGCGTGCTGAAGCCGATGATCGCCTCGGACGGCCCGCACTACGCCACCAACCTGCTGCTGAATGGCCCCGGCAAGTACACAGTGGAACTGATCGTCGCCCCGCCGTCCGCCAAGGTCTTCCCGCGCCACCTCGACAAGGAGACGGGCGCCAAGCCCTGGTGGCAGCCGGTGTCCATGGAATGGCCCTTCACCTTCGTCGGCAGCACGGGGAAGAAGGGCGGGTATTGAGGGGACGGGCTCGTTGCAACGCCCCCTGACCGTCATCCCCGCCTCCGCGGGGATGACGGTCAGGGAAAGGGCGCAGCGGCCCTGTACAAACAAAAAAGGCCGGGCGCTCTGCCCGGCCTTTCTCGTGGGAGGGAATGCCTTCACTCCGCCTGCAAGGCACCGATGAAGAAGACGCCGGGGAAGGTGCGGTTCAGGCCGTTGGCGTAGAAGTCGCGCACCATCGTGCCGTCGCCATGGCGGACCACCATGCCGGCCTTCAGGTCGGTGTACGGGGCGGCCAGCCAGCGCTGTCCATCCTCGTCCTCGACCAGGGCGTAGGTGTAGCTGTCGCTGTCAAAGGCTTCGACCACCGTGGCGGTGAAGGGCAAGTCGGCCTGCACGCCGAGGGTTTCGCCGGTGCGGTGCTGCGGCGCGGGGCTGGGAGACGACGCGGCCGACGACAGGGTCGCGGGGGCAGCGATGACCAGGGTGGCGAGGGCCAGCGTGGTGAGGACGGTCAGCGTGCGTTTCATAGCAGTCTCCCAAGTCCGGTGCGCTCTGCCCGAGGGGGTGGTTCGGCGTCGCGCACCTTCCTCTTTGCAGGCCGCGTGCCAAGGCGCCGCTCCCATGTCTCCCTTGGATTCCCGCTTCGCTCCAATCCAAGATTCCTCAATGCCGGAAAAATCCCGCCTAATTTTCCCACAGCGGAGAGGAGGCCATTCCCGGCCGGTCAGCGCTTGCGGATTTCCGGCCGCAGGTCGGCGCCGCTGCTTCGCTTGACCTCGATCTCGCGGGCGGCGGCTTCCAATGCCAGGAAGCGGGCGGGGGTGGTGGGGTGGCTGGTGGACATGGTGATGGTGCGCGGGTTGAGCGCCGCCAGCCGCCGCCAGAAGCCCGCCGCCGCGGTGATGTCGAACCCCGCGCGCGCGGCGTAGTAGATGCCGACATAGTCGGCCTCCGCCTCGAAGTCGCGGCCGTAGGCGCCACGCGCCACGTCGCCCCAATAGCCGCCCAGGTGCTCGGCGCCGGTCAGCAGATCCAGCACGCCGCCCAGCGTCGAGCCGGTGCGGGCGTTCTCCTCGCGCTTGTCCATGTGGCCCATGGCGTTGTGGCCCAACTCGTGGCCGAAGATCAGCGCCAACTCGTCGTCGGTGACGAAGTCCATCATGGCGGTGGTGAAGCGTACCGACCGGCCGTCGGCGTAGGCGTTCACCACGCCCGCCCGCTCAAGCCGCACATCAAAATCGCACCGCAACGTCGGCGTTACCCGCAGGTCCAGCGGCTGCCCGCCGCGCGACAGCGAGAGCGTGACGGGCCGCTCCGACGAGACGGCCCGGCGCAGCAGCGCCTCGACCTGCGCGAGGGTGTCGCGGCCGGTGGGCAGGCGCTCGCCGTTCACTGCCAGCAGCCGGTCGCCGACCTTCGGCCCGCCGGTCTTCGTGTCGCTGACGGCCAGCACCACCACGCTCTCGTCATTCGGGAAATGGCGCAGGAAATCCCCGGCGAACGCGTTGTCGGAGCGGTTCATCGGCACGAGGCCGAGATCATAACGCGTGCGTCCGCCACACAGCGGTGCGTTGGCCTCCAGCACCCGCGCCCCCACCGCATGAAGGCGCTGGAGGCGGGTGATGTCGTCGTCTCCCGCCTTTGCCGGCCCGGTGTCCAAACCGTGCAGGCCGCCGAAGCCGCGCACGGTCGCCAGCCGCATTTGCAGCTCGGTTTCCTCGCGCTGGTGGTCGGCGTCGATCTGCGGCACCTCGGCCACCGGGCGGCTGCACGCCGCCGCTACGGCCAGCGCCGCCAGCGCCGCCCACCTCCATGTCCGCCCCGCACCCGCGCGTGTGCCCATCGGCTCCTCCCCGTCGATCGTGCGGGGCGCGACCGCAAGAAGCATACCATAGTCGTATACAGCGAAGCGGCGCCGCCGGCTTTGTCACGTGTGGGCCGGGGGCGGGCGGACTATGCTGTTGCGATGGCGGGATAGCCCCGCTAGAAGCGGGAGCAAGCCTGTCGTGGAGCGATGGTGGTGAGAAGACGCGCATCCTTGCCGGCGGTGATGGCGATTGTGCCGCTGCTGCTGTGCGCCGCGCCGGCGCGCGCCGCGGCGCCGACGGTGGACGACGCGCAGGTGCTGTGGGACTGGATCGCCCGCACCATCGCCACGGTGGCGCGCTGCGCCGACTACGACTACGACCGCCGCGAACAGCACCTCGATCTGCTGGAGCAGTACTTCAACGAAGTGAAGGACGCCCAGGCGAAGATCGAAAGCATCCTGGTGCAGGACGCCACCCGCACCGGATCGCGCAGCCCGGCGCGCGACACCGCCAAGAGCATGGACGCGACCATCGTCAAGGCCCGCGCCACGGTGGACGAGGAGAACCAGGGCCACGACATCCGCTTCATCAAGAACGTCTGCAAGGGCTTGCTCGACGACTACCGCGCCGACAAGGCCCTGTTCATCCCACTGACCGAGCGCTTCCCCAGCGAGGCGAAAGCGCTGAGCCTGACGGCGCCCTGAGGGGGCGGAACGGCGCACTTGCTCTCGCAGGCTGTCCGGTCTAGGATGAAATTCCTCGTTGGCGAGGTGCGTCCGCACGCTGCGGAGAGGATGAGACGCTCCGCAAAAATGCGTTTCATAGCGTCTCATACCGAAGGCGCTTGATGTCTTCCATCAAGCGCCTTCGGTTCAAACCCGGCAGCATATTGCGCAGCAATGTGCGGGAGGGTGATACGGCCGGCCGATCATGGAAGCATTCATGCGCCGGCCGTATCACTCCGTCTCATCCGACGCCGAACGGATGCAACGCTCACCAGAATCGCGTTTCATAGCGTTTCATAGCGTTTCATTGGTTGCATCCGACGCCGCCGGGAAAGCGGTTCTAAGTCGGGATCGGCACGCCGGCCCGGTAGGTCTGGAGATAGGCGATGCCTTCGGCGGCGGCGTCTTCCACGACGGCGAGCAGGGCGCGCACCGCCGGGGCGTCGCCCGCGTGGGCGGCGGCGCACAGCTGGCGGCAGCGGGCCGGCAGCACTCGCAGGCCGACGTTGCCGGCATAGGACACCAGCGCGTGCGCCTTGCGGTCGACCGCCGCCATGTCGTCGGCGGCGGCGCGCAGCGCCTCCAGGCGCTCGGGCGCGGAGCGCAGGAAGTCGTCGATCAGCTCGGCGCAGGACCGGTCGCTGAGCGACTCGCGCAACTCGTCCAGGATGAACTCGTCCAGCACCGGCAGGTCGCTGTCTTCCGGGTCGAGGGCGTAGGCGGCGCCGGTCACGGCGGCGCCGATGGCGGCCAGCAGGCCGGTGCGCTCGATGGGTTTCAGCACGTGCCCGTCCATACCGGCGGCGCGGCAGTCCTCCAGCTGGCGGGGCAGCGCCGCGGCGGTCATCGCGAGGACCGGCAGGCGGCCGACCGGCGGCGGCAGGGCGCGGATGGCGCGCGCCGCCTCCAGGCCGTCCATCACCGGCATCTGCACGTCCATCAGCACCAGGTCGTAGCGGACGTGCTGCACGGCGTCCAGCGCCTGGGCGCCGTTCTCCACCGTGTCCACCACGTGCCCGGCGAGGCGCAGCACGGCGCTGGCGACGACGCGGTTGCTGTCCAGATCGTCCGCCACCAGGATGCGCAAGGGGTGTGGCGTCGGTTCCGGCTCCGGCTTGGGCGGGGCGGGGGAGGCGATAGGCAGGGGAGCGGGCTGTGGGGCGGGCTGTGGGGCGGGCAGGGTGATTTCGGCCAGCAGCGCGTCGATCTTCGCCTTCAGCTCCATCGCGGAGAAGGGCTTGGGCAGCATCTCGTAACCCGGTTGCGGGTCGTCGCTGCTGGCCACGGTGTGCGTGGCGAAGCCGGAGGTGACGATGATCCGCATCTCCGGCCGCAGGCGGCGCGCCTGTTGGGCCAGCTCGATGCCGCTCATGCCCGGCGGCATGATGACGTCGGTGACCAGCAGGTCGATCGTCGTGCCGTCGTTCAGCAGCACCAGCGCCTCATTGGCGTTGCCGGCCTGAAGCACATGGTGGCCGTAGCTCTCCAGCACCAGGACGGTGGCCTGCCGCAGCAGCGCGTCGTCGTCGACCACCAGGATGGTGGCCTTGCCCGGCGTCTGCGCCGCGGCGGCGCAGGGGTGGGCGAGGCGGAGCAGCCGCTCCGCCGGCAGGCGCACGGTGATGGTCGAGCCCTCGCCGACGCGGCTGCTCAGCACCATCTGGCCGCCGTGCAGCTCCACCAGATGACGGGTCAGCGGCAGGCCCAGGCCGGTGCCGGTGAGCTGCCGGTTGGCGGGGTTCTCCACCTGCTCGAACGCCTGGAGGACGCGCGGCACATCCTTCTCGTCGATGCCGATGCCGGTGTCGGAGACGGTGATCGTCGGCGCCCCCTGGTTCAGCGCCACCGTCACGGCGACCCGGCCGCCGGAGGGTGTGTACTTGACGGCGTTGGTCAGCAGGTTCAGCAGGATCTGCCGGATGCGCTTCTCGTCGGCGCGGAGGTACTGGGCGTCCGGCGCCACGCTGTGGCTGATGGTGACGCCCGAGCGCTCGGCCCGCGCGGTGATCATCCGCGTGCAGAATCGCACGGCGGCCGAGAGGTCCACCGTGTCCTCGTCCAGGCGCAGGCGGCCGGCCTCGGCCTTGGCGTGGTCGAGGATCTCGTTGATCAGGCCCAGCAGATGGTGGCCGCTGTCGCGGATGTCGGAGCCGAACTGCACGTACTGCCGGTCGCCGGCCGGGCCGAACGCCTCGCGGGCGATCAGGTCGGCGAAGCCGATGATGGCGTTCAGCGGCGTGCGCAGCTCATGGCTGAGCCCGGCCAGGAAGTTGCTCTTGGACTGGTTGGCGCGCTCGGCGGTGCGGCGCGCTTCCTCCAGGTCCTCTTCCATGCGCTTGCGGTCGGTGATGTCGCGGATGACGAAGACGAATTCCACCGGCTCGCCGTCCCGCAGGTCGGTAATCAGGCGGGCCGACGCCTCGGTCCACACCCAGCGGCCGTCCTTGTGCCGCATCTGGAAGGTGCCGGTGCCGCGCGGCGTGTCCGGCGTCAGGCGGCTGAACAGCGCGCCGGCGGCGCGGCGGTCGTCGGGGTGGACCTGCGTCATGAAATTGTCGCCGGTCAGTTCCTCCGGCCCATAGCCGAACACGTCGTGCACCGCGCCCGAGCAGTAGGTGCGCACACCGTCGAGCGACACCCGCACGATGACGTCGGAGACGTTCTCGGCCAGCAGCCGGTAGCGCGCCTCGCCCTCGCGCAGAGCCGCGTCCGCCTCGATCCGGCGGGAGATGTCGCGGATCACCATGACGTATTCGCGGATGTGCGCGGGGGTGACCGCCGGGGAGCGGCAGGCGACGGCGCGGACCCCCACCTCCACCCAGACCCAGCGGCCATCGGCGCGGTGGATGCGGCCGGTGAAGCGCGCCTCGGGTGCCGGCGGCTGCGGTCCGCCGGGCAGGGCGTCGGCACCGGGCTGGTCGGCGGGGTGAAGCAGATCGACGAAGCGCTGTCCGATCAGTTCGGCCGGCGTGCAGCCAAGCGTTTCCTGTACGGCGCCCGAGGCGAAGGTCAGCACGCCGTCCGGTCCGACCTTGCCGATCACGTCGGAGACGGTGTCGGCGATGAGGCGGTAGCGCCCCTCGTTCTCGCGCAGCGCGCGTGCTCCCTCCAGGCGCCGCCGCTCGCGCAGCAGCAGCGTGCCGAGGAACGTGGTGCCCAGCAGCCCCATGCCCATCACCGCGGCGCCGGTGGTGCGCAGCGCCTCCAGTGCCGTGTCCCTGGGCAGCAGCGCCGCCGCCAGGATTTGCGCCGACCCGGCGAGCAGGCCGAGCAGCAGCATGTGGCGGCTGCCCAGCTTCACCCGGCGCCGTTCGGCGACATACGCGAAGGCGATGCCGGCCGCGGTGGAGAGGACGATGGCGGCCACCCCGGCGAGCGCCCCGGCGCCCCCCAGCCACAGCCGGTAAACGGCGGCCAAGGCGGCGGCGGCCATGGCGGCGAGCGGTCCGGCGATGGGGGCGGCGAGGGCCAGTATCACGCTGCGCGCGTCGATGTAGACGCCGGGTTCGATGGTGATCGGCTGCGCCATGGAGATCAGCGCGCCCGTGCCGAACATCGCGCCGCAGGTCAGTGGCCACACCAGTGGGCGGCGTCCCAGCCGCTGCTCCAGATCGCCGAAGAGGATGGACACGAGCGCAAGGAGGCCGACCCCCTTCAGGAGTTCGACCAGCGCCTCGGCAGAAGGCAGCATCCCCGCGTGCATCGTTGCTCGATTCCCACCCATGCCCGAGCCGCCTGGACCGTGTGCTGGGTCAGGCGATTGTCGGGATACTATACGAAAGCGTGTGCGCGGAAATCTGTCAAATCCGTGCGCTGTAGACGCCGCGGGCGTCCACATTATTCGGCAATGGTTCCGGTGATGCGCCGGGTCGGCGCCGCACCCGTAAGGGGTCAGGACATGGGGGGCTCCACAGGGGGCGGATGGGGGGCATCGGGTAGGCCCTATCTTATACGCAAAAGCCGTGCCGCGTCGTCAGGGGGGCGGTGCGTTGCGCCAGCGCCGGACGCGTTCGGCGATCAGAGTCGCGGCGCGGCAGCGGTCCACCGCCGCCGTCTTCTCCTGCAAGACGGCGAGGTGCTGTTCCTCCGCCGGTGTCAGGCGGGCTGTGCCCAGGCGCTTGCGCGAGGTGAGCGCCAGTTCGTCAATGGCCTCGGCCTCGCTGTACTCGCCGCAGGTGGCGGTGATCCGCCGCCGTTCCGAAGCGGTCGGACCCTTGAGGTCGGCTTCCAGCCGTTCCTCCGATAGCGGCCGGGACGCGCCCGGCGGCAGCGTGGCCAGCGTGGCGGCGTAGGCTGGCGGCACTTCCATCTCCGCCAGATAGGCGGCGATCTCCGGTTCGGGCAGGCGGCGCAGCAGCAGATGCTCGCCCAGCCGCTCGGCACCCGCCACCCACACCAGGAAACAGGCCCCGGCGCAGATGCACTCGGTGTCGGGCTTGCAATGTGCCGGGAAGACGCCGCCGCGGTCCGGCCGGTACTGCGGAGCTACGGTGCTCAGGTGGCGGGCGCGGACCAGCCGGCCGATCCGCATCGCCTCGGCCACGTCGCCGCCGCGCGCCACGGTGTCGATGCGGGCGAGGAATGGCCCCGACCGCTCTGCCAGGGCGGACACTGCGGCATAGTCGCCTGGACGGATCTCGCCGGTCAGCGCCAGCGCGCCGCAGGCGCCCGGCGATGGCCCCCCGATGTCCGGCGTGGCGGCGGCGACGACGCGGCGGACGTCGTCGGCGGACACGGGGACGCAGCGCACGGCGGCCTGCGCCGGGCCGGCTGTCAGGAGGCCGAACCCCAGCAGCGCCAACGCTGCGAGGTGCCGGATGCGATGTCGGGCGGTCATGGCCGTAACACCCCAATACAGCTTTTGACTTTGGTCAAGCGACAAGCCCGGCGCCGCCCGCCGCCGTCCGTGCTCAATGACAAGCCTGAAATACGATTGGGCCATGTGTGTCCTCGTTATGACCAACGTATTGTTCTCTTCTCTTTCGAGGTATGGCATTCTTGATCTCGGGCGGTGTTTCTTCGGGTGTGCAAATGAAGCGGGCGGTTATCGGCGCCGCGTTGCTGCTGGGCGGCTGCAACGCGCACAACGGGGCCTCTCTCAACGAGAAGCTCTACAATTTCGCGAACGCAGGCATGGTTCGGGTGGGCGATGGCCAATACGCGTCGCTGCAGGCGACGCAGGTGCATTCGCCGCGCGAATGCGCTGCGCTGACGCAGCCGGGGGCGCGGGTGTCGGCGTCCAGCTACGACACGCTCCGTTCGCTGTGCGTGAAGGACGCTTCCTTCAAGGCCGAAGTCGCCGCCGTCAACTAAGGCGGGCCAGCCAAGGCAAAATTGTGGGTATAGGGGCGGAAGGCCGCAGGGCCTGTCCGTCCCTTGGCGCGCTCGGCCTGGATCGGCGCCATGCTGGACGAGGGGGCGAGTCGCTCCTCGCCGGGGCGTCGACGGTGGTGGAGGCGGGCAGTGCCGAGAGGGGCCGTGAAGCGGCGGGGCGGCGTCCCTTCGTCGGACCCTTGGTGAGGATCAGGCCAGGGCGCGGGCCTGTTTCAGGTGCTGGCGCGCCAGGGCCAGCGTTTCGCGGTTGCTGACCAGGCGCTCGCGCAGCGTTCCGCCGGTCGGGTAGAGCCGCACATCGCCAAGCACGCGTTCGGCCTTGTCAAGGAAGGTCATGATGGTGAAGGCGGTGTCGGTCGTCATGTCCTGTCCTTCCTTAATGGGGTTGCGGGCCTTGTGCGTTGCGGGCGACGTGGGTGGTGCGGGTGCTGGGCGCATCCCTAATAGCAACGGCCGTGCCAAAGCGTGAACGCCGCGGCAGCAAAGCAAAATCCGCATTTCGATCGGGGCTATGTCCCAACTCCGGGAACCTGAATGTCAATTTCTGGAGTGGCGTGACCCGTCGCCGCGCCGGCAATTCGCCATCAAGGCCCCCTCCACCCCATGACGGCCCCCCGGAGCGTGGTATAGGGAGGCAGGCAGAGTTCGAACGGGGAAGCGGGATGAGTTCGGGAATGGCCTCTGCCGAGACGGGCAATTTCGGTTCGTTTGTCCGGGACATCGTGGCCTTTGGGCGGTGGCGCTTGGCTGGAGTTGCCGTATTGGCCGTGCTGGCGGTGGCCGCCGAAGGGCTGGGGTTGCTGCTGCTCGTGCCGATTCTTCAACTCATGGGGCTCGTCGAGGCCGGCACCGGCGCTCCGGCGTGGGCCGGCGTTCCGTCCATTGGGCTGGAGGGGGCGTTGGCGGTGTACGTGCTGCTGGTGGCGGCGGGCGCCATGGTGGTGGCGGCGCGCAGCACCGCGGTGGCGGCGCTTCGTTCCGATTTTGCCGACGATCTGCGGCGGCGCCTGCACCGCGGGCTGACCGGCATGGAGTGGCGCGCTTTCAGCCAACTGCGCGGGGCCGATGCCCAGCATGCGCTGACCATGGAAACGGCGCGCGCGGTCAATGGCGTGGATTTCCTTCTGCGGATGGCCGGTTGGACGGTCGAGATCCCGGTGCTGCTGGCGGTGGCCCTGCGGCTGTCGCCAGCCTTGACCGGCGCCTCCCTGGCACTCGGCGGCGTTTGTCTGGTGCTCAGCCGTCCGCTCAACCGGCGGTCGCACGCGCTCGGGCAGCAGCTGGGCGTGACGTGGAAGGCCTTGCAGGGCGACATCAGCGACGACCTCGCGGGGATGCGGGTGATCCGCGGCTTTGGGCTGGAGACGCTGCGGCGCCGGTGCTTCGAGGGGCGGATGGCGGACGTTCGGGCCGCGACCCTTGCGCATCAGCGCTCGTCCAGCTTGGGCCGCGCGGCGCTTCAAGCGTTTGCGGCCGCCGCGGCAGCCCTGTCCGTCTGGTTCGCCGTGCGGGTGCTCGCCATGGGGCTGGCCGACACGCTGGTGCTGATGATGGCGTTCGCCCGTCTGCTGGCGGCGTCGCTGCGCATTCAGGATGCTTGGCGGACGGTGCTGCACGCGCTGCCGGCGTACGCCGCGGTTCAAGGCATGCTTGCACGCTGCCGCGCCGCCGCCGAGCCGGACCTCGACGCTGACGACGCGCCGCCCATGGCGCCGCCGGTGCGCGGGCTGACGCTGGAGCGGGTAACGTTCGGATACGGCGCGGACGGTCCGGCGGTGCTTCGCGGGATCGATGCCCAGGTTTCCATGCACGCCGTCACCGCGGTGGTCGGTCCCTCTGGGGCCGGCAAATCGACCCTGGCCGATCTCCTGCTCGGGCTGAGCGAGCCCGACACGGGGCGCATCCTGGTGGACGGGCGTCCTCTGTCCGGGGCGTTGCGGCGGGCGTGGCGCCGGCGGGTGGGGTACGTTCCGCAGGAAGCGTTCCTTTTCCATGATACCGTCCGCGCCAATCTGCTGATGGCGTGTCCTCAGGCTTCCGACGCGGCGCTGTGGGCGGTGCTGGAGCAGGTGGCCGCCGCCGATTTCGTGCGCGCTCTGCCCCAGGGGCTCGACACGATGGTGGGTGACCGTGGCGGGTGGTTGTCCGGTGGGCAGCGGCAGCGCCTTGCGTTGGCGCGCGCGCTCCTTGCCGGCCCGGACCTGTTGATCCTCGACGAGGCGACGAGCGCGCTCGACAGTGAAAGCGAGGGGCGCGTCCTTGACGCCTTGGAGGCGTTGCGCGGGCGGCTGGCCGTGGTGGTGATCGCGCATCGGCCCTCCACCGTGCGCTCCGCCGATCACGTCATCGTCCTGGATGCGGGGCGCGTCGCCGCCACCGGACCCTGGGCGGACGTGAGCGCCACGGCCAAGCCCATCCTGGATCGGCTGACGATGGGCTAGGAGAGATCCCGACTCCGGGAACCGGAGTGTCAAAGGCAGGATTGGCGGAACCCGAATTGGTATCCTGGTGCCGCGGCGGTGGTTGGCTTGCGCCGGCTGCGCCTTGGCACGCGTCATGCACGGATGTCGGCACAGTTACCATCCATCGCACTCGAAAATGAGGGTGTCATGCGCGACGAATACGAATTCCTGCTCGCGCTGAGCAATGAAGCCGACGCAGAAGTCCGCTTGCAGATCCAGCGTATCTGCGAGATGCCCCGAAACGAGAAGCTCTGGACCCAGCCGGAGGCCTCGCAGAACCGTACGCTGCCCCGCCGTCCCGAAACCAGCCGCCACGCCTCCCACTGAGCTTCCAGCCAGCCCCATGAGGCCGCCCATGCAAGGCCGTATCGCCATCAGCGCTTACTGCCACGCCCTGATCCTCGGCTTCGCCGAGGTTCGTGCCCGCGATTTCGCAGACCGGGTGTTCGGCGAACTGTTCCCCGAGATTTCCGCCGACGAGCGCAAGGCCATCCTCGACCACGAGATCTCGACCGTCGAGAATCGTGTCATGCCGACCACCCACTGAGGGCGCCGACTCTCATGAAGAAGATCCGCACCCGCCGACACGCCGAAGCCGCCAAGGCGCTGTCCGCCATCCCCCCCTTTGACCGCCTGTCGTTGCTGCGCTTCTGCGGCGTGACCGAGATGATTGAGGTGAAGAGCCACGCCCGCGGCGCGGTCCTGTTTGCCCGCGGCACCGTGTCGGACGTCCTGTACATCCTGCTCAGCGGCACGGTGGCGCTGGAGGCGGCGGTGCGTGACGGCCAGCCGATGGTCGTCGAGGTGATCTCGCGCCCCGGTCCGCTGGACGCCATCGCGGCATTGGCCGGCGCGCCGTGCTCGGTGCAGGCGGTCGCCACCCGCCCGGTGCGAATCGCGA
Source organism: Azospirillum terrae (assembly GCF_053470425.1). NCBI lineage: Bacteria > Pseudomonadati > Pseudomonadota > Alphaproteobacteria > Rhodospirillales > Azospirillaceae > Azospirillum > Azospirillum terrae. The sequence goes on along the minus strand of NZ_JBPXMR010000001.1, from coordinate 1,338,449 downwards.
CGCTGCCGGTGTCCGTGGTCCGTTCGCTGACCATGCTGGAGCCAGCCTTTGCCGCCGCCCTGTTCGGCATGATCGCCCAGCAGTACCACGCGGCGGTGGAGCAGATCGGCGACCTCAAGGCGATGTCGGCCACCGAGCGCCTGGGCTCCTACCTGCTCCAGCAGGCCGACCACGCCGAACCCGCCGACAACGGCGGCGTGCGCATGCGCCTGCCGATCGCCAAGAACCAGATCGCGCAGAAGATCGGCATGGTTCCCGAGAGCCTCTCGCGCGCCTTCATGGGCCTGCGCCGCGTGGGCGTCACCACGGCGGGGCGCGACGTCGCTATTGCCGATGTGAGTCGGCTGCGCGCCTTCTGCGCCAACCGCAACGCCGAGCCGGCCCGGGTGGCGTCATGAGCGCCGCGACCGCGCGGGGCTGGTGGGTTGCCGCCCTCCTGCTGGCGGCCGTGGTGCAGGCTCCGGCCGGCGTGGCCGCCGCCCCCGCGGACGAGGTCCGCGCGCTGGATCCGCTGATGGCCGCCGAACTTGAGCGCGTCGCCACCGCCTGCACCGTACCCGAGGGCATCGCCAACTGCCAGGACGCCATCCGCGCGTGGTTCGGCACCCACGACCCGCGCGCGGCCAACTGGCAAATCGACCGCCTTGTCGAGGAACTGCGCTTCGACATCGAAGTGGCCGCCCTTCTAGCCCGCATGGAGCACGCCGACGCTCCAGCCGCGGTGGAGCGCTTCCGCGAGCGCCACCAAGCGCTGCTATCCGCCCAGCGCGAGGCAACCGGGCAGCGGGAGCCGGCCGCGCTTGCCGGTCCGCCCGCCGATTCTTCGAATCGGTAACCGTCGCCACCCCTTTCCCACAATCGAGAGGCGAGCCGTCGCGGCACCGCCGTTTCTTGCGCGGATGCTGGCCGTGTGCCCGCGGCATGCCGCTTGCTTTGTTCGCGGAAGATGGCCGGGAGGCCGCAGAAGCACCGCCACCATGCTTCCACTGCGGCCCGACACGGTCCCGGGAGTGCAACGAACCAACACCGGACGAAGGGCTTACGGTCCGAACAATCGCCCGGCTCCTATCGCTCAAAAGGAACCCATTCCATGATCCGTTCCGTCTTCGCCGGCCTCCTCCTTGTCTCCGCCGCGTCGGGTGCGTATGCCGCCGACGTGCCGGTCATGACCTATCACGAGTTCCCGCCCTTCGTGACCGAGCCGGGCAAGGGCCTGACCTATGCGTTGGCCGACTACATGACGAAGAAATCGGGCGGTAAGTACACGTTCGTGGTCGAGGCCATGCCGCGCAAGCGCCTGGACACCGCGCTGGCCGAGGGCAAGGCGGTCGTCGTGCCATGGGCCACCCCGGCCTTCTTCGGCGACCAGGACCAGACCAAGTACAAGTGGTCGGCCACCGTCATCCAGGACGCCAACGCCGTGGTGTCGCCGAAGTCGGCGCCGATCGAGTACACCGGTCCCGACGCCCTCGCCGGCAAGATGCTGGGCGGTGTCGCCGGCCACCGCTACGGCTCGGTGGATGCGCTGGTGGACGGCGGCAAGATCAAGCGTGACGACGCCAACTCCGAACTGACCAACCTGAAGAAGGCGGCGCAGGCGCGCATCGACGTCACCATCCTGGCTGACACCGCCGCGCGCTACCTGATCAAGAGCGAGAACCTCGCCGACAAGCTGCACGTCTCGGCGACGCCGCACAGCAAGTACGAACGCCGTGTCTTCGTGTCCGGCGGCGACGCCGAACTGGTGGGTTTCGTCACCAAGACGGTGGACGGCCTGGCAGCCGACGCCGACTGGAAGACGATCAGCGAGCCGTACCTGAAGTAAGGCGCCGACGGTGGGGAGGGGCGTTCCCTCTCCCCACCGGCTGCCCTTCGCTCCTCCCTGGACAGGAAATCCCGCCATGACCGCCGCAACCCGCCGCAAGAGCCTGAAGATCACGCTGCTGGCCTGGACCGCAGCCCTGCTCGCCGTCGTCTTCACCGGCTTCAGCGCATGGCAGTTGCGCAGTCAGGCGGCCGATCAGATGGCGCTGGTCGAGGCGCGCGGCACGCTGATCGCGTCGCTCCAGGCGGAGGCCGTCGCGGCGCCGCTGTGGAACATGGAGGACGACAGTGTCGCCAAGATCCTGGCGAGTTTCGCCCGCGACCCGGACTATCTGGGCTCGCGCGTCGTCGATCCGTCGGGCAAGCCGAGCCATGCGCACGGCGCCGCCCCCAACCCTGACGCAATCCTTTTCGCCCAGGACGTCACGCGCGGCGGCAAGAAGCTGGCCGTGCTGGAACTGCGCCTGTCGCGCGCCTCGCTTGAGGCGGCCAAGAGCGCCGCCATGCTCCGCACAGTGCTGACGCTGGGCGTGGTGGCGGCGATGATCATGGCCGGCTTCTCGCTGATGCTGCGCCGCATCTTCCGCCCGCTCGACCAGATCCGCGAGGCGATGTACGCGCTGTCGCACGGCGAGCTGAGCGCCCAGGTGCCCGGCCTGGAGCGCGCGGACGAGATCGGCTCCATGGCGGACGCGGTGCAGACCTTCAAGAAGAACGCGCTGGACGTGCAGCGCCTGGAGGGTGAGCGCGCCGCCGAGAAGCAGGCCGCCGAGGCCGAGAAGCGGAGGGCGCTGGCTGCCATGGTGACCACTTTCGAGGCGTCGGTGCAGACCGTGGTGCAGTCCGTGGCGACCGCCGCCACCGACCTCCAGGGCTCGGCCGAGACCATGAGCCGCGTCGCCCAGGAAACCCGCCGCCAATCCTCCATCGTCAGTTCGGCGTCCGAGCAGACCTCCGCCAACGTGCAGACCGTCGCCGCGGCGACCGAGGAGCTGTCCGCCTCCATCGGCGAGATCAGCAAGCAGGTCGGCCACGCCGCCTCCGTCGCCGGTCAGGCGGTGCAGGAAGCCAACCACGCCAACACCATCGTCCAGGGCCTCGCCACCGCCGCCAACCGCATCGGCGAGGTGGTCAATCTTATCAACGACATCGCCAGCCAGACCAACCTGCTGGCCTTGAACGCCACCATCGAGGCGGCGCGCGCCGGGGAGGCCGGCAAGGGCTTCGCGGTCGTGGCCAGCGAGGTGAAGGCGCTGGCGACCCAGACCTCGCGGGCGACCGACGACATCCGCAGCCAGATCGACGGCGTCCAGAAGGCGACGAACGAGGCGGTGCAAGCCATTCAGGCCATCACCGGCACCATCGGCGACATCAGCCAGGTGTCGGCGGCCATCGCCTCGGCGGTCGAGGAACAGGGCGCCTCGACCAACGAAATCGCCCGCAACGTCGAGCAGGCGGCAGCCGGCACCCAGGACGTGTCGGACAACATCGCCAACGTCAGCCACGCCGCCGGTGAGGCCGGCACGGTGGCCGACACGGTGCTGACCGCCGCCGTCGCGCTGTCGCAGCAGGCCGGCGCACTGCGCCGCGAGGTGGACCAGTTCATCACGAATGTCCGGGCGGCGTGATCGTCACGCGACCTGGAGGGCAAGTCCAAGGAGAGCAAACATGACCATGTCCAGAAGGGAAGTGATCGCGGCCGGTGCGATGCTGGCGGCCGCCGCCCCCGGTGTTGCCGAGGCGCAGACCGCGCCGGCCAGCCCGACCGTGAGCGCCAACACCAAGCCGAAGCTGAGCACGCACGTGCTCGATACCTATCATGGCCGGCCGGGTGCCGGCGTGAAAATCGATTTCGCGCGGGTCGAGAAGGACGGCTCGAAGACGCTCATCAAGACCGTCACCACCAACGCCGATGGCCGCACCGACCAGTTGCTGTTCACTGCCGAGGAAATGGTGGTCGGTACCTACGAACTGACCTTCCACGTCGCCGACTACTACCGCGCCCAGGGCCTGACGCTGCCCGAGCCGGCGTTCCTGAGCACCGTGCCGATCCGCTTCGGCATCTTCGACGCCAAGCAGGGCTACCACGTGCCGCTGCTGTGCACGCCGTGGAGCTACAACACCTACCGGGGCAGCTGAGCGGCAGACCACCCGTAGAGCCTCAGTCAACACTCTACTCCGGATCATGGCGGCAGTCGGTACAGCCGGCGCAAGGCGGCCCAGCCGGCGGCCGCTCCATGGTCGCGCCGCACGATCACAGCAGCATCGGCGATGCGCATACGTTTTTCGGCGTTGGGCAATGCAGCCAATTCCGACAATGCGGCGGTGATGGAATCAACGTCAGTTCCGCACCAGCGCACCGCCGGTCCGAAATGGACGAGACTGCGCAGGCCAGGGCTGTCAGCGAGTGCTGCGGGCACGCCGCAGGCCAGGGCTTCCAAGGCGGCGACGGGTAATCCCTCCCGGTGGGACGGCATGGCGAAGGCGTCGGCTGCGTGCAGCAGCGAGCGCACGTCGTCGACCACTCCCAGGAAACGGACGCGGTCGGCGACGCCTTCCGTGACGGCAAGGGCTCGCTCTGCGGCTTCCAGCGGTCCATGGCCGGCATGCAGCAGCAGCATGTCCTTGCCGTTCGCCGCCAGTCGGGCGACGGCCCGGATCAAGGCGTCGTGATTCTTCACTTCCAGGCAGCTTCCGACGGCCGCCACCGCGAACGTTCCATCGGCAAGCCCCAGGCGGGCGCGCGCCTCCGACCGCTCCTCGTCCGTAGGTGGCCGGAACACGGGATCCACCCATGCCGGAATGCACTGAACGGGATTGGCGAAACGCCTCTGCTCGTTGTCGACGACGGATGCGGATGGTGCGGCATGGACGACGCCCAAGAGATGCCGCGCTATTGCACGTTGCGCTGATCGACGGACACGCAGGCTGCCGGTGAAGGGGAACGTGCTGTGCACCATGCGCACGATCCGAGGCACCCGATTGAGATGGGCGGCCAATTCGATCCAGAACGCCGCCCGTTCGCAATGGACATGAACAACATCGAAGCGATTGCGGCGAAAAAGGGCAATGAGATGCCCGACGAAGGACAGGTTGCGGGAAAAAGGGAGGTGGTTGATGACGTAGCCCGCGGCGGCAAGGCGTGCCGCGAAGGGGCCTGGTCCGTTCTCACCGGTCGACAGTATTGTTGGTCGAAGCCCGTTCGCCACGATCAACGGCCCGATCACCTCCAGCATACGTTCGGCGCCGGATGGTTGCAGATCCGCCATCACGTGGAGGATGCTGCGGGCGTTTCCGCTGGTGGTCTGCTCCATCCGATCGACCCTGCTTTGGTGTTCATGCACGGAAGTGTACAATCTGGGATGTGCTGCCGCGCGCAACACTGCCGCTGTGCGCAACGTTGCCGTGCTTTTCCTGGCGCTATGGACGAGGGCAATATACAACAATGGGGAATGGTGACGCGCAACAAGGAACGTCGAGTATGTTAGACATGGCCCCTTCAACAGAGAGCCAAGCCGCGTGCGATGCCGGGGCGTTCCGGGAGACAGCGGACACGCTGCTGGAGCAGTTCGCCAGGAAGCATGGCGCCTCGAAGATGGTCCACGACTATCTGAAGCGTTACGACCAGCACTTCCATCAACGGCGGCACGACGTCCGCCGGATCATCGAGATCGGACTCCAGGCGCCGCACCAGAGCGGCTCGTCCGTCCACATGTGGGAGGACTACTTCCCGAACGCCGTGGTGCACGGCATCGACATCAATCCGGCCTGTCGCGGGCTGGAAGGGGGCAGGGTCAAGATTTCCATCCTGAACTCGGCCGATGGTGCCGCGGTGGACGCCTTCATTCGCGAGAACGGCAGCGACTTCGACCTGATCATCGACGACGGCAGCCACTGGTACCAGGACCAGATCGATACCTTCCGCAACTTCTTCCCGCATGTCCGTCGGGGCGGGCACTACGTGGTCGAGGATCTGGTCAGTGGCGACGGTCCGCACCGATACATCGCGGTGAACGCTTTCAAGGAACTGGTCGACGGCATCAATTACTTTCCCGCCGACCTCAGCACGGGGTGGTGGCAGCGCCTGCACTCCCTGGAGGGGGGGCAGGCATCCTATGTCCGCGATGTAGTCGCCGTCAGCTTCTACCGCTACATGGCCGTGGTGGAAAAGGGGCGGAACCCCGAGGACAACCGCTTCCTCACGTGCGAGGCGCCCGCCGTTCCCATCTCCATCAAGGACACCTCGGCTCGGACAGGCGGGGGTGTCGAAAAGCTGCGCCGCGTGGTCGAGATCGCCCGTGCCCTGCGCAAGCGCCACTTCATCCCGGCCAAGGCGGTGCGCGCACCCAGCTTCCTGGATCGTCTGCTCGGCCGCATCCGCTGACGCGGACTATGGTGGCGATTTGCAGGCTCGCCTGAGCGGCTCAGGACGGCTCAGGTCCGCTGCAGCCGCTCCCAGGTGTGACGCCCCGGCACGTCGCTGGTGGGGCCGCGCACGTAATGGTGCAGGATCAGGCGTCCCGTCAACCGCGGCAGGCTGTCGGCGAGATGGCGGAACGCGCTGTCCATGCAGTGGATCTCCTGGGCGTTCTCCAGGATCATGCCGTAGTCGAAGATGTTGTCGGTCATCCGGCGGTCGGGCCGGATCACCGGCAGGCCGCCGGGCACCAGGCGACGGTCGATCGTGAGGTTGCGGCCCGGATCGTCATGAAGGAACAGGTAGGGCCGTACGGTCCCGACCAGCCGCTCGAACAGGGCGCGCTCGCGCTCCGGGTTCCGCTGCACGAAGGAGAGCGCCCAGCGATCCGAGTAGTCCAGTCCGGCCTGGGCGTAAAAGTCTTCCCCGAAGGTGTGGCGCTTCTCGTCCAGCTTCTCGAAGCCGATCCTGACCAGCGGAACCGCCGGGTAGTGCCGCAGGAAGTCGTTCACGTCATCGTCGTGGCGAACCGGGAACAATCGGATCGTCGGGTCGTCCCGGAACATGAAGCGGACGCTCGTCTCGTTATGCCGCTTGACGAACAAGCCGAGCGACGGCGTCCCCGCTGCGATGTGGCGGACCAGCCCGTTGCATATCAGATGATCGCCCAGCCCGAGGTGGTGGGAGAGGAACAGGGCCGGAAACGCCTCGGGCGCCGCTGGCCGGCCGTGCCGTGCGAGTGCGGTGTGGGCGCGTGTTTCCTCCGGCCGCCGGGCTAGGAGGTCGAGCAGCAACCCCTGCGCCTCGCCGGGGCGGCCGAGCGCCTCGTGCAGGGCTGCGAGCAGGAGCAGCGCCTCGGCGTCGTCGCGCCGGCAGGCGGAGTCCTCCAGGCACCGCAGGGCACCGGCACCGGGGCGGCCGGGCAGCAGTGCCCTTCCGGCCATGAGAAAGGCGCCCGGATCGGCCATGGCGATGCGGCGAAGATCCTTATAGAGCGCCAGGGGACGGACGGGCAGTCGCCGCAGTCCGGCGAGGCTGCTTTTGGTCTGTCGGGTGGCCGCGACGACGGCGTCGAGCATGACTTGATTTCCCTTCCCCCGCGCGGACATCCAGCGACGGGTTTGCCGGAGCATGGCCCAAACATCCCGTGCCCTGCAATCCTGGACGCGCCATGCGGGCATCGTGACAAGGACGGGCGCGCGTTCCGCGAACCCGGCGCTGTGTCCCCACGGGATTCGAGGCCATTGCGCCCCGCCGCGGCAATGACGCACACTGCGGCTCCCTCCACGCACCGCCCCGGTCCCCGCTCCCCATGCCCACCGGCGACGCGCCGACCGCCTCTCATGCTCCGCTTTCGTCGAAGCAGGTCGGATTCTCACTGCGCTGGACCTTTGCGACGACCGCCGCCACCGGCGTCGTGCAGCTAGCGCTGGCCGCGGTGCTCGCGCGCCTGCTCAGCCCGGCGGATTACGGCATTGTCGGCGTGGCGGCCGGCGTGCTGCGCTTTCTGCAGTACTTTGCCGATTTTGGCATCGTCTCGACGGTGATCCAGAAGCGTGACCTCGATCATGCGCGGGACGTGCCGATCCTGTTCGCCTTGGCCGCTGGCGCCAACCTCGTCCTGTTGGGCGTTGTCTGGGTCGGAGCGCCGCTGCTCGCCGCAGTGGTGCCCAACCTGTCCGCCGATACCGTTGCGGTGCTGCGCGGTCTTGCCTTCGCCGGCCTGATCGGCGGTGCCGGGCAGACCGCCATCGCACTGATGCGCCGCAACCTTGATTTTCGCGCCATCGGCATCCAGGGGTTCGTGGCCCTTGCGGTGGGGCAGGGCGCCGTGGCCATCCCCCTGGCGGCGGCCGGATTCGGACCGTGGAGCCTCGTCGGCGGTGCCATCGCGCAGGTCGCCGTCGCCGCGGCGCTGGCGCTGTGGAGTGTCCGGCCGGTGCTGCGGCCGCGGTCGACCACGCGGGTGCGCTTGCGCGCGCTGGCAACGTTGGGCAGCGGTTACTTGATCCTGCGCATCCTCGATTCCACCGGGCTGCACCTGCTGCCCGTGGTGGTGGGGGTGTTGGCCGGTATGGACGCCGTCGGGCTGTGGGATCGGGCCTTCATCCTGGCTATGCTGCCGCTGGAGGCGCTGTGCGCCGGCGCCGGCCAGATCCTGTTCCCAGTGTACAGCCGGCTGGCCGGTGAACCCGAACGGCTGCGCAAGGCTTGGCTCTCGGTCATCCTGCTCGGCCCCTGCCTGCTGGGCGGTGTCGCCGGTGGCATGGCTGCGGCGGCGCCGCAGATTGTCAGCGTGATGCTCGGTCCGGCGTGGCTGGGGGCAGTGCAGCCGCTGGCGTGGCTGTCGGCCTGGGCGCTGCTGCGGATGCTCGCCATGCTGACCGGCACCCTGTGTGAGGCGCTGGGCCGCCTGACGTTGCGAGGCGCTCACCAAGTGGCTTACCTGGCCGCACAGGGCTGCGCCCTGGCCGTCGTGCGGCCCGTCGACTTGGTGGGGATCCTCCAAGTGCTGCTGGCTGTGGAGGTGGTCGCCCAGTCGGTGATGCTGTTGCTGGCGGCTGGCGCGTGCGGCGCCCCGCGGGGCGAGGCCGCGCGGAATGTGCTGACGGCGCTGCTGCCCGGCATTCTGGTGGGCGGCGGCACCGCGGCCGTCACGGCGGCGTGGGCGGCGTCCGGCCTGCCACCGCTTGCTGGTCTGGTGGCGGCGATGGCCGCGTCCGGCCTGCTGCTTGCCATTGGCGTGCTGTTGCACCCGTCGCGGGCGCTGCGCCGCGCGGTTGGACAGCGGCTGCTGGGCGATGCGCTGGGCATCACCGCGGAAGGCCGCACGCCAGCCGCCGCTGCGCGGCGCTGGCTGGAGCGCTGATCCGCGTCCGGGGCAGGCCACTCCGCGCATCGCTGGAATGTCACGGAGCGTGGAGGTCACCTGCGCCGATAATGCTTGCATGCCGTTCATCCCCATTGGCGTACCCCGAGTTGCATGAGCGGGGAGCAGGCGATATACTTCCAAGGGACGGTGAGGGCGTGATGCTGGATGTGGACCAAGTTCTGGCGGGCGACGTTCTCGGCATCGTCGCGGCGTTAGCCGCCTTCTGCGGCATCGTCACGGCGATGCTCCGCTGGATGCCGCTTGTGGTCGCCATCGTCATCGTCGGCGTGATCGAGGGGCACCTCGGCATCGATCTGGGCATAAGGGTGGCGGACCGCACGGTGTCGCCGGCCGATCTGATCTTCATCATTGCGATGATTGCCGGTAGCGTACGCCTGCTGTTGCGAGGCGGCTTCACCCGCATCCAGTTCGTCTGGATGGCGACGGTGCTGGTGCTGCTGGTGGCGTTCGGCATCGGCGCGCTCCAGTACGGCTTCGACACGGCCACGACGTTCTACCGCCGTTACTTCTATCTGTCGGCAGGGACGCTTTACGCGCTCAGCTTCACCTGGACGTCGAACGACCTCGACCGGCTGGCCCGCATCTGGCTGGCGGCAGCCGGGGCGCTGGTGTGCTACACGCTGCTCGCCTGGATCGATCCGGATATCGCCACGCTGGCCGGACCCACGGTGTTCAGCAACTACGCCGAGTACGAGGCGGAGCGCGTGCTTCCGTCGTCGAGCGCGTTCCTGATCGCCGAGGCCGGCCTGCTCTGCCTGGCGGCCTGGAGCCGATTGGACGTGTTGCCGCTCTACCGCGCGGCGGCCATCCCGTTTCTGCTGATTGCCATCCTGCTGTATCACCGCAGCGTCTGGTTCGTGATGCTCGTCGCCATCGCGGTGCTGCCGCTGCTGAACCCGCGGGCCGTGCTGCGCATCGGCTTGGCGTTGCTGATAGTGCCGCTTGGGCTGGCGGTGGTCTGGCTTGTCGGCCTGGGCTTCGGTCAGGACGTCCTGTCCGCCTCCATGTCCAGCGCGATCATGGAACCGCTGAACGATGACAGCACCCTGTCGTGGCGCCTCACCGGCTGGCGCATCCTGGTGGACCGCACGTTGGCGGGCGGGTTGCCGTCCATCCTCTTCGGGTCCGGCTTCGGCATCGGCTACGAGCGGCTGATCGGTTGGTCGACCATTCAATATTCGCCGCACAACCTTTACGTCGAGCTGTTCATCAACGCCGGCATCGCCGGCAGCGGCCTGTGGATACTGTGGCTGCTCATGGTGCTGCGCCGCCTGTGGAGCGGAGGCGACGACGGCGGGCAATTGCTGGACCGCGCCGCAAGCATGGCCCTCTTCGTGGCCGTGGCCGCCTTTGGGCTGCCGTACACGCCGGCAATGGAGCAGGGTATCCTGGTCGGCGCCATCGCCGCGCTCGCCATGCGGCTGGAGTCCAGGAGAACCATGCCGGTGCCAGCTCCAAGGGAAGCGGCCGCATGATCGCGTTGCGCCGTGTCACGGCGGTGCTCGCCTGCCACAACCGCCGCGACCTGACCTTGCGCTGCCTGGGCACACTGTTCGAGCAGCGCTTCCCAAACGGTGCAGCGGTGGACCTGCGGGCGGTTCTGGTGGACGACGGCAGCAGCGACGGCACCGCCGACGCCGTTGCGAAGCGGTTCCCGGAGGTGTGCATCCTGCGCGGCGACGGCACCCTCTGGTGGGCCGGCGCCATGGAGATGGGGCTGCGCGCCGCCATGGCTGACGGCGCGGACCTCCTGCTCTGGCTGAACGACGACGTGGCGCTCGACGAAACAGCGTTGGCTTCCCTGCTGGACGCCCACGACCGCTGGAGCGCTGCCGAAGGATGCCAGCCGGTAGTCGTCGGTGCAACGCGCGCTCCCGACGGCGGGGGCCGGAGCTACGGCGGGCAGCGGCGCGGGCGGTGGCATCCCTTCCGCCTGCATCCCGTGCACGCGGTGGGGGAGGCGCAACGTTGCGACACCTTCCAGGGCAACGTCGTGCTGGTGCCGTGCTCCGCCGCGCAGGATCTCGGCGGCATCGACCCGGTCTTCATCGGCGTCCAGGGCATGGCCGACACTGACTTTGGGCTGCGGGCGACCGCGCGCGGCATTCCTGTGGTGGCGGTGCCACCGGTCGGTGCCTGCGCCTCCAACACGGTGCCGGCGCCCTGGTGCGACGGCGGCAGGCCGCTGACCGAGCGCCTGTCCGCCATCGTCGGGCCGCGCGGCCTGCCACCGCGGGCGTGGTTGAGCTTTGCCCGCCGTCATGGCGGCGGGCTGTGGCCGTTGTGGGCAGCGCTGCCGTACGTGCACGCGGCGCGTCGTGCGCTGGCACCGTCGGCCGCGCCGCCATCCGCCATGCTGCCGCCAGCCAGACCACGGGTTGCGCTGTTCGACGGCATCACGCCGCGCTACCGCCTGCCGCTGGTGGAGCGCCTGGCGTCCGAGCCGCGGTTCGCCTTCACCGTCTTTCACGGCCGCGGCCTGGCGGGATGGAACGCCGCCGATGTCCAGGAAGCGCTGCCGCTGCCCGAAATGCGCGTGCGCAACCGCTTCTGGCCAGGCGGCGGCGGCCGTATCGCCTGGACCGGCGGCGCGCTGTCGGTGCTTGTCGGACGCTACGACGCGGTGATCGCCGGATTCCACGTCCACGATTTGGCCATCTGGTCGTTATGGCTGGCGCGCCGGCTGTTTGGACGGCCGCGGCTGCTGCTGTCGGGGCACTTCGACTTGCAGCCCGGGGGCGGCGCTGTCTGCCGTCTGCGCCACTGGCTGCGCGTCCGCATGGCGCAACGGGCCGACGCGGTGCTGCCCTACACGCCGCGCGGCGCTTCCAACTGTCTGGCCAGCGGGATACCGGCGAACCGGGTGTTCGTCTCGCACAACAGCCTCGACGTGCTGGCGATCCGGGCAGCCGCGGCGGGCATTGGGCCGCAGGCGGAGGAGGAGGCGCGTCGCCGCCACGGCCTGCATGGGCTGAACGTCTTCCTTTTCGTCGGCCGGCTCTACCCCGCCAAGCGCGTGGATCTGGCGATTGCCGCAGTGCGTGCGTTGCGGCAGGCGGGGCGGCCGTGCGTCCTGCTGGTGGTAGGCGACGGCCCGGACCGAGCGCGTCTGGAGGCCATGGCGGGGGATGGGGCCGTGCGCCTGCTCGGCGCTCTCTTCGACGACGCCGACTTGGCAACGCTGTTTCGTCTGGCTGTCGCCATGGTCCTTCCCGACGCCGTGGGGCTGGCGGTGGTGCATGCCTTCGCTCATGGCGTGCCGCTGGTGACCTGCCGGGGCGGGACCGCGCACGGGCCGGAAATCGACTATTTGCGCGACGGTGAGAATGGTCTGCTGGCGGACGCGCCGGATGCCGCCGCGCTCGCCGCCGCCCTGGCAAGCCTGCTCGACCGGCCGGAGCGGCTGGCGGCGTTGCGGCGGGAGGCGCACCGCACCGCGGACACCATGGGGGTGGACGCCGCCGCCAAGGCGATGGGCGCCGCCTTGACCCGCGCGCTGGATGCGGCGCATGGCTGAGTCCCGCGACGCCGTTGCGGAGCGGCTGGCGGCGGCCGGCATCGGCGCGCGGGCGGCGCGCTGCACGGCGCTGCACATGCGCAAGATCGCGGTGGTCCTCGATGACGGGGCGGGGTTTGTCAAGGTGGCGCTGCACCCGGCCTCGGTGGCGGCCGTGCGGGTTGAGGCCGCCGCCTATGCCGGCCCGCTTCCGGCCGCGCCCTATGGGCGTCCGGTTCTGAAGCGGTTCCACGACGGCGGCGACTGGGCCGCGCTGTGGCTGTCGGCGGAAGCCGGCCGGCCGATGCCGTCCTGGCGCTCGCTCCTGCCCCGGCCGGGGCCGTTCGAGGACCGTTTCTCGACGCGGCCGGCGGCTGACCTGCTGGGCGATCCCATGCCGCCGCCGTTCGAGGACTGGCGCCGCCGGCTTGTCGACAGGTTCGGCGACTGCACCGTGCGGACCGCTCCGGCGCACGGCGACTTCATCTATTGGAATGTCCTGTCCGGCGGCCCGGACGGGCCCGTGCTGATCGATTTCGAGCAGCATGAACCCTGCGCACCGGCCAGCCACGACCGCTTGTTCTGGACCTTCGTGCCGCTGGCGCGCAAGGCGCTGGCGTTGCGCTGCGGGCAGGCGCTGGCCGCAGCCGCTCCGGCGCTGGCCCGGCGCCTGGTGCCGGAGGCCGAGCGTTCAGGACTGGAATTGGCGCTGCTGGTGCTGCGTCATGGCGCACGCATGGCGGTCGAGCACGAGCGCCCCGACATCGGCCTGCTCTACGATTCCGAAACCGTGCGCCTGCAGCACGGTCTAATCGCACTCTACAAGCGCGTGCTGGGGAGGCTGTTGCCGTGAGCGGCCGGCATCTCTACCGTTTCCTGCTTGGCCGGCTGGTGCCGGAGCGGGTGCAGACGCGGCGCTTCGTCGTCGGGCTGCGGGACGCCGGCGTTCCGGCCGGGCTGTGCGTCGATGTCGGCGCCGGCACCGGCCCCTTCGCCGCCGCTCTGAGCGAGGCGCTGCCGGACGCGCGGTACGTCGCCGTCGACTTTGTTCGCGGCGACCGCGTCGAGGTGGTGTGCGACGCTGCGCGGCTGCCCTTTCCCGACGGCTCCGCCGGACTGGTGGCGCTGTTCCAGGTGCTTCAGCATCTTCCCTGCGTCACCGACGCGCTGGCCGACATGCGCCGGGTGCTGGCACCGGGCGGCTGCGTGCTGATCAGCTATCCGGCGCTTCAATTGCAAGGCCGCGAATGCGACCTGTGGCGCTGGACCCGGGCGGGGATGGAGGCACAGCTCACCCGGGCGGGGTTCACCGTTGTGCGGCACGACGTGCGGGGCGGGCTGCTGCTGTCTGCCACGTCGCTGGCCGCTGGGCTGCCCGGACGCCTTCTGCTCGGCGGTGTGGGGTGGCGTCGGGCAACGGGGCGAGGGGGCGCTCTGCGCCTCGCGCTCGCCTTCGCACTGGCGCTGCCCTTCCATCTCCTGGGCTTCGCCGCGGCTTTCGCCGACTCCCTCCTTGGCGCGTCGCCGGTGTATGTCGGCGGCATCATTCTGGCGCGGAAGCCCGCCGATGGCTGAGATGCCGACCGGGTTGCGTCTCACCACGTCCTGGGACGACGGACATCCCGCCGACCTGCGGCTCGCCGAGGCACTGGGCCGGCACGGCATCGCGGCCACCTTCTACGTACCGGCGGTGAACCGCGAGGGCCGCCCGGTCATGACCCCGGCCGAACTGCGCGGCCTCGCAGCCGCAGGGTTCGAGCTGGCAGCCCACACGCGCGACCATTGCCGGCTTGCCCGCCTTCCGCTCGACGAGGCGCGCCGGCAGGTCGTGGACGGCCGCCGCTGGCTGGAGGATGTGCTCGGCGGTCCGGTGCGCGGATTCGCCTATCCGGGCGGGGCGGTCGGACGGCACGGCCGGCGCTTGGCGCGCGACGCTGGCTTCGCGTATGCCCGCACGACGCGGATGTTCTGCCTGACGCCTGGCCGCGACCCTTTCGACCTGTCCACCACCGCGCAGTTCTACGCGCACGGTCCCGCCGCGCTGCTGCGCAACTGGGCGCGTCGTGGTGCCGGGCTCGACCGGCTGCGGCTGGCCGTGCGCTGCATCGCCGCGGGCGGGGTGGAGGACGCGGTGGGCGCGCTGCTCGACGAGGCGGCGGCGCGGGGCGGCGTCTTTCATCTCTGGGGGCATGGGTGGGAACTGGATCAGGAGGGCCTGTGGCCCAGCCTGGACCGTGTGCTCGCCGTGCTTGCCGCTCGCATTCCGCGGGCGCGGCGCATCGTCAACGCGGGGCTCGTCCCATGATCCGCTTCCTGGCAAAGGTGGCGGTGCAGCACGCCATCGGCGCGCTTCCGCGAGGGCCGCAGCTCTACGACTGGGTGCAGCGCCGGGTGACGCGGTCGATCATCGCCGCTCCCGAGAACGTCAGCCACAAGCGTGCCGTCGCCATCTCCATGAAGGCGCTGGTCGAAGCACACGGCGGCGTTCCCATCGCCGAAGCGGGGCCGCACCTCGACATCGGGGCCGGCTGGCTGCCGGTCATCCCACTGGTCTTTCGCCAATTCGGCCTGGGCGAGCAGGTCCTGGTGGACATCATCCGTGGCCTGCGACCCGACACCGTGTTCGCCGCCGCGCGTCTCCTCGACGCAGGGCGCGGCGGCCTGCCAGCCCTGAACCCGCCGGAGACCTGCGGCGATCTGGACGGGTGGCTGTCCGGGCTCGGCATCGCCTACCGGGCGCCGGCATGGCCACCCTATCCATTGGAAGACGGTAGGTTCCGTCTCATTACCTGCACGCAGGTTTTTCAGTCTCCACCGGCGCCGGTGGTCCGCGCCATCCACGCCGAGGCGGCGCGTCTGCTGGCGCCGGGCGGGTTGTACGCCGCCACCATCCGGCTCGACGACCAGTACGCGCGCAGCGACCCGTCGCTGCCGCGCTTCCATTTCCTGCGCTATGGGCGTGCCACTTGGGAGCGCTGGTTCGACAATCCTATGGCTTCCTTCAACCGGCTGCGCGCTTCAGACCACGCCCAGCTGTTCGAGGGGCTGCCGCTCGACCGGCTGGTCTGGGATGAAGAGGGCGGCGGCCCCGCTGAACTGGCGGAACTGGCATGCAGTCGGCCGCATCCGGAGTTCGCCGGCTACCGGCCGGAGGATATGGCGCGCACCGGCCTTACCTTCCTCATGCGGCGGCGGAGCTAGACCGTGCGGATTCTGCTCTCCGCATACGCATGCGAGCCCGGCAAGGGATCCGAGCCCGGCGTCGGCTGGGGCTGGGCGCGCACCCTGGTCGAACTCGGGCACGAGGTGTGGGTGCTGACCCGGTCCAACAACCGGCCGGCCATTGAGGCCGAGTTGGCGGAGCGCCCGCTTCCCGGTTTCCTCCCCGTCTACCACGACCTGCCGGGCTGGGCGCAGGCCGGCAAGCGCGCTGGGGGTGGAGTGGGGCTGCGCGCCTACTACACGGCATGGCAGGCGACCGCGGTGCCGCTGGTGCGCCGGTTGATGGCCGAGCGGCCGTACGACCTGCTGCACCACGTCACCTTCGCGCAATGTTGGTCCGCCAGCGCGCTCGCCGGCCTGCCGGGGCCGTTCCTGTGGGGGCCGGTCGGCGGCGGCGAGGCGTGCCCGCCGGCCTTCTGGCCCGACCTCGGGGCGCGGGGCGTCCTTTCCCAAAAAGACCACTNGGCGCGGGCCGCCGTCTACGAGGCGGCCCGCGCCGGGCTGCGGCTGGCAGCCGGGGCGTTGCCCCACCTGCGCCTCACGGCGCGGAGTTGCCGGCTCGCCGTCGCCGCTACGCCTGAAACCGCCGCGATCCTTGCCCGGCTGGGCGTGCGCCGCGTGATCGTCGCCTCCCAGGTCGCGCTCGAGCCGGAGACGATCGAGCGTTTGGGCGCCGTCGTCCGCTCGCCTGGGCCGCAGTTCCGGTTGGTGCTCCTCGGCGACCTGCTGCCGCACAAGGGCGGGCATCTGGCACTTGCCGCAGCCGCCCGGCTGCGCGGGGATTGGCGGCTCGACGTGATCGGCGAGGGGGGGGAGCGTTCGCGGCTGCAGGGCTTGGCGGCGCGTCTGGGCATCGCCGGGCGGGTCTGCTTTCGCGGCGCGCTGCCGCGAGCCGAAGCGCTGGAGTGGCTCGGTCAGGCACACGCGCTGCTGTTCCCGGCGCTGCACGATTCCGGTGGACTGGTGGCGGCGGAGGCGCTTGCGGCCGGCGTCCCGGTGATCTGCCTTGGGTTGGGCGGGCCGGCCTGCCTTGTTCCGGCTGATGGCGGCATCGTCGTGCCGGCCTCCGATCCACGGGCTGCGGTGGAGGGGCTCGCCGACGCGGTGCAGCGGCTGATCGACGAACCTCACCGTCTGGTGGCGCTGTCCGCAGGAGCCAGGGCATATGCGTGCCGAACCTTCGGCTGGCCGGCCCGCGCCTCCGCCGTCTATGCCGCCCTGGCGGAGGCGTCATGAGTCTCGGCATTCTCGTGTACCACCGCATCGTGCCGGAGCGGGTGGCCGCCTTCCACGACGTGACGGAGACCCGATTGGCGGCGCACTTCGACGCGCTGGCGTCGCTGGGGGTGACGGCGCGGGGAGCAACGCTGCGCACCCCCGGCGGCCGGGACGTGCTCGTCTCCTTCGACGACGCCACGGACGGCCACTGGCGCGCGGCCGACCTGCTGGAGGAGCGGGGGTGGCGCGGTGTGTTCCTGGTGCCGGCGGGCCGGCTGGGAGAGCCCGGCCGGCTGAGTGCCGCGGCGGTGGCCGACCTCGCCCGGCGCGGTCACGTGATCGGCGCCCACGGCCTGACACACGACCGCTTCGACCGCATGGATGCCGCTGCGCTCGACCATGAACTGGCGGAGCCGCGCCGCATCCTGTCCGGCCTGACCGGCGCGCCGGTCGTGTGGCTGGCGCCGCCCGGCGGCCTGTGCCCACCGGGTTTGACGGAGGCCGCGCGCGCCCACGGCTACACCATGGTGAGGGGAATGCGCTGGGGCTATGCCGACAGTGAATCGGGGGAGTCGGTCGGACTGCTGCCGGCCCTGCCGGTGGTCGGGCGAGCCACGCCGGCGGCGGTCCGCCGCATGGCCGAAGGCCGGGCGCCGATCTGGCTGGGCCGGCTGAAGGACGCGGTAAAGGCGCTGGTCGGGGAGGAGCGCTGGGACGCCCTGCGGGAAGGGTTGCGATGACCCGCGAAGCGCTGCTCGCACGGTTGCTGTGCGCCGCACTGGCCGAGGGTTTGCCGCTGGCGCGCCTCGACGCCGCTGCCGACCCGGCGGCCCCGATCGGCGGCGGCGACGCCGACCTGCTTGCCGCGTGGCGTCCGTGGCGGACGTGGCTGGGGCTGGTGCGGCGCTGCACCGCTTCGACCGGCTGGCGGCTGCTGGCGGCCGTGCCGCGCGGAACGGTGCTGATCCTGTTCCTGGGCGATAGGGCGGGCGGCTTCCTCCAGATCGATCTGCACCGGGCGCTGACCGCCCGCGGGGTTCCGTTCCTGCTGGCGAGCGACCTGCTGGCGCGCGGCCGGCCGGAGAACGGTGCGCTCCGCCTCGATCCCTCCGATGCGCTTGGGGCGCGGGAGCTGGAGCACCGCATGGTGCACGGCCGTCCCCGGCAGGCCGGCACGACCGTGCCGGCGCATCTCGCCGCCGAAGTGTTCGGAGCGGGGAAGGGGGGCCGGGCAATGGCGCTGCTGCGGGCCTTGCGGCGGCACCCTTGGGAGTGCGTGAGGGTCCTGGCAGCCAAAGTCGCGGACGCCACGGTGTGCGGCCTCCGGCCGCCGGGCAGCCTATGGATAGTTTGCGGTCCGGACGGCGCGGGAAAGACAGCTCTGCTCGGTGTGCTGACGTCCGTCCTGCCGCGCCGTCTGGCGCGCGGTGTGCGGGTCTTCCACACGCGCCCGTTTCTGCTCCCGCGGTTGGTCGGGCTGTTTCCGTCCGCTCAGGCGTCCGGCCTGGCGCGCCCGGACGAACGCCGGCCGGGCCGCATCGCTTCCTGGATTCGGCTGGCGATCGCCTGGGCCGATTGGGTGCTCGGCTATTGGCTCATTGTTCGCCCTTGCCTGGTAGCGGGGAATATTGTTCTGTTCGACCGCTACGTGCAGGACTATCTGGTGGCGCCGGAACGGCGGGGAATCGGCGTGCCGGAATACGCCCTCGCCTTCGTCGCCCGCCGGGTGCCGAAGGGGGACGGGCGGATCGTGGTGGTGGCGGACACCGAGGTCCTGCTGCGGCGCAAGGACGAGCTTTCGCCCGAGGAAGCGGTGCGACAGGTGGCGGCTTACCGTCATCTCGCCCGGGGCGACGCGGGCGCGTTGCTGCTGGACGGTGCCTCAGCCCCGCCGGAGGGGTTGGCCGGTGCCGTCCTGGAGCGAATGATGGAGGTTATGGCCAGGCATGCGTGTCCTGCTGATCCATGAGCGTTATCGTGAGCGTGGCGGTGAGGACGTCGCCTTCGACGCCGAAGCGGCGCTGCTCGCCGCGCACGGCGTGGAGGTGATCCCGCACCTGGAGGACAACGGGCGTATCGCGGGGGCGGGGTCGGCAGGCATGGCGTTGCGCGCCATCTGGTCTCCGTCGTCGTATCGCGTGACTCGCGACGCCATCCGCGCGGCGCGGCCGGACGTCGTGCACGTGCACAACACCTTTCCACTGCTGTCGCCGTCGGTCTACGACGCAGCGCGGGCTTGCGGCGTTCCGGTCGTGCAGACGCTGCACAACTATCGGCTGCTCTGCCCCAACGCGCTGCTGCTGCGCGACGCCGCCCCCTGCCAGCTTTGCCTGCCACGCACCGTGAAGTGGCCCGGCGTGCTCCACCGCTGCTACCGCGGAAGCGCCACTGCCAGCGCCGCGGTCGCCGCCGTCGCCGGCGTACACCGCGCCCTGGGGACTTGGCGGCACAAGGTCGATCTGTTCCTGGCGCTGACCTCCTTTGCGGCCGGGCGGTTTGCCGAAGGCGGGCTGCCACACGAACGTCTGGCGGTCAGCGGTGTGGCGGTGCCGGATCCCGGACTGGTGGCGGTGGACGGTCCGCGCGCCGGTGCGCTCTGCGTCGGCCGGCTCAGCCAGGAAAAGGGTATGGACGTGCTGGTCGAGGCTTGGCGGGACATCGACGCGCCGCTCGACATCATCGGCGACGGGCCGATGATGGACGCTTTGAAGCGCATGGCACCACCACAGGTGCGCTTCCTGGGCCGCCAGCCGGCCGCGGCGGTGTCGGCGGCAATGGCACGGGCGTCGCTGCTGGTTTTCCCGTCGCTGTGCTACGAGAATTTCCCGCTGGTGGTCGTCGAAGCCATGGCGCACGGGCTGCCGGTGCTCGCATCGTCCAGCGGGGCCGTGGAGGAGATGGTCGAGGATGGCGCCACCGGCGTTTTCGCCAGCCCCGGCGTTGCGCAGGATTGGAGCCGCAAGGCGGCGGCTCTGCTGGCCGCCCCCGGTCGGCTGCGGGGCCTGGGTGCCGGCGCGCGCCTTGCCTATGAGGCGCGCTACGCCCCGAACCGGGTGTTCGAACAGCGCATGGGGCAGTACCGGCGCGTGCTTGGCGGCTTCCCCGTGCCCGCCGCCATCCCCGTCGAAGGGACGGCCCTGTGACGCCGCTGCCGCTGATCCGGTCCGACGCACCGCCGCGTCCGGAGGTGCCGCGCAGCGAGATTCTCGGCACGCCGGTGAGCATGGTATCGCTCGACCGTGCGGTGGCGCTTTCCGCCGGCTGGATCCGCGCGCGGACGCCGACCTATGTGTGCCACCTCGACGCCCGCAGTGTGCTGGCAGCGCGCGACGATCCGGATGTCCGCGCGGCCTATGCCGGCGCGGGGCTCGCCGCGCCGGACGGCATGCCGCTGGTCTGGATGGGCCGCGCGCGCGGGTTCCCGGTCACACGGGTGTACGGTCCCGATTTCATGGGGGCGATGCTGGCCCACACTGCCACCTGGATTGACCGCCCCTGCCGGCACCTGCTGTTCGGCGCCACCAACCCGGTGCTGGACCGCCTCGCCGCCCGGCTTCGCTCCACCTATCCCGGCGCCCTGATCGCCGGTGCTTTCGCGCCACCCATGGGGACCTGGAGCGAAGCAACGGAACGCGAGCATTGCGCCGTGCTGAACGCCGTCGGGGCCGACGTCATCTGGGTCGGGCTGGGGGCGCCGCGCCAGGATCTGTGGATGGCGCGCAACCGCGCGCGGCTGGAAGCGCCGCTTCTGGTGGGGGTGGGGGCCGCCTTCGACTTCCTGTCCCGGAGCAAGGCGCAGGCGCCGCTCTGGCTGCGCTCGGCGGGGCTGGAGTGGGCGTTCCGCTTGGCGACCGAGCCGCGGCGCCTCGCCGCCCGCTATGGCGCCACCGTGCCGCGCTTCGCCGCGCTTGCGCTGGCCGAGGAGGCGGCACGCCGGTTGAGCCGGCGCTGACCGCCGCCACAGAGTTTCACCGCCGCCGTCAGGCTCGCGAACTCCAGGATTGTGCGACGCCGGCACCGACTATGGCCGCCCAGGTCACTGCCACCGCTGGGACTTGCATGCTGTAATCCAGCATCGCGTGCATCCCCACCAAAACTGTGGCCGCCAGCCCCAGGGCGGGATAGACGCGGTCGGTGTGCCGCACCAGGATACCACGCACGCACAGGCCGGCCAGCCACAGCACCGCAAGAATGAGAGCGGCTGCAGCCGGAATGCCCAACTCCAGCGCCAGTTCCAGATAGGTGTTGTGCGCCTGATCCCAAACCTGCATCAAGCCGAGCGGCCGCTCCATGGCGAAGACCGCCGGGAAGCTGCCCAAACCGGAGCCCAGCCACGGCCTCCCGGCGATGGCGTCCAGTGCCATGGCATAGATTCGCAGCCGGTCCGGCAGGTCCGGCATGGCGTCGCGCCTCAGCCACAGCAACGTAACGAAGCCGGCGAGCGTCACTACCCCCACACCGGCGGTGACGAGGGCCACCCCTGTCCGTGGCTGCGGCCGGCTGGCCACCAAAAGGCCGGCGACCAGGACCCCAAGGCCCGAGGCGGCAGCGGCCACGCCGGCCCGCGAGCCGGTGCCGAGCAACGCCGCCGCGAGGACCAGCGCCGCCGCCGGGAAGACGATTGTGGGCCGCCGCACATGCCGCAGCAGCGTCACCAGCCGGATGGGCCCGGCCCCCATCCGGTGGGCGGCCGCAGCGACGGCGCACAGCAGGGCAAGGCCGGCGTAGGTCGCGAACGTGTTGCGGTTGACGAACGTGGCGGTGACGTCACCGCGATAGGCCCACTTCTCCATCCACAGGATGGTTTCGCTCCCGGAGACATGAAGCAGCAGCCCGTACACCGCGTAGAGTCCGCCGGCGATGGCGAGGCCTTCCACGAAGTGGTGCGCGCGGCGGGATGAGCGGGTGTG
The DNA here is from genome assembly GCF_053470425.1 of Azospirillum terrae. NCBI lineage: Bacteria > Pseudomonadati > Pseudomonadota > Alphaproteobacteria > Rhodospirillales > Azospirillaceae > Azospirillum > Azospirillum terrae. Next base: position 1,316,469 of record NZ_JBPXMR010000001.1, on the reverse strand, counting down.
CAGCAGCGCCAGCCAGAACACGCCGCCATAGCACAGCAGCCGCATGACGCCGTCCAGTGCGGCTCGCTCGTCGAGGCCGATGCGCCCGGCCGTCTGCACATCGGGGGCGAGCGCTGCCGCGGCGTCTCTCCACAGGGGATGCCAGAGCTGGTCCGGCACGCCCGGTACACTCTGTACCATTGCCCAGGCCAGGGCGGCCGCAAACAGCAGAGAGGGCACCAGGATGCGCCCCGGCGCTACGGTGCGGGTCCCTTTGTCACGCCACAGGGCGAGCGGCCACGTCAAGCACAGCAGGCCGACCAGCGTGGCCAGCAGGGTCCAACTCCAGGGACGGTTGGTGCCTAGCGGCAGGGGGGCCAGCGTGACGACGATGAGCAGGCACCAGAAATGGAATCGCCGAAGCATTGCCGGTCGCCGCCCGCCGTTACACCGTCACCGGCGAATAGAACAAAGTGGTTGTGTTGGCAAGGGACCATAGCTGTGCCGCGAACTGCCGGTGTTAGGCGTCTCGCTCCCCTCAACGGCGGTGTCGGCGCTGACCGTGGCGGAAAAGGCGGATGAAGCGGCGAAGTAGTATGGCCGGCATGGATGCACCCGGAGCCTCCTCCACGTCGGCCTCTCTCGGTCGCAGCAGGGCCGCCAGCAGCGCCGCCTTGCCGGCCGGCCGGGTCAGCAGCGCCAAATCCGTGGGAAGCTTGGCCGAGGTCGGCCGCCGCCCGGCCAGGGCGTCGGCGTCCGGCAAGCCGATCAGGCCTCCGGCCCACAGCGCAGCCAAGCGCCGCACTGTGCGGTCGGGCGGCGGACACCATTCCGGCAGCGGTGCGTTCAGCAGACCGGCGGCCAAGCGGCAGCCCACGGCAAGCGGCCGGACGAGATCCCACTGCTGCGCCAGGACGGTCGTCCGCGAGCCGCCGTCGCGGCCGCTGCGCAGTCGTTCAGCCACGTCGCATAGCCAACTCAGCCGGGACCATCCATGGCTCGATCCATGCACGCACAGATACAGGAAGGTCTCCGCGTCCGGCAGCGTTCGAACCGGTGTCCCGGCAAGGTCGACAGTGACCGAGCCGGTCATGGCCTGCGCCACGGCGACCGGGAACAGCATCCGCGGCGAGGTGAATTCCCAATGCAGGTCGATCATGGTGCCACGGGCCGGCGCTACGAACGCCAGTTCCGCCAATTGCAGCCAGCCGGAGCCGAGAAACGGTGCTGCCGCCGGCGTCATGGGGCGCAGCCCAAGCCCTTCCAGCACCCGTGCTGCCCTCGGAGCGTCGGAGGGCTGGACATAGAGGTCCACGTCGCTGGCCTCGCGGCCGGCGGGATTCCCCCAGGATGCCACCGCTTCAACGGGCCCCTTGACGAGCAGTGCCGGAACGCCCGCCCCCTCCAGTGCCCGCACTGTGCGGGTCGCCTCGGTCGTGGCCGCGAGGGCCCGCAGGCTGGCGCGCCGCGCCGCTGCGCCGATGTGGGTGCGGGCGATCTCGGGGAGGGGGAGGGCGTTCATGGCGCGATGGACAGGAAGCACGATCCTGTGCCCGACCGCCATCTCGATGAACCTGTCCCAATCGACCCCACGCTCGACGGCGCTTCGCGCGCCGGCCTCGTCCGGTGTCCGCCGGGCCGACGCAAGCAGCAGGTCGACAGTCGCGTCGGGGCCGGCGGCACCCGTATCGGGTGAAAAAGGAAGTGAAGTCATTTTTTAACTAGTGTAGCTAGAATGCTGCTGAGCCCTTCTTACGACTATAGCGCTCCCCAGACTAACCGAAAGCAGCATGAACACGCAGGCCGATTGCACAATGCACGACGTGCCGGGCCGTGAGGCCGAGGCGCCGGGGGAACGGTTCCTGGCGCCTGTGCAATCCAATAAGGTTCTCGCCACCGCGGTTCTGGTCGCGGGGGACATCCTGGTGCTGGAACTGTCGATCGCCTTCGGCACGCTTCTGCGCATTCTCGCAAGCTCCTGGTTCCCGATCGGGATCGGACCCAGCATCTTCCTGGGCGTCCATGCGGCGGTGTTCCTGCTGCCGCTCGGCTACTGCATGGCCGGATTGTACCCGGGCTACGGGCAGACGGAGGTTGAGCGCCTGCGGTCCCGCACCATTGTCACCGGATTGTCCTTCGGGGCCATGGTCCTCTTCGACTACTTGGCGCAGGACGGGAAATGGTCGCGCGGCATCCTTCTGTCTTCGGCGATGATCGCGCTGGTGGTGAGCCCGGTGTGGGATGTCGTCGCGCGCCGGCTGCTCATTCGCCTGAAACGGTGGGGAGCGCCCGTCGCGGTCTGGGGGGCCGCCGACCGTCGCGCAGCGGTCATCGAGGCGTTGCGGGAGAATCACCAATTGGGCTGGGTTCCGGTGCTGGAGGGCGACTGGCCGGTACCGGGCAAGTTGCCTCCGGCCGACATCGAAGTGGCGCTTCTGGTGCTGCCGCGAACCGGCTCGCCGGCGCTGGCGCTGGCCGACGAGCTTCCCTACCGCCGCGTCATGCTGGTGCCCGATGTCAGCAACGTGCAGAGCCTCTGGGTCTCCGTCCGCGACCTCGGCACCTACCTCGGTCTGGAGACGCGGCGCAACCTGCTGGCCCCCTTCAACCGGATCGTGAAGCGGGCGATGGACGTCGTGCTTTCGTGCGTGGCGCTGGTGCCGGCGTTGCCCATCCTCGCGGTGTTCGCGCTGGTGGTGGTGGTGGCCTCGCCGGGCCCGGCGTTCTTCGTCCAGACCCGCACCGGCCTGGACGGACGCCCATTTCGCATGTGGAAGCTGCGGACCATGGTGCCGGACGCCACCGAGCGTCTGGCGGAGCTGTTCGCGAGCCTGCCGAGCGCGGAAGTTGAATGGAAAAATCATATGAAGCTTCGGGCGGATCCGCGGGTCATTCCGTTCGTCGGCCGCCTCATTAGGCGCTTCAGTGTTGACGAACTGCCGCAGCTGTGGAACGTCATCCGTGGCGACATGAGCCTGGTCGGACCCCGGCCGTTGCCAAGCTACCATCTGGCGGTGCTCGACCCCGCGGCGAACCGGCTGCGCCAGAGCGTGCGCCCCGGCCTGACCGGCCTCTGGCAGGTCGCCGGGCGCAGTTCCCGTCCGCTGGCGGAGCAGCAGCGGCTCGACACCTACTATGTTCGAAACTGGTCCATATGGCTTGACATCCACATCCTGGCCTGCACGGTGGTTGCGGTGCTGCGGGGGAAGGGGGCCTGGTGATGAGCGTCGTGCATCCAGGCGGGTTCCCGGTGGCCGGGCTCCGTCACCGTTCCATTCAGTCGGGTCGATCATGAATCACATCGTGCGTGCCGCCAATATGCTCCCCAGCCAGCCGGCACAGGCCCGGGCGAATCTCGACGTCAACATCGCCAACATGCTGCGGACGCTGTGGCGGCGACGGTTCTTCCTGGTAGCTTGTCTGGTGCTGGCGGTCACGGTCACCTGGGTAGTGCTGTCCCGCATCACGCCCGTCTACTCGGCCAGCGCCACGGTGGCCATCGATACCCGGCGCTCTCGCGTGATAGACTTCAAGGAGGTGCTCTCCCAGATGCAGCCGCATCTGGTGACCGTCTTCACCGAGGTGGAAGTCGTGCGGTCGCGGGTTATCGCGCAACGCGTCGCCGACAAGCTCGACCTTTACAACGACCAGGAGTTCAACCCGTCCCTGCGCAAGGAGGATGGGTACAGCCCGCTCGCGTCGGTGTTCGCGCTGTTGCTCGAAGCACGCAAGCTCATCCGGGACGAGCCGGCCCCGCCGCCGCCCGACCCGCAGACGCAGGAACGGAAGATGCGCGCCGGGGTCGTTGACGCGCTTATCGGACGGCTGTCCGTCAGCCCCGTGCCGCAGTCGCTGGTGCTGAGGCTGACGTTCAACTCGACCGATCCGGCCAAGGCGGCGCAGATTGCCAACGCTTTCGCCGACGCCTACATGACGGAGCAGCTCGAGACCAAGTTCGACGCCGTCCGTCGCGCCAGCACATGGCTCAACACGCGCCTGGAAACGCTGCGGCAGAACGTCGTGGCGTCCGAACGCACCGTTGCGGCCTACCGCAACTCGAATGGCCTGATCCAGAACAAGGGGCAGCTGCCCAGCCAGCAGAAGCTGACCGAACTGAACACCCAACTCATCACCGCTCAGGCGAAGCGGGCCGAGGTGGAGGCGCGCGTCGCACGCGTGGAGGCGCTGGTGCGGTCTGGCCGTGGCGGTGACGGTGCCGACGAGATGCTGGACTCGCCGCTGATCCAACGCCTGCGCGAGCAGGAGGCGATGCTGTCGCGTGAGGCGTCCGAACTGGAGCTGCGCTATGCCCCGCGCCACCCGCAGATGGTGAAGGTCCGGGCGGAGCTGTCGGATCTCCGTGGCAAGATCGCCGGCGAGATGGACCGTGCCGCGCAGGCACTGCGCAGCGAACTCGCCGTGCTCAAGGAGCGTGAGGCGGGGACGGCCAGCCAAGTGCGCCAGCTCGAAGGCTCGGTCATGGAGCAGAACAAGGCCGAAGTGCAGTTGCACGAATTGGAGCGCGAGGCGCAGGCGAACAAGGCGCTGTACGAAGCCTTCCTGTCCCGCTTCAAGGAAACCGGCGAGCAGGAGCAGATCCAGCAGGCCGACGTCCGCATCGTGTCCTACGCCGAGGCGCCGAACAGCCCGTCGTACCCGCGCAGCGGTCTGCTGATCTTCGGTGCCGCCATCCTGGGGCTGTGCGCCGGAATGGTGCTGGTGGTCATGCTGGAGCATCTCGACAACACGGTTCGCAGCCGTGAACAGTCCGAGGAGATGACCGGCGTCGCGTCCATTGGCATGATCCCGCAGATCCGTGGCGCCGGAAAACGGGTGGAGAACTACCTGCTTGAGCACCCGGCCTCGGCGTTCGCGGAGGCGTTCCGAATCATCTGGTTCGCGCTGAAGCACGCCTCGCCCGCCGAGAGTCCGCACGTCATCATGGTGACTTCCTCGGTACCGGAGGAGGGCAAGAGCCTTACTGCGCTGTCGTTGGCCAGGACGGCGGCCAACCTGTCCATGCGCGTCGTGCTCGTGGACGCCGACCTTCGCCGCGCCACCCAGGGCGGCCTGCTGGGCATCGCGCCGGAGCGCACCATCGTCGATGTGCTGACCGGACAGGCGTCGCTGGACGAGGTGATCCGCCGTGACCCGCGCACCTCGCTGGACGTGGTGCTTGGCCGGCCGGTCAAGACGCAGGAACTCGACTTGGTGGCGTCGAACCGCCTGCCGGAAATGATCGAGGCCCTGCGCGAGCGTTATGATCTGGTGATCATCGACAGCCCGCCGACCATGCCGCTGGCCGATGCCTATGTGCTGGCTCGCATGGCGGAGCAGACGGTGTTCTGTGTCCGCTGGGACAAGACCCCGCGGAACGTCGTTGCTGCGGCGGTGCGCGGTCTGCTCGATGCCAAGGTGAACGTGGTGGGCACCCTGCTCACACGTGTCGATGTCCGCAAGCACGCACGCTACGGCTATGGCGACATCGGGTACTACTATGGCCGCTACCGAAATTACTATGCGGACTGACCCCACTGCCGCCCGAGGGCGGCGCGGAGCCGGTGCCAGCGTGTTGTCCATGCTGCTCGGGATTGCGCTGCTGGTGCTCGCCGGCCCGCGCCTGTCCGCCGAGGTGGCGCTTCTGCTGGCGGAGCGGCCGCTGCGCGAGGCCGAAGCCGGGCGCCCCGTCGCTCCTCCTGACCTGCGCCACACCGCTGAGGTGATGGAGTTTGCGGCGACCCACGGCACCGCGGCCCGGACTTACGACAGCGCCGGCCGGGCTTGGCTGGCCCTTGCCGGAACGCTCGACCGCGGGGTGTTCGATCGGGCGGCACGCTCGCTGATGGCTGGCTTGGCGCTGGCTCCCGGCGATTCCCGGAGCTGGCTTCTGCTGGCCCACGTGGAGCACCGGCGCAACCGTCTGCTCGAAGCGGCGCGGGCGTGGCGCCTGTCGGTGGTCACCGGCCTCTTCGATCCGGAACTGATGTTCCAGCGCGAGCAGAGCGGCCTGGCCCTTTGGCCTTACATGGACCTCGACGCGCGCGATGCCTTCGGTCGGCAACTCGCGGTGCACTGGGCCTGGGGGCCAAGCGGCCTGTCGGAGCTGATCCACCGCTTCAATGCCATCGCCATCGCACAGCATGCGCTGGCCGGGCATCCCGAGGCCGCTGCGGACTTGACCATGCGGGTGAACCGGCGCGCCGAAAACGACAAGGCGAGGCCATGATACGGTTCCCGGTTCAACCGATGCGTCACAACCCCGCCAATCGGCACACGCAAAGGCGAAGCAGGCAATTGCGATAGGCATCTTTCGTGGTATTATCCGGCAACGGCTTTGGCCGGCGCGCGTCGCAGAGCAGATTTGGGAGCAGCGTATGGTCATGCGCAATCGGATTGCCGTTGCAACGGCGATGGTACTGCTGGTGGGCATTTCGGCGTTGCCCGCGTTGGCCCAGAACCGGCCGCAGGGCAACGCCGCCGCCCAAGGGGCAGGGACCCTGCCGCCTGCTTTGCAGGCAGCCATTCAATCCGGCAACGCGCAGGCGGTGACCCAGGCGATCGCCACTCTCAGCGGCGGCAACTCGCAACGCGCCGCTGCGCTTGCGGACCAGACGGTCCGGGCGGCGGAAAGCATGCTCGCAACCAACCCGCAGGCAGCCATCGCCATAGCCAGGGTGGCGGTGGAGACGGTGCGGAGCGAATCCGTGCAGTCCGGCTCCCCGCAGCAGACGCAGGACGTGGTGACCACGGCCGCGCGCATCTTCATCAACCCCACCGCGCAGCGCGTCGCGCCGGAGCAAACCGCGGAACTGGCGGCGGCGGCGGTGCAGGTCGCTAGCTCCACCAAAAACCCGTCGTTCACGGCCAGCATCGCGGCGCAGGCTGTCGCCACGGCCGAAAAGGTTCTGAAGGATGCCCCAGCGGCGGCACTGCAGGTGGCCAGCGCCGCCGTGCAGGCGGTGAAATCTACGCCTGTGCTCAGCAGCGCTCCGGAGAAGAGCCTGGAAACGGTCACCATCGCGGCGCGTATCATCATCACGCCGGAGGCGCAGAAGATTGGTGGGGATACGGTTAGGTCCATCGCCACTGGCGTGTCCGACGCAGCCAACAATCCGGTGGTGGTGCAGAACAATCCAGCGGCGGCCAAGGATGCCGGGGATAAGGCCAAGCAGGCTGGGGGGCCAGAGGTAGCGGCAGCCAACCCACAGAACAATCCGCAGACCAACCAGCAGACCAACCCGAACAATAAGCCGGAAGTCGTGCTGCCGACGGTCCAGGACAAGACGCTGACGGCCAGCCCTGGCTGATCGCCGGATGGGAAGCGACGTGCCTGGGAGTTCCGGGCACGCGTTTGCATATTCCTCTGGCCGGGGTGCAGGAAGCTGGGCACATTGGGCACCCATTTCCCCGGTGCACCCATGTTCGTAGTGTTGTCATGACGCGGCGTCTGGTTTCCGTTTTCCGGCGCCTGTCCCAGTCCCTGCGTGGCGACGCTGCCCCGGCTGTTCCGGCCCGGGTTCCCGACGGGCTGATCGTCTATGCCGTCGGCGACATCCACGGCGAGAATGGCGCGTTGGACAAATTGCTGGCCCGGATCCGCGACGACAGAGCGGAGAATGGTGCTGGCCTCTCCCCGGTCATTGTGTTCCTCGGCGACTATGTGGATCGGGGGCCGGACAGCCGCGGCGTGCTCGACCGACTGTGCGGGGAGCCGCTGCCCGGCTTCACCGTCCACTTCCTGCTCGGCAACCACGAACAGGCGATGCTGCGCTTCCTTGATGCACCGCGCGAGGGGGCGGATTGGCTGGCGTACGGCGGCGCCATGACACTGACCAGTTACAAGGTGCCGAGTCAACTCGGCGTGCGTGAGGCGGATCGCGACGCCGCGTTGTGCGAGGGGCTGGCCGCACGGTTGCCGGCTGAACACCGGCGCTTCCTGGAGGCGCTGGAGACCTGCGTGGTCTATGGCGACTATGCTTTCGTGCACGCAGGGATACGGCCTGGCCGGCCGCTCGCGATGCAGACGGCCGAGGATCTGCTGTGGATCCGTCAGCCCTTCCTCGACTGGCCGGACCGGCATGAGAAGGTGATCGTTCACGGCCATACGCTGGTGGACGCGCCGCAGGTCCTACCGAATCGCATCGGTATTGATACCGGAGCCTACGCCACGGGGGTGCTGACCGCCGTGGCCCTGCAGGGCGACAGAGTGCGCATCCTGCAGGCCCGCCGCTGATACGGCCGGCGCATGGATGCTTCCATGACCGGCCAGCCGTATCACCCTCCCACTGGCGACAGCCCATTGCCACAGGCAAAGGGCGAGAACGGTGCATTGAGCTGTTGGGTTTGAACCGAAGGCGCTTGATGGATGGCATCGAGCGCCTTCGGCATCGAGAGGTTAGAACCGCCGCTGCGTCACACGGACGATGTCGCCGGGAAGGATCGGCGTGCGCTCGTTCGCGCGGTATTCCTTCTGTTCCTCGTCCTGCTGGCGCACCAGCACCACCTCGCCCTCGCGTGCCCGGTAATCGTATCCGCCGGCCTTGGCGATGGCGCTGAGGACGGTCATCCCAGTCATGTAAGGAAACTCGCCGGGCTGACGCACCTCGCCCAGGACATAGAAGGGCCGGAAGGTCTGCACCTCCACCGCGACTCGCGGCTCGCGCAGATAGGCCTCCTTCTTCAGCGCCTCCTCGATTCTCTGGGTCAGCGCTTTCGCGGTGATGCCGCTGGCCGGGATGTTTCCCATCAGGGGCAGCGCGACGTTGCCTGCCGGATCGATGATGAAGTCGCCGGACAGGTTCGTTTCGTTGAAAACGGTGACGCGCACCCGGTTCCCCGGCTCCAGCCGATAGGTGTCGGTGGGGTTGATCGTTTTCATCGGCGCGTCCACTGACGGGAAGCTGACAGTGTTGCCGCACCCGGTCAGCAGAAGCACCGCGACCGCGGCAGCGCTGACGGATGAGCGGACGATGCGGCCAATGCGATGTGACGGCATGGATGAAACACTCCCACCAGGGTCTAGTGCAACGGCTCGGATTGCCCCGATGGCATTAGAACCGGCCCACGGATTTGCGCCCACTTAAATCACTTTCGTGCGTGCTCGCAACAGTGGAATTAGCTCGAATTACAGATAGCCCCGGATGTCGGAGCTTTGTCACGGGCATGTCTTTCAATCGGCCAGGGGCGACCCCGAATGGGCCGCAGCCGAAGGCCTGGAATCGCCCGGATTGTGTCGGTTAGGGCACGTATGGACGGTTGAATCGCTCAAAGGTCATTGCTCGCTGGTTCTAGGCCGATTGTAATGGTATGAGGCATGCTGTCTTCAACCGTTTGGGCCGATTACCCGCGATGTCGAACGTGCAGGATGCCCCCGGAACTTCCACTGTCGTAATCACGAACCGCTTGGGCGCAGCACTCGGGGCCGTGCTGCAGGTGTTGAGCGTGGGCGCGGGTATGTATTTCGTGGCGGAAGCCGCCGCTCCGCACGACGCGTTGGCGCAGACGGCATCGCCTCGGCCGGTGCCCCGCACCGGTGCAAAGATCACCACGGAGACGACCACTCCGGGGGCCGCGGCCCCGGAGCAGACGGACGACTCGACGCGCGTCCACGACTCGTACCAGCCCAAAGGTATCGAGCTTGGGGAGTTCCTGCTGCTGCCCAAGATAGACGTCGACGAGATGTACAACACCAACTTCTACGCCACGGAAAACGACAAGAAGTCCGAGTTCATCACCGCCATCCGGCCCGAATTGAAGCTGCGCTCCCGTTTCCGGGAGCACGCGCTGAACGTGGTTGTTCAGGCTGAGCAGTACCTGCACCGGAAATACACCCACGATAACCGCCTCGACCTGCAGGCCGAGGCCGATGGGCGGTACGACTTCTCGACCGAAACGCAAGCCAACGGTTACGTGCGGTTGTTCTCCCAGCACGAGGACCGCGGCAGCCCCGACGACACGCGCGGCCTGGAGCCGGCGCAGACCCGCGGCGCCATCAATCGGTTTGGCGTCAAGCACCAGTTCGGACGCTTTACCGTCGGCGGCGACGTCGGCCTGAACCGTCGGGTCTTCAACAGCGTGGAGACGAGCGCCGGCACGACGATCAGCAACCAGGATCGCGACCGCTGGGAGAGCGAGGCCAGGGTGCGCGGCGGATACGAGTTCATCCCAGGGTACGCGGCGATCACCGAGGCGAGCATCAACTCCCGCCGTTACGACGACCGTTTCGACCGCCGGGGCTTCGAGCGCAGCAGCCACGGCTACCGCATCGAGACGGGTGTGGGTGTCGACGTCAGCCAGTTGATCCGCGGTGACTTCCTGGTCGGCTATCTGCAGCAGGACTATCGGGACCCTCGGCTCTCGGATCCGCAGGGACTGTCCTTTCGAGCGACCTTCAACTGGACGCCGTCGACGCTGACCGTCGTGGTGCCCTCGCTGGAGCGCACGGTCAACGAAACGACGACCACCGGCGCCTCGGCGATGGTCCGCAACGGCTTCTCGCTTCTCGTGCGCCACGAGTTGGAGCGCAACATCGTGCTGACCGGCTATGCCGGGGTTTTCTATGATCAGTACTCTGGACTTGAGCAGAGCAGTTGGACCTACGAGGGCCGTGCCCGCGCCACCTATGCCTTCACACCGGAATTGTATGTCGCCAGCGAACTGGCCTACCGGCAGAAGGATTCGCAGATCGTGGGCCAGAGCTTTGATCAGGCCGTGATTATGCTTCGCCTCGGTCTGCAGATGTGAGTTATCTGTGGCGGGGCGTCGTCTTTGCTGACGTTCCGCCGCCCGATGGTGCTGCTCCCGGCCCCGCGCAAGCGGTGCAGGCGGCGGCTGTGGTCCGGCAGCCGATTTCAACTGTTTGCAGACGCGGCCGGTCATGGCAACGTTAGCCCCCATTCCAACATCCCCCTCGGGATACGCCGCATGACCGATCTTCTGACGCTGACGCTCGACTCCTTCACGCCGCACGTCGGCACGCCCTTCGCGCTGAACCATCCCGAGTTCCAGGAGACGTTCACGCTGGTGGAGGCGAAGGCGGGCATACCGCACGACCATCCGATGAAAAAGCGCGACCCGTTCTCCCTGCTCTTCCACGGCAGCAGCACCGACCGGCAATTCAACCAGCAGATCATGCCGTTGAAGCACGAGGCGATGGGCGAACTGGCGATCTTCCTGGTGCCGCTCGGGCGCAACGAGGACGGCTCCATCCGCTATCAGGCGGTGTTCAACTAAAGCCCCCAGATTAAAACCGACATTGCGCCGATGCACCGGCCTCGGCTAGCGTCGGGGCCGTTGCAATCGGGAGGCCGGGATGAAGGCGCGCGTGAGGTGGGTGGACGGCATGATGTTCGTCGGCGAGTCCGGCAGCGGGCATGCCGTGGTCATGGATGCTGCCCCGGCGGTGGGTGGCCGCGACCTGGGCATCCGGCCCATGGAGATGCTACTGCTGGGCCTGGGCGGCTGCTCGTCCATCGACGTGATGATGATCCTGAAGAAGGGCCGCCAGACGGTGACCGACTGCTGGGTCGAACTGGAGGCCGAGCGCGCCGAAACCGATCCGAAGGTGTTCACCAAGATCCACGCCCATTTCGTGGTGACCGGCCGAGGCATCGACCCAACGAAGGTCGAGCGCGCCATCGCGCTGTCGGCGGAGAAGTACTGTTCCGCCTCGGTGATGCTGGGCGCCGTGGCGGCGATCACACACGGCTTCGAGGTGCGTGAAGAGGGCTGAGCGCTCCGGTCAATGCGGCAGCGCCAGCAGTCCGGCGATGCCGTCCAGGGTGCCGCGGTGGCGGCGCCAGCGGTGGCCGCGCTCGTCCACCTCGAACAGGCGGACGAAGGGCGTGTGCGGCAGCATCGGGTCCAGGTGAACCTCGACGATGTCGGCGCCCGACGGGCAGGTGTCGATCAGCGGGTCGGCGGATTCGAAGGCGTGGCCGGCGCGCAGGCAGCGCTCGGCGAAGCGCTCCAGCAGCACCGAGGCGGAGTCCGCGTCGCGCAGCGGCCGCAGTTCCGAGATGACCTGCGGCATGCCGCGGAAGCTGGCCAGGAACAGGCCGGCCGCGTGCCGGTCGTCGTGCACCACGAGCTTGATGGGGTTCGGTCGCATGGGCGCGCGCTCCTTAGAGCCGGATGTCGACGGAGAACAGGGCGAGGTCGGCCGCGGCATAGGTGGGCCGCCGGGCCAGCGCCGCGCGCAGCAGGCCGGTCAGGGGTGAGAAGAGCTGGCGCATCGCCGTGTCCTCGCCGGTCAGGGTGTGTCGCCCCTCTTATGCGCCGCGCAGTGTGACAGTTTCCATCACGGCCCGGTCATTGTGCGCCGAGTCACAAAACCGCAAGACGCGTCTGCTATAGCTTCCGCTACCGCAGTTGCGCCGGAGCCGACGATGGGCCTTTCGATCCTGGACGCCCTGGACCATGAGGGCGACGCGCCGTCCGTCCCGGTGGCGGCGTCGGTGGCAGAGGCGTGGCGCGGGACTCTGGCCGGCATCGAATATGCCTTTCAGCCCATCGTGCAGATGCGCACCGGCCGTTGCTATGGCTATGAGGCGCTGATGCGCGGCCTCGACCGCACGCCGTTCGCCGACGCGAACGCGCTGCTCGACACCGCCTGCGCGCAGGGCGTGCTGGTGGAGGTGGAGGCGGCGCTGCACGCCAAAGCCATCGAGAGCTATTGCGCACTGGACGGCTGGCTGAGCGCCAAGCTGTTCCTCAACGTCGACGCCCGCGCGGTGGGGGTGAGCCCGCTGCTGTGGCTGCCGGTGCTCGACCGCTTTCCCGGCCTGGGCGTGAGCTTCGAGATTTCCGAGCGCAAGGAGTTGCAGCCCGAGGTCGGCATCGAACAGGTGATCGAGCAGTACCGGCGCGCGCATCTCAGCGTGGCGCTGGACGATTTCGGCGTGGGTTACGCCGGGCTCAAGCTGCTGTACGAGGCGAAGCCTGATTACGTGAAGGTGGACCGCTTCTTCATCGACGGCATCGGCCGCGACGTGCGCAAGCGCGCCATCGCCAACGCGTTGATCAGCTACGCGCATGCGCTGGGCATCCTGACCATTGCCGAGGGCGTGGAGACGGAGGCCGAGTTCTACGCCTGCCGCGATTTGGGTTTCGACTTCGCGCAGGGCTATCTGATGGCCCGCCCGCGCACGGCCATGATCGAGTTGCCGCTGTCCAGCCCGGTGGTGGAGCGGCTGAACCGCACTGACCGCCGCCGCGCCGCCGCCAGTCACCAGCGCGTCTACGAACTGATGGAGCGGCTGACGCCGCTGTCCGTCGTCTCGCCGAAGACGGCGCTGCTCGACTATTTCTGCGCCAGCGGCGCGCCGCCCATCGCTCCGGTGGTGGACGATCACCGCCGTCCGCTGGGGCTGGTGCGCGAGCGCGACCTGAAGCGCTTCGTCTATTCCCGCTTTGGCGGCGAACTGCTGCGCAACAAGGGCGTGGGCGGCAACCTCGCCGACCTCGTCATCCGCAGCCCGGTGTGCGACATCGCCACGCCGCTCAATCAGGTGATCGAGGCCTTCTCGGCCGAGGAGGCGAGTGACGGCATCATCATCATCGAGGCCGGCGAGTACGCCGGTTTCCTGTCGTCGGGCGCGCTGATCCGTCTGGTGCACGAGCGCAATCTGGCCATGGCCGCCGACCAGAACCCGCTGACACGCCTGCCCGGCAACACGGCCATCGTCCGCCACATCGACTCGGTGCTGGAGGACCGCGACCGGCCGCACGTGCTGGTCTATTTCGACTTCGACAACTTCAAGCCGTTCAACGACAGCTTCGGCTTCCGCCAAGGCGACCGCGCCATTCTGATGTTCAGCGAGCGCCTGAAGGCGTTGGCCGGGGCGGGCGGGGCGTTCGCCGGGCACATCGGCGGCGACGACTTCTTCCTGGCGGTGAGCGGCCTGGACGAGGTGGAGGTGTGCGGCCGGCTGGCCGAACTGGTGGCGCTGTTCCGCTCCGACGCCGAGAGCCTGTACGACCCGGAGACCCGCCGGGCCGGCGTCCTGGTCGCCCACGACCGCTACGGCAACGCGCGGGAGTTCCCGCTGCTGTCGGTGAGCGGTGTGGCGGTGGCGGTGCCGGCCGGCGCGCAGGGGCTGACGCCGGACGCCATCAACGCCACCATCGCCGCCAACAAGGCGCTCGCGAAGAGCAGCCCGGAGAAGCTGCACGTGGTGCGGTTGGGTTGATTGCCCTCTCCCGCTTCCGGCAGGAGAGCGAGGTTTCCTTGGCGTTTCGGCGGCGCTGGATGGAACGCTGTGGAACACTATGGAACAGTGTGCAGGGGGTGTTCCATTCGACCGGCACCATACGGACACGGCTCTCCGACGAGGATTGTCATCCTAGAATAAATCGCTCGCAAGAGCAAGCGCAGCGTTCGAACCAGCGTGCAAACCACGGCCTCTCCCCCAACGGAGCTGGGGGGAGACCGTGCCCTTTATGCCCGCGCGGCGCGCAGGAGCACGGTGGCGGTGGTGCCGCGGCCGGGGGCGCTCTCCAGCCGCAGGGAGCCGCCCATGCGCTCGGTCAGCATCTTGGCGATGAGCAGGCCCAGGCCGCTGCCGAGGTGGCCGTCCCGGTCCGGCGTAGCGTGCGTGTGGTCGAGCCGGAACAGCTGCGGCAGCGTCTCCGGTGGAATGCCGACGCCCTCGTCGCGCACGGACAGCGCCACGCCGTCGTCGAGTGTGGCACTGGACACCACCACCGTGCTGCCCGATGGCGAGAAACGCACGGCGTTGTCCACCAGATGGCGCAGCGCGGCGGTGAGCGCGGAGAGGTCGGCCAGCGCCAGGACGTCCTTCGCCGCGTTCACCAGGGTGATCGCGCGGCGGCCGGCGGACGGGGCCATCTCCTCGATCAGATCGTCCACGACACCGCCGACCCGGTAGCCGCGCAGGTCGATCGGCATCTGGTTTAGTTGCAGGCGCGACCACATCGCAAGGTTTTCGATCATGCGCATGACCTGCCGGCCGGCGTCGTCGCACAGGTCGGCACAGCCCGCCATGTCGGCGGTGGGGAGCATCTGCGTGACGCCGAGGATGGCGCTCATCGGCTCCTTGAGGTCGCGGCACAGCAGGTCGAGGAAGCGGTTGACGCGTTCGATGGTGTCGGTGAGCTGGTCGCGCTCGTTCCGCAGCAGCGCTTCCGCCGTGTGTCGCCGGCTGATGTCGGTGACCACGATGAGGGCGTCGCCCGAATTGGCCACCGTGCCGCTGTTGAAGATGGTGTGGACGAGGCTGCCGTCGCTGCGCACCAGCGTCATGTCGTAGGTGCGCCGCGGCGTCAGGTCGCGCATCGCCACCTGTCGGTCGATGGTGCACAGGCTCTCGTCGGCGACGAAGGCCAGAAGCGGACTGCCGACCATCTCACCGTCCCGGTAGCCGAGCAGCGCGCACATGGCCGGGTTGGCGTAGGTGAGGATCAGGTCCCGGTCGACGATCCAGCAAGGAGCCGCCGCCGCGTCCAGCAGGGCCGGAGCGGGCAGCGGAGCCGTGTGCGGCGCGTGAACGGAATGGAGCGGCATCAACATCTCGGCTTCCTTGTTTAAGAATCAAAACAATGACTTGGCCGGGATGATAGACTCGCTCTGGTTGCCGGAATTAAACGCTCCCATGAAATTGCCGAGACGGTCGTGTGGAGGTTTGATGACGCTCCTTCACACCCGTTCGATGACGGCGGCGATGCCCTGGCCGATGCCGATGCACATGCTGACCAGCGCGTAGCGCCCGCCGGTGCGCTCCAGTTGGCGCAACGCCGTCAGAGCCAGACGGGCGCCGCTGGCGCCCAGCGGGTGACCGATGGCGATGGCGCCGCCGTTCGGGTTGAGGCGGCTGTCGTCGCCCGCGATCTCCAGCAGCTTGGCACACCCCAGCACCTGGGTGGCGAAGGCCTCGTTGATCTCGATGACGTCCATGTCCTGGAGACTCAGCCCGGCGCGTTCCAGCGCCTTGCGGCAGGCCGGCACCGGCCCCAAACCCATGACGCGCGGCTCGACACCGGCGATGGCGCCGGACACGATGCGCCCGCGCGGCTTCACGCCGGCGGCCTCGCCGGCCGCACGGCTGCCGACGATCAGCGCCACGGCGCCGTCGTTGAGGCCGGAGGCGTTGCCGGCCGTCACCACGCCGTCCTCAGCTAGCGGACGCAGCTTGGCGAGGCCGGCGGCGTCGGTCTCCGGGCGTGGGTGCTCGTCCTCGGCCACCACCACGGGCGGCGCCTTGCCGCGGGCGGGCAGGGTGATCGGGGTGATCTCCTCGGCGTAGAAGCCGGCGGCCTTGGCGGCGGCGTACTTTTGCTGCGAGGCCAGGGCGAAGCGGTCGCTCTCCTCGCGGCCGATGCCGAGGTCCTTGGCGATGTTGTCGGCCGTCTGCGGCATGGTGTCCGCGCCGAACGCCTTGGTGATCTTCGGGTTGGGGAAGCGCGCGCCCATGGTGGTGTCGAAGATCGCCGCGTCGCGCGAGTACGCGCTCTCCGCCTTCGCCAGCACGAAGGGGGCGCGGGTCATGCTCTCGACGCCACCGGCGACGAACAGCGCGCCCTCGCCGACGCGCACGGCGCGCGCCGCGTCCATCACCGCGGCAAGCCCGCTGCCGCACAGCCGGTTGACGGTCTGACCGCCCACCTCGACCGGCAGGCCGGACAGCAGGGCGGCGTGGCGGGCGACGTTGCGGGAATCCTCACCGGCCTGGCAGGTGCAGCCGGAGATCATGTCCTCGACCGCGGACGGGCTGAAGGCGCTGCGCTGCATGATTGCGGCGATCACCGAGGCCAGCAGGTCGTCGGGGCGGACTTTGGACAGGGCGCCGGCGTGCCGGCCGAAGGGGGAGCGCAGTCCGTCGTAGATGTAAGCGCCATCGTCAATTTTTGTGGTCATGGGATCAGGCCTCGGGAGTCGTCAGGGGCACGTTGAGCAGCGCGCGGCGCTTGAGCCACGGGCTGGGGCGGTAACGGGGGTCGCCGGTGAAGGCGTGCAGCGCCTCCAGCACGGCGAGGATGCGGCGCGGGCCGAGCCTGTCGCCGAAGGCCAGCGGCCCGTGCGGGTAGCCGAGACCGAGCGGCACGGCGCGGTCGATGTCGGCCGGGGTGGATATTCGCTGCTGGGCGATGTCGCAGCCGATGTTGACGATCATCGCCACCACGCGCTGCGCCACGAAGCCGGGACTGTCGTGGATCACCGTGACCGGAGCGCCTCTACCGAGTGCAGCGTGCACCGCGTCGCGCACAGCCGGATCGGTGACCGGGTTGGTCATCAGCGTGCGCCGGTTGTCCAGGCCGAACAGGGTGTCCACCGCGACGGTGCGTGTCGGGTCCAGTCCCTCGGCGAGCGCCGCGGTGGTGCAGTCCTCACCCAGCGGCGCCACGATGCAGGCGGAGCCGGGGGAGGGGCGGTCGCCGCTGTCGATCTCGACACCCTCCAGCGCCTTCGCCAGCACGCCGGCACCCTCCGGGTTGCGGTTGCCCAGCCAGACGGGCATGGGGGCTGCTTCGGGCGGGGGCACCTCGGCGGGCAGGACGGGCCTGCCGGCCTCGTAGGCGTAAAAGCCGCGGCCGGTCTTGCGGCCGAGCAGGTTGGCGGCGACGAGCTGACGCGGCAGCACCGAGGGGCGGAAGCGCGGCTCTTGATAGAATTGGGCGTACAGCGACTCCATGACCGCGTGGCTGATGTCGATGCCGATCAGGTCCAGCAGCTCGAACGGCCCCATGCGGAAGCCGGCGGCACCGGTGAGGATGCGGTCGATGTCGGCATAGCCCGCCACGCCCTCACCGACGATGCGCAGCGATTCCGTGCCGTAGCCGCGGCCAGCGTGGTTGACCAGGAAGCCCGGCGTGTCCTTGGTGAGCGCCGCGAAATGGCCCATGCGGGCGCCGAGACCCAGCAGCGCGTCGGTGACCGCGGGATCGGTCAGCACGCCCGGTGCCACCTCGACGATCTTCATCAGCGGCACGGGATTGAAGAAGTGGAAGCCGGCGATGCGCTCGGGCCGCTTGCATGCCGCGGCGATGGCGGTCACCGACAGCGACGAGGTGTTGGTGGCGAGCACGCAGGCCTCGCTGACCACCGCCTCCAGGCCGGCGAACAGGGCGCGCTTGGCGTCGAGGTTCTCGACGATGGCTTCGACCACCAGGGCGCACTGCGCGAAGTCCGGCGCGTCCGGCGGTACCGGGGTGAGGCGGGCCTTGGCGGCGGTGGCGGCTTGCGCTGAGAGCTTGCCCTTTTCGGCGAGACGGTCGAAGGCGGCGTCGATGGCGGCGACCGCCTCCTCGGCGGCACCCGGCTTGGCGTCGGCAAGGATCACCGAGACGCCGGCCGCCGCGGCGATCTGCGCGATGCCCCGGCCCATGGTGCCGGTGCCGACGACGCCCATCACGAGCTGATCGGACTGCGGGTCGAAGGTCATGAATCCTCCCATTCGTTCTTAACCCTCTCCCGTCCCGGGAGAGGGTGGCCGGCGGCAGCCGGCCGGGTGAGGGTAAGGCCAAGGATCCTTGCAGTGACCCTCACCCTCCCGCTCGTGCCGAGCGGGCCCCTCCCTCTCCCGGGGCGGGAGAGGGGCTCTAAGTTCATTTCCCTTCGTACTTCGGTCGTCGCTTCTCCAAAAACGCCTGCATGCCTTCCTTCTGGTCGCTGGTGTCGAACAGCAGTTGGAAGGCCTTGCGCTCCAGCATCAGCCCGGTGGCGAGCGGGGCGTCCATGCCGGCCAGCAGCACCTCCTTGATCTGCATGACCGCGATGGGCGGCATGGCGGCGATGGTTTCGGCGGTCTTCAGCGCGGTGTCCAAGACCTCGGCGTCCGGCACGACGAGGCTGACCAAGCCCATGGCGTCGGCCTCTCGGGCGGTCACCGGCTTGCCGGTGAGGATCATTAGCATGGCCTTGAACTTACCGACCGCGCGGGTCAGCCGTTGGGTGCCGCCAGCACCGGGCATCACGCCGACACGGATCTCCGGCTGGCCGAGTTGCGCGCCTTCACCGGCGATGATGATGTCGGCGTGCATGGCCAGCTCGCAGCCGCCGCCCAGCGCGAAGCCGTTCACCGCGGCGATCACCGGCTTGGGGCAGCCGGAAATGGCCTGCCACAGCAGGTGCGACTGGCGCAGCAGCATGTCCGCCGCCCCGACGCCCGCCATCTCCTTGATGTCGGCACCGGCGGCGAAGGCGTTCTCGTCTCCGGTCAACACAATGGCGCGCACGTCGGCGGCCTTGCCCAGATCCGTGAACGCCTCGGCCAGTAATTGCCGGACACGGCCGTTCAGCGCGTTGCGCACCTCCGGCCGGTTGATCCGCACCAGCGCCACGCCGTCGCGCGGGCGTTCGACCACCACTTCGGTCAAGGTTCCCTCCCTCTAATTTCGCATAACGAAACTGAGTTTCATTCTTGTTGACATGACCCTAAACCGCGGGCAGGATCGCTGCAACAGAAAACAATCCGGCGCACGAACGGCCGGATGCCCGGAGGGAGCGGGCGAAACCTATGAGAAAGCGCGACGAGATCCCTGATGTGGACGACCTCGCCCCGATCGAGGGAAAGGACCCCAGGTTCGTGACGGCGCTCGCCCGCGGCCTGGATGTCCTGCGCGCTTTCCGCCGCGGCGACCCGCCGCTGGGCAACCAGGAACTGGCGGAGCGCACCGGCCTGCCGAAGCCGACCATCTCCAGGCTCAGCTACACGCTCTCGCGGCTTGGGTTCCTTGTGTACGACGGGGCGACGGGCAAGTACCGCCTGGGCACGCCGGTGCTGTCGCTGGGGTATACGGCGCTGTCGGGGCTGGGCATCCGCTCGGTGGCGCGGCCG
This sequence comes from Azospirillum terrae, assembly GCF_053470425.1. NCBI lineage: Bacteria > Pseudomonadati > Pseudomonadota > Alphaproteobacteria > Rhodospirillales > Azospirillaceae > Azospirillum > Azospirillum terrae. Next base: position 1,296,697 of record NZ_JBPXMR010000001.1, on the reverse strand, counting down.
TTCATGCAGGAACTGGCCGATCACAGCGCGCTTCAGGTGGCGCTCGGCAGCCGCGACCGGCTGAGCATGGTGTACCTGGAAAGCTGCCGCGGCGATTCGCCGGTCATTCTGCCGCTGGACGTCGGCTCGCACATCAAGCTGGGCACCACGGCTATGGGCCTCGCCTATCTCGCCGGTTTGCCCGATGCGCAACGGGCGGCGCTGATGCCCCGCATCGAGGAGCACGAGGGCAAGCGCTGGCCGGTGGTGCGCGACGGCATCCTGGCTGCCGTCGAGGAGTACCGCGCCAAGGGCTACTGCACGTCCGTCGGCGCGTGGAAGGCGGAGGTGAACGCGGTGGGCGTGCCGCTCATCCCGCACGACGGCTCGCCGGTGCTGGCCTTCAACCTCGGCGGCCCGGCCTTCCTGGTCGATCCCAAACGGCTGGACGACGATTTCGGCCCGCGGCTCGCCGCGATGGTGCGCCGGATCGACGCCGCCCTCTTCAACGCGTGAACCGGAGACGATTCCATGGCTTTGGACCCCGAGACCCTGCAACAGCTCCTCGACACCGTGGCACGCTTCGTGCGCGAACGGCTGGTGCCGCTGGAGCACAAGGTCGCCGAGGATGACGCGATCCCCAGGGAGATCGTCGCCGAAATGCGTGAGCTTGGCCTGTTCGGCCTGTCGGTGCCGGAGGAGTACGGCGGGCTCGGCCTGACCATGGTGGAGGAGGTGCAGGTCGCCTTCGAGCTGGGCCGCACCTCGCCGGCGTTCCGCTCGCTGATCGGCACCAACAACGGCATCGGCTCGCAGGGCATCGTCATCGACGGCACGCCCGAGCAGAAGGCCACGTACCTGCCCAAGCTGGCGTCCGGCGAGATCGTCGGCGCCTTCGCGCTGACCGAACCCGAGGCCGGGTCGGACGCCGCCAGCCTGCGCACCAGCGCCCGGCGCGACGGCGATCATTACGTGCTGAACGGCACCAAGCGCTTCATCACCAACGCGCCGCACGCCGGCCTGTTCACCGTCTTCGCCCGCACCAACCCGGACGAACCCGGTGCGCGCGGCGTCAGCGCCTTCCTGGTTGAGGCCGGTACGCCGGGCCTGACCATCGGCAAGATCGACAAGAAGATGGGGCAGAAGGGCGCGCACACCGCCGACGTGATCTTCGAGGATTGCCGGGTGCCGGCCGCCAACATCATCGGCGGCAAGGAGGGCCAAGGCTTCAAGACGGCGATGAAGGTGCTGGACCGCGGCCGGCTGCACATCGCCTCGGTGTGCGTCGGGGTGTCCGAGCGGCTGATCCAGGACAGCCTGCACTACGCCATGGAGCGCAAGCAGTTCGGGCAGCCCATCGCCGAGTTCCAACTGGTCCAGGCGATGCTCGCCGACTGCCGGACAGAGGCGTACGCCGGGCGCTGCATGGTGCTGGAGACGGCGCGCAAGAAGGACGCCGGCGTGGACGTCGCCACCGAGGCGGCGTGCTGCAAGCTGTATTGCTCGGAGATGGTCGGCCGCGTCGCCGACCGCGCGGTGCAGATCCACGGCGGCGCCGGCTACATCGCCGAATACGGGGTGGAGCGCTTCTATCGCGACGTTCGGCTGTTCCGCATCTACGAGGGCACCAGCCAGATCCAGCAACTCGTCATCGCCCGCAACATGATCCGTGAGGCCGCCTGACGTGAGCGAGGAACAGGCGATCGTGGCGGCGCTGCCGCGGCGGATCAGCCATCCGCCGCTGGCCTGGGCTGACAGGACCCCCGACGCGCCAGCCCTGCGCGAGGGGGGCACGGAGTGGACCTATGCGCAGCTCGGTGCCGCGGTGCGGCGGATGCGCGACCGCATGGCGGGCTTGGGCGTGCGCGGTGGCGACCGGGTGATGCTGATCGGCGAGAACGGCTTGGCGCTGGTGACTCTGATGCTGGCGGCGAGCGAGCTGGACGCGTGGCCGGCCATCATCAACGCCCGGCTCTCCGAGCGCGAGATCGACACCATCCGCGACCATTGCCGGCCGCGCCGGGTGTTCTACACCGACGCCGTCTCGCCGGACGCCGCGGCGCACGCCACCCGGCATGGGGCGACGCCGCTGGGCGATGCCGAGTTGCCGGCGATGGCGGTTGGGCCGCTGCTCGACGCCGAACCGGAGCCGGTGTTCGCGGACAACGCCCGGCAGGTCGGCGCGCTGATCTACACGTCGGGCACGACGGGGCACCCCAAGGGCGTGATGCTGTCGCACCTCGGGCTGCTGTTCGTGGCGGCAATCTCCGGCCGTCAGCGCGGGCTGAACAGCGCCGACCGCACCTACGGTGTGCTGCCGATCAGCCACGTCTTCGGAGTGGCCTCGACCTGTCTGGGAACGCTGTACGCGGGGGGATGCCTGCACACGGTGCCGCGCTTCGATCCGAAAGCCGTCGTCCGTGCTCTGGAGGAGGAGGGAGTCACCGTCCTGCAAGGGGTGCCGGCCATGTATGCCAAGCTGGTCGAGCACATCCGGGCGAGCGGCAAGCCACTGAACGCGCCCGCGCTGCGTTACCTGTCGTCGGGCGGGTCGGTGCTCGATCTGGCGCTGAAGCAGGACGTCGAGGCGACCTTCGGGCTGGTGCTGCACAACGGCTACGGCCTCACCGAGTGCTCGCCCACGGTGACGCAGACGCGCATCGGCAGCCCGCGCACGGACACCTCCATCGGGCCGCCGCTGCCGGGCGTCGAGGTCCGTTTCGTCGATGCCGCGTCGGGCCGGGACGTGCCGGCGGGGGAGGTTGGCGAGCTGTGGGTGAAGGCGCCCAACGTGATGCTCGGCTACTACCGGGCGCCGGAGCTGACCGCCGAAATGCTGACGGAGGACGGCTGGCTGCGCACCGGCGACGTGGCACGGCTGGAGCCGGACGGCTGCTTGAGCGTCGTCGGCCGCATCCGCGAGATCATCATCCACTCCGGCTTCAACGTCTACCCGGAGGAGGTCGAGGGCGTGCTGTCCAGCCACCCTGCGGTGACGCTGGCTGCGGTGATCGGCCGCCAGGCGGCCGGCAACGAGGAGGTGGTGGCCTTCGTGCAACTCGCCCCCGGCAAGACGGCCGGCGAGGCGGAGCTGAAGGCCTGGGCGGCGGAGCGGCTGGCGCCCTACAAGCGCCCGGCGCGCATCGTTGCCGTGCCGGCGCTGCCCGCCAGCCCGACGGGGAAGCTCAAGAAGGGCTCGCTGCGGGACATGGCGGAGGGGTTGCTTGGCGGCGGAACTTAAAGAACAAACGGGAGGAATGACGACATGATGCGCACGCTCACCGGGTTGGCCGCGACCGCGGCCGTGGCGTTGGTTCTGGGCATGGGAGCCGCCCAGGCGAAGGACTTCGTGCTGGGCGAGGAATCGCCGCTGTCCGGCAATCTGGCCCGCGTCGGCCAGGGCATGCACGAGGGCATCTCGGTCGCCATCGACATGGCGAACAAGGCCTACGCCGGCAAGCACAGCTTCAAGCTGGAGACCATCGACGACGAGACCTCGCCGGCCAAGGCGGTGGCGGCGGTCGAGAAACTGGCCGGCATGGGCGTTTTGGCGCTGACCGGCGGCTACGGCTCCAACATCATCGGCCCGGCGTCGGAGGCCGCCAACAAGGCGGGGCTCGTCTACGTCACGTCGGGTGGCGTCACGCCCGACCTGACCGAGCGCGGCCACAAGACGTTCTTCCGCATCAACAACACCGAGGGCTATGCGGCGGCCATGATCGGCCTGCTGACCGACATGAAGGTCAAGAAGGTCTCGGTGGTCTACCTGAACAAGGAGGCCACGTCGAACCTCGCCAAGTCGGTGCAGAAGCAGCTGACCGACAAGGGCGTGACCGTGGGCATGCACGAGTTCGACGGCTCGACCAGCGACTTCAAGCCGCTGATCAACAAGGTGAAGCTCCAGGACCGGCCCGAGGTCATCGCCATGGTCGGGTATGAGAACGACTATGTCGGCATCTTGCGCGCCGCCAAGGTTCTGAAACCGGATGTGAAGGCTATGGTCGGCGTGTGGTCGCTGGCGACCTCGCAGATGGCCAAGGAGTTCCCCGATCTGATGGAGAACGTCTATGGCACCTCCATGCTGCCCTACCCGGTAGAGTTCACCCAGCCCGAGGCGCAGGAGTTCGCCAAGAGCTACAAGGCGCTGTTCAACAAGGAACCCGACTATCTGGGCCAGTTCGGCTACGTGCAGACCAAGCTGCTGATCCAGGCGATCCTGCGCGCCGATCAGGCCGGCACGGTGGGCAAGGGCGGCGTCGCCGAAGAGCTGCGCAAGACCGACGAGCAGACGCTGATCGGCCGCGTCACCTTCAACGAGAAGGGCGACAATCCGAACTTCAGCCACCGCATGGGTCAGCATCAGAAGGGCAAGGTCGTGCTGGTCTGGCCGCCCGAGGCCGCCAACGGGAAGATGAACTTCCCCGGCGTGCCGTGGTGATCGGTTAAGTCGCAGCGTTGGCCCCCCTCCCAACCTCCCCCCGCCCAGCGGGGGAGGGGTGGGTGGGGGCCGACGCGACCACGCGCACCGCACGCAAAGGCGCAAATATGTTCGAACTCACACTCCAGGCACTGTTCTCCGGCCTCTTGGCCGGCGGCTATTACGCCACCGTGGCGGTGGGGTTGGCGCTGGTGTTCGGCACCATGCGCGTCATCAACCTTGCGCATGGCGAGCTGGTGCTCCTGGCCGCCTACATCGCCTACGCCGGCGAGGCGCAGTACGGCCTGAACCCCGTGCTGTGCATCCCCTTCGCGCTGGTGGTCGTCTGCGCCAGTTCCGCCATCGTCTACGCGCTCCTCTCGCGCATCGAGCAGGACCGCGAGATCAACTCGCTGATCCTCACCTTCGGGCTGGGCGTCATCCTCACCAATCTGATCCTGATGACCTGGGCGGCCGACATCCACTCCACCTCCAACGCCTGGATGCTCGACAGCGTCGTCCTCGCCGACACGCTGTTCGCCATGCGCTCGGAGGTGGTGTTCTTCGTCGCCGGGCTGGTGCTGATGGCCGCGGTGCATGTGTGGCTCAGCCGGTCCTGGCAGGGCCGCGCCGTGCGGGCGCTGTCGAGCAACCGCAACGCCGCCACGCTGATGGGCGTCAATCCGCGCAAGACCGAGATCCTCTCCTTCCTCGTTGCCGGGGCGCTGTCCACGTTCGCCGGTGTGGCCATCTACACCGGCAAGACCATCTTCCCGGCGCTGGGCCACGTGATGACGGTGAAAGCCTTCATCATCACCGTGCTGGCCGGCATGGGCTCGATCCCCGGCGTGCTGATCGGCGCGGTGATGATCGGCATCATCGAATCCTTCACCGTCACCTTCGCCTCCGCCTCGTTGCAGGAGCTGGCCGGCATGGTTCTGTTCCTCGTCGTGCTGTTCGTCGCCCCCTCGGGCCTGTTCGGCGGCAAGAAGGCGCTTCCCCGATGAACCCGCGCATCCTCGTGCCCGTGCTGGTCGCCGCCTATCTGGTGGTGCCGCTGGTCTTCCAGTCGAACGGTTACATCCTCGGCCTCATCGTCGCCTCGCTGACCATCGCCGGCATTGCCGTGGCCTGGGCGCTGCTCGGCAACCTCGGGGGCATGGTCAGCTTCGGGCACGCGGCGTTCTTCGGCGTCGGTTCCTACACCTCGGCGGTGCTGACCATGAAGGCCGGCATGCCGGTGTTCGTCGGCCTGCTGATGGGCGGGGTCGGCGCCGCCATCGCCTGCATCGCCACCATGCCGGCGTTGCGCCTGAAGGGACCGTACTTCGCGCTGGCGATCCTCGCCTACGCCCACATCTTCCAGATCCTCGCGGTGCAGATGGAGGGCGTCACCGGCGGGGCCGGCGGCCTGCTGTCGATTCCGCGCTTCCCCACCGTGCTGGGGATGGATTTCGGCTCCAAGCTCGGCGGCTACTACGTCATCACCACGGTGGTGGTGCTGGCGGCGCTGGCCTACGACGCGATCCGCCGCTCGACCTGGGGGCTGGCGCTGAAGGCCATGCACGACAGCGAACTGGCGACCCGCGTCATCGGCGTGCCGAGCACGCACCTGAAGGCCGCCATGCTGGTGGTTTCCGCCTTCATCACCGGCGTGGTCGGCGCCTTCAACGCCCACTTCATCAACTTCCTGGAGCCGGACTACGCGTTTTCCGGAGCCTGGACGGTGCTGCCCATCGCCGCGGCGATCTTCGGCGGCTACCGCACGGTGTGGGGGCCGGTGCTCGGTGCGCTGGTCATCTATCTGTTCGACCAGTTGCTGTTCAAGGAGATCCTGCCGCATGGCCACCAGCTGGTGCTGGGTGCCCTGATGGCCGGCATGGTGCTGTTCAGCCCCGGCGGCCTCATGCCGGTGCTGGTCCGCCGCGGCAAGGGGGGGCGTGCGCATGCTCACGCTTGAGGGCGTCCAGGTCAGCTTCGGCGGCGTCACCGCGCTCCGCGGCGTCACGCTGACCGTGGGAGAGGGCGAGACGGTCGGCCTCGTCGGTCCGAACGGCGCCGGCAAGACGACGCTGTTCAACGTCATCTCCGGCGTCGTCCATCCGGTGGCCGGGCAGTTGAGCTTCCGCGGCCAGCCGCTCGGCCGGTTGCCGGACTACAAGCGCGCCCGCCTCGGCATCGGCCGCAGCTTCCAGATCCCGCGCCCGCTGCACCACTGCACGGTGCGCGAGAATCTGATCGTCGCCCAGCGCTTCGGCGCCGGGAAGACCGATCCCCAGCGCATCGACGAGATCCTCGACCTGCTCAAGCTCGCCCACAAAGCCGACCGCGACGCGGTCAGCGAACTGGCGCTGACCGAGCACAAGGCGCTGGAGGTCGGCAAGGCGCTGGCGACCGACCCCAGCCTGCTGCTGCTCGACGAGGTGCTGGCCGGGCTGGAGACCGCCGGCAAGCGCGCCTTCATGCAGACGCTGAGTGCGGTCCGCGACCGCTTTCACCTGGCGATGATCGTCATCGAGCACGACATCCCGACCATCTCCTCGCTGTGCCCGCGCGTGGTGGTGCTGAACTTCGGCGAACTGATCGCCGACGGCACGCCCGAGGCGGTCTTCCGCGACCCTCAGGTCATCAGGAGCTACACCGGTGAAGCCGTTGCTTGAAATCGAGCGCCTTCGCGCCGGCTATGGCGCCATCAACGTGCTGTGGGACGTGTCGCTGAGCATCGCTCCCGGCGAAACCACGGTGATCGTCGGCCCGAACGGGGCCGGCAAGACGACGCTGCTGCGTGCCTTGATGGGGCTGGTGTCGGTGCAGGCCGGCGACATCCGCATGGACGGGGTGAGCATCCGCAACCGCCGCACCTGGGACAGCGTGGCCGCCGGCCTCGTCATGATACCCGAGGGGCGAATGATCTTCCCCGACATGTCGGTGGAGGACAATCTGATGATGGGCGCCTTCCCGCCCAAGTGCCGGAACAACTGGAAGGCCAACAAGGACATGGTCTTCGACATGTTCCCGCGCCTGAAGGAGCGCCGCGGCCAGCTCGCCGGCACGCTGTCGGGTGGCGAGGCGCAGATGCTCGCCATGGGCCGGGGGCTGATGGAGGAGCCGCGACTCTGCCTTATCGACGAGCCGTCGCTGGGCCTCGCCCCGGTCGTGGTGGACGAGATCTTCCGCATCCTGACGCGCCTCAAGCAGGAGGGGCTGACCATCGTGCTGGTCGAGCAGAACACCGTCAGGGCGCTGAAGATCGCCGATCAGGTCTACCTCATGCAGTCCGGCCGCGTGGCGCTGTCCGAGCGCGGCGACCGTGTGGATCTGGACCGCCTGCACGCCCTCTACTTCGCGCACGAGGCGGCGGAATGACCCGGCCCGACCTGCCCCACGACCACCTCCTTGACGGCGAGCCGCCGTCGGGCTTCCAGGACCTGCTGACCTACCGTCTGGCACGCTGGGAGGACGGGGTGGCGGAGATGGAACTGAGCATCGACCGCCGCCACCTCAACCGCGCCGGAGTGGTGCACGGCGGCGTGCTGACGACGCTGCTCGACACCGCCATGGGCTTCTCGGCGACGTATTGCCCGCTGCCCGGCCGGGTGCGGCGGGTGGTGACGCTGTCGCTGTCCACCAGCTTCCTCGGGCAGGCGCGGCACGGCACGCTGGTGGCGCGCGGCAGTCTGCGCGGCGGCGGGCGGAAGATCGTGTCGTGCTCCGCTGAAGTCCGGCTGCGCGAGACCGGCGTGGTGCTGGCCGCCGCCGAGGGCATGTTCAAGTACCGCACCGGCAGCGAGCACGCGGACGGCGTCGAACTCCACCGCGCCTGAGCCTCGGTCTTTGGCCTGGCGTGACCCGGCGGCGCTGGATGGAACACTGTGGAACGCTGTGGAACACTATGGAACAGTGTGCAGGGGGTGTTCCATTCGACCGGCGGAGCGCGGACATCACTCGCCAGCAAGGATTTCCATCCTATAACGAAACACCCGCAAGAGCAAGCGCATCATTCGAATCAACGCGCAAACCGCTGGTGCGGCATACGCCGACCTGCGTGCGCAGCTCGACGGCGAGGGTGCGAATGAGGCTTTCGGCGTGCAGCCGCTCGCCGTGCAGCGCCACGATCAGCAGCACCGCAAGGCCGGCGGCGGCGGCGGCGCCGCGCGAGCGGACGGTGGCCGGCGGCAGGCGGCGGTACAGCAGCGCGAACAGCGTTACCGTGGCGCCGCCGACGGTCAGGCCGATCACCACCTCCACCGCGCTGTGCGCATCGAGCAGCAGCCGCGACGCGGCCACGGTGGCGACCAGCCCGGTTGCGGCAAGTCCGGCCAGCCAGCGCGCCGCTCCCGCGGTGTGGCGGGCGACGATGACTGCGGCGGCGCCGTAGACCATGGCGGCGAACGCCGCATGGCCGCTGGGGCTGACCAGTGTCGGGATGGCGAGCGCTTTCTCGCAGGCATGGCCGGCCAGCTTCAGCGCGGTGATGGCGGCGAGGCCGGGGATGAGCGCGCCGATCCAGGCGAGTGCCGCCGATGCCGACTGCTGCGACCACAGCACGACCGCGAGCGTAACCGCCAGTGGCAGCATCAGCGCGCTGTCACCAAGGTCGGTAATCGCGTTCAGCAGTACCAGAGCCATGCCTCATTCTGATCTGTGGGGGCGCATCGGGCAAGTCCCGCGTCGGTGGGCCGGGAACGGTCTATGCCCTGGAATTAAGCCTAAAGTGTGGGCAATACGCCCTTGTTGCGGTCATTATCCGAATTTATTATGCCTACAAGCTCAAACGTCTCGTGAGGGTGTCGCCATGTGCGCCGGCGTCGAAGGCTGCTTCCTGATCCGCGCCTATCAGCAGAACCTGCGGAAGCATGGCCACGCCGAAGCGGTGAGCGCCGCCGCACGCCTGTACCAGCGCACCAACACGGATGCCTCCGACGAGGAGGCCCTGGCCTTCGTCACCCGCTTCGTGACCCCGACCGCCGCGGTGGCCGACTGCGAGGGCTGCACGCACGCGGGGTGATCGTGGTGGTGAAGCCTATGAACGAAGTGATACGGCCGGCGCATGGATGCTTCCATGATCGGCCGGCCGTATCACCCTCCCGCACATTGCTGCGCAATGTACTGCCGGGTTGAACCAAAGGCGCTTGATGGAAGACATCAAGCGCCTTTGGTATGAGGGCACCGGCGGTGTGAGCGGTGAAACCGCGCCGGTGCCCTCACGTGACCGCTTGCACGGCCATCCCGTCTTTTATCGAACGACCACGACCACCAGCCGCTTCGGGCCGTGGACGCCGTAGGCCAGCGTTTGCTCGATGTCGGCGGTCTTGGACGGGCCGGAGATCAGCAGCGCGTTGGTCGGCATGCGCTCGGCCCATCCGTGCCCGGTCATCACCTGCCAGAAGGTGTCGTACAGCGCGTCGGCGCGCAGCAGCGCCACATGCACGTGCGGCACCAGCGACAGAAGCCGCGGTTCGTCCTTGCTCGGCCACAGGACGAGGCTGCCGGTGTCGGCGATGGCGCCCAGGGTCGAGGTGATGCCGGCGTCGATGCCGGTGAACATCTCGTCCTTGAACTCCTCGATGGCACGGTCGTAGCGCACCAATTCCGGGCCACCTTCGGCCCAGGAGGACTCCAGCCGGGCGCCGGTCGCGGTGGCCGGGGCGTACAGCACGGTTTTGGCGCCGGCTTGCCTCAGGAAAGCCTGCACCACGTCAGGCCAGTCCTGTTCGGTGGCGTCGAGGAACTCGGTGTGGACGGCGTCCATCAGGCGCTTGATGCGCTCCAGCCGTTCGGCGGGCTCCCAGCGCTTGTCCTTGAGGACGGTGAAGTCGGACGCGACCGTTTCCACCGGGTGTGCGTCGCGGCTGGCGCGCAGGCTCGCCAAGATCGAGGCGCGGGCGGTGTTGGTGCTGGCCTCAGGCATCGGGAATCCCCTTCTCGCGGGCGAGGTCGTGCAGCGTGCGGCCGGCGAAGCGCGGTTTGACGCGCGCGCTGGTCCATTGCTTCAGCATGGGCAGGCTGGCCGGTGCGGCGTTGCCCACCGCCGCCAGCGCCGTGGTGGCGACGCGGTAGAGGGTCGGCGAGGCGTTCGTTGCCGCCCAGCCCTTCCACACCAGCGCTTCCACCGACGATGCGCGGGAGCCGGCGCCTTTCACCGCGTTGCCGGGGTGCACCGCCTCGGCGCGAAGGCGGCCCATCAGCTCGACGATGGGGATCTTGACCGGGCAGATCTCGACGCAGGCGTTGCACATGGTGCAGGCGTGCGGCAGTTCGCCGCGCGGACCCAATCCGTCCACCTGCGGCATCAGGATCGAGCCGATCGGGCCGGGGTAGGGCGCCTCGTAGGCATGGCCGCCGACGCGGGTGTAGACCGGGCAGTGGTTCATGCACGCGCCGCAGCGGATGCAGCGCAGCGTGTGGCGCAATTCCTCGTCGGCGTAGATCTTCGAACGGCCGTTGTCGAGGATCACCAGATGGATCTCGCGCGGGCCGTCCTTCTCGCCGGGCTTGCGCGGGCTGGTGATCATGTTGACGTAGGTGGTGATCGGCTGCGCGGTGGCCGAGCGGGTGAGCAGGCTCAAGACCGGCGGCACGTCCTCCAGCTTTTCGACCACCTTTTCCAGTCCCATCAGCGCGATGTGCACCGGCGGCACGGTGGTGACCATGCGCCCGTTGCCCTCGTTCTCGACGAGGCACAGCGTGCCGGTCTCCGCCACCGCGGCGTTGACGCCGGAAATGCCCACGTCGGCGTCCTTGAACTTCTTGCGCAGCACGCGGCGCGCAAGGTCGGTCAGTTGCGCCACGTCCTCGGTGTATTCGGCTTCCTTGATCTTCTCGCGGAACAGATGGGCGATCTGCTTCGTGTTCTTGTGGATCGCCGGCATGATGATGTGCGACGGCATCTCCTGGTCGAGCTGGACGATGTATTCGCCCAGGTCGCACTCCAGGCTCTCGATGCCGTGCTTTTCCAGGAAGGCGTTGAGGTGCATCTCCTCGGTGACCATGGACTTGCCCTTGACCGCCAGCTTGGCGTCCACGCGCAGCATGATCTCGAGGACGATGTCGTTGGCCTCCTCGGTGGTCGAGGCCCAGTGCACGGTGATGCCGTTCCTGGTGCAGTTGGCTTCCAGCTTCTCCAGCAGTTCCGGCAGCTTGGACAGGGCACGCAGGCGGACCGAGGCGCCCAGCGCCCGCATGTCGTGCCATTCCTTGGTGTCGGCGAACTGTACGGCGCGCTTGGACATCAACCCGTCCATGGCGCGGCGGAAGTTGGCGCGCAGCTGCGGGTCCTTGAGGGCCGTGCGCGATGCTTTCGCGAAGTTGACGTCAGCGAGGGCCATGGGTCCGCTCCAACAGGAATTCGGCGATGTGCTTGCCCTTGATCGCCGTGGTGCCGGCGTCGAGGGCTCCGTTGATGTTCAGGAGGCAGCCGCAGTCGCCCGAGACCACCGCCCTGGCGCCGGTGTCGGTGATGTCGGCCACCTTGTCCTCAACCATGGCGGCGGAGATCTCCGGGTGGCGGACGGCGAAGGTGCCGCCGAAGCCGCAGCACTCCTTCTCGCGCTTCAGTTCGACCAGTTCGACGTTGGCGAGCTGGCGCAGCAGCGCCTTGGGCTCGTCCACCACGCCCATCTCGCGCTGGGCGTGGCAGGAGGCGTGCCACGTGATGCGCACCGGCTCGCCCTTGTCCTCCAGCGTCACGTCGAGGACTTTGACGAGGAACTGGGTCAACTCGAAGACGCGGCCGGCGACGGCGACGGCGCGGGCTTCGTCCGGTTCGCCCTTGAAGAGGTCGGGCCAGTGCGTCTTCATCATGCCGGCGCACGAGCCCGAGGGCACGACGACCGGATAATCCTCGGTGAAGAGGACGAGCTGGGCGCGCGCCACCTTCAGCGCCTCGTCCCGGTAGCCGGAGTTGTAGGCGGGCTGGCCGCAGCAGCTCTGCCCCCTGGGGAAGACGACGCGGATGCCCTCGCGTTGAAGCAGTTCCATGCCGGCCATGCCGGCCTGCGGGTAGAACAGGTCCACCAGGCAGGTGCCGAAGAAGTAGACCGTGTCGGGCCGTTTGGTCGTTTGCATTGGCGTTTCCTTCCAAACTCTTTGTAGCCCCTCCCCCGCGAGGGGGAGGGGCTTTATTCTTCCCCTAGAACGCCGGTTCCGCCGTCCGTGCCGCATCCGCCGTGGCCTTCGGCCGCGTGCAGGCGTCCACGAGGTAGACGATGGAGCGGTACGGCATGCCGGAATGGTGGGCCAAGCCGATCTCGCAGGTCCGGCTGGTCGAATAGCCGCCTTCGCTGCCCTGCGGCACGCCGGTCTTGAGGTGGCGCAGCGCGTGGGCGTTCAGGTCCGGCTGGGTGAAGCCCTTGTCGCCGGCGAAGCCGCAGCAGCCCACGCCGTCCGGCACCACCACGTGTTCCGAGCACTTGGCGGCAACAGCCTGGAGCTTGCCCTCCAGCCCCATGCGGCGCAGCGAGCAGGCGAGGTGCAGCACCGCCGGCTCCGCCCGCTTCACGAACTCCAGGCGGTCGAGCAGGTGGTCGTGCAGGAACTCCACGAGGTCCAGCACCTTCAGCCCGTCGTCGGCCAAGTGCCGCTTCAGGCGGAAGGCGCAGGGGCTGGTGTCGATGACCACCGGCAGCCGGCCGTTGTCGCTGGCGGCGCGGATGGCGGCGACCATCTCGTCGGCCTTGGCGTCGGCCTGGGTGGCGAAGCCCTTGCTCTCCAGCGGCATGCCGCAGCACAGGTTGGACAGGCCATCGGGGTAGAGCACGCGGTAGCCGGCCTTGCGCAGCAGGCCATCGACCTTCTGCGGCAGCGGCGTGCTCTCGGGGTCGTCGGCGGCCGGACCCATGGTGCGGCTGGAGCAGCTCGGCACGTAGACCACGGCGGGGGCTTCCGCGCACTCGGCGACCGGCGCCGGCACGAAGTTCAGCGCGGTGGGCAGCGAGCGCGGCAGGTGCGGCAGGCGGTCGCCGGACAGGCGGCGCAACGCTCCAGCGGTGGCCGACACCGCATCGGCGCCGACGACGCGGCGGGCGAGGTCGGCGATCTTCAGACCCGTGCGGCCGGCGGCCAGCGCCACGCCGAAATGGTCGGCGGCGAACTGGCCGAGGCGGCGCTGCATCGGACCCTTGCGGTTGCCGCGCAGCGCCTTGATGAGCAGGCCGGTCTCGATGCCGACCGGGCAGGCGGTGGAGCACAGGCCGCACGCCGCGCAGGTGTCGATGCCCTGGTGGTCGTAGGCGGTGTGCAGCGCGTCGAGCCGTGCACGGTCACCGGTGCCGGCCAGCCGGGCGATCTCGCGCCAGCCGACGATGCGCTGGCGCGGGCTGAGCGTGAAGGTGTGCGACGGGCAGACCGGCTCGCAGAAGCCGCACTCGATGCACTTGTCCACCAGCGGGTCGGCGGCCGGCAGCGACTTGAGGTTCTTGAGGTGCGCCTCCGGGTCGTCGTTGAGGATGACGCCGGGGTTCAGCAGGCCCTCGGGGTCGAACAGGCCCTTGATTTCCTTCATCAGGCCATAGGCCTGGCTGCCCCACTCCATCTCGACGAAGGGCGCCATGTTGCGCCCCGTCCCGTGCTCGGCCTTCAGCGAGCCCTCGTAGCTGTTGACCACCATGGCGCACACCGCGTCCATGAACCGGCGGTAGCGGTCCACCTCGGCGTCGGTGTCGAAGGCCTGCGTGAAGACGAAGTGCAGGTTCCCCTCCAGCGCGTGGCCGAAGATGATCGCCTCGTGGTAGCCGTAGTGCTCGAACATGTGCTGGAGTTCGACGGTGGCCTCGGCCAGCCGGTCGATGGGGAAGGCGACGTCCTCGATGATGACCGTCGTCCCGGTGCGCCGCACCGCGCCCACCGCCGGGAACAGGCCCTTGCGGATCTTCCAGAACTTCTCGCACTCCGCCGGATCGGTGCTGAAGGCGGCCGGTTGCAGCAGCACGCAGCCGTCCAGCACCGTGCCGATGGCGGTGATGTTGCCGGCAAGGGCTTCGGCGTTCTCGGCGCGGGTTTCGACCAGTAGGGCGGCGGCGCGCTCGTCCAGGCCGCGGATCACCGCCGGCATGCCGGGCTTGCCCTGCACCGAGTGCAGCGCCGCGCGGTCCATCAGCTCGACCGCCGAGACCGGGGCCGGCTTCAGCAGCGCCACGGCGCGGCAGGCTTCGGCGATGTCGGGGAACAGCAGCAGCGCGCTCGCCTTGTCGGCGTGCTCGGGCACGGTGCGGTAGGTGATCTCGGCGATGAAGCCCAGCGTGCCCTCCGACCCGATCATCAGGTGCTGGAGGATCTCGAACGGGTCCTCGAAGTCGACCAGCGCGTTCAGGCTGTAGCCGGTGGTGTTCTTGATGGCGAACTTGCGGCGGATGCGCGCGGCCAGAGCCTCGTCGCCGCGGGTGCGGGCGCCCAGCTCGGCCAGCTTCGCCAGCAGCGGGGCGTGGCTCTTTTCGAAGGCGGCGCGGCTGGCGGCGTCGCCGGTGTCCAGCACCGTGCCGTCGGCCAGCAAGAGGCGCATGGAGGCCAGCGTGCGGTAGCTGTTCTGCGCCGTGCCGCAGCACATGCCGCTGGCGTTGTTGGCGGCGATGCCGCCGACCTTGGCGGTGGCGATGGACGCCGGGTCGGGGCCGATCTTGCGGCCGAAGGGGGCGAGCTTGCGGTTGGCGTCGGCGCCGATGACGCCGGGCTGCAAGGTGACCGTCTCGGCGCCCTGCGGAATGGTGCAGCCGCGCCAGCCGTCACCCAGCAGGACCAGCACGCTGTCGCTGACCGCCTGACCGGACAGGCTGGTGCCGGCGGCGCGGAAGGTGACCGGAGTGGAAAGCGCGCGGGTGTGGTGCAGCAGGCGCGCCACCTCGTCCTCGCTGTTCACCACGGCGACGATCTTCGGGATCAGGCGATAGAAGCTCGCGTCCGTGCCGTAGGCCAGCGTGCGCAGGGGATCGACGATCAGGCGCTCGGTCGGGATGAACTCCCGCAGCGCCACGTGAAGCCGGTCATAGGGCGCGGGCAGCATCGGTCGGTCGAGCTCCGGGTTGTTGGGGTAATATTGTTTCCGCTTGGTCGGCGGCTGGCAACTTATGTGCCGCAGCTGTGTTTGTGGATAAACGATTTGGCCAAAATCCGCAATGGTAAAATCAATTGACCATAGCCATGTTCTCCTGACCGCTGTTGAATGCGGAAGGAGGGGGCATCAATGACCTACGGCTCGATCAAAACGGCCAAGCTGGCCGATACCGTTGCCGAGCATCTGGAGCGGCTGATCCTCGAAGGATCGCTGCGGCCGGGCGAAAAGCTGCTGGCGGAACGTGAGTTGGCCGGCAAGCTCGGCATCTCGCGGCCCAGCTTGCGCGACGCGCTGGCCCGGCTGATCGAGCGGGGGCTGATCCGCACCGACGCGCACGGCGCCGCTTATGTCAGCGAGACCATCGGCGCCGCGCTGCGCGACCCGTTGACCGAGCTGTTGCGCAACCATCCCGAAGTGACCTTCGACTATCTGGAGTTCCGCAACGTCGTCGCCGGGGCGGCGGCGTATTACGCGGCGAAGCGGGCCACCGACCTCGACCGGCAAGCCATCGCCGAGTGCCTGCGGCGCATGGAGGCGGCGCACGACAAGGATGACCCGACCGAGGAGGCCGACGCCGACGCCGACTTCCATCTGGCGACCTACGAAGCGACGCACAACGTGGTGATGCTGCACGTCATGCACTGCCTGTCGGACCTGCTGCGCACGGATGTCTTCTACAACCGGCGGAAACTCTACGATTACAAGGGCGTGCGCCATCTGCTGCTCAACCAGCACCGGGCGATCTGCGAGGCGATCCTGGCCGGCGACGCCGAGCGGGCGCGGGACGCGGCGACGCAGCACATCGGCTACACGTATGGCGCGCTGGAGGAGATCGGGAAGTCCGAGGCACGGCTGGAGGTGTCGCTGCGCCGCATGGGGCGGTCCGACCTTGTGGCGGGGGCGAAGCGGGTGCGGGAGGGGTAGGGGGCAATAAAAAGCCCCTCTCCCTTGACGGGAGAGGGGCTTTCGTGAGGGCCGGCAATCCGTTTTACGGGATCATCCACGCCAGGACGTAGGCCTGGATGTAGGTGATGATTCCGATGATCGCCACAAAGAACAGGCTGTGCTTCAGCGTGAAGCGGAACAGCTCCGACTCCCGGCCGACCAGCCCCACGGCCGCGCAGGCCACGGCGATGGACTGCGGCGAGATCATCTTGCCGGTGACGCCGCCGGTGGTGTTGGCGGCCACCAGCAGGACGTCCGAAGCGCCGATCTGGTTCGCCGTCGTGGCCTGAAGGCCGCAGAACAGCGCGTTGCTCGACGTGTCGGAGCCGGTCAGGAACACGCCCATCCAGCCGAGGATCGGCGAGAAGAACGGGAACAGCGAACCCGTGCCGGCCAGCAGCAGCGCCAGCGTCGAGGACAGGCCCGAGTAGTTGGCGATGAAGGCAAAGGCCAGCACCATGCCGATCGAGTAGATCGGGCGCTTCAGCTCGTTCACCGTCTCGCTGAAGGTCTTCAGCGCTTCCATCGGGCGCATGCTCAGCACGACCATCGAGATGATCGCCGAGATGAGGATGGCGGTGCCGGTGGCGGCCAGCAGGTCGAGCTTGTAGACCGCCTCGTACGGCTTCGGCGAGGCGACGATGGGGGCCGCCTTCATCACCAGCTTGTCCAGGCCGGCGACGGGGAAGTACAGCACCGTGTCGGCCAGCGCGCCGCCCTTGTTGAACAGCGCCTTGAAGGGCTTCAGGCTCCAGATGGTGACGATGACGGTGAGGATCAGGAACGGCGACCACGCCTTGAAGATCTGCCTGCCGGTGTAGCTGCGCGCGGCGGCGAACTCGCTGGAGGCCATCGCGCCGACCGACGCCGGGGCCGGCGTGGCGAGCGGGGAGTGCGAGAAGCGGAAGACGGCCTTCGGCTTCCAGACCTTCAGGAACAGCGTGATGGAGACGAGGCTGACCAGGGCCGAGGTGATGTCCGGCAGCTCGGGGCCGATGAAGTTGGCGGTGAAGTACTGCGTCACGGCGAAGGTGCCGCCGGCCACCAGGATGGCGGGCCACGTCTCGCGCACACCCTTCCAGCCGTCCATGATCATGATGATCCAGAACGGGACGAACACCGACAGCAGCGGCAGCTGACGGCCGGCCATCGCGCCGATGCGGAACGGGTCGAGCCCGGTCACCTGACCGGCGACGATGATCGGAATGCCCATGGCGCCGAACGCCACCGGGGCGGTGTTGGCGATCAGGCACAAGCCGGCGGCGTACAGCGGGTTGAAGCCCAGGCCGACCAGCAGCGCCGCGGTGATCGCCACCGGCGCGCCGAACCCGGCCGCACCTTCGAGGAAGGCGCCGAACGAGAAGCCGACCATCAGCATCTGCAAACGCTGGTCTTCGGTGATCGACACCACCGACGAGCGGATGATCTCGAACTGTCCGGTCTTGACCGTGATCTTATAGAGGAACACGGCGGCGACGATGATCCAGGCGATCGGCCAGATGCCGTACAGGAAGCCGTAGCCGGCCGAGGCGAGCGCCATGCCGACCGGCATCTTGTAGAACAGGATCGCGACGGCCAGCGAAATCGCAACGGTGATCGTGCCGGCGATGTGGCCCTTCAGGCGAAGGACGGTCAGCGCCAGGAAAAAGAAGATGATCGGCAACGCGGCGACAAGCGCCGATAGCCAGAGATTGCCCGCTGGGTCGTAGACTTGTGTCCAGGTTTGCATGTTTCCTACCTATGTCGCTGTTCTCAGTGCAAGTCGTCGGTGCGCGACCTTGAAGCGGGCTTCGTATCTGTTCCGCTGGGCTCACACGCCGCCTTATCAGCCGCAGTGCGGGCCGGCTGGAAACAGTCTTTTTCCATGGCCCTGCGAGCGGTCAAAAAATCTGACCAAACGCGAGCGTACGGATACAATGTGTTGCCAACTAATGCAATGTGGAAAATTATGGTCATATGACGGGTGCCGGGCAGGCCGTTCGTATCGCGGGGCAGGACCGGATACGCCGCGGCTCAAGGCGGCTGGCAGCCTCAGTGGTCAAATGATCTGATCATCCCCATAATTTTGGACAGCGGCGTTTTTCCGCATTGCCAACGGGGGTGGGCTTTGTAGGATCAGGCTCGAAGATGAGCGGACGCGAATGGAACGGACGGATGCGATGAGATCGGACTCCATCAAACCGGCGAAACTGGCGGATACCGTCGCCGAGCACCTGGAGCGATTGATCCTCGAAGGCGCGCTGCGGCCGGGGGAGCGGCTGCTGGCCGAGCGCGAACTGGCGACCAAGCTCGACATCTCGCGCCCCAGCTTGCGCGACGCGCTGGCCAAGCTGACGGACCGCGGCCTGCTGATGACCGACCACAACGGGGCGACCTACGTGGCGGAGACGCTGGGCGCCACCTTCCGCGACCCGCTGACGCAGTTGCTGCGCGAGAACCCGGAAGCGACCTTCGATTATCTGGAGTTCCGCAGCACGGTCGAGGGCTCGGCCGGCTACTACGCCGCCAAGCGGGCCAACGATCTGGACCGCGAGGCGATCAAGGCTTGCTTCGAGCGCATGGAGGCGTCGCACGGCAACGACGATTCGTCGGAGGAGGCGGACGCCGACGCCGACTTCCATCTGGCGATCTACGAGGCGACGCACAACGTCGTCATGCTGCACATCATGCGCAGCCTGTCCGAACTGCTGCGCAACGACATCTTCTACAACCGCACCAAGCTGTACGAGCGCAAGGGCGTGCGCGACCTGCTGCTCGACCAGCACCGGGCGGTCTACGACGCGGTGATGGCCGGCGACCCGGAAGGGGCGCGCGACGCGGCGGAGCGGCACATCACCTACATCAACGCCGCGCTTCAGGAGATCCGCGACGCCGAACAGCGCCTGGAGGTGTCTCTGCGCCGCATGGGCCGCAGCGACCTCGTCGAAGTCGGCGGGCGGCGGCGGAAGGCGTGACCTTTCAGCCCCCGCCCATGAGAGGATGCGGGAAGGTATCGACGCGGCGCGCTTCGGTCCCTAAGATCCCCCGCCGCTGGGGACGCTAGGGGAGAGGGCGCGTGGGCAAGAGGGACGACGGACAGGGCAGCGACCATTTCGAGGGCACGGTCGCCGACCGGCTGGCCCGCTACTGGCGCGCCGAGGACCCCCGGTTCGACGCGCTGCTGGACGAGGTGCTCGACGGCGGCCGGCAGGCGGTCATCGAGGCCGCGCTGGGCAAGCTGCGCGAGGGCGAGCATCTGCCCTTCATGGACGATGTCGAGACGCTGGCGGAAATCGTCGAGCGCACCGGCGCGGACGGCGAGCACCTGTCCACCAGCCTCTACTGGTTCGTCGCCGAGGTGGAGGGCGATGCCCACGCCCCGCCGCCGGCCGCGCAGATCGAAGAGGCGTTCCTGTCGGTGGATCTGCTGAAGCCGGGCGAGCGGGTGCGCTTGCTGCCGGTGTGGCTCGATCCTGAACAGCTTTCCTATCTGGAGGCGATCGACCGCCGGGCGCTGCTGCGCCGCATGCTGGCGTCGTTCGATGTCGCGCTGCGCTTCGCCGCCGACCAGGAGGTCACCGCCGAAACCGACGAGGGGCCGCGCCTGCTGGCGCTGGTCGGCCTGTTCGACGAGGTGGTCGGCGACGCGGTCGAGGACGAGGACTGGGACGACGAGGAGAACAGCGAGGAGGTCGAGCGCATCGGCGCCGCCGTCGAGACCTTCTCGGCCAGCGTGGCGCGGGCGGATTCGCGCATTTCGCGCTGCCGTCCGGTGGGCGGGCTGACCGATCTCTTGGAGTTCGTCGCTGAGGAGCCTTGGGACGAGGCCGCCGACATGGAGGATCTGGAGCGCTTCATCGACGTGGCGCTGGCCGAGGTGAGCGACGGCCTGCTCGACGCCGAGGTGCGCTGGACGCCGGGATCGCTGGATGTGGGCCTGAGCGGGTCGGACGGCCGCTGGGTGGACAGCGCCACCTTCGACGTGCCGGAAACGCAGCTTCCCACCGCCATCGACACGCTGAAGCGCCTGTGCCGGTCGGTCCGCCCGGCCGGCGGGCCGACCGGGACGGCTTAGGCAAGGAAAATAGCCCCTCTCCCTCGACGGGAGAGGGGGTGGGGAGAGGGTGGCGCCGGCGCAGCCGGCCAGAAACTTTTCGCGCCCGCCCCCTCTCCCCAAACCCCTCTCCCGCAAGGGGAGAGGGGCTTTTCTCTTTAAGGGGCCGTCCTCAGATCGGGAAGCTCACCGAGGCCGTGGTGCCGGCGGCGTCCGAGTCGGTGGACAGCGTGTCGCCGAGTTGCGACGCCAGCGCCTCGGCCAGCATCAGCCCGTCGTCGGACGTGGTGTCGAAACCGGCGGGCAGCGGGCGTCCGTTGTCCTCCACCACCAGCCGCGCGCGGGTGTCGTTCACCTTGGTGACGATGACCTGAATCCAGCCCTGCTCCGGGAAGGCGTGGTGCAGGCTGTTGGACACCAGTTCGGCGATGATGAGGCCGAGCGGCATCGCCTCGTAGAGGCCGACCGCCACAGGATCGGCCTTGACGGTGATCGGGATGTTGGCGAGCCCGCCCGGCGTGCCGGACTTCACCACCTCGCACAGCGCCTCCACGTAGCGGCCGAGGCCGACGTGCGTTCCGGCGCCGGTCTCGTGCAGTTGCCGGTACAGGATCGCCAGCGCCTCAATGCGCACCATGGTCTGTTCATAGGCGATGCGGGCGTCCGGGTCGCGGATGCGGCCGGCTTGCAGCTTCAGCAGACTGATGACCAGCTGGAGGCTATTCTTGGCGCGATGTTGAAGCTCGCGCAGTTCGGATTCCAGCTCGCGGACCCGCGCGGCGTTCGTGTCCTCGGCCGACGCCTCCGGCCCACCGGCGGCGGCGTCGGGTGGCAGGTGATCCGGGTGAGACATCGGCGGCATTGCGGTGACCTATGGCTGCACGGAGGAGCTTCGCTATCTCATCAACTCCGGTCAATTTATGCACTTGCGGCCAGTACGGCGCAGGCTCAGAGGAAGTACCTCCAGGGGTATAGGCGGGAGGGCGGGTGTCGCAAACCCTATGATTTTTAAGGCATGGTCAAAAGGCGGCAGGCGCACGCGGCAAACCCGAAAGGGGTAGCGCAGCCTCGGCCGGAACGGATCTTGCCCATGGCGGGGGTAGTCCCGTCGCCCTGGCAAGGGAAAATGAGTTTCCAACGCCCGGTTGCCATGGTTGAGTGGCGGGATGATGCTTTCCCCGCTTTCCCAACCCTGGCGCTCCCGATCCTGGCGACACCGTGCGGCGGCGTTGCTGCTCGGCGTTCTGATGGCGGGGGCTTGCGCCGGGCCGTCGCCCGGCGTGGAGTGGAGTTCGCGCCCGGTGCCGTTGCAGCATGACGATGCGCAACGGGACCGCGTCGGCGCCTTTGTCTTTCGCGGTGCGGTGGAGGTGGTCAATGGCGGCCCCGGAGTCGGCGGCCTGTCCGGGTTGGCGATCACCGATGGCGGGCGGCAGTTCGTGGCGATCAGCGACGTCGGCGCCGTGGTGTTCGGCCGCCTGCACCACGACGGCGGGCGGTTGGTCGGGGTCAGCGACCTGACGGTGAGGCCGCTGGCCGGCATCGGGCCGCGGCACGGCCGGGCGCGCGAGGACGATTCCGAGGAGATCGTGGCACTGCCGGACGGCGGCTGGCTGGTGTCCTTCGAAGGGCATCACCGCATCCTGCGCTATCCGCCCGATTTCGGCCGATCCGGCGGGGCGCCGGTGGAACTGCCGCTGGCGCCGGGAATGGCCGAATTGCCGCTCAACAGCGGGCTGGAGGCGGTGACGCGGTTGCACGACGGCCGGCTGCTGGCGTTCGCCGAGGGGCCGGACAACGGCGTTCCCGAGCGTTCGGCGTGGATCGGCGGCCCGCTGCTCAAGGGGCCGGGCGACTGGGGGCCGGGCGACTGGAGCGCCTTTACCTACCGCGCCGCGCCCGGCTTCCGGCCCACCGGGGCGACGGTGCTGCCCGATGGCGACGTTCTGGTGCTGGAGCGATTCTTCTCGCTGTTGGGCGGCGTCAAGGCGCGCATCGCGCGCGTGGCGCGGGCCGACCTCAAGCCCGGCGCCGTGGTGGACGGCGAGGAACTGGCCCGCCTGGAACCGCCGCTGCTGACCGACAATTACGAGGGCATCGCCGCCGTGCCGGGCGCTGCCGGAGAGACGCTGGTCTACGTCGTTTCGGACGACAATTTCAGCGCCTTGCAGCGGACCTATCTGCTGATGCTGGCGCTGCCCGACCGAAAGGTGGCGCGGGCGCCGTAGCGCGTCCGCTCAATCCTCGTCAGGGTCGACGATGCGCAGCCCGACGATCCGGGTGTTGATCAGCACCTTGCCGGCGTGCTCGAAATTGACGGTGACGCGCTCGCGCACCGCCGACTGCACCTGGCCGAG
Organism: Azospirillum terrae; assembly: GCF_053470425.1. Taxonomy (NCBI): domain Bacteria; kingdom Pseudomonadati; phylum Pseudomonadota; class Alphaproteobacteria; order Rhodospirillales; family Azospirillaceae; genus Azospirillum; species Azospirillum terrae. The sequence goes on along the minus strand of NZ_JBPXMR010000001.1, from coordinate 1,273,919 downwards.
GCCCCAGTCGGGTTGGCCGGGGTGGCGCACCCAGGCTCCGGGCACCAGTGAGTCGTCCATGGGTCCCCTTCCCGAAATTCGGCGGCATCTCGCGGCGGTGGATGTTACAAGAAGGAGGAGCGTCACGGGAAGGTCCCGCCGCTCCGTTCCGGCCACCTGACCGCGTGAAGAACATGGACCTGGACATCCGCGTCGTCGAGTTGCTCGCCTCCCGCCTCTGCCACGATCTGGTCAGCCCGGTCGGTGCCATCCGCAACGGGCTTGAACTGATCGAGGAGATGAACGAAGACGAGGAACCGAACCCCGCCTTCATGGGCGAGGCGATCAAGCTGATCGACCATTCCTCGCTCCAGGCCGACCGCCGTTTGCGCGTCTTCCGCCTCGCCTACGGCACGGCCGGACGCGAGCAGAAGGGATTTGCCGACGTGCGCAGCGCCGCGCAGGGCTGGGTGGAGGGCTCGCGCACGACGCTCGACTGGCCGGCCGGCGTGCCGTCCGACTGGGCGGCGATGCGCACGGGCGTCGCCAAGGTGCTGCTCAACACGCTGGTGCTGGCCGAGGAGTCGCTGACCCACGGCGGCACCGTGACCGTGGCAGGGGAGGGCAGCCAGGACACCGGCCGCCTGACCGTCACCGCGACAGGGCGCCCCGGCGCGCTGACGCCGGAGGCCGAGGCGGCGCTGAGCGGCCGGGCGAAGCCCGAGGACCTGACGGCGCGCACCATCCACCCCTACATCACCGGCCGCTTTGCGGAGACTTATGAAGTGCGGCTGACAGCGGCGCCGGCGGGGGCGGAGACGCTGGTGTTTACGCTGGAGTGGTGAGGAGGCGGGGCCCTCACAACTGCTTGCAGATCCGCACCTCGACCACCGTCTGCTCGACCCCGTGCGTCGTCTGGTGGGCCGTTGCGCGCACGGTCACCGCCAGGCTGTGGCGGGCCGCGGTGGTCAGCGCCTCGTTGAGCGCCGCCACCGCGTCGCGCACCTGTTGTGCCAGCTCTTCGTCCTTCATATCGCTCCCCCTGTGACAAGCCATCGCGGGCTGGCCCCACCCATTCGAGGTAAGACACTTTTAATCAGTGTTTGACAGGCTCCCTCCGTGCCCGAAGGCCCGGATTGCGGCCTGAGCGGGCGCACCGTGCCGCCGGTCCCGCCATGGGAGCCGGAGCACGATAACGGAGGCCTGGGGAACACGCCATGGATGATCTGCTCAGTGAATTCCTGACCGAGACCAACGAGAACCTGTCCGTGCTCGACGTCGAGCTGGTCCGGTTGGAGCAGAACCCCAACGACCCCGAGCTGCTCTCGAACATCTTCCGCCTCGTCCACACGATCAAGGGCACCTGCGGGTTCCTCGGCTTGCCGCGCCTGGAAAAGGTCGCGCACGCGTCGGAGAACGTGCTGGGCAAGTTCCGTGACGGCGAGTTGACCATCACCCCCGAAGCGGTGTCGCTGATCCTCCAGGCGCTCGACACCATCAAGGGCCTGCTCGCCGTGCTGGAGGCCACCGAGGCCGAACCGCCGGGCGACGACAACGACCTGATCCTCCGCCTCAACGCCTGCGCCGAGGGCAAGCTGGGCGGCGCCCCAGCCGCCGCTAGCGCTCCGCCGCCCCCGCCGCCGCCCGAGAAGAAAAAGGAAGAGGTGGTCGTCCCGTCGGTCTCGCTTGAGGAGCTCGAGGCCGCCTGGAACGCCGCCCCCGGCCCCGGAACCGCGCTGACCCCCGTCGCCGCCGAGCCGGAGCCGTCACAGGAACTGGCCGTGCCGGAGCCCGATCCGGTGCCCGCCGCCCCCTCGAAGATGCCCGTCCCGGCCGCCCCGGCCGCCGGCGGCACCAGCGGCGACGACGTGCGCGAGGCCGGCAACAAGGAATCCGCGGTCGCGGCGCAGACCATCCGCGTCAACGTCGATCTGCTCGAAAACCTGATGACCATGGTCTCGGAGCTGGTGCTGACCCGCAACCAGCTGCTCCAGATCCTGCGCTCGCAGAAGGAAAGCGAGTTCGCGGCACCGCTTCAGCGCCTCAACCACGTGACGTCGGAGCTGCAGGAGGGCGTCATGAAGACGCGCATGCAGCCCATCGGCAACGCCTGGGCCAAGCTGCCGCGTCTGGTGCGCGATCTGGCGCACGAGCTGAACAAGAAGATCGACCTCCAGATGCTCGGCGCCGACACCGAGCTTGACCGTCAGGTGCTGGAGCTGATCAAGGACCCGCTGACGCACATGGTGCGCAACTCGGCGGACCACGGCCTCGAAATCCCGGCCGAGCGCGTGAAGGCCGGCAAGTCGGAGACCGGCCGCGTCACGCTGAACGCCTACCACGAGGGCGGCCACATCATCATCGAGATCCAGGACGACGGTAAGGGCCTGGCCATCGACAAGATCAAGCAGAAGGCCATCCAGAACGGGATCGCCTCGGAGGGCGAGCTGGCCGCCATGTCGGACCAGCAGATCATCCAGTTCATCATGAAGCCGGGCTTCTCGACGGCGGCCAAGGTGACCAGCGTCTCGGGACGCGGCGTCGGCATGGACGTGGTCAAGACCAACATCGAGAAGATCGGCGGCACGATCGAGATCAAGTCCCAGCAGGGCAAGGGCTCGACCTTCGTCATCAAGATCCCGCTGACGCTGGCCATCGTCTCGGCGCTGATCGTCGAGTGTGCGGGCGAACGCTTCGCCATCCCGCAGATCAGCGTGGTCGAACTGGTGCGCGCCGCCGCCGACAGCGAGCACACCATCGAGCGCCTGAAGGGCACGCCGGTGCTGCGCCTGCGCAACCGCCTGCTGCCGCTGGTTTCGTTGCAGACCCTTCTGCGCCTCGAGGACGAGGAGCACACCACCAAGACCACCGACGAGACCTTCATCGTCGTCACCCAGGTCGGCACCTACACCTTCGGCATCATGGTCGACCGCGTGTTCGACACCGAGGAAATCGTGGTCAAGCCGGTGGCGCCGATCCTGCGCCACATCGAGATGTTCTCGGGCAACACCATCCTCGGCGACGGCTCGGTCATCATGATCCTCGACCCCAACGGAATCGCGTCGGCGTCCGGCGAGATCACCATGGGCGAGGCCGCCAACAAGGAGGCCGCCTCGGTCCAGGCGACGCGCCAGGAGGACAAGATGGCGCTGCTGCTGTTCCGCGCCGGGTCGCAGGCGCCCAAGGCGGTGCCGCTGTCGCTGGTCGCCCGCCTGGAAGACGTCGATGTCGCCGCGGTGGAGATGTCGAACGGCCTGCCGGTAGTCCAGTACCGCGGCAAGCTGATGCCGCTGGTTCCCATCGATCCGGGCTTCATGCTGGGCCAGGAAGGCCGCCAGCCGGTGCTGGTGTTCGCCGACGGCGACCGCTCCATGGGCCTGATCGTCGACGAGATCGTCGACATCGTCGAGGAGAAGCTGGTCGTCCAGCTGACCGCCGAGCGTCCGGGCCTGATGGGCTCCGCCATCATCGCCGGCAAGGCGACCGAGGTGATCGACGCCGGCTTCTTCCTGACCCAGGCCTACAAGGACTGGTTCGGGTCCTCGCAGGGCAGCGAAGCCTTCGAAGAGGAAAAGTTGCAGCGCGTGCTGCTGGTGGACGACAGCCCGTTCTTCCGCAACCTGCTCACCCCGCTGCTGTCGGTCGCCGGTTACGACGTCACCGCGGTGGAGAACGCGAGCGAGGCGCTGGCGCTGTGCGAGGCGGGCGAGGACTTCGACGTCATCGTCTCCGACATCGAGATGCCGGGCATGAGCGGCTTCGACTTCGCCGAGGCGGTGCGCGGCGGGTCCCGCTGGCAGGCGGTGCCGCTGGTGGCGCTGTCCAGCCACGCCACGCCGCGCGACCTCGACCGCGGCCGTCAGGCCGGGTTCACCGATTACGTCGCAAAGTTCGACCGTGACGCGCTGCTCTACACGCTCCAGCAGACGCTGTCCGAACAGAAGGGTGTCGAAGCATGAGCAACGCGAAGCTCCCCGCCACCAGGAAAGCCAAGGGCGAAGAAATCGTCTCCGGCGGCTCCCAGGACTACGTCACCATGACCATCGCCGACCAGCTGTTCGGCATCCCGGTCTTGCAGGTCCAGGACGTGCTGGGGCACCAGAAGATCACCCGCATCCCGCTGGCCCCGCCGGAAGTGGCCGGTTCGCTGAACCTGCGCGGCCGGATCGTCACCGCCATCGACGTGCGCCTGCGCCTCAACCTGCCGGCGCGCCCGAAGGACAAGCCGGGCATGTCGATCGTCGTCGACCTGCGCGGCGAGCTGTACAGCCTGATGGTCGATTCGGTCGGCGAGGTGCTGAGCCTGTCGAACGAGGACTTCGAGCGCAATCCGGCGACCCTCGATCCGCGCTGGCGGGAGGTGTCCACCGGCATTTATCGCCTGAACGGCCAATTAATGGTTGTGCTGGACGTGCCGCGTCTGTTGAACTTCACCAACATGGAAGCGGCGTGACGGCGCGGCTGGCCAGCCCGCCGACAAGCCCAGGGTGTGCGTGATGAGATCGTGTCTGGTGGTGGATGACAGTCGGGTGGTCCGTAAGGTCGCCCGGAAGATCCTGGAGGAACTGGCCTTTGCCTGCACCGAGGCGGAGGACGGCCGACAGGCCATGGAAGTGTGCGCCAAGGGTATGCCCGACGCCATCCTGCTGGACTGGAACATGCCGGTGATGAACGGCATCGATTTCCTGCGCCGGCTGCGCAAGATGAGCGGCGGCGACCAGCCCAAGGTCGTCTTCTGCACCACCGAGAACGATCTCGCGCACATTCAGGAGGCGCTGTCGGCCGGGGCCAACGAGTACATCATGAAGCCCTTCGACAGCGACATCATCCAGACCAAGTTCCAGCAGATCGGGTTGCTGTGAGCGGATCGCACCGGTGAAAGGCTGAACGCCGCATGTCCGACAGCTTCCGACCCTTCAGCGCCGCCAAACCTCCGGCGCCTCCGTCCCCGCCCCCTCCGGGAGGCGGCGCCGATCCCTATCGGGTGATGGTGGTGGATGACTCCGCGGTGATTCGCGGCCTGCTGACCCGCGCGCTGGAAGGCGACGCGGAGATCCGCGTCGTCGCCTCGGTGGGCGACGGCCAGATGGCGATCAACTCGTTGCAGCGCAACTCCATCGACGTCATCGTCCTGGACATCGAAATGCCGGTGATGGATGGCATCACGGCGCTGCCCAAGCTGCTGGCGGTGGCGCCGCAGGTGAAGATCATCATGGCCTCGACGCTGACGCTGCGCGGCGCCGACGTGTCCATGCGCTGCCTGCAAGCCGGCGCCGCCGACTACATCCCCAAGCCCACCTCGACCCGCGAGGTCGGCGGGGCCGAGGACTTCAAGCGCGAACTGGTCTCCAAGGTGAAGGCGCTGGGTGGTGCGGCGCGCCGCGCCGGTTCGCGCTCGCGCGGCGAGATCCGGCCGCTGCCGCCCTCGCTGGCGCAGTCCATGGCCGACCGCGCCGCCGGCGTGCCGGCACCGTCCCCGTTCCGTCGCGCCGAGCCGGGACCGGTCACGCTGCGGCCTTTCCCGACCCCGGCGGTGCGCCCGGACGTGGTCGCCATCGGCAGTTCGACCGGCGGCCCGCAGGCACTGTTCGAGGTGCTGTCGCACCTCAAGGGCCTGACGCAGCCGATCCTCATCACCCAGCACATGCCGGCCACCTTTACCACCATCCTGGCCGAGCACATCAGCCGGCAGTGCGGCCTCTCCGCCGCCGAGGCGAAGGACGGCGAGGCGATCGTAAGCGGGCGCGTCTACATCGCGCCCGGCGACTTCCACATGCTGGTGGCGCAGCGCGCCGGGCAGAACGTCATCCAACTCAGCAAGGATCCGCCGGAGAACTTCTGCCGGCCGGCGGTGGACCCCATGATGCGCACCCTGATCAAGGGCTTCGGCGCCCGCAAGATACTGGCCTGCATCCTCACCGGCATGGGCCAGGACGGCATGCGCGGCTGCACCGAGGTGGTCAACCAGGGCGGCGTGCTGATCGGTCAGGACGAGGCGTCCAGTGTGGTGTGGGGCATGCCGGGCGCCGTGGCGCAGGCCGGCCTGTGCAGCGCCATCCTGCCGCTCAAGGAGATCGGTCCCACCCTTCGTAAGCTTGCGGCGAGGGCCTGAACATGAGAGTCGAAGACTTCGACATGTTCGCCACGCTGCTGAAGCAGCGCTCGGGCCTGGTGCTCACCAAGGACAAGGCGTACCTGCTGGAATCGCGCCTGATGCCGGTGGCGCGCAAATGGAACATGAAGGGCCTGGACGAGCTGGCCTCGACCGTGCGCACCCGCAAGGACGAAGCGCTGCTGCGCGACATCACGGAGGCGATGACCACCAACGAGTCCTCGTTCTTCCGCGACCAGAAGCCCTTCGACCAGTTCAAGCAGATCGTCCTGCCGCGCCTGATGGAGGCGCGGGCGGCCAAGCGCTCGATCCGCATCTGGTCGGCCGCCAGCTCCTCGGGGCAGGAGGCGTATTCGCTGGCCATGATGCTGAGCGAGGACGCGCCGCGCCTGTCCGGCTGGCGCATCGAGATCGTCGGCACCGACATCTCGTCCGAGATGGTCGAGCGCTCCAAGGCCGGAATCTACACCCAGTTCGAGGTGCAGCGCGGCCTGCCCATCCAGATGCTGGTGAAGCACTTCCGGCAGCAGGGCGACAAGTGGCAGATCGCTCCCAACCTGCGGCAGATGGTGACTTTCCGGGAGTGGAACCTGCTGAGCGATCTCGGCGGGCTCGGCCAGTTCGACGTGGTGTTCTGCCGCAACGTGCTGATCTATTTCGATCAGCCGACCAAGGCCAAGGTGCTGGAGTCCATCGCCCGCCAGATGCCGCCGGACGGCGTGCTGTACCTGGGCGGCGCCGAGACGGTGCTGGGCATCACCGACCGCTTCAAGCCGGTCGATGGGCAGCGCGGGCTCTACACGCTGGCCAACGGGCCGGGCTTCAACACGGCGGGGATGCGGGCGGCGGTGTAGCTTTGGAGGGGCCGTGCAGATCGACGCTTCGTCCTGACGGTGCGCGATCTGGACGCCACCATCGCAGCACCTACTGACGGATGTTCGCCATCATCACCGCCCACGGCGTGGGGGTGCCGCGCGTCTCCCACACCGCGAGCGCCTTGTCCTCGGCGCGCAAGCCGGCCAGCGCGGCGGGCAGGGCGGTGGTGTCGGGAATGCGGTTCGCCACCAGGGTCACGGTGTGCGTCGGCCGGAAGCGCCGCGGGATTTCCTCGGCCATGTTGGCGCGGGCAAAGGGGTGCAACTCGGTCAGCACATCGAAGCCGGTCAGTGCCGGGAAGCGAGCCGGATCGAGCAATTCCTGCTCGAAGCCCTCGACATCGCACACCACCAGCACCCGCTGACCGGCGAAAGCGGCGAAGTCCTCGCCGGTGAAACGGCCGCCGACGATCACGCGGTCGGCGACGCCGTTCGCCTCGGCCAACCGGCGGCAGGCGTCCAGAGCGGCCGGGTCGATGTCGCGGGCGTGCACGGCCACGTGCGGCCAGCGCCGCGCCAGCCCGACGGCGTAGTAGCCCTCGGCGCAGCCGACGTTGATCACCACATCATGGCCGCGCGCCGCCAGGGCGTCGAGGTGTGGGTGCAGTTCCGCCTCGTAGCAGCCGAGCATGCGCGGCACGAAGCAGCCCTCGGTAACGGTGCCGTCGAACATCATCCCTTCGAACGGTCCGCTCAGCACCCGCGGTCCGTAGGCGTCGAGCAGCATCTCGCGCAGCACCGACACCTGCGCCGCCCAGGCGTTGCGCGCGAAATCCGGGTGGAAGAGGGCGAGGCGGCGGTAGGCGTCGAGCGCGGCCGGCCACGCGCGCTGGCCGGTGTGGGCCTGCGACAGCTTGGCGTATCCGGCGTCGAAATCGGGCACAGCCGCCAGCACGCGGCGGAAGCTTTCCGCTGCGGCGGCGTGCTGGCCGTTCGCCAGATGGGCGTCACCGATGTCGAAGCAGGCCCGTGCGAGGGCGATGAGGATTGGTTCCATGGACGCCCATGGTACGGGCGCGCGGCGGCCGCATCAACAGTGGTAGGGGCGAGACGCGACGGGCCTCAGCCCGCCGCCTGCTGCTGCGGCACCTTGGGCGGCGTCGCGTGATGAATGTCCTCGTGCGGGTCGCGCAGCACGTAGCCGCGGCCCCACACCGTCTCGATGTAGTTGTCGCCCTGCGTCGCCGCCGCCAGCTTCTTGCGCAGCTTGCAGACGAAGACGTCGATGATCTTCAGTTCCGGCTCGTCCATGCCGCCGTAAAGATGGTTGAGGAACATCTCCTTGGTCAGCGTGGTGCCCTTGCGCAAGCTGAGCAGTTCGAGGATGCCGTATTCCTTGCCGGTCAGGTGCAGCGGCTGGGTGTCGACCTCCACCGTGCGGGTGTCGAGGTTGACGGTCAGGCGGCCGGTGCGGATGACGCTGTCCGAGTGCCCCTTGGAACGGCGGACGATGGCCTGGATGCGGGCGATCAGTTCGCGCTTGTCGAACGGCTTGGTGAGATAATCGTCGGCCCCGAAGCCCAGGCCCTTGATCTTGTGGTCCAGTTCGGACAGGCCGGACAGGATCAGGATCGGCATGGTCACCCGCGCGGCCCGCAGCCGCCGCAGCACCTCGTAACCATCGATGTCCGGCAGCATCAGATCGAGAATGATGATGTCGTAGTCGTACAATTTTCCGATTTCGAGCCCGTCCTCGCCCAAGTCGGTGGAGTCGACGATGTAACCCTCGGACTGAAGCATCAGTTCGATGCTTTTCTGGACCGAGGTATCGTCTTCGACCAGCAGAACCCTCATTGGCGGTATCCCGACGTTGGTGGTGCCTTACCTTACCCGAACCTTGAATCTCTCACGCCTCGCCGGTGCGGCCGATGAGCTCCGGCCGATCCGCTGGCGGGCGACGCATGCTTAACAGGTCAGGTCGCTCGTTTACACAGGTTAACAGACGATTCAGCTTAACGCCAGCGCCGGAATGCGCTTCATTTAACGTTAATCTTTCCGGCCGATGATGGCTCTGCAACGGCGGAAAAGCCAATTCTCCAGCCGTTTCCAATGCTTAACGCCGTCCCGGACCGTACCGTGCCAGCCGACGTCGCCCGCCTCATCGATGACATTAATGCGATGCCCGACTACCGCCGGTTCGGGCGGGTCACCGCCGTTCTCGGCCTGCTGGTCGAGGTCGGCGGCATCGAAAAGGAGCTGTCGGTCGGCGGCCGTTGCGCCGTCGAGGCGCGCGACGGCCGCCGCGTGCCCTGCGAAGTGGTCGGATTCCGCCAGAGCCGGGCGCTGCTGATGCCGCTGGGCGGGCTCGACGGCGTCGGGCTGGGGTGCCGGGCGGTGGTGGCCGACGGGCAGCCGATGGTCTATCCCACCGACGCATGGCTGGGCCGCGTCATCAACGCGCTGGGCGAGCCGGTGGACGGCAAGGGGCCGCTGCCCAAGGGCACGGTCGGCATTCCGATCCGCAACTCGCCGCCCTCGGCGCATTCCCGCGCGCGGGTCGGGCAGAAGCTCGACCTCGGCATCCGGGCGATCAACACCTTCCTCACCTGCTGCCGCGGCCAGCGCATGGGCATCTTCGCCGGTTCGGGCGTCGGCAAATCGTCGGTCATGTCGATGCTGGCCAAGTACTCGGGCGCCGAGGTGGCGGTGATCGGCCTGCTCGGCGAGCGCGGGCGCGAGTTGCAGGAGTTCATCGTCGAGGATCTGGGCGAGGAGGGACTGGCGCGCAGCGTCGTGGTCTGCGCCACCTCGGACGAGCCGCCGCTGATGCGCCGGCAGTCGGCCTACATGACGATGGCGGTGGCCGAGTATTTCCGCGACCAGGGCCGCGACGTGCTGTGCATGATGGACAGCGTGACGCGCTTCGCCATGGCCCAGCGCGAGATCGGCCTGTCGGCCGGCGAGCCGCCGACCACCAAGGGCTACCCGCCCACCGTCTTCGCCGAACTGCCCAAGCTGCTGGAACGCGCCGGGCCGGGTGTTCCCGGATCGGGCTCGATCACCGGCCTGTTCACCGTGCTGGTGGAAGGCGACGACCACAACGAGCCGATCGCCGACGCGGTGCGCGGCATCCTCGACGGACACATCGTGCTGGAGCGCCAGATCGGCGAGCGCGGCCGGTATCCGGCCATCAACATCCTGCGCAGCGTGTCGCGCACCATGCCCGGCTGCAACTCCCAGGAGGAGAACGAGCTGGTCGGGCGGGCGCGGCGCATGCTGTCGGCGTACGACAACATGGCGGAGATGATCCGCCTGGGCGCCTACCGCCGCGGCACCGACCCGGCGGTGGACGAGGCCATCCACTACCAGCCGGCCCTGGAAGCCTTCCTCAAGCAAGGCAAGCGTGAGGCCACCGATCTTGCGACCGGTTACGCCCAGCTCGCCGAAATCCTCGGGATGCCGTGGTCATGAGCAGCCTGAAAACCATCATCCGCCTGCACAAGTGGCAGCTCGACGAGAAGCGTCGCGCCCTGTCCGACTTGCAGAACCTGCACGACCGCCTGTGCATGGAACTGGCCCGCCTGCGCGAGGAGGTCCGGCGCGAGCAGGAGGCGGCGCGCACCGATCAGGCCGTGGCGTTCAGCTACCCCGCCTTCGCCAAGGCGGCGCGCGAGCGCGACCACCGTTTGCAGGACTCGATCGCCCAGGTCGAGCAGCAGATCGAAGCCGCCACCGAGGAGATGTCCGAAGCCTTCCAGGAGCTGAAGCGCTTCGAACTGGCCGAGGAGGAGCGCCTGAAGCGCGAGCGCGAGAAGATCCGCCGCAAGGAGGACGCCATGCTCGACGAAACCGCGCTGGTCGGCTTCCGTCGCCGCCAGGCACAGGAAAGCGCCGGGCAGTAGCAGCCCGGCCCGCGTCCCTTACTTCAGCGACTTGATGAAGGCGATCAGGTAGTCCTGCTCGGCGCGGTCCTTGATCGAGACGTGGCGCATGCGGGTGCCGGGGAGGACTTTTTCGTTGTCGGCGATCCAGCGGCGCAGGTTGGCCTCGGTCCAGGTGATGCCGGACTTGCGCATGGCGTCGGAATACTCGAAGCGCGGCAGCGTGCCGGCCTTGCGCCCGACGACGCCGATCAGGCTCGGCCCGAAGGCGTTCTTGCTGGGGTCGAGCGCGTGGCAGGCGGCGCAGTGGTTGAACACCTGACGGCCGGCAACCTCCTCGGCGGTTTCCGCGAGCGCGGGACCGCCCGCAAGCAACACCCCCGCCGCTATCGCGATGCCGGCGACTTTCATGGCGCGAATTCCCCCATCTGAAACTTACCCACGTGCATAATAGGGGTATTCCGGCGGCGGGATTATTAGACTTTAGAACAAGTGCGACCGTTAATACCGCTCCATCCGCGCGAAGAGATGCGGGTTGTCCCAACCCGGCTGACGGTCTTCGACCACGACGCGGTGGGCGGTGCGCTCGGCGCGCACCTCGGTCCAGCGCGGCACGGCCTCGTTGCCGACATCGTCCAGCACGGCCAGCGCCAATGCCTCCAGCCCGCCGGGGAAGGCGGCCAACTCGGTCAGGTAGGCGGCGAAGCCGGCGGGGGCGATCACCCAACGGTCGGGCACGTAGCGCAGCTCCAGCCGCGTGCCGGGCTGCGGCTCGCCGGACAGAGTCACCAGATAGTCGTGCCGGACGTCGGGGTTGGCGGCGGTGGTCAGGCGCTCGCGGCGCTGTTTGGGAGGGGGCATGGGAGGCGCTCCGTTCATGCCGTGACGCCCAGGCCGGCGCGGCCGGCGCGGGTCAGCTTGACCCAGTTGCGCGCGCCGTTCTGGAACGACAGCGTGCCGGTGAAGCCGACCGCGCCGAGGCTGTCCGCGAAGATGCCCGTCAGCTCGGCGTTCAGTTCGGCGGGGAACGGCGTGTGGGTGCGCAGGATCAGGTCGAAGCGTTGCGGCCGCACCAGCCCGTCGAGCTGGAGCGGGCCGAAGCGGCTCAGCTCCAGGTCGATGACGAAGCGGCTGCCGCGCGCCTCGCGCTCGCCCTTGGAGCCGCCGCCCTCGTCGCCGTCCACCCGGCGGATCTGCACCTGCATCGGCTGAAGCGTGCGCCCGTCGAGCATCGGCACGGCGAAGAGCTTCCAGTCGGACGGCGGCGCGTCGGCGGCGGCCGGGCGGGGCGGGGTGCGCAGTTCCTCTTCCAGCTGCTTGAGCAGGGCGCCCTGGCCGGTGCGCTCCAGCGTCGCCGTCGCCTCCTCGCCGAGCCAGCCGCGCGCGTCGCCGCCGCGCATGGCCGACAGCAGGAAGGTCAACGCCGCGGCCAGCTTCTTGTTCGGCTGCGGAAGCACGGTGTTGGTGAGCGTGCGGGCCAGCTCCGGGTCGGCGGCGGCCAGAGCCGCCATCACCTGCCGCAGCGCCGGCCAGTCCTTGGCGTCGGCCGGCGCCTCGGCGCCATGCGGAGCGGCGGCGTGCTGCGCCCGCAACGGGTCCGTCAGCACCACCGTCGCCCGCGTGCCGGGCGGCAGCGGCCCCTGCGTGGTCAGCACCAGCATGCCCTGCCGGGTGGCGAGGATCGGCTGCCCCTGCGGCGTGGCGCCGGCCACCGTGCCGTGCAGCAGCGGCCCCCGGTCGTTGTCCGCCGCCGGAAGGCTGGTGAGCGGGGCCTCCAGCGGGATCGGCGCGGCGGTGCCGGGCTGCGCCACGCTGACCACCTTCAACGCCACCGTCGCCCCCTGCACCAGCATAGGGGCGGGCTTGGCCGGCACGGACGACGGCTGAAGCGGTTGGGGCGCGGCGTCGGGAACGGCTTGAGGGGTGGCCTTGGGGGTGGTCTGCGGACCGGCTTCGGAAGTGGTCTGCGGTGCCGGCGCGGCTTGGGGCGCGGCCTTGGGAGCGGCGGTTGGGTCGGGCTTGACCTCGGGCTTGGCGCCGTTGGGCAGGGTTGGGGATGCGCCGGGGTGCGCGGCGTCGCCGCCCAATTGGACCGGTGCGCCGGATGGCGGACCCGCAGGCGGCGCGGCGGGCTGGGCGGTGCTGGCGGGTGCCGGGGGGGCCGCTGTTGGAGCGGTCGGCGCCGCGGAGGACGGTGCCGCGGGCGCGGCGGTCGCCGGGGTGGGGCGTGAGGCCGGCGCTGCGCTGGTGGGTGCGCTGGGTCCAGGAGGTGTGGCCGGCTTGGCGGCGGCGAGCACCAGCGCCGGCAGGACGCTGCCCGGCAGCAGCAGAGGCACCGCCGCGCCGGGCGCCGCCGGGGCTGCGCTGGGCAGCGTCAGCAGCACGGCCGGCGGCGTGCCCGCCGGCTGCGGCTGCGGCGGTGCGGCCCCGGCCTGGCCGGTGGTGGGCGGGGTGTTGGCGAAGACCATGGCGCGGCCGGGCGGCTGGCCGGGGCTGATTTGCACGGTGACGGGTTTGTCCGCCGACAGCGTGGCGGCGAGGTCCAGCAGCACGTCGCCCATCTGGGTGCGGATGCGCGTCAGACCCTCGGGCGTCGTACCGGCGACGGTGCCTGTCAGCGCCACGGCCCGCGGCAGATCTTGGAGGCGCTCGGGCAGCTTCACCACCGCGGCCTCGCCCAACAACACCTGCGCGGTGCCGGGCGTCGTGGCCGGGGCCGCGACGGCGGTCGGCGGGGGTGGCGGGATGGAACCGGCGCCGCCCATCGCGCAGCCTCCTTACGCCTTTTCCTTGTCCTTGATCAGACGTTGCGCCAGTTGCACCACGTCGTTGGCCGCGTCGCTCTGCGGCGAGCGGGTGAGGATCGGGATCTGGTTGCGGATGGCGTCGCGCACCTTGAGGTCGCGGCGGATGATGCCGGCCAGCGGCGGCTTGAACTTCAGGAAGTTCTGGCAGGCCTTGAGGATGGTGCCGTAGGTGCGGTCGCCCTCCTTCAGCGTCTGCGCCAGATTCACCACCACGCGCAGGTCGGCGTTGCGATTGGTGACGTGCGTCAGCTTGATGAAGGCATAGGCGTCGGTGATCGAGGTCGGCTCGTCGTTGGTGACCACCAGCGTGGTGCCGGCCGGGCCGCACAGCGTGCGCACCGTGCGATCCACGCCCGCGCCCATGTCCATGATGACGTAGTCGTAGTCGCGCGCCAGATCGAACAGATTGTTGCGCAGGCTCGACAGCGCCTGACTGGGCAGCGTCGCCAGGGTGCCGGAGCCGGACCGGCCGGCGATGATGTCGAAGCCGCCATCGGGGAAGCGCTCGGCCGCGCGCTGGAGCGTGACCGTGCCCTCGATGACCTGGCCCAGGTCGCGCTTGGGCTGGAAGCCCAACTGGATGTCCACGTTGGCGAGGCCCAGATCGCCGTCGAACAGCAGCGCGTTCTTGCCCATGCGCGCCAGCGCGTGCGCCAGCGTGATGGAGAACCAGGTCTTGCCGACACCGCCCTTGCCGCTGGCCACGGCGATGACGTTCCGGCCGCGCAGCGGACGGACGTTGGAGCCGGGGGCAATCGACGCGGGCGCCGGGAATACCTTTTCGGTCATGATGCGGTCCTCGACGAGCTCACGGCGTGAGCGGCTTTGGTTTGTCTGGTCTTGGCCCTGGACGGTGCCGGCTTGACGGCCGGCTTCTCCACCGGGGGCATCATCAGGCGGGCGAAGGCGACGGGATTGAGCGGCGTCAGCCCCTCGGCCACCTTGGCGGACACGGTGCCGTCGCAGAAGACGAGGCGGGCGCGGTGCGCGGCGGCCAGCGTGCTGCCGAACCGCCGCGCCACGTCCAGCCGCGTCACCAGCAGACGCTTGACGCCCAGCGCCTTGAAGGCCATCCCGGTCTCGGCGGCCTCCACCATGTCCATGCCGGCGGGCAGCACCAGGATCGGCTCCATCTCGCCGGCCCCGAGCAGCGCCCGCAGATCGCCCATCTCGTCGGCGTCGAAGGGGTTGCGGCCGGCGGTGTCGATGACGACGAGGTCGTTGCCGCGGCTGACGTCGATGGCGCCGCCCAGCGCCTCCGGGTCCTCGACGCGGTGCAGCTTGACCTTCAGGAGGCGTGTGAAGGCGGCCAGCTGGTCGACGCCGCCGGCCCGCACGGTGTCGGTGGTGATGACGCTGACGGTGCGGTTCTTCAGCACGGCGCGCGCCGCCAGCTTGGCGACGGTCAGCGTCTTGCCCGAACCCGGCGGCCCGACCAGCATCAGCGGTCGGGCGTTGCCGCGGCCGCCGTTGGGCAGCGGGTGGAAATTGAAGACGGAGTCGAGCGCCGCGCCCAGCGCCAGTGTCGCGTCCTCGGTGTCCAGGCCGGCGGCGGCGTCGATGAGCTGTTCGGCCAGTGCCGCCGGCACGCCGTGGCGGTGCAGGGCGTCGGCCACCAGTTCGCCAACGTCCACCTCGGGCTCGACGGGCGCTCGGCTGGAGACGGCGGCGTTGATGCGGGCGGGTTCGGACGGGTGATCGTCTTCCTCGACCGCGGCGGTGACGCGCACGCCGCCGCCTTCCTCCTCGCGCGTGGCGACGATGATGGCATCGTCGCCAAGCTGCTGACGGACCTGGCGCATGGCGTCGGCCATGCTCTTGGCGTGGAAGGATTTCAGCCGCATGGGCGGCACTCCTTCCGGTTTCTAGGGGCGGATATGCGCATGATCAGATCTGCCCCAGGGTCTTGATCTTGGCCTTCGGATGAATCTCGTTCTGCGACATGACCACCGTGGACGGCCGGAAGCGCTCGATGATCGAGCGCACGTAGGGCCGTATCGGAGGACTGGTCAGCAGCACAGGCGTTTCACCCATCATGGCTTGTCGTTCGAACGTCTGGCGCACCGACGTTATGAATTGTTGCAGTCGGCTGGGCGCCATCGCCAACTGCCGGTCGTCGCCTTCGCCCATGAGCGATTCGGCGAAGGCCTCTTCCCATTCGGGCGACATCGTGATGAGCGGGATGAACCCCATTTCGTTGGTGCAGGCGTCGCAAATCTGCCGCGCCAGGCGCGAACGGACGTGCTCGGTGATCTGCGTGATGCTGCGCGTTTGACCCGATGCCTCGGAGACACCTTCGAGGATGGCCGAAAGATCCCGGATCGAGATGCGTTCCGCAAGCAGGTTTTGCAGAATGCGCTGCAAACCACCGATGGTGATCTGCGACGGGATGACGTCGGCCACCAGCTTCTGGTGCGCCTTGTCCAACTCGTCCAGCAGTTTCTGCGTCTCGGTGAAGGACAACAGCTCGGGCATGTTGTCCTTGATGAGTTCGGTCAAATGGGTGGTCACCACGGTGGATGGGTCCACCACGGTGTAGCCCTTGAACAGCGCCTCCTCGCGGTAGCCGGCCTCGACCCAGATCGCCGGCAGGCCGAACGTCGGCTCGGTGGTGGCCTCGCCGGGCAGGCTCATGGCCTCGCCGCGCGGGTCCATGACCAGAAGCATGTTGGGCCGCACGTCGCCGCGGCCCGCCTCGATCTCCTTCACCCGGATCACGTAGGTGTTGGGTGGAAGCTGGAGATTGTCCTGGATGCGCACCGCCGGCATGACGAATCCGGCCTCGCCGGCGATCTGCCGGCGCAGCCCCTTGATCTGGTCGGTCAGCCGGTGGCTGCCGGACTGCGGCGCGTTGATCAGCGACAACAGGCCGTAGCCCAGCTCCAGCCGAATCAGGTCGATGGCGAGTGCCGTGGATATGGGCTCGTCGGCCACCGGGGCCGCCGCGCTGGCGGCCGCGTCGTCGATGCCCGCCTGCGCCTCCTCCTGCTCCTTGCGGGCGCGCATGCGGGGCAGGAACCACGCCGCACCGCCGGTCGCCAGCGCCATGGGCAGGAAGACGTACGACGGCATGCCCGGCATCGCCGCCAGCATCGTCAGCAGGCCCGTCGCGATGCCCAGCGCCATGGGATAGCCGGTCAGCTGGCCGACCACCGCCTTGTCGGTGGAGCCGCCGGTGCCGGCCTTCGACACCAGGAAGCCGGCGGAGATGGAGATGACCAGCGCCGGGATCTGCGACACCAGACCGTCGCCGATGGTCAGCTTGGTGAAGGTGTCCAGCGCCGTCATCACCGGCATGTTGTGGCGCAGAACCGCGATCGACACGCCGCCGATGATGTTGATGAACATGATCAGCAGGCCGGCGACCGCGTCTCCCTTCACGAACTTCGACGCACCGTCCATGGAGCCGAAGAAGGCGCTTTCGTCCTCCAGTTCCTTGCGGCGCTTGCGGGCCGTGGTCTCGTCGATCATGCCGGCGCCGAGGTCGGCGTCGATGGCCATCTGCTTGCCGGGCATGGCGTCGAGGGTGAAACGCGCCGCCACTTCGGCGATGCGGCCGGAACCGGCGACGATCACCTTGAAGTTCACGATGGTCAGGATCGCGTAGACGATCACGCCGATGATGAAGTCGCCGCCCATCACGAAGCTGGCGAACGCCTCGATGACGTGCCCGGCCGCCTTGGTGCCCTCGTGCCCGTGGCTGAGGATGAGGCGGGTCGACGCCATGTTCAGCGACAGCCGCAGCAGCGTCGTGATCAGCAGGATGGTCGGGTAGGACGACAGCTCCAGCGGCTTCTGGATGAACAGCACGACCATCAGGATCAGCACCGACGCCGTGATCGACACCGCCAGCATCATGTCGAGCAGCAGCGTCGGCATCGGCATGATCAGCGCGATGATGATCATCATGATGCCGACCGCCATCAGCACGTCGCCGCGCTTCAGCGATGCCTTGATGACGCCGACCATCTCGCCGATCGCGGCCACGTTGCCGCCGCCGCCGGCACCACTGCCGCCGCCGCTGTTCTCGGGATTGTGTTCGGTGAGCGCCATGGAGGTGTCCGGCCTTTACGCGGTCAGCCGAACATGGCGCCGCGGTCGTCGCCGCCGGACGGCGGCACCGGGACGCCTTCCTCGTTGTACTGCTTCAGCTTGTTGCGCAGCGTGCGGATCGAGATGCCCAGGATGTTCGCCGCGTGCGTCCGGTTGCCCAGGCAGTGCGACAGCGTTTCAATGATCAGGTCGCGCTCCACGTCGGCCACCGTGCGGCCCACCAGTCCGGTCAGACCGCTGCCCCCCGGCATCGCCGCGATGGGCGGGGCGTAGGGCTGCGCGTAGCCGGGCGGGGGAGCGTAGGCGGAAGATGCGGTAGGAGGCATGGGCCGGGCCGCCGGCACGGTGCCGGACGGGCCGGCGAAGGGCTGCGCCACCGGCGAGCCGGCGGGGATCGACGCCTGCGCCGAGCCCTCCGGCGCCAGCGTCTGGCTGCTCAGCATGATCGCTTCCGGCCCGATGGTCTCGCCGCGGGCGAGCAGCACGGCGCGGTGCATGGTGTTTTCCAGCTCGCGCACGTTGCCGCGCCAGTGGTGCGCCATCAGCAACTGAAGCGTCTCCGGCGCCAGCGTCTTCTCGGGCAGGCCGTTGGCCTCGGCGTACTTCTTGATGAAGTGATCGGCCACCAGCGGGATGTCGAGCGGCCGCTCGCGCAAGGAGGGCAGACGGACGTTGAAGACGTTCAGGCGGAAGTACAGATCCTCGCGGAAATTGCCGGCCTGGACCTCGGCCTCCAGATTGCGGTTGGAGGTGGCGATCAGGCGGACGTTGACCTTGATGGGCTGGGACGAGCCGACCCGGTCGATTTCCTTCTCCTGGATGGCGCGCAGCAGCTTGGCCTGGAGGCGCGGGTGCATCTCCGACAGCTCGTCGAGCAGCAGCGTGCCGCCGTTCGCCTCCTCGAACTTGCCCAGCCGGCGCGCCACGGCGCCGGTGAAGGCGCCCTTCTCGTGGCCGAACAGCTCGGACTCCAGCAGGTTCTCGGGGATGGCGGCGCAGTTGACGGCGACGAAGTTCTCCTTCGAGCGGCGGCTCTTGCGGTGGATGTAGCGGGCCATCAGCTCCTTGCCGGTGCCGGACTCGCCGGTGATCAGCACGGACGCGTCGCTGGGGGCGATCTGGTCGGCCAGCCGCAGCGTCGCCACCATCGCCGGGTCCTGGCAGACGATGGAGTGGCTCTCCTCCGCCACCGCTTCCAGCACGGCGCCGATCAGCTCGGCGTTGGGTGGCAGCGGGATGTATTCCTTGGCACCGGCGCGGATGGCGCGCACGGCGGCGGACGCGTCGGTGCCGATGCCGCAGGCGACGACCGGGATGTTGATCCGCTCGGCCTTCAGGCTGTCGATGAAGGCCGCCACGTCCAGCTTGACGTCGATCATCGCGATGTCGGCGCCGCACGCCGCCCGCAAGGCGTTGAGAGCGCCCTCGATGCTGTCGGTGTGGGACACCTTGGCGCCGCGCTGCATGGCGATCTTGCCGGCAGCGGTGATGTACCCCTCCAGGGTGCCAACGATCAGTAGACGCATCTCACGCTCCCCTCGGGGACTCTTTCTCGAAATACTGGATCCGCCGCCCCGGCGGCAGAAGCGTATTGAGCAGCATCTCCAGGCGGCGGGGGTTTTCCTGCCGCGCGATCGATACCGCACCAATGGTGTACAGGGTCTTGACCAGGGCCTCTTCCTCGGCGGCGCGTTCGAGCTTGGCGGCCAGCGGCGCCAGCACGACGTTGCCCAGAACGGCGCCGTAGAAGGTGGTCAGCAGCGCCAGCGCCATGCTCGGCCCGATGGTCGAGGGGTCGCTGAGGCCGCCCAACATCTGCACCAGCCCGACCAGCGTGCCGATCAGCCCCATGGCCGGCGCCACTTCGGACGCGCGGCGCAGCACGGCGGCGCTCTTGGTGCGCGCGGCGCCGACCGCTTCGACCTCGGCGGTCAGCATGTGCTCGACGTCGTCGGTGGGCAGGCCCTCGGTGATCAGCGAGACGCAGCGGTGCAGGAACGGCTCGCCCTTCAGCTCGGGGAGCATGCTTTTCAGCATCTCCGGCCCGGCGCGGCGCGCGGCCTCGGCGAGCAGCATGACCTGTCGCGACACGGCGCGCGGGTCGTGGGTGCTCTGTACCAGAATGCGGCCGGCGTTGCCCCACGCCGCCATCACGTCGCCCAACGAGAAGGACGCGGTGGTGACCGCCAGCGTGCCGCCCAGCACGATCAGCAGCGACGGCGGGTCGAGGAAGGCGCGCAGACTGCCGCCCGACGCCATCGCCACCAGGATGACGCACGCCGCGGCCCCCAGGCCGACCAGCGTGCCGGCGTCGAGCCGGCCACGCAGGCGCGTGCGCGACGGCGACGCCGCGACGCGTTCGGCCATGGCCGCGGTCCGCTGGGCGCGCAGTTCGTTGGCCTCGCGCGTGGCGGCGTCGCGCGTGGCGGCTTCCCGCAGGCCGTCATCGTCCAGGGCGGCTTCCCGCCTGGCGGCGGCGTTGCGGATGCTGCTGTCGCGGGAGCTGATCATCCGCGCTCCGACTTGATGATTTCGGTCATGGTGATGCCCAGCCGGTCCTCGACGACGACGACCTCGCCGCGCGCCACCAGACGGTTGTTGACATAGATGTCGATGGCCTCGCCGACCTTGCGGTCCAGCTCGACCACGGCGCCGCGGCCGAGCTTGAGGAGCTGGCTCACCTGCATGGTCGATTTTCCGAGCACGGCCGAGATCTGGACGGGGATGTCGTACACCGCCTCGAGATCCTTCGCCGGGCCGAGACCGCTGTCGTACTCCGACATGTCGGAGCGACCGTTGTCGATCTCGTCGAGGGAGAAGGTGTCCTTAGCCATCTAGAGTCTCCGGACAAAAATCGTTCACTGCAGCGCACCCCCTTCAAGGAGACGGGAAGCGCTTTCCTCGATGTCGGCCAGCAGGCGGGCGGTGTCCCGCTCGGCACCGCCCTCGGCCCACTCGACCCGGCAGTCGCCGGGGCCGAGCGCCGGGTCGCCGACGACGACCAGCTTGGTGTCGAAGCCGCAGTTGGCGACGGTGGCCTCCAGGTGCCCGCGCACCAGTTCGATGGTGTCGGGGGCGACGCGCACCACCAGCCGCGGCTCGTCCATCAGGTCGGTCAGGCAGGCGCGCACCAGCCTCTCGATCTCGGCGAGGCCGTTCCGGCGCGCCAGTTCCGGCATCAGCTTGCGCACGATGGCAAGCGCGATGTGCACGGGCTGGTCGCTGCGCGCGGCGTTGCCGGCCTCGCGCTGGACGATCAGATCCGCCACGCCCCGCGCGATGCGGTCCAGCGCCTGGGCGGTGAGCGCCGCGTCGGTGCTCTCGATCTCGGCGCGGGCGGCTTCGGCGCCCTCCGCCAGTCCGGCGGCGTGACCGTCGGCGTAGCCCTGCTCGATGCCGGCCTTGTTGCCGGTCACCATGCCCTCACGGAAGCCGGCCTCGCGGGCGGCGGTCAGCTCCGCTTCGCCGAAGGTTGGCGCGGGCGGCGGCTCGGGCGCCAATTCCTCCTCGACATGAGCGTAGTTGTGGCCGTGGTGGTTGTCCACGTCGAAGGATTCGTCGAACTGGAACTTGCGGACGGAGGTCATTCAGTGCGCCCTCAGCTCTCTTGGTAGAGCCAGTTGCGCAGGATCGACACCGCTTCTTCCGGGTGCTTCTCGACGATTTCGCCGACTTTGCGCAACGAGGACGCGCGGACGCGGCCCTCGACCCGATTGATGTCGATCATCTGCTCCAGCTCTTCGTCGGCTTGTGCGGCTTCCAGCGCCAGATCCTGTGCCAGCGCGCCGGTCGGGCCGGCGAGCGCCGCCGGCATGCCCGACTGATCGCTGAGCAGCTTGTCCATGTCGTCATCCTCCTGCGCGTCGGCCTTCTCGAAGGCGCGCGTGATCAGGGGGCGGATGACCAGCAGGATGATCAGCACGGCGACGATGCCCAGCACCACCATCTCGGCGATGCGGAAGATGTCGTCCTTGCCCATGCCCAGGAAGATGGCGTCCGGCTTGGCGAACTCGTCGTCGGGCGTGGAGAAGCGCATGTTGACGATTTCGATCGTGTCGCCGCGCACCGCGTCCAACCCGACCGCCGAGCGCACCAGCGCCTTGATGCTCTCCATCTCCTGGTCGGGGCGGGGCTGGTAGGTGGGCTTCCCGCCATCGGGGCTGGGCGTGTAGACGCCGTCCACCAGCACCGCCACCGACAGGCGGCGGATCTGGCCGCTCTCGCGGACGTGGTTCTTGGTGGTGCGGCTGATCTCGTAGTTGACCGTCTCCTCGTTGCGGGTCGACTTGTTCGAGGAGATGGAGCTGTTGTCCCTGCTGCCGGTCTGCGCGGTGGGCAGGTTCTGGTCGACGGTGACGGGCTGGAGCGGGTCGCGGTCCTGGCTCTGGTTGGTCTCGCCCACCGTCTGGGTGGAGCGCACCACCTGGCTTTCGGGGTCGAAGATCTCCGACTGCGTGGTGATGCGGTCGAAGTCCAGGTCGGCCGACACCTCGGCGCGCACCTTGCCGTAGCCCACCGTGCGGCCGACCAGATCCTCGATGGTGGCGGCGATGCGCCGCTCGTAGGCGAGTTTCTTCTCCTCGGCGTTGGCCATCATCAGGTCTTCGCTGTTCGCCCCGCCGCCGCGGGCGAGCAGCTTGCCCTTGTCGTCGATGATGGAGACCTGGGTGGGCTCCAGGTTCGGCACCGAGGCGGCGATCAGGTACTGGATTGCCGAAATGTTCTCGCGCGACAGCTGCGCGCCGGGCCGCAGCTTGAGGAAGACGCTGGCCGTCGCCGGGTTCTGTGTGCGGGCGAACAGCTCGCGCTTGGGCAGCACGAGGTGGACGCGCGCCTGCTGCACGCCGTTCATCGTGCCGACCGTGCGCGCCATCTCACCTTCCAGCGCGCGCAAGTGGTTGATGTTCTGGATGAAACTGGTGGCGCCGAAGCCCTCGCCCTTGTCGAACAGCTCATAGCCGACCGAGCCGCCGGACGGCAGCCCGGCCTCGGCCATCTTCATGCGGACGGAACCGATCTGGTCGGCGGGGACGCGGATCTTGGTGCCGTTCTTGTCGACGGCGTAGGGGATCTTGGCGTCGTCCAGCTTCTTGGCGATGGCGGCGGCGTCGGCGGGCTGAAGCTCGGCGTACAGCAGCTCCATGTCGGGGGAGGACAGGCGCGTCGTCAGATAGACGAAAAAGCCGATCAGCAGCAAAGCCACGGCGCCGATCGCCCCGAGGCGCGCGGGGCCCAGATTGCGCAAGGTTTGCAGCAGGTTGTTCACGCGCGTCAGTCCCCGAGCGGTCGGAACCCCGCAGCCGCCGGACCGGGGCTGCAAAATCCACGCCGATGGTTTTTCACGGTTCGGAGGGTGAAAGGTTTTGATGAATTAACGGTTAATTCGTCGGCAGGATTTGCCCAGTACTGGGCAAAATGTGCCTACCGTGACACGTATGACGCCGTCTGTTGCGTGACGGCCACATCATGATGAGGGTTGCATGGCCGCACGGCCGTTCCTATCGGCTGGAGTAATCGCAATGGGGCGCCATGTATCATTGGGCGAGTTCGCCGGTGCGTCCGTTGACGGACCGGGGAGGTGGGCGTAGCTAAGAAATCGCATACGCACACGCAACCCGTACGGGTTCTTCGGTGTTGAAGGCTTTAGGGTTTATGCGGTGAACACGGGGGAATGCTGTGAAAAAGCGCGGCCGTGAAAAGAAGGAAGGCCTCAACGAGGTCGATGTGTTCGTCGGCCAGCGCCTGCGCGAACTGCGCATGCTGGCTGGCTTGTCGCAGAGCGACGTGGCGTCGGCGCTGGGGCTGACGTTCCAGCAGCTTCAGAAATACGAGCGCGGCTTCAACCGCGTCTCGGCCAGCCGGCTGTACAAGCTGGCGCAGTTCTTCCGTGTTCCCGTCTCGGTGTTCTTCGACGGCCTGGAGGAGCGCTCCCACGCCGAGGCGGCCGGCGGCCGGGCGGAGGAGACCGCCGAGAGCGAGGGCACGCTGCGCTCGCGCGAGGCGCTGATGCTGGCGCGCTATTTCCAGAACATCCGCGACCCGCAGGTGCGCGCCGCCATCCGCGAACTGGCCGAACGCTGCGCCAACGCCAGCGAGGGCGCCGAGGGCCACCACGCCGAGGATCTGGGCGTTCCCGCCCAGCGCGGCACCCGCCGCCGCGGCGAGCAGCCGGCAGGACGGGCTTGAGGGCGGATCAGGGCCGCTTCAGTTCCCGGTAGCGCGCCAGGAAGGCGGCCATCGCCTCCTCCGGCCCCAGCGGCACGATGGGGTCGGCGGCGGGCGGCGGCAGGTCCTGCCAGTTCACCCGGTGCGGTGCGCACAGGTCACGCAGTTCGGTCGCCAGCGCCCGCTGGTCGGCCACCTTGACCGGCTTCGGCTCCGGGTGGCGGAAGCCGAAGCGCCGGGCCAGCCCGATCTTGATGGGGGCGATGGCCTGCTTGATCGCCTCGCGGCCGATGCGCGCCTTCCACGGCGTCGGCCAGTCGCCGGTGAACGCCTCCTCGCTATCGTGCATCAGCGCGTCGTACGCGTACTCCGGCGGGCACAGATGGCTCGCCAGCAGGCAGTGCTGGGCGACGCTGAAGAAGGTGCGGGTGTTGCCGACGAAGCGGCACTGGAAGGCCAGCGGGCGCGCCACATCCTCGATCTCGAAGCGGCTGAAGTCCGGCTTTTCCAGGTCGACGACCCGGCCGGAATAGGTGATCAGCACGGCCGTCGGCTCGGGCACGTCGAGCAGGTCGTACTGGTCGGGATCGGGAACGGTCGGCGAGGCGGTGCGGCGGCGTGTCATCGCTTATCCTTAACAGAGCCGCGCCGCAGACGACAACCGGTGCTCATGGGGGAACGCGCATGGGAATCGACCGGAGCGCGAGACGATGGTATGCTCATTCCATTCTGCGTATCGGCGGGTGTCCATGGACAAGTCGGATCTGATCCTCGCGGCGATTGAACAGCTCGGGCGGAGCCTGGGCGCAAGAATCGATGGCACAGCGGATTCGCTGCGCACGGAATTGAAGGCGGCCATCAACGACCTTCGCTCGGAGTTGAAGGCAGACATCAACGACCTTCGCACGGAGTTGAAAGCAGACATCGCGCACCTCGAAACCGAGGTGCGCACCGAATCCCGCGTCATCCACGCTCGCCTCGACGAGCAGCGGCAGACTGTCAACGCCTTGATCCCGACGCGCATCGCCGCGGTTGGGCGCGGCACCGACGCGGCCGAGTAAAGGGCATTCCCCAAACAAAACGGGGCGGCCCTCAAGCCGCCCCAAGGCTCGGGAGGAACGCGGTGGCTGGCTAGCGCGCGCCCATGCGCAGCTTGCCGAGGAAGGCGTCGACGTTCTGCTGCAGGGTGCTGGCCTCGTGCTTCAGGCCGGTGGCGGCGTCCAGCACGCGGCCGGCGGCGCGGCCGGTCTCGTCGGAGCTGCTGGTGACGCCGACGATGTTCACCGACACCTCGCTGGCGCTCGATGCCGCTTCCTGGACGTTGCGGGCGATCTCGGCGGTGGCGGCACCCTGCTCCTCGACGGCGGCGGCGATGGCGGCGGTGATGCCGTTGATGTCGGCGATCAATGCGCCGATCTCGCGGATGGCGCCGGCGGCGCTGCCGGTCACCCGCTGGATCTCGCTGACCTGCTGCTGGATCTCATCCGTCGCCTTGCCGGTCTGGTTGGCGAGGCTCTTGACCTCGCTCGCCACCACGGCGAAGCCCTTGCCCATCTCGCCGGCCCGCGCCGCCTCGATGGTGGCGTTGAGCGCCAAGAGGTTGGTGCGCGACGCGATGTCGTTGATCAGCTTGACGATCTCGCCGATCTTCTGCGCCGAGTCCACAAGGCCCTGGACGGTCGCGTCGGTGCGCTCGGCGGCGGTGACGGCGCGGCCGGCGACGGTGCTCGACTGGTTGACCTGCCGGCTGATCTCGGTGATCGAGCTGGACAGTTCCTCCGCCGCGGCGGCCACGGTGGCGACGTTGCTCGACGCCTGACCGGCGGCGACCGCCACCGTCTCCGACTGCTGTCTGGACATGTGGGCGGTGACCGCCATCCCCTCGGCGGTGGTCTGCATCTCGCCGGCCGAGCTGGTCAGCCCGACCACGGCGGTGCGCACCGAGGTGGCCAGCCCCTCGACCATCTCCACGTGGCGGCGGCGCTCCTCCTCGCCCTTCTCCAGGTAGACGGAGATGGCGAGGCTCATGTCCAGCATGATCGCCTGAAGCAGCGCGCGCTGAATCCGGGCCGTGCGCGCCTCGGCCTCGCGCGGGTTCCAGCGCGAGCGGAAATGCCGCCCGGCGGCGGTCACCAGCTCCGACGCGATGAAGGAATAGCCGCCGATGTACCAGCGCGGCTCCAGCTTGCGCACATGGTGTGCGTTGCCGATGCGCTGGATGGATTGCTGATAGCTGGCGTCGAAGCGCCCCTGCGCGATCTCCAGCCAGTGGCGCAGCTGATGGTCGCGGGCGTGCTTGACGCCGGCCTCGCCGCCGAAGATCGCCATCAGATTGGGCCAGCCACGCAGGTGCGCGTAGAAGCGGTCGAGGATGCCGGGCATCTCCGCCTCGATGACCGGGCGGAACTCCTGGAGGGCAGCGCGGGCGTCCTGGTCGACGCGGAGGAAGCGGAGCTGATCGGCGAGGTCGACGGTGCTGTCTTGGCTCATGGCGGCTCTCCCGGTGGAACGACCCCTATCCGATTGTGGGATAGTTGAGTGTTTTGCTGGGATAAGCCTGCAGCGAAAGTCTTAAATATTTATTTCGAATTTTAATAGCTTGCGGGGGCTATAGTTGGGAGGCGTGCGACGTTGGATCAGCCCGGCGCCTGCACGGAATCCGGGTCCTCGATCAGGCGGTTGGTGTCGGCCACCGTCGCCTCCAGCAGCGGCAGCAGGGAGGCCACGCGCTCGGGGTCGGCATGGTGCTCGTTGAGCGCGCGGGCGATGGCGGCCAGCCGCGGCGCGCCGAAATTGGCGGCCAATCCGGTCAGCGTGTGCGCCGCCTGCCGCAGGTCGCGCGGGCGGTCGCCCTGGAAGGCGGCGCGGATCGCCGACAGCTCGCGCAGCGACGTTTCCGGCATCAGGCGCAGCATGCTCTCCAGGCTCTCGGCGCCGAGCGCCAGACGCAGCTCCGACAGCTTGACGCGGTCGAGCAGCGGCACGCCGTGGAGGCCGTCCTGGTCGGCGGGTGCCGCCGCCGCCGGGATCGGGCGCGGGGTGCGCGGCCGGCTGGCCATCTCCAGGATCAAGGCCCCCAGCGCGTCCCACTCGATGGGCTTGGTCATGTAGGCGTCGAGCCCGGCCGCCATGTGGCGGTCGCGGTGCTCGGGCAGGGCGTCGGCGGAAATGCCGACGATCGGCATCTGCGCCACCGGGCCGGGGCTGCGCCGGATCGCCCGCGCGGTGGAGCCGCCGTCGAGGATCGGCATTTCCATGTCGAGCAGCAGCAGGTCGTAC
Source organism: Azospirillum terrae (assembly GCF_053470425.1). Taxonomy (NCBI): domain Bacteria; kingdom Pseudomonadati; phylum Pseudomonadota; class Alphaproteobacteria; order Rhodospirillales; family Azospirillaceae; genus Azospirillum; species Azospirillum terrae. The sequence continues at coordinate 1,246,828 of NZ_JBPXMR010000001.1, read as the reverse complement.
GCCTTCCCCTGGAGGGCGGCCAGCACCGCGCGCCCGTCGCCCACCGCGTCCACCCGGTGCCCCATGCGCGTCAGCATGGTGGAGATCAGCATGCGGTTGATGTCGTTGTCCTCGGCCAGCAGCAGGTGCAGCGAGGCGGCGGGCTGCGGCGCGGGTGCCGCCGGCTCCGGCGCCGGCTCAGGCGTGGACTGCGGCGGGCGCACGCGGATCGAGAAGCGGAAGGTGGAGCCGTCGCCGGCCTCCGACGTCGCGGTGATGTCGCCGCCCATGGCCTGCACGAGGTGCTTGCAAATCGCCAGCCCCAACCCGGTGCCGCCGTACTTGCGCGTGGTGGAGACGTCGGCCTGCACGAAGGCCGTGAACAGGCGCTTCTGCTGCTCGGGCGTCATGCCGATGCCGGTGTCGGTCACCTCGAAGCGCAGCACGACCTCGCCGGTGTCATCGACCTGCGGGCGCCAGACGCAGATCTCGATGCCGCCGCGCTCGGTGAACTTGATGGCGTTGGACACCAGATTGAACAGCACCTGACGCAGCCGCGTCGGGTCGCCGCGCACATGGGTGGGCGTCTCGTCGGCCACCGAGGCGGACAGATACAGCCCCTTGGCGGCGGCGCGCACCTGGAACAGTTGCACCACATCCTCGATCAGGCGCCCCAGGGAGAAGTCGATCTCCTCCAGTTCCAACTGCCCGGCCTCGATCTTTGAGAAGTCGAGGATGTCGTTGAGAATCGCCAGCAGCGTGTCGGCCGAGGAGCGCAGCGTCTTGACGTAGCCCGTCTGCTGCTCGCTGAGATCGGTGCCCAGCAGCAGGTCGCCCATGCCGAGCACCGCGGTCATCGGCGTGCGCAGCTCGTGGCTCATCATGGCGAGGAAGCGCGACTTGGCGCGGCTGGCGTTCTCGGCGGCGATGCGGGCGGCGTCGGCTTCCTCGCGGGCGCGGTCGAGGTCTTCGGCCAGCGCGAAGGTCTCGGCGGCGAGCTTGGTGAGCTGGTCCTGGGCGTCGCGCAGCCCCTGCTCGGACTGGTGCTGGCGGGTGATGTCGGTGGACGAGCCGACGTACCAGCGCACCGCGCCATCCGCCCCCCGCACCGGGCGGATCGACAGGGCGTTCCAGAACGGCGTGCAGTCCTTGCGGTAATGCAGGATCTCGACCGCGATGGGCGCTCCCGCGGCCAGCGCCCGGTGCAGCGTGTCCACCGTGCGGGGATCGGTGTCCGGCCCGCGCAGCAGGTCCAGGCTGCGGCCCAGCAGCTCCGGCGCGGTGTAGCCGGTCATCTCCAGGAAGGCAGGGTTGCAGTGGACGGCCGGGGTGCCGGGCTGGCGCGCGTCGAGCACCGCGATGCCGGTGCTGCTGGCCTCCATCACCTCGGCCAGCATGGCCGGGGTCAGCACCTCGGTATCAGACAAACCGCCGGGAACGGAGGGGGACAGGGAAGAGGGGGGGTGCTGGTCCACGCGTGGGCCCGTCGTCGTCGAATGGTGCGACCATAAGCGTTCGCGCGCCTGATTTCCATGGGATTGCCACGGGCGTCGGTGCGCCGTACCATGCACGCGGCACACCCTGATGGGGCAGGAACGACACGCCATGATGGCCGACCAGAACAGCGCCGCTCCGCGCACCGTCAATAACCTTGGTATTCTGCTTGCCGAGGACGATGACTTCACACGCTCGCTGGTGTCGAGGCTGTTGAACGACATCGGCGTTCGCGCGGTGTGGGAGGCGTCGGACGGCATCCACGCCCTCGACGTGTTGCGGCAGCGCGGCGGCCAGGTCGATCTGGTAATCTGCGACCTTGAGATGCCGCGCATGGGCGGGCTGGACCTGCTGCATGCGCTGCGCACCTCGGGTGGCGACGGGGTGGCCGACCTCCCGGTGATCGTGCTGACCGGCCATCGCGAGGCCGAAACCGTGAAGCGCGCCATCGCCTACGGCATCTCCGGCTATCTGGTGAAGCCGGTCGCCAAATCCGACCTGCTCAAGCGCCTGACCTTCGCCTTGCAGAAGGGGCGGTAGGGGCAGGAGCGGGTTTTTTGTAGCGGTTGGCGCGCTGCCCCCGACGCGCATATTATTTCTCACGGATGCCATCGACGGAGTGCCTTCGTGCGAGACGCTGCTTCCATGGCGATTGCCGAGCGGTGCGACGAGATCGCCCGGACCGTGGTCGAGGCCCAGTTCCGGCGCTGGCCGGACCTCTACGGCCGCTATGGCGAGGCCGGGCGGGCGAAGTGCGTCGAGGATCTGCGCTTCCATGTGCTCTACCTCGCCGAGGCGGTCGGGGCGGACAGCCCGGCGCTGTTCCGCGCGTATGCCGGCTGGGTGAAGGTGCTGTTCGCCGGGCTGCGCATCCCGGTGGAGGATCTTTGCAGCAGCCTGGAGATCCTGCGCGACGTGGTGGCCGACACCATCGGCGGTGTCGCCGCGGAGCGCGCGGCGGCGTGTGTGGCGGCGGCGCTCGACGCGCTGCCCACGGTCGGCATCGACCCGCCCAGCTTCATCGTCCCCGATGCGCCGCACGCCGAATTGGCCTCCACCTATCTGGACGCTCTGGTCGCCGGTGACCGGCGTCGCGCCACGCGGCTGGTGATGGACCGTGTCGAGGACGGCGGCCTGGATGTGCGGGACGCCTACCTGCACGTTTTCCAGCCGGTGCTGCGCGAGGTCGGGCGGCTGTGGCAGACCGGGCGCATCGGTGTGGCGCACGAGCATTTCGCCACCGCGGCGACGCAGGCCGTCATGTCCTTGCTGTACCCGCGCATTTTCGCGACCCGGCGTGTCGGGCGTTCGCTGGTGGCAACCTGCGTCAGCGGCGAGCAGCACGAGATCGGCGTGCGCATGGTGGCGGACTTCTTCGAGATGGCCGGCTGGGACACTTACTATCTGGGCGCCAACACGCCCGCGCGCAGCGTCGTCGCGGCGGTGGAGGAGCGCAACGCGCAGGTGCTGGCGGTGTCGGCCACCATCACCGCCCATATCGGCGCCGTCGCCGAACTGATCGACGCGGTGCGCCGGGGGATCGGCGCCCGTCCGTTGCGCATCATCGTCGGCGGCTATCCCTTCACCGTCGAGCCGGAGCTGTGGAAAGCCGTGGGTTCCGATGCCTCGGCCTCGGACGCGGCCGAGGCGGTGGCGGTCGCCGGACGGCTGATCCAGGAGACGCCATGGGGGGCGTCATGACCCCGGCGGCGGCGACGGGCGGTGCGGTGCTGATCTGCGACCGCGACGGCCGCGCCACGGCGGTGCACCCCGTGGGCGCCGGTGTGCCGGGGCTGCGGTCGGAGGTGGGGGCGCCCTTCCCGGTGCTGTTCGGTCTGGAGCCGCTTGGCCACGCGCTGGAGCTGTTCACGGCGCTGCGGCGCGACGGGACGATCCACGACTGGCCGCTGCACGCGGCGCTGTCTGATGGCACGACGCGGGCCGTCTACCTGTCCGGGCATTGCGCCGAGGGGATCATGGCGCTGGTGGCGGCCACCCAACCCGGCGCGGCTGATGCGGTCTGCGCCGCGGTGGGTCAGGCGCGGCCGGAACTGGCGGCGCTGCTCGGCCCGCTGACCGGTGCGCCGGTGGCGCCGACCGCCGAGACACTGTTCGAGGAGATGACGAGCCTCAACAGCCAACTCGCCAACGCCCAGCGCGAGCTCGCCAAGGCCAACGCCGAACTGGAGGCCGTCAACGCCCAGAAGGCCCGGTTGCTCGCCATGCTGGCGCACGATCTGCGCACGCCGCTGCAGGTCATCGGCGGCTTCGCGCAGGTTCTCAAGGGCCGGCTTTCCGGCCGCGGCGAGGAGCGTGACCTGGAGTCGCTGGAGCGCATCCGGGAATGCAGCTTGTTCATGCGCCACCTGATCGAGGACGTGCTGTCCATGTCGGCTCTGGAGGCGGGCCGGCTGACGCTGTCGCCGAAGGACACCGACCTCGGCGCGCTGGTCCGCCGCAACGTCGCGATGAACGAGATCCTGGCGCTGGGCAAGGGCCTGACCATCGACTGCCGGGTCGCCGAGGGCTTGCCGACGCTGCCGCTCGACGCGCCGCGCATCGAGCAGGTGATGAACAACCTGCTGTCCAACGCGGTGAAATACTCCGATTCCGGGACCTGCATCCGGGTAACGGTGGAGGCGTGCGGTGACGGCCGGGTGCGGGTTTCCGTCGCCGACCACGGCCGCGGCGTCGCGGCGGATCAGCTGGCGCGGCTGTTCCAGCCCTTCTCGCACGCCAACACGCTGACCGACCTCGGCGACACGTCGGTGGGGCTCGGCCTGTTCATCTGCCGCAGCATCGTCGAGGCGCACGGCGGCAGCATCGGCGTGGAGAGCGAGCCCGGCCGGGGCTCCACCTTCCACTTCGAGTTGCCGGTTCCGGCCGTGCACGGCTAGTCAGGGCGCCGGGGATACGGTAGAACAGGGGGCCATCCCTTATGCACCGCACCCGCAAGCGGTCGGAGCGTCGTGAGCGAAGAACCGCCGATAACCATCGCTGCTCCACTCGGGGAGAGCCGCCCCCGTGCGTCCGAACTGCTGGAAGAGTTCCTGGCGCACGAGCACGGCGAGCGGATCGCGCTGGGTGACCTTGTGCGCATTCTCGGCGACCGGGCGTTCGGCGCGCTGATCCTGCTGCTCGCCATCCCCAACGTGCTGCCGGTGCCCGGCCTGTCCACGGTGACCGGCCTGCCCATCGCCTTCGTCGCGGCGCAGATGATCCTTGGCCGCACGCAGCCCTGGTTGCCGCGCCGGCTGGCGGCGCTGAGCATGGAGCGCGAGGGCTTCCTGCGTGTGCTGAAGCGCGCCCACCCGTACATGGAGCGGATCGAGCGCCGCTTCCTGCGACCGCGCCTGCCGGCGCTGACCTCGCCTTTGGCCGAGCGGTTCATTGGGGCCGCCATGGTGGTGCTGGCGGTGGTGCTGGCGCTGCCCATCGTCTTCGGCAACCAGCCGCCGGCCCTGGCCATGGCGCTGATGGCGCTGGGGTTGATCGAGAAGGACGGCGTGTTCGTCATAGCCGGGCTGGTCACCGGCGTGGCCGCGCTGGCCATCGTCGCCGCCGTCCTGTTCGGATTCATGCAAGGCCTGCTGATTCTCATCGGCTTGGCCACGGGTTGAGGGAAGCGGCACCGGCCATGATTTGGGAACTGCTGGTCATCGTCCTGCTGATCGTGGTGAACGGCTTCTTCGCCATGTCGGAACTGGCCGTCGTGTCGGCCCGCCGGGCGCGGCTGCAACGGATGGCCGAGGGGCGCGGCGCCAGGGGGGCCAAAGCCGCCCTGGAGCTGGCCGAGAACCCCAGCCACTTCCTGTCCACCGTGCAGATCGGCATCACGCTGATCGGCATCGTCGCCGGTGCCTATGGCGGCTCCACCGTCGCCGAGCGGCTGGGGCCGAAGCTGGACGCCGTGCCTTGGATCGCCCCGCACGGGTCGCAGATGGCCTTCGCGCTGGTGGTCGCCGGCATCACCTACCTGTCGCTGATCGTCGGCGAACTGGCGCCCAAGCGCCTCGCGCTGATCAACGCCGAGCGCATTGCCGTGGCGGTCGCCGGACCGATGCGGACGCTGTCGCGGGTGGCGCTGCCGCTGGCGTGGCTGCTCGGCGCGTCGACGGAGGCGCTGCTCAGGCTGTTGCGGCTGCCCACCACGCGCGAGCAGACGGTAACCGAGGAGGAGGTCAAGAGCCTCATCGCCGAGGGCACGCAGTCCGGCGTCTTCGCCCCGGCCGAGCGGCAGATGATCGAGGGGGTGCTGCGCCTCGCCGACCGCACGGTGCGCGCCATCATGACGCCGCGCCCGGACGTGCTGTGGCTCGATCCCGACGACCCGCCCGAGGCCATCGCCACGGAGATCCGCGACGGCGGCTATTCGCGCTTCCCGGTCTGCCGCGGCGACGTGGACGAAGTGCAGGGCATCGTCTCGGCCAAGGCGCTGCTGGATCAGGCGTTGCACGGGCGGCCGCTCGACCTGCGCGCCGCGCTGGTGCAGCCGATGATCGTGCACGACGGCACGCCGGTGCTGCGCCTGCTGGAGCTGTTCAAGCAGTCAACCGTGCACATGGCCGTGGTGGTGGACGAGTACGGCAGCGTCGAGGGCATCGTCACCATGACGGACATCATGGAGAGCATCGCCGGTGAAATGCCCGAAGCCGGGCAGGAGGCCGACAGCGGCCTCGTGCAGCGCGAGGACGGCTCGTGGCTGGTGGACGGCATGCTGCCGGTGGACGAGGTGGAAGCGACGGTCGGCGTGCCGGGGCTGAAGGGGGAGGGGACGTACCACACGCTGGCCGGCTTCGTGCTGGAGCGTATCGGTCACGTGCCCACCGCGTCGGAGCATTTCCTGTGGCGCGGGCACCGGTTCGAGGTGGTGGACATGGACGGCCGGCGGATCGACAAGGTGCTCATCCAGCGGGTGGACGAACACCCGGAGCCGTGAGTTCGGGTGTCGGGGGCAAGAATTCACACGAATTGCACGGATTTTGGCACGGATTACACGGATTTTTTATTCGTGCGCAGCAGCGGCCTTCGGGATGGCTCGCGGCTTTGCGAGCATAAAAAATCCGTGTAATCCTTGTTCAAATCCCCAAAATCCGTGTGAATTCTTGCCTTCCCATCTCAGAACTCGCTCACCCCGGTCCGGGAAATCCGCACCTCGCGGTGGACCGAGACGCTGAGCAGGAAGCCCACGCAGATCAGCAGCGTCATCATCGCCGTGCCGCCGTACGACACCAGCGGCAGCGGAATGCCGACCACCGGGATCAGGCCCATCACCATGGCGACGTTGACGAACATGTAGAGGAAGAACTGCGTCGTCAGCCCGACACCCACCAGCCGGCCGAACTGGTTGCGGCAGGACAGCGCGATCACCACGCCGTACACCAGCAGCAGGCAGTAGAGGAACAGGATCGCCAGCGCCCCGGCCATGCCGAACTCCTCGGCCAGCACGACGAAGATGAAGTCGGTGTGCTTCTCCGGCAGGAACATCAGCTGGCTCTGCGAGCCCATGGTGAAGCCCTTGCCGAACAGGCCGCCGGAGCCCAGCGCGATCTTCGACTGGATGATGTTGTAGCCCTTCCCCAGCGGGTCCAGCTCCGGGTCGAGGAAGGTGTAGACGCGGTTGCGCTGGTAGTCGTGCAGGAACTCCCAGGCGACGGGGATGGCGCCCAGGCCGCCGCCGATGGCCAGCGCGAACTTCCACAGCCGCACGCCGGCCGTGAAGAACACCGCACCGGAGCCGAGGATCAGCAGCAGCGAGGTTCCCAGGTTCGGTTGCAGCAGCACCAGCCCGACCGGCGTGAACACCAGGAGCAGCGGCGGGATCAGCATCAGCGGCCGGCCGACCTGATCCAGCGTCAGCCCGTGGAAATAGCGCGCCAGCGCCAGCGTCATCGCCGGCTTCATCAGCTCCGACGGTTGCAGGACGAAGAAGCCCAGATTGATCCAGCGCTGCGCGCCCATGCCGATGTGGCCCATGATCTCCACGGCCACCAGCAGCATGAACACGCCGAAATAGATCACGTAGGCGAGCCGCATCCAGATGCGGATGTCCACCAGCGCGATGCCCAGCATCAGCACCAGTCCAGGGATGGCGCGCACCAGCTGCGCCTTGGCCCACGGGTCCCACTGGCCGCCGGCGGCGGAGTACAGCAGAGCCACGCCGACGCCCGAGATGGTGCACACCAGGAGCACCAGCCCCCAGTTGATCATGCGGATCTTGGCGCCGAGCGTCAGCGTCGGGCGTTGCGGCGACAGCCCGCCGGAGTGGTTTTGAAGGAGCGCGACCATGTCCCGTGGGTTTGGCGGTTTCCGCCGGCTGGTCCACCGGCTGGGCTGCGGGATACTGCACCAGGACGGGGTGCGCGGTAAAGCCATCCGCCGCACCCGCCCCAGCAAGGCCACGGATCAACGGCTTTCGTCTTATCGCGGAGCGGATCGCAGGGAGAAGAGATTCGGGATATTGCGGCGCCCATGGATAATCCGGACGATCTGGAGCGTCTGCTGGTCGTAGGCAATCACAAAAGGCGGCTCGCTGACGAACAGGAAGGGCAGTTCAGCCGGCACGTCTCGCCGCTTGTGGCCGTGGCCTCGGCCCATGGCGATGGCTTCAAAGCGGTGGCGCAGCCTGTCTCGTGTTCTGCGGGCGACAGCCTCGACCGCAGTTCGCTTTCCAGGACAAGGCGTCTCAGGTCCGTATACGCCTGCCTGGAAAGCCTGACGGTCATAGGTCAGCGCTTCCGGGCCTGTTCGGCCCTTTGTTGCGCGAGAGCCTCGTCCACCATGCGGTCAGCCTCTTCCATGCTGACGACTCGCCCAGCCTCCAGGTCGGCCAAGCCTTCCATAAGCATTGCGATCAGTTCCTCCGGCTCAATCCCGAGCGGGTAATCGTTCGGGCCGTCGGACGGCATTCTGGGACGATCGTCGGGCATGGCTGCCTCCGCGTTGGCTCCATCCATGATAACGCGAAACGCGCGGCGATGTCAGTGCGCGTCCGGCGCGTAGCCCTTGGTGAACAGCGCCACCGCGGCGTCGACGAAGCGGTTGGCCTCCGTCTCCGGCAGCGCGTCCTGGATGCCCATGATGAAGCGCGTGTGGATGTGCGCCTTGATCAGGCCGAAGAACTGCTCGGCCGCCAGATCGACGTCGGGGATGCGCAGCGCGCCGCGGCGGTCGAGTTCGCGCAGATAGGCTGCCATCTGCCCGTGCGAGCGCGCCGGACCCGACTCGTAGAAGGCGCGCGCCAGCTCGGGGAAGCGGTGCGCCTCGGCCACCACCACCCGGTAGGCCGCCAGCGCCTTGCAGGACAGCAGCAGCTGGAGGAAGCGCCGGCCGATGAAGCGCAACCCTTCGGCGGCATCCATGCGGCCGATGTCGGCGCAGGTCATGTCGCCCATCTGGTCGCGGCACTCGCACGCCACCATCGCGGCGAACAGCTCGTCCTTGCTGCGGAAATGCGCGTACAGCGTCGCCTTGGACACGTTGGCCGTCTTCGCCACCGTGTCCATGCTGACGGCACCGTAGCCGTTCTCCAGGAACAGCTTGCCCGCCGCTTCCAGGATCTGCGCCGGCTTGGAGCCCGCTTCGGGGCTCGGCGCCACCACACCCGCCATACCGTCCTCCCGCATCGTCGACACCCGTTCCATGGATCTTGGTACTAAACCGTTCAGTTCACTCTTGACAACAGATATGCAGCCATCCATGTTCGTACAAGACAAAACTGAACGGTTCAGTTTGGTCCTGACCGCAGGGCCGGCGCGGACCGCACCGCAGAGGTTAGATAAACATGCCCAAGGGCGTTCGGAAGATCATTCTGACGGGTGTCGCGGCGGTGGCGTTGAGCGGCGCCGGGTACGGCGGCTGGCACTGGTGGACGCAGGGGCGCTTCGTCGAGTCCACCGACAACGCTTACGTGCAGAGCGACATCAGCGTGGTGAGCCCCAAGGTCGCCGGCTATGTGCGCGAGGTGCGCGTGGCGGAGAACCAGCAGGTGAACGCCGGCGACGTGCTGGTGGTGCTGGAGGACCGCGACTTCCGCGCCAAGGTCGCCGAGGCCGAGGCCAACGTGGCGGCGCAGCAGGCGGCTCTGGGCAGCAACGCGCAGAAGCTGGTGTGGCAGCGCACGCAGATTGACCAGGCCGAGGCCAATCTGGCGTCCGCCGAGGCCGAGCGCCAGCGCGCCGCGCAGGAGTTCAACCGCACCCGCTCGCTGGTCAGCGACAACTGGACCTCGCGCCAGAAGCTCGACACCGCCGAGGCCGACCTGCGCAAGGCCGACGCCGCCGTGCTGAAGATGCGCGCCGCCCTGGCCGCCGAGCGCGACCAGATCGGCGTGCTTGAGGCCGCGGGCGCCGAGATCAAGGCGCACTTGGAGCAGGCCGCCGCCAGCCTGGACGCCGCCCGCAACGACCTGGACAACACGGTGATCCGCGCCGGCGTGGACGGCGTGATCGGCAACCGCGGGGTGCAGGTCGGCCAGTACGCGCGGCCGGGTGTGCAGATGCTGGCGCTGGTCCCGCTGCCCGACGTCTATGTGGTCGCCAACTTCAAGGAAACCCAGCTCTCCGACATGCGGCCGGGGCAGAAGGTCGAGGTCAAGGTGGACGCCTTTCCCGGCAAGACGCTGAGCGGCACGGTGGAGAGCTTCGCGCCGGCCTCGGGCTCCAAGTTCAGCCTGCTGCCGCCGGAGAACGCGACCGGCAACTTCACCAAGGTCGTTCAGCGCGTGCCGGTGCGCATCGCCCTTCCCAAGGACACGCCGCTGGCCGGCCTGCTGCGTCCGGGACTGTCGGTCGTCGCCGAGGTGGACACCCGTGGCGCCGACGACCGCCCGCACCTCGCCGGCTCGGTGTTCGGCATCGCCAACCCGACCAGGGCGCTGGCGCAGAAGTAAACCCCTGAGGTCAACCCATGACCGACACCACAATCGACACCCGAACCGCCCGCGGCCCTGCCCCCCACGACGGGCCGCGCGGTGTGGAGGGCCCCGCGTCCCGGCCAAACACCCCGCTCCCCAGCGGCCGGGACGCGGCGGTCTCCCCTCCAGCCTTCGCACGGCGCGCGCTGACGGCGCGCGACCTGCTGGGCTTTCTGGCGATGATCGTCGGCATGTTCATGGCGGTCCTCGACATCCAGATCGTCTCTTCTTCGCTGTCTGAGATCCAGGCCGGCCTGTCGGCCAGCGCCGACGAGATCAGCTGGGTGCAGACCTCGTACCTGATCGCCGAGGTCGTGATGATCCCGCTGTCGGGCATGCTGTCGCGCATCCTCTCGACGCGGGTGCTGTTCACCCTGTCGGCGCTGGGTTTCACACTGACCAGCGTCGCCTGCGCCTTCACCAGCGGCATCGAGGCCATGGTGCTGTGGCGGGCGTTGCAGGGCTTCATCGGCGGCGCCATGATCCCCACCGTCTTCGCGTCCAGCTTCGCCCTGTTCCCGCCGGAGAAGCGGCCGGTCGTGTCGGTGGCCATCGGCCTCGTCGCCACCATGGCGCCGACGCTCGGGCCGACGCTGGGCGGCTATCTGACGCAGTCGTTTTCCTGGCACTGGCTGTTCCTCATCAACGTGGTGCCGGGCGTGGTGGTGACGACGCTGGTGTGGAACTGCGTGGACTTCGACAAGGGCGACCGCTCGCTCCTGAAGGGCTTCGACGCTTTGGGGCTGGCGCTGATGGCGGTGTTCCTCGGCTGCACCGAGTACGTGGTCGAGGAAGGCCCCCGCAACGACTGGTTCGACGACCGGACCATCGCGCTCCTGGCCGTGGTCGCGGTGGCGGCCGGCGCCGGGTTTTTCTGGCGCGTGCTGACCTACAAGAACCCCATCGTCGAGCTGCGCGCCTTCCGCGACCGCAACTTCGCCATCGGTTCGCTGTACAGCTTCATCCTCGGCATCGGGCTGTACGGCGCGGTCTACATCACGCCGCTGTTCCTGGCGCGGGTGCGTGGGCTGAACAGCTTGCAGATCGGCGAGATCATGTTCGTCACCGGCCTGTTCCAGTTCATGTCGGCACCGCTCGCCGGCTTCCTGTCGGCCAAGATCGACCTGCGGGCAATGCTGGCCATGGGGCTGACGCTGTTCGGCACCGGCGTGTGGCTGAACTCCTCACTGACCGCCGACTCCTCGTTCTGGGAGCTGTTCGTGCCGCAGGCGGTGCGCGGGATGTCGCTGATGCTGTGCTTCATCCCGATCAACACGCTGGCGCTGGGCACGCTGCCGCCCGAGCAGCTGAAGAACGCGTCGGGCCTCTACAACCTGATGCGCAACCTGGGCGGCGCCATCGGCTTGGCGGCCATCAACACGGTGATGATCGACCGCTCGGCGCTGCATCTGAACCGGGTCGGCGACAACTTCAACATGGCGCGCCCGGTGGTGCAGGACATGCTGGACGGGTTGGCCGCACGCTTCGACGGGCTGGTCGTGGACCCGCAGGCGGCGGCTGCCAAGATGCTGGCCGGCATGGTGCAGCGCGAGGCCATGGTGCTGACCTTCAACGACCTGTTCCTGGTAATGGCCGGCGTCTTCGCTGCGGCGCTCCTGTTCATGCCGCTGGTGCGCAAGCCGCAGCAGGTGGTGGCGGCGGATCACTGAGTGAGGGTTGGGAACAACAGGGTTCACACGGATTTCACGGATTGAGGCACGGATTTCACAGATTTTTTATCCGTGCGCCGCAACGGCTTGCGGGTGAGCCGATGCGCTGCAAGGATTAAAAAATCCGTGTAATCCGTGTTCAAATCCCCGAAATCCGTGTGAACCCTGTTGTCCGCACAGCACTGATGGACCACACGCCACGGTGACCTTCCCCCCGCGTTCGTGCTATAGGGCCGTCCGTTCCCCGGTAATCCGCTCAGGCACCCATGAAGCGTCAATACACCCGCCACGAGGTCAAGGAGCTGCTGGGCGCCCTTGAGCGCCAGTGCCGGGAGGCGGCCAAGCTCGCCAAGATCGCCGAGGTCGAGGCCAGCAAGCACAGCTTCGGCGCCTACCGCGAGTTCCGCGACAAGGTCGGCGAGTTCCAGGCGCTTGTCATCCTCATCGAGCAGCGCCTGCGCAACCTCGTGGACGCCCGCTCCGACGATCTGCGCGACCAGTTCGAGCGGCTCGACACGGTGATGCTGGCGCTGCTGGTCCGGGCCAGCATGCGGTTCTTCTTCGTGCTGTCGGCCAACCCGATCCTGCCCATGGGCGCGCGCGAGATCTTCATGGCCGAACTGCGCAGCCTGCACGACGCCGCCGAGAAGCTGAACCGCCCCAACTATGCCGGCAAGCTCGGCCCCGAACTGGGCCGCGACCTGGAAACCGCCTCGCTGATCCTCGAAGAGATCATCGACAAGGCCCCCGGCCTGCTGAACTTCCGCGGCTTCAGCAGCGAGGAGGCGTAGCGGCGCCTTGGCCTGAGGGAGGATGCCCCCATATGTGCGGGGACCATCCGCCACCCCGCGAGCCCATCCCGTGCGCCTTCCCGACTTCAACGACCTGACCGACGTCGGCGCCCGCCTGCTGGGGCGCGCCGGCGGCGTCGCCGGGCGCATCCTGGTCGAGCGCGACGTGCGCCTCGGCGTCACCGGTCTGCGCCGCGCCGGCAAGACGGTGTTCACCACCGCGGTGGTCGACAATCTGCTGAAGGCCGGCCGACTGCCGTTCCTCGACGTGGTCTCCTCGGGCCGCCTCCAGGCCGCACGCCTCCAGCCGCAGCCCGACCCGGACGTGCCGCGCTTCCAGTACGAGGAGCATCTGAAGGCGCTCTCCGGTTCCGATCCCCATTGGCCCGAGCCGACGCGCGGCATCAGCCAACTCCGCCTTGCGCTCCGCTACCGGCCGAACTCGGCGCTGAAGCGCGTCGTGCAGTCCACGACCATCCTCAACCTGGACATCGTCGATTACCCCGGCGAGTGGCTGCTCGACCTGCCGCTGCTGAACCAGTCCTTCGCGGAATGGAGCACGCAGACGCTCGATCTGGCCGAACGGGCGCCCCGCGCCGCGCTATTGGCCGACTGGCGCGGCTGGCTCGCCACGGTGGACCCCGCCGGGCGGGCGGAGGAGGAATCGGCACGCACCGGTGCGCGGCTCTACACCGCCTATCTGCACGCCTGCCGCGGCGTCGACGGGCTCAGCCTGATCCAACCCGGCCGCTTCATCGAACCGGGCGACTTCGAGAACGCGCCGCTGCTGACCTTCTGCCCCTTGCCGGGCGCGCCGCGCGGCCGCGGCACGCTGTGGGCGCTGATGGAGGAGCGTTTCGACGCCTACAAGTCCGTGGTCGTCCGCCGCTTCTTCGCCGAGCATTTCGCCAAGCTCGACCGGCAGGTGGTGCTGATCGACGTGCTGGGCGCGCTGAACGCCGGCCCCGACGCGGTCGCCGACATGAAACGCGCGCTTGAGCTGAGCCTGGAGCCGTTCCGGCACGGCAGTGCCGGGTGGCTCGACTGGCTGTTCGGAACGAAGATCGACCGCGTGCTGTTCGCGGCGACCAAGGCCGACCACATCGCGTCGAGCCAGCATCCCAACCTGCGCCGCCTGCTGGACGATCTGGTGGCGGACGCGCGGCGCTCGATCCGCTTCGAGGGCGCGCAGGTGGACACCATGGCGCTCGCCGCGCTGAAGTCCACCGAGACCGTGATGGCCGAGCACGAAGGCAAGCAACTGCGCTGCGTGCGCGGCACCCCGGTGGGCCGCGACCGCGAGACGGTGCTGTACCCCGGCGACATCCCGGAGGTGCGGGACGTGTTCCTGCGCCCCTACAGCTTCATGCCCTTCAAGCCGCCCCCCGGCGCCGGCACGGACGGGCGCGGGCTGCCGCACGTGCGGCTGGATCAGGCGTTGCAGTTCCTGCTGGGGGATTATCTGGCATGAGCGAACGTTCGAAGGAGCGCACCCCCAAGGAACAGGCATGGGTTCCCCCCATGGAGATCGACCCGGTGCACGCCGCCCCGGTCCCGGTGGAGGACGAAGCCCCCGCCGGCTCCGCCGCCGAACGCCTGCCGGCGCGGCTCGCCGAGGGCAGGCGGCCCGGCGTCGGGCGCTGGCTGTTTGGCGCGTTGGCGGCGCTGGTGCTGGTGGCGCTGGGCTTCGACACGGCGGACCTGCTGCAACGCTCCTTCGCCACCAGTCTGGCGCTGGGCACGCTGGTGGCGGCGCTGGTGGGCGTGGCCGGCGTGTCGGCGGTGGCGATGCTGGCCCGCGAGCTGCGCAGCCTGCGCCGTCTGCGCCGCATCGAGCATTTGCGCGGCGAGGCGGACGCGCTGGTGGTCAAGGCCGGGCAGGGGGAAGGGCAGGGGGGCGGCGACCGCTTCGCCGGGGAGCTCAGCCGCCTCTACGAGGGGCGCACCGACCTGGAGCCGGCGCTGGCGCGCCTCAAGGACTTCGTCACCGATGCGCACGACGATGCGGAGGTGGTGCGCCTCATCGACCGCGAGGTGCTGGCGGTGCTCGACCGCCGCGCCTACCAGACGGTGCTGCTGGCCGCCCGCGACACCGCCATCGTGACTGCGCTAAGCCCGGCCGCGGTGGTGGACCTAGCGGTGGTGTTGTGGCGCAACCTCAAGCTGGTCCGCACCATCGCCGGGCTGTACGGGGCGCGGCCGGGCTATGTCGGCTCGCTGCGGCTGCTGCGCCGCATGCTCGCCAATCTGGCGGTCGCCGGGGTGACCGAGAGCGCCCATCACGTGGCGGTGGAGGCGCTCGGCGGCTCGCTGGTGGCGGCGCTGTCGACGCGGGTCGGGCAGGGGGTGATCAACGGGCTGCTGACCGCGCGGGTGGGCATCACCGCCATGCACCTCTGCCGCCCCGTCCCCTTCGGCCCGCACAACCGCCCCAGTCTGGCGAAGATCCGCGGCGAGCTGATGTCGCTGCCGAAACAGGTGTTGTAGATACCCTCTCCTGAGACGGGAGAGGGTGGGGCCCGCTCGAAGAGCGGGAGGGTGAGGGGCAATCCAAGGATCCTCGCGCTACCCTCACCCGGCGCCTTCGGCGCCACCCTCTCCCGGGGCGGGAGAGGGAAAAAACTCAATCCAGCATCGGCAGCCCGGTCTCGATGCGCACCAGCGCCGCCAGCAGCGGCGCGCCGATATCGCGGCGGACGAAGTTGCTGGCGCGCTCGGCGGCGTTGATCGCCTGCTGGAAGCTGACCCGCCAGCGGTTCTCGCCGTACAGCACCTTCTCCGCCTTGGCCTTCTGCGCCAGCAGGGCAGGGCGCTTGCCGTTGCTCTCCTCCACCAGGCGGACGAGGCGGCGCATCAGATCCTCGGCGGTCGCGCGCTCGTTGCGCTTGACCGACACGTCGATCAGTTCGGCGAAGGTCTCGCCGCGCACGTCGATGTCCTGCACCTGCTCGGCGTAGGCGATGGCGACCGCGGCGTCGCCGCGCCGCGCCAGCCGGCCGAGCACCGCCGGGATGGTCCAGGGGTTCTCGTCCTGCACGTTGCGCAGCATGCCCAGCGCCAGATTGGCGTCGCCCAGGTCGGCCGCCGCCACCGCCAGTTCGGGCGGACAGCAATCGCCCTTCAGTTCCTTGGCCTCACGGAACTTGGAGAACTGCCTCTCCACACTGTTGAGGAACAGGGTGCGGGCCTCGGCCTCCTTGCCGGCGCGCAGCATCGCCTGCACCACCAGCCCCAGCTCCCAAGAGCAGCCGTGCGTGGTCGCGTACTGCTTGGCCTCCTCGGCCAGCGCCGAAGCCAGCGCCGCGTCGCCGCGCCACGCCGCGACCTTGCCGATGTCGCCCAGATTGTAGAGCCGCGTGCCGCAGTCGGGGATCTGCCGGGTGATGTCCAGCGCCAGCGGCACCTGATTCATCAGCGCCAGCGCGCGGGCGACGAACAGGTCCTGTCCCGAGTTGTCCGTCGCCTTGCCGCGCCGCACGGCGCTGACGAAGGGGGAGACGATCTCCTTGGCGCGGCCGGGGTCGCCCAGCTGCTGGTAGGCCACCGCCAGCGACAGCCAGTCCCAGCGCGCCGCGGTGATGGGCGTCTCCACCGGGGGCAGCAGCTCACCGACGCGGTGCAGGAAGCACAGGCTGCTCAGCGGCTCGTTGCAGACCAGCGCCTTGATGCGGCCGCGGAACTCGTAGAAATCGAAATCGCCGACGAACTGGTTGGTCACCAGCTGCACCGCCAGCGCGCTATCGGGGTACTTGGTGACGATCTCCGTCAGCAGCCGGTCGGCTTCCTTGAGCAGCCGGCTCTCATCGGCGGTGTCGTAGGTGTTGTCGGCCTGCCGCACCATCTGCATGGCCTGCACGAACAGCCGGTTGGCCGGGCTGTTGTCCTGCGCCAACGCCTGTCCCGCCAGCCCGGCAAGGGCCGCCACGACCACGAACAGGGTCGTCAGGAAGGCGGGAAAGCGGTGCTGGACGAGGGCGGCGAACATGGCGGTGCTGGGTACCTCTGTGGCGGTTTACTGTTGAACGTAGCTGACGACGCGCTGGACGTTGGGGATGGCGCGGGCGTGGCCGATGACCCGGTCCAGCTCGTCCTGACTCTTGGCCCATCCCATTAGATAGACAACACCGTTGACGGTATCGATGTTGTAGTTCTGTCCCGACACCGCACCGTCGAAGGTGAGGCGCGTGCGCAACTGTGTGTTGATCCAGGTGTCCTTGGCGGAATCGGCGATGCCCGACTCGGTGTCGACCTGGATTTCGTTGATGACTTCCTTGACGCCGTTGGCCTGCCAGGCGAGGCGCACGGCATCCAGGCGCATTTGCGGATCGGCGGCACGGCCGGTCAGCAGCACGCGCCCCTGATCCACGCGCATGGACAGCCGCCCGTACAGGTCGATCGAATGCTGAAGCCACAACTCGTTGATCTGCGCGGTGATGGCCGTGTCCGTGGCGAAGCCGCGCAAGCCGCGCTTCTCCTGCGAGGCGACCACCGCGGTGCCGGCGCCGCCGAGGACCAGGGGCACGCACGCCGTTCCGGCGACCGCCACAACGGCCAACCCGACCACCGCCCAAAGGCGCGCCAAAGCCGACACGACCGACCTCCGTCCACTCGCCTGTCCAGGGTGCGAGCGGTGCGAAAAAGTCACGCCTGATGTGGGATTGCAACGGGTTTTTTCGCTCATCTTTGTTTTGTTTTCCTAGTGATGCAGGGATGCTGCACATGCGAAGGCAACGGGGTGGAATTCAGGTGAACGGGGCACGGGCAAGCACGGCGGCGAGTTCCCGCGCCAGCACCTTTGCCACCGTGCGCCGCGCCTCGGCCGTGCGCAGGGTCTGCTCGTCCTCGGGGTTGGACAGGAAGCCGGTTTCCACCAGCACCGACGGCACGTCGGGCGCCTTCAGCACGGCGAAGTTGGCGGCGCGCATGGGGTTGTCGAGCAGCCGTAGCTCGCGTCCGGCGCCCTTCACGATGCCCTGGCGGGCGGCCAGCGACGCCTTGGCAGTGTGGCGGGTGGCGAGATCCATGAGGATGGCGCGCACCGCCGGCTTGGCGCCTTTGAGGTCGACTCCGGCCACCGCGTCGGCGCGGTTCTCCTGGCGGGCCAGCGCCCCGGCGAAGCCGTCCGTCGCCTTGGCCGACAGCGTGTAGGCGGACAGGCCGCGCGCCTCGCGGGTGGGGGCGCTGTCGGCGTGCAGCGAGACGAACAGGTCGGCCTGCGCGGTGCGCCCGACCTCGACCCGGTCCTCCAGCGCCATGAAGCGGTCGTCCCGGCGGGTCAGCACGGCCTTGACGCGGTGCTGGTCCGTAAGGCGCTCGGCGATCTCGCGGGCGATGTCGAGGGTGACGTCCTTCTCGCGCGTGCCGTGCAGCCCGATGGCGCCGGGGTCGGCGCCGCCGTGTCCGGGGTCGAGCACCACCACCGGCACGCCCGGCCGCCGCGCCGGCATGGCGGCGGCTGGCCCGGCAAGAAGGCCCGGACCGCCGCACAGCGGCGCCGACCACAGCAAATTCAGCAGAAGCCTTCTGTCCATCGTCCCGTATCCCATGCGACCTTCTGCCGCACTCCCTGTCGGCGAGCCCGCCGCGTTAACCAATGCGCGCGCTCGAAAGTGTTATAGGCGACGTTTGGCTAATCCCAAAGGTTAACTGGTAGGACCGCCCTGAAATAGGGCAGCCTCGCAGGAGAAGCCGGCCCCGCCGATCTGTAGCTTGATGATTATCTCGATTCGGATTAAAATTTTAAGAACTGGTATCGGGAGGCATCGATGTTGAGGAATGCCCTGTTCGCCATCATCCGTCAGGAGCAACGCGAGATCGAAGACCGCCTCGTCGAGGAGGAGCGCCGTCCGGCGCCCGACGTCGGCCGTCTGGTGGCGCTTCGCGCGCAAGCGAGCAACCTGCGCCGGGAACTGGAACACTTTCCCGAGGCCTGAGACGCCCCTCCTCATGGCTCGGCATCCCGCCCCTCTCCCGCACGCGCGGGTGAGGGGCGTTGTTTTTTAAAGGGAAGGAGCACCCCCGCGTTGCCGGGTGCATCGTGCGGACATTCGTGCTAGGGGAGGAGCCCCCTTCCACCGTCGAACCGCACTGCAGCACGCGCATGTCCCAGACCGGCTCCGAATTCATCCTGACCATCTCGTGCCCCGACACCGTCGGCATCGTCTTCGCGGTGTCCGGCTTCCTGGCCGAGCGGAACTGCAACATCATAGACAGCGCCCAGTTCGGCGACCGCGGCAGCGGCCTGTTCTTCCTGCGCGTGCACTTCGCCGCCGGCCGCAAGGGGCCGGGCCACGCGGAGCTGTCGAAGGCGTTCAAGGAGGTCGTCGCCGACCCGTTCCGCATGAACTGGAAGCTGCACGACGCCACCCGCCGCCAGCGCGTGCTGATCATGGTGTCGAAGTTCGGGCACTGCCTGAACGACCTGCTGTACCGCTACCGCATCGGCTATCTGCCGATCGAGATTCCGGCGATCGTCTCCAACCACCGCGACTTCTACCAGCTGGCGGCGTGGCACGATGTGCCGTTCCACCACATGCCGGTGACGCCGGAGACCAAGGCGCAGCAGGAAGCCCGCCTGTGGGAGATCGTCGAGCAGGAGAACATCGACCTCGTGGTGCTCGCCCGCTACATGCAGGTGCTGTCGCCGGAGATGTGCGAGAAGCTGACCGGCCGCGCCATCAACATCCACCACTCGTTCCTGCCGAGCTTCCGTGGCGCCAAGCCGTACCATCAGGCCTACACGCGCGGCGTCAAGCTGATCGGCGCCACGGCGCACTACGTGACCTCGGGCCTGGACGAGGGGCCGATCATCGATCAGGAGGTCGAGCGCGTCGACCACACCATGACGCCGGAGGATTTCGTGGCGATGGGCCGCGACATCGAGAGCGTCGTGCTGGCCCGCGCGATCAAGTACCACGTCGAGCACCGCGTGCTGCTCAACGGCAACAAGACCGTGGTGTTCAAGTAGCCATCAAAAGTCCCTCCCTGCCGGAGCGGGGAGGGACTTGAGCGTCAGCCCGTCGGCGGGGCCGCCGCCTTGGCCTCGTCCGGCGTCGGCGTGAACACGGCCCGCGTGATCGCCTGCTCGATCTGGTCGCGGGTGAACGGCTTGGGGATCACCGGGCCGAGATACTCCAGCCCGCGCTTCGCCAGCTCGTCCGGGAAGGCGGTGACGAAGATCACCGGCAGGAAGCGCTGCCGGCGCAACTCGCGCGCCACCTCGATGCCGTTGTCGCCCTCGGCCAAGCGGATGTCCATCAGCGCCAGCGTCGGCGTGTGCTCGGCCGCCAGAGCCAGCGCCTCGTCCATGGTGGTGGCGTTGCCGCAGACGATGTGCCCCATACCGCGCACCGTCTCCGTCAGATCGAAGGCGATGATGGCGTCGTCCTCGACGATGAGGATCACGGCGGTGAGGTGGGCGCGCACCACCTCGCGGGCGTGCGTCAGGCGCTCCACGGCCTCCTCCAACGCCAGACCCAGCGTATCGGCGGCGTCGGTGAGCGTCGCGTCCTCCAGGTTGACCAGCAGATAGAGGCGCCGGTCCGTCTCGTCGAGCGTGTCGAGCGCCGCCTCCACGGGGTGCGCCGCGCCGCGCTCCGGCCGGGGGCCGGCCTCGTCGGCCAGCGCGTTCAGCCGGGCGTACAGCGCCAGCCGCAACCCGCCCCGGCCGTCTGGGGTCCCGCCTTCCAAGCCATCGTTGCCGTCGTTCAGCAACTGCTCGAGCGCGCGCGTCACCAGGGCATCGCCGCGCGCCGCCGATCCCGTCAATGCGCGGGCATAACGGCGCAGGTACGGCAGATGCGCCATCAGCTCGCGGGTGCGTTCCACCATGGTGTTCCCCGTCGTTTGTCGCGATGCGACGGCAATGATAGCGTCGCGTTCGTATCGGACACAGTCAATTTCGGTGCTCGGGAGGCGGAAGGGAAAGGGCCTATGGCATAATGCGCAGCATTTCCCGAGGGACTTCCAAAGGATTGTTGCGAATTACCATGACGGGTTAACGCAAAAGGTTAGGTCGTCTTTGCCGTTCCTCCGCGCTCCGCGTCCGGCGCGCGATTTGGGAACAAGAGTCGGGTTCATCCGTTTCAATCGGCAATGGTGTGATTCCTCCCTGAACCGCCAGCAACTCGCGGCGGGGGAGCGAAAGCGTTGAAAACCAAGAGGGTATGCCCTCCGGATCAACGCCGCTCCCCCCCAGCCTGTCCCCCGAATCCTTCCCGAAAGTCGCCGCAGCGCTGGGCGTGCGCCGCGGTCGGGCCGCATGCGGGTGGTGAGGCCGTTTTGCCTTTTGAGTGCCTCGTGGCCGGCGGCAGTTCATATATGACCTACCAAATATACCTTCTGCCATGTGGGGTAAGTAGTTGGATCTGCATAGGGTCCGCGCTCTCAAAGCACAATGAAGCCTATGAATAGCGCGGAGTAAAAGAATGGCTGGTGACTTGCTTTTTGACGAGGAATTTAACAAGTTCGATCCTTACAGCAAAGATGATGCGTGGAAGACTTCGTTCCATTGGGGAAGTGATCAGGTGCTTGGCGGTGAGAAGGGTTATTACGTCGACACCGAAAATGGAGGAGGTAACGGCACCAACCCCTTTAGTGTTTCGAACGGAGTCTTGTCGATCACATCCACCCCCGCGTCGGGGCTGCCCAATGATCAATCCTACACCACGGGTGTCATCACCAGTCAGGGCAGCTTTGCGCATCAGTATGGTTACTACGAGATGCGCGCCGAATTGCCGGGCGGCAAAGGCTTCTTTCCGGCATTCTGGATGCTGCCGGCGGACAAGCAAACGCTGCCGGAACTGGACATCATGGAGTACTCGTCGCGCTTTCCCAACGAATACGTGACGACGCTGCATTCGAAGACCGGCAACGGGTCGCCGGTGGTTCAGGAATTCGCCAAGGGGTTGCCGGACCTGTCGGACGGCTTCCACACCTTCGGAGTGGATTGGCAGGAGAACGAGATCTCCTGGTACTTCGACGGCAAGGAGGTTTACTCGGCGCCGACGCCGTCCGATCTTCACACGCCGATGTACATGATGCTGAACCAAGCGGTGGACCGAAACAGCTGGATCGGCCCTCCCGACGGTTCGACGCAGGATTTCAAGATCGACTACGTCCGCGTCTATGACAGCAAGCCCGCATCGGCCGGTGCCGCGGCCGCGCCGGCCCAAGGGACGGCGCCGATGTTGGCGCCGTCCAGCGACACGCTCCTCGGTGGGGCGCCTCCCTACGGCGACGACCAGTTCCTGCTCGCGGGCTCTGGCGGAGCGGCCTTCTCGGGAGGGCTCTGACCCTACGGAGGCGTGGAAGACTGGAACGGGGCCGGCGGTCGCACCGCCGGCCCCCGCCATTCCTTGGAAAGATCCAACCCCGGCGGCGGTGTGGCGCTTGCGCGCGCGGCCCTGGCCCGGTAATGAGAGGCCGGCCCCGCTTAGACCGTTTCCACACCGGACCCCGACACCGATGGACGAGCACGAGACCGACCCTCAGGTCACCGACGGCTTGACGCCGGAGGAGCTCGCCGACCTGGAGGTGTGGCGAGGCAGGGTGCGGGGCACCAACATCTCCGACAAGACCTTGCTGGCGACCGATTATCTCAATCACTTCAACGAGATCGTGATGTTGATCGAGATGATCCCGGACATGCCGGACATGTTGGAGGAATGCTACGTCTGGCAGCCCAAGACCTACCAGGAGCACTTCCGCGACAGCGGCTTTTCGGACAAGGCACTGGCCATCGAGGCGTACGAGCACGTCCCTGCCAAGTTCCGCAAGCCCTTCGAGGACACCATCGAGCACATGACACAGGTGGTGCACCACACCCTGGAGCGTATCGGAAACGACGTCCACCAGGGTGATCCGGACCGCCTGCGCGCCGATTGCCAGCAGTCGGTGGAGCTGATCCATCGCATCATCCAGGTCGCCAACGGCATCATCCACGGTGCCGCCCACGTCATGGAACAGGGCGAGATCGACCTGTACCTGGGGACGGGGTGAGGGACGTACTAAGTCTTCACGGATTTCACGGATTTGGGCACGGATTACACGGATTTTCTTTATCCGTGCGCAGCGATGGGCTGACGGGTGAGCCGACGCGCCGCAAGAATCAAATAATCCGTGTAATCCGTGCCCAAATCCGTGAAATCCGTGGAAAATGGTGACCCCGCACCTCCCAACCGGTCGTCCCCCCGGAAGCGCCCGTTGCTGGGATGCCCACCATTCGCTCAACGCATGCCTCCGCGCCGCCGCCGGCCCTTACAGTGGGCGGGCAATAAGAAAGAACCGGCGAGCGCCGGGCAGGGGGAGTGGTGAAGGCAGGCGGTCCCAGCATGATGGACGACGCGGCCGAGGCGCAGGGCGACGGCCCCACGGATGTCGAGACGGCGGCCGACCTCGCCGCCCGGCCGGAGCTGCGTTTGTGGCTACGTCTGTCGGCGTGCGACGCGCTGATCGGTCAGACGCTGCGCACCCGGCTGCGCGACGAGTTCGACACCACGCCCGCGCGCCATGACCTGATGGCGCTGCTCGACAAGGCGCCCGACGGCCTGACCATGGGGGAGCTGTCCAAGCGCCTGATGGTCACCAACGGCAACGTCACGGGCATCGTCGACCGGTTGGTGCAGGATGGGCTGGCGGTGCGCGCCTCGGCCTCCTACGACCGCCGCACGCAGTTCGTCCGGCTCACGCCGTCCGGCCGCGCCGCCTTCCGCACCATGGCCGACGCGCACCAGTCCTGGCTGGCGGAGCTGATGGGCGGGATGGAGCACGCGGAGGTGGTGGCCTTGCTGAGCCTGCTCGACCGGCTGAAACGCTCGGTGCGGGGAGGCGGGCGGTGAGCGGCGGCGCGCATGTCGACACCTTTGCCCGAGACCTTCTGCCGCCGCGCGCGCAGTGGCCGGACTTGCGTCTGGAGGCGGCTGGCCTCGCCTATTCCGAGCGTCTGAACGCCGCGGCCGAACTGCTGGATGCCTGGATCGCCCGCGGCCATGCCGACCGCCCCTGCCTGATCGCTTCCGGCGAGGCGTGGAGCTATGGCCGACTGCACGAGACGGTGAACCGGATCGCCCGGCTGCTGGTGGATGTGCACGCCCTGGTGCCCGGCAACCGGGTGCTGTTGCGTGGGCCGAACACGCCCATGCTGGCGGCGTGCTGGCTGGCGGTGGTGAAGGCCGGCGGCATCGTCGTGCCGACCATGCCGCTGCTGCGGGCGGCGGAACTGGGGCATATCCTGGAGGCCGCCCAGATCCGGCTGGTGCTGTGCGACGCCGGCTTCACCGCCGACCTCGCCGGGCTGGCGGCGACGGTGGTGTCCTACAACGGCACCGGGCCGGATGGGCTGGAAGCGCGCATCGCCGGGGTCGAGCCGCTTTTCGACGCGGTGGACACCGCGGCCGAGGACATCGCGCTGATCGCCTTCACCTCCGGCACCACTGGGCGGCCCAAGGCGACGGCGCACTTTCACCGCGACCTGCTGGCGGTCGCCGACCTGTCGCCGAGGCTGCTGTTGCGCACCGGCCCGGAGGACGTGTTCTGCGGCACGCCACCCATCGCTTTCGCCTTCGGGCTGGGCGGGATGCTGCTGTTTCCGCTGCGCGCCGGGGCTTCGGTGGTGCTGCTCGACCGGCCGTCGCCGGAACGGCTGCTGGCCGCCATGGCGCAGCACCGCGCCACTCTGTGCTTCACCGTCCCCACCGCCTACCGCGCGATGACCGGGCTGATCGAGGGCGGGCAGGCGTCGGCGCCTGCAACGTTGCGCGCCTGCGTCTCTGCCGGCGAGCCTTTGCCGGAGGCAACCTTCGCGGCGTGGCAGGTGGCCACAGGGCTGGAGATCCTCGACAGCCTGGGCACCACCGAGATGCTGAACGCCTTCCTGCACGCCGAGCCCGGCGCCGTCCGCCCCGGCGCCACCGGCCGCCCGGTGCCCGGCTATGAGGCGATGGTGGTGGATGAGGAGTTCGCCCCCGTGCCGCCGGGGCAGGTCGGCCGATTGGCGGTACGTGGCCCGACAGGGTGCCGCTATCTGGACGACGTGCGGCAGGCGCAGTACGTCCAGCACGGCTGGAACCTGACCGGCGACGCGATGCGCGTCGATGAGGACGGGGTGTTCTGGTACCACGGGCGGGTGGACGATTTGATCGTCTCGTCCGGCTACAAGATCTCCGGCCTGGAGATCGAGGAAGTGCTGCTGACCCACCCGATGGTCGAGGAGTGCGCCGTCATCGCCACGCCCGACGGGCTGCGCGGCGCCATCCCCAAGGCCTTCGTGGTGCTGCGCCCGTCCGTACGGCCGGGGCCGGAGCTGATGCGCGAATTGCAGGACTTCGTGAAGGCGCATATCGCGCCCTACAAGTACCCCCGCGCCGTGGAGTTCCTGGAACACCTGCCGCGCACCGAAACTGGCAAGATCCAGCGCTACAAGCTGCGGCAAAGGAACGGCGAGGGGTAGATCGGGCGCTGATGCTCACGCCTCGGCGAAGCGCCCCAGCCGCAGGCGCCTGGCCGCCAGCAGGCCGGCGAAGGCGTCGCTCTTGAGATACTCGTACTCGACCGCGCGCTGGTCCACCAGGGGATCGGCCGCGCGCAACGCCGCATCGGGGATGCCGGGGTGCACCATCACCAGCGTGCGGCCAGTCGGCGAGTCGAGAAAACGTGCCATCAGGTCGCCGAACGGCACTGTGCCGGTAAAGTCGTAGACGCCGCGGAAGCTGCTGTTGGCCGGAATGCCCGTTGCCCGAACCCGCGCCGCCAGCCCGCGCCCCATCTCGGAGATCAGCAGCGTTTTCGCCACCGTGACACCGCGCCGGACGATGGCGCGCCGCGGTTCGCCGCACAGGCGCACGTAGGCCCCCGGCAAATGCGCCAGCGCGGCCAGCACCGCCTCGCGCACCACGGGAAGCTGGTGGATGTGCTGATGCCCGTCAATGTAGGCGGGCGGGGCGCCGAAGTACTCCGTGAAGGCGGCGACCTGCCGGTCCACCTCGGCGCCGATCTCGCGCGCGTCCAGCGCCCCGGTGTAGGCCTTGCGCATCAGCGACCCCAGCGGCGGCAGCTTTCCCTCCGGCGCCAGCGCCGGCATGGGGCCGAGCGGCGCCTGATCGGTCAGCGTCAGGTGCAGCCCGACATCGGCCATCTCCGCCAGCGGCTTGAGCTTGGACGCTTCCTCCGGCCAGAAGCGGCAGACCGTCATGCAGGATGTGGCGGTGAGCCGCCCGCGCCCGATCAGGTCGCGGATGGCCTCGCCGACGCCGGGCGACAGCCCATAGTCGTCGGCACAGAGAATGACGGGGTGGTGCGGCATGGCGGCGATCAGGCCACAGTCGGCCTCGGCGGGCAAGTGCTACCCGATGGCGCGCGCCAACTCGTCCAAATGGCCGAGCACGGTTTCCGACAGGCGTTCCACCTCGTCGATGTCGCGCAGGGCGCCGTCCAGGTCGCCGCGCGACAGCTTGGCCAGCGCTTCCTTGCCGAGCCTGTGGAACGCCTCGTGCGGGGCCGCCAGCGCGCGGAAGGCGGCGGTCTGGCGGATGCGCTCGTCGGTGACGCCGTCGTACCACTTGCCCAGGCGGCAGCCGTGGTGGTCGGCGATCTGGCCGGGCTCCAGCCTGGTGCGGCCGATCAGCGCCTCGTAGATCTTCTTCTTGAAGCGGATGTGGTCGGCCTTGGCGATCTGCACCACCTTGCCGCGGGTGTCCCGCTTCACCAGCGCTTCCAGACCGGCGCCGATCATGTCGTCGCTGCTTCCCATGGTGCCGAGCAGCACGTCGATCTGACTGGCGGTGTTGCCGGTCATGCCGGCGATGGCGTGGATGCCGGCGGCGACCTCCTGCGAGGCCGACTCTTGCTGGGACAGGATGGCGGCGATGTCGCCCATCTCCCGGGCGATGCCGTCGATCTGTCGGCCGGCCTCGCGGATGTGCCCACCGGCGGCGGCGATGACCGCATGGCCCTCGCGGACCGCATCGGAGCTTTGCTGCATCGACGCCGTCATCACCTGCATCTCCCGGCGGATCTCGTCGATCCGCCCGCGGATGTCCTCGGTCGCCCGCGCCGTCTGGTTGGCGAGGGTCTTCACCTCGGTCGCCACCACGGCGAAGCCCTTGCCGGCTTCCCCGGCCCGCGCCGCCTCGATGGTGGCGTTCAAGGCCAGCAGGTTGGTCTGCTTGGCGATGGCCTCGATCTCCTTGACGATGTCGCCGATGCTGACCGACGCGGAGGCCAGGGAATCCACTTTGGCCATGGCCTGTTCGACCGTGCCGGCGATGCGGTCGATGGAGGTCACCGCCTTCTCCGACGCCGCCAGTCCGTCACCGGCGGCGCGGCGGACCTGAATGGCGTTCTGGGCGGCTTCGCCACTGACGCGGGCGATCTCGCGCACCGAGGTCACCATCTCCTGCGCGGCGGCGGCGATGCCCTGGGTTCGGTCGCTGATCTGGCGGGCGTCGCGCGACATCTTGGTGACCGACACCAGCGCGCCGCCGCACTTCACCGATACGTCCACCATCGTCCGCAACTCGTCCATGGTCTGGCGCTCCAGCGCCCCGGCCAGGGTGCGCAATGCGTCGGCCACTTCGCCCCCGGCCACCGCGAGACCGTTGTACTGCCCCTCGGCAAGCGCCCGGATGGCGGTGACAAGCGACGCAACGTCCATCGGCGGAGCGACGCCCTCGGCAGCCAGGATGGGGGCCGGGCTGCGGCGACCGAACGAACTGAACATGGAGCACTCCAAGCGTCTGGATGTTGCCTCCATTATAGTCAGATACATTAGAAGAATGATGTAACGAATTTTTCATAAAGCCGCGACGTTTTTACACGCAAGCTATGATCACCCCGCGGCAAGCGCCCGCATGGCCTCTTTGAAGCCGAGCGCCGCGGCGTCCTCTTGCGGGTGGCGGCCTTCGCGCACGCGCCAGACGCCGCCGGCCATGACGTCGCGCACCAGCCGCGCGTCCCCGGCAAAGATCCAGCGGTCGAGCGCCACGTCGCCCGACAGCCCGTCGAGCAGCGGGTGGGCGCCGTCCAGCACCACCAGATCGGCGCGGCCCCCGACCGCGATGCCGGCCGTGCCGTGCCCCAGCGCCGCCGCGCCGCCGGCCAGCGCTGCGTCCCACAGGAAGCCACCCACCGATGGGCGGCCGGGAGCGTGGAGGCGGTTGCGCCGCTCGTCCGACAGGCGGCGGCCGTACTCCAGCCAGCGCAGTTCGTCGGACGGGCTGACCGTGACGTGGCTGTCCGACCCGACGCCGAACCGCCCGCCGAGATCGAGGAAGCGGCGGATCGGGAACAGCCCGTCGCCCAGGTTCGCCTCGGTGGTCGGGCAGAGCCCGGCGACGGCGCCGGACGCCGCCATGCGGGCCAGTTCCGCGTCGCTGGCGTGCGTGGCGTGGACGAGGCACCAGCGCGCCGTCACCTCCGCATGGTCGTACAGCCAGTCGATGGGCGTGGCACCGCACCACGCGCGGCAGTCCTCGACCTCGCGGCGCTGCTCGGCGATGTGGATGTGCACCGGGCAGGCGGGAGTGACGCCGGCCAGCACCGCGGCCATCTCCTCCACCGTGACGGCGCGCAGGCTGTGGAAGGCGAGGCCGGTGGCGATGGTGGGGGCGATGGCGTTCAGCAGGTCCAGATAGGCGTCGGGCGTCAGGGTGAAGCGCCGCTGGCCGTCGCCGGGCGGCACGCTGCCGAAGCCCCCGTGCCGGTACAGCACCGGCAGCAGCGTCAGCTCGATGCCCGCCGATCCGGCGGCCGAGGCGATGCGGTGCGCCATCTCCGCCGGATCGGCGTAGGGCTGCCCAGCCGGGTCCTTGTGCAGGTAATGGAACTCGGCGACCGAGGTGTATCCGGCCTTCAGCATCTCCACGTACAGGTGGCGGGCGATGGCCTCGACCTGTTCGGGCGTCAGGGCTGCGAGGCAACGGTACATAGCGTCGCGCCATGTCCAGAAGCTGTCGTCCTCCGGCCCGGCGCGCTCGGCGAGGCCAGCCATGGCGCGCTGGAAGGCGTGGCTGTGCAGGTTGGGCAGGCCGGGCACCACCGGGCCGGCGGCGCGTTCCGCATCCAGAGGCGCGGCGCCGGGCTCGACGGCGGCAATGCTGCCGTCCGCGGCGGTTGTGATGCGGACGGCCTCGCGCCATCCTTCTGGAAGCAGGGCCCGGTCGGCGAAGAAGGTGGGCATGGGTTTGGTGCGGGGTTGGGAGACACAGACAATGGACTGGGATGGTCTCTGGATCAACGGACACGCAGCCACCATGGGGCCGGCCGGCTCGATCCGTGACGCTGCGCTGGCCGTCAAGGATGGCCGCATTGTCTGGGTCGGTCCGCGCGCCGAGCTGCCGGCCGGCCGCGCCGTGCAGGAGCACGATCTGGGCGGATGCTGGCTGACGCCGGGGCTGGTGGATGCGCACACCCATCTGGTGTTCGGCGGCAACCGGGCCGCCGAGTTCGAGATGCGACTGGAGGGCGCCTCCTACGAGGAGATCGCGCGGGCCGGCGGCGGCATCGTCTCGACCGTCACGGCGACCCGCGCCGCCGACGCCGAAGCCCAGGCCGCCAGCGCCGCCCCGCGGCTGGAGCGTCTGCTGGCCGAGGGCGTCACAGTGGTGGAGGTGAAGTCCGGCTACGGCCTGGATCTCGCGTCGGAGCGGGCGATGCTGCGGGCGGCGCGGCTGCTGGGCGAGCGGTATCCGGTCACGGTGCGCACCACGTGCCTCGCCGCGCACGCCGTGCCGCCGGAGTTCGCCGGGCGGCCGGACGCCTACATCGACCTCGTCTGCCATGAGATCCTGCCCGCTCTGGCGGCCGAAGGGCTGGTGGATGCGGTGGACGTGTTCTGCGAGCGCATCGCCTTCAGCCCCGAGCAGACCGCGCGGGTGTTCGATGCGGCCAAGCGCCTCGGCTTGCCGGTGAAGCTGCACGCCGATCAGCTCTCGGACCTCGGCGGGGCGGGGCTGGCGGCGCGGTATGGGGCGCTGTCGGCGGACCATCTGGAGCACGCGTCGGAAGACGGCGTGCGCGCCATGGCCGAGGCCGGCACGGTGGCGATGCTGCTGCCCGGCGCCTTCTACCTGCTGCGCGAGACCAAGCTGCCGCCGGTGGAGCTGTTCCGCCGGCACGGCGTGCCGATGGCGGTGGCGACCGACTGCAACCCCGGCACCTCGCCGGCGGTGTCGCTGCTGTTGATGCTGAACATGGCCTGCACACTGTTCCGCCTGACCCCCGCCGAGGCGCTGGCCGGCGTCACCCGCGTCGCGGCGGCGGCGCTGGGCATGGCCGCGACGCACGGCACGCTGGAGCCCGGCAAGGCCGCCGACTTCGCCGCCTGGGACATCGAGCGCCCGGCCGAGCTTTGCTACTGGCTGGGGCTGAACCCGTGCGCGGCGGTGGTGCTGGCGGGGGAGATGGTGCGGGGCGGGTGAAAGTGGGGTATCTTGCTGTGGTGGGGAGGGCCGTGCGATGGGTAAAGTGATTCTGGAGAACCTCGACGACGATGTGCTCGCCATGCTGCGGGCCAACGCGCTGGGGAGTGGCCGATCCCTGGAAGACGAGATCAAGAGGATTGTTGCGGACGCGGTGTCTGGCCCGCAGGTTGACAAAACGGCCTTGCGCGAGGAAATGGCGAAGACCCGCGCCATGACCCCGCCCGGCTTCAACGTCGATATGACTCAGCTCATTCGTGAGGATCGCGATCGGTGATCGTCATCGTCGATGCCAGCGTGGCTGTGCGATGGTCGATCCGGGACGAGTTCTCGCCGGCCGCCGATCGGCTTCTCAGCAACGACGTTCTGGCGTTCGCGCCGGACCTTGTCTTTCCAGAACTTGCCAACGCGCTGTGGAAGATGGAGCGGGCCTCGCATATCTCCGCCGAACAGGCCCGCCGCGCCCTGATCGAGATTCCGCGCGGTTTTGACCGCGTGTTCGGCACGGCAGCGTTCTTCGAGCGAAGCTTGGAGATCACCCGCACGCTGAACCATCCCGCCTACGACTGCTTCTATCTCGCCCTGTCGGAAACCCTTCAGGCGCCGCTCGTCACCCTGGACCGCCGGCTGTTCAACCGCACGCGCGGCACGCCGTGGGCCGACCTCACCACCTTGCTCGGCGGCGACCCCGCTCTCACCTGAAGAAGCACGCCGCAACAGGAAGCCTCCGGGGAGGACACCGCCATGACCGATGCCGCCAACCGCCGCGTCATCCGGGCGCCGCGCGGAAGCCAGCTCATCGCCAAGTCGTGGCTGACCGAGGCGCCGTTGCGCATGCTGATGAACAACCTCGACCCCGAGGTGGCGGAGAACCCGGACGAGCTGGTGGTGTATGGCGGCATCGGACGCGCCGCGCGCAACTGGGCCTGCTTCGATGCCATCGTCGCCGCGCTGACCACCCTGAAGGACGACGAGACGCTGCTGGTGCAGTCCGGCAAGCCGGTGGGCGTCTTCCGCACCCACGCCGACGCGCCGCGGGTGCTGATCGCCAACTCCAACCTCGTGCCGGCTTGGGCGACCTGGGAGCACTTCCGCGAGCTGGATGCCAAGGGGCTGATGATGTACGGCCAGATGACGGCCGGCTCGTGGATCTACATCGGCAGCCAGGGCATCGTGCAGGGCACCTACGAGACCTTCGCCGAGATCGGGCGCCAGCATTACGGCGGCGATCTCCGGGGCAAGTGGATTCTCACCGGGGGCTTGGGCGGTATGGGCGGGGCGCAGCCGCTGGCCGCCACCATGGCCGGCGCCTCGCTGCTGGGCGTCGAGTGCTCGGCGCACCGTATCGAACGCCGCCTGGAAACCCGGTACCTCGACCGCAAGGCCGCCACCCTCGACGAGGCCATGGCGATCATCCGGGAGGCGCACGCCAGGGGCGAGGCGGTGTCCGTCGGCCTGCTCGGCAACGCCGCGGAGGTGTTCCCGGAGCTGGCCCGGCGCGCGGCCGCCGACCCGCGTTTCCGCCCAGATGTGGTGACCGACCAGACCAGCGCGCACGACCCGCTCAATGGCTATCTGCCCGCCGGCTGGACGCTGGAGGAGCACGAGGCGAAGCGCCGCACCGATCCCGACGCAGTGGTCCAGGCGGCCAAGGCATCCATGGCGGTGCATGTGCGCGCCATGCTGGACTTTCACCGCATGGGCGTGCCGACGCTGGATTACGGCAACAACATCCGCCAGATGGCGAAGGACGCCGGCGTCGAGGACGCATTCGCCTTTCCCGGCTTTGTGCCGGCGTACATTCGGCCGCTGTTCTGCCGCGGCATAGGGCCGTTCCGCTGGGCGGCGCTGTCCGGCGACCCGGAGGACATCGCCCGCACCGACGCCAAGGTGAAGGAGTTGATCCCCGACAACCCGCACCTGCACCGCTGGCTGGACATGGCGCGCGAGCGCATTGCCTTCCAGGGGCTGCCGGCGCGCATCTGCTGGGTGGGGCTGGGCGACCGGGCGCGGCTCGGCCTCGCCTTCAACGCCATGGTGGCGTCGGGCGAGATGAAGGCGCCCATCGTCATCGGCCGCGACCATCTCGATTCAGGCTCCGTCGCCAGCCCCAACCGCGAGACCGAGGGGATGATGGACGGCTCCGACGCGGTGTCGGACTGGCCGCTGCTGAACGCGCTGTTGAACTGCGCCTCGGGGGCGACCTGGGTGTCGCTGCACCACGGCGGCGGCGTGGGCATGGGCTACTCACAGCACGCCGGCATGGTGATCGTCGCCGATGGCACGGAGGCCGCGGCGAAGCGGCTTGAGCGCGTGCTGACCAACGACCCCGCCACCGGCGTCATGCGCCATGCCGACGCCGGCTACGAGATCGCCAAGCGGTGCGCCAGGGAGCAGGGCCTCACGCTTCCGATGCTCGGGTGACCGGGCGCGGCACCGCCGGCAGGGTGGCGAGCAGCACGCCGGGGAGGATCAGCAGCACGCCCATGAGGTGGAACGCCTGCAACGCCTCGCCCAGCATGACCCAGGCGAGCAGCGCCACCCACACCGGCGAAACGTACAGCGCCGTCCCCGCGCGCGCCGGCCCCAGCATCGCGATGGTCTTCTGGTAGGCGAGGAACGCCAGCACGGACGAGACTAGCGCCACGCCGCCGATGCGCAACGCCGTCTCGACGGTTGGCACCACGGGATGGCCGCTCAGCGTCTCCCAGGCGTAGAAGGGGGCGAGCACGGCCACGCCGGACAGGGCGTTGGCGGCGAACTGCGTCACCACCGGCAGCGGCGTGCCGCCGGTGCGGCGCAGCAGCACCGTGTACACCGCCCACGACACCGCCCCGGCGAGGACCAGCAGGTCGCCCCGGTCGAAGGCGAACCCCAGCAGCGCGTCCAGTTCGCCGCGCGTCAAAATCACCAGCACGCCGGCCAAGGCCAGCGCGATGCCTGCCACCTGTCGCGGCGTCACCGGCTCGCCCAGCGCCAGCGCCGAGATGGCGAGGATCAGCACCGGGCTGGTGGCGTAGATCAGCCCGGCGTTGGTGGCGCCGGTCTGTTGCAGCCCCATGTAGACGACGGCGCCGCAGATCCCCATGCCGAGCGCACCCAGCACCAGGAACTGCTTCCAGCGCCCGAGCAGCACGCGGCGATGGCGCACCAGCCCGCTCCAGGCGAAGGGCAGAATGATGAGGAACGCCACCAGCCAGCGCCAGAACGCCAGCCCGACCGGCGGTACCACGTGTGCGGCGGCGCGGCCGAAGATGACGTTCGACGCCATGAACGCCGAGCCGAGGATGAACAGCGTGTAGGCTACAAGCGGACCCTGACGGGGGCCTTCGGTCATGGCGAACCCGGATGGTGCGGAGGTGGATGGCGGCGGGCGTGGACCTTAACACGCATCTGCATCCCGCTTCTACCGGACGGGTAAGGGCCGGACGGGCAGGGGCCGGGGGGTGGCCGGCGCCCCATGTAAAGCGGAACACCACACGTTCGAGAGGGGGAGGGCCGGATGGCCACGGGCACCGTCAAGTGGTTCAACGCCACCAAAGGATTCGGTTTCATCGAGCCGGAGGACGGCTCCGCTGACGTCTTCGTCCACATCAGCGCCGTCGAGCGCGCCGGCCTCGGCACGCTGAGCGAGGGGCAGCGAGTCTCGTACGAACTCGAGCGCGACCAGCGCAGCGGCAAGAACGCGGCGGTGAATCTGCGCGCCGGATGAGCCGGCGCGGCGGCTTTTGCTTCCGTTGCTTACTTCCGCTATCCAATCTTTGAAAATCCCGGTACTCCCGAGTTGACACCCATCGGCTGCCATCGCCTAATGGCTTGACAAACTGAGCCGGCGCGACACCGCCGCACGGCCGTGGAAACCGGGTTACGGGAGACAAGAAACATGAAGCGCATGCTGCTGAGCGCCGGTCTTTGCATGACCGCCGCGCTCGCCCTCGCCGCGCCGGCTCACGCCGCCAAGACCCTCGTCTACTGCTCCGAGGCCAGCCCGGAGAACTTCAATCCGCAGATCAACACGACCAGCACCAGCAACGACGTTGCGGTGCAAATCTACAACAACCTCGTTCACTTCGAGTACGGCGGCACCAAGGTCGTCCCCGGACTGGCGGAGTCGTGGACGGTCTCCCCGGACGGACTGGTCTATACCTTCAAGCTGCGCCAGGGCGTGAAGTGGCACAGCTCGAACGACTTCAAGCCGACGCGCGACTTCAACGCCGATGACGTGCTGTTCACGTTCGAGCGCATGTGGAAGCCCGAGCACCCGTATCACAAGGTATCCGGCGGCGGGTACGACTACTTCAAGGATATGGGCATGCCCGATCTCCTGAAGTCGATCGAGAAGGTGGACGATCACACCGTCAAGTTCACGCTCAACAAGGTCGAGGCGCCGTTCGTCGCCAACATGGCGATGCCCTTCGCCGCCATCCTGTCGGCCGAATACGGCGACACGCTGCTGAAGAAGAAGACGCCGGAGAAGATCGACCAGATCCCGATCGGCACCGGCCCGTTCCAATTCGTCGCCTACCAGAAGGACGCGGTGATCCGCTACAAGGCGAACGAGCAGTACTGGGCCGGCAAGGCGCCCATCGACAATCTGGTCTTCGCCATCACGCCGGACGCCGCGGTGCGCTACGCCAAGCTGAAGGCCGGCGAGTGCCATGTCGTGGCCTACCCCAACCCGGCCGATCTGGAGGCGATGAAGAAGGACAGCTCCATCACCATGATGGAGCAGGAGGGGCTGAACATCGGCTATCTGGCGTTCAACACCACGAAGAAGCCCTTCGACGACGTCCGCGTGCGCCGCGCCGTCAATATGGCGCTGGACAAGAAGGCCATCGTCGACGCGGTCTACCAGGGTTCGGGCGTGCCGGCGAAGAACCCGATTCCGCCCACCATGTGGTCGTACAACACCTCCACCGACGACTATCCCTTCGACCAGGAGAAGGCGAAGAAGCTGCTGGCCGACGCCGGCTATCCCAACGGCTTCGAGACCGACCTGTGGGCGATGCCCGTGCAGCGCCCCTACAACCCCAACGCCAAGCGCATGGCGGAGATGATGCAGGAGGACCTCGCCAAGGTCGGCATCAAGGCGAAGATCGTCCAGTACGAGTGGGGCGAGTACCGCAAGCGCCTCCAGGCCGGCGAGCACCAGATGGGCATGATGGGCTGGACCGGCGACAACGGCGATCCGGACAACTTCCTGCACACGCTGCTGGGCTGCGACGCCGCGCGTCCGGGCGGCTCGAACATCGCCAAGTGGTGCTACAAGGAGTACAATGACCTCGTCATCGAGGCAAAACGCACCACCGACATCGGTGCGCGCACCAAGCTGTACGAACAGGCGCAGGTGATCTTCAAGGAGCAGGCGCCGTGGTTCACCGTCGCGCACTCCGTCGTCCACATGGCGCTCGCCAAGAACGTCGTGGGGTACAAGATGGACCCGTTCGGCCACCACAAGTTCTACGGCGTCGACCTGAAGCAGTAGTCGCTGGACAAACAGCACGTGGGGGCGTAAGCCCCCGCACCACACGCAAGGGGGCTTACGCCCCCTTGTCTGCTTTCCACTCCGGTATCCCACCATGTTCCGCTTCATCCTGACGCGTGCGAGTTTGGTCATTCCGACCTTTTTCGGCGTCACGTTCCTGAGCTTCCTGCTGATCCGGCTGGTGCCCGGCGACCCCATCGAGGTGCGTTTGGGCGAGCGCGGCATCGCGCCCGAGCGGCTGGCCGAGCTGCGCCACGAGATGGGCCTCGATCAGCCGATGTGGAAGCAGTTCGCCGACTATGTCGGCGGCGTGCTGTCCGGCGATCTCGGCATCTCGCTGGTGACGCAGAACCCCGTGCTGTCGGAATTCTTCACCCTGTTCCCGGCGACCATGGAGCTGGGGCTGATGGCGATCCTGTTCGCCATGCTGCTCGGGCTGCCGGCCGGCATCGTCGCGGCGGTCAAGCGCGGTTCCTGGTTCGACCACGGGGTGATGGGGCTGAGCCTGACCGGCTATTCCATGCCGATCTTCTGGTGGGGCCTGCTGCTGATCCTGTTCTTCTCGGTGCATCTGGGCTGGACGCCGGTGTCCGGGCGGCTCGACCTGCTGTACTACGTCGAGCCGCGGACCGGCTTCATGCTGATCGACACATGGCTGGCCGACGAGCCCGGCGCCTTCGCCTCGGCGCTGCGCCACCTGATCCTGCCGTCCATCGTGCTGGGCACCATCCCGCTGGCGGTGGTGGCGCGCATGACGCGCTCGGCCATGCTGGAGGTGCTGGGCGAGGACTACATCCGCACCGGCCGTGCCAAGGGGCTGTCCGAGGGCCGGGTGATCGGCCTGCACGCGCTGCGCAACGCGCTGATCCCGGTGGTCACGGTGATCGGCTTGCAGGTTGGCACGCTGCTGGGCGGGGCGATCCTGACCGAGACGATCTTCTCCTGGCCGGGGGTGGGCAAGTGGCTGGTGGAGTCCATCAACCGGCGCGACTATCCGGCGCTCCAGGGCGGGGTGTTGCTGATCGCGACGACGGTGATGACGGTGAATCTGCTGGTGGACCTGCTGTACGGCGTCCTCAACCCCCGCATCCGGCATTCGCGGTGACGACATGACCATGGACGTGCAATCGAACGCTGTGATGGAGCCCATCGCCACCGCGACCCCGCCGCACCCGCTGGCGGAGTTCTGGTTCCATTTCCGCCAGAACACCGGCGCGGTGATCGGGCTTGTGGTCATCGTGCTGCTGATCCTGCTGGCGGTGTTCGCCGATGTACTGATGCCGCACCTGCCCAACGCGCAGTACCGCGACGCCATCCTGGTGCCGCCGGTCTGGCAGGCGGGCGGGTCGTGGAATCACATCCTGGGCACCGACGACATCGGCCGCGACATGCTGTCCCGCCTCATGCACGGGGCGCGGCTGTCGCTGCTGATCGGCCTGATCGTGGTGACGCTGTCGCTGGCGGTGGGTCTGGCGCTCGGCATGGCGTCGGGGTTCTTCGGCGGCGTGGTGGACATTGTCATCATGCGCCTGATGGACATTGTGCTGTCTCTGCCCAGCCTGCTGCTCGCCATCGTCGTCGCGGCGATCCTCGGGCCGGGGCTGTTCAACGCCATGCTGTCGGTTTCGGTGGTGGTCGTCCCGCACTACGCCCGGCTGACCCGCGCCGCGGTGCTGTCGGAGATGTCCAAGGACTACGTCATCGCCAGCCGCGTCGCCGGGGCCGGGCCGTTGCGGCTGATGC
This sequence comes from Azospirillum terrae, assembly GCF_053470425.1. Classification (NCBI taxonomy): domain Bacteria; kingdom Pseudomonadati; phylum Pseudomonadota; class Alphaproteobacteria; order Rhodospirillales; family Azospirillaceae; genus Azospirillum; species Azospirillum terrae. The sequence goes on along the minus strand of NZ_JBPXMR010000001.1, from coordinate 1,209,338 downwards.
TCGTCGACGTGCTGCCCAACTGCTCCGCGCCGCTGATCGTCCAGGCGACGCTGGGCTTCTCCGTCGCCATCATCGACGCCGCCGCTCTGGGCTTCCTCGGCCTTGGCGCGCAGCCGCCGACGCCGGAGTGGGGGACCATGCTCGCCTCGTCCTTGCAGTTCCTGCAACGCGCGCCGTGGGTGGTGACGTGGCCGGGTGTCGCGATCCTCGTCACCGTGCTTGCCTTCAACCTGCTGGGCGACGGGCTGCGCGACGCCCTCGACCCCAAGCTCAAGCGCTGATCCCATGCCGCTTCTCGACATCCAGAACCTGTCCGTCGAGTTCACCACCCGCGCCGGAACGTTCCGCGCGGTGGACAGCATCGACCTCACCGTGGACGAAGGCGAAGTGGTCGGCATCGTCGGCGAGTCCGGCTCCGGCAAGTCGGTGACCTCGCTGGCCGTGATGGGCCTGATCCCGTCGTCCGGCCGCGTGATCGCCGACCGCATGAGCTTCGCCGGCCGCGACCTGCGCGCGCTGAGCCGGGCGCAGCGGCGGAAGATCACCGGTAAGGACGTCGCCATGGTCTTCCAGGAGCCGATGACCAGCCTTAACCCGTGCTTCACCGTGGGCTTCCAGATCATGGAGACGCTGAAGGTGCACGAGGGGCTGTCGGGCCGGGCGCTCAAGAAACGCACCATCGAACTGCTGGAGCAGGTCGGCATCCCCGCCCCGGAAAGCCGGCTGTCGGCGTTCCCGCACCAGCTCTCGGGCGGCATGAACCAGCGGGTGATGATCGCCATCGCCATCGCCTGCAACCCGCGCCTGCTGATCGCCGACGAGCCGACCACGGCGCTGGACGTCACCATCCAGAAGCAGATCATCGACCTGCTGGTGCAACTCCAGAAGGACCGCGGCATGGCGCTGATCCTCATCACCCACGACATGGGCGTGGTGGCGGAGACGGCGCACCGCGTCGTCGTCATGTACGCCGGCCAGAAGGTCGAGGAGCGCGAGGCGCGCGACCTGTTCGAACGGCCGCAGCATCCCTACACCGGCGCGCTTCTGGACGCGCTGCCTGAGCGGGCGCTGGACCGCCGCCGGCTGCCGACCATCCCCGGCGTGGTGCCGGGCATCGGTGACCGCCCGCAGGGCTGCCTGTTCAACCCGCGCTGCCGCTTCGCCAAGGCGGACTGCCGCACGCTGCGCCCGCCTCTGTTCCCCGACCCGGAGGGGCAGGCGCGCTGCTACTACCCCCTGGGCGGCGACATGTGGGGGGCGCCGGAATGAGCGAGAACGATACCCCCGTGGTCTTGGAAGCCATCAATCTGCGCAAGCACTATTCGGTGAAGCGCGGGCTGTTCAAGGGGCACGCCACCGTGCGCGCCCTGGACGGCGTGTCGTTCCAGCTGGAGGCCGGCAAGACGCTGGCGGTGGTCGGCGAGTCCGGCTGCGGCAAGTCCACGCTGGCGCGCTCGGTCACCATGATCGAGCCGCCGACCGGGGGCCAGCTGCTCTACGACGGCCGCGACGTGGTCGGCCGTTCGGCCGCCGATCTGAAGGCGCTGCGGCGCACCGTGCAGATGGTGTTCCAGAACCCCTACGGCTCGCTCAACCCGCGCAAGACGGTGGGCTCCATCCTGGCCGAGCCGCTGGTGATCAACACCGATCTGCCCAAGGCCGAGCGCCGCGCCCGCGCGCTGGCGATGATGGCGAAGGTCGGCCTGCGCTCCGACCAGATCGACCGCTACCCGCACATGTTCTCCGGCGGCCAGCGCCAGCGCATCGCCATCGCGCGGGCGCTGATGCTGAACCCCCGCGTGGTGGTGGCGGACGAGCCGGTGTCGGCGCTGGATGTATCGATCCAGGCGCAGGTGCTGAACCTGATGATGGATTTGCAGGAGGAGCTGAAGCTCGCCTACCTGTTCATCAGCCACGATCTGAGCGTGGTGCGGCACATCGCCGACGCGGTGATGGTGATGTATCTCGGCCGGCCGGTCGAGCACGGCCCGAAGGACGTGGTCTTCGCCCGGCCGCGCCATCCCTACACGCGCATCCTGCTGGCGGCGACCCCGCGGGTGAACCCGGAACTGCGCGCCGAGCGCGTGGTGCCGAAGGGCGAGCTGCCGTCGCCGCTCAACCCGCCCCCCGGCTGCCCCTTCCACCGCCGCTGCCCGCACGCGCGTGACAACTGCGCGGTGGACGTGCCGGCGTTGCGGGATGTGGATGGAAGGCTGGTGGCCTGCCACTACGCCGAGGAGATGGCGTAGGGCAGGGGGCTACTGCCCCCGCCCGGTCCGTTCCTGCAACGCGTCGATGCGCTTGGACGCCTCGGCCTTGCTGAGTTTGGGGTCGAAGCCTTCGCCGGCTTCCTCGCTCAGCGTCTTCAGGTAGGACGCCTGCGCGCCGGTCATCGGCTCGTCGCCCGTCGTCCAGTCCTCCGGCGCCTTGTCGCGGTTCGAGAATGCCTCGCCGGATTTCGGGTGCTCGCGGTCGATCTTCGGTTCCTGCTTGCCCATCGTTCGTCCTCCTTGCGAATGGGAACGTAACGGGAACAAGGTGGGCGCAGAAAAGTTCCGGCGCGCCCCTTCTCCCCTGGCTGCGCCGGAACCCGACAGGCGTCCCGTTAGCGCTTGCTCTTCCCCTTGCCGGGCTGGCTGACGTCCTCGACGGTCTGGCCGACGACGTCGTCGTCGGTGGTGCGGGTGGCGAGGTCGCCGATGGCCACCACGCCGACCAGACGCTTGTCGTTCCGGCTGATCACCGGCAGCCGGCGAACCTGCTTCTCCGACATCATCTGCGCCGCTTCGGCGGTTTCCTGGTCATCGAAGACGAATTCGGTGCCGGCGCTCATGGCGTCGCGCACCTTGGCGCTGTTCGGGTCCTTGCCGTCGGCGACGGCGCGGACGGCGATGTCGCGGTCGGTCAGCGTGCCGACCAGCCGGTCGTTCTCGCCCACCGGCAGGAAGCCGATGTCGGCGTCGCGCATCATGCGCGCCGCTTCCTTCAGCGAACTGTCCGGGCTCACCGTTTCAACCTGTTTGGTCATGATCTCACGGATCTTCATGGATTCCTCCGTGGTGCCAAGTAAGGACAGGAGCGCCGATGCAACCGCCAAACCCTTTGGGAAGTTCCAGGCTAGACCAAGCCGCTGTTTGGTTTTACCCAGCATCCGCCGCGGAACTTTCAACCGAGGGCCGGGTTCATGCTGTGACGGGCCAACGGGCCTTCAGCCATAAGAAGCTCCGAGCCGCCACGCGACGGGAGGACGGCGACCCTGTCGGCCCGTCGTGTTGTCCGGCTGGGGGGTTCGATGGAAAACTGGCTGTTGAAGTCCAAGTTCGTCGCCTTCAATTTTTGGGGCTTTTCCGTCCTCGTCATCGCGTACATGAACGGTTGGATGGACCGCCTGCTGGTTGGCGAGATCGCCATCGCAGCGGTGGTTCTGTTCGGTGTCTTCGGCATCGGATTGGCGATGACCGCCTACCGCGTCTGGAAGGTCGGGGCCGAGTTGGACCGGCTGAAGCATGGCGAAGGTCGCGTGATCACCATCGAGAGCGAGCGGGCGCTGGAGATCCGGCTGTTTTCCCGGCTGTCGCACATCCAACACATCGCCAACGCGCTGGGCCTGTTGGGCCTCGTCGGCACGGCTTGGGGATTCAGCCTGTTCGCCGCCAACATCTCGCCGGATCAGGTCGGCAACGCGTCGGCGGCCGGCGCGCTCGTCAGCACCATCGCCCGTGGCATAGGCGTCGCTATCTACGCGACGATGCTCGGCGGATTGCTGTGCCTCTGGACGACTTGCAACCTTCAGATGCTGCGCAGCGCCACCGCGTCCCTGTGCGCGTCGATCATGGACGCGGCGCGGGTGAACGCGCGTGAGAGGGCGCTGAACGATTCCGATGGCCGTACCGTTGCCCTTCGTCCGGCCATGCGAACGGCGGAGGCCCAATGAACGACCTCATCGGCGAAGACCAAACGGGGGTGCTGGTCGCGCGGGACATGCTGACCCTGTTGTTGTGCGGCTTCGTCGCGTGCGCGGTCTTGGCGGTGCCCTTCATCAATGAGTCGAAGAAGGCCAATGGCGCCGGGGTCTCCGATGTCGAACCGCCCGGCAACGTCATCATCGAGGCGCGCTGGGACGACAAGCTGCGCACCGACGTCGATCTGTGGGTGCAGGCGCCGGGCGACGTGCCGGTGGGCTATTCCAACAAGTCCGGTCTGATCTTCAACCTTCTGCGCGACGACCTGGGCAGCTACGCCGACCCGACGGAAGTGAACTTCGAGACCTCGTACAGCCGCGGCATTCCGCCCGGCGAGTACACGGTCAACATCCACCTGTTCCGCAATCTGGAGAACATCTATCCGATCTGGGTGCGGGTGGTGGCTCGGGTCAAGAAGGAGACCGAGGCGGGAGCCGCGACGCTGGCCGCGACGCGCGTCCGCCTCGACCGTGAGGGGCAGGAGATCACCGCCTTCCGCTTCACGCTCGACGACAAGGGCGACTTGGTTCCGGGGAGTCTGAACGCCGTCTACAAACCGCTCCGTTCGGCGAGGAAGTGACTCCATGGAAAGCCTGACCTTGCTGTTCGTCATCTTCGCGGCACTGGCGTTGATGCTGGTGTTCGTGTCGCTGCGCTGGGCGCGCGACGGGCGCGGGCGCACCTTCATCCTGGCGCTGTTCGCGCTGCTGCTGCCGGCTGCCTACGCGGCGCCGGCCAGCCTGCTCGGCCGCGCAAAGCCGGTGACCCTGGAATGGCTCGGCACCAAGGTGCCGGAGGCGACGGTGCTGAGCGCCACCTTCAAGGAGAACGACGCCATCTACCTGACCCTGCTGTGGACCCAGGCCCCCAACCTCTACAAGCTGCCGTGGAACGCCAAGATGGCCGAGCAGCTCCAGCAGGCCATGCGCGAGGCCGACCGCAACGGCACCCATCCGATGATGAAGCTGCCCTTCGAGCAGAGCTGGGACGACCGCGAGCCGCGCTTCTACGCCCTGCCGCAGCCGAAGATGCCCGACAAGCCGAACGAGGGCATGGGCATCGAGTTCCAACATCCGGGGCAGCGGACGTAAGGCCTTTGCGCCACCGCCGGGCTATCTGGCGCTTACTTCCAGGCAAAGACGATCCCCCCAACGCTTCTGCGGTCCGTTCTGAAGTGAAATGGGTTTCCGGGGCTGCCGGCATTACATGGGAGATGCACGCCAACGTTGCGCGGAGGGCGGGGTGAAAAATCTCTGGGGCAGGCTGCACAACGATTATCTGCGGGGCGACCGGCTGGCCGAATACCGGGCCTTGCTGTCGCTGGCGGAGCAGCGCTCCTACACGGTCATGCCGGTCGGCGCTTTCTGTGCGTTGCGCCGCAGCGGGGCCACCTTCACCAACGACAGCCGCCGGATCATCGTGATGCGGCACGACATCGACACTGCCCCCCGCGTGGCGCCGCTGTTTGCCGAGGCCGAGGCCAGCGCCGGTGGGAGGGGATCGTATTTCTTCCGGTTGCAGACCATCGACGTGCCGATCATGCGCGCGCTGGCCGCCGCTGGACATGAGGTGGGCTACCACTACGAGGAGTTGGCGACCGTCGCCAAGGAGCGGGGGGTGAACGGCAAGAATCGGCTGGACGAAATCCTCGACGAAGCGCGGGAGCGCTTCGTGCGGAACCTGACGATGCTGCGCGAACGCACCGGCCTGCCGTTGCGCGTCGCGGCGAGTCACGGTGACTTCGCCAACCGCGCGCTGGGCACCAGCAACACGCTGCTGCTGGCCGACCGCGCGTTGCGCGAGCGGGCGGGGATCGACCTGGAGGCCTACGACGCGGACGTCGAGGACTGTCTGGCCTTCCGTGCGCGGGACTTGCCCTATCCGCTGGAGTGGCGGTCCAGCGACACGGCGAGGAGGGACCCTGCCGCGGCGATCCGCGACGGCGTCGGGCCGATCCTGATCCTCACCCACCCGCGGCAGTGGGGGCGGCAGTGGTACTGGAACGCCCGCGAAGACCTCAAGCGCACGGCCGAGGGGCTGCTGTTCAACGCCGGTGTCCCTCAGGTCTGGCGGCGGGTCTGGCAGCGCACCTGATCAGCGGCTTGCCCTCTGGACGGGAGCGCGCGGCTCCACTACGGTCGCGGCGCATCGTGGAAGAGGGGAGGAGAGCCATGCCGTCATTCGACATCGTGTCCAAGACCGAGATGTCCGAAGTGGAAAACGCCCTTGCCGGCGCTCGGCGCGAGATCGAGCAGCGCTATGACTTCAAGGGCTCCAAGTGCTCGATCGAGCGCACCGAGAACGACATCACCGTGCTCGCCGACGACCAGCCGAAGCTGGATCAGGTGCACGAACTGCTGCGCGTCCACATGACGCGGCGCAAGGTGGACGCCAACTTCCTCGATTTCTCGGCCAAGGTGGAGAAGGCGGCCGGCGATACGGTGCGCCACGTGGTGAAGATCCGCCAGGGCATCGCCCAGGACCTCGCCAAGCAGATCGTCAAGGGGATCAAGGACGCCAAGCTCAAGGTGCAGGTGTCCATCCAGGGCGACGAACTGCGCGTCACCGGCAAGAAGCGCGACGACCTCCAGGACGCCATCGCCCACGTGCGCGGGATGAAACTGGAGCAGCCGCTGCAATATGTGAACTTCCGGGACTGATACGGCGGTTCGTCACCCCTGCGTCCGCGGTTTCAGCGCCGGCGATGCCGGCGCCTCGTGCGCCGCCGTGTCGAAGGGCAGCAGGCGCTGCAAGGCGGCGATGTAGCCGTGCAGCGCCTCGCGGCCGAGGGGGGTGAGGGCGTAGCTGGATTGCGGCCGGCCCTCCCCGGTGTCCTTGCGGACGGACACATACCCCGCCGCCATCAGCTTCTTGATGTGCGAGTCGAGGTTGCCGTCCGACACCTCCAGGCGCTGCTTCAACTCGGTGAAGGTCGCCTCCCCGGCACCGGCCAGGAAGGCGGCGATCTGCGTGCGTAAGGGCTGATGCAACAGCGGGTCCAGGGTGTCCACGGCGCGGTGCGCTCCTAGGGCTTGAGGTCGAACTGGGCCGTCAGCGCGCCGGGCGCCTTGGTGTCTGTCTCACCGGGAAGCTTCATCTCGAACCGTGCGTCCATGACCTTGTCCCCGGCCTGCCAGGTCTTGCCGTCGAAGCTGACCCAGGTCCGGTAGACATAGATGTCGCGGTTCGTGGCCACCTCCAGCCGCGCCTGCGCCGGTTTCGTCAACACCGTACCCGATACCCCGGCGACGACCGGCAGCGGAACTCCGGCCGGATAGAGCCGCACATACTCGCCGCCGGCCGGCGCCGCCTCGCCGTAGCGGACCACCGGGAGCTTCGCCATATCCTCCGCACCCGGCGGGAACAGACCGACGCAGCCGCCCAGGCTCGATCCGGCCAACACCAGGGCGGCCAACAGTTTCCGTTTCATGCCATGTCTCCTCGATAGGGTTTGTAACAGGGTGGATGGGGCCGGTCAGGGGTGCTGTTCGGCCATGCTCTCGGCTTTCACGACGGCGCGGACGAGTGGGCCACGGCCCGGCGTGAGTTCGGCCTGCATCTTCGGAATGGTGATCCACAGCCCGGCGCCGCCGCGCACCCAGGATTCGCCGACGAAGCGGACGTCGCCGGTCGGCTCGCCGTTCTCCGTCACCAATTCCAGCGGCAGGGCGAGCGTCAGCGGCAGGGTTGCGGCGGGGGTGTTGCGGAAGATGTTGCCGGCGATCTGGACCTGCACGGGAACCGCCGTCCCCGCCGGCAGCGTGACGATGCGCCGGCCGGTCGCGCCCGCCCCCTTGAGGAAGGACTCCAGCGCCAGCGGCGGGGCATCGGCGGGCTGGAGTCCGGTGCCGCCGTGGAGGTGGGCCGCCAGCGGTACGCCGAGCACCACGAGCGTCCACGCCGCCGACTGCACCATCCGCTGCCAGGAAGGCCGCACCCGCCCACGGTCGAGCATCAGCGCCAGCAGCGGCAGTCCAAGCCCGAAGACCGACGCCGCGATCTGCCGCGTCGTCTCGTAGTCGAGGCGATAGCCCAGGCTGGCGACGCCGATGACGATCGACAGGACGCCGATCCACTCCAGCAGTTCCTCGGAAAACAGGCCGTGCACGTACAGGCCGAGGCCGATCAGCACGATCCAGGCGGCGCACAGCATGTAGCCGCCGCCGAAGAAGAAGGTCGCGAAGGTCAGCAGCGTCCCCAGCGCCATCAGCAGCCACCAGACCTTCAGCACCTGCCGGTGGATGAACGACCACGCCTCGTCCCGCTCGCGCTTGGCCCGGCGGGTGAGGTACCAGTCGAGCGCCGCGACGCCGCCCAGCGTCACCGACAGCAGCGCCAGCCACGCCAGCGCCCGTTGCGCCACGTCGGGGAACTGCGCCTCGGTGAGGATGCCGTTGCTGGCCAGCAGCAGCCCGCCGCCCGCAGCACCCCAGAGCATCAGCGTGTGCCGCTCGATCCGCAGGTTCCGGTGCCCGGCCGAGAGCATGGAATGGATGGCGTCGATGCGCTGGGTCACGCTGTCGGACATAGGCTTCCTGCCGCTTCACTCTGCGATGCAGAGTTAATTACACTCTGAAATGCAGAGTGTCAACGGCCAAGCTGGCGCGCGGCGCCGGGGCGGGCGGAAAAGGGGCGGGACGGTTGGAAAGTCCTAACGCGGCTGCGCGCCCAGGTCCTCGAAGGCGACGCCCTGGTCGGTGGCGCGGAAGCGGCCCTTGCCGTTGACGGTCAGCGGCGGCTGGCCGGGCTGCGGGGAGAAGGTGGCGGCGTAATAGCAATCATGCTGGCCGGCCTTGCCTTTGGTCTCGACACAGCCCTGTTTGCGGAAAACGTCGAACTGCCGGAAGCCGGGGCGGCCTTGCGCCTCCAGCGTGCGGCGGGTGGTGGCTTCGACGGCCTTGCGCATGTCGGACTCGGACGGCTCGCCCGAGCAGCCCGTCAGCGCAAGGCACGCCAGCATGACGGCGGCGATCCTCATGGCTCCGAACGTACCACGTTTGCGCGAAATGTGCAGCCCTAGCTGGCGTAGCCGAACTGGCGCAGCAGCGGCCCTTGGTGCTTGCGCAGCAGGCCGAGCGCCCGCTCGTCCAACCGGGTGTGGGGCTCGGTCGGGGCCGGCCGATGGCTGAGGCAGGCGGCGAGCGCCTCGTCGTCGGCGCGCACCTCCAGGAAGCGCAACGCGGCGCCCAGGTGGGTGTGCGGGTCCTCCAGCAGGTCCTCCCAGCGCACCTCGTGGTAGCGGTCATGCCGGCTGGCGCCGAAGCCGCAGGCGGTTCGCGTGGCGTCGGTCCAGGCGTAGGCGGCGGCGTCCACCGCGCCGTACCAGGGCTCGCTGCCGGGCTCGGCCCCGGCCAGATCCAGCGCCGCGGCGACGGCGGCGCGCCCGTCACGCACCACGTGCAGCACCTTGAGGTCGGGGACCATCAGCTCCCAGAAGTCGAGGTTGTGGGCGTGCACCGCCGCCGCGCAGCCGATTAGGCGGACGCCGTCCGTCACCTCCAGCTTGGCGAGCGCCAGCATCACCGCGGTCCGCACGAGGTGGAGGAAGTCACCCTGCGTGAAGCCCGCCTGTCCGGCGTCCAGCCCGGCGTTGTAGTCGCCCAGAACCTCCTTGAGCGGTACGGCGAAGCGGTCGGTGAAGTGGCCATCGGGGGCGCAGCGCACCTCCGGGTGGGCGTCGAGCAGAACGCGCGCCGCCTCGAACCCGGACTGCGGCGCGCCGACGATCAGCACCAGCGGCCGGGCGTGGATCGCCTTCATGCGGTTGTCGATGAGGTCCGGGCGGTGGGGCATCGGGGGCTTTCGTCTCTTGCGGGGATGACGAGTATGGCTGTTGGCGCGCGTACGTCCAGCCCCGTCACGTCACCAGAAACCGCCGCTCCGTCCCTTCCAGCACCAGACAGGTCAGGCGGTGCGTCGCGAAGGCGCCGGTGTCGATGCCGATGCGGTTGGGCCGCACTTCGGGCTCCGGCGTGATGGTGTGGCCGTGCACCACCACCTTGCCGTGGTCGGCGGTGGAGCGCAGGAAATCCTCGCGGATCCACAGCAGATCGTCCTCACGCTGGCGGTCAAGCGGCATGCCGGGGCGCACGCCGGCGTGGACGAACAGATAGTCGCCGATGGTCACGCTGGTGCGCAGCGATCCCAGGAACGCCAGATGCGTCGGCGGCAGCGCCAGACGCAGCATCTCCTGGGCGTGCTTCAGATCCTCCGGCGGGGAATCGGCGTGCGGCGGCTGCACGTGATAGCTCGCCAGAGTTGCTGTGCCGCCGTAGGTCATCCAGTTCGGGCCGACGCTGATGTCCTCCAGGAACTCCAGCATCGACGCCTCGTGGTTGCCCTTGAGGGGAATGGCGCCGAAGCCCGGTGGCGGCCCGGCGGCAAGGCGCTCGATGACGCCGCTGGAGTGCGCTCCGCGATCCACATAGTCGCCGAGGTAGACGATGTACTTCACAAGGTCCGGCGCCGCGGCGCCGTCCTCGTCGATCTGGTCCAGCATGCGGTCCAGCAGGTCCAGGCGGCCGTGCACGTCGCCAATCGCGTAGACGCGCAAGCCCCGCGGCACCGCTGCCGGCACTGGCTCCGTCTTCTGCCACCGCGCGAAGCTGAACAAGGCGCACTCCTTCGGGAACGACCTGCTACAGGTAGGTCGAAGGACGCAAATTGCGAGGGGTTTCGCCTTCCGCGGGCAGCGCCTCAACGCTCGGCGGATACCCGGTCGAACGTCGCCATCAACCCTTCGAGAGGCACCGAGACCGAGCGCTCCGTCAGACTGAGCCAATGATAAACGCGCGTTCGGTTGCTTGGCTCGGCCGAAAAGTCGATGCGCAGCACGCGCGCGGACGCCAGCCGCTCCATCGGCGCGCAGGCCAGACCGATGCGCCGCGACTCCTTCATGGCGAACTCCTGCGCCGGGCCGTCGTCCAGCGCGATGCGCGCCGGCCGGTCCAGCGCGATCGGCCCGTCGAAGCCGACGTTCAGTGTGGTGCAGGCGGCGTCGCGGACGATGGTCACCGTCACGTCGTTGCGTCCGCCACGGTTGTTGGTGAAGCCGTAGACCGTGCCGACGCTGCACCGCCGCTCGGCGCCCTGGCCCGAGCATCCGCCCTGCCACGCCGTCTCGGCCGCCCCCGCCGGCCCCGCCAGCGCCGAACCCAGCGCCACCAGCCCCAACCACCGCCGCATGTCCGCACCCCAGACCGTAAGTCTACGAACGATAGGGGCGCGGGCTTTCGCAGCGGTTAACGGCGCGTCTGCGTCCTTCCGTGCCTTGATGGGCGGGCGGGGGAGGGGCTAGGCTGGTCGCCAACGGGAAAAACGAAAACAAAAGGGAAGAGACAACCATGGACGGAAGCGCCGAACTGCGGCCGAACGACCTCGCCGCCTACTGGATGCCGTTCACCGCCAACCGGCAGTTCAAGAGCGCGCCGCGCCTGCTGGTGAGCGCCGAGGGCATGCACTACACCTCGCACGACGGCCGCCGCATCCTCGACGGCACCGCCGGCCTGTGGTGCTGCAACGCCGGTCACGCCCGTCCAAAGATTGTCGAAGCGGTGCAGCGGCAGGTGCGGGAGATGGACTACGCGCCGCCCTTCCAGATGGGCCACCCCCGGCAGTTCTCGCTGGCGACCCGGCTGGCGGCGCTGATGCCCGGCGATCTTGACCACGTGTTCTACACCAACTCCGGCTCGGAATCGGTGGACACCGCGCTGAAGATCGCGCTGGCCTACCACCGTGCGCGGGGCGAGGGCCAGCGCTTCCGCTTCATCGGCCGCGAGCGCGGCTATCACGGCGTCGGCTTCGGCGGCATTTCGGTGGGCGGCATCGTCGCCAACCGCAAGGCGTACGCGCCGGCCCTGCTGCCCGGCGTCGATCATCTGCCCCACACGTACAGCCGCGAGCATCAGGCGTACAGCCGCGGCCAGCCGGAGTGGGGCGCCCACCTCGCCGACGAGCTGGAGCGCATCGTCACCCTGCACGACGCCTCGACCATCGCCGCGGTGATCGTCGAGCCGGTGGCCGGCTCGACCGGCGTGCTCCTGCCGCCCATGGGCTATCTGGAGCGTCTGCGGGCGATCTGCGACAAGCACGGCATCCTGCTGATCTTCGACGAGGTCATCACCGGCTTCGGCCGCCTGGGCACCGGCTTTGCCGTCGAGCGCTTCGGCGTGCAGCCCGATCTGGTGACGGTCGCCAAGGGCATCACCAACGGCGTCGTCCCCATGGGCGCGGTGTTCGCCCGCACCTACATCCACGATGCGCTGATGACCGGCCCGGAGCAGGCGATCGAGCTGTTCCACGGCTACACCTACTCCGGCCACCCGCTGGCCTGCGCCGCGGCCGAGGCGACGCTGGACACCTACGCCGAGGAGGGCCTGTTCGAGCGGGCGAAGAGCCTGGAGGACGCCTGGGCGGACGCGATCCACGCGCTCAAGGGCCTGCCGCACGTGGTGGATTTGCGGAACATCGGCCTGGTCGGCGCGGTGGAACTGGAGCCCCGGCCGGGCGAACCCGGCAAGCGCGCTTACGAGGCGTTCGTGAAGGCGTACGAGAAGGGCATCCTGGTGCGCACCACCGGCGACATCATCGCCCTGTCGCCGCCGCTGATCATCGAGAAGGAGCAGATCGACGAACTGATCGGCACGCTGGCGACGGTGCTGCGCGGCGTGGCGTAAGCCTTCAGGCCCTCCCCCGAACAGGGCCGGGGGAGGGACCGGTGTTTGCGTTGCTCAGTAGCCGCCGCCACCTCCTCCGCCGCCCCCGCCGCCCCCGCCTGCGCCGCCGCTGTGGTCCCACACCGTGCCGGACGTGCCCGTGCCGGAGGTGCCCGATTGGGCGCTTCCAGACGAGCCGTTGCACGCCGCCAAGCCAAGGCTGAGCGCCAAAAGGAACAGAATGCGCGTGATCATCGCCGCCTCCCGAACGTAGGCCCCGATGACATCAACATCGGCTTTCGGGCGGCATCCGACAGGGGGCGGCGGTCACATCTTCGTGTGGGCGCCTACTTGCGCTCCCACACCTTCGTCTCGATGAAATTGCTCGCCAAGAACCGGTAGGTCAGCTTCTGCAACTGCTCGATCTGCTGCGATTTCTCGACTGGCACGCCGTCCCAGGCGCGCAGGACGTCCTCCCACTCCATCAGGCGCGAGCGCAGGTCGTCGCGGATCTTGCGGATGAAGTTCACCGTGGAGTCGAACGACTTCAACGCTCCCATGATCTCGCCGGTCTGGGCGTCGGCCTGATCGAAGATGGTGTCGTACGTCCTCAGCGGCTTCTTGATCAGCCCCTGCATGCGCTGGATCTCGGAGCAGAAGGTCCGGTCGGCGCGGTAGATCTGCAAGAGCTTGGTGAAGTTGTCGTTGATCGCCCGGATGTGGTTGAAGCGGTCGCGCAGCGCCTCGATGTACGACAGCTCCTGCGTCAGGTCGTCGATGCGGTCGTTGATGTACTGCTCGGCGTTGTCGCTGTGGATGCCCAGCTTCTCGGCGATCTGCGTGAAGGCGGTTTTCAGGCGCTCCTTGGTCTGCGGGTCCTCGACGATCTGCTCCAGTTCCGCTTGGTCGACGACGATCATCTCCGACCCGGTGATCCACGACACCAATTGCACCGTCAGCCGCCCCTTGGCGATGATCCGGTGCCGGTCCTCCACCGACCAGGATGCGGTGCCATCCAGCAGTTCGCCGGGGATCTTCTCGCCGGGGCGGATCTGCTTGACGTACTGCAACCCCTTCTCGACCAAGACCAGCAGGCGGGCGTCGCGGCTGTCGTCCTCGATGGAGAAGGAGTCCTTCAGCGTGTTGAAGGGCAGCCCCGCCTTCAGGTCGCCCAGCAGGATGTTCAGCACCGGCTGCTTCGACGTCGGGTCGTGCGCGAAGTACGCCGCTGGCAGGCTGAACACCTTGTGCTGGAAATCGAAATGCGTCTCGCGCATCTGCGCGGGGGCGCCATCCTTGGCGTCGGCGGCGTTGGAGAGGTCGGTCATGGTTCGGGGCGCCGTCGCAGCTTCGTGAGGGGTACTGATAATCCCAATCGAGGGACGATCCGTTGCGGTTCGATGTCGCTCCCCGCAAAAATCGGGCGGAGCTTACAGCAGATCGCGCAGTCGGAACCAGAGCATCGCGAGGACAAGCGCCGGCGTGCGCAGCCCCGGCCCGCCGGGAAAGCTGCGGTGCGGGATGCGGGCGAACACGTCGAAGCGCTCGGCGGTGCCGCTCACCGCTTCGGCGATCACCCGCCCGGCGATGCCCGCCAGCGCCACGCCGTGCCCGGAATAGCCCTGCGCGAAGTACGTCGCCGGGCCGAGACGGCCCAGATGCGGCAGCCGGTTGGCGGTGATCGCCACGTGCCCGCCCCAGACGTGGCTGACGCGCACCCCCTCAAGATCCGGGAAGACGCGCAGCATCTTGCGGCGCATCCCCAGCTCCAGCCCAGGCAGGTCGCGGCCGGAATAGCTCACTCCGCCGCCGAACAGCAGCCGGTGGTCGGGCGTGCGGCGGAAGTAGTTGAGCGCAAAGTTCATGTCGCTCACCGCCACGTCGCGCGGCAACAGCGCCGCCGCGCGCTCCGCCCCCAGCGGTTCGGTGGCGATGATGTAGGTGGCGACCGGCATCGCCTTGGCGGTGAGCGCCGGTGCCAGCCCGCCCAGATACGCGTTGCCGGCCAGCACCAGGAAGCGCGCCCGCACCCGGCCGCGCGCCGTCACCGCCTCCGGCGCATCGCCGGTGGCGATGCTCAACACCCGCGAGCCCTCGAAGATCCGCACCCCGGCCGCTACGCAGGCGTCCGCCAGCCCAAGCGCATAGTTGAGCGGGTGCAGGTGCCCGCTGCCTGAGTCGTACAGCCCGCCAACATAGCCCTGGCCCCGCACGTATCCGGCAAGCCCGGCGCGGTCCAGCCGCTCGACCCCGGTGTAGCCGCAGTCGTCGCGCAACTCGCGCTCCAGCCCGGCCAGTTCGGCCATGTGGCGGTCCTTCAGCGCCGCCAGCACGAATCCCCAGGTCAGCGAACAGCGGATGCCGTGCCGTTCCACCCGCTCGCGCAACAACGCCTTGGCCTCTTCGCCCAAGTCCCACAGCTTGCGGGCGTCATCCGCGCCCATGCGCGCGGCGATCTCGCCCATGGACTTGTTGTAGCCGGTGATGACCTGCCCGCCGTTGCGCCCGGAGGCACCCCAGCCGACCCGCTCGGCCTCCAGCAGCACGACGTCGTAGCCGCGCTCGGCCAGTTCGAGCGCGCTCATCAGGCCGGTGTAGCCGCCGCCCACCACGCACACGTCGCACGCCAGGGCGCTGTCCAGCGCGGGGTGCTCGGGGTGGGGGTTTGCGGTGTCGGCGTACCAGGAACGGACGGGCCGGCGGGAGGTCATGCCCAGGGCAGATACGGGGTGGGCGCCCGGTCGTCAACCGGGCTGCGCGCGTGGCCGCCCCAATATGACATCTTCGCGTTATGCCAAAGCCCCCCTGGCGCGGTCCCCGACGTCCGCCCATACTCGGACGGGGTCAACAGCGCGGAGGCGTCTGCCGAGCCGGGGCGGACCGTTTGTTCATGGCGTTCATGGAAGATTTCATCAAAAAGAACCGCATAACCGAGGTGGAATGCCTCGTCCCCGATCAGTCGGGCATCGCGCGGGGAAAGATCGTTCCCGCCGAGAAGTTCCTACGCATCCTGCGGGATCGCGGCCTGCGGCTTCCCGAAGCGATCTTCGTGCAGACCGTCACCGGCGAGTACCCCGATGACGAGGACGTCACCTCGGACGAGAACTCCGACATCTACATGATCCCCGACGAACGGACGATCCGCTTCGTCCCGTGGTACGAGGAGCCGACCGCCCAGGTCATCACCGACTGCGTCTACGCCGACGGCAAACCGGTGGACTTCTCGCCGCGCCACGTGCTGAAGCGCGTGCTGGCGCTGTACGAAGCGCGCGGCTGGAAGCCCATCGTGGCGCCGGAGTTGGAGTTCTTCCTGGTCCAGGTCAACAAGGACCCCGACTATCCCCTCATCCCGCCGGTCGGCCGCAACGGCCGGATGGAGAGCGGGCGGCAGGCCTTCGGCATCGACGCCGTCAACGAGTTCGACCCGATTTTCGAGGAGATCTACGATTTCTGCGAAGCGCAGGACATCGACATCGACACCCTGACGCACGAGGCCGGTGCGGCGCAGATCGAGATCAACTTCAATCACGGCGACGCGCTGGAACTGGCCGACCAGGCCTTTCTGTTCAAACGCACGGCGCGTGAGGCGGCGCTGCGCCACCAGATCTACGCCACCTTCATGGCCAAGCCCATGCAGTCCGAGCCGGGCAGCGCCATGCACATCCACCAGTCCGTGGTGGACGCGGAGAGCGGCCGAAACCTGTTCGCCAACCCCGATGGCACGGACAGCCCGCTGTTCCTGTCGCACGTCGCCGGTTTGCAGAAATACCTGCCCTATGTGATGCCGCTGCTGGCGCCCAACGTGAACTCCTACCGGCGTCTGGTGCCGAATTCAGACGCGCCGATCAACGTGCACTGGGGCCGCGACAACCGCACCACGGGCTTGCGCGTGCCGGTGTCGCCGCAGGATTCGCGCCGGGTGGAGAACCGCGTGGCGGGGGCGGATGCCAACCCGTACCTCGCCATCGCCGCGTCGCTGGCCTGCGGGTACTTAGGGATGGTGAACGGGATGGAGCCCAACGATCCGGTGAAGGGCTCGGCCTATCGCCTCGCCTTCACGCTGCCGCGCCACCAAGGCGACGCGCTGGCGAAGTTCAACAGCTGCAAGCCGTTGAAGGAGATCATCGGCGAGAAGTTCGTCGACGCCTTCACCTGCGTGAAGGAGGCCGAGTACGAGGCCTACCACCGCGTCATCAGTTCGTGGGAGCGTGAGAATCTGCTGCTGAACGTGTAGGCGACCGGCCATATCCGCTCTTCGCGCGTTAACCCACGGTGTGGGAACGCGAGGAGGGGATATGGCTGTTCCACGGCGCACCGACCTTTCCGAACAGCCTCAAGGCACGCCGCCCCATCGCCCGGCCGCCCCGGCGCCCTGGTCGCGGCGCACCGCGCGGCTGGTGTTCGCAGCGGCGCTGATGCTGCTGGGCGTCTGGGTGGCGTGGGACTTCCTGGGCTCCGTGACCTGGGCCGTCGTCATCGCCATTGCCGTGTGGCCGCTGCACCAGCGCTTCGCCGACCGGCTGCCGGAGCGCTGGCGCGGGGTGGTGGCGCCGCTGGTCTCGACGGTGCTCGCCTCGCTGATCGTGCTGCTGCCGCTGACCGTCGTCGCTCTGGAGGTGGCGCGCGAGGCGCAGGTGGTGACGCGCTGGATCGCCGGGGCGCAGGAGAAGGGCATCCCCGTCCCCGAATGGCTGGAGCGGCTGCCGCTGGTCGGCCATCAGGCGCTGGCGTGGTGGAAATCCAACCTCAGCGATCCCAGCGCTGCCGGCGGACTGCTGAAGGGCCTCGACCCCAACGCGCTGGCGAGCTGGACGAGCAGCCTTGGCGGGCAACTGCTGCACCGGCTGCTGCTGTTCTTCGTGACGCTGGTGGCGCTGTTCGTGCTGTTCCGCGAGGGCGCATGGCTGGCCCGCCGCTGCATCGAGGGCGCCGACCGCTGGCTCGGCGATCCCGGCGAGCGGCTGGCCGAGCGCATGGCGATGGCGGTGCGCGGCACGGCGGTCGGCACGCTGGTGGTGGCGGTGGGCGAGGGGACGATCATCGGCGTCGGCTATATGGTGGCCGGCGTGCCGCACGCCGTGCTGTTCGCCGTGATGACGGCGGTCTGCGCCATGGTGCCGCTGGGCGCGTGGCTGGCCTTCACCGTGGCGTCGCTGATCCTGCTGGCGCAGGGCAGCGCGGTCGCCGCGGCGGCCCTGTTCGCCTTCGGCGTGGCGGTGATGATGGTCGGCGACAACGTCGTCCAGCCGGCGCTGATCGGCGGAGCCGTGCGTCTGCCGTTCCCCTGGGCGCTGGTCGGCATCCTGGGCGGGCTGGAAACCTTCGGGTTGCTGGGCCTTGTGCTGGGGCCGGTGGTGATGGCGGCGATCCTGGTGCTGTGGCGCGAGTGGGGCGACGTGGCGCCGCCGGAGCCCAATCCCTGACCCGCCCCCAACCCGCCACCCAACCCGTTGACAAGCCCTGCGTGCCACAGTGCAATGGCGCCCGCGTCGGGGACGCCGTGCGCTGCCGCCGTGCGGGCACGCCAAATAACAACGCCTTGATCGGGGGGCATCCTATGAAGAAGACATTCGCTCTGGCGCTGGCCGGCGCTGTCGCCGCAGTCGCCGTCACTGGGGCGCTCGCCGGCACCGCACGCGCGCAGGACAAGAAGCCGGTCAACATCTACATCTGGAACGACTATCTGGGCGAGACCACGCTCGCCGACTTCACCAAGGCCACCGGCTATCCGACCAAGGTCGATCTCTACGACAGCCTGGAACTGCTGGAGCAGAAGGTGCTGGTCGGCAAGTCCGGCTACGACGTCATCGTGCCGACCGCCGAGCCGACGCTGTCGCGCATGATCCAGGCCAAGGTGCTGGCCCCGCTCGACAAGGCGAAGATCCCCAATCTGAAGAACGTCGATCCGGCGATGCTCAAGCTGGTCGCGACCTCGGACCCCGGCAACAAGTTCGCCGTGCCGTACCTCGGCGGCACCGTCGGCATCGGCATCGTGCCGGAGAAGATCAAGGCCGTCGCCCCCGACGTGGCGCTCGACAGCTGGGACATGATCTTCAAGCCGGAAGTCGCCAAGAAGCTGTCGGCCTGCGGCATCACCGTCATGGATTCCGCCATCGACGTGATCCCCTCGGTGCTCAACTACCTCGGCCTCGACCCGAACTCCGAGAAGAAGGAGGATCTGGACAAGGCCGAGAAGGCGCTGATGGCCGTGCGCCCGTACATCAAGCAGTTCGTCACCGGGCAGAACATCAACCTGCTGGCGGCCGGCGACGCCTGCGTGGTGATGGCCTATAACGGCGACGTCAACCAAGCGGCGGCCCGCGCCGTCGAGGCCAAGGCGACCCACACCGTGCAGTACGTGGCGCCCAAGGAAGGTGTGCAGGTCTGGTGGGACACGCTGGCGGTTCCGGCCGACGCGCCCAACAAGGACGGCGCCTTCGCCTACATCAACTTCGTCCTCGACCCGGCCAACATCGCCGGTGTGAGCAACGCGGTGAAGTACGCCAACGCGGTGCCGTCGTCGCCCGTCGATGCCGAGGTGAAGGCCAACCCGGCCGTCTACCTACCGGAGACCACGAAGGTGAAGCTGTTCAGCCTGAAGGCCATCAAGCAGTCCACCGACCGCGCCCGCACGCGGGTGTGGACGAAGGTCAAGACCGGGAAGTAAAAGGCGCCTGAGACGCGCCGCAACGCCCCGGTCCGTCCTGCACGGGCCGGGGCGTTTTTCGTTCCCGTTTTCCGTTCCAGGGGGAGGAACCCGCCCGCGATGGCCCAGCCGCCGATCCGCAAGACGACCCGACTGGAGCCCTGGCAGGACCCGGCGCAGGCTCCCTACGTGCGCATCGAGCGGGTGACCAAGCGTTTCGGTGACTTTCTCGCCGTGGACGACGTGAGCCTGGACATCCACCGCGGCGAGTTCTTCGCGCTGCTCGGCGGCTCCGGCTCGGGCAAGACGACGCTGCTGCGCATGCTGGCGGGGTTCGAGACGCCCAGCGAGGGGCGGATCTTCATCGACGGCGCCGACATGGCGGGCATTCCGCCCTACGAGCGCCCGATCAACATGATGTTCCAGTCCTACGCCCTGTTCCCGCACATGAGCGTCGAGCAGAACATCGCCTTCGGCCTGAAACAGGACCGTTTGCCACGCGCCGAGATCCGCGACCGCGTGGCGGAGATGCTGGAGATGGTCCAGCTCGCCCCCTTCGCCAAGCGCCGGCCGCACCAACTCTCCGGCGGGCAAAAGCAGCGCGTGGCGCTGGCGCGTAGCCTCGCCAAGCGGCCGAAACTGCTGCTGCTGGACGAGCCGCTGGGCGCGCTGGACAAGCGGCTGCGCGAGCAGACGCAGTTCGAGCTGGTCAATTTGCAGGAGAAGCTGGGCGTCACCTTCATCGTGGTCACCCACGACCAGGAGGAGGCGATGACCATGGCCAGCCGCATCGCCGTGATGAACCACGGCGCGGTGGCCCAGGTCGGCACGCCGACGGAGGTGTACGAATACCCCAACGCCCGCTTCGTCGCGGAGTTCATCGGCTCGGTCAACATGTTCGAGGGCCGCGTGGTGGAGGAGGAGCCGGACCACGTGCTGATCCGCTCGCCCGACGCCGGCTGCGACCTGTACATCAACCAGGGCGCGCCGGTTCCCGTGGGGGCGTCGGTGCATGTGGCCGTGCGGCCGGAGAAGATCGCGCTGAGCAAGGACCCGCCGGAGGATGCGAGCGCCCGCAACACCGTGCGCGGCGTGGTGCGGGAGATCGCCTATCTCGGCGACGTGTCCATCTATCTGGTGGAATTGCCGAGCGGCAAGACCGTGCGGGTGACGGCGACCAACCTCGCGCGCCGCGCCGACCTGCCGGTCTCCTGGGACGACGAGGTCACCCTGACGTGGCGCCCCTTTGCTGGCGTGGTGCTGACGCGATGAACCTTCTCCGCCGCATGGGCCTGCGCCGCATCGGCCTGTGGGGCCGCGGGGTGGTGTTCGGCGTGCCGTACCTGTGGCTCGTCCTGTTCTTCCTGGTGCCGTTCCTCATCGTGCTGCGCATCAGCTTCTCGGAAGCCGTCATCGCGCAGCCGCCCTACACGCCGCTGATCGACTGGCTTCAGGGCGAGGACGGCGAGGGGCTGAAGCTTCAGGTCACGCTCAACCTCGGCAGCTACCTGCGCCTGTTCGGCGACGAGCTGTACGTGCTGGCGTACGTGTCGTCGCTGAAGGTGGCGGCGGTGTCGACGCTGCTGTGCCTGCTGCTCGGCTATCCCATGGCGTACGCCATCGCGCGGGCGCGGCCGGAACGGCGCGGCGCCTTGATGATGCTGGTCATCCTGCCGTTCTGGACGTCGTTCCTGATCCGCGTGTACGCGTGGATCGGCATCCTCAAGGCCAACGGCACGCTGGCCAATCTGCTGGCGTCGCTCGGCCTCGCCGATCCGTCGTTCGAGCTGCTGTACTCCGACACCGCGGTCTACATCGGCATCACGTACTCGTACCTGCCGTTCATGATCCTGCCGCTGTACGCGTCACTGGAGAAGATGGACCCGGCGCTGCTGGAGGCCGCTGCCGACCTCGGCTGCCGACCGTGGCAGGCGTTTTTGCGGGTGACGCTGCCGCTCTCCATGCCCGGCATCATCGCCGGCTCGCTGCTGGTGTTCATCCCTGCGGTCGGCGAGTTCGTCATCCCCGAGCTGCTGGGCGGGCCGGACACGCTGATGATCGGCCGGGTGCTGTGGAACGAGTTCTTCTCCAACCGCGACTGGCCGGTGGCCTCGGCGGTGGCGATCGCGCTGTTGCTGTTCCTGGTGGTGCCGATCATGCTGTTCCAATACGTCCAGGGCCGTCAGCAGGATGCCGGGCGATGATGAGGCCGCTCTCCTGGGCGCTGTGGTTCGGCTACGCCTTCCTGTACGTGCCCATCGCGCTGCTGATCGTCTACTCGTTCAACGAGTCGCGGCTGGTGACGGTGTGGGGCGGCTTTTCCACCAAATGGTACGGCGAGTTGCTGAAGAACCAGCAACTGCTCGACTCCGCCTACCTGTCGGTGGAGATCGCCGCGCTGTCGGCGTCGCTGGCGGTGGTGCTGGGCACGCTGGCGGGCCTGGCGCTGGCGCGGTTCGGGCGCTTCCGCGGGCGGACGCTGTTCGGCGGGCTGATCTCGGCGCCGCTGGTGATGCCGGAGGTGATCATCGGCCTGTCGCTGCTGCTGCTGTTCGTCGCCATGGAGCAGCTGATCGGCTGGCCGGACGGGCGCGGCATCACCACCATCACCATTGCCCACACCACCTTCACCACCGCCTACGTGTCGGTGATCGTGCAGTCGCGCCTCGTCGGCATGGACGGCAGCTTGGAGGAGGCGGCCATGGATCTCGGCGCCCGGCCGGCCAAGGTGTTCTTCGTCATCACCCTGCCGCTGATCGCGCCGGCCATCGTGGCGGGCTGGCTGCTGGCGTTCACGCTGTCGCTGGACGACGTGGTGGTGGCGAGCTTCGTGTCCGGGCCGGGCTCGACGACGCTGCCGATGACCATCCTGTCCAGCGTGCGCTTCGGCGTCAGCCCGCAGATCAACGCGCTGGCGACCATCATCGTTCTGGTGGTGGCGACGGGCATCTTCGTTGCCAGCCTGCTGCTGTCCCGCCGCGAGCGCCAGCGCAGGCGCGACGAACAGATGGCGTTGCAAGCGGGATGAGCCTGCCGAATAGGGGAGGGGCATGGACCTCCCCATTGCCAAAACGCCACACCGGTGGTTAGGTCATGGCAGGCTGGGCCTGCCCGAAAAAGGTCACAGGAGGGACTGCATGACGACCCCGGCGGCGGAAGGTCTTCACATGCCCGGCGAGTGGGAGCCCCACGCGCGTTGCTGGATGGCGTGGCCCTGCCGCGCCGAGACGTGGCCGGCCGGTGAGGACGGCGACGGCCTGGAGGCCGCCCGAACCGTCTATGCCGACGTCGCTCGCGCCATCACCCGGTTCGAGCCGGTGACCATGGTCTGCGACCCCGTCGACGTGGCCGAGGCGTCGCTGGCCTGCGGGCCGGGCATCCAGATCCTGCCACTGCCCATCTCCGACAGCTGGATTCGCGACACCGGCCCCAGCTTCGTGGTCGGCCGCAACGGCCGGGTGGGCGGCGTGCACTGGCGCTTCAACGCCTGGGGCGGCAACTACGCGGATTGCGCCAAGGACCAGGAGGTCGGCCGCCTCGTGCTCGACCACCTCGGCCTGGAGCGCTTCGCAGCACCGCTCGTGATGGAGGGCGGTTCGTTCCACGTGGACGGGCTGGGCACGCTGCTGACCACCGAGCAATGCCTGCTCAACCCCAACCGCAACCCGACCCTGTCCAAGGCCGAGGTCGAGCGGCACCTCAGGGACTTCCTGGGTGTCTCGACGGTGATCTGGCTGGGCCAGGGCTATCAGGACGACGAGACGGACGGGCACATCGACGAGATCGCCTGCTTCGTCCGCCCCGGCGTGGTGCTGGCGCTGACCACCGACGATCCGACCGACGCCAACTTCAAGGCGTTCCAGGACAACCTCGACCGCCTGAAGAAGGCACGCGACGCCCAGGGCCGCGAGTTGGAGGTCATCCCGATCCGCCAGCCTGCCCGGCGCGACCAGAACGGCGTGCGGCTCACGCTGTCCTACACGAACCTGTACA
This sequence comes from Azospirillum terrae, assembly GCF_053470425.1. NCBI lineage: Bacteria > Pseudomonadati > Pseudomonadota > Alphaproteobacteria > Rhodospirillales > Azospirillaceae > Azospirillum > Azospirillum terrae. Next base: position 1,186,083 of record NZ_JBPXMR010000001.1, on the reverse strand, counting down.
TCGCCAACGGCGGCGTGGTGATGCCGGCCTTCGAGGACCCCGCCGACGACGAGGCTTATCGCATCGTGCGCCGTGCCTTCCCCGACCGTGAGGTGATCCAGATCGCCGCGCTGGACATCGTGCGCGGCGGCGGCGGCATCCACTGCATTACGCAGCAGCAGCCAACGGGATGAGGATTCCAGCCATCCTCCGGGATTCCTGCGGTGCGGCGATTCGTTCCTTGTAATTGCACAGGTGCAGGCGTACTTTTCTTAACATGGACTTAACACCCGCCGTCGCGCCATTTGTGGCGAAACCCCAGCAGCCGATCTCGCAATCGGCGCAGGCGGCGTTGTCTCCGGCGATGGCCGCGGCGCAGGCCACCGTCTCGGTCACCCGGACCCAAACCATCCAGGCACCGCAGGCCACCGGCAAGACGGAAGGCTCGCGGGAAACCCGCTCGGGCACCGACACCGGGCATTCGGTGGACACCGGCGCCAACGTGGCGCAAGCCCGTGGCAACCACGGCGGCCACCCGCCGCGCGGCTCGCTCCTCGACGTCAGCGTCTGACGCTTTCCGGCTGCCCATGCTGCCGCCATTTCGACATCTGCGTCATCGGCCGACCCTCCTCACCGCTCTTGCCGTTGCCTGCGTTGTGGACGCCGCGCTGCTGCCGGTCGTCCCCAGGCCAATCACGGCTCTGCTGATCGGCTGGTGCATCGGCGTTACCGTCTATATGGCAATGACGCTGCGCCTGATGGCAAAGGCCAGGGTGGACACCATCCGCCGGCGCGCCAGACTGCTGGAGCAGGGGCGGGGCAGCATCCTTGCCGTCATCGTGACGACGGTGGTGGCGGCGCTGGCCGCCATCGTGGTGGAGATTGCCCAGAGCCGCGGAACCCCCAACGCCGTGACCGGCGCCGCGCTGGGCGGGCTGACGATCCTGCTGTCCTGGGCCTTTCTGCACGTGGTGTTCGCCCAGCACTACGCGCACGACCACTGGCTGGGCGAGCCGACGCTGGAGTTCCCCGGCACGCAGACGCCGGACTATCTGGAGTTCCTGTACTTTTCCTTCACCATCGGCATGACGGCGCAGGTCTCCGACGTCACCACCAAGGCGGCGGGGGTGCGGCGGCTGGTGCTGCTGCACGGCATCCTGTCGTTCCTTTTCAACACCGCCATCCTCGCCTTGGGAGTCAACATCGCGGCGGGGCTGTTCGGGTGAGGGAAGGCGAGCGGGCATAAAAAATCCCCCTCTCCGGGTGGAGAGGGGGGCTCGGCGGCGGACGGCTACTTCAGCTCGTCCATATTCCCGATGATCTTGCTGACGATGCCGTACTCGCGGGCTTCGTCGGCCATCATCCAGTAATTGCGGTCGGTGTCCTTGGAAACCCGCTCCAGCGACTGGCCGGTTTCCTCGGAGATGATCTTGTTCAGCCGCTCGCGCATGCGGATGATTTCCTTCGCCTCGATGGCGATGTCCGTCGCCCGGCCACCGGTTCCGCCCAGCGGCTGGTGGATCAGGAAGCGCGTGTTCGGCAGGCAGAAGCGGTTTTCCTTCTTCGCCGCCAGATAGATGTGGCAGCCCGCGCTGGCGACCCAGCCGGTGCCGAGCATCTTCACCTCGGGCTTCACGAAGCGGATCATGTCGTGGATGGTGTCGCCCGCCTCCACGTGGCCGCCCGGCGAGTTGACGATGACGCGGATCGGGTCATCGTTCTCCGTCGCCAACGCCAGCAACTGCGCGGTCACACCCATCGCCAGCTTCATGTCGATCTGGCCGAAGATCAGGACCGTGCGAGCCTTGAACAGGTTCTGCTGAACGGCAGCGAAGGGGGGCTGGGCGCTTTCCTTCGACTTTTCGTCCGGCTCGGTGCCCGGCTCCTCGGGATCGTCGTCGAACCGGTAGGTTCCGGCGTGCGCCATCTTCTTGTCTCCCTGGTGTCGACCTGATGTCAGTCTCGCTCGTGCGGCGTACGCACGTCCACTCCCCACATAGCCCGTCTTGGCCCCCGGTTCAACGCCCCGCGGACGATTGCGCGCTCCGCTGCTTCAATATACGCGCCCGCATCATACACGATCAGCCTCGTTGACAGCACCCCGTCGCCCGCCCGCTAATGACGGAGGTTTGCGGCGTGGCCGGGGGGCGGTGATGGAGGGGGCTGGCGTCTCGGTGATCATCCCGGCCTACCGGGCGGAGGCGACCATCGGCCGCGCCGTGCGCAGCCTGCTCGCCCAGACCTGGGATGCCTGGGAGGCCGTCATCGTCGCCGACGACGGCGCCGACTACCGCTCCGTGCTCGCCGCCGAGGGGCTGGCCGACCCGCGCCTGCGTTTCGTCTCCACCGGCCGCACCGGCAGCGGCGCCCCGGCCGCCCGCAACGCCGGGCTGCGCGCGGCGACCCTGCCGCTGGTGGCACCGCTCGACGCCGACGACCTCTGGGCGCCGGACCGCCTCGCCGTGCTGGCGCCGCTGGCGCTCGAGCACGGGGCGGCGGCCGACAACGTGGCGGTGGTGCGCGACCGCGACGGCGCAGCACTCTCCACCCTGTTCCCGCCGGGCGAGGGCGTGGGAAAGCTGACCGCCGCGCACTTTCTCGCCACCTCGGTGCCGATGTTCTTCGTGCTGCGCCGCGATGTCTGCCCAGACTGGCCGGAGGACGTGAATTTCTGCGACGACGTGGTGTTCAACGTGCTGGTGCTCGACCGGCTGGGGGCGATCCCGCTGGCCCGCCGGGCGCTCTGCGAGTACCGGCAGCGCGAGGGCTCCATCACCTTCGCCGCGGATGCCGGCGCGCGGGCCGAACAGTGTTACCGGCACGTGCTGGACCGGCTGGCTCTCGACGGCTTCGGCATTCGGGACGAGTCCCTGCGCTGGGCCTTTGTCGCCGCCGTGGAGGCCAAGCGCGCGCTCAACGCCGCCTACGAGGCGGCGCACTCCGCCGGGCGCTGCGCCAATTTCCAGGAATTCATAGCCCAGGATTTCATAATGGGGCAGGGACGTTAGGAGCAAAACCCCGCCTCCCGCTGTTCACAAGGCACGCCTTGACGGAGCCGGACACGCCATGAGCAAGCCTTTGATCGTCACCATCCCACACCAGCTCGGCAAGCAGGGGGCGAAGACACGCATCCAGGACGGACTGGGGCAGGCGCGTGCGCAGCTCGGCGGCCTCGGCGCCACGGTCGAGGAGCAGTGGAACGAGGACCAGCTGGCGTTCAGCGTCGCCGCGCTCGGCCAGACGCTGACCGGCCGCATCGACGTGTACGAGGAATCCGCCCACGTCGAGGTGGACCTCCCCTGGGCGCTCGCCCTGCTGGGCGGCAAGATCCGCGACCGCCTTCAGAAGCAGGGCACGCTGATGCTGGAGAAGAAGTAGCCGCCCGCGCTCAGTCCTCGATCACCATCAGCGTGTTCATGCGGGTCACCTCCAGCACGCGGCGGACTTGGCCGGTGGCGGCGCGCAGGACCAGAATCTTGTTGGCGCGCTTCATCTCCTCGCTGGCGATCAGCAGCATGCCCAGACCGGCCGAGTCGATGTGCTGCAATGCGCTCACGTCGATGACGTGCCGCGGCGCGCGGTGGCGCAGAATGCCGTCCAGCGTCGCGCGCATGGACGGGTAGGTCTCGAAGGTCAGGCGCCCGTTCAGATAGGAGATGTCATCGTTCCGGCGCACGTGGCAGGACTGCGTGCTGGCGGTGTCCATGCGTGTTTCCTCGGTCAAGGGGAGGTGCGGCGGGCGGCGAGCGCCGGTGACGACGCCGTCAGTTCGTCGAGCGCCCGCTCGAAGCCGATGACCGCGCGGACATAAAGGCCGATGGCTAAGGCGCACACGCCGATGCTGGCGAGTACGGCGAAATCCGCGAGGGTCGGGGACATGGTGGCTCCATGGCAGGAGAGGTCCCCAGCGAATACGCAGCTTTCGTGCCAAATGCAGGCCCCGCCCTGCACAAGGTTTCCGTCGGCGGCGGTGCTCCGACATTTCCATAAATTGGAAGCAGATCGGCGCCGCCCCCGAATTTGGGAACACCCCGGTATGCGGGCGTCAGGGGAACGGGCGGGCCTGGAACTCCGGTCCGATGAAGCTCAGATGGGTGATCAGTCCGTCCTCGGGGGTCCAGCGGTGCAGCGCCACGGCCGGCGTCTCCGTGGTCCAGCGGTAGGGTGCCTGCACGCGCAGGTCGAGCGCGATCTGGTGCGCGGTCGAGGGCGCGGAGAACGCCACCACGCCGCCCCAGCCCACGGTGACCGGCCGGTGCGCGTGTCCGCAGACGATGCCCAGGACGTTGCGGTGCTGTGCCAGCAGCGCCGCCAGCCCCTCGACGCCGAAGCAGCGGATGCGGTCCATGCCCTCCAGGCCGGTGCGGAAGGGCGGGTGGTGCATGGCGATCAGCGTCGGCTTGCCCGGCGCCTCCGCCAGCCGCTCGGCCAGCCACGCCAGCCGCCGCTCGCACAGCCGGCCCTCGACTCGGCCCGGCTCCTGCGTGTCGAGCAGGATGACGCGCAACGGGCCGTCGTCCACGGTCTGGTGCAGGAACTCGCCCTGCATCGGCACCCAGCCGCGCGGCCCGAAAGTGTCCCGCAGGCCGGCGCGGTCGTCGTGGTTGCCGGGAATGGCGCGGCAGGGCAGGGCGAGCGGCGCCAGCAGTTCCGCCAACATCTCGTACTCGGCCGGTGTGGGCGTGTTGGCGAGGTCGCCGGTGATCAGCACGAGGTCCGGTGCCGGGTCGAGCCGGTTCAGGTGCGCCACCGCGGCGGCGAGGTGCGCGTTGGTGTCCACCATCCCGAACGCCACGGTGTCGCGGGGAGTGACGTGCAGGTCGGTGATCTGGGCGATCAGCATGGCGGGGCTCTCCGGTGGCGTGCCTCCAGAGATTGCCAGCATCGCGCCACAGGGCAAGGGAAGGTTCCGTTAACCAATACAACGGTATGCTCGCGGGCAGGATGATGGACACCTCCCGCCTCCTCGCGACCGAGAAGTATTGGCTGAAGCGCGCCCGTGTGTGCCTCGCCATGGTTCCCGACGCCGTGCCCGAACTGGCCGCGCGGGTGGCCGGGGATGGCACCGTGCTGGCCGACCTGCGCATCGAGGACGGGCTGATCCGCGCCGTGCTGCCGGCCGGCGGCGCGCCATGCTGCTGCCGTGGCGTCGATCTGGAAGGTGCCTGCGTGGTTCCGCTGGAGGAGGGCGGATTGCTGCGCTCCGGCGCGCCGGCCGATCTGCTGATCGACCGCGGTGCGCGGCGGCTGGTGCTGCGCGGCGGCGCCGTCTCGACGGAAGGCTGCGACCTGGAGGTCGTGTGCTGCTGCACGCCCGCGACGCCGTAAAGCGGACCTTCCGCATTCGGCCATCCGGCCTAGATCCTCTCCAAGTGTCTCGACATCGGAACTGAACTGAACGATATAGTTCAGTTCATGGCGGCCACCCCTGCGGTGCGGCGCCCAACAAGACACGCGCTTCCCCCCGGTTCACGAGACATCCATGCGCCCTTCTCGCACCCTCGCGCTTCTCATCCTCGTTGCTGTCGCCGGCGGGGGGTACTGGTACTTCATCAAGAACGGCGGCAGCCTGGATGCCTTGGTGGCGCTCGTGAAGGGCGCGCCGGCAACGGGCGGCGCATCGGCGCCTCCGGGCGGCAAGCCGGCCGGCCCCCCCGGCGGCATGCCGCCGATGCCGGTGGAAGCCGTGCCGGTGCGCGTCGGCGCGGTGGCGCGGACGATCACCTCCGTGGGGTCGCTGCTGTCCAACGAATCTGTGGTGATCCGCCCGGAAGTCGCCGGCCGCATCGCCGACATCGCCTTCAAGGAAGGCCAGCGCGTCGCCAAGGGTGCCGTGCTCGTGCGCCTCGACGACTCGGTGGCGAAGGCCACGCTGGCGCAGGCGCAGGCCAGCATCGCCTTCGACAAGGCCGAGCTGGCGCGCGCCGAGGAACTGTTGAGCCGCAACGCCGGTCCGGCGCGCAACCGCGAGCAGGCCTACGCCAAGCTCCAGGCCGATCAGGCCGCCGTGCAGCTCGCCCAGGCGCAGCTGGAGAAGCTGACCGTCACGGCGCCGTTCGACGGCGTGCTCGGCCTGCGCAAGGTGTCGGTCGGCGACGTTGTCGCGGCCGGCAAGGACTTCGTCAATCTGGAAGCCATCGACACCCTCAAGCTCGACTTCCGCGTGCCCGAGGCCTACCTGCCGGCGGTGAAGTCCGGCCAGAAGCTCGCCGTCCTGGTGGACGCCTTCGGCGGCCGCAAGTTCGAGGGCGAAGTCTACGCCATCGACCCGCTGATCGACGTGAACGGCCGCGCGCTGGCGGTGCGCGCCCGCGTGCCCAACACCGATGGCGCGCTGCGGCCGGGCCTGTTCGCCCGCGTCACGCTGACGCTGACGGTGGACCAGAACGCCGTGCTGGTGCCCGAGCAGTCGGTGGTCGCCTTCGGCACCGACCAGTTCGTCTTCAAGGTGGTGGACGGCAAGGTGGCCCAGACCAAGGTCAAGCTCGGCGACCGCCGCAACGCCGAGGTCGAGATCGCCGAAGGGCTGAAGCCCGAGGACGTGGTCGTTACCGCCGGCCAGCTGAAGATCCGCGACGGCGCGCCGGTGATGGTCATCGACCCGACCAAGCCGCCGCCGGGGCCGCCGGGCGCCGCGCCGGGCAAGGGGAGCTGACGCCATGGTGTTGTCCGATATCTCCATCCGCCGGCCGGTCCTGGCGACGGTGATGAGTCTGGCACTGATGCTCATCGGCGTCGTCTCGTACCAGCGCCTGTCGGTGCGCGAATACCCGAAGATCGACGAGCCCGTCGTCACCGTGGAGACCACCTACAAGGGCGCCTCGGCCGAGATCATCGAGAGCCAGGTCACCCAGCCCATGGAGGACTCGCTCGCCGGCATCGAGGGCATCGACGTGATGTCGTCGATCAGCCGCCAGGAGAAGAGTCAGATCACCGTGCGCTTCCGCCTGGACCGCAACGTCGACGTGGCGGCCAGCGACGTGCGCGACAGGGTGGGGCGCGTGCGCGCCATGCTGCCCAACGAGATCGACGAGCCGGTCATCGCCAAGGTCGAGGCCGACGCGCAGCCGATCCTCTATCTGGCGTTCTCCTCCGACCGCCACTCGCCGCTGGACGTGACGGACTTCGCCGACCGCTACGTCAAGGACCGCTTGCAGAACCTGCCCGGCGTGGCGCAGGTGCGCATCTTCGGCGAGCGGCGCTTTTCCATGCGCATCTGGCTCGATCCGCAGCGCATGGCCGCCTACAAGATCACGCCGCAGGATGTCGAGAACGCGCTGCGCAAGCAGAACGTCGAGATCCCCGCCGGCCGCGTCGAGAGCAAGGCGCGCGAGTTCACCGTGGTGTCGGAGACCGACCTGCGCACGCCCGCGCAGTTCGAGGACATGATCCTGCGCGACGTGGACGGCTACCTCGTGCGCCTGAGGGATGTCGGCCGGGCCGAGCTGGGCGCCCTGGACGAGCGCGTCAGCGCCCGCTTCAACGGCCGCGCCGCCGTCGCCATTGGCGTCATCAAGCAGTCCACCGCCAACCCCTTGGATGTGTCGAAGGCGGTGCAGGGCGCCTTGCCGCTGATCCAGGCGGCGATCCCCGAGGGCATGGGCGTGGACGTCGCCTACGACAGCTCGGTGTTCATCTCGCGCTCCATCGACGCGGTGTTCAAGACGATCTTCGAGGCCATCGGTCTGGTGGTGCTCGTCATCTTTTTCTTCCTGCGCTCGTTCCGCGCGACGCTGGTACCGCTGGTGACCATCCCGGTTTCGCTGGTCGGCGGCTTCGCGCTGATGTACGCCTTCGGCTTCTCCATCAACACGCTGACGCTGCTCGCCATGGTGCTGGCCATCGGCCTCGTGGTGGACGACGCCATCGTCATGCTGGAGAACATCTTCCGCCACGTCGAGGAGGGCATGCCGCCCTTCCAGGCGGCGCTGAAGGGCTCGAAGGAGATCGGCTTCGCGGTGGTGGCGATGACCATCACGCTGGCGGCCGTGTACGCCCCGATCGGCTTCATGACTGGCCGCACCGGCCGCCTGTTCACCGAGTTCGCGCTGACCCTGGCGGGCGCGGTGGTGGTGTCGGGCTTCGTGGCGCTGACGCTGTCGCCGATGATGTGCTCCAAGCTGCTGCACCACGAGACCAAGCACAACATCATCTACAACCTGATCGAAGGCATCCTGAACGGCCTGACCAACGGCTATCGGTGGCTCCTGCGGCTGTCGCTGCGGGCGCGGCCGGTGGTGCTGCTGATCGGCATGGTGGTGGCCGGCGCCAGCTACACGCTGTTCACCAATCTCAAGTCCGAACTGGCGCCGGTCGAGGACCGCGGCACCATCATCGGCATTGCCATCGCGCCGGAAGGCTCGACGCTGGACTACACCCAGCGCTACGCCACCATGATGGAGGGGATCTTCCGCTCGGTGCCGGTTGTGGAGAAGTTCTTCGTGGTGGTCGGCTTCCCGGTGGTCAACCAGGGCATCGGCTTCGTGCGCCTGATCGACTGGGACCAGCGCGACGTGAAGCAGCAGGCGATCACCGCCCAGCTGTTCCCCAAGATGTTTGGCATCCCCGGCATCCTGGCCTTCGTCGCCAACCCGCCGTCCCTGGGCCAGAGCCCCATCGACAAGCCGGTCAACTTCGTCGTCCAGACCACGTTGTCTTATCCCGAGCTGCAAAAGCTGGTCGACGCCCTGATGGCCGAGGCGCGCAAGAATCCCGGCATCACCAACATCGACACCGATTTGAAGCTGAACAAGCCGGAGCTGCGCATCTCCCTCGACCGCGACAAGGCGGCCGACATGGGCATCGACGTGGAGACGGTGGGCCGCACGCTGGAGACCTTCCTGGGCGGCCGGCAGGTGACGCGCTTCAAGAAGGAGGGCAAGCAGTACGACGTCATCGTCCAGGTCGCCGACGTCGACCGCCGCAACCCCGACGACATCGCGTCCATCTACGTGCGCGGCGCGCCACCGGCCGCCACCGCCACCGGGGTGACCAGCACCATGGGGCCGATGGTGTCGCTCGCCAACCTCGTGAAGATCGAGGAGCGGGTGTCGCCCAAGGAGCTGAACCACTTCAACAAGCTGCGCTCCGCCACCATCACCGCCACGCTGGCGCCGGGCTCGTCACTGGGCGAAGCGCTGTCGTACATGCAGGAGGCGGCGGGGCGGGTGCTGCCGGCCACGGCGCAGACCGACTACGCCGGCCAGAGCCGCGAGTTCCGCGAGTCGGCTACGGGTCTGTACTTCGTCTTCGTGCTGGCGCTGGCGTTCATCTATCTGGTGCTGGCGGCGCAGTTCGAGAGCTTCATCGACCCGTTCGTCATCATGCTGACGGTGCCGCTGTCGATGACCGGCGCGCTGGCGGCCTTGCTGTACACCGGGGCGACGATGAACGTGTACAGCCAGATCGGTCTGGTGACGCTGGTCGGCCTGATCACCAAACACGGCATCCTGATCGTCGAGTTCTCCAACCAGCTCCAGCGCTCGGGCGTGGACATCCGGAAAGCGGTGGAGGAAGCGGCGGTGTTGCGCCTGCGGCCGATCCTGATGACCACCGGTGCGATGGTGCTCGGCGCGGTACCGCTGGCATACGCGCACGGGGCGGGCGGCGAGAGCCGGCAGGCCATCGGCGCGGTGATCGTCGGCGGCATGATGCTGGGTACGCTGCTGACGCTGTTCGTGGTGCCGACGGTGTACAGCTACATCGCCAAGAAGAAGCCGTTCCCGACCGACGAAGAAGAGGCCGCCGGCTACGGCGCGGCGCACCACCCGGCGGAGTGAACCACACCGTGCCCGTCGCGCTTTCCAAACGGGAGCGCGGCAGGCACGGTGCGGCCGTACCAAGCCATCGCGCAGACCTCCGAGCGCTTACTTCCTGGATTCCAGCAGACGGATGATCTCGGGGATGCGGGTCGAGAAGATCGTGATCTTCAGTCCCGGTCCCATCGGCTCGTCTTCGTCCCGCAGGACGCCTTTGTACTTCGCCAACTTCGCTTTGCCGAGCGTCGTGTTGGCCAGCATGTTCTGGTCGTAGTCTGCCAGCGTGCTCTTGTAGGCGACGTTCGTTGCGGAGACTTGCGGCACGATCTCCAAGGCGTCGGTGCCCTGCAGCGCATCCAGGGAACTGAAGTGCTCGTCGAGGACGCCGGGCATCAGCTTGTCCGAACTTCCGCCGCCGTTGTCGCCGAACTTCTTGCGCAACGCTTTCTGTGCCCGCGCCTTGTTCTTGCTGTAGAACGAGCCGAACACCTCGCCCAGCATCTCGACGACGACCTTGACGATGGCGGCACCGGTCGGATGCACCTCCAGGACGCCCAATGGGCCGCCCTGTTGTTCCCGGGCGACCATGTACTCGTAGACCTCGGTCAGCGCGGCGCACATATCCTTTGGATTCAGGCCGGGGCCGTCCCCTTTCGCATCGACGTGCAGGTCGGCCTTGTTGGGAGCTTTCTCGTACGTGCCGCGGACGAGGCCCCAGCGGATCGGAATGTTGTCGGATGGCAAATTGTTGGCCAACATGCGCTGGATGGTGCCGGAACGGCGCGGTGCCGTCGCATGGCGCGCCCTGGGGGCGTGCATCTGCGGTGATCCGGCCGCGGCGCCGGCCGGTGCCGGCTTGGCTTGGACGGGTGCCGGCCCGAACCGGGGCGGCGGCGGAGCCACCCCGAGTCCGGCGCGCGCCGCGACCGGCTTCGCTTGAACCGGCGCCGCTCCGAAGCGGGTCGGTGGCGGAGCCGTCCGGCGCGCCACTGCCGCGCTCTCCGGTGTCGGCTTGGCTTGGACGGGCGCCGGCCCGAACCGGGTCGGCGGGGGAGCCATCCCGTGCCCGACGGCGTGTGATCCCGGTGCCGGCTTGGTCTGGGCCGGCGCCGGTCCGAACCTTGTCGGTGGCGGGGGAAGCCCGCGGTTCATGGCGTGCCCCCGGGCGGGTGCGGCGTGCGCCGTTCCGCGGTCAACCGGTTCCAGAGAAAAGCCTTCATGATCGCGTCTCTCCCCGCCGGAGTTCACCCCGCCGTCGTGGCGTTCTCGTCCACCATGTAGGGTTTGTACTGCTTGTCGGTGGTCTGGATGTGCTCGATCAGCCATTCCTTCAGCAGCAGGATCAGGTCGATGCGCAGCATCATCGTCTGGTCGCCGCGCAGCTCGCGGCGCAGCTTCTCGACCTCGTCGACGAAGTAGCGGTGCGCTGCCTTGTGCGCCTCCATGTCCGGGAAGGCGTGGCGCTCCATCAGCGCCTCCTCGCGGCGGAAGTGCACGTCCGTGTAGTCGCACAGACCTTCCAGCAGCGTGATCAGGTCGTCCTTGCTCTTGGTCGACACGCCGGTCTTCAACAGGCCGTTGAACATGTCCAGCAGCCGCTTGTGGTCGTTGTCGAGAATCCCGACGCCGACACTCATCGAATCATCCCAGACGACGTGATCCATCCAGCCCGTCCTCCCCGCAGTTCGTGCGCCGCGCCCCTTGTGAAAAGCTTAGATTGGGCACTCTGCGGCATACAAGGCATATTCCAAGCGGCAAAAGCCCGCAGGCTCTCTTCCGGCCGGCGCCGCGACCCCCTATACATCGTCGGGACCGGGCAAGGGATATGGTGATGGCGCTGCTGGACGAGATCAACGACAAGAAGCGTGCGCTCGACGCCGCGCGCCCGCTGCCGGTGGAGGTCGTCGGCGAACTGGCCGACCGCTTCGAGCGCGAGCTGACCATCGCCTGCGTCGCCGTCGAGGGTGCCGGCCTGACGCCGGAGGAGGTGCTGTTCGTGCTGGGCCGCGGTGCGGTGCTGCGCAACCGGCCGGCGGAGGCGCAACGCCTCGTGCTCAATCACGTGCAGGCGCTGGCGCTGATGGCGCGGCTGGCCTACGAGGGCGGTGGAATCATCACCGAGCGCACGGTGACGGCCTTGCAGGGCGTGCTCTACCAGGGCCTGGACGCCGGTGCCGGGCAGTACCGCGACGCGCCGCTGCCGGACGAGGGCGACAACGCCGACCCGGCGAAGGTCCGGGTCTCCATGGCGGCGCTGAGCGGCTGGCTGCGCCGCACCGAGCCCGGCGTCGAGACGGCGCTGGAGGCGCACCACCGGCTGATGATCGTGCGCCCCTTTGCCCGCGGCAACGCGGCGGTGGCGCTGCTGATCGCCAATCTGCTGCTGAACCGCGCCGGCTACCCGCCGGTGTCGGTGCGGCCGGACGATGTGCAGGGCTATGCCGATACGGTGGAGCGGGCGCGCACGGTGGGCGACAAGGTGCCCTACCGCGAGGTCATGCTGCGCCTGCTGAGCCGCAGCCTGGACGACTGCTTGGAGGCGTTGGCGCGGGCTGGGGGCGCGTCGTAGGTCGGGAGACAAGAGTTCACACGGATTTTGGGGATTTGAACACGGATTACATGGATTTTTTGATGCTTGCTGCGTCGTAGGCTTACCCGACAGCCTTTGCTGCGCACGATTAAAGAAAATCCGTGTAATCCGTGCCTCAATCCGTGCAATCCGTGTGAATCTTGCCCCCGACGCCACGAATCGCCAGACCCGCAGCAACACCCCCTACGAATCGTAGCTCAGCAGCGTCTCGCATGGCACGTCGATGCGCTCGCGGCCATTGAGGAAGGTCAGCTCGACCAGGAAACCCGCCGCCTGCACGTCGCCGCCGACCTGACGCAGCAGCTTGATCGCCGCCGCCATCGTCCCGCCGGTCGCCAGCAGATCGTCCAGAACCACCACGCGCTGGCCGGGCTTCACGGCGTCGGACTGGATCTCGATGGTGTCGGTGCCGTACTCCAGGTCGTAAGAATGCGTGACCTTGTCGCCCGGCAGCTTGCCGCGCTTGCGCACCATGACGAAGCCGATGCCCAGCGCCAGCGCCAGCGGCGCCGCCACCAGGAACCCGCGCGACTCGATGCCGACCAGAACGTCGGGCTTGTAGGGGCGGATCGCCTCGGCGAGCCGGCGCACCGTCTCCTGCCACGCGGCGGCATCGGCCAGCAGCGGCGAGATGTCGTAGAACAGGATGCCCGGCTTGGGAAAATCCTGGATGCCGCGGATGTGGTCTTTCAGGTTCATGGTGCTTTGGTTCCGTGAAATCGGCGGTTGGCGCGGCGGCATACTAGCCATGCCGCGGCTTTGGCGCAAATCGCCCCTACAAACGTTGCATGCAGCACGACGTTGACCGCGGCGGGTGCTCCGGCCAATGTCGGCAAAGCTTTCGTCTGCGAAAGATATCAAGAGGGTAGACCGCATGGCGCCCGAACGGGCCTGGATGGAGACGGCGCAGGCCGGCGATGGCGCGCTGGTGCTGAGCGCTGGCGGACGGTGGGACCTGCACGGTGCCCGCGCGCTGATGGACAAGCTGGACGCGCTGCACCCCCCGGCACGCGAAAGCGCCGTGCGCCTGGACCTGTCCGGGGTGGATGCGCTGGACACCGTGGGCGCCCTGCTGCTGGCGCACCTCGCCGACCGGCTGCGCGCCGAAGGGCATGCGGTCGAGGTGGCCGCGGTCCGCCCCGAGCATCAGGCGCTGTTCGACGCGGTGCGCGAGGCCGACCACACGCCGCCGGTGCAGCATCCCACCCCGCACCCGATCATCGAGATGGTCGAGCGCACCGGCCGCGCCACCCTCAGCGGCCTGCACATAGGGCTGGAGCTGATCAATTTCCTGGGCGTCGTCACGCTGTCGCTGGGCCGCATCCTGTTCAACCCGTCGCGGCTGCGCTATCGCTCGGTGCTGTTCCATATTGAGCAGACCGGGCTGAACGCGCTGCCGATCCTCGGCCTGCTGTCGTTCCTGATCGGTGTGGTGATGGCTTTCCAAGGGGCGGACCAGCTCAGGCGTTTCGGGGCGGAGCTGTTCGTGGTGAACCTGCTGGGCATCTCCATCCTGCGCGAGTTGGGCATCCTGATGACGGCGATCATCGTCGCCGGGCGCTCCGGCTCGGCGTTCACCGCGCAGATCGGCACGATGAAAGTGAATCAGGAGGTGGACGCCATCTCCACCCTCGGCCTCGATCCCATCGAACTGCTGGTGGTGCCGCGCGTGCTGGCGCTGATGGTCTCGCTGCCGCTCTTGTCGTTCTTCGCCGACATCATGGGGCTGCTGGGCGGTGCGACCATGAGCTACATGTCGCTGGGCATCACCTTCGCGCAGTTCATCAAGCAGCTTCAGGGCGCGGTCGGGCTCAACACCTTCCTGGTCGGCATCGCCAAGGCCCCGGTGTTCGCGCTGGTGATCGCCATGGTCGGCTGCTACGAGGGCCTGAAGGTCACAGGCAGCGCCGAGAGCGTCGGCGCGCTGACCACGCGGTCCGTGGTGGAGGGGATCTTCCTGGTCATCGTCATGGATGCGGTGTTCTCCATCCTCTTCTCCATTCTGGGGGTTTGAGCGATGGAGCGCGAACCTGCCATTCGCGTGCGCGGCCTCGTCACCCGCTTCGGGACGCAGGTGATCCACGACGGCCTCGACCTCGACGTCGAGCGTGGCGAAGTGTTGGGCGTGGTCGGCGGCTCCGGCACCGGCAAGTCGGTGCTGATGAAGGAGATCCTCGGCCTGATCCGCCCGGCCGCCGGAACCATCGAAATGCTGGGCAAGAACACCGCCGCCCTGAACGACCGCGAGCGCGTCGCCTTGCAGGCGCGCACCGGCGTGCTGTTCCAGGACGGCGCGCTGTTCAGCTCGCTCACCGTGGCCGAGAACGTCATAGTGCCGCTGAAGGAGCACACGACGCTGCCGCGCCCGCTCATCAAGGAGGTCGCGCGCGTCAAGATCGCCATGTCCGGCCTGCCGGCCAACGCCGGGCCGAAATTCCCCTCCGAGCTGTCGGGCGGCATGAAGAAGCGCGCCGGTCTGGCCCGCGCGCTGGCGCTCGACCCGGAGATCCTGTTCCTCGACGAGCCCACCGCCGGCCTCGACCCCATCGGCGCCGCGGCGTTCGACGAGCTGATCCGCAACCTGCAACGGAGCCTGGGATTGACCGTCTTCATGGTGACGCACGATTTGGACAGCCTGACCTCGATCTGCGACCGCATCGCCGTGCTGGTGGACAAGCGCATCAAGGTCGGCACGCTGGACGAGCTGCTGCGCGACGATCATCCCTGGATCCGCGACTATTTCCACGGGCCGCGCGGCCGCGCCGCCCGTCGTGTGGAGGCTTGAGAGTTCATGGAGACGCGCGCCAGCTACATCCTCGTCGGCAGCTTCGTGCTGACCCTGCTTCTCGCCCTGTTCGCCTTTACGGTGTGGGTCGCCAAGATCCAGTTGGAGGAGACGCGGCAGCCCTATTACATCTACTTCACCGGCTCGGTGACGGGTTTGCAGACCGGCAGCCCGGTGCGCTACCAGGGCATCCCCATCGGCACCGTCACCGACCTGCGCCTCGATCCGAACAACGTCACCCAGGTCCGCGTCACCATCGAGGTGACCAAGGACACGCCGATCAAGACCGACTCGATCGCGTCCCTGGAGGTGCAGGGCGTCACCGGCGGCGCCTACGTGCAGATCACCGGCGGCACCACCGACAGCGAACTGCTGAAGCACGCCGAGAGCCACGGCATCCCGGTCATCCCGTCGCGCCCGTCGACGCTGGCGACGGTGGTGGACGCGGCCCCGCAGATCCTCTCCCGCGTGCTCGACCTGACCGATAGGCTGTCCGCCGGCCTGATGAGCCCGCAGAACGTCCAGGCGATGACCGAGACGCTGGCCAACGCCCGTCAGGTGAGCGGCGACGTTGCCGCCGCCACCCAGGGATTGGACGCCACGGTGCGCGAGCTGAGCGGGCTGCTGGCCGAGCTGAACCGCACCGCGCAGACGGTCGGCCCGCACCTTGACCAGACGGTGGTGCAGGCCGGCAAGTCGATGGCGACGCTGACGGCCGACCTGCACGAGTTGACCGCATCGCTGAAGCAGGCGTCGGGGCAGCTCAACACCATGGTCGGCGAAAACCGCCAGCCGGTGCACGACTTTGCCACGACGGGTCTGTATGAGATAACCTTGCTCGTCACTCAGTTGCGGGATCTGTCCGGGCAGATCTCACGCGTGGTGACGCGCATCGACAACGATCCGTCGAACTTCCTGTTCGGCGGCACCCGCAACGGCGTGGAGATCCGCAAACGATGAACGCCCACCGGCCTTTGATGTTGGCGGTGCTGATGGTGGCCCAAGTGGCGGTGTTGACCGCCTGCGCCGGGGCGCTTTCGCCGACGCCGGCCAAGCTCTACACGCTGACGCCGGCCGAGCGGTTCGACCCGGCGCTGCCGCAGGCGGGCTTCCAGTTGCTGGTGGAGACGCCCATCGCCGGGGCGGCGCTCGACACGCCGCGCATCGCGGTGGAGAAGACGGCGACCTCCATCGACTACTTGGCGGACGCGTCCTGGACCGACCGGGCGCCGGCCATGCTCCAGGGGCTGATCGTCCAATCCCTGGAAGACAGCCGCAAGATCGTCTCGGTCGGGCGCGACACGGCGGGGCTGCGCTCCGACTTCGTGCTGCGCACGGAAATCCGCGATTTCCAGGCCGAGTATTCGGTGCCGACCGCGGCCAACCCCGACCGCGTGCGCGTGCGCATCGCCGCCAAGCTGGTCGGCATGCCCCGCCGCACCATCGAGGCCGGCGAGACCTTCGAGGCGGTGGTCCCGGTGAACGACGGCGGCGTTCAGGGCGTGGTGACCGCCTTCGACGCGGCGTTGGGACAGGTGATGGAACGCCTCGTCGCCTGGACCCTGCGGACGGGGAGCAGCATCGGCGTGGCGGGCACGGGTGCGGGCAGCGGGTCGTCGCGCACGGTGCGGTGAGGGCGCGCAAAATCCTTGCAGGGGGCGTTGTTTTGCCTACGTATTGAGTGGTCCTGAACCGACAGGGTGCCCGCCCCGATGATCGATCTGAACGGTCTGCCCCGCGACACCCTCGAAGCCATGGCGGAAGCGGCCCGCGAGGTCCGCACCTGCCAGCGCGTGCTGGCCAAGACCGGCGACACGGTGGTCGGTGAACTGCTGCGAGGCCAGGGTTCCGTCTACGAGTGGCGGCACTACCCGCAGGGCGACGTCTACGACGCCGAGTACCATGCCCAATATTATTACCATTGCCACCCACCGGCCGAGCAGGCCGCGGGCGAGCACGGCCACTTCCACACCTTCCTGCGCCCGCTGGGCATGCCCGACGGCGTGCGGCCGGCGCCGGTCGAGGATTACGTCGCGCCGGCCGGCGACAACGACGCGCTGTCGCATCTGGTGGGCATCGCCATGGATCATGGCGGGCGGGCGGTGCGGCTGTTCACCACCAACCGTTGGGTGACCGGCGAGACCTGGTACCCGGCCGCCGACGTGGTGCGCATGCTGGACTGCTTCACCATCGACCACGCCCGGCCGTCCTGGCCGGCCAACCGCTGGATCACCGCGCTGGTGCGCCTGTTCCGCCCGCAGATCGAGGAGTTGCTGCACCAGCGCGACGCGGCGATTCTCCGCTGGGCCGAGGCGCACCCGCGCGCCAACGTCTATGAGGACCGCGGGCTCGAAGTCACGTCGCAGATTGCCGTTTCGGTGGACGACCAGCTGGCGCTGATCGAGGCGGCGTTGCGTGCCGTGCGGCGGCAGGCCGCAACCGCCTGTTAACAAAGGCTCAATGCTTCACCACCATGCTCCTTGAAGAAACGCCGGTCCCTCGGGGCCGTGGGGAGGCTGGGGTAGGAAGGGTCGGAGACCCATGTCGGAACATTTGTCGAAGGACGACGTCGTTCGTCTGCTGTCGGACCCGTCCCCCAACACGCGGGCCGATCTGGCGGTGAAGGTGGCGCGCCAGTTCGGCGGCGAAGCCCTGTCGGACAGCGAGCGCGGCCTCGCCGAGGAGATCATCCGCGTCATGGCCAGCGACGCCGTGCTGCGCGTGCGCCAGTCGCTGGCCGAGAACCTGAAGTCCAACGTCAACCTGCCGCGCGACGTGGCGCTGACCATGGCCAAGGACGTGGAGGCGGTGGCCATCCCGATCCTCAGCGTCAGCCAGGTGCTGACCGACAGCGACCTGATGGAGGTCGTGCGCGCCGGCACGGAGGGCAAGCACACGGCCATCGCCAGCCGCCCCAGCGTCTCGCCCCAAGTGGCCGAGGCCATCGTCGAGACCGCGTCGGAAACCTCGGTCGCCGCCCTGGTCGCCAACGAGGGCGCGCAGTTGGGCGAGGGCACGCTGGGCCGCGTCATCGACCGATTCGGCGCCAGCGAGGCGGTGCAGGCGCCGCTGGTGCACCGCGCCCGGCTGCCGATCACCATCGCCGAGCGGCTGGTTGCGGTGGTGTCGGAGCGGATGCGGCAGTACCTCGTCACCCATCACGAGCTGTCGCCGAAAACCGCCGCCGACCTGATCCTGCAAAGCCGCGAGCGCGCCACGGTGACGCTGCTCAACGGCGAGAGCGACGAGGTGGCGCTGGAGCGGCTGGTGGTTCAGCTCCAGCAATCCGGCCGGCTGACGCCGCCGTTGCTGGTGCGGGCGCTGTGCATGGGCGATCTGGCGTTTTTCGAGGCGGCGCTGGCGCACCTCGCCAACATACCGCTGACCAACGCGCGGCTGCTGATCCACGACGTCGGGCGGCTGGGCCTGAAGTCGATCTACGACCGCGCCAAGATGCCGCCGGCGCTGATGCCGGCCTGCCGCATCGCGCTGGACGTGCTGAAGGAGACGCCCTACGACGGCGAGGAGCACGACCGCGAACGCCACCGCCGCCGCATGATCGAGCGCATCCTCACCCAGTACGAGGATCTGGCGTCCGACGATCTGGACTACCTGCTCGACAAGCTCGGCGACCTGATGCAGGCGGGGTGAGGGCGGGGGCTCCGCAGGGGCGCCGTTGAATGGCGGCGCATGGCCGGTCATATTGTATTGGTACCGGTCAGGTGAGGTGAGCATGGGCTTCGTGGAACGCACGATTACCGCCAGCGAATTCCAGGCGACGATGCTGGACGTCCTGGGGCAACTTGCCGGCCACACGCTGAACCGCGTCGTCATTACCGACGACGGCCGGCCCGTGGCCGTGCTGACGCCGCCTGCGGCGACACGGGAAGAGGCGGAAGGGCTGTTCGGCTGTCTGGCCGACCAGACGGTCATTCCCGAGGGTTATGATCTGACCGAGCCGGTCATTGACGAACTGCCGTCTACAGCATACGGGCGCCTCCACGAATGAACTGGGCAGGGCCCATCCTCCTGGACACGTGTGCGATGATCTACATTGCCACGAAGCAGCCAATTTCCATGCCGGCTCGTGAAGCCGTTCTGGCCGCGGCACAGGGGCCGGGAGTGTTACTGTCGCCGGTATCGGCCTGGGAAATTGGCCTTCTGAGTGCGAAGAAAGTGGCGATGGAGTTCCTTCCCGATCCAAAGGCTTGGTTCAACCGCTTCCTGATGCGTCCGGGAACGCGTCTGACCCTGTTCACAACAGATATCGCCATCGACGCCGCCTATCTGCCGCTGCCACTCCATGGCGACCCGGCCGACCGCATGCTGATCGCCACGGCGCGCTCGTTGAGCGTGCCGATCCTCACCAGCGACCGAAAGATCCTCGCCTATGCGGACGCGGGCCATGTGCAGGCCATCGCCTGCTGACGCTTTGGCCTCGCCTCGCGCCCCTAGGACTACTTCTTTCAGCTAAATGTCCTCCCTCTAATAAGCCCCGCCGTCCGCCTGTGCGTATCCGGAAAGTCGGCATGACGGACGGTATGGTCTCGTGACATGCTTGCGTGTTGGTTTCGGGCCGCTTTGCCTTTCGGCATGACGCGCCAGGTGCATCGACTGTTCTGAGATCACACCTGATCTTCCAGAGCGGTTGAACCGCCCCATGTTGTTTGCGTGACGCGGATACCAGGGCGAGACGCCGCACGAAACAAGCGAAGGTCATCCGCTGTTGAAGGACAGACGGCGAGGTTCATCGCCGCATAGGGAGGCTTCGGAATGGTCTGGTCGCAAGTCTACGACCCGCTCAACAATGCGTGGCTGTCCACAATTCTCGCGTCGCTGCCGGTGATCGTGCTGCTCGGCGGGCTCGGTGTTCTGCACATGAAGGCGCACACGGCGGCGCTGCTTGGCCTCGCCTCGGCGCTGCTGGTGGCGGTCCTGGTCTTTGGCATGCCCGTGGCGATGGCCGGCAAGACGGCGCTGCTCGGTGCCGCCTATGGGCTGTTCCCGATCGGCTGGATCGTGCTGAACATCATCTTCCTCTACCGCCTGACCGAACAGCGCGGCGAGTTCAAGGTGCTTCAGGAAAGCATCACCGGCATCACCAACGACCGGCGGCTCCAGCTCCTGCTGATCGCCTTTTCCTTCGGCGCCTTCTTCGAGGGGGCGGCGGGCTTCGGCACGCCGGTGGCGGTGACCGGCGCCATCCTCATCGGCCTGGGCTTCTCGCCGCTGGCCGCATCGGGCCTGTCGCTGATCGCCAACACCGCCCCGGTCGCCTACGGCGCGCTGGGCACGCCGGTGCTGGCGCTGGCGGCGGTGAGCGGGCTGCCGCTCCTGGACCTGTCGGCGATGATCGGCCGGCAGTTGCCATTCTTCTCGGTCATCGTGCCGTTCTGGCTGATCGTCGCCTTCGCCGGCTGGCGCGGCACCATGCAGATTGCCCCGGCGATCCTGGTGGCCGGCGTCAGCTTTGCCGTTCCACAGTTCCTGGTGTCGAACTTCCACGGCCCGTGGCTGGTGGACGTGGTCGCCGCGGTGGTCTCCATGGGCGCCGTCACACTGTTCCTCCGGGTCTGGCACCCGCAGGAGATCTGGACCTCGCCGTCAGGTCTGGCGCCGACCGGCAGCGTCGGTGCCGCGGAAGTGCGCGGCGGTCCGGACGATCCGCGCGGTAGCCACGGCTACACCGCCAAGGAGGTGCGTCAGGCATGGGCGCCATGGATCATCCTGTCGGTGGTGGTCTTCCTCTGGGGCCTGCCGGACGTCAAAACGTTCCTCGACAACCTCTGGGTCGCCAAGTTCCCCATCGAGGGGATGCACAACATGATCCAGCGCATGCCGCCGGTGGTCGCCAAGCCGACGCCGGAGGCCGCGGTCTACACCTTCAACATCCTGTCGATGACCGGCACGGGCATCCTGGTTTCCGCCATCATCGGCGGCTTCGTCATGGGCTGCTCGGTGGGCGAGATGGTGCGCACGTATTTCCGCACGATCTGGGTCGTGCGCTATTCGCTGATCACCATCGCCGCCATGCTGGCGCTGGGCTACACCACGCGCTACTCCGGCCTCGACGCCACGCTGGGTCTGGCGTTCGCCCAGACCGGGTTCCTCTACCCGTTCTTCGGCACGCTGCTGGGCTGGCTGGGCGTGGCGCTGACCGGCTCCGACACCGCGTCCAACGTGCTGTTCGGCAGCCTGCAACGCATCTCGTCCCAGCAACTCGGCCTCAACCCGGTGCTGATGGCGGCGGCCAACAGCTCGGGCGGCGTCATGGGCAAGATGATCGACGCGCAATCGATCGTCGTCGCCGCGACCGCGACCAACTGGCACGGGCACGAGGGCAGCATCCTGCGCTACGTGTTCTGGCATTCCATCGCGCTGGCCTGCCTGATGGGCCTTCTGGTGATGCTCCAGGCCTATGTGGCGCCGTTCACCAACATGGTCTTGCCCGGCCCATCCTGAGCGGGTTTATGGCCGGTGGGGTTGCCAACCCCACCAGCCAACCCCTATTAGGAGCCCTGATCCGCGAGGAACGGGGAGCCCCACACCGTGTTCGACGAGCTGCTGCCGGAACTGATCGCGCTGGGTCAGGTGATCTTCATCGACCTCGTGCTGGCGGGTGACAACGCCATCGTCGTCGGCATGGCCGCGGCCGGAGTGGCCCGCGCCCAGCGCGCCCGCGTCATCTTCTGGGGCATCGCCGCCGCGGTGGTGCTGCGCATCATCTTCGCGCTGTTGACCACGCAACTCCTCGCCATCATTGGCCTGACCTTCGCCGGCGGCATCCTGCTGCTGTGGGTATGCTGGAAGCTGTTCCGCGAACTGCGCGAGCAGCACGAGCAATCCGCCGGCACCGACCTGCTGGACGACGGCGGCAACGGCGCCGCCAACAGCCCGGCGGAGAGCAAGCCGATGGGGGTCGCCATCTGGCAGGTCATCGTCGCCGACGTGTCCATGTCGCTGGACAATGTGCTGGCGGTGGCCGGCGCCGCGCGCGAGCATCTGTGGGTGCTGGCGATCGGGCTGGTGCTGTCCGTGGGCTTGATGGGGGCTGCGGCCAGCATCATCGCGCGCCTGCTCAACCGCTTCCACTGGATCGCCTACATTGGGCTGGCGGTGATCCTGTACGTGGCGCTGCGAATGATCTGGGACGGCGGCATCGAGATCATGGTGGCGGCGGGGCAAGCGTAGAATCCGGCATCGCCGAAGCCGCCCGACCACCGGTCCAGCCAGCGGAACCTTTGCGCGCCGGGGGGTGTTGCTCCCCGCAGCGTCAAACGGAGCGCCACGCCATGACCCGTGCCGTCGAAAAGGCCGATCCTCAAGACCACCAAGCCCGCAACATGGCGGACATAGAGAACGACATCCGCGGCATTCGCGCCCGCATGGATTCGACCCTCGACGAGATCGAATTCCGCCTCTCCCCCGGCCAGCTCACCGGCCACGTCAACGACGTCGTGCGCGATGTGATCGAGGGGCGGCCGACCCGCGTCGCCACCGCCATCCGCTCCAACCCCATCCCGGTGGCGCTCATCGGCATCGGCGTACTGTGGCTTGCCTGGGCGGTGTCGCGCACGTCGGCGCTGGAGGGCGCCACGGCGCCGGACGGCCAGATCTCCGACCAGCGCATCCGCATCCTTCTGGTGGGTCTGGTCAACGCTTGCCGCCAGGGCGCCGAGGGCTTCCGCGAGGCCGACATGCTGCTGAGCGACAGCCAGCTGTCGCCGCGGCTGATCGAGGTGTCCAACCAGTTCGAGCGCACCTCGGCCTCGCTGGACCACGAGTTCCGCATGTACGGCGGCACGCCCGAACCGGGCGAGCCGGTGCACCCCGCGTGGCACGCGCTGCACGACCAGCTGACCGGCGCACGCTCGCGCGCCGATATCCTGGCGGCGCTGGAGAACGGGCTGGAGCACACGCTGGACCTGTTCCGCGACTCCCTGCACGAGCCGCTGCCGGACGAGCTGCGCGTCGTCGTCGGCGCCCATTTCCATGATCTGGAGCGCGTCCAGCACCGCATCGGCGCCCTGCGCGAGGCGGTGAGCTGAGCCATGCTGGGACTGAGCCGCCGCCACCACTACATGCCCCATATCCAGATGAGCGACCGCGACGCGCACGAACGCGGGCGCACCGCGCGGAATCCCAAGGACATCCCGGCCAAGGGCTGGAAGGACATCCTCTGGCGCGTCTGGGACGAGCAGTCCAAGGACAACATCTCGATGATCGCCGCCGGTGTGGCTTACTACGCCATCCTAGCGCTGTTCCCGGCAATCGCCGCCGCGGTGTCGATCTACGGCCTCGTCGCCGACGCCGGCACCATCGAGAACCAGTTCGACACCCTGTCCGGCTTCCTGCCGGGCGAGGCGCTGAACATCCTCAAGCAGCAGGCGCACATGGTGGCGTCGGCGCCCAGTGGCGGCTTGAGCATCGGCGTGGTGGTGGGCCTGCTGTTTACGCTGTGGAGCGCGTCGCGCGGCGTCAACGCGCTGATGACCGCGCTCAACATCGCCTACGAGGAGACGGAGAAGCGCAGCTTCGTCCGGCTCGCCCTGGTGTCGGTGGTGATGACGGTGGGGGCCATCCTGTTCCTGATCGTCACGCTGGCGGTCGTGGTGGTGGTGCCGACCATCCTCAACCTGATCCCGCTGGGGCCGGTGTGGAAGTGGGCGGTCAGTCTGGTGCGCTGGCCGATCCTGGCAGTGGCGATCCTGGCGGCGCTGGCGGTGCTGTACCGCTACGGGCCCTCTAGGGCCGAGCCGAAATGGCGCTGGGTCACCTGGGGCTCGGCGGCGGCGGGCGGCCTGTGGCTGCTGGGCTCCATCGCCTTCTCCATCTACGTTTCCAACTTCGGCAACTACAACGAGGCGTACGGCTCGGTGGGCGCGGTGGTGATCCTGCTGCTGTGGCTGAACCTGACCGCCTATGCGATCCTGCTGGGCGCCGAACTGAACGCCGAGATGGAGCACCAGACGGCGCAAGACACAACCGACGCGCCGGAGAAACCCATGGGCCAGCGCGGCGCGACGATGGCCGACACGTTGGGCGAGAGGAAGACGGCGTAACGCTATCGCTGGCGCCGCCAGCCCGCTATCCTGTCGGCGGGTCCGCAGGGAGCGTTCGGCGATGATCGAGTTCTGGCACTGGTGGGTGCTCGCCGTGCTTCTGGCGGCGCTGGAGACGGTGGCGCCCGGCGCCGCGTTTCTTTGGCTGGGCGGTGCGGCGGTGTTGGTCGGCATGGCGCTGCTGGCGTTTCCCCAGCTGGACTGGCAAGGGCAACTGCTGCTGTTCGCTGTGCTGGCCATCGTCGCCGTGCTGGCCGGGCGCGCCGCTTACCGGCGCGCGGGTCTGCACGCCAAGCCGAACCGCCTCAACCGCCGGGCCGAGCAGCACATCGGCACCCTGCACACGCTGGAGACCGACATCGTCAACGGCCGCGGCCGCGCGCGGGTCGGCGACGCCACGTGGAGCGTCGAAGGCCCGAACCTGCCGGCCGGCACCACCGTGCGGGTGGTCGCGGTGGATGGCGCGGTGCTGAAGGTGCAGAAGGAATAAAGCCTATCCCCACCCGAGCGCGGACGGGCCGCGGCCGATCTGGTCGGAGCACGACTTCAGGCGTTCGGCCAGCACGGCATAGCGCGGGTCGTGCAGGTTGCTGGCCATTTCGGCCGCTTCGATGCTGAGGGAGGCGAGGTGGCGGGCCATGGCCCGATAATCGGGCGCGCCGGGCTTGCGGTGCTGATCGTGGCTCATGTTGGGCTTGGGATACCCTGCTACGGAAAAGCTCGTTCCATGGCCGTCATGCTGTCACAGTCCCGCCATCCCGAGAATCCCGCCTTCGGCCGGAAACGCCCTTCGCTTTCGTCCCAAGGCTGCGGTCGGGTATTAGGCCCCTGCTCCATCCTTGGGAAGGGGTTGGTCATAGGTTGGAATGGCGCGCCCGCTCTTTTGGCGAGGCGCAACCGTCAGTCGATGAGGTCTTCCAGCGTGCCGCGCACCACCCCGACGATCTCGGCGCCGTGCGGGCTGACATCGAGGCCACGGCTGCCGACGAGGACGTTCAACTCGTGCTCGGTGGTCGGGGCGAAGCGGGCGATTTCCGACACCAGTTCGTCGGGCAGGACGGCGTCGCGCGCCAGCCCCTCACGGGCCGCGATGCGGTCGCGCCAGCCGTTCAGCGCGGCGGCGATGGCGGTCTCGATCTGAAGCGATTCCTCCTTGCGGCGGAGGTCCTGGAACAGCACCAGCACCCGCCACGCGCCATCGGCGTAGGCGGTGTCGATCCGCTCGACCTCGACCGTGCGCAGGAAGGCCGACAACTCGGCCTGCGCCGCTTCGGCTTCGAGGTCGGGGATGCGGAAGGTGCGGATTTCAGCGCTCATGGGTGCCCGCCGTCAAAGTGCCACGCCACAGGGTGGCGGATCGGCATCGGCGATTCAATGGGGAATGCGGCCGGAGAGTCACCGGTTTGCCACGGTCGGCCGCTCTTGGGGGACTCCTTCCGCATTGCTGATGAACAAGGGCGCTCCGTCGCTGTTGGAGCGTTTGGAGGGGTGCAACTCGAAGGCGGGCACGTGATGGAACAGGAGCAGTTCGGCCCACCGATGCCGCCGCGCCGGCGGCGGTGGCGGCGCCCGCCGGTGATCCTGGCGGGGCTGGTCCTAGTTGTGATCGGCGCCCTGGGCGGCGCCACCTGGACCGGCTACCGGCTGTACGACGAGCCGTTCGTGCGCTTCAACATGAACCGCGCTGGTGCGGTCGCCGACCGGCTGTGGCGCAGCAACCCACAGGGTGTGGCGGTGGTGGCGCTGGGCTCCTCGCCGCTGCGCTACGCCACGCTCGACGAGTCGGGCATGGCCAGGCTGGCGGCGCGGCACGGCATCCCGGCGCTGCAATTCCTGCGCATCGTCAACGATTCGGCGCAGTTCACCGACTTCGAGCCGCTGCTGGCGCGCATCGTCAAGCTGCGGCCGGCGCTGGTGATGCTCGACCTCGACCTGCTGTTCGCCGAGCGCAAGGACCGGTACTTCTACCCTGCCTATCTGGGCCGGCTGGTCGATGTGGTGGAGGGTGACCAATCCTACCTGCGCGATCAGGTGGCGTTGCAGTACGACAAGCCCTGCGCCCGGCGCGCGGGCGAGGCGATGGCGGACGTAGGCCCTTATGTGGCGCAACTGCGCGCGATGGTCGACCTGCGCGCCGATTCGCCGGCCTTCGCGCGGGTGCGGGCGTTCGCCGTGGCGGCGCAGGCGGCGGGCATCCGCGTGGCGCTGCTGGCGCTGCCCAAGCCCGTGGCGGTGGAGGAGCGGCTGAATGCAGGGCTGCCGGCGCCGCTGGAGGACATGGCGGAATTGCCGCGGGTGCCGGTGTGGCACTACCCCCGCGATCTCGACGACCGCCGCGATTTCTGCGACTTCGCGCACGTCACGCCGGAGACTCGCGAGGCGTATTCCGCATGGCTCGCCGGCCAGATCGCCGAGGCGCTCCGCAAGCCGGCGGTGGAAGAGGTGTCGCTGGTGAAGTGAGGAGAGAGAAGGGGAGCACGAGCCGGCGGCGCGCTGGACTGCGCGACCGCCGGACCCGGCTGTCTCCACGGAGCCTGTGATGTAAGGCTTGCCGTCAACCTTCCCTGAAACACTCGGCTCAACGGCCGCCGGGATTGTTCCCAGATTCTGTGCCGCCGCCGTGAGGCGCCCGTCTCTTAAGCGCCCCATTGGTAGGACCACGCTAGCGTGCGCTTACCAATGCGTCAAGAGCCTGCCGCGTGCGCGAATAACTTTCAGCCATCCAGCATGGATGCAAGCTTCATGGCGACCCCGGTCGAGCCCTCGACCTTCAGTTTGCCCATGGTGTAGGCCAGCATGGGGTTGAGCTTGCCGGCGATGAGTTTGCTGAGGTTTTCAGCGGTGATGCGCAGCGTGCAGTCGGCCTCGCCGTCGCCGCGGGCGACGCTGACGTTCGGCGTGCTGGCATCGACCAGGATGACATCGCCGCTGCTGCCCAGAACGAATCGCACGCGGGCGTTCAGGCCGCGCAACTTCGCCGCATGGGCCTGAATGTTGCGGACGAGATCATCGATTATCAAGAGCTTCTCCTGGATCTGTGAGGGGCAACGCGCCCGACAGTAAGGGAAGGTTACGTTTACGTCAACGTCATCGCGGAATGGGATGGGGGTGGTACCCACACTTTGCCGTATGGCCTTCCTGTGGTAGGAAGAACATGACGGGCGGTTCGGACGTTCACCAATACGTCAATGATCTGCCGTCCACGCCGACAAAGGTGCCTGCCCATGGACGATCTCTACACGGTCAACCAATTGGCCGAGGAACTGGGGATCACACCCCGGACGCTACGGTTCTATGAGGCCAAGGGGCTGCTCACGCCACGGCGCGTCGGCAACAACCGGGTGTATTCCAAGCGCGACCGCGCCCGGCTGAAGCTGATCCTGCGCGGCAAGCGGCTCGGCTTCTCGCTGGAGGAGATCAAGGAATACCTGGATCTCTACAACGTGGACCCCAGCCAGCAGGAGCAGATGCGCGTGCTGCTGGCGCGCATCCGCGAGCGCCTCGATACCCTGGCGCAGCAGCGTCAGGACCTGGAGGCCACGGTGTCGGAGCTGAAGGAAATCGAGACGCAGGTGGTGTCCGTGCTGAAAGAGCGCGGCGCCCCGGCGGAGGTGTAACATGTCCCTCCCCCGCTTCCGGCGGGGGAGGGACATGCAAGTTCCTCAGACCTCTTCGACCACCATGTCGATGGCGCCGCAGGGGCATTCCGCGGCGCAGATGCCGCAGCCCTTGCAGAAGTCGTAGTTGAACTGGAAGCGGTTCCCGGCGCCGAGCTTGATCACCGCGTTGTCGGGGCACACCCCGAAGCAGTTGTCGCACTCGAAGCAGTTGCCGCAGCTCAGGCAACGCCGCGCCTCGAACAGCGCGGTGGTCTCGTCCAGCCCGCCCTTGACCTCGTCGAACGTCGTCTGGCGGCGCAGCAGGTCCAGCGTCGGCTGCACCGTCTGCGGCGCGTCGGTGTAGTACCACGTGTTCAGGCGGTCGAAGTCGGCGGTCGGGCGCTTCTCGGCCGGCTGGTACGTCTCGCCGCGCAGGTAGGCGTCGATGTGCCGGGCCGCCTTCTTGCCGTGGCCGACGGCCACCGTGACCGTGCGCTCCGACGGCACCATGTCGCCGCCGCAGAACAGGCCGGGATAGCCGGTCTGCAAGTCCGCGCCGACCTTGATGGTGCGGTCCTTGTTGACCTCGACGCCGGGCACCTGCTCGATCACCGTGGTGTCGACGTCCTGACCCAGGGCGAGGATCAGCGTGTCGCCTTCCAGCTTTTCGAACTCGCCGGTCGGCTGCGGCCAGCCCTGCTCGTCTAGCGCCATCTTCTCGACGACCAGTTCGCCCTCATCCATGCTCTTGATGGTGCGCAGCCAGTGCAGGGCGACGCCTTCCTCCAGCGCCTCCTCCACTTCGAAGTCGTGCGCCGGCATCTGCTCGCGGGTGCGGCGGTAGACGATGACGGCTTCCTCGGCGCCCAGGCGCTTGGCGGTGCGGGCGACGTCCACGGCGGTGTTGCCGCCGCCGTACACCACCACGCGACGACCCAGCTTCGGCGGCTCGGCGCCCACCTCCATGCCGCGCAGCACGCTGACGGCGTCGAGGATCTGGCCGGCGCCGCCGGCCGGGATGTCCACCCGCTTGGCCAGATGCGCACCGACCGCGGCGAAGCAGGCGTCGAAGCCCCCGGCCTTCATGGCGCCGGGGATGTCGTTGACCTTGGTGTTCAGCCGCAGCTCGACGCCCATGTCGAGGATGCGCTTCACCTCGGCGTCCAGCACGTCGCGCGGCACGCGGTAGCTGGGGATGCCGAAGCGCATCATGCCGCCGGCCTTCGGGCCGGCGTCGGCCATGACGACCTTGTGGCCGAGGCGCGCCAGATGGTAGGCGGCGGACAGGCCCGAGGGGCCGGCTCCGATCACCAGCACCTTCTTGCCTGTGGCCGGACCGGGCTCGACCTTCCAGCCCTCGCGGATGGCGAGGTCGCCGAGGAAGCGCTCCACGGCGTGGATGCTCACCGGCTGGTCGACCTGGGCGCGGTTGCAGGCGGTTTCGCAGGTGTGATAGCAGGCGCGGCCCATGATGGCGGGCAGCGGGTTGTCCTGCACCAGTTGGTCCCAGGCGGCGCGGTAATCGCCGCTCTCCGCGTGGTACAGCCAGGCCTGGATGTTCTCGCCGGCCGGGCACTGCTTGTTGCAGGGCGGCAGATGGTCGTTGTAGACGGGCTTCACCGTCCGCCACGACCCGGTGCGGTTGGCGAGCGACGTGCCGACGTCGAGCGTGATGGCAAAGGGGCGATTGCCGGTGTTCTGTTTGGGGGTCATCACGCGACCTCCTCTTCACGGAGCAGGTTGTAGCGGCGGCAGTTCGCGTCGGCCATCGCCTGGATGCGGGCCAGGGACTCCGCCGCGTGCGGGTTGTCCGCCTTGAACAAATGGGCGAAGCGGCGCTGCGGCTTCAGGTACTCGGTGACCGGCACCTTGCGGCGGATGGCGCGGGACGCGGTGACCTCGCCGTGCTCCGCCTCGAACAGCGGGAAGATGCCGCTTTCCACCGCCAGACGCGCCAGCCGGATGGTGTCGTGGCTGAGCGTGCCCCAGCCCAGCGGGCAGGGCACCATGATGTGGATGTAGCGCGCCCCGCGGAACGACATGGCCTTGGTGACCTTGCGCTCCAGATCATGGAGGTCGGACACCGATGCCGTGGCGACGTAGGGAATGTTGTGCGCCATGGCGATGCGCGGCACGTTCTTGCCGGTGCCGAACACGTTGCCGGGCGCCTCGCCCACGGCGGGCGTGGTGGCGGTGCGGGCCGCCGGCGGGGTCGCCGAGGAGCGCTGCACGCCGGTGTTCATGTAGGCTTCGTTGTCGTAGCAGATGTAGAGCACATCGTCGTTGCGCTCGAACATGCCGGACAGGCAGCCGAAGCCGATGTCGGTGGTACCGCCGTCGCCGCCCTGGGCGATGACGCGGGTGTCCGCCTTGCCCTTGACCCGCATGGCCGCGGCCACGCCGGTCGCCACCGCCGCGGCGTTGCCGAACAGCGAGTGGATCCACGGAACCTGCCACGAGGTCTCGGGGTAGGGGGTGGTGAACACCTCCAGGCAGCCGGTGGCGTTGGCGCAGATCACCTTGCCGTTGGTCGCCTTCAGCGCCGTGTCGATGGCATAGCGGGCGCCCAGCGCTTCGCCGCAGCCCTGGCAGGCGCGGTGGCCGCAGGTGATGGCGTTGGAGCGGTCCTCGGAGGACTGGACGGTGCGCGTCTCCGGGTCGAGCAGACGGTTGCCGACGGTCAGCGTGCCGGTCTGGTAGAACTTGACGGTCTGTGACATCGCGCCCTCCCTTACAGCACGTTCTGCGCGTCCGCGCCCATGTGGCGCAGGATGTTCTCGGCGATGGGGCCGGAGCGGCGCGTCTCGCCCATGCGCGCGATCTCGGCGTCCACCACGTCGCGCTTCAGGTCGAGGAAGTGCAGGTCGAAGTGCGGCTCGCTCTCGACGTTCTCCAGGAAGCCCTTCAGCGACGCCCGCGTGATCGGGCGGCCGCCGAGGCCGGCGATCAGCGTGTAGACGCGGCTGTGATGGCCGCGCAGCGCCATGCGGACGTGGCTGGCGAGCACGCCGCCCATGCCGACCGCGAGGTTCTTCTCCAGCACCACGATGCGCTTGGCGCCCAGCAGCGCATCGCGCACCTGCTCCAGCGGGAACGGGCGGAACGAGCCGATATGCAGCGCGCCGACCTTGTGACCCTGCTCGCGCATCTCGTCGATGCTGTCCTTGATGGTGCCCATCACCGAGCCCATGGCGACGACGATGGTCTCGGCGTCCTCGGCGCGGTAGGTGCGGACCAAGCCGCCGGACTCGCGGCCGAAGATCGCCTCGAACTCCTTGGCGATGGCCGGGATGCGGTCGAGCGCCACCACCTGCTTGTGATGGGCGAGGTAGCGCACCTCGGTGAACGCCTCCGGCCCGACCATGGCGCCCATGGAGACGGGGTCGGCGGTGTCCAGCACCTGCTGCGGCTCGAACGGCGGCAGGAAGGCGTCGACCTGCTCCGGCTCGGGGATGTCCACCCGCTCGACCGCGTGGGTCAGGATGAAGCCGTCGACGTTGACCATCACCGGGCAGGACAGTTCCTCGGCCAGCTTGAAGGCCTGGATGTGCAGGTCCACCGCTTCCTGGTTGGTCTCGGCGAACAGCATGATCCAGCCGGCGTCGCGCACCGACATGGCGTCGGAGTGGTCATTCCAGATGTTGATCGGCGCACCGATGGCGCGGTTGCCCAGCGTCATGACGATGGGCAGGCCGAGGCCGGAGGCGTTGTAGACCGCCTCCATCATGAACAGCAGGCCCTGGCTCGACGTGGCGGTGTAGGTCCGCGCGCCGGCCGCTGACGAGCCGATGGCGACGGACAGCGCCGCGAACTCGGACTCGACGTTGATGTATTCGCAGTTGGTGAGGTGTCCGTCGCGCACCAGCTCCGCCAAGCCCTCGACGATGTGCGTCTGGGGGGTGATGGGGTAGGCGCAGACGACCTCGGGGCGGCAGAGCGCGATGGCTTCCGCCATGGCGTGACTGCCTTCGACCTGCTTCAGCATGGGATATCCTCTCGGATCAGACGAGGCAGTGTTCGTAGGCGGCGGTGGCGGCGCGGGCGTTCGCCTCGCCGATCTTGCCGGGGAACGTCTCGCGGATGGCGGCGAGGACCGATTCCAGCTTGATCTGCCCGGTGATGGCCGCGAAGCCGCCGAGCAGTGCCGCGTTCGGCAGCGGCCGGCCAACGTGCAGCTTCGCCATGTCGCTGGCCGGAACGCAGTGCGCGTGGCCGGCGGGGAAGCGCGCGATGTACTCGGCGATGTTCAGCTCCTCGAACGACCGCGAGGAGTTGATCAGCGCATACCCGGTCTCGCGCAGGCCCTGGAAGACGTCTACGGAGTGGAACAGCGTCGGATCCTGAACGATGAGGCAGTCGGGTTCGAGAATGGGTTCGCGCAGCCGGATCTCCTTGTCGTCGATGCGACAGAAGGAGACGACGGGGGCGCCCATGCGCTCGGAACCGAAACTGGGGAAAGCCTGGGCGTGCTTGCCTTCCTTGAAGGCTGCGACGGAGAGCATTTCGGCGGCGGTGACAACGCCTTGCCCCCCACGCCCGTGGAAGCGGACCTGGAACATTCTGAGCGTCCTCCAGAGAGCACTCTTATTGTGGTTGTCCGCCTTGTAAGTGGTCATACCACTTGCTGCATTGACATAGCGCAATGCTGAACCGAAAAGTCGATGATCTTTCGGGGTAAATTAACTTGAAATCGGTTAATGTCTCGTGGTGCAAGGCGGCGCCCGGCGGTTTGGCCGCGGTGGGGTGTCGCAAAGCCCCATTCCCTTCGCAAGAGAGGGGCTTCGAAAGATCCACCCTCCAACAGGTATCCCCCGTGCACGTCAAGCTCGCCGAAGCGGCGGGTGCCGCTCTTTTGGGTAGGCCGGGGGCTGAACGGCGTTCCGGGCTGTTCTTTCTGCAAGGCCCCGATCCGGGCCGCCGGCTGTCAACGGAAATATAGGAGAACCCCGTTGGGAACATCCCGGAGCGAACGATCATGAGCAGCAGCACTTGGCCCACCGATGGCACCGCGCTCGCCGATGTCCTGGAGCCGGTCCTCAACGCCGTGGAAGACGACGACACGGCGCTCCTCCAGGCCGTCACCGACGTGGCCGAGGCGCTTGCGGCGCTTGGTGTCCTGATCGTCGACCGGGCGGGCAAGCCGGCGCACGGGGTGAGCGATGAGCGGGCGGTGATCGGCGCACTCGCCACCTACGCCCGCACCTTGGCCCGCTACGGTCATCTGGACGACGCCATCGAAGTCGGCGAGCTGATGGACCGCATCGACCGCCTCAGCCAAAAGCCGCGCCGTTGGCGAATGGCGTGACGGTCATCTGCCCTGCCCAACCGCCTTTGTCAGGGTGTCGCGGAGCACCGGCATGCTGAACGGCTTGTGCACGGTGGGCGCGTCGGCAAAGCGGCCATCGATGTCGGCCGAGCCGTAACCGGTCATGAAGACGAACGGCACGCCGCGCGCTTTCAGCGCCGCCGCCACCGGATAGATCGGCGTGCCCGCCACGTTCACGTCGAGGATGGCGCCGGCGATCCCCTGGTCGGTCTGGGCGAGTTCCAGCGCGTGGGGGACATCGCCGGCCGGGCCGACCACCTCACAGCCGAGGTCGTGCAGCATGTCCTCAAGCATTATGGCGACCATCGCCTCATCCTCGACGACGAGCAGCCGCAGACCCGTCAACGGTTCGTCGAGCGTCATCGCACCACCATCCCTGTTCAGAAAAGCCGCGCCCGCCGCCGTTCAGACGGTCATCACCGTCAGGCTGACCGGTGAGCGCGGCCCCTCGATGACCACGATCCCGCTGTCGGTCAGGTGATAGCGCTTGGCGTCCTCGGTCGGGTCGTAGCCGATCAGCGTGCCGGGCGGGATGCGCACGTTCTTCTCGATGATGGCGCGGCGGATCTTGCAGCCTCGGCCGATGTCGACGTTGTCGAAGACGACGCTGTCCTCCACCTCGGCGTGGGAGTGCACGCGCACGGACCGCCCCAGCACCGAGCGGCGCACCGTGCCGCCGGAGATGATGCAGCCGCCGGCCACGATGGTGTCCACCGCCACGCCGCGCCGCCCCTCGTCGTCGAAGGCGAACTTGGCGGGCGGGTCGGAATAGCCGGCGGTGCGCAGCGGCCAGGCGCGGTTGTAGATATCGATGGGCGGGTCGATGGCCCGCATGTCCATGTTGGCCTCGTAGTACGCGTCCAGCGTGCCGACATCGCGCCAGTAGGCGGGCTGGTTCTCTATCTGGCCGGGGATGCGGTTGGTCTTGAAATCGTACGCAAACATGGCCGAGGAGCCGATGAGCCGCGGCAGGATGTCCTTGCCGAAATCGTGGCTGCTGTCGGCGCGCTGCGCGTCCTCGTAGACCATCTGCAACAGGCATTGGCGCGAAAAGATGTAGTTGCCCATGGACGCCAGCACGCAGTCCGGGCTGTCGGGCATGGTCGGGGCGTCGGGCTTCTTCTCGATGAAGCCGGTGATGCGGTTGTCGCGGTCGATCTCCAGCACGCCGAAGTCCTTGGCGAACTTTTTCTCCACCGGCAGGGCGGAAATGGTGACGTCGGCGCGTTTCTCCATGTGGTACTCGATCATCGCCCGCACGTTCATGCGGTAGACGTGGTCGGCGCCGAACAGCAGGACGAGGTCGGGTTCCGACTGCTCGATCAGGTTGGCGTTCTGGTACACCGCGTCGGCGGTGCCGCGGTACCATTCTTCCCCCTCGGAGCGCATCTGGGCGGGGACGGGGATGATGAACTGGTTGTTCAGCATGCCGCCGAACTGCCAGCCGTCGCGCAGGTGCTGGATCAGCGACTGGCTCTTGAACTGCGTCATCACGTAGATCGAGTAGACGCCGGAGTTCACAAGGTTCGACAGCACGAAGTCGATGATCCGGTACTTGCCGCCGAAGGGCACGGCCGGCTTGGCGCGCTCCTGGGTGAGGGGGGCGAGGCGGGTCCCCTTGCCGCCGGCGAGGACGAGGGCGAGCACTTTCAGCTGCATCGGACACTCCTGACAAACCGCCGTGACAGGAACCCGTTGGACCGGGTTCGGGTTCCCGTCGTCGGCTTCCCATAAGGGTATCCAAAAAGGCCCGTGTGTCGGCATCGCCGACACCACCGTCGGCCTTGTGGACACCCCATCCGCCCGCAACCATCCGCCTTTCCAGCGAATCCGCGCCCGTGCGCCGCTGCTGGTCCATGGCACGTTGTTTGCTGTTGTCCAGACAACACGCCGCTTCGCTGCGGCCGATAAAAGCATAGGAGAGGATGCGCCATGGCGAACGGATCACCGCGCCCCACGCCGCGCGGCGGCAAGAACAAGATCGTCAGCGCCGCCGAGGCGGTCGCCATCGTCGGCGACGGCAACGTGCTGTGCAACTCGGGCTTCGTCGGCTGCGGCGTGCCGGACGAACTGCTAGCCGCGCTGGAACAGCGCTTCATCGAGACCGGCAGCCCGCGCAACCTCACCGTCCTGTTCGCCGCCGGGCAGGGCGACGGCAAGGAGAAGGGCCTCAACCGCCTCGCCCACGAGGGCCTCGTCAAGCGTGTGGTCGGCGGCCATTGGGGGCTGATCCCTAAGATGGGCAAGCTGGCGCTGGACGGCAAGATCGAGGCGTACAACCTGCCGCAGGGCTGCATCTCGCACATGTACCGCGACATCGCCGCGGGGCGGCCGGGCGTGCTGTCCAAGGTCGGGCTGAAGACCTTCGTCGATCCGCGCCTGGAGGGCGGCAAGATCAACAATTCCTCGCCCGAGGACATCGTCGAGCTGGTCACCCTCGGCGGCCAGGAGTGGCTGTTCTACAAGGCGATGCCCATCGACGTGGCGTTCATCCGCGGCACCACCGCCGACACGCACGGCAACATCTCCATGGAGCGCGAGACGCTGACGCTGGACGCGCTGTCCATGGCGATGGCGGCGCGCAACTCCGGCGGGATCGTCATCGCCCAGGTTGAGCGCGTCGCCGAGGCCGGCACGCTGAACCCCAAGCTGGTGAAGATCCCCGGCATCCTGGTCGATTGCGTGGTGGTCAGCCGGCCCGAGAATCACATGCAGACCTACGGCACCGCCTACAACCCCGCCTATTCCGGCGAGATCCGCGTACCGATGGACAGCCTGCCGGCCATGGCAATGGACGAGCGCAAGCTGATCGCCCGGCGCGTCGCCTTCGATTTGCCGCCGGGCGGCGTGGTCAATCTGGGCATCGGCATGCCGGAAGGCGTGGCGGCGGTGGCGGCGGAGGAGCGCATCCTCGACCGCATCACGCTGACCGCCGAGCCGGGCATCATCGGCGGCGTGCCGGCCAGCGGGCTCAACTTCGGCTCGGCGGTGAACGCCGAGGCGATCATCGATCAGAACCAGCAGTTCGACTTCTACGACGGCGGCGGGCTGGATCTCGCGTGCCTGGGGCTGGCGCAGGTGGACGCGCTGGGCAACGTCAACGTCAGCCGCTTCGGCCGCAAGCTGGCCGGGGCGGGCGGCTTCATCAACATCTCGCAGAACGCGCGGCGGCTGGTGTTCGCCGGCACCTTCACGGCGGGCGGGCTGGAAATCGCCGTCGAGAACGGCAGGCTCCGCATCGTCCGCGAGGGCGACAGCCGCAAGTTCATCCGGGCGGTGGAACAGGTCACCTTCTCCGGCCCCTACGCCGCGGAACTGGAACGGCCGGTGAGTTACGTGACCGAGCGTTGTGTCTTCGCGCTGCGCAAGGAGGGCTTGGAACTGGTCGAGGTGGCGCCCGGCGTGGACATCGCGCGCGACATCCTGGCGCACATGGACTTCGCCCCCATCGTCAACGACCCGCGCCCCATGCGCGCGGAACTGTTCCGACCCGAGATCATGGGCCTGAAGGAACGGCTGGTCGAACTGACGCTGGAGGAGCGCTTCGTCTACGACCGCGAACGCGACCTGCTGTTCATCAACTTCGAGAACCTGCACGTCCGCTCGGCCAAGGAGATTGCCGAGATTTTCGAGGTGGCGGTACGCAGTTGCGAATCGGTGGGCAAACGCCTGGACGTGGTCGTCAACTACGACGGCTTCCGCATCGAGGAGGATCTGCTGGACGAGTACGCCGGCATGGTGCAGGTGCTGGTGCAGTTCTACTACGACCGCGTCAGCCGCTACACGACCAGCGCCTTCCTGCGCATGAAGATCGGCGATGCGCTACGCGGCCGCGGCGTCAGCCCCGGCGTGTTCGAAACCAAGGACGAGGCGCTGGCCTTTGCCCGAACCGACGCGCACGCCCCAGCCGTCGCAGCGGGCTCGCGCGATTGGCGGAAGATCGCAGCCGCGCATCAGGCCGGTCCTCGCGGAGGCAGCTTGCCGGTGGCCGGATCGGCGTGACGAAAGCATAAGTCGCCTACACTCACCCTCACCGCCTATACTGAACCCGCATGCAGTCGGCATTTCCGCCGGGTGCATGCGGAATCGTTCATGTGCTATGGATAGCGCGGCGGCGCGACCGATACGAAAAGACCGCCGGTCCAGGGAGGTTAGGGTGAGGGATGTCCTCGATTCCGAGGCGCTCTGCGCGCGGGCGTACCAGACGCTGTTCGACCAGCTTGCCGACATGTGCGTCGGCGCCGTCACCGTGGACAGCAACGCGCGCATCGCCTGGATGGACGAGAAGTACAAGGCCCTCCTCGGCATCGTCGGCGAGGTGCTCGGCAAACCGGTCGAGGAGGTCATCCCCAAGAGCCTG
This sequence comes from Azospirillum terrae, assembly GCF_053470425.1. Lineage (NCBI taxonomy): Bacteria > Pseudomonadati > Pseudomonadota > Alphaproteobacteria > Rhodospirillales > Azospirillaceae > Azospirillum > Azospirillum terrae. Next base: position 1,148,624 of record NZ_JBPXMR010000001.1, on the reverse strand, counting down.
ATGCGCCGCGTCGTCGAGACCGGCAAACCGATCCTGCTCGACATTCTGGAGACCGCCGACCGCAATCTGGTGGTCACCCGCCTGCCGCTGCGCTCCGAATCGGGCGAGGTGATCGGCGCCATCGGCTTCGCGCTGTACGACCGCGCCGAGCACCTGAAGCCGCTGTTCTCCAAGTACCAGAAACTTCAGGAAGAACTGGTCCGTACCCAGCACGAACTGGCCCAGGAACGCCGCGCCAAATACTCGTTCTCGCAGTTGCTCGGCGTGTCGGAGGCGGTGCGCGAGATCAAGCGCATGGGCCGCCGCGCCGCGCAGATGGACTCGACCGTGCTGCTGCTGGGCGAGACCGGCACCGGCAAGGAACTGCTGGCGCAGGCCATCCACGCCGCGTCCCCGCGCGCCGAACGCCCCTTCGTCGGGCTGAACGTCGCGGCGATCCCGGAAAACCTGCTGGAGGCGGAGTTCTTCGGCGTGGCGCCCGGCGCCTACACCGGCGCCGACCGCCGCATGCGCGAGGGCAAGTTCCAGCTCGCCAACGGCGGCACACTGTTCCTCGACGAGATCGGCGACATGCCGCTGCCGTTGCAGGCCAAGCTGCTGCGCGTGCTGCAGGAGCGCGAGGTGGAGCCGATCGGCTCCAACAAGGTCATCCGCGTGGACGTGCGCATCATCGCTGCCACTAGCCGCGATCTGGCCGCGCTGGTGCGCGAGAAGCAGTTCCGGGCGGACCTCTATTACCGCCTGAACGTCGTGCCGATCACGCTGCCGCCGCTGCGCGCGCGGACCGAGGACATCGAGAGCATCGCCGACAGCATCCTCGACCGCCTGTCGCTGCAACTGGGCGTGCCACCGCGCGAGCTGACGCCGTCGGCGGTGAACGCGCTGCGCGCCTACGATTGGCCGGGCAACGTCCGCGAACTGTACAACGTGCTGGAGCGCGTCATCGCCACCACCGACGACGCGACGGTGACCGCCGAGCACATCGCCGCCGTGCTGCCGCCGGGTGCGGACGAGCCGGCCGAAGCCATCGCGCCCGCTGCCGGCGTTCGTCCGCTGTCGGAGGTGATGATGCAGACCGAGCGCGTCGCCATCGCCCGTGCGCTGGCCGAGGCCGGCGGCGTCAAGTCCAGGGCCGCCAAGTTGCTCGGCATCTCCCGCGCCTCGCTGTACGAGCGGATGATAAACCTTGGCATGGTGACGAACTCCTGACTGGTGATATCCTCGTTCTCTAATCAACCCGCACGTGCCGGGGGAGGGGACGATGGGGCAGGGGATTCGTGGGGTCGTGCTGGGGCTGTTGACGGTGCTCCTGCTGGCGGGATGCGGCACCAACCCCGTCACCGGGCGCTCGCAGCTCATCATGATGGGCGAGCAGGAAGAGCAGCAGATGGGCCTTCAGGCATTCCGCGACACGCTGTCCCAGAAGACCGTCTCCCGCGATCCGGCGCAGAACGCGCAGGTGCAGCGTATTGGCAAGCGCATCGCTCTGGCGAGCGGGCGCAGCGACTACCAGTGGGAATTCCGTGTCATCCGTGACAAGGAGATCAACGCCTTCTGCCTGCCCGGCGGCAAGGTGGCGGTGCACACCGGCCTGCTGGATTTCGTGCAGAGCGACGACGAGTTGGCCGCCGTCGTCGGCCACGAGGTGGCGCACGCCATTGCCCGCCACGGTGCCGAGCGCATGAGCCAGAACATGGCGGCTGAGGTCGGCGTAGCTGTGCTCGGCGCGGTGATCTCCGCTAAGAGTTCCACCGGCGGGGCGGTGGCGGCCGGTTTGCTGGGGGCGGGGGCGACTTACGGCGTGTTGATGCCGTTCTCGCGCCTGCATGAGTCGGAGGCCGACCACATGGGCCTGATCTACATGGCCGCCGCAGGCTATGACCCGAACGCCGCGGTCACCCTGTGGAGCCGCATGGCCGAGAAGAACAAAGGCAAGAAGCTGCCGGAGTTTTTCTCCACCCATCCCTCGGACGAAACGCGCGTCAAGGAGATCCAGGCTGAGATTCCTGAGGCCATGCGCTATTTCCGCCCGATATCGGCCGGTGACCCAATCCCGGTAAAGCCGAATCCGGTGCCGGCCTCCGCGCCGGCGAACGCGGAGCCGGCGCCGCCAGCCGCGGCCCTGGAGAAGCAAGTCCGCAGGACGGCCGCCGCCCCCGTCGATGACGACGCGGACGACGGCGATGATGACGATGATGATGACGACGACGGTTGAGCCGCTGCGGCGCGGCTTTATGCGCGCTTGGTGTTCTCCGCCGTTTGGCCGAACAGCACGCCGCGGCTTTCCTCCGGGATCGGCAGGGTGCGTTCCCAGGGCTTGCCCTTCTCGTAGGCGCGCACCGTCGCCGGGCGCTCGCGGATGGCGGTGAACCAGCGCTTCAGGTTGGGGAAATCGTCGAGGTCCTGGCCCTGCCGCTTGTGCGGGACGATCCACGGGTAGGACGCCATGTCGGCGATGCTGTACTCCTCGCCCGCCAGGAACGCGCGGCCCTCCAGCCGGCGGTCCAGCACGCCGTACAGCCGGTTGGTCTCCTTGACGTAGCGCTCAATGGCGTAAGGGATCTTCTCCGGCGCGTAGAGCGCGAAGTGGTGATTCTGCCCGGCCATCGGCCCCAAGCCGCCGACCTGCCAGAACAGCCACTCCAGCACCGTCTTGCGCCCGCGCGGGTCGGTGGGCAGGAAGCGTCCGGTCTTCTCCGCCAGATAGACGAGGATGGCGCCGGATTCGAACACCGAGATCGGCTCGCCGCCGTCGGCGGGCTGCGGGTCGATGATGGCGGGCATGCGGTTGTTGGGGCTGAAGGCCAGGAACTCGGGCCGGAACTGCTCGCCCGTCGTGATGTCCACCGGGAAGATCCGGTAGTCGAGCCCGGCCTCCTCCAGGAACATCGTGATCTTGTGCCCGTTCGGCGTCGGCCAGTAGTGCAGATCGATCATGGTCTCGTCGTGCTCCCGTTTTTATGCGTCGTAATAATACTACCCCAGCGCCGCCACCGCACGCCGCAGGATCAGCCCGGCCATCGCCGGGTGGCGGCCGATGGCGGCGGTCAGCCACAGGCGCCGGCCGTCCGCCATGGGCGTGCCGTCCACCAGCGTGTCCTTGCTGCGCAGGAGATCCGGCAGGTCGGTCTCTTCGTGGCGGCCACCGGAAACGAACAGCGGCACCACCACAACGTCGCGCCGCCCGGTCACCCCGCGCCAGTCCGCCGCCAGCGGCGGTTGCTCCAGGTAGACTGCGTCGACCTCGCCGTAGCGCCCCAACGACTCCAGCGCCGCCGCCAGCGCGCCGGTGGCGCGTTCCGAGGCGGTGCGCCGCGTGCTGCCGTGCCCGGCGACCAGCACCGCAACGTCCGCCGGCTCCAGCCCGGCGTCGGCGATGGCGCGGTCGGCGATGTCGGCGGCGATCCCCAGGATCTCCGCATCCATGCCGATGGGTGGCAGCACGGTCAGACGCGCCGTGTCGTCCGCTTCGTTCAGCAGGCGGGGCAGCACCATCGTCGCCACGCCGCCCTCGGTCGCCAGCAACGGCACCACCACCACCCGGCGTTGCGGCAAGCGGGCCAGCGCCGAGGCGGGGGAGGGGGCTTGCAGCGCGAACGCCGTCGCCACCGCTCCGAACACCTCGGCGCCTCGGATCTCGGCGGCCAGCGCGTCGGCAATGGCCGAGCCGCTGCCGTCCGACGTGCCGTGCCCGAACAGCAGCAGCGCGGTGTCGGTACCGGCAAGTGGCTTCTGATCTGTGGAGGGCATAGCTTTTCTCGTATGGGACCTATCTCTGCAAGGTAGCGTCCGCCACCGCCCTTGGCGAGCGGGTCCGTGGGATGTATATAAGGTATTGCTAAACAATAGCGTTCAGCCGCGCCGAACCGCGCCGGGTGTGCTATTCCAATCATGTACCGTTCCTAGAGGGGGGAGTGTTCATGCCGAGCCTGAGCAAGATCGACGACGAGGTGTTCGCCACCGGCCAGCTGTACGACGACGACTTCGCCGAGCTGGCGCGCCAGGGCGTGAAGACCATCGTCAACAACCGCCCGGACGGCGAGGAGCCCAACCAGCCCACCGCCGGCCACGGCGCCGAGTTGGCGGCCAAGTACGGCATGGCCTACCACTACATCCCCGTGGGCCGGGAAGGCCCGACCGAGCAGGCGGTGGACCAGATGGCCGCCGTGCTGAAGGACAGCGCCGTGCCGATGGTCGCGCACTGCCGCTCGGGCGCGCGCTCAAGCAGCATCTACGCGATGGCGCGGGCCCGCCTGCGCGGGGCGCGCTGACGCCCATGGCAAGCGAGCACCCCTTCGCCCAGTACGTCCGCATCCTCGGGAAGGGGCCGACGCTGTCGCGCTCCCTGACCGAGGACGAGACGTACGAGGCCGTTTCGATGATCCTGCGCGACGAGGTGGAGCCGATCCAGCTCGGCGCCTTCCTCTGCCTGATTCGGGTGAAGACCGAAACGCCGGAGGAACTGGCCGGCTTCGCCCGCGCTGCGCGCGGCGCGGTAGCAAAGCCGGCCGACATGCCGGCGGTGGACTTGGATTGGCCGTCCTACGCCGGCAAGTCGCGCCGGCTGCCGTGGTTCCTGCTGTCGGCGCTGCTGCTGGCGCGCAGCGGGGTCACGGTGTTCATGCACGGCACCGATGGGCACACCGCGGGCCGGCTGTTCACCGGCGGTGCGCTGGAGGCCCTGGGCATTCCGGTGGCCGGGTCGATGGACGTGGCGGCGGAGCACCTGCGCGCCAACCGCTTCGCCTACCTGCCGCTGGCGGCCATGGCGCCGAAGCTGCACGCCATCATGGGGCTGAAGCCGCTGCTCGGCCTGCGCAACCCAGTGCACACCGTGTCGCGCATGCTGAACCCGCTGGAGGCGCCGTGCCAGATCGTCGGCGTGGCGCACCCGCCCTACCGCGACGCGCACCAGAAGGCGGCGGCGCTGCTCGGCCAGCCCAACCTCGCGGTGTTCAAGGGCGAGGGCGGCGAGGCGGAACGCCGGCCGGAAAAGCCTTGCGACGTGCGGACCCTGCGCGACGGCGAATTTGGCTCGGAACTGTGGGTGCCGATGGCGGCCACCACAACGGTGCGCCACGACGAGGACCTGGACGTGGCCCGCCTGAAGGCGCTGTGGGAGGGCACGTCGGACGACGCGGAAGGCCGCGGCGTGGTGATCGCCACGGCGGCGGTGGCGCTCAAGCTGCTCGGTCGCGCCAACACGCAAGCGGACGCCGAGGCGCTGGCCGCGGATCTGTGGCGCGGGCGGTGATGGCTTAATCCCTCTCCCGGCCCGGCCGGGAGAGGGCATTCATCGTCAATGCGACAGCAACACTGGCATTGGGGCGGTGCGCAGGACGTGGCGGGTGCCGCTGCCGCGGTGCAGGTACGGGAAGCCATAGTGCCCGTGCGCGCCCATCACCAGCAGGTCCGCCCCCCGGTCGATGGCCTGCGCCAGCAGCGCGTCCATGGCGCCGATGTCGTTCACCGCGAAGTTCGACGCCTCCGCCTTGATGCCGTGCAGGCGCAGGTGCTCCAGCACGCCGATGCGCGGCGTGTCGGCCGGGTGGCCGGCGGTGGCCTGGGTCAGCACGGTGATCAGCGTCACCTCGCTGGCCAGTTCCAGCAGCGGCATGGCGTCGGCCAGCGCGCGGGCGGCCTCGCGCTCGGCGTTCCAGGCAATCACCGCGCGCTTGCCGATCACCGGGAAATGCCCGGCGAAGGGAATCACCAGCACCGGCCGGCCGGCGTTGAGCACGACCTGCTCGGCCAGTTCCTCGGGGGCGGCGTTGTCGGGATTGTCGCGGTCGAACTGGCCGAAGATGGTGAGATCGGCGAAGCGCGACCAGATGATCGTCTCGCGGATCACGTGGTTGTACTCGCCGTGCGCCAACTGGTGCCAGTCGGCGGTAACGCCGGCCTCCTGCGTCTTGTTGCGGAACACCGCCTCGCTGCGGGTCGATGCTTGCGCCAGATGGTCGCTGGAGCGGCGCGCGATCACGCTGGTGGCCTGCCGGTCCGGCTGCGCGAACAGCCCCCGCAGAAAGGCGCCGTGCGCCTTGGCGAGCGCGATGCCGGCCTCGATGCGTGCCTCGGTGTGCGGGCTGGAATCCAGATGGACCAGGATGTGCTTGAGCGACATGGTTGCGTTTGCCTCCCTCGGGTGTTTTCCCGGACGTCTTGGCCGGGACCTTCCCCCGGCGAGCGTTCGTGTTGCGCCCCCATGATGCCACGAGAGCGCGCCAACACGAAGACCACAAAACGGCAACTCTATGCGTATTTCGACGCGGGCGAGTGTGGGAGGCGGTATCGGGCGGTGGAAAGCCCCTCTTCACCACTGAAAAAGGGGCTTTTTGCCGCTACCGGGGGAACACCACCCACGACTCGTGGGCGGCCTCGCTGGCCGGCTTTGCGTTGTGGCCGAGGGTTGCGCCCTCGGTGTCGGCGGTCACCATGCCCGCCGCCCGTTCGCGTCGGCGCGCCTCGTATAGGCGGCGCGCCCGGCTCCGCCCGTTGCCCATCCCCGGCAGTCGGCCGGCGTACGCCGCCACCGCCAGCGCGCCCAGGCCGGCGAACAGCGCCGCGGTCGTCCACGGGTGCATCTCGGCGCTGGTGTACAGGCTGGTGTGCCGCACGAAGGAATGCCGGCCCGACTGGGCGTGGCCGTCGTTCCAGGGCTCGTGCAGGCTGTCGCGCTCGCGCAGGCGCGGGCCGCCGCGCTGGCCGCGGGTCAGCATCCGCTCCATCACATAGTCGGTCATGCGCGGCGCGTAGCGCTCGCCCCACTGAAACACCTTGCCGCCGCCACCGACGAACAGGTCGCGTACGGGGTGCTGGGCGGCGTGCAGGATCGCTTGCGCCACCAGTTCCGGCGCGTAGACCGGTGGCGGCAGGTTGGGCTCGGCGTCCATGTAGTTCTTCGCGTGCTCCTCGAATCCGGTGTCGATGGAGGCCGGTTTGATCAAGGTGACCGAGATCGGCGCGCCCTCCGCCTCCAACTCCATGCGCAACGCGTCGGTGAACGCCTTCACCGCGTGCTTGGTGGCGGAATAAGGGCCTTGCAGGGGAATGGCGCGCTCGGACACGACGCTGCCCAGGTTGATCAGCGCGCCGCCGCTCCGGCGCAGGTGCTGGGCGGCGATGCGCGAGCCGATCACCACGCCCCAGTAGTTGGTTTCGAACAGGCGGCGATGGTCGTCCATCGACACCTCCTCGATGCGACCGTAGATCGACACACCGGCGTTGTTCACCCAGGTGTCGATGCCGCCGAAGCTGCTCACGGCAAGGTCGGCGACGCGGCGCATCGCCTCCTCGTCGGCCACGTCGGCGACGGCGTGCACGGCGGTGCCGCCGTTCTGCCGGATCTCCTCGGCGACGTGGCCCAGCGCGTCGCGGTCGCGCGCCGTCAGCACCACCTTGGCGCCGTGCTCGGCGGCCATGCGGGCGGTGACCAGCCCGATGCCGCTGGTCGCTCCGGTGATGACGATGACCTGCTCCTCGATGGGCTTGAGACGCACGGACATGGCGGGAATCCTCTGGCTGGTCGAAGGGGGCGTCGCCCTTCCAACAGAATCCCGAAGGCCGGCGTTCCGGCGGAGGCACAGGGCTCTTGTATCCAGGGGGGCAGTGACGCCACATGATGGGCGCGCGGACAACCCCCCGCTGAATGAGGCGGGGCCAAGGAGATGGGAACGATGACGCCAGAGGAACGCAACCTGCTCGACGACCTGTTCCAACGCCTGCGGCAGGCCGAGGGCCAGCCGCGAGACCCGGATGCGGAGCGCTTCATCCGCGAGACCATCCAGGCGCAACCGGCCGCCCCCTATTACATGGCGCAGTCGCTGCTGGTGCAGGAGCACGCACTGACCGCCGCCCAGCAACGCATCGCCGACCTGGAGCGCCAGCTCAAGGACGCGCAGCAGCAGCGCCCGCAGACCGGCGGCGTCGGCAGCTTCCTGGGCAACGCGCTCGGCCTCGGCCGCCGCGATGAGCCGCGCCCGGCCCCGCAGCCCGCCCCGCAACCGATGGCGCAGCCTGCCAGCCCGTGGGGGGCGCCGGCTCCGGTCGCCTACCCGCCGCAGCCGCAACAGGCGCCGGGCGGCGGCTTCCGCGGCCCGTGGGGCGGCGGGGCGCCGGGCAACTACGCGGCACCCGGCGGATTCGCTCCGCAGGGGGGCGGCTTCGCCCCGCAGGGCGGTGGCGGCAGCTTCATGGGCGGTGCCTTGCAGACGGCGGCCGGCGTGGCCGGCGGCATGCTGGCGGCCAACGCCATCTCGTCGCTGATGCACAGCGGCGGAAGCCCGTTCGGCGCTGCTGCGGCCAGCCATGGCATGCTGCCGCCGTCGGTCACGGAGACGACGACCATCAACAATTACTACGGGGACTCCCAGGCGCCCGACCACGGCGCGGCGCCGGAAACCCACAACGCCGGCTATCAGGAGGCCAGCTATCAGGAGGCCGCTTACGAGCCGGACAACGCCGACTACGCGATGGACGATGGTGATGTCGGCGGCGGAGGCGGCGGTGACGACGATAGCAGCTGGGCGTAAGCCCTTCGTGAACGAGCCCTGACGAAAGCCCCTCTTCCTTCACGGAAGAGGGGCTTTTTCGTGCGCCTCCGGCGCAGTTTCGGCCGTGGACGGCGTTGTGTCGCCGGGAGGCAGCAGGCGCATGATTTCCTCCGGCCGCGACGGCTTGAACAGCACATGACAGTCCAGGCTCTCCAACACCTCGCGCGCCGCGTGGGAGGTGTCGGCGGTCAGAACGAGGATAGGAAGTGCGGCGAACCGCCGCCGGATGCTGTCGATGATGCAGCGCACCTCACACGGCGCGCTCTGGTCGAACTCGGTGATCATCGCCACCGGTTCATCGTCCAACCGGTTAAGTGCCGCGCAGGCCTCCCAACCCGTCGAGAACGGCATGGGCCGGTGACCCATCGACAGCACCAAAAAGCTCAACGCCGAAAGGCAGAGCGGGTCGGTCTCGACGATCAACACCGGTTTCGTCATGCCGGCGCCCCTTTGTCCGAGCGATCCTTCTCAATATTAGGAATCCATAAATCGCAAATTCCCTCAAGGATAAAAACGAATGCTATACGGAATTTCAGCCCCGTGCGACGAAGGGTGTTGAAGGACTGGAGGTTTTAAAAATCCGACATTTCCTGTGATCTGAAAATCGTTGCTGTCGTCCAAGTCATTGCGAAGCTTGATGGTGGCGAGTGGGCCTCTGATGGTGCCCGCCCTGATCGCGTTGCGGCAAGGCGAAACAGAATTTCCTGTGCGCCTAACATTGTGTCGCAGTGCATCGCCAGCGTCGGTGGTTACCCCGTTTTGCGGCGCACCTCGTCGAGATCGCGCTTGACCTCTTCGATCTGCTGTCGTGAGTGACCGACGTGTTCCTCGACGTCCTCCAGCCGCTCGTCGATGGTTTCCTCCTTCACCTTTTTGAACTCCTCCTTCACCTCCTGAAGCTTGTCTTCGGACGCGTCCTCTAGGTTGATGAGTCCGTTGCGCGCCTCGTTGGTGACGCGAATCAACTCGTCCAGCTTGATCTGGATGGCCTGGGTGTCGCGGTTCTGGGTGTTCTGGATCAGGAAAACCATCAGGAAGGTGACGATGGTCGTCCCGGTGTTGATCACCAACTGCCACGTGTCGGAGTAGTTGAACATCGGCCCGGTGACCGCCCAGACGAGGATGACCAGCACCGCAACCACGAAGGTGGACACCCGACCCGCCTGACGCGAGGTCCACAAGGCGGCCTTGTTGAAGAATTCTTTCACGGACAGGACTCCGGTTGTGCCCCCGCACGAAGGGATAAACCCCGGAGACGCCCAAAGGGTCCGTCAGCGGTTCCGCCGCTCCGCGGCCGCGTTGCGCAACGACCGCAGCATGCCCTGGTCGTTGAGGATGCGTGGTACCTTGTTCTGTCCGCCGAGCTTGCCGCGTGCCCGCATCCACGCCGCGAAGGTGCCCGGCGACGCCGGCTCCACGGCCGGCGCGTCCATGCCAAAACCGCCGGCGCGGTGCGCCTCGTAATCGGCGTTGAGGGCCGACAGCCGCTCGTCCAATGTGCGGGCAAAGGCGGCCAGCGCGTGGGCCTCCGGGATGCCGGCGGCGAACTCCACCACATAGACGTGGCCGCCGCGCGTACCCGGCACGTCCGGGAACACCGGGCCGACGGAATAGTCGGTGACGTCCGCGCAGATGCTTGCGGCGGCATCGGTGACGGCGCGGTCGACTTCCTCGCCGATCAGATGCTCGCCGAAGGCCGACAGCGTGTAAGAGGTGCGCCCGGTCACCAGCACGCGCGGCGGGGCAGTGTCCGCGAAACGCACCGTGTCGCCCAGCACGTAGGCCCACACCCCCGCGCAACTGCTCAGCACCACGGCGTAGTTCACGCCGGTTTCGACCGTCTTCACCCAGAAACGGCGCGGTTCGGCGGCGGACAGCTCCTCCAGCGGCACGAACTCGAAGAACAGGCCGTTGTCGAGGATCAGCCGCAGCCCTTCGCCGGAGCCGCGGTCGGCCACCGCCATGAACCCCTCGCTGGCCGCGTAAAGCTCGCGCAGCTCGGCCCGGCTTCCGGCCAGCCACGCCTGGAAGCGCGCCCGGTACGGCTCGAACGCCACGCCGCCGTGCGCCACGAGGTCGAGGTTCGGGTAGAAGCTCGCTACGGACTGCGGGCGGTCGGGGAACAGTTCGGCCAGCCGGTCGAGGAACAGCAGCAGCCAACTCGTCGTGCCGCCGATGGTGCGGATGTCGGCCTCCAGCGAGCGGCGGCCGAGGATGTCCACCTTGCGCTCCCAATCACTGATCAGCGCCAGTTCGGCCGGCGGGAAGGTGCGGCTGCGCACCCACGGCGGGATGGCGCGCGCCATGATGCCCGACAGGTCACCGGTAACGATGCCCGGCGCCAGCTCCGTGAGGTCGGTGCTGCCGCCCAGCAGGAAGTTGCGCCCGCCCATGACCCGGCTGTCGGGCTTGGCCGTCACGTGGTGCGTCAGCAGGTCGAAGGCGGCGCGGGTGTTGGCGCGCAGCATCGGCTTGGACACGGGAATGTACTTGGTCACCCCCGTCGTGGTGCCGGAGGTGGCGGCGAAAACGGGGATGGTGCCGGGCCAGCTCACGTCGGTGAGGGTCGGGAACGGCGCCTTCCAGTAGGTGGCCCAGAAGTCCTCATAACGGCGCAGCGGCACCCGCTCCTGGAAATCGAGCACGGACAGGATGCGCTCGAAGCCGTGGTCGCGGCCAAACCGTGTTGCCTCCGCATGGCGCACGAGGCGCAGCAGCGTCGCCTCCTGCACGGCATCCGGCCGCTGCCGCGCCAGCGCGCGCAGGCGACGGCGGGCGTACAGGCGGAGAAGCGGCGTGGCGTCGAGCATCTTACCCTCTCCCCTCTGGGGAGAGGGTGGCGCGGAGCGCCGGGTGAGGGGGGGCACGGGGGACGGGGGACGTTCGCATTGCGGGACCCCCTCACCCTAACCCTCTCCCCAGGGGGGAGAGGAAACAAGAACCGTCACATGCACAAACATCGCCCGCGCCGTCTCGGGGCGCAACGGCACCTGCACGTACCGGCCGTCCCGCCACGCATCCATCTGGTCGAGGAAGCCGTCGCTGCCCGGCCAGCCGTCCTGCCCGCCCAGCAGCGCGAACCAGTTGGCGTCCGGGTCGGCGAAGTCGGAAATGTACCGCGCACAGGAGCCGAGCTGCGCGCCATGCACACCGCCTTTCAGCCCGTGCGCGGTCTTCATCACCGTCTCGTTTCCGCCCGCCGCCGGCTCGTCCACGAAGCGCCAGCGCCGCCCCAGCACCGGGACCATCCCCAGCGGGTGCATCAGCCGCAGCCGGTGCACCGTCCCCCAGGTGCCGAAGCGCGCCGCATCGCGCGCCGCCTTGCCCACCGCCTCACGCAGCGCATCGGCAAGGCGGCCGGGCTCGGTGCGGTCGAGGTCATCGCGCAGGATCGCCCATGGTTCCCACCCCGCCGTGTACAGCGCCACCCCGTCCGCCCCACGCAAGGCACAGGCGAGGTGGTGCAGCAGCAGCTCGAACGCCAGGGCGCCCGCTGAGTCCGCGTCGTAGCGGCCGTCCCACGCCTCCAGCCGGGCGAACAGTTGCGGCGCCGTTGCGCCGGCCCGCTCCGCCGCCTCCAAGAGCCGGTCGCGCAGCTCCGGCGCCGAGGGCACCGCCACGTCGCGTTGCAACGCCTTGAGGTGGTCCACCGACACGCGGTCGAGCCCCTCCAGCACCATGCGCAGCCGGCGCACGCGGTCGTCGGGCGAGAAGAAGAACCCCACCGGCACCTGGCCCGCCTCATCCGGCCGGTTGTTGGCCGAGGCGACGAAGCCGCTTTCCGGCGCCAGGGTGCGGGGCAGAGCGGTCGCGGTGGCGAAGCGCTGCCAATGCCGGCGCGCCGTGCGCGGGGCGAACAGGTCGGCGGGCGGGCCGTGCGGGCGCCAGGGCAGCTTGGCGGCCATGCACTGGCCTACACGGCCGTCCACATCGGCGTACACCATGGTCTGCGCCGGCACCGCGAAGCCGTCCAACGCCGCCAAGAACGCGTCCCACCCCCCGGCGCGGTTGACGCCGAGCAATGCCGTCACCTCGTCGGAGGGCAAATGCCCGACCCAATGCAGCGCTAGCGTCCGCGCGGTGGTCAGCAGCGGGCTGTCGCTGACGATGGGGCCGTAGTCGGTCTCACGCACGGTGACCTCGACGGGCTTGGCCCAGCGCACGCGGATGGTCTCGCGGCGCTCGGTGATCTGGCCGGTGGGCAGGCCGGACATGTCGAACAGCTCGCTCGACTGGGCGTGCAGGTTGGTGCCGCCCCAGCCGATGCGCCGGTTGCGCCCCAGCGCCACCGCCGGCACGCCGGGGATCATCAGCCCCACCGCGTCGAAGCCGGGCGACCGCAGGCCGGCGATGATCCAGCTGTTCGGCAGGGTGAGAGACAGGTGCGGGTCGGCGGCAAGCAGCGCTGCGCCACTTGCACTCTTGTCCGCCGCCACCGCCAGCGCGTTGCTGCCCTGCACGCCGAACAGCGGCAGCCCGCCGCCGGAGAATCCCGGCACCGGCAGCGCGGTGTCGCGCATCAGCCTTGCCCACAGGTCCGGCCAATCCTTCCGCTCGCGCAGGCCCAGCAGCAGCACCCACACCCGCCACGTGAAGTCCGTTCCCCCCAGCCGGCCAAGCGCCAGCACGTCGTCCAGGCTCCACGGCTGCGGGCGGAAACCCAGCAGATCGAACTCCTCCGGCCACACGTTGCTGTGGGCGATGACGGCGTTGATGCCGGCGGCGAAACCTTCCAGCCACGCCCGCGTGGCGTCGGGCAGCAGCGCGCGGATGCTCGGCACCGCCTTGGGCAGGTTCAGGATGCGCAGCGTGTGGTCGAGGCCGAGCGCCACCGGCCCCAGCACCTCGGCCAGCCGGCCCCAGGCGGCGCGGCGCATGAACTCGATCTGCGCCAGCCGCAAATGGGCGTGCACGACGCCCAGCGCCACCGCGAGGTCGGTGTCGTGCTGCGCCTCGATGACGGGGACGTGCCGGTCGTTCCAGCGGATCGTCACCGGGGCGCGCAACGGCAACCCTCGGGTCGGCAGCATGCCCAGCCGCTCGGCAAGGCCGAGGCGACGCCGCGGCCGGCGCAGGCTGCCCCAGAGCAGCCGCGCTGCCAGCCGGCCGGCGCCGGGCGGGAGTCGTTCGGAGAGCGCCATGGCCTTCGCGCAGCATCCGCGGTGGTACGACGAATCAGGCTACCTCAACGGCGCGGATGGGGCGGGGTTCCTCCGGCGGAACCAGTTCGGGATTGCGGGGTTCCCCAACTGGTCAGCCACGAGGGTTTCGCGATGCACCCGGTGATTTTCCCCAGCTTCTCGCCCTACGTGCTGACCGATGCGCTGCGGCCCCGTGCGCGCCGCCGGGCCGTCGACGGGCTGGGGTACCTCTTCGAGCCGTTCGGCCCCAGTGCCGTCAACATCCTGCCGGCGGTGGTGCTGCTGCCCGATCTCGACGGCCCGAAGTCCGGCCACGAGTTCACCTATGGCGAACAATTGGCCCGGCGCGGTTATGTGGCGCTGGTGCTGGACTGCTTTGCGCGGCGCGGCTGCCGGGACCGCGGGCCGGCGCAGCGCCTGATGCGCGTTACCGAAGCGGCGATGCTCGCCGACGCCTTCGCCGGCTTGCGTCTGCTGGCCGCGCACCCGCGCGTCGATCCGGCGCGCGTGGCGGTGGTGGGATTCGGCATGGGCGGCATGGTGAGCGTGCTGGCGGCTTACCGGCAACTGCGCGAGCTGTTCGTGCTGGACGGATTGAGCTTCGCCGCGCACGTTTCGTACTAGGGCTGTCCGGCGCCGCGCTTCGACCGCAGCGAGGCCACCGGCGCGCCGGTGCTGCTGCTGGTCGGCGAGGTGGACGAGGCGGTGTCGATCCGCCGAACGCGCGAGATCGCCGGCGACTTGCGGCACGGCGGCTCGCCCGCCACTGTCCGCGTCTACCCGGAAACCGCGCACGCCTGGGACACCGAGGAGGGCGAGGCGCACCTTCCCGATGTGGGGCTGGCGCAGTTCCGCCTGCGGGTGACCGAGGACCACCGGATGATCGACCCTTGGTCGGGCATCGAACTGCGCGGCCCGCTCAGCCGCCGCATGGCGCTGTGGCTGGCGCACGGGCGGGGGGCGTGTCTGGCGCAGAAGAGCGCGCAGGCCAAGGCGTGGTCCGACGACGACCTCGCCCGCTTCCTGGCGGATACGGTGGGCGAACCCGCCGCGTTGATTCGCGCCGGTGCTGTGCCGACGCATTTGGGGTCACGCACGTCGCGCGGGTAGGTGCCAAAATCCGCGAAATCCGTGAAGACTTGGTACTCCCCAACCCGCCGTTACTCCTCCACCGGCTTGGCGGACCGCAGCGGCAGTTCTTCAAGGAACAGCGTCAGCACGAGCGATACCAGACCCAACCCCGCGGCCATCACGAACAGCGTCTCGAAGGCGCCCTCGAAGGCTTGTATCGCCACGGCGCGGGCGGCATCGGGAAGGGCATTGATGACCGAGGTTCCATGTTCCAGCACGTCGCGCGGGTTGAGGTCGGGCAGGCCGGCCGCGGTCAGGCGGTGTGTCACATCCCAGGTCAGCACCGCGCCGAACAGCGCCACCCCGACCGACCCGCCGAGCGAGCGGAAGAAGCCCACCGACGCCGTCGCCGCACCCAGGTCGCGGCGGTCCACGGCGTTCTGCACCGCCACCGTCATCACCGGCATCACCAAGCCCAGCCCGACGCCCAGCGGCACCAGCACCAGCGTCGAATACAGCGGGTCGCCGGCCACCGAACTGACCAGCCCCAGCACCAGATACATGGCGACCGCCAGCCCCAGCCCGATGATGGGGAAGATCTTGTAGCGCCCGCTGCGCGCGATCAGCCGGCCGCCGCCCACCGCGCCGAAGGTCATGCCGAACACCAGCGGCAGCAGCAGCAGGCCCGACGCCGTGGCGCCGGTGCCCAGCACCAGTTGCAGGTGCAGCGGCAGGAAGACGATGCCGGCGAACAGCGTCATGGCCGAGATGGCGACGATGGGGTTCGCCACCGCGAACACCGGAATGCGGAACAGCCGCAGCGGCAGGATCGGCTCCGCCACCCGGCGCTCGTGCACGATGAAGGCGGCTAGCAGCACGACGCCCGCCACGCCCAACCCAAGCACGGAGGGCGACGTCCACGGCTCCGCCCGGCCGCCGCGCGAGACGACGAGCAGCAGGCTGGTGACCGAGCCCATCAGCAACGCCGCCCCGAGATAGTCGATCTTCGGGTGCGCGGTGCCCATCGGCAGCCGGTTCAGCGCGCGGTTGGTCATGAACACCGCCGCCACGCCAATCGGCAGGTTGATGAAAAAGATCCAGTGCCAGGACAGCTTCTCGGTGAACACACCGCCCAGCAGCGGTCCGGCGACGCTGGCCAGCGCGAAGACGCCGCCGATCATGCCCTGGTAGCGCCCGCGCTCGCGCGGCGCCACCACGTCGCCGATGATGGTGAAGGCCAGCGCCATCAGCCCGCCGCCGCCCAACCCCTGGATGCCGCGGAAGACGATCAGCTGCACCATCGACTGCGCCAGCCCGCACAGCAGCGAACCGGCGAGGAACAGCCAGATGGCGATCTGCAGGATGCGCTTGCGCCCATACAGATCGCTGAGCTTGCCGTAGATCGGCGTCGTCGCGGTGGAGGCCAGCATGTAGGCGGTGACCACCCACGGCAGATTCTCCAGGCTGCCCAGGTCGGCGCCCATGGTCGGCAGCGCGGTCGCCACGATGGTCTGGTCCATCGCGGCCATCAGCATAGCGAGCGCAACGCCGCTGAACACCTCGATGATCTCGCGGTGGGTGAAGGCGACGCGGTCGGGAGTCGAGTGGGGCATCGGTGCCGTCGTGGTTGGCCGGGACGGTCGCACCATAGTCGCCTTGGCGCGTCATGCAAACTCCACTCGGTGGTGGTACCATGCGGGAGCCATGCTGACCGTCCGCGATCTCTTCACCCCCGTGCTGAAACCCGCCACCCTGCGCGTCGCCCCCGGCGAGTGCGTCGCCGTGGAGGGGCCGTCCGGCGCCGGCAAGTCAGTGCTGCTGCGCGCCGTCGCCGACCTCGACCCCAACCGGGGCGAGGTGCGGCTGGACGACCGGGCGCGCGAATCCATCCCGGCCCCGGCGTGGCGCCGCCTCGTCACCTATGTGGCCGCCGAGTCCGGCTGGTGGCTGGACCGCGTCGGCGCGCACTTCACCGACCCGCGCGCCGCAGTACCGCTGGTCGAAGCGCTGGGCCTGTCGGCCGAGGCGCTGAACTGGCCGGTGGCGCGGCTGTCGTCGGGCGAGCGGCAGCGTCTGGCGCTGGCCCGCACGCTGGTGCAGCGGCCAGCGGTGCTGCTGCTCGACGAACCGACCGGGGCGCTCGACGAGGCGTCGGTCGGCCGGGTCGAAGCGCTGCTGAAGAGCGAACTGGAGCGTGGCGCGGCGATCCTGCTGGTCACCCACGCCGGAGCGCAGGCGGAGCGTCTGGCGCACAGGAGATTGAGGATGGAAAAGGGAGAGCTTCTTGTCCCTCCCCCAGCGGGGCTGGGGGCGGGGACATGAACCTCATCTCGCTGAGTTACTGGGACCTCGCCATCGCCGCGCTCTTGCTGCTGATCAACGGCGGGCTGTCGGTCGCCATGGCGCTGCGCCTGGAACGGCCGCTGCTGATGGCCGCCGTGCGCATGGTCGTGCAACTCACCCTCGTCGGCCTTGTGCTGCGGCAGCTCTTTGCGCTGCAATCGCCATGGCTGACGCTGAGCGCGGCGCTGGGCATGGTGGGATTCGCCGGTTACGAGATCATGGGCCGGCAGGACCGCACGCTCCACGGCGGCTGGACCTACGGGCTGGGCAGCGCGTCCATGGCGTTCGCCGCGGCGCTCGTCATGGTGGTGGCGTTGACCACCGCCATACGGCCCGATCCCTGGTACGACGCGCGCTACGCCATTCCGCTGCTGGGCATGGTGCTCGGCAACACCATGAGCGGCATCAGCCTCGCCCTCAACACACTGAGCACCGCCGCGGTGCGCGAGCGCGCCGCCATCGAGGCGCGCCTGGCGCTGGGCCACACCCGCTGGGAGGCGCTGCGCACCCAGCAGCGCCTCGCCTTGCGCACCGGGATGATGCCGATCATCAACGGCATGTCGGCGACCGGGCTCGTCTCGCTGCCGGGGCTGATGACCGGTCAGATCCTCGGCGGCGTCGATCCGGGCGAGGCGGTGAAGTATCAGATTCTCATCATGTTTCTGATCGCCGGCTCCACCGGATTGGGTGTTCTGCTCGCCACATTCGGGGCGGTTCATCGGCTGACCGATGTGCGCGATCGTCTGCGCTTGGATCGCTTGAGCGCCCCCAAAGGTTGATCGGAACCAAGCGCCAGGTCACCGGTTGTTCGCCCAACGGCCGTGAGAGCCGTACTTGGACCCGGAGGAGCGCGCATGGCGGATGTGCAGCCGTTCGAGCGCAGGAAATCGCGCGAGTTGTGGGCGTTCCTGTTCCTGACAGTGGTGTTCTGGCCTCTGCTGGCGATCGCGGTCGTCGGTGGCTACGGATTGGCGGTCTGGCTGTTCCAGCTCGTCTCCGGCCCTCCGGCGGGGTGAGGCGGAGATGGCCGATGGCAGCGGGTTCGATCCCGGACGGCGACGGGTCCTCTTCGGGCGCAGGCGAGCCGAGCGCCCGGCGGTGCGCCCGCCCTGGGCGCGGGTGCGCGACTTCACCGAACTGTGCACGCGCTGCGGCGCCTGCGAGGCGGCTTGTCCCGAGACGATCATCGTCAAGGGCGACGGCGGCTTCCCCACCGTGGATTTCCGGCGCGGCGAGTGCACCTTCTGCGGCGGCTGTGCCGAGGTCTGCCCGCAACCGATCTTCGACCGCAACCGCCGCGCCTGGACGACCGGGCCGCAGATCAGCCGCGGCTGCCTGACGCGCAGCGGCGTCATCTGTCAGACCTGCCGGGACATCTGCCCGGAAAACGTCTTCTCCTTCGTGCTGATGCCGCACGCCGCCCCCCGCCCGGTGATCCATGCCGGGTCCTGCACGGGCTGCGGCGCCTGCGTTTCCGCCTGTCCGGCGGACGCCGTCACCATGGAATCCACCAGCCGGGAGCCACGCGATGGGTCGTGAACTGCACATCTCCAGCGTGGTGGTGCACGCCCGGCCCGAGGCGGTGCCGGCGATCCGGCCGGTCATGGCCGCCCTGTCCGGCGTCGACATCCACGCCGAGGCAGGCGGCAAGCTGGTGCTGACGCTGGAGACCGAGAGCGAACAGACCATCGTCGAGCATCTCAACACGATCAGCCTGCTGGACGGCGTGCTCGCCGCCACGCTGGTCTTCCACCATGTCGAAGCGCTGTCAGACGCCGAGTGAGGAGGCTTCCATGACGCTATCCCGTCGCGATTACCTGAAGGCGCAGGCCGCCGCCACCGCAGCAGCCGCCGCCAACATCAGCCTCCCGGCCCTGGCCGCTCTCCCGCAGGTCGGCGGCGACGCCCAGGTGAAATGGTCTAAGGCGCCATGCCGGTTCTGCGGGACGGGGTGCGGCGTCATGGTCGGCGTCAAGGACAACCGCGTCGTCGCCACCCACGGCGACATGCAGCATGAAACCAACCGCGGCCTCAACTGCGTCAAAGGCTACTTCCTGTCGAAGATCATGTACGGCGCCGACCGCCTGACGACGCCGCTGATGCGCATGAAGGACGGCAAGTATGCGAAGGACGGCGACTTCAAGCCGGTGTCCTGGGACCAGGCCTTCGACGAGATGGCCCGCCAGTGGAAAAAGACCATCAAGGAGAAGGGGCCGTCCGCCGTGGGCATGTTCGGCTCCGGCCAGTGGACGATCTTCGAAGGCTACGCCGCATCCAAGCTGATGCGCGCCGGCTTCCGCTCCAACAACCTCGACCCGAACGCGCGGCACTGCATGGCGTCGGCGGCGGTGAGCTTTATCCGCACCTTCGGGTCCGACGAGCCGATGGGCTGCTACGCCGACATGGAGCACGCCGACATCTTCGTGCTGTGGGGCTCCAACATGGCGGAGATGCACCCGGTCCTGTGGACCCGCGTCACTGACCGCCGGCTGACCAACCCCAACTCGAAGATCTTCGTGCTGTCCACCTACGAGCACCGTTCGTCGGACCTCGCCGACGTGTCGCTGGTGTTCAAGCCGGGTACGGACCTGGCGATCCTCAACTACATCGCCAATTACATCGTGCAGAATGGCGCGGTGAAGCGCGAGTTCGTCGACAAGTTCATCAATATCCGCCGCGCCAACACCGACATCGGCTACGGCCTGCGCCCCGACCACACGCTGGAGCAGCGCGCCCAGCACGCGAACGACGCGCAGGTCTCGCACCCTTCCAATTGGGATGAGTATGTCGCGTTTCTGAAGACCTACACGCTGGACTACACGGCCGAACTGACCGGCGTGCCGAAGGAGAGGCTCGAGGCGCTGGCCAAGGCCTATGCAGACCCGAAGCTGAAGGTCATGTCGCTGTGGACCATGGGCTTCAACCAGCACGTCCGCGGCGTGTGGGCGAACCACCTCGTCTACAACATCCATTTCCTGACCGGGAAGATCGCCGAACCGGGCAACAGCCCGTTCTCGCTGACCGGGCAGCCCTCGGCCTGCGGCACCGCGCGCGAGGTCGGCACCTTCGCGCATCGTCTGCCGGCCGACATGCAGGTCACCAACGCCGAGCACCGCAAGGCGGCCGAGCGGATCTGGAAACTCCCCGACGGGCTGCTTCCCGACAAGATCGGCTTCCACGCCGTGCAGCAGGACCGCATGCTCAAGGACGGCAAGCTGAACGCCTACTGGATCCAGGTGAACAACAACCTCCAGACGGCGCCGAACACCGGGCAGGAGACCTATCCCGGCTACCGCAACCCGGCGAACTTCGTCGTGGTGTCGGACGCCTACCCGACCATCACCGCCATGGCCGCCGACGTGATCCTGCCCGCCGCTATGTGGGTGGAAAAGGAAGGCGCCTACGGCAACGCCGAGCGGCGCACGCACTTCTGGCACCAGTTGGTGGACGCGCCGGGTCAGGCGCGCTCCGACCTGTGGCAGCTCATGGAGTTCTCCAAGCGCTTCACCACCGACGAGGTCTGGCCGGCGGAGATCCTCGACAAGAACCCGGAGTACAAGGGCAAGACGCTGTTCGACGTGCTGTACACCAACAAACAGGTGAACAAGTACCCGCTGACCGACATCGAGGAGGGCTACGACAGCGCCGAGTCCAAGGCGTTCGGCTTCTACGTCCAGAAGGGCCTGTTCGAGGAGTACGCGGAGTTCGGCCGCGGGCACGGCCACGATCTGGCGTATTTCGACACCTACCACCAGACGCGCGGCCTGCAATGGCCGGTGGTGGACGGCAAGGAAACGAAGTGGCGCTACCGCGAGGGCCTGGACCCCTTCGTCAAGGCCGGCACCGGGTACCAGTTCTACGGCAACCCGGACGGCAAGGCGAACCTGATCTTCGCCCCCTACGAGCCACCGGCCGAGAGCCCGGACCAGGAGTTCGACCTGTGGCTGGTCACCGGCCGCGTGCTGGAGCACTGGCACTCCGGCTCCATGACCATGCGGGTGCCGGAGCTGTACCGGGCGTTCCCCGGTGCGGTGGTGTTCATGAACCCGGACGACGCCAGGGAGCGCAACCTGCGCCGCGGCTCGGAGGTGCGCATCGTCTCGCGGCGCGGCGAGATCCGCTCGCGGGTCGAGCTGCGCGGGCGCAACCGCATGCCGCGCGGCGTGGTGTTCGTGCCGTTCTTCGACGCCAGCCAACCCATCAACAAGGTGACGCTGGACGCCACCGACCCGATCTCGAAGCAGTCGGACTTCAAGAAGTGCGCGGTCAAGGTCGTCCCGTCGCAGGTGGCGCAGGCCGGGGAGGGCAAGCAATGAAACGTCGTCTGCTGCTGGCGGCGCTGGCCGCGCTGCCGGTCCTGGCCGGTGGCCTGATGGGGGGAGTGATGGCGGCGGACTCGCCGCGCCTGATCGGACCGACGCCGTTTACCGAGGTGCCCTCGGCCCCGACGCTGCCGGCGGAGATCACCGACGACGTGCGCCGCTCGCGCAACTATCCCGAACAGCCGCCGGTCATCCCGCATTCGATCCGCGACTACCAGATCGACCTGAACTTCAACAAGTGCCTGTCCTGCCACAGCCGGAAATACACCGAGCAGTCGCAGGCCCCCATGGTCTCCATCACCCATTACCAGGACCGTGACGGCAACATGCTTGGGGCGCTGGCGCCGCGGCGCTACAACTGCACCGCCTGCCATGTGCCGCAGACCAACGCTCCGCCGCTGGTGGAGAACAGCTTCAAGGACCTGGAATCCATCGTGTCGCCACCCGGCGGGGGGCGGTGAGCCATGACGCTGCGGGATTCGGCACGGGCCGCGTGGCGGACGCTGACGCGCCCGGCGACCTTCTTCAGTCTGGGCTTCCTGACACTGGGCGGCTTCATCGCCGGCGTGGCGTTCTGGGGCGGTTTCAACACCGCGCTGGAGGCCACCAACCGCGAGGCCTTCTGCATCTCCTGCCACGAGATGCAGTCCAACGTGTATGAGGAACTGAAGCAGACCATCCACTTCACCAACCGCTCGGGCGTGCGGGCGACCTGCCCGGACTGCCACGTGCCGCACGCCTGGACCGATAAGATCGCCCGCAAGATGCAGGCGTCGAAGGAGGTCTGGGGCCACCTGTTCGGCTCCATCGACACGCGCGAGAAGTTCACCGGCCTGCGCCGCACGCTGGCCGAGCACGAGTGGCACCGGCTCAAGACCAACAACTCGCTGGAATGCCGCAACTGCCACAGCGCGGAGTCCATGGACATCACCAAACAGGGCGCGCGCGCGGCGCGGGCACACGAACAGTATCTGTTCAGCGGGCAGATGACGTGCATAGACTGTCACAAGGGGATCGCCCACCGCCTGCCGGACATGACCGGCGTTGCCCAGTGGGACCCGCAATCGCAGCAGCCCACGCGAGGCAAGTGATGGCCAACATCGTCGAGATCCGCGCCAAGTCCGTCGTCGCCAACGACGATTCAGACGACACCTATCTGCCGGTAGGCACGCACATCGACCGCCCGGACGGGCACTACGTCCGATTTGGCATGGACGTCGAAGGGCCGTACAGCCGCGACGCAGCCAACCAACGCATCGACAGCCTGCGTCAGGCGCGTGAGGGCGAGCTGGATGTGGAGGACGGGCACAAGCACGTGCCGTAGCGGCGAAGCCCCTCACCGGACGGCCCCTTTACTGGACGGACGGGATGGCGCCCGGCATGATGCGGGCTTGAACGGTGGTGGGTGAGGGGATTGGGAATGGCGTCGGTGCACGCGCTGCTGCTCGGCCTGTACGTGGTGCCGGTGGCGCTGGCGATGGGGTGGGACGCCGTCGCCTATCGGATTCCCAACTGGACGGTGGGCGTGCTGGTCGCCGGCTTCCCGCTGGCGGGGCTGCTGCTGCCCGGGGGGCTGCCCTGGCTGGAGCATCTCGGCGCGGCGGCGCTGGTCTTCGCGGTCGGGGCCGGGCTGTTCGCCTTCCGCTTCGCCGGTGGCGGCGACATCAAGCTGCTGACGGCGGTGGCGCTGTGGGTGGGATGGCGGCACCTGTTCGACCTGATGGTGCTGATGGCTGTTCTGGGCGGCGTGGTGGTGGTGTTCCTGCTGGTCGCGCGGCGCTTCCTGCCGCAGTTGCTGTCGATGCACCCCTCAGCGGAGACACTGGTGCTCCCGCGCGTCTTCCGCGAGGGCGAAGCGGTCCCCTACGGCATCGCCATCGGCGTCGCCGCCCTGATGATGACCCCGGAATTGACGGCGCTGGGCGGATAGCTCACCCCATCCCTTCCACCGAACTCTTGCGGGTGAACAGGTAAGGCACGAAGCTGCGGTGGTGCTCGTCCACCGACAACCCCCGCCCGATGGGCGGGAAGGCGCGCTGCTGGCAGTCCAGGCGCTCGCACAGGCGGCAGTTGACGCCGATGGGCACCGCCGCCTTGGTGTCGGCGATGTCGATGCCGGCGGAATAGACAACCTCGCCGGCATAGCTCGCCTCGCAGCCCAGTCCCACCGCGAACTGCCGCGACGGGCGCAGGTAGGCGCCGCCGCGCTTGGTCACCGTGCGGGCGATGCCGATGTAGGTGGTGTGGTCCGGCATCTCGGCGAACTGCACCAGGATCTTGCCGGGCTGGCCGAACGCCTCGTGCACGTTCCACAGCGGGCAGGCGCCGCCGAACCGCGCAAAGTGAAAGCGCGTTGCCGAGTGGCGCTTGGTGATGTTGCCGGCCATGTCGACCCGCACGAAGTAGAACGGCACCCCGCGCGCTCCCGGCCGCTGGAGCGTGGACAGCCGATGGCAGACCTGCTCGAAGCTCGCCCCGAAGCGGCTCTGCAACTGTTCCACGTCGTGGCGCAGCGCGCGGGCCTGATGCAGGAAGGCGCGGTAGGGCATCACCAGCGCCCCGGCGAAGTAGTTCGCCAAGCCCACCCGGCAGATCGACTTGGCGTCCTCGCTGGAGAAGCTGGCCTGGGCGATGATGTCCTCAACGATGTCGCGGAAGCCCAGCAAGGCGATCTGGTGCGCCATGTGGAAGGCGCGGCTCGGCCCGTTCAGCAGCGCCGACAGGCGTAGCGTGCCCGTCGCCTCGTCGTAGGAGCGCATGGCGGTCTCGCCACCGTCGTCGGCGACGATCTTCACCCGCACGTCGTGCCGGCGCTTGAGGTAGGCTGCCAGTTCGTTGAGCAGGGCGCCGGTGTGGATCTTCTCGCTGTCCCACAGCTTCTCCGCCGCCTCGTCCAGGGAGCCGACGTAGTTGTTGCAATAGTGGAAGTAGTCGCGCACCTCCTCGTAGGGGAACTGCGCCCGCGTCAGGTCGCTGTTGTCCCCCTGGGCCTGGAGGTTGTCGGCCAATCCCTCCACCCGCTCGGTCAGCTTCTGGAACGCCTGATGCAGCCCCAGCACGCGCCGCGCCAGTTCCGGCGAGGCGCCGACCACGCCGCGCAGCTCGGCCGCGCCCAGCGGCTCGCCGCCGAACAGCGGGTCGGCCAGCGCCTCGCGCAGGTCGGCGACCAGACGCGCCTCCTCGTCCTCGATGAAGTTGGTCAACTCCACCTCGAAGACGCCGCTGACTTTCAGCAGCACGGCCAGTGTGAGTGGCCGCTGATTGTTTTCCAGCTGGTTCAGGTAGCTGGGCGACAGGTCCAGCGCCTTCGCCAGCGCCGCCTGAGTCAGCCCGCGCTGCTCGCGCAGCCGGCGCAGCTTGTATCCGAGGTAGAGTTTCTTCTGCATAGGACGTATGGGGGATGCTTCGCAAGGTTCGCAAACCATTCTCTGCGTTCGCAAAGATTTTTGCAAGTTCGCACTATTTTGGCCGCCCCTAGGTTTATGGCGGATTGCAGGGTTGCAAATCCTGTGAATAATCCCGGCCACCTAATGGAGGGCACCGCGGTGTCCGACGATCGTTCAAGTGGGAAGCGCCGAATGCAGGAAATCCTGGCCAGGTTGGAATCCATGCGCGCTGGAGCGCGTCTGGGCGGTGGCGAGAAGCGAATCGCCGCGCAGCACGCCAAGGGCAAGCTCACCGCCCGCGAGCGCATCGAGCTGCTCGTCGACGAGGGCTCGTTCGAGGAGTTCGACATGTTCGTCGAACACCGCTGCATCGATTTCGGCATGGAGACCCAGAAGGTCCCCGGCGACGGCGTGGTTATCGGCCACGGCACGGTCAACGGCCGCCTGATCTTTGTGTTCAGCCAGGACTTCACCGTGTTCGGCGGCTCGCTGTCCGAGGCGCACGCCGAGAAGATCTGCAAGATCATGGACCTCGCCATGAAGGCGGGCGCCCCGGTGATCGGCCTCAACGATTCCGGCGGTGCGCGCATCCAGGAAGGTGTGGCGTCGCTCGGCGGTTACGCCGAGGTGTTCCAGCGCAACGTGATGGCGTCCGGCGTCGTCCCGCAGATCTCCATGATCATGGGCCCGTGCGCGGGCGGTGCGGTGTACTCGCCGGCCATGACGGACTTCATCTTCATGGTGAAGGACTCGTCCTACATGTTCGTGACCGGCCCGGACGTGGTGAAGACCGTCACCCACGAGGTGGTCACCGCCGAGGAACTGGGCGGCGCAATCACCCACACCACCAAGTCCTCCGTCGCCGACCTCGCTTTCGAGAACGATGTCGAGGCGATCCTGCAACTGCGCCGCTTCATCGACTTCCTGCCGGCCAACAACCGCGAGAAGGCGCCGGAGCGTCCCTGCATCGATCCGGCCGACCGCTACGACCACTCGCTCGACACCCTGGTGCCGGAGAACCCCAACAAGCCCTACGACATGAAGGAGCTGATCCTCAAGGTCGTGGACGAGGGCGATTTCTTCGAACTCCAGGCCGAGCACGCCAAGAACATCATCATCGGCTTCGGCCGCATGAACGGCACCACGGTCGGCTTCGTCGCCAACCAGCCGCTGGTTCTGGCCGGCTGCCTGGACATCGACAGCTCGATCAAGGCGGCGCGCTTCGTGCGCTTCTGCGACGCCTTCAACATTCCGATCGTCACCTTCGTGGACGTCCCCGGCTTCATGCCCGGCACCGCGCAGGAGTACGGCGGCATCATCAAGCACGGCGCCAAGCTGCTGTTCGCCTACGCCGAGTGCACCGTGCCGAAGGTCACCGTCATCACGCGCAAGGCGTACGGCGGCGCCTACGACGTCATGTCGTCCAAGCACCTGCGCGGCGACATCAACTACGCGTGGCCGTCGGCGGAGATCGCGGTGATGGGGCCGAAGGGCGCCGTCGAGATCATCTTCCGCGGCGACATGGGCGACCAGTCCAAGATCGACGCGCGCACCGAAGAGTACCGGCAGAAGTTCGCCAACCCCTTCGTTGCGGCGTCGCGCGGTTACCTGGACGACGTCATCCATCCGTACGGCACCCGCAAGCGGATCTGCCACGCGCTCGCGATGCTGCGCAACAAGCAGCTCGAGAACCCGTGGCGCAAGCATGACAACATCCCGCTCTGAGACGAGGTAGGCGCCAAATGTTCACCAAGATTCTCATCGCCAATCGTGGCGAGATCGCCTGCCGCGTCATCAAGACCTGCCGCCGCCTTGGCATCAAGACGGTTGCGGTCTATTCGGATGCGGACAAGAACGCCCTGCACGTGGACATGGCCGACGAGGCCGTGCACATCGGCCCGCCGCCGTCCGCGCAGAGCTACCTGCTGATCGACCGCATCGTCGATGCCTGCAAGAAGACCGGCGCCCAGGCCGTTCACCCCGGCTACGGCTTCCTGTCGGAAAAGCGCGAGTTCCAGGAGGCCCTGGACAAGGCCGGCATCGCCTTCATCGGTCCGGGTGCCCACGCCATCCAGGCGATGGGCGACAAGATCGAGTCGAAGAAGCTCGCCAAGGCGGCGGGTGTCTCCACCGTGCCCGGCTATCTGGGCGTCATCGAGACCGACAGCGACGCGGTGCAGATCGCCCGTGAAATCGGCTACCCGGTGATGATCAAGGCCTCGGCCGGCGGCGGCGGCAAGGGCATGCGCGTGGCCTGGAACGACGAGGAGGCCCGCGAGGGCTACCAGTCGGCCAAGAACGAGGCGCGCTCCAGCTTCGCCGACGACCGCGTCTTCGTCGAGAAGTACATCCAGCAGCCGCGCCACATCGAGATCCAGGTGCTGGCCGACAGCCACGGCAACGCGCTGTACCTGGGCGAGCGCGAGTGCTCGATCCAGCGCCGCCACCAGAAGGTCATCGAAGAGGCGCCGTCGCCGTTCCTCGACGCCGCCACCCGCAAGGCGATGGGCGAGCAGGCTGTGGCGCTGGCCAAGGCGGTGGACTACAAGTCGGCCGGTACGGTCGAGTTCATCGTCGACGGCGACCGCAACTTCTACTTCCTGGAGATGAACACCCGTCTCCAGGTCGAACACCCCGTGACCGAACTGATCACCGGCCTCGATCTGGTCGAGCAGATGATCCGCGTCGCGGCCGGCGAGAAGCTGCCGATCACCCAGGACGAGGTTCGCCTGAACGGCTGGGCGATGGAGGCCCGCGTCTACGCCGAGGACCCGTTCCGCAACTTCCTGCCGTCCACCGGCCGTCTCACGCACTACCAGCCGCCGGCCGAGGACCCGCACGTGCGCGTCGATACCGGCGTGTACGAGGGCGGCGAGATCTCGATGTTCTACGATCCGATGATCGCCAAGCTGTGCACCTGGGGCTCGACGCGCGACGCGGCGATCACCCGCATGCGCGAGGCGCTGGACGAGTATTACATCCGCGGCGTCAGTCACAACATCCCGTTCCTGGCCTCGCTGATGGCGAGCCAGCGCTTCGTCGAAGGTCGGCTGACCACCAACTTCATCGCCGAAGAATACCCGAACGGCTTCCACGCCGCCGACCTGCCGCCCGACGACCCGGCGGTCCTCATCTCCATCGCCGCGGTGATCCACCGCTGCCTGAACGACCGCGATATCCAGATCAGCGGCAAGATGATCGGCAACACCGCCAAGGTGCGCAGCGACTGGGTGGTCGTGCTGAACGGCACGCAGCACCCCGTGCACGTCGATCCGGTGGCCGGCAGCCCGCAGCGCATCGGCTACGGCGTCGACATCGAGGGCAAGCACCACACGGTGTGGAGCGACTGGCAGATCGGCAACCCGCTGTTCCGCGGCACCGTGAACGGCGTGCACGTCTGCGTGCAGGTCGACCGGGTGGGCAGCGGCTACCGGCTGTTCCACTCCGGCGCCCAGGCCAACGTCAAGGTGCTGACGCCGAAGGGTGCCAAGCTCGACGCGCTGATGCCCGAGAAGCAGCCGCCGGACATGTCCAAGTTCCTGCTGTCGCCGATGCCCGGCCTTCTGGTCTCGCTGGCGGTGGCCGAAGGGCAGGAGATCAAGGCCGGCGAAGTGCTGGCCGTGGTCGAAGCGATGAAGATGGAAAACATCTTGCGTGCCGCCCAGGATGGTACGGTATCCAAGGTGCACGCCACGCCGGGCAGCAGCCTTGCGGTGGACCAGAAGATCATCGAGTTCGCGTGATCTGCTAATCTTCCCTCCCCTGCCTCCGGCGGGGGAGGGATGCTTGTGATTTGTGGAGGGATTTCATGTCCGACTTTCCGAAGAAGACCCTGGCCGATTGGGAAACCCTGGCTGCCAAGGACATCGGCGCCAACGGCAAGCTGTCGGACCTGACCTGGCACACGCCGGAAGGCCTGGACGTCAAGCCCCTCTACACCGCCGCCGACCTGGAAGGGCTGGAGACGGACACGCTGCCGGGCTTCGCGCCCTTCACCCGCGGCCCGCGTGCCACCATGTTCGCGCACCGGCCCTGGACGATCCGCCAGTACGCCGGCTTCTCCACCGCCGAGAAGTCCAACGAGTTCTACCGCGCCAACCTGAAGGCCGGGCAGATGGGCCTGTCGGTGGCCTTCGACCTCGCCACCCACCGCGGCTATGACAGCGATCACCCGCGCGTCGTCGGCGACGTCGGCAAGGCCGGCGTGGCGATCGACAGCGTCGAGGACATGAAGATCCTCTTCGACGGCATCCCGCTCGACAAGATGTCCGTCTCGATGACCATGAACGGCGCCGTTCTGCCGATCCTCGCCGGCTACATCGTCGCCGCCGAGGAGCAGGGGGTGAGCCAGGACAAGCTGTCCGGCACCATCCAGAACGACATCCTCAAGGAGTTCATGGTCCGCAACACCTACATCTATCCGCCCGAGCCCTCGATGCGGATCATTGCGGACATCATCGAGTACACGGCGCTCAACATGCCGAAGTTCAACTCGATCTCGATCTCCGGCTACCATATGCAGGAGGCCGGCGCGACCGCGGTGCAGGAACTGGCCTTCACCATCGCCGACGGCCTGGAATACGTGCGTGCCGCCATGTCCAAGGGCCTGCCCGTGGACAAGTTCGCGCCGCGCCTGTCGTTCTTCTTCTCCATCGGCATGAACTTCTTCATGGAGATCGCCAAGCTGCGCGCCGCGCGCCTGCTGTGGTCGACCCTCATGAAGGAAAAGTTCGATCCGAAGGACGCCCGCTCGCTGGCGCTGCGCACGCATTGCCAGACCTCGGGCGTCTCGCTGACCGAGCAGGATCCCTACAACAACGTCATCCGCACGACCATCGAAGCGATGGCGGCGGTGCTGGGCGGCACGCAGTCGCTGCACACCAATGCGTTCGATGAGGCGCTCGGCTTGCCGACGCCGTTCTCGGCGCGCATCGCCCGCAACACGCAGCTGATCATCGCCGAGGAGACCGGCGTCACCAACGTCGTCGATCCGCTGGGTGGCTCCTTCTACATCGAGCACCTGACCAGCAGCCTCGCCAACGCGGCCCTGGAGCTGATCAACAAGGTCGAGGACCTCGGCGGCATGACCAAGGCTGTCGAGTCCGGCATGCCCAAGCTGCTGATCGAGGAGGCCGCCGCCCGCCGTCAGGCCCGCATCGACCGCGCCGAGGAAGTGATCGTCGGCGTCAACAAGTACCGCCCGGAGAACCCGGAGACGGTGGACGTGCTCGACATCGACAACACCGCGGTGCGTGAGTCGCAGATCGCCCGCCTCCAGTCGGTCCGCGCCAACCGCGACGACGCGGCCTGCCGCGCCGCTCTGGCCGAACTGACCAAGGCCGCGGCGGAGAAGTCCGGCAACCTGCTGGACCTCGCCGTCAAGGCGACTCGCGCGCGGGCCACGGTCGGCGAGATATCCGACGCGCTGGAGGCCGCCTTCACCCGCCACGTAGCGCAGATCCGCTCGGTGTCGGGCGTGTATGGCGCGGCCTACGAGGGCGACGCCGGCTTCAAGGCGATCCAGGACGAGATCGACACCTTCGCCGCCGAGGAAGGCCGCCGCCCGCGCATCCTGGTGGTCAAGATGGGCCAGGACGGCCACGACCGCGGTGCGAAGGTGATCGCCACCAGCTTTGCCGACATCGGCTTCGACGTGGACATCGGCCCGCTGTTCCAAACGCCGGAGGAGGCCGCCCGTCAGGCGGTGGAGAACGACGTGCACGTGATCGGCGTGTCGAGCCAGGCCGCCGGCCACAAGACGCTGGTGCCGCACCTCATCGAGGAACTGAAGAAGCAGGGCGCCGGCGACATCCTGGTGGTGTGCGGCGGCGTCATCCCGCCGCAGGACTACGACTACCTGTACAAGGCCGGCGTGTCGGCCATCTACGGCCCCGGCACCAACATCCCCAAGGCCGCCGCCGAGATCATCGGCATCCTGCGCAAGCAGAAGGCCGCTGCCTGATCAAGTGCGAGGGGGACACCCCCTCGCGCACCTTGCCAGAGGCCGAAAGGTCCCTGGACCCCTGGAAGGCGCCGCGAGGCGCCTTTCTTTTTTGGCGGGAGTTCCATAGGGTGCGCACAACCCAGTGCTGCTCGACGAGCCCCCGATGACAACCGACGCCTCGCCCCTCTGCGTAACCGACCAGCCCGACCCGGACGTGGCTGGGCAGCTCCTTGACGGCTTGCGCCGCTACAACGCGGCCCACACCGGCCCCCATGACCGGCAGCCCCTGATGATCACCATCCGCGCGCCGGATGGAGCCCTGGCCGGCGGCATGACCGGCTTCACCCTATGGCAATGGCTGTACGTCGATTACCTGTGGGTGGCGGAGGGTAAACGGCGCACCGGCGTCGGCTCGCGCCTGCTGCGCGCGGCGGAGGAGGAGGCGGTGCGCCGCGGCTGCCGCTGGTCGCGCCTCAACACCTTCGATTTCCAGGCGCCCGGCTTCTACGCCAGGCATGGCTATGAGCAATGCGGCGCGATCGAGGGTTACCCGCCCGGCCATCGCTTGCTCTGGCTTCGCAAGGCGCTGTAACGTGGCCGCATCGGCCGGGCGAAGGCGCCGCGAGGCGCCTTGCCTTTTGGTGTTTAATGGGTGGTTTCCGGCTCGTGTGCGATCGGCTTGCCCATTTCGTAGAAGTGGAACAGGTGCATGGCCCGTTGGCCGTTGTAGTCCAGCACGCGGAGATCATCGGTCTGCGACAGGTCCTGGCAAACCGCCTCGAAATGCCGGGCATAGCGCTCCTTCACCAGGGGCAGCGGCAATTCATAGGCAAGGAACTTGTCGATTCCCTTGATCGCCAGTTTCCTGATGAGTTGGCGATCCTCGATCTCCGGGTAGGAGGACAGAATAACCAAGGGGCCGCTGCCCGTGAGCAGGAAGAACGCGTGCATCACGCACCTCGCGACGTCAATGGGCACTGGCCTTCCTCAATGCCCGGATCTGCAAGGCGGATCATCCGAAGGCATCCGCCTGAATGATATGTTGTCGGGGCGTCGGCACAGGGAGTGCCCTCCACTTTGTCGCCACAAACTGTTGTGGGTGGTGCCCCGGCCCCCTTAGACTTCCGCCGCACTCCACCTCTGGCAAGCCCATGACCCCCGACAGCCTGACCGTTTCCCTCTCCGGCCACCTCGATCCCGCCGAGGTCGCGCGCATTCACGAAAGCCTGCGCCGCTTCAACGAGCCGCACAGCGGCTCCTACGACCGCGACGACCTGCTGGTCACCGCCCGCGCGGCGGACGGCACGCTGGCCGGTGGCCTTACCGGGCTGACGCAGTGGCAGTGGCTGTACGTCGACTATCTGTGGGTGGACGAGCGCTGGCGCGGCAGCGGCCTCGGCTCGCGGCTGATGCAGTGTGCGGAGGACGAGGCGGTGCGCCGCGGCTGCCGGTGGTCGCGGCTCTACACCTACGACTTCCAGGCGCCGGGCTTCTACGCGAAGCGCGGCTACGAGCAATGGGGCGTGCTGGAGGACTACCCGCCCGGCCACCGCCAGATCTGGCTGCGCAAGGC
Source organism: Azospirillum terrae (assembly GCF_053470425.1). NCBI lineage: Bacteria > Pseudomonadati > Pseudomonadota > Alphaproteobacteria > Rhodospirillales > Azospirillaceae > Azospirillum > Azospirillum terrae. The sequence continues at coordinate 1,116,292 of NZ_JBPXMR010000001.1, read as the reverse complement.
TCTGTGACGTGTCCGTCGCCGCGGAAACCGACCTCTACGCCCCGGTGAAAGCCTTCCTGGAGGCGCAGGGCTATGTCGTGAAAGCGGAGATTCACAGTTGCGACCTCGTCGCCGTGCGCGCCGACGAGCCGCCGGTGATCGTCGAGCTGAAGAAGCGCTTCACCCTGGACCTGCTGCTCCAGGGCGTGGACCGCCTGTCGGTCACCGACGCCGTCTACCTCGCCGTGCCGCAGCCCGGCCGCAAGGCGTCCGGCCCGTCGCCGTACGACTCCGACGTGAAGAAGCTGTGCCGCCGCCTCGGCCTCGGCCTGCTGATCGTTGATCCGGCGCGCACCGAGGCGCACCGGGTGGAAGTGCTGCTCGACCCCGTCCCCTACAGCCCGCGCAAGGACCGCAAGCGCGCCGCCCGCCTGCTGGGCGAGCACGCCCGCCGCACCGGCGACCCCAACCGCGGCGGCAGCACCCGCGTGCCCATCGTCACCGCTTACCGCCAGGACGCGCTGCGCTGCGCCCGCCTGCTGCACGCGCAAGGCCCGATGACCATGAAGGCGATGCGCGCCGCCGGAGCCCCGGCCGACGTGACGAAGATCCTCCGGCGCGATGTCTACGGCTGGTTCCAGCGCGTGGCGCGCGGCACCTACCATGTGTCGGAAGGCGGGGTTCAGGGGCTGGCGACGTTCGCTTATGCTCTGGAGATGGAAAGTACGTGAGGACGGGGAGGGACAGGACATGCCGACGCTCATCGTGACCGGAGGCAGCCGCGGCATCGGCGCCGCGGTGGCGCGGCTGGGGGCGAAGCGCGGCTACGCCGTGGCGGTGAACTACGCCTCCAACGCGGCGGCGGCGCAGGCCACCGTCCAGGCGATCCGCGCGGCCGGCGGCACCGCGGAGGCCATCCAGGGCGATGTGGCGAACGAGGCGGACGTGCGCGCCCTGTTCGACGCGGCCGAACGGCTGGGACCGCTCGCCGCGCTGGTCAACAGCGCCGGTATCGTCGGCCCTTACGGCCGGCTCGACGAGGCGGACACCGAGGGGATGCGGCGCACGCTGGACATCAACGTCTGGGGCTCGCTGCTGTGCTGCTGCGAGGCGGTGCGGCGCCTGTCCACCCGCCACGGCGGGCCGGGCGGGGGCATCGTCAACCTGTCGTCCATGGCCGCGGAGTTGGGCTCGCCGAACGAGTTCATCACCTACGCGGCCAGCAAGGGCGCCATCGACAGCCTGACCATCGGCCTCGCCCGCGAGGTGGCAACGGAGGGCATCCGCGTCAACGCCGTGCGGCCGGGCCTGATCGACACCGAGATCCAGGTGATCCCCGGCAAGGGCAGCCGCCTGGACACGCTCGCTACCTCCCCGCCGATGGGGCGTCCGGGGAGCGCAGAGGAGGTGGCGGAAACGGTGCTGTGGCTGCTGTCGGACGCCGCGTCGTACGTGACGGGGGCGCTGCTGAACGTGAGCGGAGGGCGGTAGGCATCCCCTCTCCCGCCCCAGGAGAGGGAGTGGGGCAATCGCATATGAAGACGTTCAAACCGTATAATGGCAGTCGGGCCAGGCCCTGGCCGGATGCCGGTTCTTGGCAGATTTTGCTTCGCGCGGCCAAGGGTGTTCGAGATTGGATACCCATTTTTGACCAATAATACTGCGATCCGCTTTATCCTTCTGGATAATTGACGGCACATGTATGGTGTTGTTACTCTGTTCGATGCGTGATTAATCTAAAGATGATGACGCTTGATTTTGTTGATGCACAATCAGGTTTGTGTCTTCTCATCTTTTTCCCTGGCTCGCGACAATTTGGGAGGGCGATATGCGTAAGGTGTCCAGCCGGTGGATCCACTGTGCGGCCGTGGCGTGCGTCGCCGCCGGTGCGTGGATGTCCGGGGTGGCGACAGCCCAGGAGGCGAAGCAGACGCCCGATGGGACCATCGAGTTTACCGGCGGGTCCGCCGCGATCGGCATTGGGTACTCCTGGGGAAGCGGCACGCTTTTCTACAAAGGCAAACAGTACCCGTTCACGGCCTCCGGCTTTTCCCTGGCGGATGTCGGGGCCACCGAGAACAAGGTCACCGCGGACGTCTACCATCTCAGCGCGATCAGTGATTTTCCGGGTACGTACAACGTTGCGCAGACGGGCGCCGCTCTGGTCGGCGGCGGCGGGATCGGCTATCTCCAAAACGACAAAGGCGTCGTTCTGAAAGTTGTCTCAAGCACGAAAGGGGCCAGACTGTCCCTCGGCGTCGGGGGCGTGGCCATTGCACTGAAACAGTAGATCCCTTCGCGGACTGCAATCTCCTTATGCGACGGCCCTGTTTTCCCGGCTGCCGCCGATAGCGACCCCTCATCCCAACCCTTCTCCCCTTGGGGGAGAAGGGTTTCTTCTTGCGCCGAACCTTCAGGCTACCGCTTCTTCGCCGTCACCGGCGGCCTCGGCGCTGCGGCCGGAGTCTCGCCCGGCACCTCCAGCCCGCCGCCGCGGGCTTGGCGATAGTAGGCGAGGTTGCCCTGCACCATCGGCTCGTCCAGGTCGAGCCGGCCTATGCGGGCGGCGTCCTGGTCGCGGCCGGCCAGCCCGTAGGCGAGCGCCAGATTCTGCCGCTGGAGCGGGCTGGCGGACGGCGAGCGGGCCAGCGGCTCCAGAATGCGGATCGCCTCCGCCGCGTTGCCCGACAGCACGTAGGAAAAGCCCAGGTTGTTCAGCGTCACCCGGTCGTCCGGCGCCAGCGCCAGGGCGGAGCGGAACTGCTCCTGCGCGCCTTTATGGTCGCCCATCATGTCCTTGGCGACGCCCAGGCCGTTGAGCGCACGACGGTCCTTGGGGTCGGCCGCGAGCACGCTGGCGTACTGGCGGGCCGCCTCCTCCGGCTGGTCCAGCGCGATCAGCGCCCGGCCGTAGCCGCGCAACGCCGCCGCACTGCCGCCGTCGAGCGCCAGCGCCTGACGCCACGCGTCCAGCGCCTCGCGCGGGTTGCCCTGGTCGGTCAGCACGTCACCCAGGCCCAGCAGCGGCTCGATGCGCTTCACGCCGGCGGCGTGGGCGCGGCGGTAGAGCGTGGTGGCGGTGAACAGGTCGCCCTGGGCGCGCGTGGAGTCGGCGATGCGCATCAGCGCGTCGTAGCTGGCGGCGTTGGCCGCGCCGGTCTCGGTGCCTTCCTTCGTCGTCTGGCAGGCGGCGAGAACCAGCGTCAAAAACACCACCAGAGCGGGCGGACGGCAACGGCGGCGGAGGGTGTTGGAGGCCACGATTCCAGGAATTCCCAAGATTTTTCCCTGCGTACGGTCTGTGTTGACGGTTAAGATATCTTAAACACTTCCATACCTACTGTATTTGATCGACTTGGCGGCCTCACAGACTGCATCCCCGTCCCATGACAACAACGCTCGTTCAGCCCCAGCCCGACGAGGCCACCCGCAAGGACAAGGTCGCGCCGAGCCAGATGTACCATGAGATCGCCCGCATCATCGAGAGGATGCACCGCCGCTATCTCGACGTCCTGCGCATCGAGCTGGGCCGCATCGGCATCGACGACATCAGCCCCGTGCAGGTGATGATGCTGCTGAACATCTCGTCCGGCGAGATTAGCGTGCGCGACCTCATCGAGCGCGGTTATTACCTCGGCTCGAACGCGTCGTACAATCTGAAGCAGCTGGTCGACCAGGGGTATGTCGATCGCGCCGCCTCGCCGCGCGACAAGCGGGCGGCGCGGCTCAAGCTGTCGGTCCGCGGGACGGACCTGTGCGAGCAGCTGCGCCGCATGTCCACGCTGCACGCCGACGCGCTGATCCGGGGCGAGGGCGACATGCAGGAGTTCGAGGTGACGTACAAGACACTGCGCCGCCTGGAGCGCAAGTGGACCGATGTCATCCGCTCCGACGAGAGTGAGCTGCTGTAGGCGCTCCGCTGCAATCCGGCTGTTTGAATTGCTATCAGGAACTGGCACTCTCAGGCATCGATGAGATGGTTCCGGTGCCCGCATGGTTCGCAGTGTCTGGTGGCAGGGCCTGGCCCGCTGGTTTGCCGTACTGATCGCGGCCGCAGCAACCGCGGTGGCAGGCGGGGCGGCCAGCGCCGATTCCGCAGCCGGGTCCGCCGTGCGCGTGCGCGTCGTCTACGAGCCGAAGGCCAACCCGCCGCGCATGCTGGGCGAAGGGACCGCCATCGATTGGGAAAAGCCGGGCCTGACGCTGGAGCTGCTGCGTCTCGTCGGTGCGCGCACCGGCGTCCAGTTCGCCTATGAGCGGGTGCCGTGGAAGCGCGGGCTGTTCCTGATCGAGGCGAACGAGGCCGACGCCATCTTCCACACCAGTTTCGTGCCCGAGCGCATGGACATCATGGTCTACCCCATGAAGGGCGGACAGCCGGATGCGGGGCGCGCCGTCTTCGTGCAGAACTATATGCTGTACAAGCGCGCCGGCACGCCGGTCGTCTGGGACGGCGCGGCGCTGGCCGGCGCCGACGTGCCGGTGGGAGCCACCTCCAACTATTCGGTGGTGGGCGACCTGAAGCGGCTCGGCGTGCCGGTCGAGGTGGCGAACACGTCGGAGCAGAGCCTCGACAAGCTGCTGAGCGGGCGCATCGCCGCCTACGCCGGGCTGGAGGCGATGACCGACGCGGTGCTGGCGGGCAACCCGGCCAAGTACGGCAAGCTGGTCAAGCTGACGCCGCCGCTGGTCAGCAAGCCCTACCACCTGACGTTCTCGCGCGGCTTCTACACGGAGCACCGCGACGTGGCGGAGCGGATCTGGGATGCCATCGCCGCGGTGAACGCCTCGGCGGAGTTCGCGGCCATCGTCCACCGTTATGTGGACTGATCGCCGATGACGGCGGATGTCATCCAAAAGGTGCCTCTACGGTCGCAGATCGCGGTCCGGCTGATCCGCGTCACCTTCGGGCTGTACGTGCTGGTGGCGGCGCTCATCGCCGGCACGCAGATCGTCCAGGAGTATCTCGGCTCGCTGGAGGGCGTGCAGCGCGAGCTGACCATCTACGCCGGGGCCTTCGAGAACGGGCTGGGCAGCGCGCTGTGGTCGCTCGACACCGAAGAGCTGCAATCCATGGTCGCCGGCATGACGCGCATTCCCGGCATCGCCGGGGTCAAGGTGGTGGACCATCGCCGCGCCCGCACCTTCGCGGTGGCCGGCGCCGTGCTCGACGGCAACGGCACGGCCACGTGGCACGGCCGTGACGGCCGGCCCGGACCGGCCCCCGACGCCCGCATCCTGACCGGCCTGTTCGGGCAAGAACACCCGGTTCAGCACACCCACGCCATGGGCAGCACCCTGGTCGGCTATGCCACCCTCTACAGCAACTCCGGAGCGGTACTCGACCGCGTGTGGGTGCCGGTGGCGCTGGTGCTGGGCGGCGCCGCGGTGAAGACGGCGGCGCTGTGGCTGATCTTCGTCTTCGTCGCCCGGCGCCTGCTGGTGCGGCCGCTCACCCGCCTGACCGAGGCGGTGGTCCACATGGACCCGCGCACCGGGCCGGGGCCGGACCTCGCACCGCGCTCCGACAGCGGCGACGAACTGGCGGCGCTGGAGAACGCCTTCGCCGACCTCTCCCACCGCCTGCGCGAGGAGACCGCCGCCCGCAACGCCCTGGCGGCCGGCCTGGAGGACGAGGTCCGCCGCCGCACCGGGGAAGCGGTCACCGCCCGCCGCTCCGCCGAGCGCGCGCTGGCCGAACTGGGCGAGGCGCAGGCGCATCTGGTGCAGGCCGAGAAGATGGCCTCGCTCGCCACGCTGGTGGCCGGCGTGGCGCACGAGATCAACACGCCGGTGGGCATCGTGGTGACCGCGTCGTCTCACCTGATCGATGAGGCGCGCCGCATGGAGGAGCGCGCCCGCGAAGGCAATTTGCGCCGCGCCGACCTCGACGGCTTCCTGGGTGCGGTGACCGAGGCCGCCACCATCGTCCTGTCCAACGGCCGGCGCGCCGCGCATCTGGTGCAGAGCTTCAAGCGAGTCGCCGTGGACGAGGCCAGCGAGGAGCGCCGCGTCTTCGTGCTCGACACCTATGTGCGCGACGTGCTGGCGACGCTCGGGCCGCGGCTCAGCCGCAGCCCGGTCCGCGTGGACCTCGACATCCCCGAAGGGATCGAGCTGGAGAGCTACCCCGGCGCGCTTGCCCAGGTGCTGACCAATCTGCTGCTGAACGCGCTGGTGCACGCCTTCCCGGATGCCAGCGGCGGACGCATCACCATCGCCGCCCGCGAGGACGCCCCGAACAGCATCGAGCTGACCGTGTCGGATGACGGGTGCGGCATCGCGCCCGACCTGCTGCCGCGGGTCTTCGACCCGTTCGTCACCACGCGCCGCAGTGCGGGCGGCAGCGGGCTTGGCTTGCACGTCGCCTTCAACCGGGTGACGCTGACGCTGGGCGGCAGCATCGCGGTGGATAGCCGGTTGGGCCGGGGCACCGCGTTCACGCTCCACCTGCCGCGCGTCGCCCCCGAGCCGGTGCACCCGGAGCCGGAAGGCGTCCGGTAAGGGGCGGCCGGTCATCGCCTTCATCCTTTCGTTTCCGAACCCAATAATATCCGATTGCCGTACTTGGTCTTTGCGACTTAGTATCGATAGCGGCCCGCTTCGAGGCCGATGAGCCGTTGATCGAGGGTGTGGCTGTTTGGCTTTGGTACGATCCTCGATGCGCTGGTGGACGTCGGCGATTCCGATCGTCGTGTTGACGGCGATGCTGGCATTGTTGGTCCGCTGCGCGGAGCCGGAGGCGGCGGGGCGCGGGCGGGTGATCGGTGTGCTGACCAGCGCCGCGGTGGCACTGCCGGCCTATGACGGCTTCCGTGCCGGCATGGCCGAGATCGGCGGCAATCCCGTGTCCTACATGTTCAGCGGTGTCATGGCCGCCGACGATGCCCTGGCCGCCGAGGCGAGCCGGCTGGTGAACGCCGGTTCCGACCTGATCCTGGCGCTCACCACTAAGGCGGCGCTGGCGGCGCGGGACGCCGGACGGGAGCGCGGCGTGCCGGTGATCTTCGCGCCGGCCAGCAACCCGCTGAAGACCGGGCTGGCGGCGTCGCTGCGCCAGCCGGGCGGACTCGCCACCGGGGTGACCTTTGGACGGCAGGAGGCGCGCCGGCTGGAATGGCTGTTGCGCCTGATGCCGGGGCTGGGCGGAGTCTATGTCCCCTACACCCGCAACGACCCCAGCCCGCTCGCCAGTCTGGCGGTGTTGCAGGAGGCGGCGCGCAAGCTGAACCTGCCGCTGACGCTCGCGCCGGTGGACGGCTGGAAGGATATGCAGGCGACGCTGGAGCGCCTGCCCGACGGCGTGCAGGCCATCCTCATAACGCCCGATCCCGAGTTGGCGTCGCACGCCCGTGAGCTGGCCGCTTTTTCTATGGAGCGCGGCATCGCGCTGTCCATGCCGCACCGCGAGGGGGTGGAGCAGGGCGCGCTGATGTCCTACGGCTTCGACCTGTACAGCCTTGGCGGGCAGGCGGCGCACCAGGGCGCTCTGGTGCTGTCTGGCGTGGCGCCGGCTGAAATTCCGGTCGAGATGGCCGAATTCTCGCTGTCCATCAACCTGGAGGCCGCGCGCCGCATCGGCCTGGCGATCCCGCCGACGATCCTGCGGCAGGCCCATGTGGTGGCGCCATGAGCGCCGGTCCAATGAGCGCGTGGCCTCGCCGCAGCATCCGCAAACGGCTGATCGCCGCCTTCTTCGGACTGGCGGTCGGGCCGCTGCTGCTGCTGGCGCTGTTTTTGCTGCCCTACAGCGCCTACACCCGGCTAGAATCCTCGCTGCTGCGCCAGGACGAGGCGGCGCGGCGGGTCACCCTCGACGTCGCCGTGCTGTTCCGCGAAACCGAAGCCTCCATGCGCGCGGCGCTGGGCGAGGTGCAGACCTACGGACTCACCGGCCCGCCGCTGCACCTGCGCCTGGACGCGCTGATCGCCGAGGCGCACCGCTTCTCGTCGGTGTCGCTGGTGGACCGCGCGGGCATCGAGAGGGCGCGGGTCGAGTACGACGCCATCGTCGGCCCCGACGATCTGCGCGACCTCCACGCGCTGGCGCCGGTCGACGGTGCGCTGGCCAGCGGCGCCACCGCTTACGGCCCGGCCGAGTTCGACGCGCAGACCGGCGAGCCGTCCATGCTCGTCGTCATGCCGGCGCTGGCCCCGGACCAGCGCACCGTCGAAGGGGCGCTGGTCGCCCGGCTGCGCATCAAGCCGATCTGGCACGTGGTCGCGCATGCCTGGGCGGCGCAGGATCTGGATGCCTACGTCGTCGATCCCACCGGCCGGGTGATCGCCCACCGCAGCCCCTCGGTGGTGCTTAGCGAGCGGCGCGTCGCGCTGCCGCTGGAGGACGGGTTGACGCGCGGCCTGAACGGCGGCTGGGTGGCGCGCGCCTCGGTCGGGCGGCCGGTGGGTGGGCAGACGCTGACCACCATCGTCGATGTGCCGGCCGCGGAAGCGCTGGGGCCGACGCTGCGCCTGCTGGGCGTCACGATGACCCTGCTGCTGGGCGGCATCGCCGTTGCCGCGGTGCTCGTGCGCCGGGCGCGCCGCAGCATCACCCGGCCGTTGCGCGAACTGGTGGAGACCGTGCAGGCGATCACCGCCGGCGACCTGACCCGCCAAGCGGAGGCCCATCGCAACGACGAGGTCGGCGATCTGGCGCGCGCCTTCAACGAGATGACCGAGCGGTTGCGCGACCTGATCGGCGCGCTGCGCCTGGAGGTCGCCACGCGCACCGACGCCGAGGAGGCGCTGCGCCGCCTCAACGAAGAGTTGGAGGAGCGTGTTTCGCGGCGTACCGCCGAGCTGGCCGGCGAACTGGCCGAGCGCCGCCGCGCGGAACAGGCGCTGACCGCCAGCGAGGGGCGGGTGCGCGCCATCATGGACACCGTGCTGGAGGGCATCGTCGTCGCCGACGAGCGCGGCATCATCCAAGCCTTCAACCCGGCGGCCGAGCGGATCTTCGGCCTCACCGCGGCGCAGGCCATCGGCAACGAGCTGGGCATCCTGATGGCGCCAGCCGACGCCGCGGCGCACCGCAAGTACCTGGAGCGCTATCTGATGGCCGGGGAGGCGTGGGTCATCGGCCGCAACCGCGAGGTCACCGGCCGACGCCGCGACGGCAGCGAGTTCCCGCTGGACATCGCCGTTTCCGAGCTGATCACCGACGAGGGGCGGCTGTTCATCGGCGCGTTGCGCGACATCAGCGCCCGCAAGGCCATCGAACGCCAGCTGATCGCCGCCAAGGATCAGGCGGAAAGTGCCAACCGGGCCAAGAGCGAGTTCCTCAACAGCATGAGCCACGAGCTGCGCACGCCGTTGAACGCCATCCTCGGTTTCGCGCAACTGCTGGAAATGGACAGCCCGGCGGCGCTGCCGGCCAAGCGGGCGGAGTACGTGCAGCTCATCCTGCGCGCCGGGCACCATCTGCTGTCGCTGATCGAGGACGTGCTGGACCTCGCCAAGATCGAGGCCGGGCGGGTTGAGCTGGCGGTCGAACCGGTGGCCCTCGGCACCGCGGTGACCGAGGCGCTGGACATCGTCGGCCCGGTGGCGGACGCCGCCGGCATCACGATCGTGAACGAGGCCGGCGACGGCGCGCCGCTGGTGCTGGGCGACGCGCGGCGCGTCCGTCAGGCGCTGGTCAACCTGCTGTCCAACGGGGTGAAGTACAACCGCCCCGGCGGCCGGGTGACAGTGTCGGTGAAACCCGGCGACGGCGGCCGGCCGCGCGTGCTGGTCACCGACACCGGCCGCGGCATCCCGCAGGACCGCCTGGGCGAGCTGTTCGAACCCTTCAACCGCCTGAACGCCGAGCGCAGCGCCATCGAGGGCACCGGTATCGGTCTGGCGATCACCCGCCGGCTGATCGAGTCCATGGGCGGCGAGGTCGGCGCCACCAGCCAGGAGGGCGTGGGCTCGACCTTCTGGATCGCACTTCCGGCGGCTGGGTGGCAGGCGGCGGAGTTGCTGGAGGTCGGGGCGGTGGGGCGCTGAGGGCACCTGTCGGGTGAGGACCTCGCCGGTCATTTCCACCAGATCGTCGATCCATTCGCCGGCGAAGCGGGCCATCGGCCGCCGCGTCCCGGCCCGCCAGCGTTGCCGAACGGGGCGTTGGACGTCACAATGGCGGCGGACCAACAGGGAGATCCGAATGCCGGACGTCGTCGTACGCCCGTCGCGCGCCGAGGACATCGACGCCATCCACGCCATCTATGCCCACCACGTGCTGCGCGGGCTGGCCTCCTTCGAGGAGGTGCCGCCGGCCGCCGCCGAACTGGCGCAGCGGCGCGAGGCCATTCTGGCCGGCGGCCTGCCGTATCTGGTGGCGGAGGTGAACGGGCGGGTGGCCGGCTATGCTTATGCCGGGCTGTTCCGGACGCGCTCGGCCTACCGGTACACGCTGGAGGACTCGGTGTACGTGGAGCCGGGCCGGGAAGGGCAGGGCATCGGCCGGGCGCTGCTGACCCGCCTGCTGGCGGAATGCGAACGGCTGGGCTGCCGCCGGATGATCGCGGTGATCGGCGACAGCGGCAACGCCGGGTCCATCGGCCTGCACGCGGCGCTGGGGTTCCAGCACGCGGGCGTGCTGCCGTCCACCGGCTTCAAGCTCGGCCGCTGGGTGGACACCGTGATGATGCAGCGCCCGATGGGGCCGGGCGACGAGACGCTGCCGGAGTAACCGCTCTACTCCGCCAGGATCTTCAGCAGGCCGGACAGCACGAGGTTCGAGCGCAGATCGTCCTCGGTGAACAGGTCGGGGCGCGAGGCCATGAGCGCGTGCTGTTCCTCGGTGATGCCGATCAGCTCCGCGCAGAGCGCCTTGTCGGCGGGGGCGAGGCCGGCGACGAAGGCGGAGATTCCGTGCGCCCGGATTCGTTCGTCGAGGTTGATCAGGAAGGTCCGGCGCTCCCCCAGCATGGGGGCGAGGCGCTCGCGGATGAACGCCTCCTTCTGCGCCTGGATGTCCAGGGGAGAGGGGCCGTGATCGACCTCCTGGATCAGGGAGGCGGCTTCGCGGTCCCGCGCCTCGGCAGCGGCGGCGGCCTTCCGCTTGATCGTCTGCGCCTGCTCGACGATCCGTCCAGTGGAGAGGACTGGCGGCGGGGGCGGCGCGTCCTTGGCGTGCTTGCGTTTGAGGTCCTGGGCCTTTTCGATGACGGCGTCGGCCGCCGGGCCACGCGGAGGGGCGGCCTTTTTCAGGTCCTGCGTTTGGACGATCAGGTGCTCGACCGAGGACGCCGCCCTCTTGAGTTCCTGAGCCGCGACGATCACGTCGCCGATGGACGGCGTCGCGGGCTGTGCCGCGGCGTCCGCCACGTGCAGGAAAGCCGCAAGCGCCAGTCCAAAGGTCGTGAGGCGTCCGTGCATCGGTGCGTTACGGCCGCAGGATGGGCTTGCAGTCCGGGTGGCCCTTGGCCTTCACCTCCTGGCAGAACTGGGCGGCGGCCTCGCGGTCGGCGAATCCGGTGAGCCGCACGAGCGTCAGCACGGTGCCATCGGTGCTGCGTGTCTGCGGCACGAACAGCGGCTCGTACGCGTCGAACAGCGGGCTCATCCGCTTTTGCAGGCGCTTCCACTCCGCGCCGGCACGGTTCTCGCTGACATAGGTGCCAACCTGGACCTGAACTCCACCCACCGCGGGATCCGCAGCCGTGGCCGGTGCTGGCTCGGCCGGGGGCGTGGCCGCTATCGGTGCGGGCGGTGGTGCCACCGGAGCGGCGGCCACCGGGGCTGGCGGCGGCTCCGGCGCCCTGGCGACGGCCGGTGTCTGTTCCACGCAGGCCGCCAGCGCCTTGAGGCTCTCGCCGACGCCCTTCAAGGAGAAGTCCTCGGTCCGCTCGACGCCTTCGACGGAGAGCCACTGGCCGGTGCTCAACAGGTCGCGGACGGCCGGGCCGGTCGGCAGATCGACGACCACGCTGTCGCGCACCATGTACGCCGGCGCCGTGTACGCCAGCCCGTGGTCGATAGAGTAGCCCACCGACAGCCGCTCGCCCTTGGGCAGGTCGATGGGGGTGTTCTGGAGGATGAGGAAGAAGTCCTTCTCCCGCGTCAGCGCGAAGGACAGCGTGGTCCCTGTGTCGAATTTCTGCGCGGCGACGCAGCTTTTCACCTGACCGCGGGCGTCGCGGAAGATGGTGCCCTCCCATGGGCTTCCGGCCTTGAACCCCTCGGCCAGGGCCGGAGCGGCGACGGTCAGGAAGGCAGCGGCCAGCAGGAGAGTCCGGCGAAGCGAAGAGGGCGGCTTGTTCATGCCGCACGGTAGGGCGTTTCGCGCGCCGAGGCAAATGGGGCCTTCCGTCGCACTCACCGTCGCACTCATGGCGCTTTCTCCGGCTCCGACGCCAGGATGCCGTCGAGCCATTCGAGGTGCGGCGCCGCGGCGGCCTGCGTCGCTTCCTCCAGCTGGTGATAGCGCTCGACCAGCTCCAGGCCGAGCGGCGTCAGCTCGGCGCCGCCGCCCTCACGGCCGCCGACGCTGGTGCGCACCAGCGGTTCGTGGAACATCTTGTTCATGGTCTCGATGAGGAACCACGCGCGCCGGAACGCCATGTCCAGCGTCCGCGCCGCGCCGGAAATCGAGCCCGTGTCGCGGATCGCCTGGAGAAGCGCCACCTTGCCGGGGCCGATCACGCCCTGGTCGTGCACGATGCGCAGTCGAAGCCTGCTCGCCATTCCCACCCCTTCGTCCGGGCGGGCCATAGGCCCGCGCGGCGTAAGGGTATCATGGCGATGGCGGATTCCGATATTCCCGGTAGGTGAACCCGACCTCCGTCCGCGCGGCGTCCCGTTCCGCCGTGGCGAGAACCCCGGCGTGGGCGTCGGACAGCGCACACACGGGGTCGGCCGCCGCCGCGTCGCCGGTCAGCGCCAGCGCCTGGCAGCGGCAGCCGCCCCAGTCGATCTCCTTGCGCTCGCAACCCTTGCAGGGCTGCGGCATCCAGTCGGTGCCGCGGTAGCGGCGGAACGCCGCGCCGTCGCGCCAGATCTCGGCCAATGGGCGGTCGAACACCGTCTCGAAGGTCAGGTCGGGGATGGTCTCGGCGGCGTGGCAGGGCAGCACCCGACCGGTCGGCGAGACGTTCATGAAGCGCCGGCCCCAGCCGCCCATGCACGCCTTCGGCCGCTGCGCGTAGTAGTCCGGCACCACGTAGTCCACGACGATGCGGCCCTTCAGCGACGGCAGCCGCGCTTTCACCACGGCGTCCATGGCGACGAGCTGCTCGCGCGTCGGCATCAGCGCCGCACGGTTGACCAGTGCCCAGCCGTAATACTGGACGTTGGCGATCTCGATGCGGCCGGCCTTCAGTTCCAGCGCCAAGTCGATGAAGGCATCCACCCGGCCGATGTTGTGCCGCTGCACCACCGCGTTGACGGTCAGCGCCAGCCCGAGATCGACGATCTCCCGCGCCGTGGCGAGCTTGCGGGCGTGCGCGCCGGGCATGCCGGCGACGCGGTCGGCCTCGCCGTGCAGCGTGTCCTGAAAGCTGATCTGCACGTGCTGGAGGCCGGCTGCCTTCAGCCGCTCCAGCCGCGCGCGGTCGAGCGTCACCGCCGAGGTGATCAGGTTGGTGTAGAGGCCGGCCTTGGTGGCGTGCGCCACCAGCTCCTCCAGATCCTTGCGCAGGCAGGGCTCGCCGCCGGAGAAGTGCACCTGAAGGGCGCCGGCCTCCGCCGCCTCGTCCAGCACGCGGCACCATGTGTCGGTGTCCATCTCGGCCGCCATGGCGTCGAGCTGCAACGGGTTGGAGCAGTACGGGCACTTGAGCGGGCAGCGGTGGCTCAGCTCCAGATGCACGGCGACGGGCGGTTCGAGGGTGGTCATTGTTGCACAAATCCCCGCTCGCGCATGTCCTGCAACAGCTCCAGCACGTCCGTGGCGATCTCGGCGCGCGGGGCGGCGAAGTCCGTCGCCAACTGGTCGATGCCGGCGCCGACCGTAACGCCGGCCTGCACGCAGGCGCGCACCACCTCCAGCGCCAGCTCGTCCAGCACCAGGACGCGTTCCGGCCCGAGCAGAGTCCACTGGTCGCGCGCCCGGTCGTGGCGCAGGAGCACGCCGGGGGCGAGGCGCAACGTGTCGGTTTCAGCGATCATCGCGTGTACCGGGTCGGCTCCATCCCCGCGGGCACGAAAGCACCGGGCGGGATCAGGCCGGGCGACACGTAGGCGTGGTGCAGCGCGTCGAGCTGCGCCCACAACAGCTCCGTCTTGAAGCGCAGGGCGGCGATCACCTGTTGCTGCTGCTCGGGCGTGCGGGCGTTTTCGAGGACGTAGCGCAGGCCGAAGCGTACGTCGCGCGGCGCCTCGTCCAGGCGCTTGCGGAAGTAGCTTAGCGTGCTGTCGTTGGCGAAGTCGTAGTTCTGCTCGAAGCCGGCGATGCGCTCGCGGTGGATGGCCGGGGCGAACAGCTCGGTCAGCGAGGAGGCGACGCACTCCAGGATCGACTTCTCGGCGCAGAAGTTGACGTAGGCGTCCACCGCGTAGCGCGTCGCCGGCAGGATGCCCGCCAGCGACTTCACATAATCGCGCTCCAGGCCGAGGCCGTCGGTGAGGCGCAGCCAGCGCTCGATGCCGCCGACCTTGGTCTCGTCCACCTGCCCGTCGGGGCCGAGGCCGTCGTGGTCGAGCACGCGTTGCAGCCACTCGCGGCGCAGCTCGTGGTCGTCCATGCGCGACATGATGGTCAGGTCCTTGATGGGAATCGAGACCTGATAATAGAAGCGGTTCAGCGCCCACGCCTGGATCTGGCCGTGCGCCAGCTTGCCGCCGTGCAGCAGCTTGTGGAACGGGTGCAGGTCATGGTACTGGCGCTCTCCGATGGCCAGCAGCTCGCGTTCCAGGTCGTCGCGGGAGAGAAGGCGGGTCATAGGCTCAGCTCCATGCCGTCGAAGGCGATGTCCCAGCCGGCGTCCGCGGCGGCGCGCCGCTCGGGCGAGTCCTCCAGCAGCACCGGATTGGTGTTGTTGATGTGGATGAACACCTTGCGCGCCACGCCCAGGGGGGCGAAGGCGGCGATGCTGCCGCCCGCGCCGGACATGCACATATGGCCCATGCGGGTGGCGGTCTTGGTGCCGGTGCCGAAGCGCTGCATCTCGTCGTCGGTCCAGGTGGTGCCGTCGAACAGAACCAGCGGAGCGCCGCGCAGCCGCTCGGCCAGCCAGTCGGGCAGGGACGCGCAGCCGGGGATATAGAAGAATGCCGCACCGGTCGCCGGATCGCTGACGCGCAGCGCCACCGTGTCCTCCGGCACCGAGCCGAAGCCGGGCGCCGACTCGTCCTCCAGGTACAGCGCCACCTTGCCGGGCACGGCGAACGCCTCGACCTCCAGCCCGAGCGGCGCGCCGTCGGCGGCTTCGGGGCGGAAGGGCTCGCCCACGCTCATGGCGCGGCGCGGCACGAGGTCGGCGTTCAGCACCTGGAACACCGAGTTGCCGGCCAGCACTCGGTGCACGCGCGGCGTGGCGTAGACCGCCAGCGGCTGCATCTCGCGCAAGGACAGCAGGCCGGTGACGTGGTCGATGTCGGCGTTGGTCAGCACCGCCGCGGCCAGCGGGCTGGAGCGGATGCCGTCCTGCGGGTGCAGCGCCGGGTTGGCGTTGATCTGCGCGCGCAGATCGGGGGAGGCGTTCAGCAGCAGCCACCGGCCGTCGCCGGAACTCACCGCGATGGAGGATTGGGTGCGCGGACGCGCGGCCGGGTCACCGGAGCGCGCACGGCGGCAGCCCGCGCAGTTGCAGTTCCACTGCGGGAAACCGCCCCCGGCCGCGGAGCCGAGAACAAGGATGTGCATCGTCGAGAATCCCGGACGGGCCGTCCGGCGGACGGACGGCCCGTGTTCGTCGTGAGGGCGGGCTTAGAGATCCGCGCAGGCGTAGGCGTTGATCTCGGTGCCGACCGCGATTTCGACGATCTTGGGCTTGCGCCAGGTCTTCATGGGGACTCCCTCCAGTGCTCGGATGCCGGTCTTGGCAAAATCCGGTTTGCCCGGATTTGTTCATCAAGCGTACTGAGGAAGGTCCCCACCATCCATGCTACTTTGGTCGAAGCCCATGGGGCATGCGGCTACGCCGCGATCTTGCCGATGCCGAACAGGCGCTTGAACTTCTTCACCTTGGCGGTGAAGCGGTGGCGGGCGTGTTCGCGCGCCATCGAGGCGCGGTCGACGCAGTAGTTCATCATCACATAGCGCCGCTCGCCCTCGAACGAGGTGTGGCCGTGCCACGCCTCGGGCGTGCACTTGAAGGCGAACAGCAGGCCGCCCTGCGGCGCCACCTGACCGGCGAAGTTGGTGATGTCGCCGGGGCCGCGCAGCGTGCGCAGCCAGCCGTCCGGGCTCTGCCAGCTGTCGTTCAGGTACAGCAGCAGGGTGACCATCTTGAAATCGGCGTCCAGGTGGATCTGGCCGTCGCGGGCGCGGGCGCGGGAGCGCACGGTGGTCATGGTCGGGCGGTTCGCCAGATCGACGCCGAACTTCTCGCCCATGATGGCGCCGAGTTCGGCGCTGTTCATGTCCTTGAGCAGCGCGTCGAAGGCCGGCCCGCCGCTGACCTCCTCGACCGGGAAGAGGCCGGGCATGTCGATGCCGGGGAAATCGTCCATGACCTTCCGCAGCCGTTCGCCGTTCAGGAAGTTCGGGACCACGAGGTGCGGGAACGGGTCGTTCGACACGGTCGCGGCCTTTACAGCCTCGAGGTCCAGGATCATGGGTCACTCTCTCCGGTTCGGATGCCCCCGGACGCACGGGGGCGGGCATGGGGACGGGATGCTGTGGACCCTAACGGAGTTAACCCGTTCGGCTCCACGCGCCCACTTGTCGCACCTCGCGGGAGGGGAAGTCTAGAGGATCTCCAGCACCTGTTCCGGCGGGCGGCCGAGGCGAGCCCGGGCGCCCTTCACCACGATGGGGCGCTCGATCACGGCCGGGTTGGCGACCATGGCGGCGATCAGCTGGGCGTCTGGCAGATCCTTGGCGACGCCGGCCTCGGCGGCTTCCTTGGCGCGCAGGATCTCGGCCGGGCGCTTGCCGAGCTTGGCGAGGATGTCCGCCAGTTCGGCGGCGCTGGGCGGCGTCTTCAGGTAATCCACGACTCGCGGCTCGACGCCATTGGCCTGGAGCAGTTCCAGCGTCTGGCGCGACTTGCTGCAACGCGGGTTGTGGTAGATGGTCACGGTGTCGGTCATGGCCGCCTCTCTCAATCCTTTGGTCTGCCTGCCCACAGATAGCTTGGTCTGCGCGGCACGCCAAGCGGCCATGCTGCACCGCCGAAGCCCGTGACAACAAATCGCGAGGACGCTACCTTGCGCCCTCGCCGATTTTAGAACCGGGTGCCTGCCGTGACCAAGCTGTCGTTCTCCAAGGAAAAGATCCAGATCCTGCTGCTCGAAGGCGTGCACGACAACGCCATCTCCGAGTTGGAGGCGCGCGGCTACGCCACGATCGAGCGCCTGCCTTTGGCGCTGGACGAGGCGGAACTGATCGAGCGCATCGGCTCGGTGCACATGCTGGGCATCCGCTCGCGCACGCAGCTGACCGCCAAGGCGCTGGAGGCGGCGGAGCGGCTGTTCAGCGTCGGCTGCTTCTGCATCGGCACCAACCAGGTGGACCTGAAGGCGGCCCGCGCGCGCGGCATTCCGGTGTTCAACGCGCCGTACTCCAACACCCGCTCGGTGGCGGAGCTGGTGATCGGCGAGATCATCATGCTGATGCGCGGCATCTTCTCCAAGTCGACCCTGGTGCACGCCGGCGGCTGGATGAAGTCGGCCAAGGACTCTTACGAGATCCGCGGCAAGACGCTGGGCATCGTCGGCTACGGCCACATCGGCACGCAGGTGTCGATCATGGCCGAGGCGATGGGCATGCAGGTGCGCTACTACGACGTGGCGCGCAAGCTGGCGCTGGGCAACGCGCGCCCCTGCGACACGCTGGACGAGCTGCTGGCGACCTCCGACGTGGTGACGCTGCACGTGCCGGACACGGCGCAGACCCGCAACATGATCGGCCCGGCGCAGATCAAGGCGATGAAGAAGGGCGGCTACCTGATCAACGCCGCGCGCGGGAAGGTGGTGGACATCCCGGCGCTGGTCGGGGCGCTGGAGAGCCGGCACCTGCTGGGCGCCGCCATCGACGTCTTCCCCAAGGAGCCGGGCGGCGACAAGGAAGCGTTCGAGAGCCCGCTGCGCAACCTCGACAACGTCATCCTGACGCCGCACATCGGCGGCTCGACCCTGGAGGCGCAGGCCAACATCGGCACCGAGGTGGCGCAGAAGCTGATCGAGTATTCCGACAACGGCTCGACCATCGGGGCGGTGAACTTCCCGCAGGCCGGCCTGCCGGTGCACGACGGGGCGACGCGCTTCCTGCACATCCACCGCAACGTGCCGGGCGTGCTGCGCAAGATCAACGACGTGTTCTCGTCGCGCGACCTGAACATCGCCGCGCAGTATCTGCAGACGGACCCGGAACTGGGCTACGTCGTCATCGACGCCGACGGCGATGTGGACGAGGGCGACGTCCTCAACGATCTGCGCGCCATCGACGGCACGCTGCGCACGCGCTTCCTCTATCCGGGGCAGCCTAGCCGCTGAGGCGGATCTTGCGGCGGTGCCGGACCACCCCGAGATATGACGGGATGATCCCGCACCGCCTCCTCCTTACGGCCCTGGCGCTGCTCGCCGTGCCGGCGCTGACCCGGCCGGCGGCGGCGCAGGGTGCGGGCTGTCCGCGATTCGACCGGCCGGCGTTGCAGATCGACACGCAGGTGATGCCGCTCAAGCGCGACTTCGACAAGACGCTGCCGCAGCTCCAGGCCATGCCCGGCCGGTCTGCGGGGCCGGTGGGGGCGCAAAACGGGCAGGTGCTGGGGCTGGCGCACGCCACCTTCGGCGAGCGCTGGCAGGTCGGCGCCAATTACACGCCGCAGCCGGGCGGTTCGGTCTGCGCCGCGCTGTCCAAGCTGACCGTCAATTTCGGATTCCAGGAGCGCATCGTCTATGTGGCGCGCGAGCTGCCGCAGGGCAGCTGCATCCAGCGCGAGGTGCTGAACCACGAGATGAAGCACGTCGCAACGGACGAAGCGCTGCTGCGCGAGTTCATGCCCGGCTTCCGGCGCCGGCTGGAGACGGTCATCGGCCGCCTGGGCACCGTAAGGGCGCGCAGCCAGGAGCAAGCCATGGCGACGCTGCGCCAGCCCATCGACGCGGCGTTCCGTGAGCTGATGCGGGAATTCACCGCCGAGCGCGAGAAGCGTCAGGCCAAGGTGGACACGCTGGAGGAATACAAGCGCGTCTCCAAGAGCTGCGACGGTGAGCTAGCGAAGTACGTGAAGGGGAAGGGGCGGCTGTAGTGCGCAGCGCTGCGGAAAACGCTGCTGGGGCATTGAGCCCCCGCGGCCTCATGGCCGCGAAGCCAAGGCCGCGGATGCGGCCGCCCGGCGTCTGAGGGAAAAGCTCAAGCCGCCCGCGAGCTGCGCTGCTTCGGCGTGGTCTCGATGACCTGGAATCCGTAGGTCTTCGCCAGAGCCCGCACCGACGACGCCCACGCCATCCGCAGGATGGTCAGTTCGGTCAGCGGGTCGAGCTGACCGTCGTAGATCATCGCCGCCACCTGGGAAATCAGGCTCTCCCGGCGCAGTTCCGTGGGCAGCTTCTTCTCGACGCGCAGCAACCGGGTGGCCAGCAGCCGGGTCGGGTGCTGCTTGCGCCGCGTTTCCATCTGGGTGAGGAAGCGGCCGATCGCCGCGAGTTCCTCGCGCAGGTCGTCGCTGATCATCATCCCCTGCATGACACGCTCCAACGCTTGACCGCTTGATTCGTCTTCAGGCTAGCCAGCCGGTGGTGCGTCCGCTGTGACGGTGGTCACAGATCCCCCGAATTCGCAAATGTTAGCGGCGCTGATGATCGGGTTGCAAAACGGGGCTTGACGGCAAATAGGTAATTCGGTACTGCTATGCGTAATTGAAACGGGACGGCGGCGCTTCGGGATCGAAGCGGATCCGGCAAGAACCCGAAGGAGGAGACGACCCTTGTCACCACAGCCTCATCGATGGGTGATGACCGCCGCGGGCGAACCGATGGCGCAGGTGCCGATGGACCCCACGCCCGGTCCGGGCGAGGTGGTTGTGCAGATCGCCGGCTGCGGCGTCTGCCACACGGACCTCGGCTACTACTACGACGGCGTGCGCACCAACCAGCCGCTGCCGCTGACGCTGGGGCACGAGATTTCGGGCCGGGTGTCCGCGGTGGGCGCCGGCGCCGAGTCCTGGCTGGGCAAGGCGGTGATCGTCCCGGCGGTGGTTCCCTGCGGCACCTGCGACCTGTGCAAGCGCGGCAAGGGCACGATCTGCCCGAACCAGAAAATGCCCGGCAACGACATCCAGGGCGGCTTCGGCACCCACATCGTGGTGCCGGCCTACGGCCTGTGTCCGGTGGACGAGACGCGCCTCGCCGCGGTCGGGCTGGAACTGGCCGACGTCTCGGTGGTCGCCGACGCGGTGACCACGCCCTATCAGGCGGTGGTGCAGGCGGGCGTGCAGCCCGGCCAACTCGCCATCGTCATCGGCGTCGGCGGCGTCGGCACCCACTGCGTGCAGGTGGCGGCGGCGTTCGGGGCGACGGTGGTGGCGCTCGACGTCGATCAGGACAAGCTGAACGCGCTTGCCGAGTACGGTGCCGCCAAGACCTTCAACGTCCGCGAGTTCGACGCGCGCGCGCTGAAGAAAGAAATCGGCGCCTTCGCCAAGGCGCAGGGACTGAGCCAGCGCGAGTGGGTGATCTTCGAGTGCTCCGGCACCGGTGCCGGCCAGACCACCGCCTACAATCTGCTGGTCCACGGCGCCACGCTGTGCGTCGTCGGCTTCACCATGGACAAGGTCGAGGTGCGGCTGTCGAACCTGATGGCCTTCCACGCCCGCGCGCTGGGCAACTGGGGCTGCCCGCCGGAGCTGTACCCCGCGGCGCTGGACCTCGTGCTCGACGGCAAGATCAAGCTGGCGCACTTCGTGGAGCGCCACCCGCTCAACGACATCAACCACGTCTTCCACGAGGCCCACGCGCGCAAGCTGAAGCGCCGCGCCATCCTCGTGCCGGCGGCGTGACGGGAGGAAACAGACCAATGACCGCCGATACCAAATCCGTCATCCGCAGCACCGCCCCGGCCGAGGTCAAGGACCATGACCTCGCGCTGGTCGAGTTCAACGGCCCGGCGCCGAGCGTTCTGTTCGAGAAGCGCCCGGCCCGCCGTCCGGACGGCAGCGTCGTTCCGGGGCTGTTCAACGCCTGGATCACCCTGAACAACCCGGCGCAGTTCAACAGCTACACCACCGACATGGTGAAGAAGGTCATCCTCGGCTTCCGCGCCGCGTCGAACGCGCGGGACGTGGTGTGCGTGGTGTTCACCGGGGCTGGCGACAAGGCCTTCTGCACCGGCGGCAACACCAAGGAATACGCCGAGTACTACGCCGGCAACCCGCAGGAATACCGGCAGTACATGCGGCTGTTCAACGACATGGTCTCGGCCATCCTGGGCTGCGACAAGCCGGTGATCTGCCGCGTCAACGGCATGCGCATCGGCGGCGGCCAGGAAATCGGCATGGCCTGCGACTTCACCGTCGCCCAGGACATGGCCCGCTTCGGTCAGGCCGGGCCGAAGCACGGCTCCGCCCCGATCGGCGGCGCCACCGACTTCCTGCCGGTTCTGGTCGGCAACGAGCGGGCCATGGAGTCCGGCGTGCTGTGCGAGCCGTGGTCGGCGCACCGCGCCTACCGCGAGGGCATGATCACCGACATCGTCCCGGCGCTGAAGGTGGACGGCAAGTTCGTCGCCAACCCGCTGGTGTGGACCGACAGGTATCTCGACGACTACGGCCGCATCCTGCACGGCGAGGCCAAGACCGGCGACGATCTCGCCGAGGCCAAGGCGGTGATGAAGCAGGGCGTGGTTGACCTGTCCCTGCTCGACGAGAAGGTCGAGGCGCTGTGCGCCAAGCTGCTGCTGACCTTCCCGGACTGCACCACCAAGACCATCGAGGAACTCCGCAAGCCCAAGCTCCAGGCCTGGGACGCCAACAAGGAGAACTCGCGCGCCTGGCTGGCCCTCAACATGATGACGGAAGCCCGCGCCGGCTTCCGCGCCTTCAACGAGGGCACCAAGGAGGACCGCGAGATCGACTTCGTGGCGCTGCGTCAGGCGCTGGCCGTCGGCACGCCGTGGACGCCGGAACTGACCGAGAGCCTGATGCCCGGCGCCAAGGGGAAGGCGTGATGACCGCCCCACCTCTCTCCGAAGGGCCGCTCAAGGTCTGGCGTGAGCGCGACGGCCGCTTGCTGCGGCTGCGCCTCGCCCGGCCCAAGGCCAACATCGTCGATGCGGCGATGATCGGCGCGCTGGATGCGGCTCTCGCCGCGGCGGCGTTCCCCGATCCGGAGGCTCCGGCCATCCGCGCCGTGCTGCTCGACCACGAAGGCCCGCACTTCAGCTTCGGCGCCAGCGTGCAGGAGCATATGCCGGACAGCTTCAAGGGCATGCTGGCGGCGCTGCACCAGCTGGTCCTGCGCATGGTGGCCTATCCCGTGCCGATCCTGGTCTCGATCAAGGGCCAGTGCCTCGGCGGCGGGCTGGAGGTCGCCGCAAGCGGCCACCTGCTGTTCGCATCCCCCGACGCCAAGTTCGGCCAGCCGGAGATCGTTCTGGGCGTCTTCGCCCCGGCCGCCTCCTGCCTGCTGCCCGAGCGCATGCAACGCGGTGCCGCCGAGGACCTGCTGTACTCCGGCCGCAGCATCGATGCTGAGGAGGCCCTCCGCACCGGCCTGCTCAACGCCGTGGCCGACGACCCCGAGGCGGCGGCGCTGGCGTGGTTCGACACCCACGTCGCCAAGCATTCCGCCTCGTCCCTGCGCTTCGCAGTCGCCGCCGCCCGCCTCGACATGGTGGAGCGGGTGCGCAGCAAGCTCGCTTCCCTCGAAAGACTGTACATCGACGGCCTGATGTCGACGCGTGACGCCGTGGAAGGTCTCACGGCGTTTCTCGACAAGCGGGCCGCACACTGGGAGGACCACTGACCCATGCCCGCAAGCTCCCTCTCCACCGCGGCCATCACCGCGCGTTGCCAGGAACTTTTCGACGACCTGGACTTCACCGCCGCGCGGGCCTGGAAGGACGCCGCGCCCGGCCGCAAGGTTGTCGGCTACATGCCGGTCTACGTGCCGCGCGAACTGATCCACGCCGCCAACATGCTGCCGCTCGGCATCCTCGGCGGCGGCGAGAACATGGAAGTCATCCACGGCGACGCCTACTACCAGAGCTACATCTGCCGTATCCCGCGCTCGACGCTGGAACTCGGCATCACCGGCAAGCTGGACTTCGTCGACGGCATGCTGTTCCCGTTCGTCTGCGACGTCATCCGCAACCTGTCGGGCATTTGGAAGCTGCTGTTCCCGAAGGTCTACACGCGGTTCTTCGACACGCCGCAGAACTACAAGGACGAGGTCGGCGGCTACTACTACGCCAAGGAACTCCAGGAACTCCGTGAGGGGCTGGAGCACCTGAGCGGCGCCAAGATCACCGACGAGGCGCTGCGCAACTCCATCGCCGTCTACAACGAGAACCGCCGGCTGGTCCGCGAGGTCTACGGGTTCCGTGCCCAGACGCCGTGGAAGGCGCCGTCCGCGGACGTCTACCTGCTGATGCGGGCCGGCAACGTGCTCCCGGTCGAGGAGCACAACCAGCTCATGAAGGACTACCTCGCCGCCGCGAAGGCCGAGGACCGGCCGGTGCGCGACAACTGCCGCGTCGTGCTGAACGGCGCCTTCTGCGAGCAGCCGCCGCTCAACCTCATCAAGTCGATCGAGATGTCCGGCTGCTACATCGTCGACGACGACTTCATGCTGGTGAACCGCTGGCTGATGGCGGACGTGCCGCTGGAGGGCGATCCGCTCGCCAACCTGGCACACGCCTTCCTGCACCAGTCGATCGAGACGGCGGCCAAGTACGTCACGAACGAGGAGGACAAGGGCAAGTTCCTGCTCCAGTCCGTGCGCAAGACCGGCGCCGAGGGGGTGATCTTCGCCGCGCCCAGCTTCTGCGACCCGGCGCTCCTCGAGCGGCCGATGCTGCAGGCCAAGCTGAAGGCGAACGGCATTCCGTACATCTCCTTCAAGTACGCCGAAAACTCCGGGCAGATGCAGCCCATCCGCGAACAGGCCGGCACCTTTGCCGATTCCATCAAGCTGTGGAGCGCCGCATGAGCCAGCAGGACGTCATCAAAGAAGCCTCGATGCTGAAGCAGAAGGAGATGATCGCCAACAACTACGATCTTCTCACCAGCACCAAGGATCACGGCCGCAAGGTGGCCTCCACCTTCGTCCCCGGCAACCTCAACGAGTTGATCATGTGCTTCGACATGCTCAACAACCTGCCGGAGATCAACGCCATCCAGAACGGGATGAAGAAGCTCTCGGGCAACTACATCACCGAGGCCGAGAAGGGGGGCCATTCCGAGGACGTCTGCACGTACGTCAAGGCCGACCTCGGCATGATGAAGCGCGGCAACCTCGCCCCCAACGGCAAGCCGCTGCCCGATCCGGACCTGCTGCTGCTCAGCTACACCGGCTGCTTCACCTTCATGAAGTGGTTCGAGCTGCTGCGCGCCGAGTACAACTGCCCGACCGTGATGCTGCACGTCCCCTACCAGGGCGATGGCCAGACCACGCAGAACATGCGAGACTACATCGTCAAGCAGCTGAAGGAAGATGTCATCCCGGCGCTGGAGAAGGTCTCGGGCGTCAAGTTCGACATCGACCGCCTGCGCGAGAACCTGCGCCGCTCGGCCAAGGCCGAGGATGATCTGGTCTGGGTGCTGGACACGGCGAAGAACAAGCCGACGCCGATCGACGCCTATTTCGGCGGCGTCTACTACATCGGCCCGATCTTCACCGCCTTCCGCGGCACCGACGACGCGGTCGAGTACTATCGCCTGCTGCGCGCCGAAATCGAGGAGCGCATGCGCCTCGGCCTCGGCCCGCTGACGCCGGAAGGCGAGATGAAGGAGCAGAAGTACCGGCTGGTGGTCGAAGGCCCGCCCAACTGGACCAGCTTCCGCGAGTTCTGGAAGATGTTCTACGACGAAGGCGCGGTGGTGGTGGCCTCCACCTACACCAAGGTCGGCGGCATGTACGACCAGGGCTTCCGCCACGATCCCGACAACCCGCTGGAGAGCCTCGCCGACTACTGCCTGGGTTGCTACACCAACCGCAACCTGCCGCAGCGCGTCGACCTGCTCGAGAAGTACGTCAACGAGTTCGAGGCCGATGGCCTGCTGATCAACTCGATCAAGAGCTGCAACAGCTTCTCGGCCGGCCAGCTTTTGATGATGCGCGAGATCGAGAAGCGCACCGGCAAGCCCGGCGCCTTCATCGAAACCGATCTGGTGGACCCGCGCTACTTCTCGGCGGCGAACGTCAAGAACCGCCTGGAAAGCTACTTCCAGATGATCGACCAGAAGCGCCGCGCCTTCGCTCCGGCCGCCTGAGGGGGAAACGCACCATGAAGTGTTTCATCGGCATCGACCTCGGCTCCACGACCACCAAGGCGGTGGTCATGGACGAGAACTGCGCGGTGCTCGGCCGCGGCATCACCAACTCGCGCTCCAACTACGACACGGCGGCCGCGGTCTCCAAGCGGGAGGCGCTGATCGACACGCGCTTCACGCTGGTCCGCCGCGGTCTGACCGACGTGTCGTCGCTGTCCGGCAAGGTTGACGGCTTCCTCTCCGACCTGGAGCGCCACTTCCGCCGCGTCCAGTTCGTCGATCAGCTGACCGACCTGGAAGAGACCTGCATCCGCAACACCGCGGGTCCCCGCTTCGCCGGCCGTGAGAAGGCCATCCACGAGACGCTGGCGCACATTTTCGGCAAGCTGCGCCAGGAGTCGTTCGAGATCTTCGCCCCCGGCGCCAAGCGGCGCTCCGACTTCTTCCGCGACATCGCCGGCTCGCGCTTCATGACGGTGGCGACCGAGGCGTGCAAGGAGGCCGGACTGTCCTTCGACCTCGTGCTCAACGTCTACGACAAGTCGATCATCGAGGTGGAGAACCGGCCGCCGGCCGGCACCATGGAGTCGAAGTTCATCACCGCGCTGGACAGCACGCTGACCGACGGCGCCGGTGTTGACGCCGACGCCGTGCGCAAGCCGGTGGGGGCGGCGCTGGAGATCCCGCTGGAGGAGACCTACGTGGTCGGCACCGGCTACGGCCGCGTCCGCCTGCCGTTCCCCAAGGAGCACATCCGCTCGGAGATCCTGTGCCACGGGCTCGGCGCGCACATCATGTTCGGCGACACCCGCACCGTGCTCGACATCGGCGGCCAGGACACCAAGGCCATTCAGGTCGATCCGCACGGCATCGTCGAGAACTTCCAGATGAACGACCGCTGCGCGGCCGGCTGCGGACGCTATCTCGGCTACATCGCCGACGAGATGAACATGGGCCTGCACGAGCTGGGTCCGCTGGCGATGAAGTCCACCCGTTCGGTGCGCATCAACTCGACCTGCACGGTGTTCGCCGGGGCCGAGCTGCGCGACCGGCTGGCGCTGGGCGAGAAGCGCGAGGACATCCTGGCCGGTCTGCACCGCGCCATCATCCTGCGCGCCATGTCGATCATCTCGCGCTCCGGCGGCATCCGCGACCAGTTCACCTTCACCGGCGGCGTCGCCAAGAACGAGGCGGCGGTGCGTGAGCTGCGCAAGCTCATCAAGGAGAACTACGGCGACGTCACCATCAACATCGACCCCGACTCCATCTACACCGGTGCGCTGGGCGGCGCTGCATTCGCCCAGCGGGCGGTGATGAACTGACGCGGAGGATACGCCCATGACCATCACCGCAGGCATCGACATCGGCACCGGCTGCGTCAAGAGCGTGCTGTTCTCGTCCGAGAACGGCGAGACCAAGTGGCTCGCCCGCTCGCTGGAGCGCATCCGCCAGCGTGACCCCTACCAGTTGGCCGAGGAGTGCTACGACGGCCTCCTCGCCGAAACCGGGCTCAAGCGCGCCGACGTGGCGTACGTCGCCACGACCGGCGAGGGCGAGAACCTCGACTTCCACACCGGGCACTTCTACTCGATGACCACGCACGCCCGTGGCGCGATCTATCTGAATGCGAACGCCCGTGCGGCCCTGGACATCGGCGCCCTGCACGGCCGCGCCATCTCGGTGGACGAGCGCGGCAAGGTGCTGAGCTACCGCATGACCAGCCAGTGCGCCTCGGGCTCCGGCCAGTTCCTGGAGAACATCGCGCGCTATCTGGGCATCGCCCAGGACGAGATCGGCACGCTGTCGCAGCAGGCCGACGACCCGGAGAAGGTGTCCTCGATCTGTGCCGTGCTGGCGGAGACCGACGTCATCAACATGGTCAGCCGTGGCATCTCGGCCGCCAACATCCTGAAGGGCATCCACGTGTCGATGGCTGTGCGCCTCGCCAAGCTGCTGAAGGCGGTGGGTGCGGTGGACGGGGTGGCGCTGATGACCGGCGGCTTGGCGCTTGACGCCGGTCTGGTGGCGGCGCTGCGCGAGGCCATGGTGACCGAGAAGATCAACCTGGACGTCCGCGCCCACGAGGACTCGATCTTCGCCGGCGCCATCGGCGCCGCCTTGTGGGGCGCCTTCCGCCACGAGAAGCTGTACGGCCGGCAGCCGCTGGCGCTTGCGAGCTAAGGAGACCGACCATGGCCCTGTTGATCACCAGCGAATGCATTTCCTGTGACGCGTGCGTCTCGGTGTGCCCGAACGACTCCATCAGTCAGGGGTCGAGCGTCTACGTCATCAACGCCGAACTGTGCACCGAATGCGTTGGCGCCGAGGATGAACCTCAGTGCCGCACCGTGTGTCCCGTCGAGTGCATCATCGACGACCCGGACCGTCGCGAGTCTCGCGACGAATTGCAGGCGAAGTACCAGCGCCTGCATTCCTGATGTTTGCTGAGCGTCCTTCCGTGAGGAAAGGCTAAACTGAGGCGATCCCCCGCCAAAGCCCCTCCGTCCCATGTGGGCGGGGGGATTTTTTGCTTTTCAGACCGCCTCGCGGAGAGGATTGACGATCGCGACGCCGGCAAAGTCCTTCTCGTTGTCGGTGACGACGATGCAGTCGTTGGCCTCGGCAATCGCCGCGATGATCGTGTCGAGTGCGCTGCGCGGCTTCCCGTTCGCGGTTCCTTCGGCCATCAGCCGAGCCCAGATCAAGCCCGCCTTCTCGTCGAAGGGCAGCACGCGGCCGGCAAAGAGTGCAGAGGGGCCTTCCGGGCCGGAAAACCAGGCGTCGAGCTGGTCACGCTTGCGGCCGGCCGGCTTTTCCAGCACGCCGCGGCGGATTTCGGCGACGGTGAGCGAGGCGATGAACAGATCCTCGTCGATCTGCTCCGCCATCCAGGCCAGCAGCGATTCCGATGGGATCGGCTTGGTGACGTTGCTGATGATGTTGGTGTCGAGGAGATAGCGGGTCACAGGTCGACCTTGCGGCCGGTCTCATGGGACCGGGTAAGGTCGAGATCGGCATCGACCAGCGGTGAACGGCGCAGGGCGTCGAGGATGCCGCCCCTTCTCGGAGGTTCGCCGGCCATGCTCCGGCTGACCGTCGCCCGAAGCCGGGCGGCGTCGGGACCGTCGTCGGCGAGACGCCTTGCCAGAGAGCGGATGAGGTCACGGTCGGCGTCGAGGCCCAGCACCTCGAAGCGGGCCAGCCCGCGCTCGGTGAGGCGATTGCGATAGTTCTTGATCGCGCGATTCTGAGATGTGCTGCTCACGGCGGGCCTCCGCACTATAGCCGGTAATATATCTGGTTGCGGAGATGCCGGCAATGGGAGAGGCGCCGGCTGCTTGCAGCACGCTCACCGCCAATGGCCGCCGCCGTGCCCCCACCCGCCATGGCCGTGACCATAGTAGCCGTGCCCGCCGCCCCAGTAGCCGCCCCAGAAGCCGTAGACCTGCGGCTGCACGACCACGGGCGGGTAGGCGGGATAAGCGGGGTAGACTGGGTAGCCGGAGTAGCCCGGGTAGGGTTCATAGACCGCGCATCCGCCCAGAACGAACAGGCCGATACCGATCACCGCCGCTCTGAAGATTTTCATGGCACCGCTCGCGCCGAAGCTTGTTCACTCCATAAACACCCAGCGCGGGACCGTTATTCCCGATGCCTGTTGGGGGAGGAAACCACCACGCGCGGAGGGTCCCTTGCGCCGTACGCTTTTCGTGCACGCAACGCTCCCGATCCTGCTGGCGATGCCCGCCGGTGCGCTCGCGCAGAGCTACAGCGGCGTGCAGGCCTTTGGCGACAGCCTGACCGACAACGGCAATCTCTTCGCGCTCACCCGCGCCATCCAACCGGTGCCGGCCAGTCCGCCCTATTTCGACGGGCGATTCAGCAACGGCCCGGTCTGGGTCGAGCACCTGATGCCGCGCCTGGGCCTGCCGTCCACCGCGCTTGACGACCGCGCCTATGGCGGTGCCGAGACCGGGTTGGGGCCGAGCCCGTCGCCGGGGGTGCTGGCCCAGGTCAGCGGCGCGGTGACGTTCGGCCCGCGGCCGGGACCGAGCACGCTGGTGGTGGTCTGGGGCGGCGCCAACGACTACCGCAACCACGCCCGCACCGCGCCCGACCCGGCGGTCCTGGTGGACAGCGCCATCAACAATTTGCGGGACAGCCTGCAACTGCTGATCAACGCCGGGGCGCGCGAGATCCTGGTGCCCAACGTGCCGAACCTGGGCGACACGCCGGAGGGGCGGGAGCAGGACGCCACCGCACCCGGCACCGCGGCGCGCATCAACGCCATCATCGCCGGCCACAACGCCGCGCTGGCGCAGACGGTCGACCGGCTGCGACGGCCCGGCGTGCGGATCACGCTGCTGGACGTCAACGCGCTGTTCCGCGACGTGCTGACGGCGCCGGGGCGCTATGGCTTCACCAACACCACCGTGCCCTGCCTGTTGGGCGTGGCGCCGGACGTCGGGGCGGACTCGGGCGCCTGCTCGACGCCGCAGGGCGCCGCCACGACGGTGTTCTTCGACAAGCTGCACCCGACCACCGCCGCCCATGCGATCGTCGCGCAATTCGCCGACTCCACCCTGCGGGCGCCGATGGCCGGCGGCAACGCAGCGCCGGCCCGCGCGCAGATGGCGTTCCTCTCCGCCGCCGAGCAGGCGCGCGCCATCTCCGAACGCCTGGCGGCCTTGCGCGGCGGCTTCGGCGGGATCGGCGTGCTGGGCAGTGGGCTGTCGCCGCTGACCGGCGGCACGGCCGGCGGGGTGTCGGAGGGCAACCGGCTGGATGTCGGGGCGGCGAGCGACCGGCCGTTTGGCCTGTTCCTCTACGGCACGCACGATTGGGGCAACCGTGAGGCGCGCGAGGGGCAGGACGCCTTCCACTACCGCGGCTCGCTGGTGGCGCTGGGGGCGGACTACCGGGTGACGCCGGGGCTGACGCTGGGCGCCGCGATCGGCTACGGCTTCGGGTCGAGCAGCCTGGACGAGGGGAGGGCCGAGGCGCACAGCACCAAGCTCAGCGCCTATGCGGGGTATCAGGCGGGCGGATTCTACGCCGACGCCGATCTCGGCTACAGCTTCGACCAATACCCGGACATCCGCCGCAGCACCGGCTTCGCCTTCCTGCCGCAGGCGCGCGGCGAAACCCATGGCAACACGCTGAGCGCCGACGCCACCGTGGGATACGACGTGCCGGTGGGGACGCTGACGCTCGGGCCCTTCGTCGGTGGCCGATACGCGCGCATCCGCACGGATTCCTTCACCGAGCGCGATGCCGGGGCGCTGAACCTGCGCGTCGATGGGACCAGCGCCACCTCGCTGACCGGGGCGGTGGGGCTGCGGCTGGGTGGCGTGTTCAGCGCGGGCACGGCGAAGGTGGCGCCGCACGTGCGCCTCGCCTACGAGCACGAGTTCTCCCACGACGCCCGGCGCATCACCGCCAGCCTCAGCGGGGCGTCGCTGACCGCCGAGCCCGGCGTCGGTGCCCGCGACGCGCTGGTCGCCGGTGTCGGTGTGCGGGTGCAGGTCTCCGACCGGCTCAGTCTGGTGGCCGACTACGCCGGCACGCTGGCGCGCGCCGACGGTCGGGACCACTCGTTACTGGGCAAGGTCGAGGTGAAGTTCTGATTACCCCACCGGCTTCACGAAGCTCAGCCGCTGGGCCAGGGTGAAGCCGCTGCGGTCGAGGAAGCGCAGCAGCGGGAAGTCGTTCCACGCGACCTCGGTCGTCACGCGTTCGACGTGCAGCGAGCGCAGGTTGGTGAGGAGCTGCGACAAAAGTGCCTGACCCACCTGCTTCGACCGGTTGGCCGGATCGACGCCGATGGTGTCCATCACCGCCACCGGTTCGGTGCGGCCGAACTCGCCGAAGTCCACCCGCGCCATGACGAAGCCGACCGGCAGCCCCTCCGACTCCGCCACCAGCGACACCCGCACGCCGGAACGCTTCAGCACCTCGTCGGCCTTGCGGGCGTAGTAGGAGGCGCGGTCGCGGCCGGTGATGTGGCGGTCGATGCGGACGATGGCCGGCAGATCGCCCTCGGTCATTGAGCGGATGGTCATGCGGTCGCGCGGCAGCAGGCCGTCCTCGGCCTCCGATTCGTCGACGGGCGCCGCGGTCCGGTGCAGCACCAGGCGTTGCGCCAGCTGGAAACCCGAGGAGGAGAAGAAGGTGACGAGGCTGTGCTCGGTCCAGTCGGCCTCGGTGCGCAGTTCGCTGACGCCGCGGGACGCCAGCGCGTGATCCAGCCCGCTCAGCAGGCGCTGGCCGACGCAGAAGCCGCGGGCCGCTGGGTCCACGCCGATGGCGTCCAGCACGCCGACCGGCGCGGTGCCGCCGAACTCGCCGCTGCGCAGGTGTGCCAGCACGAATCCGACGACGCGCCCCTCGCGCAGCGCGGCCAGCCCGACGAAGTCCTGCGGGGTGCCGGACGACGCCTCGAAGCGTTTCTCGTAAAAGCCGCGGCGCACGCGGTCGGTGATCGCCTTGTCGATCTCCACCACGCGGTCGAGGTCGGCCGCCTTCAGTGGAAGGATGCTCATTTGCTCGGACATGAAACCTCCCGTTTCCGATAATTCGGTGTGTTGTGTAAGTAAAACCACTGCGACGCCACCGACATTGTCCAGTCGGAAAAGCGTGTCTCGCGAATGATCAAAAGAAAATGATTGCCGCGTGGCGGTGCTTGTGCGTAAATCATTGGTGAAACGAACAATATTTGTGTGGGGGGATAACATGGATGGAATCGGGTTCCGCTTCGACGGACGGACGGCGGTGGTCACCGGCGGGGCGCGCGGCATCGGCCGCGGCATCGCCGAGGAATTGCACCAGGCCGGCGCCGACGTTCACGTCTTCGATCGCATCGCCCCGGAGGATGAGGATCGGCTGAGCTTCCACTTGGTGGACATCACCGATTCCGCCAGCGTTGCCGCGGCGGTGGAGCGGTTGCCGCAGGCGCCGGTTCTGCTGGTCAACAACGCCGGCATCACCCGCGACCGCAGCCTGCTGAAAATGAGCGACGAGGAGTGGCGCTCGGTGCTCGACGTGAACCTGACCGGGGCGTTCAACACGCTGCGGGCGCTGGCGCCGGGCATGGTGGAGGCGGGTTACGGGCGCATCGTCAACGTGGTGTCGATCAACGGCCTGCGCGGCAAGTTCGGGCAGGCGAACTACGCCGCCTCCAAGGCCGGTCTGGTTGGCCTGACCAAGACCGCAGCGCGCGAGCTGGGGCCCAAGGGGGTGACGGTCAACGCGGTGGCGCCGGGCATGGTGCTGACCGAGATGACGCTGGCCCTCGCCCCGGAGTACCGGCAAAAGGCGCTGGACGAGGCGGTGTTGCCCCGCCTGCCCGAGGTGGCGGACATCGCGGCGGCCGTGCTGTTCCTGCTGTCCGAAGCCGCGCGCACCGTCACCGGCGAGGTGATCCGCGTCGATTCGGGGCAGTATATTTGAGGCGGCGCCCATGCGCTCCGTCCTGCTGATTGCCGGTAAAGCGCATTATGGTACTTGTTTACCGATTTGTCCATGTGTAGCATGCTGGTGATTGAGCATGCTCCAAGAGGGAGGGGCGAGCGGCATCGCCGGAGTCGGATAAGGCATTCCGATCACTGGCAGCGAAACGTCGTTTCTGGTATAACCGTACCAGAATATCAGGAGCCTAAAATCAAACAGGCCCGCAGATGGCACCGCCCGAAGACGTCACGCGAAGACTTCGGGCCGGGGCCATGGCTTCAAACCAGGGAGGAAGCCCCGTGTCCGACACTCCGTTCGTTGCCAATCGCCGTCAATTCCTTGCCTCAACCGCGGCCGGCGTTGCCGTCGCCGGACTGCCGCGTTTCGCCATGGCCGCGCCGGCCCGCGTCAAGGTCGGCCTCATGCTGCCGTACAGCGGCACCTACGCGTTGCTCGGCAACAACATCACCGACGGTTTCAAGCTGCGCCTCGCCGAGTTGGGCGAGAAGCTCGGCGGAGTCGAGGTGGAATTCGTCCGAGTGGATGACGAATCCGCCCCGCCCAAGGCCAAGGACAACGCCGCCAAGCTGATCGTCAAGGACAAGGTGGACGTGCTGGTCGGCACCGTGCACTCCGGCGTCGCCGAGGCGATGGCCCAGGTGGCGCGCGAGGAGGGCACGCTGACCATCGTGCCGAACGCCGGCTCCAATCGCCTGACGCGCGAACTGTGCGGGCCGAACCTGTTCCGCACCTCCTTCTCCAACTGGCAGGCGAACTTCCCCTGCGGCGACGTGATGCTGAAGGACGGCCACCGCAACGTGGCGCTGATCTCGTGGAACTACGCGGCCGGCAAGGAAATGCTGGACGGCTTCAAGGAAGCGTTCACTGCGGGCGGTGGCCGGATTGCCAAGGAATTCCTGCCCGACTTCCCGAAGGACGAGTTCCAGGCCTATCTGACCGAGATCGCCGCGCTCAAGCCGGACGCGGTCTACTGCTTCTTCTCCGGCGGCGGGGCGCTGAAGTTCATCAAGGACTACGCGGCGGCCGGCTTGCAAGGCAAGATCCCGCTGTATGGGCCGGGCTTCCTCACGGACGGCGTGCTGGCGGCGGCCGGGGCCGCGGCGGAGGGCATCAAGACGACGCTGCACTACGCGGTGACGCTCGACAATCCGGTCAACGTGAAGTTCCGCGAAGCCTTCCAGAAGGCCACGGGGCGTGAGGCCGACGTGTTCGCGGTGCAGGGCTATGACGCCGCCTCGCTGCTGGCCCAGGGGCTGACGGCGGTGAAGGGCGACATCAGCGCCAGGAAGGCGCTGTACGCCGCCATGGAAAAGGCGGAGATCGACAGCCCGCGCGGCAAGTTCACCCTGTCGAAGGCCCACAACCCGATCCAGGACATTTACCTGCGTCAGGTGAAGGACGGCAAGGAAGTGGTGCTGGGCGTCGCCGGCAAGGCGGTCAACGACCCGGCGACCGGGTGTAAGGCGTAGCGCTGGGCCTCTCCTCCCACCCACCCCTCCCCCGCTGGGCGGGGGAGGGGTGGGTGGGGGCAATGCCTTCCCGATGCAGGACTGTCGCCCGGAGACCGCGCGCGCATGGACGCAGCCTATTACCTGATTCAGATCCTCAACGGCGTGCAGTACGGCTTCCTGCTGTTTCTGGTCGCCAGCGGGTTGACGCTCATCTTCGGCATCATGGGGATCGTCAACCTGGCGCACGGCGCCTTCTACATGGTCGGCGCCTATCTGGCCTTCTGGCTCGACAGCGTCACCGGCAGCTTCACGCTGGCGCTGCTGGTCGGCGTGCCGGTCAGCGTGGCGCTGGGCCTCGCCATCGAGCGGTTCGGCTTCACCCACCTGTACCGGCGCGACCACCTCTATCAGGTGCTGTTCACCTTCGGGTTGATCCTGGTGATCGGCGAGTTGCGCTCGATCCTCTGGGGCAACGACGTCAACGGGGTGAACGTGCCGCCGCTGCTGGCCGGCTCGATCCCGCTGACCGAGACGCAGTCCTATCCCGTGTACCGGCTGTTCATCTCGGTCGCCTGCCTCGCCACCGCGGCGGGGCTGACGGGGCTCATCCGCTACACCAAGCTCGGCATGATGATCCGTGCCGGGGCCTCGAACCGTGAGATGGTGCAGGTGCTGGGCCTGGATGTGAACCGGCTGTTCATGGTGGTGTTCGCCATGGGCGTCGGGCTGGCGGCGTTCGCCGGGATGATCGCCGCGCCGGTCAACTCGGTGCACCCCGCCATGGGGGACGAGATCCTCATCATCTCCTTCGTCGTCGTGGTGATCGGCGGGGTGGGGTCCATCAAGGGCGCCTTCTGGGGCGCCATGCTCATCGGGCTGGCCGACACCTTCGGCGCGGTCTTCCTGCCGGAGGCCGCGGGCGTGGTGGTCTATGCGCTGATGGCGCTGGTCCTCGTCTGGCGGCCGAGCGGCCTGTTCGCGGGAGGGTGAGAGCATGCCGCACCGCAAGACCGCATTGCCAATCCTGTTCGCGGCCCTTTCCATGGCCATCGCGCTGTTCCCGCTGGTCGGGGACTCCTTCTACATCCGGCTGGTCGCCAAGATCGTCGTGCTCGGCATCCTGGCCATGAGCCTGGATTTGCTGGTCGGCTACACCGGGCTCATCAGCCTCGGGCACGCGGCGTTTTCCGGAACCGCCGGGTACGTGGCCGCGGTGCTGATCAACAAGACCGGGATCACCGATCTGCTGCCGCTGCTTGCCTGCTCGCTGGCGGCGTCGGGGCTGGTGGCGCTGGTTCTGGGCTGGATCAGCGTTCGCACCTCCGGCATCTACTTCATCATGATCACCCTGGCGCTCGGTCAGATGGTGTTCTTCTTCTTCCACGATCTGTCGTTCTGGGGCGGGGCGGACGGCGTCAACCTGTCCGACAAGCCGGCGCTGGCGCTGGGCGAGACCACGCTGCTCGACCTGTCCGTGCGCATCAACTTCTACTACACGGCGCTGGCGTGTCTGGTGGCGGTGTACCTGCTGCTGAGCATGGTGCTGCACGCGCCGTTCGGGCAGGTGCTGCGCGGCATCCGCATCAACGAGGCGCGGACGCGGGCGCTCGGCCACGACGTGCAGCGCTACAAGCTGGCCTGCTTCGTCATCGCCGGGCTGATCGCCGGGCTGGCCGGCTTCCTGGAGGTGGTGCGCGGCGGCTTCATCAGCCCGGCGCACCTGAATTGGCACGAGTCCGCCATGGTGCTGATCGTCGTCATCCTGGGCGGTATGGGCACGCTGGTCGGGCCGGTGATCGGCGCCTTCGCGCTGGTGCTGCTGGAGGACTGGGTGGCCGACCTCACCGACCACTGGAAGCTGGTGATCGGCCTGTTCGTCATCGGCGTCGTGCTGTTCCTGCCCAACGGGCTGATCGGCTCGCTGGCGAAGGGCGGCAAGTGCCGGCTCCGCCTGTTCCGGCAGCGGCCTAAGGAAACCCCGCGGGAGAGCGTCAGCGATGCCTGAGACCATCCTGGAAACCCGCAACCTGTCGCGCCAGTTCGGCGGCCTGCGCGCCGTGGCCGGCGTGTCGGTGGCCTTCGAGAAGGGCGTGGTGCACGCCGTGCTCGGCCCCAATGGGGCGGGCAAGACGACGCTGATCAACCTGCTGTCCGGTGATCTGCCGCCCAGCGACGGGATGATCCTGTTCAAGGGTCAGGACGTGACAGCCATGCCCGTGCACAAGCGCGTCGGCCTGGGAGTGGGGCGCAGCTACCAGAAGACCAATATCTTCCCCGAGCTGACCTGCCTGGATAATTGCTGGCTGGGCGCGCAGGCGCGGCTACCCGGCTGGCTGCACCTGATGCGCCCGGCCCGCCGCTACCCGGCGGTGCGTGACCGGGCGGAGCGGGCGCTGGTGCTGTGCGGCCTCGACCACCGCGCCGACGTGGCGGCCTCCGCGCTCAGCCATGGCGAGACGCGGCAGCTGGAGATCGGCATGATGCTGGCGACCGAGCCGGAACTCCTGCTGCTCGACGAGCCGCTGGCCGGCATGGGCGTCGAGGAATCCTGGCGCGTCATCGACCTGCTGAAGCGCCTGCGCGCCGAGCACACCATGATCCTGATCGAGCACGACATGGACGCGGTGTTCTCCATCGCCGAGCGCATCACCGTGATGGTCAACGGCGTCGAGCTGGAGACCGGCAGCGTCGAGCAGATCCGCTCCAGCGCCGCGGTGCGTGAAGCGTATCTCGGCGAGGAGCACGCGGCATGACGGACACGCCGATCATCGAAGCGCTCGGGCTGCACACGCACCTCGGCTCCAGCCACATCCTGCACGGCGTGTCGCTGCGGGTCGGGCGGGGGGAGGCGGTGTGCCTGCTGGGCCGCAACGGCATGGGCAAGACGACAACGCTGCGCACCATGCTCGGCCTGACCGCGCCCGACCAGGGCGAGATCCGCGTCAACGGGCGGGCGATGACCGGGGCGCCGCCGCACGCCATCGCCCGCCAGGGCATCGCCATGGTGCCGGAAGGGCGCGGGGTGTTCCCGAACCTGACCGTGCGCGAGAACCTCGTCATGGCCGCGCGGGCGGGTGTGGACGGCCGCTGCGAATGGACTTTCGAGCGGGTGATGGAGACCTTCCCGCGCCTTGCCATGCGGCTCGACAATCTGGGCAACCAGTTGTCGGGCGGCGAGCAGCAGATGGTCACCATCGGCCGGGCGCTGATGACCAACCCCGACCTGATCATCCTCGACGAGGCGACGGAGGGCTTGGCGCCGCTGATCCGCAAGGAGATCTGGGCGGTCATCCGCACCATCCGCGACGCCGGCATCGCCACGCTGGTGGTGGACAAGAACGTCAAGGATCTGCTGGCGCTGTGCGACCGGGCGCTGGTCATGGTCAAGGGCCGCATCGTGCTCGACGGGCCGACGGCCGAGCTTGCGCAAGACGAGGATGGCCTGATGCGCCACCTCAGCCTGTAACATCCACGAAAAGGCACCCCGCGGAGAATCGGGGGCCGTAAGGATTGGAGGAAACCCGCCATGAAGCCGCTCTCGCTGCCGACCATCATCGTGGATACGTCGCAGTCGCCGGCCGCGATCACCTTCGCGCCCGGCTTCAACGCCGCCGTGCCCTTCATCGACCGCCACCTGGACGAGGGGCGCGGCGCCAAGGTCGCCATCCGCACCGTGTCCGGCCGCGAGGTCACCTACGCCGAACTGGCCGCCAACGTGAACCGTTGCGGCAACGCGCTGCGGGCGCTGGGCGTCGAGCGCGGCCAGCGGTTGCTGATGGTGGTGAAGGACTGTCCGGAGTTCCTCTACCTGTTCTGGGGCGCCATCAAGGCCGGCATCGTGCCGGTGCCGCTGAACACGCTGCTGCGCACGGCCGATTACCAGTACATGATCGAGGATTCCGGCTGCACCGCCGTGGTCTGGAGCCCGGAATTCGCCGCCGAATTCACCCCCGCCGTTCAGGCCGCCAAGCCCGGCCCTGCCGTGGCGCTGCCGGTGGAGGGAGAAGGCAAGAGCATCGTGTCGCTGATGGCCGAGGCGTCCGACCAGTTGGAGGCCGTGCCGTCGGCGGCGACCGCGCCGTGCTTCTGGCTGTATTCGTCGGGCTCGACCGGCCGGCCCAAGGGCACCGTGCACCGCCAGCGCGACATGGTCGCCACCAGCCAATGGTACGGGCAGGAGGTGTTGGGCGTGCGCGAGGACGACGTCTGCTTCTCCGCCGCCAAGCTGTTCTTCGCCTACGGTCTGGGCAACGGCAACACGGTGCCGCTGTGGGCCGGCGCCACCGTCGTGCTGCTGGACGTCAAGCCGACGCCCGAGAACACCTTCGCCACCATCGAGCGCTTCAAGCCGACCATCTTCTACGGCGTGCCGACGCTGTACGCCGCGCAACTCCAGGCGCTGGAAAAGGCAACCCCGGACCTGTCGTCGCTGCGCGTCTGCGTCTCGGCCGGCGAGTCGCTGCCGGCCGACATCTTCCGCCGCTGGAAGGAGCGCACCGGCACGCTGATCCTCGACGGCATCGGCTCGACCGAGGCGCTGCACATCTTCATCTCCAACCGGCATGAGGACGCGCGGCCGGGGTTCAGCGGCACGCCGGTGCCGGGGTACGAGGTGCGGATCGTCGATGATCGCGGCAACCCCGTTCCGGTCGGTGAATCGGGGCGTCTGCAAGTCAAGGGTTGGTCCACCGCCGCGTATTATTGGAACAACCCGGAGAAGACCGCAGCAACCATGCTCGGCGACTGGCTGGACACCGGGGACACTTACAGCAAGGATGCGGACGGTTATTACCAGTATTGCGGGCGCAGCGACGACATGCTGAAGGTGGGCGGCATCTGGTGCTCGCCCATCGAGATCGAGAGCCGTCTGGTCAGCCATCTCAAGGTGCTGGAGGCCGCCGTCATCGGCACGCCGGACGCCGCCGGGCTGGTCAAGCCGGAGGCTTGGGTGGTGCTGCGCGATGGGGTGCGGGCCAGCGAAAGCCTGTCCGATGACCTCATGCAGCATTGCAAAGGCGCGCTGGCCCCTTACAAATTCCCGCGACGCATCCATTTCGTCCAGGAACTGCCCAAGACGGCCACCGGCAAGATCCAGCGCTTCCGCCTGCGCCAGATGACCGGCGAGCCGACAGGGGCCTGAACTTCGGAGACACCGTGACCATGACAGCCGCCGCCCACCCGTCCTTCGACCGTCCCGTGGAGGCCGGCTCGGTCCAGGTGGCGCCCGGCGTGCACTGGCTGCGCATGCCGCTGCCGTTCCAGCTCGACCACATCAATCTGTGGCTGCTGGAGGACGGGCCGGGCTGGACGCTGGTGGACACCGGCTTCAGCAACGAGGCCACCCGCGCGCTGTGGGAGCGGATGTTCGCCACCGTGCTGGAGGGGCGGCCGATCACCCGCGTGATCGCCACCCACTTCCACCCCGACCATATGGGGCTGGCCGGCTGGCTGGTGCAGCGCTTCGACGCGGCGTTCCACGCGACGCTGGCCGAATGGCTGTACGGACGCATGATCAGCCTGGACCCGGACGAGCTGACCCGCCCGTTGGTCGAGCGCTTCTACCGCCACGCCGGGCTGCCGGAGGAGATGATCACGGCGGTGATCAACCGCCCCAACGGCTACCGCACGGCGGTGACGCCGCTGCCGACCACGCTGAACCGGCTGCGCGACGGCGACGTGCTGGAGGTGGGCGGGCACACCTGGCGCGTCGTCGTCGGCCGCGGGCATGCGCCGGAACAGGCCTGTTTGCTGGACGAGGCGCGCGGCCTGTTCATCGCCGGCGACCAGATCCTACCGAAGATCAGCCCCAACGTCAGCGTCTGGCCGCACGAGCCCGACTCCGATCCGCTGGCCGACTATCTGGCCTCGCTGGAGGCGTTCAAGGCGCTGCCGGACGGGCTGCTGGTGCTGCCGTCGCACGGACACCCCTTCATGGGTTTGCATGCCCGCATCGACGAACTGATCGAGCACCACGGCCTGCGCCTCGACGAAACCCTCGATGCCTGCGCCGAGCCGGCGACGGCGCACGAGGTCATGCTGGCGATGTTCACCCGCAAGCTCGATGTCCACCAGACCCGCTTTGCGGTGGGCGAGGCCATCGCGCACCTGAACCACCTCGTCCGCCAGGGGCGTCTGGTCCGCGAGCGCGCGGATGGGGTGGACCGCTACCGCTTGCACCCCAGCACCACGGCCGCCACGGCGGCGCGGGTGCTGCCGACGTAGCGGTTCGCCAGCACGTCCTGCCACAGGTTCGCGCGCTTGAGGTCGTCGGCGATGCAGCGGCATTGCGCGGCGCAGGTCGTCTGGCCGCTGGTGGCGCAGCCGGCCTCGCAGTTCGCCACGAAGTCCCGCGTCTCGCGGTCTTCCGCTCCACCGGACAGCAGGGCCAGCAGCGACAGCGCGCCGAACAGCACGGGCTGGTGCACGAGGTAGATCGGCAGGCTCCAGCGCCCGGCCCAGGCCAGCGCGCGGGTGGGCTTGCCGGTCGGGCGCCACACGGCGATGGCGCCGCGTCCACGCCACAGCCGGCCCAGCGCGATGCCCCACAGGACGATGCCGAACCACGGGAACAGCGGCACGTAGTCGTTGGAGTCGGGATGGAACGTCATCAGCCCGATCCATTGCAGCGCCGGATGGTCGAACATCGGCACGCTGACATGGTCCGGCAGCGCGAAGACCACGACGCCCAGCGCCGCGGTCGCCCAGGCTGGCAGGCGCAGGAACGCGAGGCCGAGCACGCTTGCCACTGCGATGTGGTGCAGCACGCCGAAGAAGATCGGGCTGTCCGGGAACTGGACGTAGGACACCGCCGACACGGCAGCCGCGGCGGCGGTCAGCAGGCCGAGGCGGCGCAGGTAACGCCGGCGGTCGAAGCCGCGCTCCACCGCCAGCACGAGGCTCACCCCGGTCAGCAGCAGGAAACTGCCGAGAATGGCTGTGCGCGCCGCCAGCCAGAACGGATTTTCGAGCAGATCGAACTGGGCGAAGCCCAGGAAATCCAGGTCCCAGCTGAAGTGGTAGGCGACCATGGCGAGGATCGCCACGCCGCGCGCCGCATCGACCACAGGAAGACGGTTGATGGGCAAACGGACGGCGGCGGGGGAGAGCGGCGCAGGGGGCATGGATGGTTGATGCCCGAAGGCTCGGGGCCTGTCTACTTTTCCCCTCTCCCGCCCCGGGAGAGGGGCTTTACTTGAATGGATTCTCCACGCTGTCCGTGGGCTCCGGCGGCGGGACGTGGTCGGGCAGGTCCTTTTCCGCTTCCAGCGCCTTCACCACGCGGTCCAGCAGGT
Source organism: Azospirillum terrae (assembly GCF_053470425.1). Lineage (NCBI taxonomy): Bacteria > Pseudomonadati > Pseudomonadota > Alphaproteobacteria > Rhodospirillales > Azospirillaceae > Azospirillum > Azospirillum terrae. Next base: position 1,074,574 of record NZ_JBPXMR010000001.1, on the reverse strand, counting down.
CGCGCAGGTCGCGGGCGTGCTTCAGGCCCTCCTTGTCACGCGTCAGGTCGATGTTGCCGTAGACTACGACGCGGTCGGTGCGGTTCTCCACCGTCAGGTCGGCAATGCCGATGGAGTCGCTCTCGTTGGCATACGGTTTGATCGTCTTCATCGGACCCTCTTCTACCGTCGTTCGCCGACCTGCGGGCGGCGGCCCTGCGGCGCCGGCTCGGGCAAGGGCATGGCGACGTCCTTCACGGCGCGGGACAGAGTAGGGAACACGTCGATCCCGGTGATCGTCTCCAACTCGCTGATGGACAATGCCGTCCAGCTATCCCCTGCGGCGTTGGCAACGTGGTAGGCTCCGGCCTGACCGGTCCGTGGATCGTACACCGCCTTGAAGATCTGCGTCGGCACCAGCACGCGGCCCTTCAACCGCTCCAGCCGCTCGCCCTGGTAGATCGGGCCGGTGACCACGTAGACCTCGCCCTCCCGGCGGGCCAGCACACGTACCGCCGCCTCGATGTCGCTCCACAGGTTGCGGTTGTTCTCAGGGTTCTGTGGAATCATGTTGGCGAGGCTGAAGGACTCGTTCTGCTGCTCCGGGTCCGGCATGTCGCCGCTGGGCGCCATGTGACCACGGTCGAAGCCGGAGCGGGTGTAGTCCGACAACTCGGCGCGCTCGTCCTTCGGCAGGTTGGGATCGGGATGGAAGCTGTTGTTGCGTTCCAGCCCACGGGCGGCGTTGACCCGCTCGCGGGTCAGATGCTCGGCGGCGTAGAGCGGCGTGCGGGTGATGCCGGAGTGCAGGACGGCGAACCCGGTGTAACACAACTCGTGCGTTCGGGCAGCGAGGCGCTCGTTGACGAGGTTGGGCGCGTCGCCGCCGGCGAAGTGCTGGGGACACGCGCTGGACGCCGCTTGTGTCCCGGCGGGGACGGCCAGCAAGACCGCGGCGAACGCAAGGCAGCGAAGCATGACGGCACCGATTTGGCTTCGGTGCCGGACTCAACGCGATGGATGGGCTGGGGGTTCACTCCGCCAGCCGAGACCTACCCAATATCGTCATCCCCGCTTTTTGAGGGGATGACGGTTGACGTGGTCGAGGTGGGAAGTGTCTGCCCGATCAGCCGAACCGCCCCGTGATGTACTCCGCCGTCTTCTCGTTGGACGGGTTGGTGAAGATGGTCTCGGTCTCGCCGTACTCGACCAGTTCGCCCAGGTACATGAAGGCGGTGAAGTCGGACACGCGGGCCGCCTGCTGCATGTTGTGCGTCACGATGGCGATGCAGTAGTCGGACTTCAGCTCGTCCACCAACTCCTCGCACTTGGCCGTCGAGATCGGGTCAAGCGCCGAGGTCGGCTCGTCGAGCAGCAGCACCGACGGCTTCACCGCGATGGCGCGGGCGATGCACAGGCGCTGCTGCTGGCCGCCGGACAGGCTGAGGCCGCTCTGGCGCAGCTTGTCCTTCACCTCGTCCCACAGGGCCGCGCGGCGCAGCGAGTACTCGACGCGCTCGTCCATGTCGGCGCTGGACAGCTTCTCGTACAGCTTCACGCCGAAGGCGATGTTGTCGTAGATCGACATCGGGAACGGCGTCGGCTTCTGGAACACCATGCCGACGCGGGCGCGCAGCAAATTGACGTCCTGCTTCGGCGACAGGATGTTCTCGCCGTCCATCAGCACCTCGCCGGTGGCGTGCTGCTTCGGGTACAGGTCGTAGATGCGGTTGAGGATGCGCAGCAGCGTGGACTTGCCGCAGCCCGATGGGCCGATGAACGCCGTCACCCGCCGGTCCAGCAGCGACAGGTTGATGTTCTTCAGCGCCCGGAAACCGTCGTAGTAGAAGTCTAGGTTGCGGATGGCGATCTTCTCGGCCATGCCGGCGCCCGGCATCGTGTCGCTGCGGCGCACTTCGGTGCGGATGTCCATGGAGCGGGTGGTCTCGGCAGTGGCCATGGTCATTTGCTCGTCGTGCTGAGGGCCGCGAGGGCGCGGGCTCCGATGTTGAGGGTCAGGATCGCCAGGGTGATGACCAGGGCGCCGCCCCAGGCCAAACGCTGCCATTCCTCGTAGGGCGACATGGCGTACTGGAAGATGACCACCGGCAGGTTGGCCATCGGCGCGTTCATGTCGGTGCTCCAGAACTGGTTGTTCAGCGCGGTGAACAGCAGCGGCGCCGTCTCGCCGCTGATGCGGGCGATGGCCAGCAGCACGCCGGTGATCATGCCGTTGCGGGCCGCGCGGTAGGCGATCATGGTGACCATCTTCCACTGCGGCGCGCCCAAGGCCGCGGCGGCCTCGCGCAGGCTGTTGGGCACCAGCTTCAGCATGTCCTCGGTGGTGCGCACCACCACGGGGATGACGATCACCGCCAGCGCCACCGCCCCCGACCACGCGGAGAAATGGCCCATGCGGATCACCAGCACCTCGTAGACGAACAGGCCGACGATGATGGACGGCGCGCTCAGCAGGATGTCGTTGATGAAGCGGATCGACTCGGCCAGCTTGTTACCCTTGCCAAACTCGGCCAGCCAGGTGCCGGCCAGGATGCCGATGGGCGTGCCCAGCGCCGTCGCGACCGAGGTCATCACGACGCTGCCGAAGATGGCGTTGAGCAGGCCGCCCTCCGCACCCGGCGGCGGCGTCATCTGCGTGAACATGGCGAAGGTGAGGCTGCCCACCCCGTTGAACAGCAGCGTCCACAGGATGGCGACCAGCCAGAACAGGCCGAGGCCGGCGGCACCCAGCGCCAGCGACAGCGCAAAGCGGTTGACCACGCGGCGGCGGCGGTAGATCGCCAGATTGAGGCCGGGCAGGGCGGCTGTGGCGGCATCGGTCATGGCGTCAGGTCCCCGCGTTGCGTTGCAGGCGCACCAGCATCAGCTTCGCCAGCGACAGCACGATGAAGGTGATGATGAACAGGATCAGGCCCAGCGCCACCAGCGAGGAGGTGTAGACGTCGCCCACGGCCTCGGTGAACTCGTTGGCGATGGCGGCGGAGATGGTCGTGCCCGGCGCCAGCAGCGAGGAGGTGATGCGGTGCGAGTTGCCGATCACGAAGGTGACCGCCATCGTCTCGCCCAGCGCGCGCCCCAGGCCCAGCATCAGCCCGCCGACCACGCCGACCCGCGTGTAGGGCAGCACGACGCGCCAGACCACCTCCCAGGTGGTGGCGCCGAGGCCGTAGGCCGATTCCTTCAGCATGGGCGGCACCGTCTCGAACACGTCGCGGGTGATGGACGTGATGAAGGGCAGCACCATGATGCCGAGGATCAGCCCGGCGGTCAGGATGCCGATGCCGTACGGCGGCCCCATGAAGACGTCTTCCAGGTACGGCAGCTGGCCCAGCGTGTTGATCAGGAACGGCTGCACCGTGCTCTGCATGAAGGGCGCGAAGACGAACAGGCCCCAGATGCCGTAGATGATCGAGGGGATGCCGGCCAGCAGCTCGATGGCGGTGCCCAGCGGGCGCTTCAGCCGGCCGGGGCACAGTTCCGTCAGGAACAGCGCGATGCCGAAGCTGACCGGCACGCCCACCGCCATGGCGATCAGCGCGGTGACCAGCGTGCCGTAGATCGGCGCCAGCGCACCGAACTTCTCGGTGACGGGGTTCCACACCTCGGTGGCGGCGAAACCGAAGCCGAACTCCTTGAGGGCCGGCAGCGAGCCTTCGACCAGGGCGATGATGACGCCGCCCAGCAGCGTCAGCACGACCAGGGCGAAGAAAAGGGTGGCCCAGCGGAACGCGGCGTCCTGGAGACGCTGGTTCTGGCCGTGGCTTCGGGAGGAGGTCCGCTCGGACACGATGGCTATGTCGGTCATGGTTGCTCCAACGGTCGTGGGGAGGCGCGGCATACCGGACCTCCCCCCGACTCAGGCTGGACGTATCACTTGTTGGCCGCGGCGGTCCAGACCGGCTTGTCGCCGGCCTTGATCTGCTCGCCCCAGGTCTTTTCCACCATCTGCACGACGGTGTCGGGCATCGGCACGTAATCCAGTTCGGTGGCGATCTTGTCGCCGTCCTTGTAGGCCCAGGCGAAGAACTTCAGCGCCGCCTCGGCCGACGCTGCGTCCTGCGGGGCCTTCGGCATCAGGATGAAGCTGGCGCCGGTGATCGGCCAGCTCTCGGCGCCGGGCTGGTTGGTCAGCAGCACGTAATAGCCCTTGGCGTTGGCCCAGTCGGCGTTGGCCGCGGCGGCCTGGAAGGCCGAGATCTTCGGCTCGACGATCTGGCCGTCCTTGTTCTGCAGCGCGGCGTGCGGGATGCCGTTCTGCTTGGCGTAGGCGTATTCGACGTAGCCGATGGAGCCTTCGGTCTGCTTGACCATATTGGCCACGCCCTCGTTGCCCTTGGCGCCGATGCCGGCCGGCCACTGGACCGACGTGTTGGCGCCGACCGTCGAACCGAACTTGGGGCTGGCCTTCGACAGATAGTCGGTGAACAGGAAGTTGGTGCCCGACCCGTCGGAGCGGTAGACCGGGGCGATGGCGACGTTCGGCAGCGTGGCGCCGGGGTTCAGCGCCTTGATCTGCTCATCGTTCCACTTCTTGATCTCGCCCAGGTAGATGTTGCCGAGCACGACGCCGCTCAGCTTGATCTCGCCCGGCTTGATGCCCTTCAGGTTGATGACCGGAACCACGCCGCCCATGATCTGCGGCCACTGCACCAGGCCGGACTGCTCCAGCTCCTCGGGCTTGAGGGGCATGTCGGAGGCACCGAAGGTGACGGTCTTCGCCTTGATCTGTTTGATGCCGCCGCCCGAACCGATGGACTGGTAGTTCAGCCCGATGTCGGTCTGCTTCTTATAGGTGTCGGCCCACTTGGAATAGATCGGGTAGGGGAAGGTCGCGCCGGCGCCGGAGATGTCGGCGGCCTGGGCCGTAACAGAGGCCCCGCTCGCGGCCACGACGGCGCACAGGCCCATCGCGGCGTGGCGGAGGGTCGTCTTGGTGAGGATGGTCACGATCTCAACTCCCGTTTCTGGTTCCAGCGCGTTTGTCACAGCGGCTTGGACGCGGCGGACCTTAGTCGTCGTGTGAGTCCGGTTTGTTGCGGTTGTGTTGCAGTTTTGTGAATTGTGCCCCGTGCGCAGGGGTCCTATGCCACGCTTTGAGTAACAACGAATTGGGGGTAGGATCGCCGCGCCCGGCTGGGGGGCCGGGGTGTCGAGAGAAAGGACTGACCGTGGGTTTGGCGATGCGGTGGACGAGGATTCTGGGCTTCGGTCTTGCGGGGCTGTGCGGCTTGGCGGGGGGCATGCAGCCGGGCGCCGCCCGCGCGGCGACGGTGGAGGAAATGGGGCCGGAAGGCCAATGGATGGCCGATTGCTCCATGGACCGCATGACCGACACGCGCACGTGCCGCGTGCTGGTCTACCGTCTGCTCGGCGACGCGTCGGGCGCCATGCGCACCGCGGCGATCAGCGTCGTGCCGGTGGGCAAGGACTATGAACTGTTCCTGACCATCGACAAGGGCGTGGTGGACCGCTGCGCGCTGCGCGTCGATCGCCAGCCGCGACTCGAATCGACGGTGTCGACGATCAGCGTCTGCGTCTTCGCGAACTTCGCCGCCGACAAGGTGGCCGACAGCTTCCGCAACGGCACGACGGTGCTGACGCGCTTCACCTTCAAGGATGGCAGCCAGCAGGACATCGACTTCCCGCTGAAGGGCTTCAAGCAGGCGTTCGAGGAAATGGCGCGCGGGTTGAAGTAGCGTTCTTTGTTCCCTCCCCTGCAAAGCGGGGGAGGGTTAAGGTGGGGGCACGCGAAGCTTAATCCTCCCCCGCCGCCGGGGCCGCAGCCAGCATCGTGCGGCGTTTGACGGTCTCGCGGTGCAGGATGTAGCAGCCGCTCGCCACCACGATTGCGGCGCCGGCAATCACATGCCAGTCCGGCACCTCGTGCCACAGCAGCCAGCCGAACAGCGCAGCCCAGATGATCGAGGCGTAGTTGAACGGTGCGATCACCGCCGCCGGGGCCAGCGTGTAGGCGCGCGTCATGAACAGCTGCGCCGATCCGCCCACAAGCCCGGTCATCACCAGCAGCACGAAGCCGTGCAGGTCCGGCGTCCGCCACGCGAACGGCAGGGTCAGCGCGCACAGCAGCGTGGTGGTCAGCGTGAAGTAGAAGACGATGGTGTTGGCGCTCTCGCTGGAGCTGAGCTGGCGGATGGCGATCATGGCGAAGGACTGCGCCAGCGCCGCCGACAGCGCCACCATGGCGCCCAGTTGCAGCATGTCCTGGCTCGGCCGGACGATCACCAGCACGCCGACGAACCCCACGGCCACCGCGCTCCAGCGGTGGATGCCGACCTTCTCGCTCAGCAGCGGCACCGACAATGCGGTGAGGAACAGGGGCGCCGCGAAATTCAGAGCCACCGCGTCGGCCAGCGGCAGCAGGTGGAACGACCAGAACATCAGCGTCATCGACAGGAGGCCGATGCACGACCGCCAGAGATGGCCCATCGGCCGCGCCGTGCGGATGGTGCCGAAGCCACCCTGCGTCATCACCGTCGCCCACACCGGCAGCAGCGCGAAGGCGTTGCGGAAGAAGGTGACCTGCGTCAGCGGATAGTCGGCCGTCGTCACCCTCACCAGCACGTTGAGGATGGAGAAGAGGAACACCGCGATCAGCATCATCATGATGCCGCGCGGCGCGTTGTCGACTCGTCGGACGGCGGGGACAGCGGCGGGGGGAGGAGGAGGCATGTTGCGGATGCTAGCAAATCGCTGCGAGCCGCGTCATGCCCTGTCCGAATGGCCGCGTTGCAGACGGTCCGTGCGCCCTATTGCCTGAACACTTATTGCCCGAGCAGCGCGCCGAAGGGCAGGCGGTAGGTGAAGCCGACCACGTTGTTGGTTTCGGTGCGGCTGTCGGCAGCGGGGCCGCCGGTGATGCGGCTGTAGCCCAGCGTCACCCGCGAGCGGTTCTCGAACTGGTAGCCCAGTTCGACCTGCGAGCGGAACTCGATGGTTCCACGGTTTTCGCGCGGCGAGTTGGCGACATACCCCGCGCCCACGCTGGGCGTGAACAGGAACGAGCCGACCGGGACATCGAGCAGCACGCCGCCGCGGCTGGTCACGGTGCCGTCCGGCTGCTTGTTGCCGGCGACCCACGGCTTCAGCGCCGCGTAAGGCTCCAGCCCCGGCAGCGGGGCGGCGCCCAGGCGGTATTTCTGCTGCATGTCGCCGATCGTCTCGGAGCGGTCGGTCGGCACGGAATTGGAAAAGGCGAGGGAACCCAGACGCCAGCTCGGCACGGTGTCGACCGGCGCCAACGCCTCTTCGGCGCACGCCGGTCCGGCAGCCACAACGCCCAGGGAAACCACAGCGATGGCAACACGGCAGCGAGTCACGGCACGCCCCCCGATTTCCAATGCTTGGCCACAGTGTGCACCGAAAAATGTTTCCATAACGTCAATAGGGATTCACGCCGCGGGTTTGCAAGGGGGCAATGCTGCTACTCCGCCGAGGCGCTCAATTTGTCATAACGGCAAAAGGACGTACCAAGTGCGGAGATGCGCCCGTTCCCGCGCAAGATGTTAGAGTGCCGGCATGACCGACGACCAGCGCGCCGTCATCGCCTTCCTCGCCGATCCGCGCACGCACGGCGGCCGGGCGGTGGAGCGCATCGACACGCACGGCGCCATGATTTTCCTGGCCGGCGACACCGCCTGCAAGCTCAAGCGCGCGGTGCGCTTCCCCTATATGGACTTCGCGACCCGCGACAAGCGCCGGCTCGCCTGCGAGGCGGAACTGGCGCTGAACCGGCGCACCGCGCCGGACCTCTACTTGGCCGTCGAGCCCGTGGTGCGCGGCGCCGATGGGCGGCTGGCGCTGGACGGTGCCGGGGAGGCGCTGGACTGGGTGGTGGTGATGCGGCGCTTCGACGGGGATCTGCTGTTCAACCGGCTGGCCGATCGCGGCGCGCTGACGCCCGACCTGATGCGCCGGCTAGCCGAGGCGGTGGCCGCCTTTCACGCCCAGGCGGTGCGGCGGCCGGACGGCGGCGGGGCGGAGGCCATGCGCGCCGTCGTCGCCGAGAACCTGACGGAGCTGCGCCAACGCCCGGACCTGTTCGCGCCGCCGCGGGTGGAGCGGCTGGCCGCGCTGTCGGAGGCGGCGCTGGTGCGGCACGGCGCGCTGATGGACGCGCGGGCGCACGACGGACTGGTGCGGCACTGCCACGGCGACCTGCACCTGCGCAACATAGTGCTGTGGAAGGACCGGCCGACGCTGTTCGACTGCATCGAGTTCGACGAGGCGTTCGCCGTCATCGACGTGCTGTACGACCTCGCCTTCCTGCTGATGGACCTCGACCACCGCGGCCTGCGCCCGCTCGGCAACGCGGTGTTCAACCGCTATCTGGAAGTGACCGGCGACCTGGAGGGGCTGGCGCTGCTGCCGCTGTTCCTCGCCGCGCGGGCGGCGGTGCGCGCCAAGATCGGCGCCGCGGCGGCGGCCGTGCAGCCCGATCCCGAGAAGGCCGGCGCGTTGCAGGCGGACGCCGCCGCCTATCTGGAGCAGGCGGTGTCCGCGCTGGAGCCGCCGGCGGCGCGGCTGGTGGCGGTGGGCGGGCTGTCGGGGACCGGCAAGACGACGCTGGCGCGCGGCCTTGCGCCCGGCCTGGGGCCGGCGCCCGGCGCGCTCATCCTACGCAGCGACGCTCTGCGCAAGCAGCTCATGCAGGTGGACGAGACGGTCCGCCTGCCGGCCGAAGCCTACACCCCCGCGGCGACTCAGCGGGTCTACGCCGAGATCGCGCGCCGGGCCGGCGTGGCGCTGGCCGCCGGGCACGCGGTGCTGGCCGACGCCGTCTACGCCCGCCCCGAGGAGCGCCGCGCCGTCGCGGCGGTGGCGGAGCAGGCCGGCGCCGCCTTCTGCGGCCTGTGGCTGGAGGCGGCGATGCCCGCGCGCGCCGGCCGGGTGGAGGCGCGCAGCGGCGACGCCTCCGACGCCACGGCGGAGGTGGTCCGGCTTCAGCAGGGCTATGACTTGGGCATCGTCGAGTGGGCGCGGGTGGACGCCGATGCCGAGCCCGCCGCTGTCCTGGGTGCGGCGAAGGGTACCCTGGATTAATACATTCGGAACGCGCGCCCGCCGTTGTGTTGGAGTATCATAGCGAACGATCGGCGCCCGCGGGCTGCACCGCCCGCCGCCGCGCCACTGAAGCAAGACGGGCCGCCCAACGGCCTGGGAGGCGAAGATGTCCATCAAGACCATTCTCGTGCCGCTGAGCGGTGTCGATTCCGATCCCGTAGCCCTGTCGGCGGCGTTCACCGTCGCCCGGCTGTTCGACGCCCACGTCGACAGCCTGTTCGTCAAGCTCGACCCGCGCGACGCGGTGCCGATGCTGGGCGAGGGCATGTCCGGCGCCATGGTCGACGAGATCATGAGCGCTGCCGAAAGCGAGGCCGACGGCCACCTTTCGGCGGCCCGCCGCCACTTCGAGGAGATCGTCCGGCGCGAGCAGATCGACCTGCGCGAAGGGCCGCCGGCCCTGGAGGGCATTTCCGCCCGCTGGCGCGAGGTGGTCGGCCGGGCCGAGGAACTGGTGCCGCTGGAAGGCCGCCTCGCCGACCTGCTGGTCTTCTCCCACACGGAGATCGACCGCGACGCGCAGGCCTACGCCACGCTGGAAACCGCGCTGCTGGGCGCCGCGCGCCCGCTGCTGCTGGCGCCCAAGGGCGGGCTCACGACCATCGGCAAGACCATCGCCGTGGCCTGGAACGGCAGCCCCGAGTCCGCCCGCGCGGTGGCCGGCGCCATGCCCTTCCTGCGTCAGGCCGACGCCGTGCACGTGCTGACCGCCGAGACCTCGGTGACGCAGTCCGCGACAGGTCGTCGCATTGCCGAATATCTGGCTTGGCATGACGTTAATTGTCAGTTAACCATTGTGAAGCCGGGATCGGAACCGGTCGGCCAGGTGCTCATGGGCAAGGCGGCCGAGTTGGGTGCCGACCTCCTGGTGATGGGGGGATACGGGCACAGCCGCATGCGGGAACTGATCCTTGGCGGCGTCACCCGGTACGTACTCGGTCACGCCGGCCTGCCGGTGCTGATGGCCCATTAACCGACGCGCGGCACGGACACGCCCTCCACGCCGGACGGTCTTTGGCCCTCCAGGTTCGTCTCTAATATTAGGGAAGGAACCGCTCCATGTTGACGATCGACGACTGCATCGCGCTCAGCGATCTGACGGAACAGGAGATCGACGCCATCGCCGAGCACGAACACGTGCCGGAGATGGTGGCTGTGGAGATGGGATGCTGTCTGGTCCATTGCGCGGACGGGCAGCGGCGCATCGCTTCGTTCATCCGTGACGACATCGACCGGGCGCGCCGCCATGGCAACGCCCGGCACGCCGCCGACCTGACGGTGGTTCTGCGCGGCTTCGTGGCGCACCACGGGGACCTGTACGGCGCGCGGAACCTCGGCGCCTGAAAAGTCATTTATAATCGGGGAGGGTGACGGGAGCGCACAGGGCGCTCCCGCCCTCTTTCATTGATAAGGACGACCGCCGTGCCTCTGAAGAAAATTCGCCTGGAACTGGCCCGAACGCGCGAGTTTCCCGAGGGCAGCGGCGAGCACGGCTACGAATTCCTGGCGCCGCTCGACGCCCACGGCCAGTTCGACGTGGATGAATGGCGAGCCAACCGGGACAAGTGCAAAGTGCACCGCTTCTGGCGCGGCGAGGACGACCAGCACGGCACGCTGATCCACCGAGGCCAGCGCTGGGCCTTCCATTACGAGGATGGCGACGACGAGGACGAAGAGCCCATCTTCCGCTTCGACCGCCACAGCTTCGTCGAGGGCGAGTACGTCTCCATCACCGAGCACGATGGCGAGCAGCGGACGTTCCGGATCGTCGGGGTGCGGTAGGAGAGGGGGCTCTATTCAGATACGGATCAGATACAGAAAACGCCGCCCCGCTGGATGCGGACGCGGCGTGCGTGTGGCGGGCCGATTGATTGAACGCCGGGGCCTCGTTCGGTGGGACCCGGATCGTCGGAGAACTCAGGCGGCGAGGCGCTCCTGCTGCTGGGCGCGCAAACGGCGGCGCATCTGTTCCATGAGGCGCTGGACGTGCTCGCGGCTGATGCCGTCGCGGGTCATCACGGCCACGACGATCGGGTCGTCCAGGATCTCGGTCAGGCTGGGATCCTTGCGAAACTCCATCGTCTTCTCCTCCCATTTGCTTGCCCGTTGGCGTAGGGCATTGTTCCTTCGGCAGATTCGACAGAACAGTATTTCGCAAGAATAAAGCATTGCGTAACTATCTGCCATTACCGCTTTGGTCGGCTCGCCTTCAGGATTAGTGCCTTTCGTTCGAGGTTCGGCGTGCAGCGCAGCAATCGTGGTCTGTCAAAGGGATAGAGTTCTGGTTGCACTGCACCATCCGAATGCCACGGGTCATAGCCGTCGACAGGTGCATATCCGAAGGTGTTACACCCCTTCGCCGCGTTCGCGGGAGACGGTGACCCCGGCGACCGCACCGGAGGCATGCTCCGGCAATTCCACGTCGACGCGCACGCTGCACACCTTGGGCTGCTTCAGGCACAGCGCGGCGGCGCGCTCGGCCAGTTCCTCGACGCCGGGCAGGCGCTCGTTGGCGCACAGGCTGCGCAGATCCTGCACGATCGGCTCGTAGGACATCACCGCGGCGATGTCGTCGGCAAAGTCCGGACCGGGGTGCGCCACCGTCAGGCGCACATTGAAGTGCGCCGGCCGGTGCTCATTCTCGCCGCGCAGGATGACCGGGGCGGTAAAGTCACGCAGGAAGATGGTGTAGGTGGGGGCCGCGCCGCCGGGGGCGGAGCGCCGCTGAAAACTCTGTTCGACCAAGGGTACGGATCTCCCGGACGTGGGCGGCTGCTGGTCCGCTCCGATTGGGGGGCGGGGCCGCGTCGTCGCTGATGCCGCCAGTATAGCCGATGCCGCCCGGAAAGCCATGGGCGAGGACGGGGCGCCATCGTAGGAAGGGCGGACCGCCCCTAACGGATAGTCGATACTCCTTTGGCCTGATTGCGCATGGCGTCCGACGAAGGCAGCATAGCCGGCAAAAGAAGAAGAATCAGTCACTCACCGTCGGGAGGACGCCGAATGAACCTGCGCCCAGAGACTCCGTTTCAGGACGCGTACAGCAACGCCACATCGGTCTTCACTGGCCGCGATTTCATCCACAGCCTTGGCAACAACCTGGGGGAGGTGGGCGGCAGTGGCCTTCAACACCAGAAGAACACGCTTGCCGGCTGGATCGCGTTGATCGCCGACGACCGCGGGCTTGGCCCCCAGGACGTCGCGGGCGTGGCTGGTCTCGACCGCGAACTGGCCGCCGCCATCCTCGGCGGCACCGTGAAGGCCGTCCCGCTGTCCGTGCTGGACCGCACGTTGCGCGCGCTGGAAAACCGCACGCATTGAGGGGATGGGCATGGGCCGGCCGTTCGCCCGGCCCATGCCCTATTGCGAAAACTTCACCACCGTCTCCGCCCCCGGTACGTCCGCCAGCAGGTCCGCGATTGTGCGGCCGAGCACGGGGTGACGCACATCTGCCGCCACGTCGGCCAGCGGGCGCAGCACGAAGGCGCGTTCGGCCATGCGCGGGTGCGGGATCTCCAGCGCCGCGTTCGCCAGCACCGTCTCGCCGTAGAGCAGGATGTCCAGATCCACCTCGCGCGGGCCGAAGCGCACGCCGCCGACGCGGCGGCCCAAGTCCGCCTCAATGCCCTTCAGGTGCGCCAGCAGGGCGTCCGGCAACAGGTCCGTCTCCGCCCGCAGCGCCATGTTGAGGAACGCCGGCTGGTCGGTGACGTACATGGGCGCCGTCTCGTAGACGGCCGAGCGCGCGGTCACCGCCGCCGCCGGGGCAAGGCGTGCGATGGCTGCCTCCAGGTTCGCCCGGCGGTCGCCGAGGTTGCTGCCCAGCGCCAGATAGACAATCGTCATGCGGGCCTCTCCACGCGGGCGGCGCAGAACTTGAACTCGGGGATCTTGCCCACGGGGTCGAGCGCCGGGTTGGTCAGCAGGTTGGCCGCGGCCTCGGCGTAGCAGAACGGGATGAACAGCATGCCCGGCGCCACGTCGCGGTCGGCGCGTGCCTTGATGCGGATGCGTCCGCGCCGGGTCGCCACCTCCACCACCCCGCCGGGCGCCACGCCCAGCCGCGTCAGGTCGGCCGGGGCGAGGAGCGCCATCGCCTCCGGCTCGATGGCGTCGAGCGCCGCGGCGCGCCGGGTCATGGAGCCGGTGTGCCAATGCTCCAGAATGCGGCCGGTCGTCAGGATCATCGGGTACTCGTCATCGGGCGTCTCGTCGGGCGGAGTGATTGCGGCGGGCACGAAGCGGCCACGGCCGTTTGCCGTGGCAAAGCCGTTGCCGCCGAGGATGGCGCGGCCGGGCTGCGTCTCGTCCTCGCAGGGGGCGACCACGGAGCCTTGCGCCTCTAGCCGCGTCCACGGGATGCCGGCCAGCGGGGGCATGACCTTGCGCATCTCCTCGTACACCTCACTGACGTGGGGGTAGCTCCAGGGCAGGCCGAAGCGCCGGGCCAGCTCCTGGATGATCCGCCAGTCCTCGCGCGCCTCGCCGGGGCAGGGCAGGGCCTTGCGGGCGAGCTGCACGCGGCGGTCGGTGTTGGTGAAGCTGCCGGTCTTCTCCGGGAAGGCGGAGGCCGGCAGCACCACATCGGCGTGGAATGCCGTCTCCGTCAGGAAGATGTCCTGCACCACCAGCATGTCGAGCTTGGCGAGCGCCGCGCGAGCGTGCCCCGCGTCGGGGTCGGACATGGCCGGGTTCTCGCCCATGATATACATGCCGCGGATCTGGCCGGCGTGGATGGCATCCATGATCTCGACCACCGTCAGGCCCTTCTTCGGGTCGAGCGGCGCGCCCCAGAACGCCTCGTACCGCGCGCGGACCTCCGGGTCCTCGACCGGGCGGTAGTCGGGGTAGACCATGGGGATCAGCCCGGCGTCCGAAGCCCCCTGCACGTTGTTCTGGCCGCGCAGCGGGTGCAGGCCGCAGCCCGGCCGCCCGACCTTGCCGGTCATCAGGGCGAGGCTGATCAGGCAGCGCACGTTGTCGGTGCCATGCACGTGCTGCGACACGCCCATGCCCCAGAACACCATGGCGGTCCGGGCGGTGGCGAAGCGACGGGCGATGGTGCGGATCTCCGTCGCGTCGACGCCGCACAGCGGCGCCATGGCCTCTGCCGAGAAGCCCTTCACATGGTCGGCGAGGGCGGCGAAGCCCTCGGTGTGCGTCTTGATGAAGGCTTGGTCGGTCAGCCCCTCCTCGACGATGGTCGCCAGCATGCCGTTCAACAGCGCCACGTCGGTGCCCGGCCGGAAGCGCAGCACGTGCGTGGCGAAGCGCGCCAGCGCCTGCCCGCGCGGGTCGGCGACGATCAGCGTGGCTCCCTTGCGGACCGCGTTCTTGATGAAGCTGGCGGCGACGGGGTGATTGACCGCCGGGTTGGCGCCGATGACGAAGATCACCTCGGCGTTGCGGCATTCCTCGATGGGCGCGGTGACCGCGCCCGAGCCGATGCCCTCCATCAACGCCGCTACCGAGGAGGCGTGGCAGAGCCGCGTGCAATGGTCGACGTTGTTGGTGCCGAAGCCGGTGCGCACCAGCTTCTGGAACAGGTACGCCTCCTCGTTCGAGCCCTTGGCGGAGCCGAAGCCGGCCAGCGCGTTGCCGCCGTGCCCGTCGCGGATGCGCCGGAGGTCGGTGGCGGTGCGGTCCAGCGCCTCCTCCCAGGTGGCCTCGCGGAAGTGCGTCCAGGGGGTGGTGGGATCGACCGCCATGTCGGCTCCCTTGGGGGCGTCGGCGCGGCGGATCAGCGGCCGGGTGAGGCGGTGCGGGTGGTGCACATAGTCGAAGCCGAAGCGGCCCTTGACGCACAACCGGTTTTGGTTGGCCGGTCCGTCGCGGCCGATGGCGCCCACCAGCCGGTCATCCTGGATCTGAAAGGTGAGCTGGCAGCCCACGCCGCAGTAGGGGCAGACGCTGTCCACGGTACGGTCGGGGGTGACGGTCTTCAGCCCGCGCGCGTCCACCTGCGCGGCCGGCATCAGCGCCCCGGTCGGGCAGGCCTGCACGCACTCCCCACACGCCACGCAGGTCGAGCGGCAGAGCGGGTCGTCGCAGTCGAAGGACGGCTTGGCGTGGGACGCGCGGTGGGCCATGCCGATGACGTCGTTGCCCTGCACCTCGCGGCAGGCGCGGACGCACAGCGTGCAGCGGATGCAGGCGTCCAGATTGACCGCGATGGCCGGATGGCTGCGGTCGGGTTTCGGCCGCGGGCGGGCGGGGAAGCGGCTGGCCGTGACGCCGACCGCCTCGGCCCAGCGCCAGAAGCGGCTGTCGGGGTCGTGCGCGACCTCCTTGGGCGGCTGGTCGGCGAGCAGCAGCTCGAACACCATCTTGCGCGCCGCCTTGACGCGGGGGGATGCGGTCTCGACGCTCATGCCGGCGGTGGGCTTGCGCGTGCAGGACGCGGCCAGCGCGCGCTCGCCGTGTACCTCCACCACGCAGGCCCGGCAGTTGCCGTCCGCCCGGTACCCCGGCGAGGGGAGCCAGCACAGGTGCGGGATCTCGACGCCGTGACGCTCGGCGACCTGCCAGATCGTCTCGCCGGCCCGCCCGGTTACGGTATGGCCGTCGAGGGTGAAGTGGATTTCGGTCATCGAGTTCTCTCAATTCCGTCATCCCCGCCTGCGCGGGGATGACGGTAAGTGATTGGAATTATGTGAATTGCTGGGTTTGGCTCAGTTCGGCAATCCATTTTCGTCATAGCCCAGGATCTCATCCGGGCTGCGTGGATCAAGCACCGGGAGCGACGCGCAGTGCTTTCCGATCTCAATGAGCCGTTCCCTCATCTGGGAGGCCAACTCCTGGGCGAGGCGGTCCGCCTCGGGGTGGTTGATGATGAGGGTCATGGGTGCGCATCCTCTGCCGACGCTCGCATCCTAACATGGTGTCCGGCATCCCGCGACGGCCAGCCCGTGGCCCCTTCCGGTGGGGCGTGGAGGTGGTATGTTCGGAACCGGCGGCAACGCGCCGCCCCTCGGAAGGGTTTCCTTGGGCAAAGATCGCACGGAGGGCTGGGGATGAAGAGGTTGGTGCGCGTGGCGGGTTTGGCCGCCCTGGCGGGGCTGGCGGCGTGCGCCAGCAACAGCCCGGACATCGAGATCGCGCAACGGGCGCAGACGCAGCTGGTCGGCCTGCCGAAGGCGCAACTGCTGTCCTGCGCCGGCGTGCCGACGCGGCAGGCGGTGGCCAATGGCGACGAGTACTACACCTACTCGCAACGCCCCGTTTACGTCAGCGACGCCCCCGCCGTCAGCCTTGGCGCCAACGGGGCGACCGGCGAAGGGATCGTGCTCGGCCTGGGAGTCGGTGTGCCGGTGTTCAGCGGACGCGGCACCCAGGGCTGCGACGCCACCTTCGTGCTGCGGGGCGGCGTGGTGCGGCAGGTCTCCTACCCGGTGGGCGCCAGCCTCGAGGATTGCGGCGCCCTCGTCGCGGCCTGTATGCCCAAGTAGACCGTCACGTCACCTCGTCGGCGAACCAGCGCAGCACCGAGCGGACCGGGTTGCACGCCGCCTGGCCCAGGCCGCAGATGGAGGCGTCGCGCATGGCGGCGCCCAGCTCGTCCAGCAAGGCGGTGTCCCACAGCGGGCGCTCCATCAGCGCCAGCGCCTTCTCGGTGCCGGCGCGGCAGGGCGTGCACTGGCCGCACGATTCGTCGGCGAAGAACCGCATGAGGTTGAGCGCGGTGTCGCGCAGGCTGTCCTCCTGCGACAGCACGATCACCGCGGCCGAGCCGATGAAACAGCCGTGCGGCTCCAGCGTGCCGAAGTCGAGCGGCACGTCGGCCATGCTCGCCGGCAGTATGCCGCCCGACGCCCCGCCGGGCAGGTAGGCCTTGAAGGTGTGGCCGTCCGCCATGCCGTCGCAGAACTCGTCGATCAGTTTGCGCACCGTGATGCCGGCGGGCGCCAGCTTCACCCCCGGTTCGCGCACGCGGCCCGACACGGAGTAGTGGCGCTGGCCGGTGCGTCCCTGGCGGCCGAAGCCGGCGAACCAGCCCGGTCCGTTCTCCAGGATCGGGCGCACCCAGTGCAGCGTTTCCACGTTGTGGATCAGCGTCGGGCGGCCCCACAGGCCGGACTCCGCAGGGTAGGGCGGCTTCTGGCGGGGTAGGCCGCGCTTGCCCTCGATGCTCTCCAGCATCGCCGATTCCTCGCCGCAGATGTAGGCCCCGGCGCCGCGGCGCAGGTGGATGCGGGTGACGCGGTCCAGGCCCTCGGCCGACAGGCGGGCGATCTCGCGCGCGAGGATGGCGCGGATCACCGGGTATTCGTCGCGGACGTAGAGGAAGACGTCCGTCGCCTCGATGGCCCAGGCGGCGATCAGCATGCCCTCCAGCATCTGGTGCGGCGAGCCCTCCAGCAGGCGGCGGTCCTTGAAGGTGCCGGGCTCGCCCTCGTCGGCGTTGACCGCCATCAGGCGCGGGGCCGGGCGTTCGCGCAGGAAGCGCCACTTGCGCCCGGCCGGAAAGCCGGCGCCGCCCAGGCCGCGCAGGCCGGCACCGTCCAGGCGCGCGATGTAATCCTCCGGCGTGGCGCGCCCGTCCAGCGCATCGCGCAGCAGACGGTAGCCGCCGCCAGCCGTATAGGCGTCGAAATCCTGGTAGGCCGGCACGTCCGGCTCGATCCGGCCGGCGGCCACCGCGGCGGCGACGGAATCGGGCGTCGCGTGGTCCACCGGGCGGCGCCCGACCAGCACGGAGGGGCCGGTGTCGCACCGCCCCATGCAGGGTGCCGG
The DNA here is from genome assembly GCF_053470425.1 of Azospirillum terrae. NCBI lineage: Bacteria > Pseudomonadati > Pseudomonadota > Alphaproteobacteria > Rhodospirillales > Azospirillaceae > Azospirillum > Azospirillum terrae. Next base: position 1,056,760 of record NZ_JBPXMR010000001.1, on the reverse strand, counting down.
CGCCACCCGCACCCGCGCCGGGGCCATGCGGCGCGTCAGCTCGGCGTGCAGATCCTCCGCCCCGGCCAGCGAGCAGGTCAGCCCGTCGCAGACCCGCACGGTGACCGGCGGCGGGGCGGGCTCGCCTTCGCGCACCACATCGAAGTGAGCGTAGAAGGTGGCGACCTCGTGCACCTCGGCCTGCGACAGCCGCATCTCCTCGGCCAGCGCGGCGAGGTGGGCGGCCGAGAGCGCGCCGAAGGCGTCCTGGATGCGGTGCAGATGCTCGATCAGCAGGTCGCGGCGGCGCGGTTCGCCGCCCAGCACGGCCCGCACCTCGGCCAGCGCGCGTGCGTCGACGGGGCGCCCCTTGGTCAACGGCGAGGCGCTGCGGCGGACGGCACCGGGGTGGCGGGAGGCGGGGGTGTCGGACAATTGCGGCTCCGCGGGCTTGCCTGGGGAGCGGAAGCCTAGCAGATGGAATCGTGTCCCGTCAGCCGGGCGAGGGATGGGCAGGCGCCGGAAACGGTTTAGTTTCCCGCGCGGGCAGGAAACGATAGCTTGGCCGGGACGGAGGAGGACACGCCATGGACATGACCGGAACCCACCGCATCCTGGCCCCGCGCGAGCGGGTATGGGCGGCGCTCAACGATCCGGAGGTGCTGCGCCAATGCATCCCCGGCTGCGAGGAGGTGCAGAAGCTCTCCGACACCGAATTCACCGCCAAGGTGCACGCCAAGGTCGGCCCGGTCAGCGCCCGCTTCACCGGCAAGGTGACGTTGTCCGACCTTGACCCGCCGCAGGGCTACCGGATCACCGGCGAGGGCTCCGGCGGGGCGGCCGGATTCGGCAAGGGCGGCGCCGTCGTGCGGCTGGAGGACGAGGGGCCCGCCACCGTGCTCAACTACGAGGCGCACGCGCAGGTCGGCGGCAAGCTGGCGCAGATCGGCTCGCGGCTGGTGGACGGCACGGCGCGCAAGATGGCGGACGACTTCTTCACCCGGTTCGCCGCCATGCTGGGGGAGGATACCCCGGCCGAGGAGGCGCCGGCAGCGGCGGAGTCGATGGCGGCGCCGGTGCGACTCGTTTTGCCGGAGGTCCCGCTGCCGATGCCGATGCTGCGGATGGGGCAAGGCTTCTATGTTCCGTGGGTTGCCATCGGGCTTGCGGCGGTGCTGTTCGCCCTGATGTTGGGTATGTCCTGAACGGCGTGGATGAAAGCCCCCGCTTCCGCTGTTCGTTGGGGTTGGCAGTTCGTTGAATCTGTGTATTCTGCCCCCCGAACCCGCAGCCGGCCCCGACCGGTCAATACAACAAAGGGAACGTACCAAATGAGCAAGAAGCTTTTGATCGGTGCCGCTCTGGCTCTGAGCATGACCGCCGCCGCTGGTGTCGCGCAGGCTGCCGGTGATGCCGCTGCCGGCAAGGAAGTCTTCAAGGAGTGCATGGCCTGCCACACTGTCGAGGCTGGCAAGAACAAGGTCGGCCCGTCGCTGCACGGCGTTGTCGGCCGCAAGGCGGGCTCGATCGACGGCTTCAAGTACTCCAAGCCGATGCAGGAGAAGAATGCCGCGGGCTTCGTCTGGACCCCGGAGAACCTGATGGCCTACGTGCAGGCCCCGAAGGAAATCGTCCCGGGCGGCACGATGGCCTACGCCGGCCTGAAGAACGTGCCGAAGTACAAGGATAACTCCGCGGCTGCCGCCGAGAACCTGATCGCCTTCCTGAGCGAGCAGAAGTAAGCGCGCGAGTCGTCGCCGCGATCACCGGGCCGGAGGGGCAACCCTCCGGCCCGGTTCGTTTTTGGAGAATGCTTGCGGCGAGCCTTACCCCACCGCCTCCAGACTCTTCGTCGCCACCTCGAAGACGTCCGGCGACAGTCCGGGTTGGGCGGCGATGCGCTTCAGTTCGGCGCGCATCAGCTCCTGCCGGCCGGAATCGTAGCGGCGCAGGCGGGAGAACGGCCCCATCAGGCGCGCCGCCACCTGCGGGTTCATTGGGTCGAGGTGCAGCACCTGATCCGCCAGGAACCGGTAGCCGGCTCCGCCCGGCTCGTGGAAGCGCACCGGGTTGCCGCCGGCGAACGCGCCGATCAGCGCATAGACCTTGTTAGGGTTGCGGATCTCGAACGCGGGGTGGTCGAGCAGGCGCGTCACGTCCGCCAGCGCGGCCGGCCGGCTGGCCGTCGCCTGCACGGTGAACCACTTGTCCACCACCAGCGGCTCGCCCTTCCAGCGCTCGTAGAAGCCGGAGAGCGCTTGCGAGCGCTCCGCCGCGTCCGACCCGGCGAGCAGGCCGAGCGCCGCGATGGCGTCGGTCATGGCGTGGGCGCCGTGGAACTGGCCGACGCACAGGCCGACCGCCTCCGCGTCCTCCAGCGCCATCAGGTAGGCGAGGCAGAGGTTCTTCAGCGCCCGGCGGCCGATGGCCGCGGCGTCCACCGAGAACGGCTCGTTGCCGGCGCTGGCCCGGTAGCCCGCCAGCCACTTCGGCCGCAACGCCTCGGCCAGCCGTTTGCGGGCGAACTCGCGGGCGGTGTGGATGGCGTCGGGGTCGATCACCGGCATCTGCGTGCCGAGGTAGGACTCAGTCGGCAGCACCAGCGCCTGCGCCGCGAAGGCCGGGTCCTTGGACGAATCGTCCAGCACCGCCTCGACCGCAGCGACGAAGCTCTCGGGCAACTCCAACGGCCGACCAGCCTGGGCGTCGGCGACGAGCTTCAGCAGGATGCGGGTGCCCAGCGTCTGCCCGGCCTCCCACCGGTTGAAGGCGTCGCTGTCGTGCGCCATGAGGAACGTCAGGTCCGCGTCCGACAGGTCGGTCCTCAGCGTCACCGGCGCCGAGAAGCCGCGCAGCAGCGACGGCACGGGCCGCGCCGGCACGTCGGTGAACTCGAACACCTGCTCGCTGTTCTTGATGGGCAGGACGCGCGACGTGCCGCCGGCCTGCGCCTCGCCCTTCAGCGTCAGCGGCAGATCGTTGCCGTCGGGGCCGAGCATGCCCATGGCCAGCGGGATGTGCATGGGCAGCTTGGTCGGTTGGCCGGGCGTCGGCGGTACGGTCTGGCGGATGGTCAGGCGGTAGGTGCGCGCGGCGGCGTCGTAGGCGCCCGACGCCTCGATGACCGGCGTGCCGGCCTGCCGGTACCACAGCTTGAACTGCGTGAGATCGACGCCGGTGGCGTCCTGCATGGCGGCGGCGAAGTCGTCGCAGGTCACCGCCTGCCCGTCGTGCCGCTGGAAATAGAGGTCCATTCCCTTGCGGAAGCCCTCCTTGCCCAGCAGCGTGTGCATCATGCGGATGACTTCCGAGCCCTTGTCGTACACCGTGGGCGTGTAGAAGTTGTTGATCTCCACATAGGCGTCCGGGCGCACGGGGTGCGCCATGGCGCCGGAATCCTCGGTGAACTGCACGGTGCGCAGGCGCTGCACGTCGGAAATGCGCTTCACCGCGCGGGAGTGCATGTCGCTGGAGAATTCCTGGTCGCGGAAGACGGTCAGCCCCTCCTTCAGCGACAGCTGGAACCAGTCGCGGCAGGTGACGCGGTTGCCGGTCCAGTTGTGGAAGTACTCGTGCGCCACCACGGCCTCGATCCCCAGGAAATCCTGGTCGGGGGCGGTCTCCGGCTTGGCGAGGATGTACTTGGTGTTGAAGACGTTGAGCGACTTGTTCTCCATCGCCCCCATGTTGAAGTCGCTGACAGCGACGATGTTGAAGATGTCCAGGTCGTATTCCAGCCCGAACACCTCCTCGTCCCATGTCATGGACTTCTTCAGCGAGGTCATGGCGTGGTCGATCTTGCCCTCGTTGCCCGGCTCGACGTAGATGCGCAGCGTGACGTCACGTCCCGACGCGGTGCGGAAATGGTCCTCGATGTGGCGCAGGTCGCCGGCGACCAGGGCGAACAAATAGGCGGGCTTGGGGTACGGGTCGTCCCAGCGCGCCCAATGGCGGCCTTCCGTCGCGTCGCCACCATCCACCAGATTGCCGTTGGACAGCAGCACGGGATAGCGCGCCTTGTCCGCCTCGATGGTCGTGGTGTAGCGCGCCATCACGTCGGGGCGGTCGGCGAAGTAGGTGATGCGCCGGAATCCCTCCGCCTCGCACTGCGTGCAGAAGTTGCCCGACGACTTGTAGAGCCCCTGGAGTGCGGTGTTCTCCTGCGGCTTGATGCGAACCAGTGTTTCCAGCGTGAAGGCGGCCGGTACGCGCGGGATGGTCAGGCGGGCATCGTCCACGCTGTAGCACTCGGGCGCCAGCACCGTGCCGTTCATCGCCACCGAGACGAGGTCCAGCCGCTCGCCGTCGAGGGTCAGCGCCGGGTGCTCCAGATCGTCGCGCGCCGGGTTGCGGCGGATGGCGAGCTTGGCGCGCACGGAGGTCACCTCCTCGCGCAGGTCGAAGTGCAGGTCCACCGTGTCGATGAGGTGCGCGGGCGGCCGGTAGTCCTTGAGGTGGATCGCCTTCGGCGCGACCTTCGCGATGCCTTTGTCCATGACGGTGTCTTTCTGCTCCCGTTGGCTGGGTTCTGGTTAGGTGTGGCGTGGAGCAGCGTCTTCAACCCGGTCAAGCGGCGGATGCCGCTGCTCGATGGCCGTCAGTGCACCATCTCGCCGCGCGCCATGGCGAGGTGGTGCATCTGGTGGTGCCCTCCCTGCGCCATCAGGCCGATGAAGCCGAGGGCGCGAATCTTCGTGGCCTGCCGCGGGTCGGCGGAGGTCACTGTCAGCGTGACGCCGCCCTCCCGCGGTTCGGCCTTCCAGGCCCAGCCCTGCGCCCCGTTCATCTCCCGCGCGTGTGCCGGCAGCATGCGCTGGATCGCCTCCAGCGTGCGTCCGGCGCCGGTCACCTCCAGGCGCAGGCCGCCGTCCACCGGAGTCGGGGCCGCCTGGGCGTGCAGCGTCAGCTCGTTCATGTCGATCAGGTGTTCGCGCAACGCCGAGATGTCGACCTTGCTCCAGTCTGTGTTCGGGTCGGCCTCCAGGATGCCGACGATCTCCTGGATGGCACCGAAGGCGTCCTGGCCGGGCAGGGTGGGCATCGTGCCGGCATGGCGCATGCCCTGGTGGTGGCCAGCATCATGGGAGGCGCGGTCCATCTGCGCCGACGCGGTGCCGGTGGACAGTAGCACGGCGAGGACGGCGAGGGTGCGGGCGGGTCGGCGCATGTCTTCCTCCGGGGGCTGGCTTGACGTTTGGCCCTATTGACGTGGGCGCAGCACCGTTCATAACCAGCAGCCCGGCAGAAGGAAAGGGAGGGTGGCGTGGACGCGTTGGTCAGCGTCTTGGTGGTGTTCTTCGTCGTGGTCGATCCGATCGGCCTCGTGCCGGTGTTCCTCGGCCTGACGCAGGGGTTCGACGCCCGGCGCAAGCGCCTGATCGCGCTGCGCGGCACGGCGCTCAGCTTCACCATCCTGGTGTTCTTCGCCTACCTCGGCCGTTCGGTCTTGCAGGCTCTGGGGATCGGCATGCCGGCGTTCCGCATCGCCGGTGGCGCGCTGCTGTTCTGGATCGCCTTCGAAATGCTGTTCCAGCGCCGCTCCGACCGCAAGGAGAAGGCCGCCGACGAGGCGCGCACCGACGAGGAGGCGCACGACGTGGCGGTGTTCCCGCTGGCGATTCCGCTGATCGCCGGGCCCGGCGCCATCGCGTCGGTCATGCTGCTGATGGACCAGTACGGGAGCAGCGGCTGGCGGGGCCAAGCGACGGTGCTGGGTGCGGCGGCCATCGTGATATTCGGCGCGGCGGTGCTGCTGATGTTCGCCGACGTGGTGCGCCGCTTGGCCGGCCGCACGATGATCCTGACGGTCAGCCGCATCCTCGGCATCGTGCTGGCGGCCTTGGCCGCTCAGACGATCCTGTCGGGCATCATGGCGATTTATCCGCCGGGGTGAGGAAGGCTCATGCCTTCAGCCGGTACCCCGTGCGGAAGATCCACCATACCGCCGTCAGGCACAGCGCCAGGAACGCCGTGGTCATGGCGAGGCTGGCGCCCACTCCGACGTCCGAGGTGCCGTAGAAGCTCCAGCGGAAGCCGCTGACCAGATAGACGACCGGGTTGAACAGCGTCACCGTCTGCCAGACAGGCGGCAGCATGCCTATGGAATAGAAGCTGCCGCCCAGGAAGGTCAGCGGCGTGACGACCAGCAGCGGTACGATCTGCAACTTCTCCCAGCCATCGGCCCAGACGCCGATGATGAAGCCGAACAGGCTGAAGGTCACCGCGGTCAGCACCAGAAAACCCGCCATGACGAACGGATGCGCGATCCCGAACGGCACGAACAGCCGCGCGGTGGTCAGGATGATCAGGCCGAGGATGATCGATTTGGTCGCAGCCGCGCCCACATAGCCGATCAGGATCTCGGCGATGGAGATGGGCGCCGACAGCACCTCGTAGATGGTGCCCGAGTATTTCGGCATGTAGATGCCGAAGGAGGCGTTGGAGACGCTCTCGGTCAGCAGCGCCAGCATGATCAGGCCGGGGACGATGAAGGCGCCATAGCTGACCCCGTCGATCTCCGCCATGCGCGCACCGATGGCCGAGCCAAACACCACGAAGTACAGCGAGGTCGAGATGACCGGTGCGGCGATGCTCTGCGCCAGCGTGCGGAAATAGCGCGCCATTTCGAACGTGTAGATGGCGCGGATAGCATACAGGTTCATGGCCGCGCCCTCACCAGACTGACGAAGATCTCTTCCAGCGAGCTTTGGCTGGTTTGCAGGTCCTTGAAGTCGATGCCGTGCTCGTTCAGGCGCCGCAGCAGGCCAGCGATGCCCGTGTGCTCACTCTGCGCGTCGAAGGTGTAAACCAGCTCGGCGCCATCGGCGGACAGGTCGAGCTGATAGTCGGAGAGGCTGTCCGGCACGCGGTCGAGCGGGCTTTGCAGATGCAGGGTGAGCTGCTTCTTTCCGAGCTTGCGCATCAGCGCGTCCTTGTCCTCGACCAGGATGATGGCGCCCTTGCTGATCACCCCGATGCGGTCGGCCATCTCCTCGGCCTCTTCGATGTAGTGGGTGGTGAGGATGACGGTGACGCCGCCCGCGCGCAGCGTGCGGACCATCTCCCACATGTCGCGGCGCAGTTCCACGTCCACGCCGGCGGTCGGCTCGTCGAGGAACAGGATCTTCGGCTCGTGCGACAGCGCCTTGGCGATCATCACCCGGCGCTTCATGCCGCCCGAGAGCGTGATGACCTTGGCGTCCTTCTTCTCCCACAGCGACAGGTCGCGCAGCACCTTCTCGATGTGGGCGGGGTTCGGCGGCTTGCCGAACAGGCCCCGGCTGAAGCTGACGGTGGCCCAGACGGTCTCGAAGACGTCGGTGGTCAGCTCCTGCGGGACGAGGCCGATGGTGGAGCGGGCGGCGCGGTAGTCGCGGATGATGTCGTGGCCGTCGGCCAGCACCGTGCCGGTGGACGGGTTGACGATGCCGCAGATGATGCTGATCAGCGTCGTCTTGCCGGCGCCGTTGGGACCCAGGAGGGCGAAGATCTCGCCGCGGCGGATCTCCAGGTCGATGCCCTTCAGCGCGTGGAAGCCGGTCGCGTAGGTCTTGGTGAGGCCGCAGACGGAGATGATCGGTGGGGCGGGGGGAGTTGCTGCGGTCGCCGGGGCGGCGGCGATGACGGTGTCGAGGGGGTTCATGCGGCGGACTGTCCGTACGGCTTCACGTGCCCCCACCCTAACCCTCCCCCGCTCAGCGGGGGAGGGGATTTTGGCATCACACGTGGAAGCTCTCCCCGCACCCGCAACGGCCCTTCTCGTTCGGGTTGGTGAACTTGAAGCCCGTCTCGAACTTGTCGTCCACGTAGTCCATCTCCGTGCCGATGAGGAACATGACGGCCGCCGGGTCGATGAGGATGGTGACGCCCTTGTCCTCGACGACCTCGTCGAACTTCATCTTTTCCTTGGCGTACTGGATGTCGTAGCTCATGCCCGAGCAGCCGCGCGCCTTCACGCCGATGCGCAGGCCGACGATCTCGCCCGGCGCCTTCGCCATCAGCGACTTGACGCGCTCGGCGGCGGCGGCGGTCAGGGTGAGGGCCTTCGGGAGTGCCATGGGTCGTCTCGCTCCTTCAGATCAGAACATGTCCAGCTGGATCTTGGCGACGTCCGACATCATGTCCGGGCGCCATGGGGGTTCCCACACCAGATCGATCTTGCATGTGGTGACGCCATCGGCGTTTTGAACGGCCTCCTGCACCTGTTGCGGCAATTCGCCGGCCACCGGGCACATCGGGCTGGTCAAGGTCATGTCGATCTCGACGTCGCCGCCGTCGTTGACGTTCACGCGGTAGATCAGGCCCAGTTCCCAGATATCCACTGGGATTTCCGGGTCGTAGCAGGTCTTGATCGCCTCGACGATCCGCTCCATCAGCACTTCCTTCTCGGAAAGGGCCGGCGGGGCGGAGGCCGTCTGGGCTTCGTTGGTGGTGATCGCGTCCTGGGGCATCTCTGGCTCCGTCACTCGCTCGACGCCTTTTCCTCGCCTTCGATGGCCGCGTTCATCGCGTGCCAGGCGAGGGTGGCGCATTTCACACGCACGGGGAATTGGCGGACGCCGGACAGCACCATCAGCCGGTCCATGGCGTCCTCATCGACGGGGCCGTGGTCGCCGTGCTCGTGGTCATCCTTGGTGCACAGGTCGTGGAAGGTCTCGAACAGGGCCTTGGCCTCTTGCTCGGTCTTGCCCTTGACCACTTCGGTCATCATCGACGCGCTGGCGGTGGAGATGGCGCAGCCGCGCCCCTCGAACGCCACGTCCTCGATGACGTGCTGGTCGTTCAGCTTGACGTACACCGTGAACTTGTCGCCGCACATGGGGTTCTCGCCCTTCGCCTCGCGGTTGGCGTCGGGCGGGTGGCGGAGGTTCCGGGGGTTCTTGCCGTGGTCCAGGATGACCTCCTGGTACAGCTCGCGCAGCTCGTCCATCATGCTCCGAAGAACTCCTTCACCGCCTTGACCGCGTCGACCAGAGCGTCGGCCTCGGCCCGCGTGTTGTAAAGTGCGAACGACGCCCGCGCCGTCGAACCGACGCCCATGCGCTCCATCAGCGGCTCGGCGCAGTGTTGGCCGACGCGGACGGCGACGCCGTACTGGTCCACCACGGTGCCGAGGTCGTGCGGGTGCACGCCGTCCACCACGAACGAGATGATCGCCGCCTTGCCCGGTGCCGTGCCGACGATGCGCAGGCCGTCGATCTCCTGAAGCCGCGCGGTGGCGTAGGTCAGCAGGTCGTGCTCGTGCGCGGCGATCGCCTCGCGGCCGATGCCCTCAACGTAGTCGATGGCGGCGGCCAGCCCGATGGCCTCGGTGATCGGTGGGGTGCCGGCCTCGAAGCGCATGGGCGGCTCCTTGAACGTCGTGCCGGCGAAGCTGACGGACTGGATCATGTCGCCGCCGCCCATGTAGGGCGGCATCGTCTTGAGGAACTCCATCTTCGCGCACAGCACGCCGATGCCCGTCGGGCCGTACAGCTTGTGCCCGGTGAAGACGTAGAAGTCGGCGCCGATGTCCTTCACGTCCACCGAGCCGTGCACCACCGCCTGGGAGCCGTCGAGCAGCACCGGCACGCCGCGCTCGTGCGCGATGCGGACGATCTCCTTGGCCGGCGTGACGGTGCCCAGCACGTTGGAGCAATGGGTGATCGCCACCAGCTTGGTGCGCGGGCCGAACAGCTTGGCATAGGCGTCCATGTCGAGCACGCCGCGGTCGTCGATGGGCGCGACCTTGAGCACGAGGCCCTTCGCCGCCTGCGCCAGCTGCCACGGCACGATGTTGGCGTGGTGCTCCATGACCGAGACGATAATCTCGTCGCCCGGCTCCAGATGGGTGCGGGCGTAGCTGTACGCCACGAGGTTGATGGCTTCGGTGGCGTTGCGGGTGAAGACGATGCCGTCGCGGCTGGGGGTATTGAGGAACGCCGCCACGCTGTCGCGCGCCGCCTCGAACCGGTCCGTTGCGCGCTGCGACAGGAAGTGCACGCCGCGGTGGATGTTGGAGTAATCCTCCTCCATGAACCGCGTCATGGTGTCGATGACGTGGCGCGGCTTCTGGGCGCTGGCGCCGCTGTCCAGATAGACGAGCGGCTTGCCCGGAGCCGGCTTCTTGCCGATGCGCTCGTGCACGGTGCGCGACAGGATCGGGAAGTCGGCGCGGATGCGCTCGACGTCGTAAGGGGCGGCGGGCCGTTCAAGCGTGTGGGCGATGTCGCTCATTACACTCTCCTTTACCGCGCGCTCAGCCATCCGGTCACGAAGCCCTGGAAAGCCTCGCGGATCGGCTCCTCTGGAATCTCGTCCAGCGCCTCCGCCAGGAAGGCGGCGATCAGCAGGGCGCGCGCTTCGTCCTTGGGGATGCCGCGGGCGCGCAGGTAGAACAGCGCCTCATCGGCCAACTCGCCGGCCGTGGCGCCGTGGCTGCACTTCACGTCGTCGGCGTAGATCTCCAGCTCCGGCTTGGAGTCGATCTCGGCGGTGTCCGACAGCAGCAGCGCGCGGTTGAGCTGGTGCCCATCGGTCTTCTGCGCGCCGGGATGCACGACGATCTTGCCCTGGAACACCGCGCGGCCGTGGTCGTCGATGGCGCCCTTATAGACCTCGCGCGAGGTGCCGTGCGGCTCCTTGTGCTCGATCACCGTGGTCGTGTCGCAGTGCTGGTGGCCGCCGATCATGTAGGCGCCGTTGACGTTGCAGCTCGACCCCTGGCCCAGCGCCACGCGCACCTCGTTGCGGGCCAGCCGCGCGCCGGTGGTCAGGATGAAGTTGTCGTAGCAGGCGTCCTTGCCAACCTTCGCCACGCTGTTGGACAGGTGGAAGGCTTCCGAGCCCTCGCGCTGAACCTTGTAGTGGCGCAGGATGGCGCCCTCGCCGACATAGGCTTCGGCAACATGGTTGGCGAAGGTGGCGCCGACGCCCAGGCCAATGTGGTGCTCGACCACCACGGCCTTGCTCTGCGGCTCGGCGATCAGCAGCGTGCGCGGGTGGAAGGCGACCGGGCCGTCCTCGGACCCCAGCGACACGAAGACCAGTTCGATCGGCTCGGCCACCTCGACCCCGCGGCCGATGCGCACCACGGCGCCATCGGCCAGGAAGGCGGTGTTGAGCGCCACGAAGCGCTGCTCGTCCGACACCGCGAGGCGGCCGAGATGCTCGCCCACCAGATCCGGGCGCCTGGTCAGTGCGTCGGCGAGGCCGAGCAACTCGACGCCCGCCGGGATGCCGGCGGTGGAGGACAGGTCGGCGCGGAAGAAGCCGTCCACGAAGACCAGGCGCGGGCCATTGCCGACGTGCGGCAGAACGTCGAAATGCACGCTGGCGGCGGCCGGCTTGGCGGGCTGGAAGGCGACCTTCTCCAGGGTCTTGAGGCTGGTGTACTTCCACGCCTCGACCTTGGTGGTCGGGAAGCCCAGCTGGGCGAAGCGGCTGCGGCCCTGCTCGCGCAGCTCACGCACCCAGGACAGCGCCGCACCGGGCAGTTCGCCCTTCACGCGGTCGTACTGTTCCAGATAGGGCTGGGCCGGCGCCGGGTCGCCGTAGCGAGGGGAATGGGTGACCGTCATCTCACGCCGCCTCGTCGATGCCGAAGTCCTTGTAGCCGTTCTTCTCCAGCTCCAGGGCCAGTTCCTTGCCGCCCGAGCGCTGGATCTTGCCGAACGCCAGCACGTGCACGTAGTCCGGCACGATGTAGTCCAGCAGGCGCTGGTAGTGGGTGATGACCAGCATCGAGCGGTCCGGCCCGCGCAGCGCGTTGACGCCATCGGCGACGATCTTCAGCGCGTCGATGTCCAGGCCGGAGTCCGTCTCGTCGAGGATGGCGAACTTCGGCTCCAGCACGGCCATCTGGAGGGTCTCGTTGCGCTTCTTCTCGCCGCCGGAGAAGCCGACGTTCACCGCGCGCTTCAGCATCTCGTCGGTCATGCCGAGCTGCGTGGTCTTGGCGCGGATGTGCTTGAGGAACTGCATGGCGTCCAGGTCGCTCTCGCCTCGGCGCCGGCGCATGGCGTTGATGGCGGACTTGAGGAACGTGGCGTTGGGAACGCCGGGGATCTCCACCGGGTACTGGAAGGCGAGGAACACGCCCTCGGCGGCGCGCTCTTCCGGCTCCAGCGCCAGCAGATCCTGGCCGTAGTAGGTGACGGAGCCCTTGGTGACCTCATAGCCGTCACGGCCCGCCAGCACGTAGCTGAGCGTGCTCTTGCCCGACCCGTTCGGCCCCATGATGGCGTGCACCTCGCCGGGCCGGATCGTCAGGTCGATGCCCTTGAGTATCTCCTTGCCGTCCACCGTGGCGTGCAGGTTCTTGATTTCGATCATCGTTTATCTTCCCTCACTCACCATGGCGGGCGGTCAGCCCACACTGCCTTCCAGGCTGATGCCCACGAGCTTCTGCGCCTCGACGGCGAACTCCATGGGCAGTTCCTTCAGCACTTCCTTGCAGAAGCCGTTGACGATCAGCGACACCGCGTCCTCCGCCGCCAAGCCGCGCTGGCGGCAGTAGAAGAGCTGGTCCTCGCTGATCTTCGCCGTCGTCGCCTCGTGCTCGACGCGGGCCGAGCGGTTCTTGCTCTCGATGTACGGCACCGTGTGGGCGCCGCACTGGTCGCCGATCAGCAGGCTGTCGCACTGCGTGTGATTGCGCGCCCCTTCCGCTTTGGGCAGGATCTTCACCAGCCCGCGGTAGGTCTGCTGCGCCTTGCCGGCCGAGATGCCCTTCGACACGATGGTCGAACGGGTGTTCTTGCCGATGTGGATCATCTTGGTGCCGGTGTCGGCCTGCTGGCGGTTGTTGGTGATGGCGACCGAATAGAACTCGCCCACCGAATTGTCGCCTTGCAGGATGCAACTCGGGTACTTCCAGGTGATGGCCGAACCGGTCTCCACCTGCGTCCACGAGATCTTCGCGTTGACGCCGCGGCACGCACCGCGCTTGGTCACGAAGTTGTAGATGCCGCCGACGCCGTTCTCGTCGCCCGGATACCAGTTCTGCACCGTCGAGTACTTGATGGTGGCATTATCCAGCGCCACCAGTTCCACCACCGCGGCGTGCAGCTGGTTCTCGTCGCGCTGCGGCGCCGTGCAGCCTTCCAGGTACGAGACGTAACTGCCCTCGTCGGCGATGATCAGCGTGCGCTCGAACTGGCCGGTGTTGGCCTGGTTGATGCGGAAGTAGGTGGACAGCTCCATCGGGCAGCGCACGCCCTTGGGGATGTAGACGAACGACCCGTCGGTGAACACCGCCGAATTCAGCGTCGCGAAGAAGTTGTCGGTGTATGGCACCACCGAGCCCAGATACTTCTGCACCAGCTCGGGACACTTGTGCACTGCTTCGGAGATGGCGCAGAAGATGACGCCGATCTCTTCCAGCTTGGCCTTGTAGGTAGTCGCCACCGAGACGCTGTCGAACACCGCGTCCACCGCCACCGCCGGGCTCTGCCCTTCGGTGCCCTCGACGCCGGCCAGGATCGCCTGCTCCTTCAGCGGGATGCCGAGCTTGGCGTAGGTCTTCAGCAGTTCCGGGTCGATCTCGTCGAGCGACTTCGGCTTCGCCTTCATCTTGGGCGCGGCGTAGTAGTACGCGTCCTGGTAGTCGATGGGGCCGTAGTTGAGCGCCGGCCAGTGCGGCTCCTCCATGCCCTTCCAGGCCTGGAAGGCGCGCAGACGCCACGCCAACAGCCACTCCGGCTCTTCCTTCTTGGCGGAGATGAAGCGGATGATGTCCTCGTTCAGGCCCTTCGGCGCCATGTCCGACTCGATGTCGGTGGCGAAGCCGTACTTATACTTCTGTTCCGCGAGGGCGCGGACCTGATCGGCCGTGTCGGTGCTGGCAGCCATGGCTCTCTCAAACTCCCTAGGCGTTACCCTGCGCGAGCGCCTTTGCCGGTTCGGAAACCGGCGGCGTCCACACGGGGGCCATCATGTCGGCGAGCGTCACCTGCTCCAGCGCGGAGCGGATCGCCCGGTTGATCTTTTCCCAGCCGCCCCGCATGGGGCACAGGTTCTCCACGCCGCACTCCTCGCCGGCCCCCTCGACGCACGCGGTGAGCGCGATGGGGCCGTCCAGGGCGACGACGATGTCGGCGATGCTGATGGCCTCGGCCGGGCGGGACAGCGCGTAGCCGCCCGACGCCCCGCGGTGCGAGGTCATCAGCCCGGCCGTGGTCAGGCTCTTCATCAGCTTGGCGACCGTGGGGGTGGGCACGCCGGTGCGGTCGGCCAACTGGGTCACGGTGTGAACCGCACCCACTTGGCGCGCCATCTCGCTCATCACCACGATGGCGTAATCGGTCAGCTTGGAGAGCTTGATCATGGCCGGGTTTAATCAGGACTAATTCGGTACTGATTAATTGGCCAAACCCGACCGGAAGTCAAGCGAAACGCTAGGGCATTCGGCCCCGCGGGACCGTCCGAATATACTAGACCGGGGCGGTACAGTATGTGGTGCGACGTTCTGTCGCACCATTCGTAAAGCCATCATCCCCGCGAAGGCGGGGATTGCGAAAAAAGAGACAGGGGGCGAGGGGAGGGCGCGTGGCCCTCCCCTCGGCTCATGCCCTTACGTCGGCCGGTCCATCTGCTCCTTGGCGGCGCCCTTCACGTCGTCGGCGGCCTCGGAGATGTGCTCGCGGGCCGCTTCGGCAGCCGCTTGGGCGGCGCGGGTGCCGCGCTCGATGGCGTCCTGCGCGGCTTCCTTGGCCATGCCGGTCACCTGACCGGCGTAATCGCCGACCCAGCGCTCCTCATACCGCGTGGACGGGATGCTGGCGCCCAGCGCCGCTCCCAGCGCCACGCCCATTACGCCGGCCACCAGCGGATGGTCCTCCACCAGATCCCAGAAGCTGGTGGTGACGTGGCCGATCTGGCGGCTCATCGAGCTGGTCATCGACCGGCCCGACGGCTGCCCGCGCCCACCCTGGTAGGATGCGCCACGGCCCGCCGGGCCGCCGCTGCGGCCGTCGTAAGTATCGCGGCCGGTCATGCGGCTGGCGGCGTCGCCGGCCTGATCGTAAACGTCGCCGGCCATGTCGCCGGCCCGGTCGTAGAGGTTGCCGGCGGCGTCGCGCACGCTCTCGGCCGCGCTGTAGAAGGTGTCGCGCGCGTAGCGGGCAGTGGAGCCGGCGGTGCTGCGCACGCTGCGCATCGCGCCGCTGTGGGCGATGCGCTGGTCCATGCCGCTGCGCGACAGCAGCATCCAGCCGACGCCCAGGCCGATCATGGCGAGGGGCACGGGGTTGCCCCGGACCATGTCGCCCATCGACGACGCTCCGCTGCTCATCCGGTTGGTCATGCGATTCATGGTCTGCTCCTTGAGGGTGTGGGGCGAGAGGCGATGCCGGAGCTGGTCCAGCGTGCCGCCGATCCGCGACTGGCGGTCGCGGATCTCGCGCTGCATGGCGTCGTAGTCGGGGCTGGTGGGGTCATCCTGGCGGGTCATCGGCTGAGCTGGCTCCGTGCCCAGTCCTTGTCGTCGCGCAGGGTGTCCATGGTGCGGCTGGGCTGCAAATTCTCCGGGCGGAGCCTTGAGCGGCCCATCAGCATCAGCGCCACACCCAGGCCGACCACCACCAGCCCGACGATCAGCGCCGCCAGCCACGGCTTGACCACCAGCGACAGCGCCAGCACGGCGCAGGCCAGCAGCACCAGCAAGCCGGCAAAGGCGATGAAGCCGCCCGCGGCGATGAACGCCGCGCCGCCGGCTGCTTGCCCAGCCTTCTCGCTCAGCTCGGTCCTGGCGAGTTCAAGCTCGGTGCGGATCAGCCCGGTCATGTCGCGCGCAAGGTCGGCGAACAGCCCGGCCAGCGAGCGGTTGGCCCGCGGATCGTAGCGCCCGTAGTCGCGATCCTCGGCTGCGCTCATGGTTTGAACTCCTGGGGCTTGGCCTCCTGGGGCTTCGCCGCGCCGGCCGGAGTGGCGCCCATGGTCTGAGTCGGGGTGCCGGCGCCGGTCACCGGTTCGGCGGTGTTCGGGTTGGCGCGGCTAGGCTCGTTCCTTGCGGTGTCGGCCTTCGGCGTTTCAGTCTTGGCGGGTTCGGGCGAGCCGCCGGCCATCAGTTCGGCCGCATCGCGGATGCCGCTGCCGGTGCTGGCCGTGTTGCCGACGCCGGAGGAGGCGTCCGAGGAGGGGCGCGACCGGCCGGCACCGCCACCGCCCATACCGCCACCGCCCATACCGCCACCGCCCATACCGCCACCGCCCATACCGCCACTGCCCATGCCGCCACCGATGGCGCCGCCACCGCCGGCCGAGCGGGCGCTCGCCGGGTAGGAGCCGCCGATGTTCTGGCGCTCGTTGGAGAAGTCATAGGTGCCGCGTGGACGGCCACCGCCGCCACCGCCACCGCCGCCCATGCCACGCCCGCCGCCCATCTGGCCGCGGCCTTGCTGGCCGGCCATGTCGCGTTGGCGCGTCAGATCGGCCATGCGGATGCGGTCGCCGGAGCTTTTGATGAAGCGGGCGAACAGGAAGCCGACGCCGAACGCCGCGCCCAGGAAGATTTCCGGCTGGCGGCGGGCGAAGCTCTCGACCTGACCGACCAGATCGTCCACCGACGAGTTGCGCAGGGTGTCGGCGAACTGGCCGACGCGTTCGGCGGCGATGTTGGTGTAGCGGGCGGCGGTGCCGTTGTTCTCGGCTTCCAACTGCTCGGCGGCTTGGTGCAGGGCTTGAGCGACGCTGCCGATCTGGTCGGCGGCGCGGTGGCTCTGCTGTTCGAAGACGGTGCGGATGCGGTTCTGGGCGGCGCCCAAGCCCTCGCGGCCGGCATCCGTGGCCTCCTGCTGCGCGCGGCCGAGCGGCCCTGAGGACTTGTTCTCCTGACCGCCCTGACCCGAGCCCTGACCCGAATTGTCGCGCGTTGCCATCGTTATCCTCCTGGGGATGTCGTTCGTGTGCGGGCTTGGTTGCCTTCGCGGAAACTCGCCCCTTAAACAAAGGGCGAAGGTCAGGGTTCCGAAGGCAGCCCGCCGGACGGATCGGGGGAGGCGTGGAGGAGCGGGGGTACCCCGAACCGAACGATGTTCGGTTCAAGCGGTCGGCGCCTCCACCACCGGCTGTGCGCTGCGGCGCGGCCAGAGTTGCCAGAGCAGCGCCGCCACCTGTCCCGCCACCACGATGCCCAGCGCCAGCCGGTGCCCCTCCGGCGCGTAGCCGCCGTGCGCGCCGGGCGGGAAGGCGCCGATCACCGAGCCCAGGCCCCATTGCAGGGCGAACGCCACCACGAACATCAGCAGGTTGGCGGCGGTGTTGACGCGCCCCGCCATCTCCGGCGCGAAGCCTTGCGACAGGATGGCGTAGATCATCACCGAGGCGCTGGCGAACAGCGGGTACAGCACCCACGCGACCACCGGCGGCAGCGGCAGGCCGAGCAGCAGCGCCACCTGCACCACGGTCGCCAGCACGATGCCGGTGGTCGCCACCGTCATCGGCGGCAGGCCGCGGCGGCGCAGCGCTTCGGAGGCCAGCGCGAAGCCGGTGTAGCCGGCGACCATCGCCATGGCGGCGTATTGCAGGTGGGTGGCGACCTCCTGCTTGTCGAAGCCCTCGACGTCGCGCAGCCACGGTCCGGCCCACAGCGCCATATAGGCCATGAAGGCGCCCTGCATGACCACGGCGGGCGGCGCCATGCGCCAGAAGGTCCGGCTGGAGAATACCTCGGCGGTGCCGCGCAGCAGCGCACGAAAGGTGGTGCCGCCGCTGCGGCGTGGCCGTTCCGGTACCACGACGAACAGCAGCGCCGCGCACGCCACGGTGACCAGAGCCAGACCGAGGAACAGGCCGCGCCAGTCGGTGACGGTCATCAGCGCCCGCACCGGGGTGGTGGCGAACACGGCGCCCAGGCCGCCGCTCGCCATGAACAGGCCGTTGACCATCGGCAGCCGGTCCACCGGCCACCACATGACGTTGGCGGTGATCGCCGCCATCAGGCAGGCCGACACGCCGATCCCGATCAGCGCCCGCCCGACCGCCAGCGTTCCCAATCCTTCGCCCACCGAGAACAGCGCTGCTCCGGCGGCGGCCACCAGCAGCAGCGCCGTCTCGATCCGCCGCGGCCCGAAGCGGTCGAGCAGGAGGCCCAAAGGCGCCTGGAACGCGCCGAACGCGAAGAAATAGGCGCTGGTCAGGAACCCCAGCCCCGCCGCGGTGATGCCCAGCGACGCGGTCAACTCGTCGGCGATGACGGCGTTCACGGTGCGGAACAGGTAGGACATGAAGTAGCCGACGGCGAACGGCGCGAAGACGCGCAGGATGCGGTACGGCACGCTCGGACGTTGCTGGTCCGTCACGGGTGACCTCGGTGGCTCATTGTCGCTGCGACGGCCATCCCCGGCGGAGACTCCGTCCCTCCCATTGTGGGGTAGGGTGCCCCGGCCGGGGTATCCCCGCAAGGACTAACCCCACGATTTCGCCGCAAGCCAAACCCTTGACGGCGGAGCGGGAGAGGCGCACGCTCATGGGGTGAACGATTGTGCTCTCTCAGCATTGATCGCTCGCCGCCGACCAGCCTGACGGCTCGGCCGGAAACGCAGCTGGATAATAGCGGCAACGTCCGGCCCCACAGGGGTTCCTCGGAACGACGTGTTGCCCATCCGGCTGAACGGCGGTGGGGCCCCATGTCAGGGCGGCTCCACCGCCGATTGCTTTTCTGGGCTCCCAAGCTTTTTCTCCACCGCCCCTGACGCATGGCCGCGTCGGCGTGGATGCCCGTGTCGAGCACGGGCATGACGCAGTGAGAGGGGCGGGGATAGTTGGGGCAGGGGAAATCCTCCCATGCACACTCCCCTGCGCCGATTCCCCTTTCCCGCATTGTCACCGAACGGTCACGCCAATTAGGTTGAAAACCGAAACAACTCGTCAGCAATGAGTTGGGCTGTTTTTGCATATGTCCGCTGTTTGCCTGGGCAATGTCAGAAAAATGTGCCCATTGCTTTGCAATAAGGTGGTAGCTCTCCGGCATTTAACCCGTCATTAACCAGCTTGGACTGATCTTCTGGTCACCGGAGGCGGGAAGTGTGGCGGAAACGCCGCGAATGATCCCCGCGAATTCGACCACGATGTTTGAAAGGTCCGGACCATGACCATGACCGGCACCATGCACGAAGTGGCTGGAGGAGTCGGCACCGGATGCCGACGGTGCGGGGCAGGGCTCGTTCTGGCGGTTCTGCTGCTGGCCGGGTGTCCCGGCACGACCACCAACCCGGACATTTCCACGCTGCCCTCGCGCACCAACGCAAAGGGGCCGCTCGCTGCCAGTCAGCCGCCGTACCCGAAGGCCAAGCCGACGGTGCGCGCCGAGGTTCCGCAGGGCGGAATGGGCAGCATGGCCAGCGCGATGACCAACGGAATTGCCAACGGAATTGGGGGCGGCATCGGCGTCGCCATGGCCGCCCCGGCCAAACTCGAACCGGAAGCGCTGATGGGACTGGACCAGCGCCAGACCAAGCGTCTCCTGGGTGTCCCTGCCGCCATGGAGGAGCAGTCGCCCGCCAAGGTGTGGAGTTACGCCAACGGCGCCTGCACCTTGAAGGTCTTCTTCTTCATGGACCTGTCGTCCCAAGACTTCCGAGCCCTCTCATATGATGTGAAGAGCAACGAACATGTCCCAGATGTCGATCAACGATGCTTCGCCCAACTGCTTGCCCAAGCCGGGGATGGCAGCCATGAGTAGCGCAACGCTGGCGCGTGTCGCGCTGGTCGACGACGACGACCTGTTCCGGGAGTCGCTCGGCCTCAACCTCGGCGACGAGGGTTTCGAGGTGGTGTCCTTCGACCGCGGTGAGCCGGCGCTGGACTTCTTCGCCACCGGCGGTCAGGTGGACATCGTCCTCCTGGACTGGCGCATGCCGAAGATGGACGGCATCGACGTGCTGCGCCAGATGCGCGCCCGCGGCATCGAAGTGCCGGTCATCTTCCTGACCGTGCTCTCCGATCAGATCTATGAAGAGGCGGCGCTGTCCGGCGGTGCGCTGGACTTCGTCGAGAAGTCGCGCAGCCTGTCGATCCTGCTGAAGCGCATGCGCCTGATCATCGACGGCACCAAGGCCGGCGGCGAGGAGGCGGCGGCCAACGACGCCGGCGGCGTGCACACTCTGGGCAAGCTGGAGCTGCGCCTGGACAACAGCCGTGCGCTGTGGGACGGCACCCGTGTCGACCTGACGCTGACCGAGTTCAACATCGTCCGTCTGATGGCGACCCGGCCGGAGGAGGACGTCTCCTACCGCGAGATCTACGACCTCGTGCACGGCAAGGGATTCCTGGCCGGCTATGGTCCCTCGGGCTACCGCGCCAACGTGCGCGCCTTCATCAAGCGCATCCGCCAGAAGTTCCGCGCGGTGGATGCCGAGTTCGACTGCATCGAGAACTATCCGGGCTTCGGCTATCGCTGGGGCGACGGGACGGGACAGCATTCCGGCAACAATGAGGACGCGGACGTTGGCATCCTCGATGACGCTGCCGCTGCTGCGGAGTAACGTCGCCCGGACCCGGTGGCTGTGGCGTTCGCTGGCGAGCCGGCTGGCGCTGCTGTCCATCGTGTTCCTGGCCGTGCCGGTGCTGATCTACGATCAGTTCCGGCGCGCCGACGAGACGAGCCAGACCCTGCTGCTGCAAAGCGCGCAGCAGCAGGGGCGGTTGATCGCGCGGGCGATCCAGCCGGACCTGGCGCGCGCCGACCGGTCCAGCCTGCCGCAGATGGGGCAGGCGCTGAGCCGCTTCGCCGACGACCGCACGCGCCTGCGCCTGCTGGTCCGTCCGCGCACGCTGTCCGGCGGCGAGGGCTTCTTCTATGTGGGCGCCGCGCCCTCCGTCCCCACCGCCGACCTCGACGCCGAGCGCCGGCAGCTGGTGGAACAGGGCGTGCTGGACCGCCTCGGGTCGAGCTGCGAGGGCAACGTGCCGCTCGCCATGCGCGTGCCGCGCACCTCCGGCACCGAGGAGGTGCTGACCTCCATCACACCGATGAACACCAATTTCGGCTGCTGGGCGCTGGTCACCAGCAACGGCACCGAGGCGTACCTCGACTCCTCGCTCGGCCGGCCGTACTGGAAGACCGCCACCGTGCAGGCGGCGGCGCTGATCTACGTGGTCATGGCCGGGCTGGTGCTGGCGGTTCTGCTGGGCGTCATGCGCAACCTGCACCGCTTCGGCGACCTTGCCCGCGACATCGTCGGCGGCGAGGTGCCGGGTGAGAACTTCGCCCAGCGCAACACCGTGCCCGAACTGTCCGGCGTGGCCGAGGCGTTCGACAAGCTGGTGGAGACGCTGCGCCAGTCCGCCATCTCGCTGCGCCGGGCGGCGGAGGACAACGCGCACGCCTTCAAGACGCCGATCGCCGTCATCCGCCAGTCCACCGAGCCGCTGCGCCGCGCGGTGCCGGAGGGCGACGTGCGCAGCCACCGGGCGCTGACGATGATCGACAAGTCGCTCGACAAGCTGGACGGTCTGGTGTCGTTCTCGCGCCGCATGGACGAGGCGACCGCCGACCTGCTGGAGCCGCCGCGCAGGAAGATCAACATGTCGGCGTTGGTCGAGCGCATGGCCAACAGCTACACCGGCCTGCTGGCCGAGCGGAAGCTGCACATGCGCTCCAGCATCCAGCCCGGTGTGGTGGTGCGCGCCAGCGAGGACATCCTGGAGACGGTGGTCGAGAACGTGGTGGAGAACGCCGTCAGTTTCTCCCCCGCCGACACCACAGTCAGCGTCCGTCTGACCCGCAACGGCAACACCGCCGAGCTGACGGTGGAGGACGAAGGGCCGGGTGTGGACCCCGGCAATTTGCCGCGCATCTTCGAGCGCTACTTCTCGCAGCGCGAGGCCGGCAAGGGCATGCCCGAGGCCGACCCGACCGGGCAGACGGCGGAAGGGACGCATTTCGGCATCGGGTTGTGGATCGTGCGCCGCAACGTCGAGGCAGTGGGCGGCACCATCGTCGCCGAGAACCGCCGGGAGAGCCAGGGCTTCCGCATGAGGATCGTGCTGCCGCTGGTGGGGTAGCCTCAGCTCGCCCCGCCGAAATGGTCTTGCTCGTCGCGGACAAAGACCGGGCGGGGCGGGGTGGAGCGCGGCGGCTCGACCACAGTCTGCACCAACGGCGGCTTCGGCAGGTCGGCGGTCGCGAACAGCGCCTCGAATCGCAAAGGCGTGCCGGCCAGCATCTGCATCAGCACGGCCGCCGCGACCAGGGGGATCAACGCGTCTTCGGGCCGGGTCATCTCCCGCTCCTTGCCTGAAGGACCTGGACGAAGCTTACATCATGCTTCGCTCATGTCAGCCCCGATAAAGGCACAAGGTGCGGGCTATGCCTCCGCCGAATGTCCCAGCCCTTGGCCTTGCTGTTGCCACAACCCGTGTCTAGGTTTGGCCAATTCGGAAGGGGTAGCGAAGGGGCCATGCACGCGATCGTCGTCACCGTCCTTGGTGTGTCCGGGCTGCTGGTGCTGGTCAGCGCGCTGCCGCCGCTGGCCGCCCGGCTCAGGATTCCCTACACCGTCCTGCTGGCGGCGGCCGGCATCGCGCTGGGCGCGCTGATCCAGGGCGCCACGTCGCTGGACGCCATGGCCGGGCCGCTGGGCGACTTCTTCAAGTCGCTGTCCGGCCTCGACCTATCGTCGGAAACGCTGCTCACCATCTTCCTGCCCGTTCTGCTGTTCGAAACGGCGCTGGCCATCGACGTGCGCCGGCTGATGGACGACCTCGCGCCGATCCTGATGCTGGCCGTGGTGGCGGTGTTCGTCTGCACCTTCGCGGTCGGTTACGCGCTGTGGGCGGTGACGCCGCTGGGTCTGGTGCCGTGCCTGCTGCTGGGCGCCATCGTCGCCTCCACCGACCCGGCGGCGATGGTCGGCATCTTCCGCGACCTCGGTGCGCCGCGGCGTCTGACCCTGCTGGTCGAGGGCGAAAGTCTGCTGAACGATGCCGCGGCCATCGCGCTGTTCACGCTGCTGCTGGGCATGCTGACCCGGCGCAGCGACGGTGGCGCCATGGAGGCCGCCGTGGACTTCCTGTGGAGCTTCGGCGGCGGTGCCCTGGTCGGCGTCGTGTGCGGGCGGGTGGCGTGCGTGCTGGTGACGCCGGTGCACGACCAGCCCATGGCGGAAATCACGCTGACGGTGGCGCTCGCCTACCTCAGTTACCTTCTGGCGGACCACTATCTGGACGTCTCGGGCGTGGTGGCGGTGGTCGCCGCGGCGCTGGTCGTCGGCTCGGTCGGGCGCACGCGCATCTCGCCCGACACCTGGCAGGCGCTGGAGCATGTCTGGCGGCAGTTGGGATTCTGGGCGAACTCGCTGATCTTCCTGCTCGTCGCCCTGGTGATCCCGCACATCGTCGAGCACGTGGCGTGGAGCGAGGCCGGCTACCTGCTGATCGCCGTGCTGGCGGCGCTGGCGGCGCGCGGCGTGGTGCTGTT
This sequence comes from Azospirillum terrae, assembly GCF_053470425.1. NCBI lineage: Bacteria > Pseudomonadati > Pseudomonadota > Alphaproteobacteria > Rhodospirillales > Azospirillaceae > Azospirillum > Azospirillum terrae. Next base: position 1,033,383 of record NZ_JBPXMR010000001.1, on the reverse strand, counting down.
CGGCCTGCTGCCGGCGCTGTCGGCGCTGGGGCTGGCGCAGCGCGTCGGCCACGCCACCAAGGCGGTGATGCTGTGGGGCGGGCTGCGCGGTGCGGTGTCGCTCACCCTCGCCATGGCGGTCACCGAGAACGCCCGCGTGCCGCAGCACGTGCAGGAGTTCGTCGCCGTGCTGGCGACCGGTTTCGTGTTCTTCACGCTGTTCGTCAACGGCACGACGTTGCGCCTGGTCATGCACCGGCTGGGGCTGGACCGCCTGTCGCCGGTCGAGCGCGCCATGCGCAACCGGGCGCTGGCGCTGTCGCTGGCCGGCGTGCGCGAGCGGGTCGACGGCCTCGCCCGCACGTACGAAATCGAGGAGCCTGCCACCGAAAGCCTGCTCGGCCACTACGCCGAGCGCCTGGACGCCATCGACCGCGAGCGTCAGGAGGAGGCGCCGCTGTCCGAGGCCGAGCGCGTCACCATCGGCCTCGTCATCCTGGTCAACCGCGAGCAGGAGCTGTACTTCGCCCGCTTCCAGGAAGGCATTCTGTCGCGCGGGGTGGTCGAGTTCCTGGCCGGCCGCGCCGGCCGCACGCTGGACGCGGTGAAGACACAGGGGCGCGACGGCTACATGGCGGCGGCCGACGGGGTCATCGACTTTTCCTTCTGGATGCGGGCGGCGAGCTGGCTGCACCGGCACTTCGGCATCCAGCGGCCGCTGTCGCGCCGGCTGGCCATGCGGTTCGAGGTGCTGGTCTCCGTCCGCATGGTGCTGCGCGAGTTGATCTCCTTCAGCCGGCACCGTCTGGCGCAGGTGCTCGGCCCGGACAGCGCGGTCGAGCTGGAGGGCCTGCTGGCGGTGCGCCTGGACCATGTGGAGAAGGCGCTGTCGGCATTGCGCCTGCAATACCCGGACTACGCAGTCGTCCTGCAGAACCAGTATCTGGGCCGCGCCGCGCTGCGCCTGGAGGCCGCCGACTATCGCACGCTGCACGCCGAATCGGTGATCACCCAGGAAGTGCTGAGCGATCTGGAGCGCGGCATCGCCCGCCGCCGCCGTGCCCTGGAGCAGGCGCCGCGGCTCGACTTGCGCCTGGAGCAGAACGAGCTGGTGCGCCGGGTGCCGATCTTCGCCGGTCTGGCGCCGGAGCGCGCCGCGCGGATCGTCAAGCTGCTGAAATCCCGCCTCGTGCTGCCGGGCGAGACCATCGTGCGGCGTGGCGAGCGCGGCGACTGCATGTTCTTCATCGCGTCGGGCGCGGTGGAAGTGCTGGTGCCGGGGCTGGAGATGCAGGTCAAGCTGGGCACCGGGGATTTCTTCGGCGAGATGGCGCTGCTCAACCGCCAGCCGCGCAACGCCGACGTGCGGGCGCTGGGCTACTGCCAGATGCTGATGCTGGAGGAGAAGGACTTCTGGCGTCTGGTGCGCCGCGACCCGACGCTTCGCACCCACATCGAGGAGGTCGCCGCCAAGCGCCGCGTCCGCCCCGCGCCGCCGCCGGTCATGGCGGAGGTTCCGGCGGGGGACTAAAAAGCCCCTCTCCCCTCGCGGGAGAGGGGTTGGGGAGAGGGGGGGCGGCCGAAAGGCCGGAAAAGAGTCTTTCTCCGCCCTGCCGGGCGTAAATCCCCCTCTCCCCAACCCCTCCCCCGCAAGGGGGGAGGGGCTCTTGTAAGGCGTCGGCGCAACCCACCCCTGCCGTCGCAAGCCCTTCCCACCGCCTCGCCGACCGCTTAAAGAACGAACAAAGGCCGGGAGAGAGGGACGATGGTGGAGCACGCTGCCGGCGAGGCGCGGTCCGACTGGGTGCGGGTGATGCCCGCCGTGTTCGTGCTGCTGTGGAGCACCGGCTTCATCGGCGCCAAGTTCGGCTTGCCCTACGCCGAGCCCTTCACTTTTCTGCTGTTGCGCATGCTGTCGGTCGCGGCGCTGCTCGGCGTGGTGGCGCTGGTCATGCGCGCACCCTGGCCGCGGAACTGGCGCATGGCCGGGCACATCGCCGTGGCCGGGCTGCTGGTGCACGCCGTCTATTTGGGCGGCGTCTTCTTCGCCATCGCCCACAAGGTGCCGGCCGGCATCGCCGCGCTGATCGTCGGCGTGCAGCCGCTGCTGACCGCGGCGCTGGCCAGACGGCTGCTGGGCGAACGGGTGTCGCCGCGCCAATGGGGCGGCCTGCTGCTTGGCCTGATCGGCGTCGGGCTGGTGGTCAGCGAGAAGATCACGCCGGGCGGCGGCGGCAGCCTGGCCGGATACGTGGCGGCGGTCGCGGCGCTGGTCGGCATCACGCTGGGCACGCTGTACCAGAAGCGCCATTGCACCGGCATGGATTTGCGCACCGGTGCGGTCATCCAGTACGCCGCCACCGCCGCCGCCTTCGCGGTGCTGGCGCCGCTCACCGAGTCGATGCGGGTGTCGTGGACCGGGGAATTCGTGTTCGCGTTGGCGTGGCTCACCATCGTGCTGTCGGTGGGGGCGGTGTTCCTGCTGTTCGCCCTGATTCGCCGAGGCGCCGCCGCGCGGGTGGCGAGCCTGTTCTATCTGACGCCACCCGTCACGGCGGTGGTGGCCTGGGCCATGTTCGACGAGCGGCTTGGTGTGATTGCGTTGGCCGGGATGGCGATGACGGTCATGGGCGTTGCGCTCGTCAACCGCGCCGCGTAATGCTGGAAGAGACTTCGTGACTTGCGGTGTTCGGTGTGTGTATTAATTCTTAGGCAGGGGAACGGACCGGGATGACCGGTTCTGCGATGATCGGCAGGGGCGCCATGGAGACTTTCTCTCTCGAAGACAACCGTACGCTCCAGGCCATCGGCATCCTGGCCGACGTGCTGGACGGCGTTTCCGTCCCCGGCGGGCTGGACACGGTGCTGGTGTCGAAGGCGCTGCGTCAGGTGGTCGCCACCAAGTCGCAGCCGGCGTTCGATTTCGCCAGCCGCGCCTTCAAGACGCTGGACCCGGCCGTCCGCCGCAAGGTGGCGGAAGACGCCGACACCGCCGCGCGCGACAGCGTCGAACTGCGTGGCCGCGTCGCCGGCTTCCTCGGCACAGCACCGCCCAAGGAGCGTGGCCCGGTGGTCCAGTCGTCGACCACCTTCCTCACCGCGCTCAACCTGCGCAGCAAGCGGCGCAAGCCGGAGGCGTAAGCACTCCCTCCCTCGCCCCCGGCGGGGGAGGGAAGGGGCCCGCGAAGCGGGAAGGGTGGGGGCTACGGCCTCACCGACAGTCCAGAAAGCCCTGGATTCCCGGCTAGACCTTGCCCCCACCTAGCCTCCCCCGCCGGGGGCGGGGGAGGGACTGGGGGTTACGCCTGGTGGATGTCCGCCAGGAAGCGTTCGACCTTGCTGCCCAGCATTTCGGCCTGCCTGGACAGGCTGCCGGACGCATCCAGCACTTCCGATGATGCGGTGCCGGTCTTCAGCGCCACCTCGCGGACCGCGTTGATGCCGATCGTCACCTCGCCGGTGCCCTGCGCCGCCTGATTGACGTTGCGGGCGATCTCCGCGGTGGCGGCGCCCTGCTGCTCAATCGCGGTGGCGACCGCCATGGCGATGGCGTTCATCTGGCGGATGGTGTCGCCGATGGTGCGGATTGCCGTCGCCGCCTCGCCGCACACCGCGTGCATGCGGTTGATCTCCTGGGTGATGTCTTCGGTCGCCTTGGCCGTCTGGGTGGCGAGGTGCTTCACCTCGCTCGCCACCACGGCGAAGCCTTTGCCCATCTCGCCGGCGCGCGCCGCCTCGATGGTGGCGTTGAGCGCCAGCAGGTTGGTCTGTCCGGCGATGTCGCTGATCAGATTGACCACTTCGCCGACGCGCTCGGCGGTTTCCACCAGACTGCCGACGGTCGTGTTGGTGCGGTCCGCCTCCTCGACGGCCTGACCGGCGATGCGTTGCGACGCCTCCACCTGATGGGCGATGTCGCCGATGGTGGCGGCCAGTTCTTCCGACGCGGAGGCCACCGACTGCACGTTGCCCGACGCCTGCTCGGCCGCCGCGGCGACGGAGGTCGCCTGCCGGGTGCTCTCGGTCGCGGAGTCGGACATGCCCTGCGCCACCGTGCGCATGCGCGTGGCGGCCACGTGCACGGTGGTCAGCACGCCATTGACGTCGCGGTCGAAGGCGCGCACCAGACGGTGCAGTTCCTCGGCGTGGCGCTCCTTGGCCTCCTGGGCGGCGTGTTGCGCGGCTTCCAGGCGGGCGCGTTCCCCGGCGTTTTCCTTGAAGACCTGTACGGCCTCGGCCATCTCGCCGATCTCGTCGGCGCGGTCGAGGCCGGGGATCGCCGCTTCCAGATCGCCACCAGCCAGATGGCGCATGGCGGTGTTGAGCACGGTCAGCGGCCCGGTGATGCCGCGGATTGTTACCACGCTCGCCAGGATCGTCGCCGCGAGCAGCAGAACCGCCAGCGCCGTCACCGTCATGAACGCGGACGCGGCCTCCGTGCGCACGGTCCCGACGCGGCGCAGCAGGGCGGCGTTCACCTGATCCTCGACGCTTTTCAGAAGATCGATGCGCACGGTGGCGGTGGTGAACCATTGGTCGCCGGCGATGCCGCCCAGCGCGCCGGTCAGGCCGCCCGTGTAGACGGTCTTGCGCATCGCCTCGACGCGCTCCACCGCCTCGCCCGACACGGTCTTGGCGAAGGCCGCCTTGAGGTCGTCCGGCGCGTAGGTGGCGAAGCTGTCGAAGAAGGCCTGCTGCTGGGCGCCCAGCGCTATGAAGCGCTGGTACAGCGCCGGGTCGAACGTGCCGGCGGCGAAGCCGGTGCCACCGGTGGCGCGCTCTTGTCCGGCGCGCTCCTTGCCGTGCATCAGGCTGTTGTAGGCGACGATCAGGCCGGAGATCGACGGCGCGCCGCTGGAACGCGAGATCTCGCCGGCAATATCCAGCAGCCGCAGAATGGACCCGGTGTAGAACGCGGCCGAGTCCGGGCCGGGCAGTGTCAGCGCGGCGATGGCGTCGCGCTTCGCCGCCAGCGGGGCCAGCGCCGCCCGCGCGGCGTCCAGACGCGCCGAGAGCGCCGGGTCAGCGCCATAATCGGCGCGGAAGCGGTCGACGGTGCGGCGGTAGGTCTCGGCGGCCTTGTCGGACTGGCGGCGCTGCTCGGCCAGGGCGTCCGCCATCTTGGAGCCGCGGCTGGAGATGAAGACGGCGGAGGTGCCGCGCTCCTTCTGCAACTCGTGGACCAGGGCGCTCACGTCGGACACCAAGGCGGCCATCCCCTCCAGCCGTTCCATGGTCTTGAGCGTCTGGCGGCTGTCCAGCATGGCGGCGGCCGAGAAGCCGAGCATGCCCAACAACGGCAGCACGACGACCAGCGCGAAGCGGTGTCGGATCCGCATTCTCCGGGTCAGATCCTGCATGAATGTTCCCCCCGTCCGTCCATTCCCACCTGCTGTGGGCGCAGAACGCCAAGCTCAAGGGTATTACCGTTTTGTAACGGTCCCGGGCTTGACTTTGGTCAACGGCAATAGCGAAGGGCGGCCGCTTGCACTTGTGACAACTACGCCGCGACGGCGCGCGCGGCGGGGGGCAGGGCGGCGTCCCAATACGGCTCGGGGCCAAAGCGCGTCGCCAGGAAATCGACGAACGCCCTCACCTTGGGCGACAGGTGGCGGTTCTGCGGGTACACCGCATAGACCGCCGAATCCGAGAACGTGTAGTCCGACAGCAGGCACCGCAGCGTACCGGACGCCAGCGCCTCGCCGCAGATGAAGGTGGGCGCGATGGAGATGCCGTGCCCGGCGATGGCGGCGGACAGCAGGATGTCGCCGTTGTTGGCGCGCAATGGGCCGGACACGCGCACCGAGCGTATCTCGCCGTCCACCTTGAACTGCCACTGCTCGGCCGCCGGTACGTTGGTGTAGAGCAGGCACAGGTGCTGTGCCAGATCCTCCGGTGTCGCCGGGGTGCCGTGCTTTTCCAGATAGGCGGGACTGGCGCAAATGACCCGGCGGTTGGGCGCCAGGCGCTTGGCGATCAGCGAACTGTCGCGCAGCCGGCCGATGCGCACCGCCACGTCGTACCCCTCGTCGAAAAGGTCGACGTAGCGGTCGTTGAGGTCGATATCGACCTCGATGGCCGGAAACCGCTCCATGAACTCGGCGATGGCCGGCGCCAGATGCAGCAGCCCGAACGACAGCGGCGCGTTCACCCGCAGCCGCCCACGGGGGGCCGAGTGTAGATCGGCCACCGCGCGCTCCGCTTCGTCCAGATCGGAGAGGATGCGTGTGCAGCGTTCATAGAACGCCTGCCCCACCTCGGTCAGGCTCAGCTTGCGGGTGGTGCGGTTCAGCAGCCGGGCACCGAGCCGGTTTTCCAATTCGGCGATGCGGCGCGACACCACGGATTTGGACAGATTCAGCCGGTCTGCGGCGGCGGTGAAACTCTTGGCGTCCACCACCTTGATGAAGGCCAGCATGTCGTCGAGGCGATCCATCCCATTGTTGTACACGCGGCAACGATGAAGTGCCAGCGCGGTGGGTACCCGGCGGCCTCCCGCCGGTTTATTTCGGAGGGACATGCCAGCGCGGAGGAACGTGTCATGGGGCTGCTGATCGACGGTTGCTGGACCGACCAGTGGTACGACACCAAAGCGTCGGGCGGCGCCTTCGTGCGGCCGGAGACGCAGTTCCGCGGCTGGGTTCGGGCGAACGGTTCGACGCCGTTCCGGCCCGAACCGGGGCGCTATCACCTGTACGTCTCGTACGCCTGCCCGTGGGCGCACCGTACGCTCATCCTGCGTACGCTCAAGAAACTCGAGAGCGTGATCTCCGTCTCCGTTGTCGATCCGCTGATGCTGGAGAATGGCTGGGAGCTGCCCGAGGGCGCCGATCCGGTCAATGGCGTACGCTTCCTGTCCGAGGTGTACGTTAAAGCCAGTCCCGGCTACTCGGGCCGCGTCACCGTGCCGGCGCTGTGGGACAAGGCGACCGGCACCATCGTGAACAACGAATCGGCAGAGATCATCCGCATGCTGAACCGCGAATTCGACGCCCTGGGCGACGCGTCGCGGGACTTCTGCCCGGAAGACCTGCGGGACGAGATCGATCGGGTCAACGCCTTCGTCTACGACCGCGTCAACAACGGCGTCTACAAGGCCGGCTTCGCTACCGCCCAGGACAGGTACGAGCACGCCTTCGACGCGCTCTTCGACGCGCTGGACGCGTTGGACGCGCGGCTGGCCGGACAGCGCTGGCTGGTCGGCAACCGGTTGACCGAGGCGGACTGGCGGCTGTTCACCACGCTGGTGCGATTCGATGCGGTGTATGTCGGCCACTTCAAGTGCAACAAGCGGCGCATTGCCGACTACCCCAATCTGTCCGGTTACCTGCGCGACCTGCATCAGGTGCCGGGCGTGGCGGCGACGGTGCGCTTCGACCACATCAAGCGGCACTACTACGGCAGCCACCGCACCATAAACCCGACCGGCATCGTGCCCAGGGGACCGGAACTGGACCTCGGCTCGCCGCACGGCCGAGAGTGGCTCGGGCCGGGGCTGTAGCCATCAGGCCAGATGCCGCGCCAGCGCTTCCAGCAGACCCAGCGTTCGGAACGGCTTGGCGAGGTAGTCGTCCATCCCGGCGGCGAGGCAGCGGTCGCGGTCCTCGGGGAAGCCGTGCGCGGTCATGGCGATGATCGGCACGCCGGCACGCGGCGCCGGCAGGGCGCGAATCGCTGCGGTGGCGGCCATGCCGTCCACGTCGGGCATCGCCACGTCCATCAGCACCGCGTCGAAGGTCCCCTCCGCCATCAGCCGGACCCCTTCGGCGCCGCCCTCCGCCAGCGTCGTGGCGAAGCCCGCCTTGTTCAGCAGGGCGGCGGTGATGACGCGGTTGGTGGCGCTGTCGTCCACCACCAGAATCCGGCCGCCGCGGCCCTGCGCCCACGCCGTCAGCCGCTCCAGCCGGGCGTCCGTGCTTTCGGGCGTCCGATCGGCGGGCAGCGCCTCGACCGGCACGGCGAACCAGACACGGTTGCCGCCCTCCGGCCGCACCTCACAGCCGACGCGGCCCAGCGCCAGCAGCGGTTCGGCCAAGCGGCGGCGCTGGTCCGGCGTCAGCACCGGGGCGGTGTCGGTGATGGAAAACACCAGCGAGCAGCGGCCCGGCTCCGCCGGCTCGGTGGTCAGCGACACGGTGACGTGGCCGCGCTCGGTGGTCGTCAGCGCGTGGCCGGCCAGCGCCCGCAGCGCCCGGCGGATGCCCGACGCGTCACCCCGCGCGCGGATCGGGGCAGCCGGGTCGATGGTGCTGTCGAGCCACAGCCCCTTGGCGGCGGCGACCTCCACCAGTTCCAGCGCGATGCCGTGCGTCAGGTCGGCAGGGGTGAAGACGTCCCATCCGGCCGGTAGGACGGCGGCAACCCGCTCGGCGGTGTCCTGGGGCAGCAGGCGCATGATCCGAAGTCCGCTCAGCCTTGGCAATTTGCGACGCAATTTGCGTGTGCGGCCGAGGAAAACGCTTGGTTTTCGCGGGCCGACCGCACGACGCAGTCCAGCGCAGCAAGCGGCGGGCCAATCCTCCTTTGGAAGGGGAGGCATCCTTCTTCGGCAGGATGCCCAAGTGCGGGTATGCTCGGGCGGCAATGGGATCGGCGAGGGGGACCATGGGAATCATCGGGCGGATCTGGCTGGCGTTCGCCGGGCTCAACGCGGCGGTCGCCGTGGGGGCCGGCGCCTACGCGAATCACGCGCTGGCCGGTCCGGGGCTGGAAAAAGCGCAGGAGTGGGTGCGCACCGCCGGGCAGTACCAGCTCTGGCACGCGCTGGCGCTGATCGCGGCGCTGCTGCTGGCGGCACGGACAGAGGGGCTGGCACGGCTGGCGGTGCGGCTGGCGGGCTGGCTGTTCCTGGCCGGCATGGTGCTGTTCTGCGGGACGCTCTACGCGCTGGCGTTCCAGGCCGCTCTGCCGGTGCCGAACACCGCGCCGCTCGGCGGCAGCGCCTTCATGGCCGGGTGGGCCGTGTTGGCGCTGGCGGCGCTGCTGCCGGGGTGGCGGCGCTGAGCGCGGGGCAAGCCGCCTAGGTCAGCCTGGGTCAGGCCGGGGCGGCGGCGGCGCGGCTCTCGCTGTCGTTGGCGCCGGCGGCGGGCTGGCGCGCGCAATAGAGGTCATGCAGCGTCGCCATGACGTGCTTCGCCTCCTCGCCGTTCAGCGAGTAATAGATGTTCTGAGCGCTGCGCCGGGTCGCCACCAGCTTGTCGCGGCGCAGCCGTGCCAAGTGCTGCGACAAGGCCGATTGGCTGAGCCCCACCAGCTCTTCCAGCTCGCCCACCGACTTCTCGCCGAGCGACAGGTGGCAGAGGATGAGCAGGCGGCGCTCGTTGCTCATGGCCTTGAGCAGCGTGCTCGCTTTGCGTGCGTTGGCTTGCAGGTCCGCAATGTTCATCAAAATGCCCCTACCGTCGCGTCGTCTTGTTTTTCCGGCCGGGCCGGACACTGGACTAACCGCTGGTGTTACCACATGATATGGAGGGATTCGACCCCTTGTCTACTGTGGCTTTCAGGACATTGTACCTAGGCCGTTCGGCGGGTATTGTTGCCAGCAAGCTATTGATTTGACACCTATAGGAATGGGAGCAGCGCTATGGCGCGCCACGAACTCGATGCGAAGGGACTATTGTGCCCGCTTCCCGTATTGCGTGCCCGCAAGGCATTGAAGGCGCTCGGCCCCGGTGACGTGCTGGTGGTGGAGGCCACCGATCCGAGCGCGCCCAAGGACTTCGCCGCGTTTTGCGACACCACCGGCAATCGGCTGTTGTCCAGCACCGAAGCGGACGGCGTCTTCCGGATGGAGGTCGAACGGGCGGGGTAACCGGCACCGCCCCACTGGGGGTGTGACGATCCGGCCCGCATTCCTCCTGTACTTTGATTAGCGATCCGGGAACAATAGCGACGGGAAACGCCAACGACGCTGATCGTAACGACACAAACATGTTCACCACTCTGTTCACGCACCCGACCTGCCTGGAGCACGACACCGGCCTCGGGCACCCGGAGTGCTCGGATCGCCTGAAGGCGGTGCTGGCTGCGCTCGAAGCCGAGGATTTCCACCTGCTGGAGCGGGCCGAGGCGCCGCTTGCCACGACCGAGCAGATCGCCCGCGTCCATCCGCTCTCGCACATCGAGCGGGTGATGCAGGCGGTGCCGGAGAGCGGGCACGCGGGCATCGATGCCGACACCGTGATGTCGCCGCTGTCCGGCGAGGCCGCGTTGCGGGCCGCGGGTGCCGTCATCGCGGCGGTGGATTCGGTCGCCGCCGGCCATTCGCGCAACGCCTTCTGCGCGGTCCGCCCGCCCGGCCACCACGCCGAGCGCGCCAAGGCCATGGGCTTCTGCCTGTTCAACAACGTCGCCGTGGGCGCCCTGCACGCGCGCGCCGTGCACGGCATGCAGCGCGTGGCGGTGATGGACTTCGACGTGCACCACGGCAACGGCACGCAGGACATCTTCCAGGACGACCCGGACCTGCTGTACTGCTCGACCCACCAGTCGCCGCTCTACCCCGGCACCGGCGACGCGGGGGAGATGGGCCAGTACGGCAACTGCGTGAACGCGCCGCTGCCGGCCATGGCGGGCAGCCCGGAATTCCGGCACGCCATGTCCCACATCGTCCTGCCGGCCATCGACCACTTCAAGCCAGACCTCGTCATGATCTCGGCCGGCTTCGACGGGCACTCGCGCGACCCGCTGGCCAGCCTGCACCTGATGGACGACGACTTTGCCTGGGCGACGCGCAAGCTGGGCGATCTGGCGCGCACGCACTGCGGGGCGCGCATCGTGTCGGTGCTGGAGGGCGGCTACAACCTGCGCGCGCTGGCGTCGGCCTGCTCGGCGCATGTTCGTGAGCTGATGGCGGCGTAAACATCTGCTTTTCGGACTGGCCGGCGGTATAGGTTCGGGCGGCGGCGTCATACAGCCGCCGTCCGTGCTTGCGCATCCGCATCCGGCGGGCCTAACTTCAATAACGGTTTCACCAGCGGTCCGATTCATGTCCGAACTCCCCACCGTCCCGCCGGACATCGCGGCGATGAGCTTCGAAGACGCCCTTTCCGAGCTGGAGCGCATCGTGCGCCAACTGGAGGAGGGGCGCGGCAAGCTCGACGAGGCGATCTCCTCCTACGAACGCGGCACGGCGCTGAAGCGCCACTGCGAAGCCAAGCTGCGGGAAGCGCAGGCGAAGGTGGACCGCATCACCGTCGCCGCCGACGGCTCCATCGCTACCGAACCGGCACGGATCGACTGACGTGACAGTGAACCTCAAAGCCGCCATGGCCGAATCCGCGGAGGTGGTCGAACAGGCCATCGCGCGCCTGCTTCCCTCCACCGACTACCCGGAATACCGGCTGTACGAGGCGATGCGCTACGGCAGCCTCGGCGGCGGCAAGCGGCTGCGGCCGCTCCTGGTGCTGCATTCCGCCAGCCTGTTCGGCGTGAACCCCGACTGCGCGCTGCGCACCGCCGTGGCGGCGGAGCTGGTGCACTGCTACTCGCTGATCCACGACGATCTGCCGGCCATGGACGACGGCGACCTGCGCCGCGGCCGGCCGACCGTGCACCGCCAGTTCGACGAGGCGGCGGCCATCCTGGCCGGCGACGGCCTGCTGACCTACGCGTTCGAGGTGTTGGCCGACCCGGCGACGCACGAGGACCCCAGCGTGCGCTGCAATCTCGTGGCCGCGCTTGCCAAGGCGGCGGGGCCGCACGGCATGGTGGGTGGGCAGATGCTCGACCTCATCGCCGAGCACGAAACCTTCGACATCGGCACCGTCACCCGCCTGCAACGTATGAAGACCGGCGACATGATCGCCTTCTCCTGCGAGGCCGGCGCCATCCTCGGCAAGGCCGGGGCGCCGCAGCGGCACGCGCTGCGCGCCTACGCGCACGACCTCGGGCTGGCGTTCCAGATCGTCGACGATCTGCTGGACGTGGAGGGTACGGAGGCCGAGACCGGCAAGTCGGTCGGCCGCGACGCCGAGGCCGGCAAGGCCACCTTCGTTTCCATCCTCGGGCGCGAACGCGCCCGTGCCCAAGCGGAAATGCTGGCGAAGCAATGCGCCGCGCACCTGGAAATCTTCGAGGGGCGCGCCGACATGCTGAAGGCCGTGGCCGAGTACGTCGTGACCCGACGCACGTGATAGGGAGTGAGAGAGTGACCGCGACCAGCAAGACGCCGCTCCTCGATCAGGTGCATACCCCCGCCGATCTGCGGGCGCTGAAACCCGAATTGCTTCGCCAGATCGCCGACGAACTGCGCACGGAAACCATCGATGCCGTCTCGGTCACCGGCGGGCACCTGGGTGCCGGCCTGGGCGTGGTCGAGCTGACGGTGGCGCTGCACTACGTCTTCAGCACGCCGGACGACCGGCTGATCTGGGACGTCGGGCATCAGTGTTACCCACACAAGATCCTCACCGGCCGGCGCGACCGCATCCGAACGCTGCGCATGGGCGGCGGGCTGAGCGGCTTCACCAAGCGCTCGGAGAGCGTCTACGACCCGTTCGGCGCCGGCCACAGCTCGACCTCGATTTCCGCCGGGCTGGGCATGGCGGTGGGCCGCGACCTTCAGGGGCGCACCAACAACGTCATTTGCGTCATCGGCGACGGGGCCATGAGCGCCGGCATGGCGTACGAGGCGATGAACAACGCCGGTTCGACCGACAGCCGGCTGATCGTCATCCTCAACGACAACGACATGTCCATCGCCCCGCCGGTCGGCGCCATGAGCGCCTACCTGTCGCGCGTGGTCTCGTCCAAGCCGTACGTCAGCCTGCGCCATCTGGCGAAGGACATCGCCGACCATATGCCGCGCCCGCTGCGCGACGCCGCCCGCAAGGCGGAGGAGTACGCGCGCGGCTTCGTCACCGGCGGCACGCTGTTCGAGGAGCTGGGCTTCTACTACGTCGGCCCCATCGACGGGCACAACCTCGACCATTTGCTGCCCGTTCTTCAGAACGTGCGCGACCTCGACGACAAGCCGGTGCTGGTCCACGTCGTCACCAAGAAGGGCAAGGGCTACGCCCACGCGGAGAAATCCGCCGACAAGCTGCACGCGGTGGCCAAGTTCGACGTGGTGACCGGCGCCCAGGCCAAGCCGAAGGCCGGCCCGCCGACCTTCACCCGCGTCTTCGCCGACGCCCTGATCGCCGAGGCCGAGGCCGATTCGGGCGTGGTGGCGATCACCGCGGCGATGCCCTCCGGTACCGGGCTGGACCTGTTCGCCAAGCGCTTCCCCGACCGCTGCTTCGACGTCGGCATCGCCGAGCAGCACGCGGTGACCTTCGCCGCCGGCCTGGCGGTGGAGGGGCTGAAGCCGTTCTGCGCCATCTACTCGACCTTCCTTCAGCGCGCCTACGATCAGGTGGTGCACGACGTGGTGTTGCAGCACCTGCCGGTGCGCTTCGCTCTGGATCGCGCCGGGCTGGTCGGGGCGGACGGCGCGACGCACGCGGGGGCCTTCGACGTGGCCTATCTCGGCTGCCTGCCGGACATCATTCTGATGGCCGCGGCGGACGAGCAGGAACTGATGCACATGGTCGCCACCCAGGCCGTCATCGACGACCGGGCGAGCGCCTTGCGCTACCCGCGCGGTGAGGGCACTGGCCTGGAACTGCCGGCGCGCGGCACGGCGCTGCCCATCGGCAAGGGCCGGGTGCTTCAGGAGGGCAGCAAGGTCGCCATCCTCAGCTACGGTGCGCGGTTGGGCGAGTGCCGCAAGGCGGCGCAGGAACTGGCGGCGCGCGGGCTGTCCACCACGGTGGCCGATGCGCGCTTTGCCAAGCCGCTCGACGAGGACCTGGTGCGCCAGCTCGCCCTCAATCATGAGGTGCTGATCACCATCGAGGAGGGCTCGGTGGGGGGCTTCGGCAGCTTCGTGCTGCACTTCCTGGCGACCTCCGGCCTGCTCGACGGCGGGCTGAAGATCCGCCCGATGGTGCTGCCCGACCGCTTCCTCGACCACGACGCGCCGGTCAAGCAGTACGAAGAGGCGGGCCTCGGCGCCAACGCCATCGTCGCCACGGCGCTGCTGGCGCTGGGCATCGACGCGCTGACCGAGGCACGCGCCTGACCCGCAGTCGTTTCCCGTCCCGGTAGACCGCAGGGCCGTCCGTGCGCGGGCGGTCCTTCGCATTTTTGTTTGCACATCAAAGAACGGCGCCGAAGGTCCTACCCCTTTTTGAGTGGTTTGGAGTCGGTGGGTTTCCCTGGAGACGCCATCTTCCGTCCACTACATTCCGTCAAATCCGGGATCGATCCGCACGGATCTTGCTGAGGATCTTTCGTCTTTATGCCTCCTCCGTCCGCCTCCGCTGTATCCGGCGTTCCCGACTCCGAACAAACGGCGCTCCTCCTCACGTCGCTGGAGCGGGCACCCGTCGCCATGGCCGTGGTCGAGGGGGCGGAGCACCGCTACCGCTATGCGAACGCCGCCTTTCGCGCGCTGGCGACGGGGCAGACGCCGCTGCCCGGCGGCCGCCTTGCCGACAGTTTTCCCGGCTTGGCGGAAAGCGAGTGCGTGCCGTGCCTGGGCGAGGTCTATCGCACCGGCCAGCCGGCGCGGGTCAACGAACTGCGGCTGACCCGCGACGGTGGCGGGGCCGAGGTGTGGGACGTGGACTGCGTCCCCCTGGCTGGCCCCAGCGGTGTGGGCAGCGTTCTGATCACCGTGCACGACGTCTCTGCCAAGGCCGCCGCGCTGGCCGAGAAGGAGGGCTTGCTGCGCGAGGTCAACCACCGGGTCAAGAACAGCCTGCAACTCGTCTCCAGCCTGTTGACCCTTCAGGCGCTCAGTTCCATAGACCCGGACATGCGCCGCCAGTTCCAAGAGGCGTGCGGGCGCATCGGCACCATCGCCCAGGTGCACCAGCGCCTGTATCAGAGCGAGACCTACAGCGTCGTCGCCTTTGGCCAATATTTGCGCGACCTGTGCCGCGAACTGAGCGGCAGCCTGTCGGCGGCAGAGAAGGGGCGGGGGATCATGGCGAACGCTGACGAGATCGATCTGCCAGCGGACACTGTCATTCCGCTGGCGCTGGTGGTCAACGAACTGGTCACCAACGCCATGAAATACGCCTACGCCGATGGCCAGACGGGCGACGTGGCGGTGGATTTCCGCGTGATGCCGGACGGCCGGAAGCAACTCACCGTGGCCGATCGTGGCCGCGGCCTGCCGGACGGCTTCGACGTGGAGCGCGCCGACACGCTGGGCATGAAGGTGGTGCGCGCCTTCGCCGGCCAGCTCAAGGGCCGCTTCCGGGCGGAGCCCAATGGGCCGGGAACGCGGTTCATCATCGACCTGCCGGCTTGACCACACGTCGCTGAACGCTTGCCCTGCCTGCGGCATTGCGCCATGCATCTCCCCTGACCGAGGGGAGAGCAAGGGCATGGCGAAGGTGCGCGTGGACATGGCGCTGGTGGAGCGTGGGCTTGCCGAGAGCCGCGCCAAGGCGCAGGCGCTGATCCTCGCCGGACTGGTCTATTCCGACACCCGGCGCATCGACAAGGCCGGCGACCTGCTGCCCGCCGAGGCACCGCTGTCCGTCAAGGGCCAGGACCACCCATGGGTGTCGCGCGGCGGGCTTAAGCTGGTGAAGGGCTTGGACGAATTCGGCATCGACCCGGCGGGGCTGGTGGCGTTGGACGTCGGCGCGTCCACCGGCGGGTTCACCGATGTGCTGCTCAGCCGTGGGGCGGCCAAGGTCTACGCGGTGGATGTCGGGCACGGGCAGCTGGCCTGGAAACTGCGGCAGGACCCGCGCGTGGTGGTGCTGGAAAAGACCAACGCCCGACACCTGACCCGCGCCGAGATCCCCGACGCAATCGACCTTGTGGTGTGCGACGCCAGCTTCATCGGGCTGGAAGTGGTGCTGCCCGGCCCCCTGGGGCTGGCAGCCTCAGGGGCGCGGCTGGTGGCGCTGATCAAGCCGCAGTTCGAGGTCGGCAAGGGCCGGGTCGGCAAGGGCGGCGTGGTGCGCGAGCCGGAACTGCACGCGGAAGTCTGCGAGCGCATCCGCGACTGGCTGAACGGCCTGCCCGGCTGGCGCGTGCTGGGCATCGCCGAGAGCCCGATCAGCGGCCCGGAGGGGAACAAGGAGTTCCTGATCGGTGCGGTGTATGGTCCACCCTCTACCTTTTTGGATGAGTGACAAAATAAATTGATCGGGAAGTCTTTATCAATATTTTGTGGATTAGGAAGCAAAAAGAGGCGCTGGGTGGGCGCCTCTTCATATCGTCTTTCCTAATATTAGTAAGCATGGCATGGGGCAATCTTCAGAAGCCTCTCATCAAGGCGATACCGGTAGTCGCCCACAACCTCCTCAGCTTGTCGGTAGAGCTTGGCTCTGTAAATGTTGTCATGCGTGCTATGATGGGCATTAGTTTTAGGGGGGGTTGTTCCTTGTTGGGCGCGCGTTTCCTCAATGCCGTTGTGCAATAATAAGGTCAATGCCTTGCACAAAGGTATAAAGTGGCTCTCTTCTACAAGACCTTGCTCTTTAAGGCGGTCAAAAAGGCTACGGAAGCCCTTGATCTTCACGCCAACTAATTGAGGGTGTTGGGCGTGCCAAAGTAGAGTCAGGTGCTCATCTACGCGATTCGCCCGATACGACTCATTGCTTCGGAGATAGATCAACTGATCCATCTCCGGATCGAAATACGCTGTCGGCTCAAACGGCTTGCCGTCATTCATGGCGTAGAGCCGCGCGAACAGCTCAGCGGTCTGTCGCTCTATGGCCATGGCATTTTCTCCGAATAACGCGTTGCGTGATCCTCGGGCAACTCGGGCATGACAGCGTCGCTCAAAACCCATTCCCAATGGTAAATGAGATACACCGTCTGGTGATCCGCTGCGAGGTTGCGCCTGATCTGATCGCGTTGGCCATCATCGTCTACACGACGAAGATATGCAACAAATACACTCGTTGCGGGAGGATCGCAACGGTTCGGTTTTCCGGACGATGCATCAACACCGAAGCTTGGCTTGCAAACCAACGTCAATACGCGATCCTCTCTGTACCAAGGAGGGTACCCTGGCACACTCATAGGCCGCTTCAAGCCGCGAAAGATTGCTGTCGGCTTACAGAGGACAGCTCCTTGGATCAAAAGAAGATCCGACTCGGCAATCTTTCCGAACATACGCATGTCCGCGAGCGCCATGAGCCTGTCCTCTTTTACCGCTCCCAAAGTTGCCTCGCTTTGGTGCAGCTTCAAGGGGACCCTGTGGTATGTGAGAGATTGGTTGTTACTCAAGTGAGACCGGCTCCCCAAGGAAGAGGGGCGCAATCTACGTAAATTGAAGTGGTGGTGCAACCTCTGCTTTGGCGCCAGGGCTGCGCGTGCTGTGTTCAACTGAATGCATACCAGAGTATTCGCTCGTAGGATGTGCGTATCACTTGAAGTTACCCTGAGTATCCGCTGACTCAAGATTCTGAGGGCTCCAACGTGCTGGTGATTGCTGGTCAAGTTAGGCATTTAAGCAAAAATTCCCCGAATATACCGCGTATTCGCCTGATTTAAGGATTGTCATCCTACAACAGGCTTCCTGGTTGGTCAAGAGACGTTAACCAGAGGCACTCATCTCAGAGCGGCAGCCACCCAACGACCAAATTTAACAAAATACGGCGCTAATTTATTTTAACTTTAGGCGTGCTCGCCCTGATCCCCGGCGTCACCGCCTCCCGCATCGCTTCCAGCCATGGGCGCAGCGCCGCCATCCGTGCCATTGCACCCTGCGCGAGGCCCTTGCCGGACGCCACGCTCATGATCTCCTCCAGGGTGGATTTCGGCGGCGGGTACACTTCCAGCGACACCGGGGCGTCGGCCGCCAGGCCAATCGCCTCGCGCACCCGCACCAGCGCCGTCTCGGTATCCCCCAATTCGTCCACCAAGCCGAGGCCGAGCGCCTGCGCGCCGGTCCAGACGCGGCCCTTGGCCGCCGCCCGCACCTTGTCCGGCGGCAGCTTGCGCGCCTCCGCGACCTTGGCGAGGAAGGTGGAGTAGGTGCTGTCGATGATCGCCGTCAGGCGGTCCTGCTCGGACTGGCTGAAGGGCTGGAAGGGCGACCACATGCCGGCGTTCCGGCCGTCCGCCACCACGCCCCAGTGCACGCCGAGCTTTTCCGACAGGCCGTCCACCGACATCTTGCCGGCCACCACGCCGATGGAGCCGGTGATGGTGCCGGGGGATGCCACGATGCGGTTGGCGTTCATCGAGATCCAGTAGCCGCCCGACGCCGCCGCGTCGCCCATGGAGACGATCACCGGCTTGCCGCGCTCGCGCGCCTTGACCACGGCGCGGCGGATCGTCTCCGACGCGGTGACCGAGCCGCCGCCGCTGTCGACACGGAACAGGATCGCCTTGACGTCGTCGTCGTCGATGGCGTCCTCGAACGCCTCGACGATGGTGTCGGAGCCGGCGGTCAGCTCGCCGATGCCGTGTCCCTCGCTCTCGCCGCGGGTGATGTTGCCGATGGCGTGGATCAGCGCCACGGTGGGCCCGTCGTCGTGCGGCCGGCCGGTGGACTCCAGGTAGTCCGCAAGGTCCACCATTTCGGCGCCGCCGGCACGGCGCTCGGCCTCGGCCTCCGTCTCGTCGCGGTAGCCGATGCGGTCGATCAGGCGGGCCTGGAACGCCTCCTGGTCGAGCAGCGGCGCCCGGTCGATCAGCCCGCGCACCGCCGCCGGGTCGAGGCGCCGGGCCTTGGCGATGCCGTCGATCATCTGCTGCGACAGGTCGCCGAGCAGCGCCTGGGTCGCCTCGCGGTTGGCAGGGGTCAGGTCGCGCTGGGTGAAGGTGTCGGCGAAGCTCTTGTACTCCTCGCGCTGCTGGACCTGCGGCTGGACGCCCAACTGGTCGAGCGCGCCGCGCACGAAGGGGATCTGCGCCGCCAGACCGGTGATGCCGACGTTGCCCAACGGCTGCATCCACACCTCGTCGAAGGCGGTGGCGAGATAGTACGAGCGGTTGCCCGACCCGCCGCCGCCGAACTCCTCGGCGAAAGCCAGCGCGAAGCGGCCGGAGTTGCGGAACCGCTCGACGGCGGCGCGCAGCTCCTGCGCTTCGGCGAAACCCGGCTCATGTCCGCCCAGGCGCACCACCAGCCCCTTGACCCGCTTGTCGGTGCGCGCCTGTTCGAGCGCGTCCACCACGTCGCGCAGGCTCGATTCGCGGCCGAGCAGGCTGCTCAGCGCGTCGCCGTCCGGCCGGCTGGACAGCGGCTGGTCGAGGTCCAGGTTCAGCACGATGGAGCCCGGCAGCGACTCCTCGTGCTGCCAGACGAACCACACGGCGGTGCCGATGCCGGCCACCACCAGGAAGCCGACGAAGGCGAACAGACGGACGAGGAAGCGCAGCATCGGGAGGGTCCCTATCAGCGGTCGAGCGCGTGGTATTCGCGGTTGGGGATCATGTCCACCGCCGAGGCGACGCGGTTCGACATGTTGTAGAACCCGGCCACGTCGGCGACGTCGAAGATCTCGTCATCGCTTAAGCCGGCGCGGCGCAGGGCCTCGCGGTCGTCCTCGCCCATGGCCCACGGCTCCTTGGTGAGCTTCCAGGCGAAGTCGAGCATGGCGCGCTGGCGCGGCTCCAGCGGTGCGACGCGGTAGTTGGTCACCAGCATCTCGCCCAGTTCCGGGTCGCCGGACAGCTTGCGCACCGCCTGCCCGTGCGCCACCAAACAGTAATAGCAGTGGTTGGCCGAGGAGACGACCACCGCGATCATCTCGCGCTCCAGCTTGGACAGCTTGCTCTCACCGAGCATCAGCTCGTTGTAGAACTGCGCGAAGGTGCGCAGCTTCTTCTGCCGCGCGCTGTAGGAGCGCAGAACGTTGGGGATGAAGCCGAGCTTCTCCGTGCACTTGTCGAAATAGGCCTTCATGTCGTCGTCCAGCGTGGACGGGTCGGGCACGGGCAGGGCCATGATATGGTCGGGCTGCGGCATCTCTTCGGTTCCTCCTTTTGTTGTTCGGTCCAAGGTAGCGGCGCCATGCGTCCGCGCAAAGCCTTCCCTGTGCCGGTGCCCTCAACTTCTTCCTCGCAAGGCTGTCCCGGACGTGGCATGAATTCGCCGTTAATCCAAGGCACTAGATCAGCAAATCGCGATGAACGACGCACCGATCAAGGGGTGGTCGCGGCTGGGCCAGCTGTCCGTGCTGGTGGTGGAGGACAACGCCTTCATCCGCTCGGTGCTGGTGGGCGCCTTGCGCACCGTCGGCGTGGGCACGGTGCACGCCGCCAAAAGCGGCGCCGACGCCATCCGCTTCTTCGAGGACCGAAAGGCGGCGCTGCCACCCGGCGCGTCGCCGGTGGACGTGGTCATCACCGACATCGTCATGCCCGAGGTGGATGGCATGATGCTGCTGCGCTGGATTCGCTCCAGCCCGAAATCGCCGGACAAGTTCCTGCCGGTGCTGATGCTGTCCGGCGCGGCCGACCGGCATTATGTGGCGCAGGCCCGCGACCTGGGAGCCACCGACTTCCTCGCCAAGCCCTTCTCGGCGCACACGGTGAGCAACCGGCTGATGCTGGCCATCGCCCGCCCCAGGCGCTTCGTTCTGGCCAACGGCTATTTCGGCCCCGATCGCCGGCGCACCGCCAAGCCGGTGCAGATGGACTGTCGCATGACCTCCGATCCGGAGATCCTGGTGGTGCACAGCCAGTCCAAATCCGTGGGCATCGACCGCTATCCGGTCGTCTATTTCGAGCTGCCGAACCGGCTGGGCGCCAAGGCCGGCATCAACCCGCGCGACCCGGTGCCAATCCTGCCGGAGTCGGTGCTGGAAGCCGCCGAGGCGGAAATCCAGAGCCGGGCCGGCGACTACGCCACCTGGATCGTCGGCGAGGTCGAGGAAATGGCGCGCCGCGTCGACCGCCTGGGGGGCGACTCGCGCCACGTAGCCGGTTTGGTGGCGGACATCAACCGCTCGGCGCACGAGATGCGCGGGCAGGGCGGCATCTTCGGCTACCCGCTGATCACCCACATCGCCAAGGCGCTGTACGAGGCGACGAGCGGCGGGTTGAAGGCGGTGGCCCCCAACGAGCAGCTGCTGTTCAAGGCGCACGTCGACGCCATCAAGGCGGTGATGAACGGCCGAGTCAGCGGCGACGGCGGCGCCACCGGGCAGCAGCTCCTGGCGTCGCTGGACGTGGCGAAGAAGAAATACGCCAAGGCGGCGGAATGAGGACGGGGTGGACTCGTCCTTACCAGAGCGAGGCGATGAACCCGGACACTAGGGCGAGGACGGTTTCCGGCCGCTCACGGTGCGGCACATGATAGGTGTCCGCCATGATCTCGACCCGCGACGGACCACCGGAGAGCTGCCCGATCATCTCCGGATGGCGTGTCGTTCCGTACTCGTCGTGGATTCCGTGAATGGCGAGCACCGGGCAGGTCGCCAGAGGCAGGACGCCGGCGAGTGACCACAACGCGAACTCCGGATGAAGCCACGAATCGGTCCAGGCATCGAGGACCCACTTGGCCTTTTCCCCGTGATACCGCTTGAGGCGATCGACCTGCCGTTCGTCCTTGAATTGCTCCTTGGCCACCGCGATGGCCTGGAGAGTCCGGTCTTCCGGGAAGACCTGCGCTGATTCGGTGATCAGGGCTTCGCAATCCGTGGCGAACGCGGCCGCGCAATGGACGGCCATGCCGCCGCCGACGCTGTGACCGAAGGCGACGAATCGCTGGAAGCCGAGTTGCTCGCGGATGACCGGAAGGTAGGTCTTCGCCTCGTCGGCTATGAACCCCACTGGCGCTAGGGTGTCGTGCCGGGGATCGGACATTCCAAACCCCAGGCGGTCGTAAGCGATGACTCGGCGTCCGGTGATCGCGCTCAAATCGGCTGGGAAGTTGCGCCACAGATCGACGCACCCCAGGGAGTCGTGGAAGAGCACGATGGGGCTGTCCGACGGGGCGGTGCCCGCCTCACCGGCAGGGGTCCAGACACGCGCGAAAAGCCGTCCCCGCGGATGGTCGACCCAAACGTTGTTGGAAATGATGGCGGAGGCTTCGAAGCATGACGGTCCCATTGCTCTTCCTTCGATCCATGGTCCAGGGAGCCGTGGGGCGCAGCGGCGGCGGGATCGGCTCGGCGAGATCAATCATTTTTACCATACGGACCCGTATGGCGCTTCCTTTTTCTTGCTCCGGAGGAACCGACGGCGGGCGTCATTGGCTGGGAAACAGGGCAATACGTCGGGGCTACGCGCCCGCTCGCTCGTCGCGGAACAGCATCAACCGTTGCGGATCGACGGATGCCGTCACTGCATCGCCCGCGCGCATGGGCACGTAGCCGGCCAGACGGGCGTGGATCTCGACGCCATCGGGCATCCCGGCCGCCGGCAGGCTCAGGCACACGCGGGTGGTCGATCCCAGGAAACTCGTGCGCCGCACGGTGGCCGCGATGCCGCCGGAGACGCCGCCGGGGGGCTGCACCGTCACGTCCTCGACCCGGCAGGCGACCTCCATGCAGCCGGTGGCGGCTTCTGCTGGGACGGCGAAGCGGCCGAGCGGGGTGTCCAGATGGCCGTCCACCACGCGGGCGGAGAAGCGGTTCAACTCGCCGAACAGCTGGGCGACGAAGCTGTTCGCTGGGTTGCGGTACAGCGCGTAGGGCGTGTCGGCCTGGACGATGCGGCCCTCGGTCATCACCACGACGCGGCTGCCGATCTCCATGGCCTCCTCCGGGTCGTGGGTGACGACGATGGTGGCGATGCCGCTGGCGCGGATGATCTGCACCACCTCCTCGCGCACGGCGCGGCGCATCTGCTCGTCCAGCGCCGAGAACGGCTCGTCCAGCAGCAGCACGTCGGGCTCGCGCGACATGGCGCGGGCCAGCGCCACGCGCTGCTGCTGCCCGCCCGAGAGCGTGTGCGGGTAGGCGTCGGCGTAGCGTTCCAGCGCCACGAGATCCAGCAGCTCGGCCACGCGGGCCTCGCGCGCGGCGCGCGGGCGGTGGCGCAGGCCGAAGGCGATGTTGCCGGCCACCGTCAGGTGCGGGAACAGCGCGAAGTCCTGGAACATCATGCCGACCGGCCGGCGCTCCGGCGGCAGCGAGCGGCCGGGCACGGCGACCGGAACGCCGCCGATGGAAATCGCGCCGGCCTGCACGGTCTCAAGCCCTGATATCAGGCGCAGCAGCGTGGACTTGCCGCAGCCGGATGGGCCGACGATGCACGTCACCTCGTGCGGGGCGACGGTCAGCGACACGTCGTTCAGCGCGGTATGGCCGGGGTAACGGTGGCGGACGTCGGCGATCTGGATGGTCGATGACGGCGGCTTCGACATGGTGCCCCACCTGCGGAAAGCCGCGGACCGGGAGGCCCGCGGCGGTCTTCATAGCATTATTTTCAGCCGGGCATCATTTCCAGCCGGCGCGGTCCATGATCTGCAGGGCCTTCTGGTTGTTCTCCAGATACGCCGCGGCGTTGAGGCTGTCCTGCTTGAAGGCGCCCAGCGACACCAGGGCCGGGTGCGGCTGCACCGTGGCGTTCACCGGGAACTCCATGTTGCCGTCGGCGAAGGCGCGCTGCGCGTCCGGGCTGGCGAGGTATTCCAGCAGCTTGACGGCTTCCTCGCGGTGCTGGGCGGTCTTCACCACGCCGGCGCCGCTGAGGTTCATGTGGGTGCCGCGATTGGACTGGTTCGGGAAGATGGCGCCGACCTTCTCGGCCACCGCGCGATCCTCGGGCTTGGCCGAGGTCATCAGCTTGCCGAGGTAGTAGGAGTTGCTGATGGCGACGTCGCCTTCACCGGCGGCGACGGCCTTGATTTGGTCGGTGTCGCCGCCCTTCGGCGCGCGCGCCAGATTGGCGACAAGGCCCTTGGCCCACGCCTCGGTCTTCTCTTCGCCGTTGGCGGCGACCAGCGAGGCGGTCAGCGCCAGATTGTAGGGGTGCGTGCCGCTGCGGGCCAGGACGCGGCCCTTCCAGACCGGCTTGGCGAGATCCTCGTAGTCCTTCAGGTCTTCCGGCTTCACGCGGTCCTTGGCGTACACCAGGATTCGGGCGCGGATCGACAGGCCGTACCACTGCCCCTGGGCATCGCGCAGATGCGTCGGGATGACCGCTTCCAGGGACTTCGACGGCAGCGGGGCGAGCAGGCCCTCACGCGCCGCCAGGGCAAGACGCTCGGCGTCCACGGCGATGAACAGGTCGGCCGGGCTGTCGGCACCTTCCGATTTCATGCGCTGGATCAGCTCGTCGGGGTTGCCCTCGATGAGGTTGACCTTGATGCCGGTGGCGGTGGTGAACGCCTCGTAGATCGCCTTGTCGGTGCTGTAATGGCGCGAGTTGTAGACGTTTACCTCGGCGGCCTGCGCACCGGCACCCACACAGATCCCGGCGAAAAGGGCCAGCGCGCCCAGCTTGGAACGAAGCATCCTGCCACCTCTGCAATTGCAAATCATTATCAGTTGCGATCTGGATAGCAGAGCGCGGAGGGGCTGTCGAGAGGCCGCGCGACGAAAGGAGCAGGCATGCGGCGGAGTGCCGCAGGGGGCTCAGCGGTGGCCGGGCCGCGACGCGTTGAGCGAGCGGCTGAGCAGGATCACCGGCAGCAGGCCCACGGCGACGATGATCAGCGCCGGCAGGGCGGCGGCGTCGAGGCGCTCGGTGGAGGCCATGCGGAAGGCTTCGACGGCCAGCGTCTCGAAGTTGAAGGGGCGCAGGATCATCGTCGCCGGCAGCTCCTTCATGATGTCCACGAAGACCAGCAGCGCCGCGCTGAGGATGCTGGCGCGCAGCAGCGGCACCTGCACCCGGAACAGCACCTGCACCGGCCCGCTGCCCAGCGAGCGCGCTGCGCCCTCGATGTTCGGGCTGACCTTGGCGAAGCCGGATTCCAGCGGCCCGTAGGCGACCTGGAAGAAGCGGATCAGGTAGCCGTACAGGATGCCGAACACCGTGGCGCCCAGCAGCGTGCCGGCGGGCAGGCCGAACCACTGCCCCATGGCGCCGATGGCGATCAGGATGCCCACGGCGATCACCGTGCCCGGCGTGGCGTAGCCCAGCGTGGCGACGCGCGCGGCAATGGCGGCGAGCCGGCTGCGCTCGCTGCGCACGCCGTGGATTACCGCCAGCCCGACCGCCACCACCACGACGGCGCCGGACGCGGCGAGCATGAAGCTGTTCAGCGCCGGCAGGGCGACGGAGGCGCCCCACACCTCCTCGCCGCCGGTGGCGATCAGGCGCAGCAGAATGCCGGCCGGCAGCAGGAAGCCAAAGAACACCGGCGTTCCGCACACCATCCAGGCCAGCGCGGCGCGCCCGCCGGTCAGGCGGATGGTCGGCAGCGCGCGGTACTTGGTCGTCGTCTGGTGGAAGCGCATGCGGCCGCGCGACACCCGTTCCAACGCGACCACCACCACGACGAACAGCAGCAGCAAGGCGGCGAGCTGCGCCGCCGCGGCCGGGCTGCCCAGCGCGAACCACGTGCGGTAGATGCCCACGGTGAAGGTGTCGATGGTGAAGTACTTCACCGCGCCGAAATCCGCCAACGTCTCCATCAGCGCGTAGCCGACGCCGGCCGCCAGCGCCGGACGGGCCAGTGGCAGCGCCACCCGCCAGAACGCCCCGAAGGGCGTCGAGCCGAGCGTACGGCTGACCTCCAGCACGCAGGCCGACTGCTCCAGGAACGCCGAGCGGCCGAGCACGTACACGTACGGGTAGAGCACCGACGACAAAACGAAGCCGGCGCCGCCCAGCGAGTGGATCTCCGGGAACCAATAGTCCGCTTTGCGCCAGCCGAAGGCGGCGCGCATCCACGTCTGCAAGGGTCCGGTGAACTGGAAGAAGTCGGTGTACGTGTACGCCAGCACGTACGCCGGCATGGCGAGCGGCAGCAGCAGCGCCCATTGCAGCACCGCCCGGCCGCGGAATTCGTACATGGTGACGGTCCAAGCCGACGCCACGCCGACCACCAGCGTCATCCCGGCGACGATCAGCAGCAGCGCCAGCGTGTTGACCACATAATCGGGGAGCACCGTCTGCGCGAGGTGCGTCCACATTCCGTCGCTGGACGCGGACAGCGCTTGCAGGAACACCGCGGCGATGGGGGCGGCGATGACCGCCGCCAGCCCCAGCGCCACCAGCGTGCCCCAGCCCGTGCCGGCGACAATGCGTCTCAGTCGCACCGGCAAGCCGGTAAACTCGTGCCTGTTGCCGGCGACGGACATGAGGTGTGGCTCCCGATCAGCGCGCGTAGGCGCGCCAGCGCAGCCAGTGGTCGGCCAGCACGCAGGCCATCATCGCCTCACCCACCGGCACGGCGCGGATGCCGACGCAGGGATCGTGGCGGCCCTTGGTGATCAGGTCGGTGTCGTGGCCCTGGAGGTCCACCGTGCGGCGGGTGACGAGAATCGAGCTGGTCGGCTTCACCGCGAAGCGCACCACCACGTCCTGGCCCGTCGAAATGCCGCCCAGCACGCCACCGGCGTTGTTGGACAGGAAACGCGGGCCGGACTCGTTGCCGTGGCGCATTTCGTCGGCGTTTTCCTCGCCGGTCAGCGCGGCGGCCTCGAAGCCGTTGCCGATCTCCACGCCCTTGACCGCGTTGATGGTCATCATCGCGGCGGCGAGGTCGCTGTCGAGCTTGTCATAGAGCGGCTCGCCCAGGCCGGCCGGCACGCCGGAGGCCACCACCTCGACCACCGCGCCGATGGAGGACCCGCGCTTGCGGATGTCGTCGAGGTAGTCGGACCACAGCGCCGCGGTCTGCGCGTCGGGGCAGAAGAACGGGTTGTTGTCCACCTCCGCCCAGTCCCAGCGCGCGCGATCCACCTTGTGCGGGCCGATCTGGACGAGTGCGCCGCGGACGGAGATGCCCGCCAGCACCTTGCGGGCGACGGCGCCCGCGGCGACCCGGCACGCCGTCTCGCGCGCCGAGGACCGGCCGCCGCCGCGGTAGTCGCGGATGCCGTACTTGGCCTGATAGGCGTAGTCGGCATGGCCGGGGCGGAACTTCTGCGCGATCTCGCCGTAGTCCTTGGAGCGCTGATCGGTGTTCTCGATCAGCAGCGAGATCGGCGTGCCGGTGGTCTTCCCCTCGAACACGCCGGACAGGATCTTGACCTGATCCGGTTCCTGACGCTGGGTGGTGAAGCGCGACTGGCCGGGCCGGCGCTTGTCCATCCAGGGCTGGATGTCGGCCTCCGACAGGTCCAGCAGCGACGGGCAGCCGTCCACCACCACGCCGATCGACGGCCCGTGGCTCTCGCCCCAGGTGGTGAAACGGAACTGCTTGCCGAAGCTGTTGCCGGCCATCGGAGACCCCTCACGCGCAATCACTCATGTCCCATCACCGTTATCCCCGCCTTCGCGGGGATGACGGGTGGGGGAGGCGGTTGCCGCCCCCGGCCCGGCGGGAGCGCCGCCTTACTCCGCCTTGGCGGTGCTGGCGCTCAGGCCGTTCAGCAGTTGGCCCACCGCGGCCGCCTCGTCCACCGCCACCATGCCGACGACGTGATAGCCGCTGTCCACGTGCATCACCTCGCCCGTCACACCGGCGCCCAGGTCGCTCAGCAGGAACAGGCCGGCGCCGCCGACCTCCTGGATGGTGACGTTGCGCTTCATCGGCGCGTTCAGCTCGTTCCACTTCAGGATATAGCGGAAGTCGCCGATGCCGCTGGCGGCCAGCGTCTTGATCGGGCCGGCGGAAATCGCGTTGACGCGGATGTTCTGGGCTCCCAGATCCACCGCGAGATAGCGTACGCTGGCCTCGAGGGCGGCCTTCGCCACGCCCATCACGTTGTAGTGCGGCATCACGCGCTCGGCACCATAGTAGGACAGCGTCAGCAGGCTGCCGCCGTCGGTCATCAGCGGCACCGCCCGCTGGGCCACCGCGGTGAACGAGTAGGCGGAGATGTCCATGGTGCGGAGGAAGTTGCCCCGCGTGGTGTTGAGGTATTTGCCGTCCAGCTCGTTCTTGTCGGAAAACGCGATCGCATGCACCACGAAGTCGAGCTTGCCCCATTCCGCCTCGATGGCGGCGAACGTCGCGTCGATGCTGGCTTCGTCACTGACGTCGCAGGGCAGAACCAGACGCGCGCCGATCGAATCGGCCAGCGGCTTCACGCGCTTCAGCAGCGCGTCGCCCTGGTAGGTGAAGGCGAGCTCCGCGCCCTGCGCGGCCAGCGCGGTGGCGATGCCCCAGGCGATCGAGCGGTCGTTGGCGACGCCCATGATCAGGCCGCGCTTGCCGTCCATGAGCGGCTTCGGGTTCGACATCCGGTCCTCGTGACAGTGGTGGCCGTGTTGAACGGCGGTTCAGGAAATTTGCCGCGCATCCTACACGAAAGACGAGCCGGGTCAAACCGGGTGGGGGAAGGAGTCCTATGACCGAACCGGTGGCCAGTCCGGGGGGGAGCCCGCCCGAGAAGCCCTTCGTCGAGCGCCGGCGCAAGCCGAAGGCCGTGCGCATGCTGCGCGAGCTGTTCGGCTTCCTCGGCCATGCGGCGATGCGCTACTACAACGACAACTGCTTCCAGACCGCGGCGTCGCTGACCTACACGTCGCTGCTCGCCCTGGTGCCGATGATGACCATCGGCTTCGCCATCTTCTCGGCGTTCCCGGCGTTCTCCGAGCTGCAAAAGCGCGTGCAGGAGCTGATCTTCCGCAACATGGTGCCGCAGATCGGCGATGCAATTCTGGAATACCTCGGCCACTTCATGGCCAACGCCGGGCAGATGCCGGTCTTCGGCATCATCGGGCTGGCGGTGTCGGCGGTTCTGCTGATCTGGACCATCGAGGGCTCGTTCGCCTCGATCTGGCGGGTCAAGGAGCCGCGCTCGGCGGTCACCCGCATCCTGTCCTTCTGGGCCATCGTGTCGCTGACCCCGCTGTTCGCCGGCGCCAGCCTGACGCTGTCCACCGAGTTGTGGAAAGCCTTGCGCTTCGTCCATCTCGAGGAACTCGCCGCACCGGCGGAGGGGATCAGCGGGATCCTGCCGTTCATGCTGCAATGGATCGGCTGTTCGCTCTTGTACCTGATCATCCCCAACCGCACCGTTCAGTGGCAGGACGCGGTAGGCGGCGGCGCCATGGGGGCGCTGCTGCTGGAGGGCTCGAAGGCCGGTTTTGCCTGGTACATGCGCGAATTCCCGGCTTACCAGACCATCTACGGCGCGCTGGCAACGGTGCCGATCTTCCTGTTCTGGCTGTACGTGGCGTGGTCCACCGTGCTGTTCGGCGCGGTGGTCACCGCGGCGCTGCCGGAATGGCGGGCCGGCAAGATCACCCGCGGCGGGCCGGAAGGGCTGCTGCCCGGCCAGCGTCTGGCGCTGGCGCTGGCGGTGCTGCACGAACTGATGGACGCCAACCGGCTGGGCGTCGGCATCCGCCGCCGCACGCTGGTGGCGCGGGTGCCGGTGGGGGCGGTGCTGATCGACGGCATTCTCGAACAGCTGCGCGACGCGCATTGGGTGGCGCACACCACGCGCGACGCCTGGGTGGTGACCCGCGACCTGAACGAGGCGACGCTGTTCGAGCTGATGAAGGCGCTGGGCATCGGGCTGCGCGGCCCGGTCCGCGGCCTGGGCGGACTGGAACTGCCCTGGCAGGAGCGCACCGGCCAACTCCTCGACGCTGCCGAGGCCGGGCAGCAGGAGATCCTCGGTGTGTCGCTGAAGGCGCTGCTGTCCGACCAGGAGTCCGGCGGCGGGGCCGGGGCGGCGGTTCCGCTGAGCGCGCGCCGCCGGTCGTCGTCCTAGACGGCAACAGGGATAACATTTGAACAGGTGTTCATAGTCTGATAGCCGTTCCGACGCGATTACCCCTTTTTTGCGTCGGAATTCATGAGCTACGCCACCGCCCTCGTTCTCGCCTTCAGCCTGTCCATGGACTCCTTTGCCGCGGCGCTCGGCACCGGCGCGGTGCTGCGCCGCCCCAGCCTGGGCGAGGCGCTGCGCGTCGGCCTGCTGTTCGGCGGTGTGCAACTCGCCATGCCGCTGATCGGCTTCGGCCTGGGCCTGACCTTCGCAACCTACGTGGAGGCGGTGGACCACTGGATCGCCTTCCTGCTGCTGCTCGGCGTCGGCGGCAAGATGGTATGGGAGAGCCTGTCCGGCGACGAGGAGGACGAGGACGAGTCGCAACGCGGCCGCCTCGGCCTTGGCCCGCTGTTCCTGATGGCGGTGGCGACGTCCATCGACGCGGCGGCGGTGGGCGTCTCGCTGGCGGTGGTCGACGTGGACATCGTCGGCATCTGCCTGCTGATCGGTCTGGTCACATTCGGCATGGCGTCGGGCGGGGTTTTGATGGGCCGCGCCGCCGGCCCGCTGTTCGGCAAACGCGCCGAACTGCTGGGCGGCCTCGGCCTTATCGCCATCGGCGCCAAGATTTTGGTCGAACACACGATGTGATGGGGATTGGGAGGGCCGAAGCCCTCCCGCGCCAGTCCCTTAGGCCGACCGGATGCGCCGGACGAAGTCGTCCACCTGCTGGGTCAGCGTCGTCGATTGGCTGCCCAGCTCACGGGCCGCCTTGAGCACCTCGTCGGCGGCGCCGCCGGCTTCCACCGCGGCGCGGTTGACGCCGCCGATGTTGCGGCTGACCTCCGACGTCCCCTGCGCCGCCTGCTGCACGTTGCGCGAAATCTCGCCGGTGGCCGCGGTCTGCTCCTCCACCGCCGAGGCGATGGCGGTGGAGATCTGGTTCACCTTCAGGACCGTCTCGGCGATCCCGCGAATGGCCGATACCGCGTCGAAGGTCTCCTTCTGGATGGCCTGCACCTGGCTTGAAATGTCCTCGGTGGCCTTTGCGGTCTGGTTGGCGAGGCTCTTGACCTCGCTGGCCACCACGGCGAAGCCCTTGCCCGCCTCACCCGCGCGCGCTGCCTCGATGGTGGCGTTCAGCGCCAGAAGGTTGGTCTGGCTGGCGATGTCCTGGATGAGTTGGACGACGGTGCCGATCTTCTGCGCCGCCCCCGCCAGACTCTCTACGGTCACGTTGGTGCGTTGCGCTTCCTCGACGGCGGTCTGGGTAATGCTGGCGGCGTCCTCGACCTGTCGGGCGATCTCGGCGATGGAGCTGGACAGTTCCTCGGCGGCGGTGGCGACGGTTTGCACGTTGGCCGAGGCCTGCTCGGTGGCGACGGCGACGGCGGTTGCCTGACGGGTCGTCTCCTCGGCCACCGACGACATGCTCTGTGCGTTGCCCTGCAACTGCGTGGCGGAGGCGGAGACGGCGCCGACCACACCCTTTACCGACTGCTCGAAGCTGTCGGCCAGCGCGTTCATGGAGCGTCGCTTGTCCTCGGCGGCGCGCTTTTCGGCTTCCTTGGCCTCGGCCTCCATGGCGTGGGTGCGTTGCAAGTTCTCCTTGAAGACCTGCATGGTGCCGGCGATCTGGCCGACCTCATCCTTGCGCTCGACACCGAAGATATCGACCGTCAGGTCGCCATCGGCAAGGCGGCGCAGGCAGCCGACCGAGGCTGCCACCGGCCGCCCAATGCCGTACTGTGCGATCAGCAGGCCCACCACGATGCCGCCCAGAATGCCGAGTGCGGCCACGGCGATCAACATGGTGCGCACCGAGGCCGCGTGGGCGGTGGCGTCCCGTGAGATGGTCTCCGACTTGTCGTCGGCATAGCGATTGTAAGCGTTCATGGTGGTCTGCAGCTTGTCGGCCACCGCGCGTGATGCCATGGCGGAGTTGACGACGGCCTTGCGCGCCTCGTCCATGGTCACCTGATCGCCGACCCTGCGGGCCTGGACGAACGTGTCGTCGAGTTCCTTCAGGTAAGCGGCGTAGGCCTGCTCGATGGTACGCAACAACTCGGCCTGTTTCGGGTCGGCGCTCTTCTTCAAGTCGGTGAGGCGCTGTTCGAATTCGCTGCGCTGGGTGCTGACCTCTTTCTCCATGTCGGCAATGGTCGTGCGCGAGGGATCGGCGGCGAGGTGGTACTCGGCGCGGTTGAGGCCGACAACGTTGCGGTTGGCGCGCGCGCCGGTCAGCGCCTCGCGGCCGGCCAGCTCGATCCCATCGGAATCCTTGTCCAGTGCGGTGACCGCCTGCACACCAATGACGCCGACGATCACGGTGACCGCGGACATCAACGCAACGACGGTGAGCACCTTGAAGACGATCTTGACGTCTTTGAACCGCATGTTTTGCACCCTTGAACGACAATGCCGAGGCCAGTCGCGACAACGCCGCTGGCCCTAGTAAGTGGAGGGTGTAGTCTGAGTGTGGCCTGTTGCAAAACTGTTAAGAAAAATAACGAGGAAAGGCCTGGGGTGCATTCGCGTTATGCAAATAAATAACCCCTAATGCATTTGGATGCGTTCTGCTTTGGAAGCGGCTCGAAACGATTTGACTCGATGCCCGCAGGAAGGTGCTGTTTTTAACTTTAAGGTGGTGGGTTCGGTGGATGTTGCAACCTGTTCGACGTGATCGCCACGACATGGCAAAGCGCCACCGCACCGGTGTTGCAACCATCGGGTTTGGCCCGGCGCTGCTGGTGCGTCAACCTGCCGCAGGACTATTCAAGCCCGGCCTTCTTGCGCACGTCGTAGCTGCGGGTCTTCGACCACTTCTCCATGAACTGGACCAGTTCGGCATCCGGCGGGTCGGGCAGGACGACCTTGAGCTTCACGTACTGGTCGCCGGCCTGCTTGGTGACCTGACTGACCACGCCCTTGCCGCGCAGGCGCAACGTCGAGCCGGTGTTGGAGCCGGGCGGCACCTTGACCGCCACCGGGCCGCTCACGGTCGGCACGCGGATGGTGGCGCCAAGCACCGCCTCGTTGATCGTGATCGGCACCTCGACCAGGATGTCGCCGTCCTGCCGGGTGAAATGCGGGTGCGGCTCGACGTGCACCTCGACGATGGCGTCGCCGGCCAGCGCACCGCCCAGGCCGGCCAGCCCCTGGCCCTTCAGGCGCAGCTTCTGCTGGTCCTCGGTGCCGGGCGGGATGGCGACGTCGATGCTCTTGCCGTTGGACAGGCTGATGCGCCGCTTGGTGCCGTTGGCCGCTTCGAGGAACGGCACGGTGACCGAGTAGGCGATGTCGGTGCCGCGCGCCTTGGCACCGGCCGAACCGCCGGCGGCACCCGGCCGCCGTCGGCCGCCGAACAGGTCGGAGAACCAGTCGTCGCCCCAGCCGGCGCCATCCTCGGCACCCTGGGCATGAGCGCGCGAGCGCGCCCCGCCGTGCGCCGTGCGTGAACCGAAGCCCGCGTGCCGCTCCTGGCCCGAGGCGTCGATCTCGCCGCGGTCGTAACGCGCCCGCTTCTGGGTGTCGGACAGCAGCGTATAGGCCGCCGAGATCTCCTTGAAGCGGTCCTCGTTGCCGGCGCTCCCCGGTTTGAGGTCGGGATGGTGCTGCTTGGCGAGCTTGCGATACGCCTTCTTGATGTCGTCGGCGCTGGCGCTTTTGGTCACGCCGAGGACTTGGTAGGGATCGCGAATCTGGGCCACGAGCAGACTTGTCCTTTACCCCAGACCGGGGCTCAACGGTCGGTTCAGGTGTTGGTGACGATCTTCCACGCACCGTCCGCCTGTTTGCAAGCGGTTCCGTAGGCCAGCTCCGTCGTGCGGCCCACCGTCACCGTCTGCTGGTACTCCCGGCAGTAGGTGCCGCCGCTGTTGTAGCCGTCGCGAGTCGAGGTGATCGTCCCCGAATTGCCCGACTGTGGGTTGTTCCAGAAGATGCGCTCGCCAACCGGGACGGCGTAGGCGCGCTTGGCAGCCGTTTCGGCGTACTGCTGGTCAGCCTTGTCCAGCGACCCGCTGATGTCCTTGCCGATGAACGCGCCGAGCAGCGTGCCCACGCCGGCCTGCGCCAGCTTGGGGTTGCCGGCGCCATACTGCGAGCCGATGACGCCGCCCAGCATGGCGCCGGGGCCGGTGTCGGCCTCCTTGGTGGAGGTCTGGCAACCGGCCAGCAGAGCCGCTGCGGTCAGGGCGGGAACGAACGTCTTCAACATGGATGCCTGCCTCGAACTGTTGGCTGCGATTCATTTTCATGGGGGGCATCCTCAAATGGGACACTCCCGCCCGTCTCGGACAGTGATATATGCGAAAGCTCGCACTCTGTGAATTGCGATGTCCGAGACGATGAGAGGCGGGGCCGGTATGAGTGACGTGACCGAGCAGGACCCCTACGCGCTGTTCACCGCCTGGATGGACGACGCCACCCGCAGCGAGCCCAACGACCCCAACGCCATGGCCCTGGCCACTGCCGATGCCGAGGGGCGCCCGTCGGTGCGCATGGTGCTGCTGAAGGGCATCGATCCGCGGGGCTTCGTCTTCTACACCAACACCGAGAGCCGCAAGGGCGAGCAGCTCGGTGCCAACGCCAACGCCGCGCTGTGCTTCCACTGGAAATCGCTGCGCCGTCAGGTGCGCGTCGAGGGGCCGGTGGAGCGGGTGACCGACGTCGAGGCGGATGCCTATTTCGACAGCCGCGCGCGGGAAAGCCGCATCGGCGCCTGGGCCTCGCAGCAGTCGCGCCCGCTGGAGGGCCGCTGGGAGCTGGAAAAGCGCGTGGCGCAGTACGCCGCCAAGTTTGCCCTGGGCCACGTGCCGCGCCCGCCGCACTGGACCGGTTTCCGGGTGCTGCCGAGCCGCATCGAGTTCTGGCAGGACAAGCCGTTCCGCCTGCACGAACGCATCGAGTTCCTGCGGGCCGGCGACGGCTGGACGACGCAACGCCTGTTCCCCTGATGGCGCCCCCGGCGGAAGACAAGGCCGCCCGGCTGCGGCGTCTGGCGACCTACGCCAGCGTGACGATGGCATCGACGCTGATCGTCGCCAAGCTGGCCGCCTATCTTCTGACCGAGTCGGTGAGCATCCTGTCCTCGCTCATCGATTCGAGCACCGACCTGATGGCCTCGGTGGTGACGCTGTTCGGCGTGCGGCAGGCGTTGCGTCCGGCCGACCGCAGCCACCGCTTCGGCCACGGCAAGGCGGAAGGGCTGGCGGCGCTGGCGCAGGCGGCGTTCATCGGCGGCTCGGCGGTGTTCCTGGTGATCGAGGCGGTGCGCCGGCTGATCTTCCCGGCGCCGGTGGGCGAGACCGGCGTCGGCGTCGGCGTCATGCTTTTGTCCATCGTGCTAACGGCGGGGTTGATCACCTTCCAGCGCTACGTGGTGCGCCACACCGGGTCCATCGCCATCGGCGCGGACCGGCTGCACTACTCCGGCGACCTCATGATGAACGCGGCGGTCATCACGGCGCTGCTGGCCACCCGGTATACCGGCATCGGCGCGGTGGACCCGCTGGCCGGCATCGGCATCGCCGCGTTCCTGCTGCATGGCGCCTGGGGCGTCGCCCAGGACGCGCTCGCCGTGCTGATGGACCGCGAACTGCCGGAGGAGGAGCGCGACCGCATCGCCGAACTGGTGCGCGCGCACCCGCAAGCGCGCGGCCTGCACGATTTGCGCACCCGCAGCTCGGGCACCGGCGTGTTCATCGAACTGCACCTGGAGTTGGATTCGCACCTGAACCTTGTGCAGGCGCACGACATTGCCGACGCAATCGAGCGCCAACTGTGCGCCGCTTTCGCCAATGCCGAAGTGCTGATCCACCAGGAACCGGCCGGATTGAAGGACGAACGCCTCGATCATCGCATCGAGGGCGAGGATTAAGTGGTCCTCATACGAAAGTCTCATTCGGCTTAGGCCGCTGCGGACCTGCCTAAGGCTGTGAAATCGCTGTTATACGAGGAAAAGGGGGTAATCCGCTTGTCCGGCGTTGTTGCGATTTTGAAAGATTATGGCAATAATCTGTATGGGGAAGACGCGCATCTCAGCACATCACAACAAAACAGCACCAACGGCGGACGCAATGGACAGTACCCTCGGCAACCGCTCGTTTCTGATCGCTGATATTGCGGCGGAAGCGGGCACGTTGGGCATCGAGATCGCCGACGTGGCCGGACACGTCGAGGACGTCAGCGGCCGCATCGCCAAGCAGGCCGAGGTCTTCACTCAGCTTCGCGACACCGGCGCGAAGATGACCTCCAGCACCCAGAACATTTCCGCCGCCTCCTCGGTGGCGCGCCGGGTGACGGAAAAGGCGCGGCAGGAGGTCGAGGCCTCGCACGACCGCGTGCACCAGTCGCTGGGCGACATCCACACCCTGGTTGCCGCGGTGGGCGGCATGGAAAGCCAGATCGCCGGCCTGCGCGAGGCGCTGGAGCGCGTCGGCAAGGTCGCCAAGGAGATCTACGCCATCGCCAAGCAGACCAACCTGCTGGCACTGAACGCCACCATCGAGGCGGCGCGCGCGGGTGAGGCGGGCCGGGGCTTCGCGGTGGTGGCCGGCGAGGTGAAGGCGCTGTCCACCAAGACCTCGGAAGCCACCGCCGAGATCGACGCCACGCTGAAGTACCTGAACGAGCAGGCGCAGCGCCTGATGACCGAAAGCTCGGCCAGCGCCGCCAAGGCGCGCTCGGTGAGCGAGGGCACGACCGCCATCGGCGGCGTCATCGACACGGTCGGCCGCGCCATGTCCGAGCTGAACCGGGAGACCGACAAGATCGACGCCGCCGCGTCGGAGATCGGCGCCAACTGCACCGACCTGGAGCATGAGATCGCCGATCTGGCCGTCGGCGTGCAGCTGTCCAACGAGAATCTGGCGCAGGCCCGCGACCGCATCAACAACCTGCTGGGCATGGGCGAGCGCCTGATCGGCATCACGGCGGAACTGGATGTTGAGACGGTGGACACGCCGTTCATCCGCATCGCCCGCGGCACCGCCGAGACCATCTCCGCCGCCTTCGAGGACGCGCTGGCCAAGGGCGACATCTCGGAGGCGGACCTGTTCGACCAGGACTACCAGCCGATTGCCGGGACCAATCCGCCGCAGGTGCTGTCGCGCGCCGTCTCGTTCCTCGACCGCGTGCTGCCCGGCATCCAGGAGCCGGTTCTGGCCGACAATCAGCGCCTCGTCTTCTGCGTGGCGGTGGACACCAACGGCTATCTGCCGACGCACAACCTCAAGTTCAGCCAGCCGCAGGGCAACGACCCCGTGTGGAACGCCGCCAACTGCCGCAACCGCCGCATCTTCAACGACCGCGTCGGTCTGGCGGCCGGGAAGAGCATGAAGCCGTTCCTGCTGCAGACCTACCGGCGCGACATGGGCGGCGGCAACTTCGCGCTGATGAAGGACGTCTCCGCCCCCATCATGGTCCGCGGCCGGCACTGGGGCGGCCTGCGCATCGCCTACAAGGTGTGATCCTCCCGCCCCCGGATGGGGGCGGGTAGGGAATTCAGATGCAGCGGCCGCCGTCCACCTCCAGGCAGATTCCGGTGAGGAACTCTGCCTCGTCGGAGCAGAGGAACAGCGCGGCGTTGGCGATGTCCTGGGGCGTCGAGAGGCGGCCGAGGGGCACCGACGCCTTGAACTGCGCGCGCTTCTCCGGCGTGTCCTCGCCCATGAACAGGTGCAGCATGCCGGTCTCGCCGGCCACGGGGTTGATCGCGCAGACGCGGATCTTGTCCGGCGCCAGTTCGACCGCCATGGATTTGGTCAGGGTGATCGCCGCCCCCTTGGAGCCGTTGTACCACGTCAGCCCCGGCCTGGGGCGCACGCCGGCCGTCGAGGCGATGTTCAGGATCATGCCCCCGCCTTGCCCGCGGAACACCGGCACGGCGTGTTGCGCCGCGAGGTAGATGGACTTCACGTTGACGGCGAAGATGCGGTCGAAGGTGGCCTCGTCCACCTCCAGCATCGGGCCGTTGCGGTGGGTGTAGCCGGCGTTGTTGACCAGGATGTCCAGCCGGCCGAAGGCCTGGACCGCGGCGTCCACCATCGCCTTGACGTCGGCGCTCACCGACACGTCGGCCCGCACCGCGATGGCGCCGTTGCCGGTTTCCGAGGCGACGCGGCGGGCGGACTCCTCGTTGATGTCGGCGACCACGACCTTGGCGCCCTCCGCCGCGAAGCGCTTGGCCATCCCCTCACCGAAGCCCGAACCGCCGCCGGTGATGATGGCGACCTTGCCCTGTAAGCGCATGTCTTCCCCCCTTAGTCGTGCTTGATCGCCACGGTCTTGACGGCCGAGAAGCCGTACAGCGCCTCGAAGCCCTTTTCGCGGTTGAAGCCGCTTTTCTTGACGCCGCCGAAGGGCAGTTCGACACCGCCGCCTGCACCGTAATTGTTGATGAAGACCTGTCCGGCGTGCAGCCGCTTCGCCATACGCATCTGCCGGCCGCCTTCGCGCGTCCACACGCCGGCCACGAGGCCGAACGGGGTGCCGTTGGCGATCCTGACCGCCTCCTCCTCACCGTCGAAGGGGATGACGGCCAGCGCCGGGCCGAACACCTCCTGCTGCTCGATCTCGCAGCCCGGCTTCACGTCGCCGAACAGCACCGGGGCGACGTAGAAGCCTCCCCTGGGGGCGCCCTCCACGACGCGGCCTTCGGCCAGCACCGGGAAGCCGTTCTCCCGCGCCGCGTGGACCATGTCCACAACGCGGTCGCGCTGCTTGGCGTTGATCAGCGGGCCGATGTCGTGGTCCTCCAGCGCCGGGCCGACCTTCAGCGCCTTGAAGCGTTCGGCGATCATGGCGGTGAAGCGCTCGTAGATCGGCCGCTCGATCAGCACGCGGCTGCCGGCCGAGCAGGTCTGCCCGGCGTTCTGCACCGACGCCCGCACCACGAAGGTCAGCGCCTGTTCCAGATCGGCGTCGGCGAACACCACTTGCGGCGACTTGCCGCCCAACTCCAGAGTCACCGGCACAATGTTGCGCGCGGCGGCCTGCTGCACCAGAACGCCGACCTCCTGACTGCCCGTGAAGGAGATGTGGTTGATCCCCGGATGCGAGGACAGCGCCGCCCCGGCCTCCTCGCCATAGCCGGACACGATGTTGAGCGCCCCGGCCGGGAAGCCGGCCTCGTGCGCCAGCCGGCTGAGGTAGAGCGTGGTCAGCGAGGCGTCCTCGCCCGGCTTCACCACGCAGGCGTTGCCCATGGCGAGCGCCGCGCCGACGCTGCGGCCGATGATCTGCAACGGGTAGTTCCACGGGATGATGTGCGCGGTCACCCCGTGCGGCTCGCGCAGGGTCAGCACCGTGTAGCCGTTCAGGTACGGGATGGTGTCGCCGTGCACCTTGTCGGCCGCCCCGCCGTAAAACTCGAAGTAGCGGGCGCAGGCGATGACGTCCGCCCTGGCCTGGGCCAGCGGCTTGCCGACGTCGCGGCTCTCCAGCTCGGCCAGGGTGTCGGCGTGTTGCAGGAGCAGGGCGGAGAGCTTGAACATCAGCCGGCCGCGCTCGGCGGCGGTCAGGCGGCCCCAGTCGCCGTCCAGGGCGGTGCGGGCGGCTTCGACCGCGCGGTCCACATCCTCGGCCTTGCCGCGCGGGATGGCGGCGAAATTCTCGCCGGTCGAGGGATCGACGCAGGGGATCGTCTCGCCGCTGGCGGCCTCGACGAACCGGCCGCCGATCAGGAGCTTGGTTTCCATCATGGCACTTGTCCTCAGTAAACGAGGCTGCGGAAGAACAGCGTCACCGCGGGCACGTAGGTGATGACCATCAGGCAGGCGAAGACCACCAGCACGAAGGGGACCAGCCGGCCGATGATCTTCTCCAGGCTCAAGCCCGCCACCTGGCAGGCGGCGAACAGGTTCACGCCGAAGGGCGGCGTCACCATGCCCAGCGCGAGATTCACCACCATGATCAGCCCGAAATGCACGGGGTCGATGCCGAAATGCGC
The DNA here is from genome assembly GCF_053470425.1 of Azospirillum terrae. NCBI lineage: Bacteria > Pseudomonadati > Pseudomonadota > Alphaproteobacteria > Rhodospirillales > Azospirillaceae > Azospirillum > Azospirillum terrae. Next base: position 993,753 of record NZ_JBPXMR010000001.1, on the reverse strand, counting down.
GGCGACCGGCGCCAGGATCGGCGCCAGAACGATGATCGAGGCCGAGGTCTCGACGAACATGCCCACCACGAACAGGAACAGGTTCACCACCAGCAGGAAGACGCCCGGGCTGCCGATGGTCCCGGCGATCCATTCGCCGATGGCCGCCGGCACGCCGGCCCGCGTGATCAGGAAGCTGAACAGCCCGGCCGCCGCGATGATGAACATGATGATCGACGAGGACAGCACCGACTTGCGCAGGATCGGCGCGAGGTCGGCCCAGGTGATCGCCCGGTAGACGAACATGCTGACGATGAAGGCGTAGAACACCGCCACCACCGACGCCTCGGTGGGGGTGAACACGCCCTTGTAGATGCCGCCGATGATGATGACCGGCATGATCAGCGCGAACGCTGCGCGCTCCGTCGCCTTGACGAAGCCCATGCGGCCCTCGCGGTCCTGGCGGCCCCAACCGTTCATCTTGCAGGTGATGTAGGTGAAGACCGTCAGCGCGCCGCCGATCAGCAGGCCCGGCCCGACGCCGGCGATGAACATCTCGCCGATGGAGACCTCGGCCGAGACGCCGTAGAGGATCATCGGGATCGACGGCGGGATGATGACGCCCAACTCGGCCGAGGTGGCTTGCAGGGCGGCGGCGAACTCGCGCGGGTATCCGTGCTTGATCATCGCCGGGATGATGATGGCGCCGATGGCGAAGGTGGTCGCCACGCTGGAGCCCGACACCGACGCGAAGATCATGCAGGTCAGCACGCAGGAGCAGGCCAGCCCGCCCTGGATGTTGCCGACCACCGACTTGGCGAACTCCACCAGCCGGGCGGAGATGCCGCCGGCCTCCATCAGGTTGCCGGCCAGGATGAAGAACGGCACGGCCATCAGGGGGAAGCTGTCGATGCTGGTCATCAGCTTCTGCGCGACGACGATCAGCGGCATGGTGGTGAAGAAGCTGATGCCGCCGATGGCCGCCGCCGTGATCGCCACGGCGATCGGCACGCTGAGCGCGAACAGCGCCACCATGACGAAGAGCATGAAGCTGGTCATGGCGTCAGACCTCGTAGATCTCTTGCGGGGCGGCCGGCGCGGTGCCGGCGCGGCGGACGAGGGCGATCTCCTCGGCGGCGCGGGCGACCACGCCGATCATCGACAGCACCGCGCCCACGGGGATGGCGGCGTAGACCAGGGCGATGGAAATGCCCTCGCCGGTGAACGGGTTGTCCACCCCGGCCAGCATCTGGAACCGGACCCGCCCGGTCATCTCCCAGCCGGCCCAGGCGATCACCGCCAGCACGCCGAGCGACAGCCCGGAGATCAGCGCCACCAGAACGATGCGGGCGCTGCCCTGCGTGCGGCTGTGCAGGAACTCGACGGCCATCAACGCGCCGTGGCGGAAGGCGACGGCGACGCCCAGGTAGACCATCCAGATGTCGAGCGAGCGCGCCATCACCTCGGACCACGTGGACGGCTCCTCGAAGACGAAGCGGGTGATGACTTGGTAGAGCGAGACGATGCAGGCCAGCACCAAGAGCGCCATGGCGGCCCGCATGGTCCAGCGCATCAGGAACTTCTCGAACGCCGACAGAGCCGCGAGCATGGGAACTCCATTTCTACCCTCTCCCGCCTCTCGCGCTGGCGAAGCCAGCGCTGACGGCGTCAGGCGGATCGAAGATCCGCCGAGAGCCCCGGGAGAGGGAGGGGCCCGCCCACAGGGCGGGAGGGTGAGGGTAAATTCAAGGATCCTTGGCCTCACCCTCACCCGGCCGCCTGCGGCGGCCACCCTCTCCCGGGGCGGGAGAGGGATTTTTCAGTACTTGTAGTTCCTGATCTCGTCGATCTTCGCCTGACCGAACTTCTTGGCGTACTCGGCGTAGGCGGGCTTGAGGGCTTCCTGGAAGGCGGCGGCGTCCACGCTGGGCACCACCTCCATGCCCTGCTTCTGCAACTCGGCGATGCCGTTGGCGGCGTCGTCCTCGGCCTTCTGGCGCATGGCCTTGGCGCCGGCTGCGGCGGCCTGCTTGAACCAGCCCTTTTCCTGGTCGGACAGCTTGCCCCACACGCTGGGCGACAGCAGGATCAAGGCCGGCGAGTACACGTGCTGGCTCACCGTCAGGTACTTCTGCACCTGGGAGAACTTGGCGCCGAGGATCACGCCGATGGGGTTCTCCTGGCCGTCCACGGTGCCCTGCTGCATGGCGGTGAACAGTTCGGGGAAGGCCATCGGGGTGGGCAGCACGCCCAGCGTCTTGAACGCCGTCATGTGCACCTGATTCTCCATGGTGCGGATCTTCAGGCCCTTGGCATCCTCGGGCGTCTTCACCGGGTGCTTGGAGTTGGTCAGGTTGCGGAAGCCGTTCTCGCCCCAGGCCAGCGCGATCAGCCCGTGCTTGGGGAACTGGTCGAGGATCTTCTGGCCGATCGGACCGTCGAGCACCGCGTGGGCGTGCTTGTAGTCCTTGAACAGGAAGGGAATGTCGGTCACCAGCGTGTCCGGCACGAAGTTGCCGACCGGCCCGGTCGACGTGGCGACGATGTCCACGGTGCCGATCTGCGCACCCTCGACCATCTCGCGCTCGCCGCCCAGCGCGTTGGCCGGGAACTGCTTGATGGTCCATTTGCCGTTGGACAGCTTCGCCAGTTCGTCCGCCATGGCCGAGACGCCGACGCCGTAGTGCGAGGTCGGCGGCAGCGAGTAGCCGGCCTTCAGCTCCTCGGCCCAGGCCACACCGGCGGTGAGGCCGAAGCCGAAAACGGCGGTGGCGATAACCCTCTTCAAGACCATGGGGGCCTCCCTGTTATTGTGGTTGTTCGTTCAGCGTTGCATGTCGTCGGCGATGTAGGCCCGGACGATGGCGTCGATTCCCTCGTCGCGCTGAAAGCCGAGGCGGTCGGCGCGCGTGGTGCGCATGGCGCCGGGCCAGCTGCGGACGATGCGGGCGATTCGCTCGTCCGGCGTGCGGTCGATCAGCGAGGAGTCGCCGCCGGCACGCTCCAACGCCGCGATCATCTCCGCCACCCGCACGCCAATGCCCGGCAGATTGAGCGTGCGGTCGTCCTCCCAGGCCTCGGGGGCCAGACCGTGCGCGTGCAGCAGGTTGCTCACCACCGTGCGCGGCGAGGAAATCCAGATCGGCAGTTCCTCCGGTACCGGGCAGGCGGCGCGTTCGCCGTTCAGCGGCTCGCGGATGATGCCGCTGGCGAAGGACGAGGCGGCAAGGTTCGGCTTGCCCGGCCGCACCACCACGGTGGGCAGGCGCAACGCGCAGCCCTGCACGAAGCCCTTGCGGCTGTAGTCGTTGACCAGCAGCTCGCCGATGGCTTTCTGCGTGCCGTAGGAGGATTGCGGGCGGGCCGGCGTGTCGTCCTCGACCACCGGCGGCGCGTGGCCGAACACGGCGACGGAGCTGGCGAAGACGACCCTTGGCGGCTTGGGCATGGCCCGGCAGGCTTCCAGGAGCGCGCGGGTGCCGTCCACGTTGACGCGCAGGCCAAGGTCGAAGTCCGCCTCGGCCGCGGAACTGACCACCGCGGCGAGGTGGAAGACGCTGTCGAAGGCCGCGTCGCGAATGCGCTGCTGCACCGACGCGTCGCACAAATCGCCGATCAGGCTGGTGGCGCCGGCGGGCAGGGGTGGGCCGTCCTGCACGTCGAGCAGCACGAGGTCGGAGACGCGCTTCTCGGTCAGCAGGCGCTGCGCCAGCTTGCGCCCGAGGAAACCGTTGCCGCCGGTGATGAGGATTTTCACGGCATCGCCTCCAGCGCGTCGTGGAAGAAGTCCTCGCCGCCGAAATTGCCGGACTTCAGCGCCAGCGCGTACGGCGTGGCGCCCAGGCTGACGGTGGCCGGGACGCCCGGCGCGATCTCCGGGCCGATGCGCAACGCCCGAACGCCCAGCGCCTCCACCACGGCGCCGGAGGTCTCGCCGCCGGCCACCACGAAGCGCCGCGCGCCGGCCTCGGCCAGCGCCGCCGCCAGACGGGCGAAGGCCTGCTCGATGGCCCGGCCGGAACCCTCGCGGCCGAAGCGGTCCTGCACCGCGCGCACATCGTCCGGCCGGGACGAGGACACCACCAGCACCGGCGTCCGCCCCAGATGCGGACGGATCTGGTCGAGCAGCGCTGGCACCACGTCGCCGCCGGCAAGCAGCGCATCAACCTCCAGCCGCACCACCGGGTAGCGGCGCTCCGCCGCGGCGACCTGCGCCAGCGTGGCGGGGGAGCAACTGCCAGCCAGCAGCACCTCCGGCCCGGCGACCGGCGGCAGGCCGGTGGCGTTCTCGCCCCTGGCAAGCCCGGCGCGGATGAAGTTGTCCGCCAGCCCGGCGGCCAATCCCGAGGCGCCGGTGACCAGCGCCAAGTCGCGGCACGCCGCACCGATGGTGGCGAGATCGCCGAGCGTCAGCGCGTCCACCACCGCAGCGCCGACGCCCGCGCGTTTCAGCACGTCGAAGGCGGCACGCACCGCGGCCGGCCCCTGCGTCACCGTCTGCCAGTCCACCAGCCCGGTCTTGGTGCGGCTCTGCCGCTCCAGCACGCGGACGAGGTTGGCATCGTGCATGGGGTTGAGCGGGTGGTCCTTCAGCGGCGATTCGTGCAGCGGCTGGCTCCAGACGAACAGGTGCCCCTGGTAGACGGTGCGCCCGGTCTCCGGGAAGGTCGGGCAGGCGATGGTGAAGTCGCCGCCCGTCTCGGCCAGCAGCGCGTCCAGCACCGGGCCGATGTTGCCGCGATCGGTGGAATCGAAGGTCGAGCAGTATTTGAAATAGCACTGCCGGGCGCCGAGGCTCTTCAGCCGTCGCCACGAATCTACCGACAGGCACACGGCGTCGTCCGGGTCGATAGAGCGGCTTTTCAGCGCGACCACTACGGCCTCAGCGTCGCCGGCCTCGGACAGCCCATCGGTGCCGATGGTCTGCACGGTGCGCAGCCCAGCCTTGGCGAGCGTGTTGGCGAGGTCCGAGGCGCCCGTCACGTCGTCGGCGATGCAGCCCAGCAGAACGCTCATGCTCCACCCCGCAGGTAGCGCTGCGCCCAGCCCAGCCCGGCGAGCGTGCCGGCCCTGGGGCGGTACTCGCAGCCGACCCAGCCGGCGTAGCCGATGGCATCCAGCTCGCGCAGCAGATGGTGCGGGTCGCACTCGCCGGTGTCCGGCTCGTGGCGGTCGGGCACGCCGGCGATCTGCACGTGGCGGATGGCGGGCGCAAGGCGCCGCATCCGCATGGTCAGGTCGCCCTCCATGATCTGCGCGTGGTAGAGGTCGAATTGCAGACCGAGGTTCGGGGCCCCCACATCCTCGATCACCTGCATGGCCTCGGTGGTGGTGCGCAGCAGATAGCCGGGCACGTCGCGGTCGTTCAGCGGCTCGATCACCAGCGTGCGGTCGTGGTCGGCGGCACGGTGCGCGGCGTGGCGCAGGCGTTCGGCGTACAGGGCGAGTGCGTCGGCGCGGTCCATTCCGGCGGGCGGGATGCCGGCCATGACGTGCAGCGTCGGGCAGTCCAGGGCGGCGGCGTAGATCAGCGCGCGCTCGACGGACTCGACGAACTCCACCTCGCGGCCGGGCAGGCAGGCGAGACCGCGCTCGCCCGCCGCCCAGTCGCCGGGGGCGAGGTTGAACAGCGCCACCGACAGGCCGGTGCCTTTGCGGGCGCGGGCGATTTCCTCGGGCTCATGGTCGTAGGGGAAGAGGAACTCCACACCGGAAAATCCCACCTCGGCCGCCGCGCGGAAGCGGTCGAGGAACGGCACCTCGGTGAACATCATCGTCAGGTTTGCGGCGAGCCGGGGCATGGCGGCTACCGGAACGCGGACGCCGTTCGGGCGTCGGTGGCGTGCGTCTTCATGGTCCTCCCCGGCGGGCGCGTCGAGGCGCCCGCATTCTTAGGATCGATTGTCGGCAGGGATGATTTGTGCGTCAAGCATTTACGAGCCGGGCAGGTTGAACTGGATGCCCTGGGCGAGCGGCAGGGAGTCCGAGTAGTTCACCGTGGCGGTCTGCCGGCGCATGTAGGCTTTCCAGGAATCGGAACCGGACTCGCGCCCGCCGCCGGTCTCCTTCTCGCCGCCGAAGGCGCCGCCGATCTCCGCGCCGGACGGGCCGATGTTGACGTTGGCGATGCCGCAGTCCGACCCGGCCGCGGAAAGAAACTTTTCCGCCTCACGCAGATCGGTGGTGAAGATGCACGACGACAGGCCCTGCGGCACGTCGTTCTGGATCGATATCGCTTCGTCCAGGCCGCCCGAATAGCGCACCACGTAGAGGATCGGCGCGAAGGTCTCGTGCCGCATGATGTCGGTCTGCTCCGGCATCTCGACCAGCGCGGGACGGACATAGTGGGCGTCAGGGAAGCGGTCGGCCAGCACGCGCTCGCCGCCGGTGACGATGCCGCCCTCCGCCCGCGCGGCGTCCAGCGACCGCTGCATGTTTTCGAACGCCCCCCGGTCGATCAGCGGGCCGAGCAGGTTCGTCTCCTCCAGCGGCGTGCCGATGGAGACCTGGCCGAAGGCGTGCTTGAGCTGCGGGATCAGGCGATCATAGACGCTCTCGTGCACGATCAGGCGGCGCAGCGTGGTGCAGCGCTGGCCGGCGGTGCCCACCGCGGCGAACAGGATGGCGCGCACGGCGAGGTTCATCTCGGCCGAGGGCGCCACGATCATCGCGTTGTTGCCGCCGAGTTCGAGGATGGTGCGGCCGAAGCGCTGGGCGACGCGCGGTCCGACCGCGCGGCCCATGCGGGTGGAGCCGGTGGCGCTGACCAACGGCACGCGCGGGTCGTCCACCAGTTGCTCGCCGATGTGGTGGTCGCCGACGATGACGTCCAGCAGCCCGGCCGGGGCCGAGCCGAAGCGGGCCGCGGCGCGCTCGAAGATGCGCTTGCAGGCCAGCGCGGTGAGCGGCGTCTTTTCGGACGGCTTCCAGATCACCGGATCGCCGCAGACGATGGCGAGCGCGAAGTTCCACGCCCACACGGCGACCGGGAAGTTGAAGGCGCTGATGACGCCGCACACGCCAAGGGGATGCCACGTCTCGGTCATGCGGTGGCCGGGGCGCTCCGACGCGATGCTCAGGCCATAGAGCTGGCGCGACAGGCCGACCGCGAAGTCGCAGATGTCGATCATCTCCTGCACTTCGCCGTAGCCTTCCTGGATCGACTTGCCGCATTCCAGCGTCACCAGACGGCCGAGGTGTTGTTTCTCCTTGCGCAGTTCCTCGCCCAGCAGGCGGATCAGCTCGCCGCGCTTCGGCGCCGGGACGGAGCGCCAGTCCAGGAAGGCGGCGTGAGCGGCGGCGATCTTGGCGTCGACGGACTCGGGCGTGTCGGCCGGCACGCGGCCGAGCACCGCGCCGTCGATGGGCGAACGCACCTCGATCTCGCCGTTGCGCAACGTCTTCATGTCGAGGAGGTGGGTCACGCCGTGCTGGTCTAGCGTCATCTCATGTGTCTCCCTGGCCGCGCCGGCTTCTGCGGCCGGGCACGGCGATGCGGTGTGTCGGTCTGGATCATATAGGGAGCGGGAAGGCCGTCCAGCGGTGGATCACGCCACCGCCTTCTCCTTGGCCAGCCGCGCCACCGCCGCTTCGTCGAAGCCCAGCTCCCCGAGGATAGCCCGCGTGTGCTGGCCCAGCGTCGGCGCGCCGGAGCGCACGCCGCCCGGCGTGCGGGAGAACTTGATGGGCAGGCCCAGCGTGTTTACCGGGCCGGCCTTGGCGTGCTCGACCTCGACCACCATCTCGCGGGCGCGGGTGTGCGGGTGGTCGTGCATCTCGGCGATGCTCAGCACCGGGCCGGCGGGGATGCCGGCCTGCTCCATGATCGCCAGCCACGCCGAGGTGCCGCGGCGGCGGAAGATCGCCGACAGCGACTCCACCAACTCGTCCAGGTGCCGCATGCGGCCGGGGTTGTCGGCGAAGCGCGGGTCGTCGCGCAGGTCCGGCGCCTCCAGCACATCCAGCAGGCGCAGCCAGTTCGTCTGGTTGGCGGCGCCGATGTTGATCCAGCCGTCCGCGGTCGGGAACGCCTGATAGGGCGCGTTCAGCGGGTGGGCCGAGCCCATCGGGCCGGGGCTCACCCCGGTGGCGAAGCGGATCGCCGACTGCCAGTAGGTGTGGACGATGCCCGCCTCGAACAGCGAGGTGTCCACCCGCTGCCCCTCGCCGGTGCGCTGGCGCTCGTACAGCGCCGCCAGCACGCCCATGGTGCCGAGCAGGCCGGCGGTGATGTCCGTCACCGGGGCGCCGACCTTGACCGGCGGGCGGCCGGGGCCTTCGCCGGTGATGCTCATCAGGCCACTTATGCCCTGCGCCACGAGGTCGAAGCCGCCCTGGTCGGCCAGCGGCCCGCTGCGCCCGAAACCGGAGATCTCGCAATAGACGAGGCGCGGGTTGAGCTGCTTCAGCACGTCGGGGCCGAAGCCTAGCTTTTCCATGGTGCCGCGGCGGTAGTTCTCGATGACCACGTCGGCGGTGCTCAGGAGGCGCTTCAGCACCTCCTTGCCGCCGGGTTGCTTGAGGTCGAGCGCGATGCCGCGCTTGTTGCGGTTCATCATCATATAGGCGGCGGATTCGCCCTCGATGGTGGGCGGCACCATGCGGCGGCTGTCGTCGCCGCCGGGCAGCTTCTCGACCTTCACCACGTCGGCGCCCATGTCCGCCAGCATCAGCCCGCACACCGGGCCGGCCATGATGTGCGCCAGTTCGACGACCTTCAAACCTGACAACGGTCCCATTGGTGTCCCTCTTGTTCCCTCTCCCCCTGGGGAGAGGGTTAGGGTGAGGGGGTTGCGCACCGCGGCCGTTTCCGGTCCCCCGCAAACCCCCTCACCCGGCGCTTCGCGCCGACCTCTCCCCAGAGGGGAGAGGTTAGATCATCGCCCTCGAAACTTCGGCTTTTCCTTAGCCAGGAAAGCACGATAGCCGATCTGGAAGTCCTCCGTACCGTAGCAGGCGTATCCCTCTTCCATCTCCTCGGGCGTCAGGGGGGCGCCCTGTTCCAGCCGCGCCACGAACTTTTTGTGCCAGCGGGCGACCAGGGGGGCGCCCTCGGCGATGCGCCGGGCGGTGTCATAAGCCTCCTGCTCGACCATGTCGTCGGGGACGATGCGGGTGACGAGGCCCTTTTCCTGCGCCTCGCGCGAGCCGAAAATTCGCCCCTCCAGCAGGATTTCCAGCGTCGCCGCGCGGCCGGCAAGCCGCAGCAGCCCGTCGATCTCCGGGTAGGCCATGACGAGGCCGAGGCTCTTGACCGGCACGCCGAAGCGGCTCGATTCGCCGCAGATCCGCAGGTCGCAGTTGGCGGCGATCTCCAGCCCGCCGCCGACGCAGATCCCATGGATCATCGCCACCAGCGGGTGCGGGCAGGCGCGCATGGTGTTCAGCGTCGTGTGCATGATCGTGCCGTAGGCGCGCGCCTGCTCGACGTTGGCGCGCTCCGTCTCGAACTCCGAGATGTCGTTCCCGGGGCTGAACGCCTTGGTGCCCGCCCCGCGCAGCACGATGCAGCGCACGGTCTCGTCGGTGCTCAGTCCACCGATCACCTCGCCCAGGCGCCGCCACAGCGGCTTGGTCATGGCGTTCAGCTTGTGCGGGCGGTTGAGCGTCAGGGTGACGATGCCGCCGTCACCCCGTTGCACCAGCAGGTCTTCGTTCATGATCCCCTCCCGTGTCCAATGGCGACCGGCAGCATAACGCCGGTGGACCGTGAGGGGGCAGGGAAGACCCCCTTATGCGTCCCAGAACACCGGCATGATCGCGGTCGCCGTATAGCCGTGTTCGCCCATGGACGACCACGCCAGATCGTGGATGCCCATGCTCAGCGCCGGCGAGCCGGGTTGCAGGGCGTATTTGCCGTAATACGCGTCCACGAACATCGGGTTGCCGACCACATCCGCGGTGCCGTAGGTCGGCACGTTGTGGACGAGATTCTGGTCGATCACCGGATTGTTGGCCGTCAGCAGCTCGTGGTAGTCGTCGAGCGGCAGCGTGCCGTCGATGACGTTCTTGACCACCACGTTGTTGATCGGCGTGCCGAGGTCGCCGAACTTCGGGTTCCAGCCGATGCGGATGAACTCCTCGGCGTTGGCGGCCAGGATGCTGAAGTTGTTTTCCACCCGGTTATCGTCGCCGCCGTGGATGTGTACGGCCGCCATGGCGGTGTTCTTCAGGAAATTGTCGCGCACGGTGACGCCGCCGGCCAGATCGTCCATGTAGACGCCGAAGCCCTTCCACTTCGTCAGCCACTGGTCGGACGCGTTGGTGGCGAGGCCGCCGACGTCCTCGATCCAGTTGTTGCGCACGATGATGCCGGTGTCGACGCTGGAACGCCCGAGGATCTCGATGGCCCCGGCGTCGGCCGATTCCTGCACGGTGTGCAGGATGCGGTTGTTCTCGATGATGTCGCCGGTGTTGATGTTGGTGGAGTTGTAGTTCTTGAACGAGATGCCGTAGCGCGCGCTGTAGGCGATGTCGTTGTTGGCGATCACGTTGTCGTCGGCGCCCGTGCCGATGATGCCGGCGGCGTACTTGCGGACCTCGCCGATGTGCTGGATGTCGTTGGCGTAGATGTGGTTGGCGTTGCTGTCGTTGGTCAGCTCGATGCCGTTCACCGCAAGGTGGTCCAGCACGTTGCCGCCGATCAGGTTGTTGCCGGAAGCCTTCAGCAGGATGCCGGTGCCGACGTTGAGGAAATGGTTGTTGCCGATGCTGTTGCCGGTGCCCGAGACGACCGACAGCGCCGCTGAGTCCGTGCGCCCATCGGCGAAGGTCAGCCCCTCGACCGTGACGCCCTGCGTGCCGTTCAGCGTCATCAGCGTGCCGAGCCGGCCCACGGTGACGCCCGCCTGCTCGAACCCCGCCGGGTCGACCGGCTTCACCACCAAATGGCCGTCCGACGCGCGCCACGCGAACTCGCCGGCCTGATCGACGAAGGCGGCGTTGTCGAGCAGCTTGTAGGTGGCGCCTTCCTGAAGGGTGAAGGGGACGGGGGTCTTGAACTGGATGGTGCGGGTGGCGTCGTTGATGCTCGACACCTCGACGATGGCGTCTTGCAGGCGCTCCACGTCGAAGACCTGAATCTTGGTGCCCGGCGCCAGATCGGACGCCGACACGTCGCCCGTGTGGTAGCGGATCGCCGAGGCGCTGGGGCCGGTCTCCGCGGCGTCGGCGAAGAACCAGCCGGCCTTGGCGTCGGTGGTGTCCCACACGCCCTTTTCGGCCATGTGCTGGCGCACGCCGCCGATGCTCACGTCGAAGCCGCTGGCCGTGGCGAGCTTGGCGGAGAACACGCCGTTGCCCTCGTTGACGAAGCCGGTGACCTTCTCGCCGCCGTCCAGCACCGGCGTCTCGCCGGGGTAGTTCTTGAAGGCATGGCCGTTGTCCAGTGCGGTCAGTTCCACTGTCTTGGACAGGGTGTACTTGCCCTCGCGGACGAAGGTGGTGTCGATGTCGCTGCCGCGCATGGCGTCGCGGGCGCGCTCCAGCGAGGCGAACGGGCCGTCGGTGCCATCGGCGTTGGGAGCGGCCAGCTTGCCCGACCACGTGTCCTTGCCGTTGGTCGCCACGTAGAAGGCCGGCTTGGTGGGCGGCGGCAGCACGGGATGCTCGAAGTAGGCGGACGGTGCGGTGAGGTTTATGGCGCCGCCCCAGTACAGCCCCTCCTGCCCGGCGACCACGTCCTTGCCGTCCACCACGCCCTTGTCGTAGGTGACCCCGGCGTCGGTGACGTTCACCTCGTGGCCGTTAATCGACACCGGCTTGACGAACAGGTTGCGGTCCTGGCCGTTGACGGTGGCGTCATTGTCGTACCAGACCTGCACCTTGTGGGCGACCGTGGGGTCCACATCGGCCTTGAAGGTGTAGGGAGTCGCGGTGCCGGTGGTGGCGCGGCCCTCGCCGACCACCGCGCCGTCGACCAGCAGCTTGAAGTGCGGGGCCACGCCGCCGGCCGAGGCGCCCCAGGCGTTGACGACGATGTCCGCGGATTTGGTGGGCACCGGCTCCGGCGGGGGCGGAGGGCGGACGACGGGGCCGCCGAAGACCTCCTCGCCCAGGCCGTAGGTCAGCGCACCGCCCCAGAACAGGCCCTCCTGCCCGGCGACCACATACTTGCCGTCCACCGGACCCTTGTCGTAGGAGGCCAGCGGGTCGGTCGCCGCGAACTCCTTGCCGTCGATGGCGACGCTGCGGACGTAGAGGTTGCGGTCCTGGCCGTTCACGGTGGCGTCGTTGTCGTACCAGACCTGGACCTTGTGCGCCTCGTCGGGGTTCAGCGTCGTCTTGAAGGTGTAGGGGGCCAGCGCGCCGGTCGCGGTGGCGTCGCCCACCACGACGTCGTCCACCAGCAGCTTGAAGTGCGCCTGTTTGCCGCCGGCCGCATCGCCCCAGGCGTTGACGGTGATGGTGCTGGTCATCGACGGCGGGGTGACCACCGGCGGGGGCGGAGGCGGCAGGAACGCCGAGGCCGGCAGCGCCACGTTGAGCGCACCCTTCCAGTACATCCCCTCCTGCCCGCCGACCACGTCCTTGCCGTCCAGCGCGCCCTTGTCGTAGGTGACGCTGCGGTCGGTGACGGCGATGGTGTTGCCGTTCACGTTGAACGACTTCACGAACAGGTTCATGTCCTGCCCGTTGATCCACGCATCGTTGTCGTACTCGAGTTGGAGCGCGTGCGCCGCACCCGGCGTCACGTTGGTGGTGAAAATGTATTGCGTCGGGTCGGCCGAGCTGACCGTCGCCTGACCGATTTCCTGTCCGTCGAGCCGCAGCACAACGTGAGGCCATCGGCCACCCGCCGACTGCCCGTAGGCGGTGATGGTAAAGGTGGTGGGGATCAGGCCGTCAGCGGTGGTCGTCATGGTCATGCGCCTTTTTCGAACGTACATACGACCTTCCGCCCGTACGGTTAACGGCTGGAAACCGAGAATGGTTAAATTTTCGTTAAATGCCGTGTTTTGCGGTGACAAATTAAGGACTTGGCGGTTGACGGCCTCAGGCCCGCCGCGGCACCGCGCTGTGCGCATGAGCGCCATGCGCGGCCCGGGCGCCCTGGACAGCGGCCGGCGATGATGCTTGGCTAGGTGCAACGAACTTAGGGGAGAGGCGACAGGACATGGCGTTGTTGGACGAGTCCGCCCGGGGCGTCTTCATCATTGCGGTGACGCCCTTCGCGGAGAACGGCGAGCTTGACCTCGCCAGCACCGACCGCATGGTCGATTTCTACCTGGAGCGCGGCGTCACCGGCATCACCGTGCTGGGCATCATGGGCGAGGCGCCCAAGCTGACCGCCGAGGAATCGCGCATTTTCGTGCGCCGCGTGCTGTCCCGCGTGAACGGGCGCATCCCGACCGTGGTCGGCGTCTCCAGCCCCGGCTTCGCGCCGATGCGCGAACTGGCCGACGCGGTGATGGACGACGGCGCGGCCGGCGTGATGGTCGCCCCCGCCGGCCATCTGCGCAGCGACGACCAGATCTACGGCTATTACGCGGGTGTCGCCGAGGCGCTGGGCAAGACGCCGTTCGTGCTCCAGGACTACCCGCTGACCACCAACGTGCAGATCCCCACGGGCGTCATCAACCGCATCATCAAGGATCTGCCGACCTGCGTCATGGTCAAGCACGAGGACTGGCCGGGGCTGGCCAAGATCTCCGTGCTGCGCGCCGCGTCGGACAAGGGCGACGTGCGCCGGGTCAGCATCCTGACCGGCAACGGCGGCCTGTTCCTGCCGGAGGAGATGGGCCGTGGCGCCGATGGCGCCATGACCGGCTTCGCCTTCCCCGAGATGATGGTCGGCGTGGTGGACGCCTACACCAAGGGCGACGTGGAGCGCGCGCACGACATCTTCGACGCCTACCTGCCGTACGCCCGTTACGAGCAGCAGCAGGGCATCGGCCTGATGGCGCGCAAGCACGTGCTCGCCAAGCGCGGCGCCATCGCGTCCGCCACGCTGCGCAAGCCCGGCGGCACGCTGTCCGCCCTGGACGTCGCCGACATCGAGCGCCTGCTGACCCGCCAAGACAAGCGCCTGAAGGAGATCGCCTGATGGATCTGGGAATCGCCAACCGCCGCGCCCTGGTGCTGGGCGCCAGCCGCGGCCTGGGCGCCGCGTCGGCCCGCGCCTTGCTGGCCGAGGGCGCCACGGTCATCGCCGCCGCCCGCACCGAAGCGCGCATCCGGGAGTGGATCGACACGCTGCCGGAAGACCAGCGCGGCCGCGCCCGCGCCATGCCCCTTGACCTGTCCGACCGCGCGTCGGTGGACCGGCTGGCCGACGCGGTGCTGGCCGAGGGCGGGGTGGACATCCTGGTCAACAACTCCGGCGGCCCGCCGCCGGGCACCGCGCGCGACGCGACGCTGGAGCAGTGGACCGCGCAGTTCGCCATGATGGCCGGTCACCTGTTCCACCTGACGCAGCGCCTGCTGCCGGCGATGGAGGAGCGCGGCTGGGGCCGCATCATCACCATCGGCTCGTCGGGCATCGAGCAGCCGATCCCCAACCTCGGCCTGTCCAACGGCATCCGCGCGGCGATTCTCGGCTGGTCGAAGACTCTGTCGAACGAGGTGGCGGGCAAGGGCATCACCGTTAACATGGTGCTGCCCGGCCGCATCCAGACCGAGCGCATCGGCGAACTGGACAACGCCAACGCCAAGAGGCTCGGCAAGTCGGTGGAGGATATTTCGGCCTCCGCCAAGGCCGCCATCCCCACGGGCCGCTACGGCCGGCCGGAAGAGTTCGCGGATGCGGTCGCCTTCCTCGCCAGCGAGCGGGCGGCGTACATCACCGGCGTCAAGCTCCGCGTTGACGGCGGGCAGACGAAGGCGGTGTGATGACCGCACCCGTCTGCCTGATCGTCCAGCCGATCCACGTGGCCGGCGAGCGCCGTCTGGAAGAGGCGGGGGTGGTGCTCGCGCGCGCCCCTTCCGCCGACACCGCCGACGTGGTGCCGCTGATCGGCGCGGCGGACGCCGCCATCACCCGCAACGCCGGCCTGAAGGCGGCGGCCATGGACGCCGCACACCGGTTGCGCATCGTCGCCAACCACGGTGTGGGCGTCGACCAGATCGACGTCCCGCACGCCACCTCCCTCGGCATTCCGGTCACCAACACGCCCGGCGGCAACACGGTGTCGGTGGCCGAGCAGGCCATCGCGCTGATGCTGGCGCTCGCCAAGCAGATCGTGCCGGCGCACACCGCCGCGCGGGCGGGGGACTTCGACGTGCGCTACCGGCTGCCGTTCGCCGAAGTGTCCGGCAAGGTGCTGGGCATCGTCGGCTTCGGCGACATCGGCCGGGCGACCGCCCGCATGGCGCACCACGGCTTCGGCATGCGCGTGCTGGTGCACAGCCCGTCCGCCCCGCGCGAGCTGGTGGAAGCGCTGGGCTATTCCAAGGTGGACGATCTGGACGCTTTGCTGCACGCCGCCGACGTGGTGTCGCTGCACCTGCCGTTGCGCGACTCCACCCGCAACCTGATCGGCCGGCGGGAGCTGGCGTTGATGAAGCCCTCGGCGCTGCTGATCAACACCGGCCGCGGGCCGACGCTGGACGAGGATGCGCTGGTCGAGGCGTTGGCGAGCAAGCGCATCGCCGGTGCCGGCCTCGACGTCTTCTCGCGCGAGCCGCTGCCGGCCGGGCACCCGTTGCTGGGCCTGGACAACGTGGCGCTCAGCCCGCACACCTCCAGTTCCACCGAGGAATGCCTGGTGCGCATGGCGCTGATGGTGGCGGAGTCGGTGATCGACACCCTGTCGGGCCGCCAGCCGCTGCACCTCGTGAACCCGGATGTGTGGGAGGGGCGGCGTCCGGGATAGGTTTCAGCACACCTCGACGCGGTTCCGCCCCGAGCGCTTGGCCAGATAGAGCATCTCGTCGGCCTTGCTCATCATCTGGTCTAGGCGGCCGGCCGGACCGCAGCACACGCCGATGCTGACGGTCACCGGCACTGAACGGCCGTCGATGTTGACCTCGATGCTGGAGATCGCCGTGCGCAGCCGGTCGAAGAAGCCCGACACGCTCTCCGGCGCCAGATTGATGGCAAGCAGCGCGAACTCCTCGCCACCGACGCGGGCGATGATCTCGGCTTCGCGTGTGATGGCCCGCAGGTTGCGCGCCACCGCCTTCAGCACATGGTCGCCGGCATCGTGGCCGAGCGTGTCGTTGATGCGCTTGAAATGATCCACGTCCATGATGGCGGCGGTCAGCGTGATGGTGCCGCGCTGCATGCTGGCGAACAGCGTCTCGCCGACGTCGTAGAAGTGGCGGCGGTTGTACAGCCCCGTCAGATAGTCGGTGGTCGAGACCTCGCGCAGCGAGGTGATGAGGTCCAGCAATTCCATGTTTTGCGCGACGCGGCAGTAGAATTCCTCGCGCAGGAAGGGCTTCGGCAGGAAGTCGTTGGCGCCGGCCTTGATGAAACGGGCGGATATGGCGCCGCCGGCCCCCGACGACAGGCCGATGATGGTCAAGCGGTCCTTGGAATGGGTGGCGCGCATGCGCTTCACCATCTCCAGCCCGTCCATGCGCGGCATGTGGAAATCGGTGATGACGAGGCTGATGTCGAGGTGCTCGGCCAGTTGCGCCAGCGCCTCGACGCCGTTCGCCGCGAGCAGGACGCGGAAGTTGTACTGGCGCAGCAGGTCGCCGATGTAGGCCCGTGAGGTCACCGAATCGTCCACCACCAGCGCCTTGGCGTACCGGTTGCGCACCAGCCGCTTGATCACCGAGACGAGCTGGCCGATGCTGGCCGGCGTGTCCTTGACGATGTAGTCGATGACGCCCTCGGCGGTCAGCCGCTCGCGCAGGTCTTCGGAATAGGTTCCGGTGAAGACGACGGTCGGCACGCCGGTCTCGCGGCACAGCGACGCCACGGCGCCATCGGCGGCGTCCGGCAGGATGATGTTGAGCACCGCCACGAGGTACTCGCGCCCATGCGAACGCAGTGCCGCCCGCGCCTCGGCGAAGGTGCCGCAGCAATCGACGGTCAGCCCGGTCGCCGCCTGGATCTCCTGTTGCAGCACCGCGGCGAAGAAGCGCGAGCTTTCGACGATCAGGATCTTATGGGCGATGTTCGCCGGCTCTTCGGTGCGCGCGCGCTTGCGCAGGAAGCGCGCGTAGTCCATGTCCGAGACCAGGATATGGTCGAGAATCCAGGCCTGAAGGAAGCGCGCGACGCGCTCCGGCTGCTGCCCCTCGGCGACGACGTCGCGGATTTCCTGAAGCTGCGCCAGGAGTTGCGCGTGCGAGGCGCGGTGCGCCTCGGCGTCGGGATAGCCGGTCTCGAAAAGCAGCGCCTCTTCCCGGCTGAAGTGCTGGCGGGTGTAGTCCTCCAGGTCCTCGATGGCCGTCTTGACCACCGCGGCGCCGCGGCCTTCCAGGATCGCCGCCATCACCTCGTTGGTCAGGGCGAAGAGGTGCTGATGGTCGCCGTCCAGCGCCGAGGTCCCGACCGCCAGCGCCTCGCTCCACCGGATCCGTATGTCCGCCATGCCTTCGCCCCAGGGGTAAATCGTTCGTGTAGCATGCCAAGAAACGCGGTGCCGTGGCTTCCAATATTTTTGGTAAACGCTACAAAGCGGAATCGGCTGCCGTCCGCAGCAGGTCGGGGTCGAGCCGTTCCGTCTCGGTCAGCAGGGCCCGCATCTCCTCGGAGATCCACCAGCGCGACTTGCGGCGCTCGGTGACCGCCACGGCGATCACCCGCTCGATCAGCCGGCGCTCGGCCGGGCCGCAGCGGTTGCGGTCGGGAAGCGCTTCGCGCACCGCGGCCAGCAGCCCCTCGTCCAGCGCCGTGACCTCGACCGGAGAGCCGACCAGCTCGGCGATTTCCGTCAGGTTGGCCAGCACCGACAGGCGGTCGGGGCGCGGCGAGGAGACGGTCTGGCGGAACTGTCCCGCCAGATGCTCGCCGACGGTGGGCGGCCACGGGTTGGGCGAGGCGATTAGCCCCCGGCGCAACAGCCCGTCCTTGAACTGCCGCACGAATCGCACGCCGGACAGCGCCGCGGCCGGAGTCACGCGCTCGTTGAGTTCGAGGATGCGCCGGGTCAGCGCCGGCACCAATTCCTCTTCCAGGACCTGGATCAACTCGCCCATGGAGTAGCGGATCTCCGCTTCGGTGCGCTGCTCCTGTTCCAGGTTGGCGGCGTGCGCGGCGTCGTACCAGCCGAAATAGCGTTCGAGCAGCGCGTCCGGGGCTGAGGTGCGCTGCCCCCGCGCCCCGCCGGTGCCGCGCGCCGCGCCCCCCTGGCGCATGCAGTCCCGCAACCGCTGGCCGGCAAGGCGGAGGTGGCCGACGATGCTGGACCGCACCAGCGGCAGGGCGAGTTCCTGGTACAGCGCCGCGGCGGTGGCCGGCTCGCCGCCGCCGTGGACATGCGCCACCGCGTAGAAGGCCGCCGCAGGGGCGTGCCCGGCCGCCTGCGCCAGCAGCCCTTCGACCATGCCGACGATCTCGTCCGCGTCCACCTGGGCGGCGGGCTTGGGCAGCGCCGTCCACGCCGGTGCCGCCTCGATCATGGCGAACAGCGTGTCGAAGTCGGCGGCGTCCAGCGGTGGCGGGCTGCCCCGGTCGGTCGGGGGGAGGAGCTTGAGGCGCTCGGCGTTGGCCGTGGCCAGGAACTTGGTGCGCGGCTGCACCGCCGCGCGCAGCGCCGACAGCTTGGCAAGGCTTTCCAGGCGCAGCATGTCCGCCCACTGGCGGGCGGCGTCGGACGCGAAGATGGTGTCCAGCGGCATCGACCGGCCGCGATCCTCGATGGTGCCCTGGATGGGGGCGACCACGTGGGTGATGCGGGGCGCCAGCGCCTTCCACCAGCCGCCGGCATCGGCGATGTGCAGATAGCCGGGCAGGCGGCGCTCGGCGTACAGGGTGTCGTCGTCGCGGACGATGATCGGTTCCAGCCAGCCGGTCCACAGGCGCCGGGCGTGTTCGGTGCGGTTGCCGTTCAGCACTTCCAGCAGTGCCGCGGCGATGTACGCGCCCACGGGGTCGCCGGTGAGCTGCCTGTCGACCAGATAGTCGAAGAGCTGGGCCTTCACGCCGCGGCTCAGCGGCAGCAGCGTCAGCTTGACCTTGTCCAAACGCGCCTTCAGGGATGGCTTCGGATCGGTCATCAGTTTTCCGCCGGGTTTCCGCTGGCGCGCCAAGGAACATGTGGGATTCGCCGTATAGCTTTCAATTCGTTAAAATTCTCTACAGATGCGAAACGTCGCAGTCTCCCGGCCGCTTTGAGGGTGGGGTAAGGCCGCGGCGACGTGTATGATCGTTTTCCCCGAACATTCGGAACCAACCCTCTGGACAAGGTCGAGCGCAAGCTTATGGCGGAACGGACTCAGGCCGAGATCGAAAACATCAAGGGCATCATCGTCGCCCATCAGAACTGGCTGAAGCGCAAGGGCGGCAAGCGCGCGGACCTGAGCTTCCGCGACCTGACCGGGCTGAACCTGCCGAAGATCGACCTGACCGGCGCCAAGCTGTCGGGGGCCAGCCTGTGCGGCGCCAAGCTGATGGGCGCCAACCTGACCCAGTGCGACCTGTTCGGCGCCGACATGGAGGGGGCGAACCTGACCGGCGCCACCCTGGCCGGCGCCGACCTGCGCGGCGCCAACCTGCACAAGGCGGCGCTGACGGACGCCATCCTGCGCGGCGCCGACCTGCGCGCCGGCGCCATCATGTCGGACGGCGGTGCGGGCACCCGGCAAGGCGGCGGTGCGGCGCGCCTGACCGAGGCGCAGATGGAGCGCTCGATCCTCGCCGGCGCCAACTTCTCCGGCTGCGACCTGTCGGGCGCCGACCTCAACGACGCCGACCTGTCGGGGGCGGAGCTGTCCGGCGCCGTGCTGGTCGGCACCGACCTGTCCGGCGCCACGCTGGACGGGGCGGCCTTCAACGGCACGGTCATCGATCAGGCGACGCTCAGCCGCACCTACATTCCCTTCGTGCTGCCGCCCGAGGCCATCGCCCACCCAACCTACACCGAGATGACGAACGACGCCTTCATGGAGGCGGTGGCGGCGCATGAGCGCTGGGTGGATACCGGAGGGCAGGAGGGGCATCGCCTCGACCTCGACCTCGTGTCGGTGGTCGGCACCGACCTGTCCGGCCGCATCCTGTCGGCGGCGCGCATGCGCCGCTGCCGCTTCGCCAAGGCCAGGTGGCACAAGGTCGGGCTGGAGATGGCGGACCTCTCCTACTGCGACCTGGAGGGCGCCGATCTCACCGAGGCGGACCTGCGCGGCACCACGCTGCGCCGCGCCCATATGGCGGCGGCCAAGCTCGGGAACGCCCAGGCCAAGCCGCTGATGCTGGCCGGCGGCAAGTCGTGGCCGACCAACTTCGACGGTGCCGACCTGTCCTTCGCCGACCTGCGCCACGCGGATCTCGGCGCGGCGATCGTCCTGAACGCCAAGATGGACGGCGCCAAGCTGGAGGGCAGCGGACTCGCGGCGCCGGACCCCGGCAACGCCCCGCCGCCGCGCCCGGCCACCCCGCAGGAGCAGCGCAAGCAAAAGCGCTTCGTCCGCCCGGTGTTCATGGTGCAGACCGACCGCGGCGTGCACCACACCCGCAACTGGTCGCTGGGCGGCCTGTGCTTCCGCATCTACGATGATGAGGCGACCTTCAAGCGCGGCGAAGTGGTCAAGTGCAAGCTGATGTTGGCCGATCGCATGGACATGAACGCCATGGCGGAGTTCATCGTGATGCACGTCAACCAGCAAAAGGGTCAGGTCTCCGTCCGCTTCGAGCGTTACAGCGACGACCTTAAGATGTTCCTGAAGTTCGCGTTCCAGGAGAATCAACGATTGGGCGGATAGCTGCCCTCTCTCGGCGGGGCTGGGGGAGGGGACAAGAAAAAATAAGGGGAGGGGAGGCCATGCGTTTCGTCTTTTCCGACGTTCAGTTGACCCACCGCCCGCCCGCCTATCTGGTGCGCGGCCAGCCCAAGCCCTGCCCCGAGGTGCCCGAGCGAGCCGAGAGGCTGTTGCACGCCCTTACCGCGCGCGGCTGCATCGTCGACAAGCCGCCGCATTACGGTCCGGGGCCGCGGGCGGCGGTGCACTCCGCCGACTATCTGCGCTTTCTCGAGACCGCCTACGCCCGCTGGTCGCAACTGCCCGACGCGTCGGAGTGCGTGATCCCCAACGTCCACCGCACCACCGACACGGCCGGGTATCCGGACGGCGTCGTCGGACAGGCCGGCTGGCACATGGCGGACACCGCCTGCCCCATCGGCCCCAACACCTGGGAAGCGGCCTGCGCCGCCGCCGACACGGCGGTGCACGCGGGGCACCTCGTGGCGACGGGCCAGATCCCGGCCGCCTACGCGCTGTGCCGGCCGCCGGGGCACCACGCGTCGCACGACGCGGCGGGCGGATTCTGCTACCTGAACAACGCGGCCATCGCCGCGCAGTCCATGCTGGCCACGCTGGTGAAGCACGGGAAGGCGCCGCGCGTCGCCATCCTCGACGTGGACGTCCACCACGGCAACGGCACCCAGGCGATCTTCTATGAGCGCGACGACGTGCTGTTCGTCTCGATCCACGCCGATCCCGCCAACTTCTACCCGTGGTTCGCCGGCTACGCGCACGAGCGCGGGCAGGACCGCGGGCGGGGCTGCAACCTCAACATCCCCCTGCCGCAGGGCACCGACGAGCCGACCTTCCTGGCTGCGGTGGACGAAGGACTGGCGTACATCCGCACGTGGGGGCCGGAGGCGCTGGTGGTCTCGCTGGGCTTCGACACCTACGGCGGCGACCCGCTGGCCGCCTTCCAGGTGACCACGCCGGGCTTCGCGGCGCTGGGCCATGCCATCGCCGCCCCCGGCTGGCCGACGCTGCTGGTGCAGGAGGGCGGCTACGACGGCACGGCGCTGGCCGCCAACCTCGCCAGTTTCCTGACCGGGTTCCGCGCGCCCTGAAGGCAACGTCCGGCCGGCTCCTCTGTTGACCGCGTCGACAGAGGAGATTTCGTGATGACCAAACGACTTGCGATCCTGATGGCGCTCGGCCTGACCATGGCCGCGTGCCAATCCCCGAGCGCCACGGCACCCCAAAACGCCAACCCGTCGTCGGGTATCTCGGGCGCCCCCGGAGTCGGCGGCGGACACGGCAGCGGCGGGGGCGCCGGTGGGAGCGGCGGCGGTGGGACCGGTGGGACCGGCGGCTGACGCCGGTCCTCAGGTCACCTCGCGTCCTGCCCAGGCGATCAGCAACTCGTCGCGCGACTTCAGCCCCGGCTCGGGCAGGGCGTGGTTGACCACCGCCTTGGACGCCCCGCCGGTGGCCTCGGGCAGGCGGTTCTCCCACATCGCCTGATGCAGCGTGGGCAGCGTCTGCCACGCCCCCAAATGCGTGGCCGGCACGCGCACCACGCCGGACGCGATGACCCGGTTGAGCCCGGCGATCTCCGCCGCGTTGGACAGGTGGGTGCCGATGATGGCGGCGCTCGGCATCAGGATGCGGCGCTGCCGCATCCACACTTGCGGGGCGTAGAAGCTGTAGCGCCTGCCGCCCATGTCGCCGCAGAACACAACGCGGCCGGTGTGCGGCTTGACCAGCATGGTCGACACCGCCAGCGTGTCGCGCCGCGCCCGCTCGACCACCACGTCCGGCATGCCGCGCGGGTTGTCGGCGGACCGCAGGATGCGGCCGACCGCCTGGCCCAGCGGCTTGAACGTCTCCTCGGTGAACAGGCGGACGGCCTCCTTGAAGGCCGCAGTTTCGGCTTGCGGGTCGGGCAGGTCGGCCATGGTCTCGGGCCAGCGGAAGTGCGGCACCCGGCGGGCGATTTCCGCCAGCGACACCGCCCCAGCCAGCGCCTCGCCATAGCCCAGCGACAGCACGAAGTCGCGCTCGCCGTCCTGGTCGGTGACGACGCAGACCCGCGCCCCCGCCTCGCGCGCCGCCTCGATGGCCGACAGAGCCATGTCGTCGCGCAACCCCCGTGCCCCGGCGCCGTAGAACACCAGCACCGCCTCGCCGGGGCGCAAGCGGGCGCGGCGCAGCATCTCGGCCGGCTCGGCGGCACCGGGCTTGCCGATGAACGTCATGTGGTAACCGGATGAGGCGCCGAAGAAGGTCAGCGCCCCGCCGGGGGCGAGCGCCTGGAAGCTGCGCGGGAAGGTCGTCTCACCGGCGTGGCTGACGGCGTAGTCCACCAGATGGCCGCCGTTGACGGCGCGCACCGCGTCGAGGAACGCCGCCCCCTTCTGCTCCCACGGCCCCCAGGCCTGCGGGTCGGCGGGGATGCGGGTGAAGGCGTCCTCGGCGGCGGAGCGGTCCACCGCTTGCGCGCCGCGGGCACGGATGGCGGCGGCGCGGCGCTCGGACGACACCATGCCGGTCACTTTCATGCGCCGGGCGAGTGCCAGTTCCACCGTCCAGGCGCCGGTGCCGCCGGCCGCGCCCTCGACCAGCAGCCGCTTGCCCGGCTGCACGTCGAGCGCGGTGACCAGCGCGCGGTAGGCGGTGCCGGCGGCCAGCATGTAGCTGCCGGCCTCCTCCAGCGTCAGCCCCGGCGGCAGGGGGAAGAGCTGCGGCCCATCGGCCAGCATGAACTGCTGGTGGCTGCCGTCCGGCGACTGGTAGCCCTGGATGTGGAAGTCGGTGAACATCGGGTCGGCGCCGGCTTCCGGGTCCAGCAGGTCGGACACGCCGGAATAGACCGCCACCAAATCGCCGACGTTGAGCCGCCCCTGGGCCTGCAACGCCTCGCCGAGGCGCACCACCATGCCGACGCCGCCGGAGCCGGTGACGTGCACGTCCTCGTCGTGCTCGTCGAACAGTGAGACGGGGATGCCGGTGATCGCCCAGACGTCGTTGTAGTTCACCTCGGACGCCAGCACATAGACCAGCGCCTGGTTGGGGCCGGGCTCGGGCACGGGGACGACCACCTCCACTTCCGCGCGGTCGGGGTCGCCGTGCGCGGCGGCGCCGGTTTTCAGGTCGCGGACTACGGCTTGTGCAAGCTGCCAGCGTGGCAGCGGCGTGGCGCCGGGGAAGAACGGGCTGCCGATGGGCAGCACGCCGTCGCGGGCGTCGTGGCGCGGGCGCGCGGGCAGGGGCGGGGATTTCTTTTCGAGGAACAGGGCAATGCCCTTCTTGGCGCCGTGCTCGGCGTCGAGGATGAAGCGGGCGAAGGCGTCGATCTCCGCGGCGGAACCGGCGTCGAAGCCTTGCTCCAGGCCGGTGCGGACGAGGGCGATGATGGTGTCGGCGACGGCGCCGCGGCCGACGGAATGGGCTTGGCGGAGCAGGCGCTCAACTCCCTCTCCCCCCTGGGGCGTGGAGCCGACGGCCGCAGGCCGGATGGGCGCCGAAGGCGACCATAGGTGGAGCGCGGTCGCGAGACTTGCGAGCGACCTGGGTTGGGGTGAGGGGGTCTCGCGAATGCCGGACGTGCCGCCGTGCGGGACCCCCTCACCCAGCCCTCTCCCCAGGGGGGAGAGGGTTTCCAACGCCATCTCCCGTGCCATGCTCTTCGCTAGCGTCAGCGCGTCGTCCGCACCGCGCGCGATCACATCGACCAGCCCGATTTCGTACGCCGTCTCCGCATCGACCTGCCTTCCCGACAGCAGGATCTCCAGCGCCCGCTCCACTCCGTGTTCCGCATCCCTGCGGATCAGCAGCCTCGGCAGCCGCTGCGTCCCGCCATAGCCCGGCGGCAGGAACAGGTTGATCTCAGGCTGGCCCAAGCGCGCCCGCGGGTCCGCCACGCGCAGATGACACGCCATCGCCAGCTCGCAGCCACCCCCCAGCGCCACGCCGCGGATCGCGGCGATCACCGGCTTGTCGAGGTTCTCCAGCGCCCGGAACACCGCGTGCGCCTTGGCGGGCAGGGCGCGCGCCTCATCCTCGGTCTGCACCTCGTCGAGCAACTGGCGGATGTCGGCGCCGGCCACGAAGCTCTTGCCGCCGGCCCCGGTGATGACCACCGCGCGGATGTCCACCCGGCGCTTGAGGTGAGCCACCAGCGTGTCCAACTCGTCCAGCAACCGATCGGACAGCGCGTTGACCGGCGGGTTGTCGATGGTCACCGTCGCCATGCGGACGGCACCATTCGATCCATGGGCTGCCAGCGTGTCGTACTGGATCGACAGGAAGCGCTGGCGCTCCAGCAGTTTCTGTTCCTCGGCGCGTTGCTGGCCGCGCGTCCAGGCGTCGATCTTCACCCGCAGGGCCAGCAGGCACTCGGGGTTGCGCAGGGTCGAGGTGTCGCCCAGTTCCTCGCCGTTCATCATGGCGGTGAGAAAGCGGCGCATGTACTTGCCCGAGCGCGTCTCGGGGAAGGCCGGCACGCTCAGGATGTCCGACGGCACGGCGACCGCGCCCTTCTCCTGCCGGACGAGGTCCTTCAGCCGCCGCTCGTCGTCGCCAGTCAATGCGCGTCCCCCGGCGGGCAGCACGAAGGCAACCGGGGTCAGGCCCTTCTCGCGGTGCGGGGCGCCGACGACGATGACGTTGCCTACGGGGGAGTCGGGGTTGATCTGCTTGTCGCGCAGGATGGCGCCTTCGATCTCCTCGGTCCCCATGCGGTGGCCGGAGACGTTGATCACGTCGTCCGAGCGGCCGTGCAGGCTGAACGAGCCGTCCGCGTACTTGCGCGCAAAGTCGCCTTGCAGATAGGCCCACACCGGCTTGCCCGCGCCGTCGCGGAAGCGGCCGAAATAGGTCTTCACGAAGCGCTCGAAATCGCCTTTCCAGGCCGACGTGCCGACCGTCTCCGCATCGCCCCAGATGGTGCGGGCCAGATACGGATAGGGGGCCGCCACGATGATCTCGCCCTTCTCCTCCAGCTCCGCGGGGCGGAAGGCGAGACGCCCCTCGGCATCCGGTTCGCCCTCGGTCACCCACACGTCGCCCATCACCCACGGCAGCGGGTAGGTGTGCGCGTCGGCGCGGAGCGGCTGGTCGGGGTTGCCGTAGGGGTGCGTCCAGACGATGCCGCCGTGCTCGGTCGCCCAGTAGGAGTTGATGTACTGCGGCGTCATCACCGCCATGCCGAAGGCCTGCACGGCGGGGCTGGTCGGCTCGGCGCAGAAGGTGGCGACGCGCAGGGTGGAGCGGTCGTAGCGCTCCACGTCCGCCCGGTTCTCCGGGTGGGTCATGACGGTCTTCAGGAAGGTCACGCCGGCCTTGAAGATCGTCACCCTGTGCCGCTCGATGATGGACGCGAAGCGGCCGGCGTTGGGGAAGACGGGCGCGCCTTCCGTGATGATGCCGGGGATGCGCGCGGCCAAGCTGGCGGTGATCAGGTAGCTCTGCCCGGTGATCCAGCCGGGGTCGGCGACCACGTAAATCACGTCGCGGCCGGGCAGGGCGTCGAAGGACACCGCCATGGTGTGCGCCAGCCCCGCCACGTAGCCGCCGTGCACGTGCACCACGCCCTTGGGCTTTCCGGTCGAGCCGGAGGTGTAGATGATGAACAGCGGATACTCCGCGTCCACGGCCAAGCAGGGCACGGCTTTCCACAGCGCGGCGCAGAGCGCGCGGTCGTCGAGCGCGCGGAGATCCGCCACGCCCGCGCTTTTGCAGACCGCCGTTTCGGCGGCGGCGAGCAGATCGTGCGCCCACACGTCGCGGCCGGGCACCCAGGCGATTTCCGGCAGGTTGGCGTGGCGCACCACGACGACCTTCTCGACGCGCGGCGGGGCGCTGGTCAGCGCCTCGGCGACGCTGGCGCGCAGGTCGGCGAGCGCCCCCGCGTCCATGCCGCCGCTTTTGTCCAGCGCCTTGCCCAGCTCGCGCATGACGTCGGCCGGCGCCACGGTGATCTCGCCGGCCAATCCCTCGCGGACGGACTCCAGCAACGCGGCGTCGCTGTGCTTGGCGCGCACCACCGTCTCGACGATGCGCAGCGCCACCGGCAGTGCCACGAAGCGGTCGAGCGCCGGGTCGGTGTAGGCGTCCTTGAAGGGCGCCATCTCGGCGTTGCGCGAGGCGCCGTCAGCGGTGATGACGACGCGGGCGCCGGCGTTCTCGATGCGGTCGGACAGCGTCTTGTCGGAGAAGCCGCCGAACACCGGCGTGTAGATGATGCCCAGCCGCTTGGCCGCCTCGGTCCAGACGATCTGGTCGAGGATGTTGGGCATGTTCAGCGCGATGCGGTCGCCCTGGTTCAGGCCCAGATCCCTCAGCGCCTGCGCCGCGACGACCGAGCGGATCAGCAGCTCGCGCCGGGTCAGCGTCACGTGGTGCACCGGCCCGCCGCGCCCGCCGTTGGCCGCGGCGTCCCAGCGGTCGCCCTCGTACCAGTAGGCGGGCTCGGCGCCGAACCCGGCCAGCACGTGGCGGTCCACCTCGTTGAAGGCGGCGTTGGTCAGGCCACCCGAGAACCAGCGGT
Organism: Azospirillum terrae; assembly: GCF_053470425.1. Taxonomy (NCBI): domain Bacteria; kingdom Pseudomonadati; phylum Pseudomonadota; class Alphaproteobacteria; order Rhodospirillales; family Azospirillaceae; genus Azospirillum; species Azospirillum terrae. The sequence continues at coordinate 966,434 of NZ_JBPXMR010000001.1, read as the reverse complement.
AGAAGGGGGCTTGGGAATCGTCGAACGCCGTGGTCCAGGGAGTCCAGTCGTGCCGCTCGGCCGGTTCGCCGGTGACGGCGTCCCAACCGCGCCAGACACCGTCCGCGCCGCGCGTCAACCACGCCGTGCCATCGAACCAATGGATCGTTCGCGCCGCGATGTCGCCATGAAAGGCGCCGGGATCACGTTCGCAGGCGGTCCGCATGCGCTGCCAGTCCACGGCGCTGCGGATCGGGTTGACGGTCACGTCCTGCGGCAGCGGCGGCGTGAAGACGGCGCCCGCGGCGGTCTCGTCCCTGACCTGGGCCATGAATTCCTCCCCATACTTTTGCGGCACTATAACGCGCTGCCGGCTGTGCGTCATACTCGTTCCAACCACGAAATGCGGGAGGAGCGAAGCATGGGAGAGATGCGCTTTTCGGTCAGCCACGCCGATGATTCACCGTTCCGGCGCGATGGCCTCCGGCCGTTCTTCGAGTACCGCGAGCTGGGCATCCGCGCCGCCTCCGGCGGCAAGGTCGGCGCGCACGTGATCCGCGCCCGGCCCGGCGAGGAGTCGGTCGGCGGCTGGCACACGCACGACCTGGAGTTCCAGATGGTCTACGTGCTGAAGGGCTGGGTGAAGTTCGCCTACGACGGGCAGGGCGAGGTGATGCTGCGGGCCGGGAGCTGCGTGCACCAGCCGCCGGGCATCCGGCATGTGGAGATCGCCCATTCCGACGATCTGGAGATGCTGGAGATTACGTTGCCCGCGGAATTCGAGACGGGTGCGGCCTGAATCCCTCTCCCCCCTGGGGAGAGGGTGGCGCGAAGCGCCGGGTGAGGGGGTTTTCGGGGGACGGTGAATGTCCGCACTGCGGGCCCCCCTTACCCTAATACTACAGCGGGGATTTACCGGTTTGGGTACGGCGCTTCCAATGGCACTGGCGTGCTCGTTGCTGGTGCCGCCGTCGCCAAGCGGACCAAGCGATAACGGCGATGGGTTCTGGCCGCGGCAGGCCGATCCAGGAGGCAAGCAGGCGGCGGATTTCCGGCACGGTGAGGGGCAGCAAATCGGCCGACAGATCGACGCGCTCCTCGCCCCCCGATAGCCGCCGCTCGGGCGGCGGTGAGAAAGGCCAAGGCGATCATGGCGAGCGTGACGTGGCGGTGCCAGGCCGTCCAGGTACGCACCTCGTACTGGTCGAGCCCCACCTCGCCCTTGGCGGCTTCGAAGCACGACTCCACCGTCCAGCGCGTGCCCGCGATCCGCACCAGCGTCGGCAACGGCGTGCCCTCCGGCGCGAAGGTCAGATAGTAGGTCAGCTTATCCGGCTCGGCGATCGAGCGGCGAACCAGCAGGCCGCGGCTCCAGCCCGCCTGCAGCGACGGATAGCTCTTGTAAGCCCAATCGTACAGGCGTGGGCCCTTGGCCCCATCCCCGGCGCTCAGCCGCTGCCAGTCGTTGCTGGCGACGCAGGCGGCGGTCCGCTGCTTGACGGTGTCAAAGCCGAGCGGCGCGCGCTGCTTGCTGGTGACCGTCAGGACATAGCCGAGCGGCTGCCGTTCCAACCACAGCCGTAGCGCGTAGTCGCCGCCGTACACGCTGTCGGCCGTCACCCAGGCGCACGGCACGCCCGCCGCGACGGCGCGCTCCAGCAGCACCCGGCCCTGCTTCGGCTTGGTGGCGAAGGCCACCTCCTCCGGCACCCCGGCCAGCCGCCGGCGGTCGGCATCCGCCGCCCACTCCTCGGGCAGGTACAGCGCGCGATCGATCAACGCTCGCCCGCGGCGGCTGGCATAGCCGAGGAACACCGCGACTTGACAGTTCTCAGTGCGCCCGGCGGTGCCGCAGTACTGACGTTTGACGCCGACCGAGCGGGTGCCCTTCTTGAGAAAGCCGGTCTCATCGAGCACCAGCACGCCGTCGGCATCTCCCAGGTGCTGGATCACGTAGGCTTGCAGGTCATCGCGCACCGCCTCGGCGTCCCAACGGGCACGGCCGAGAAAGTCGTGCAGGGCGTCCGGCGTGCGATCACCGGCGGCTTCCGCCAGATGCCAGCCGTTCTTGCGCGCCAAAGGGGCCAGAAGGCCGCGCAGATACGCCAACGCCCGCTGCCGCGCCTCAAGACGGCGAAAGCGGGGCGCAAGCTGCCCCACCAGATCCTCCAGCGCGCTCGCCCACCTTTCCGCTTCGCCGATAGCCGTCATCCGTGGATCCTCCCTGCTGATCCACGCTCAACAGCTGACGCCGCTCAACGTCACCTTCGGATAATCCCCGCTGTAGTACTAACCCTCTCCCCAGGGGGGAGAGGGAACTCCTTCTTGCCTCCCTACGCCGCTTCGGTCTCCAGCCGCGCTTCCGCCATCCCGGCGATCTCCGAACCGGTCAGCGTTTCGCGCTCCAGCAGAGCCTCGGAAATCGCATCCAGCGCGTCCCGGTTGGTGGTGAGCAGACGCTTGGCGCGCTCCATGCCCTCTTCGGTGATGCGGCGGACCTCCTCGTCGATCAGCCACGCCATGCGCTCGGAGGTCGCGTTGCCCGGCTCGGCGGAGTGGGCGACGAAGCCGACCGTCTCGCTCATGCCCCAGGACTTGACCATCCGCCGCGCGATGTCCGTGGCGGCGCGGAAGTCGGCCTCGGCGCCGGTGGTCACCGCATCCGCGCCGAACACCAGTTCCTCGGCCGCGCGGCCGGCCATGGCGACGGCGATGTCGGCCAGCAGCTTGGCGCGCGACATGGACACCCGGTCGCCCTCCGGCAGACGCACCACCATGCCCAGCGCGCGGCCGCGCGGGATGACGGTCGCCTTGTGGATCGGGTCGGCCTCGGGGATCTTGACGGAGACCAGCGCGTGCCCGGCCTCGTGCACCGCGGTCAGGCGGCGCTCGTGGTCGGAGAGCGCCAGCGTGCGCCGCTCGCTGCCCATCAGCACGCGGTCCTTGGCGTGCTCGAAATCGTTCATGTGGACGATGACCCGCCCCTGACGCGCCGCCGACAGCGCCGCCTCGTTGACGAGGTTGGCCAGTTCCGCGCCCGAGAAGCCCGGCGTGCCGCGCGCCACCGTCTTCAGGCAAACGTCGGTCGCCAGCTTGCAGCGTCCGGCGTGCACGGTCAGGATCGCCTCGCGGCCGGTGACGTCGGGCGGGGTGACGTTGATGTGGCGGTCGAAGCGGCCGGGGCGCAGCACGGCCGCGTCCAGCATCTCCACCCGGTTGGTGGCGGCGATGATCACCACGTCGCCGCCCTCGACCACGCCGTCCATCTCGACCAGCAGCTGGTTCAGCGTCTGCTCGCGCTCGGAGTGCGAGTTGGCCTCGCCGCGCTTGCCGGCCAGCGCGTCGATCTCGTCGATGAAGAGGATGCAGGGCGCCTTGGCGCGGGCCTGTTTGAACAGGCTGCGGACGCGCGCGGCGCCCAGGCCGACGAACATCTCGACGAAGTCGGAGCCGGACGCCGCGAAGAACGGCACGCCTGCCTCGCCGGCCACGGCCTTGGCCAGCATGGTCTTGCCGGTGCCGGGCGGGCCGACCAGCATCAGGCCCTTGGGCACGCGCGCACCGGCCATGGCGAAGCGATGCGGGTCCTTGAGGAACTCCACCGTCTCGCGCAGTTCCTCCTTGGCCTCGTCGACGCCGGCCACGTCGTCGAACTTGACCGAGGTGTCGTCGGGGTGAATGCGGGTGGCGCGGCCCATGCCGAAGAACTGCCCGCCGCTCAGCGCCAAGCCGCCGACCATCAGGGCGATGATCAGCACCGGGGCCAGCTTGTCCAGCACCGTCATGGTCTGCGGCACAAGCCCGTCCGGCCCGTCGCTGAAGGAAATGGCGACCTTGCGCTCGCGCAGCTCGCGCAGCAGATCGTCGGTCACGGGCACGACGATGCGGTACTGCTTGCCGTCGGATGCGGTGGCGCGCGCCAGATTGTTGCCGAGCGACACCGAGGCGATGTCGCCGCGCGCTGCCATCTCGACGAGTTCGCTGTAGGTGGCGGTGCCCTGTTCGGCGCGAAGCGCGTAGTCGTTCCAGGCGGCGAAGATCATCCAGCCGCTCACCAGGGCGAGGACGGCGGCGATGGCGATGGTCAGTCGGCGGGGCAGTTGCGGCATGTCAACCTTGCAGCTCGGAACGCGGGTCGGATCAGCTCAGACCCATGAATGCGTTGCCGATGCCGCAGCATCAACCGCTTTTACACTAAGGCTTTTCTTTAACACGGCGGAGGCGGCGGGCGGCACGCCCCCCGCCGCCCCCTGGCCGAGGCATCATTTATGGCCGCGCAGCGCGTCCTTGATGCCGCCGATGGCGTTCTGGATCTTGCCCTTGACCTTGTCTATGGCGCCTTCCTGCTGAAGCTTCTGGTCGCCGGTCACGCGGCCCACGGTCTCCTTCACGTCACCCTTCATCTTGGTGCCGGAGCCTTCGATACGATCGCGGTCCATCGTTGTCCTCCAAAGCTGTGGCTGCACAACAACAGGGGGCGGGGGTGGAAGTTTCGCAGAAAATGCAGGTGCGGGCCTGTTCGGTGCAGTTGGGCCTTCCCATATCGCCGCGAGGCACTATTGTCGCGCCACCGTCACAACCTTGCGGAACGACCATGCCGCCCAGCAAACCGACCCAGGCCGCCAAATTCTCCGACACCGAGATCGCCCGCGTGCAGATGTACCTGCGCAAGACGTTCGGCAACGACAAGATCGCCATCGAGGCGCCGCAGAAGGCCGGTCAGTCGGCCGAGGTGACCATCGCCGGTGAATTCGTCGGCACGCTCCACCGCGACGTGGAGGACGACGAGGTGTCCTACGCCCTGCACGTGGTGATTTTGGAAGAAGATCTGCCGACGCCGCAGATTCGCCGCTGATTTCCTACGCCGTTGGTAGGAGGGAATAGGCGGGAAGACGCGCACGTTAATTCCATTGGACGGCTGGGCGCCCCGGCGCTCTTCCGGTAAAAACGCCCCCAACATTGGGGGCATTCAATCCCTTGGGAGGAAACGTGACGCGTCTGTTCTGCGCCTGCTGTGGCCGCCCGTTCCAGCGTCAATCGACGCGCGGGCCGGCGCCGCTCTACTGTTCGACCGACTGCCGCATCCAGATGGCGGTCCGCCGCCGCGCCTGGACGCGCGCCGATCTCGTCGTTACACCCCAGCCGCAACCGATCCCGCACGGAGCCAACCAGAACCGGACCCGGCCACGTTACGCAGCCTGAGGCGGCGGATCACTTGGTCACGCCGCCTGAGGAGCCTCACTCGCCGCGGGTCGGCGGGCGCAGCGGCCGGCGTTCGACGATCGGGGCGGGGCGGGGCTTGTTGAAACCACCGCCCGGACCGCCGCCATAGCCACCGCCCGCCGGGCGCGGCGGGGCCGAATCGTAGGACGGCATGTCCCGCACGCGGAAGACGCCGCGCTCCGCGGGAAGGCTCTCCGCCAGAACCACCACCGAATTCAGCGATACCAGCTCCGCATCCGCGCCGCCCTGGAAGGGTTTCAAGCGGCCGTCGGCCACATAGCCGCTGACCTCTTCAAGGGTGCATCCCAGCCACTTGGCCGTTTCGGGGAGAGAGAGCGGCTGATCGCGCATGATGCGTTCCTGTGCCTTGGCGTTGTCGTGTCGAACGGGCGGATCTTAAGAACAGATGGTCAGCAGCGCCGTCACGGAACAGCCCTGCCTCATGCCCCGACGCGGCACCGCGCGGCGGTGGACACCGCATGTGACAATAAGCGGTTTGCGCGCCCGTGTCGCGCCCCGTGTGCATCGCACGCTGCGCTTTCCGATCAGCGGCGCCCGATCAGCGGCGCAACACGCGCAGCAGCAGTGCCGTGCCGAACCCCCACGCGCCGTTGACCAGGGGGCCAATCAGCACTGCCGGAAAATTCCAGCCGCCGCCGGCCGGTGCACCTTTCAGCGGCGCCACGACGAACCACGCGACCAACGTCAACGCCAGGGCGCCGAACAGGGTCGCCATGACCCAGTACGCGGCCCCGCGCGGAAACGCGCGCTCGACCCAGGTGAAAGGGATGCCCCAGACGCCGCCCCAGAACGCGGCGGACATCACGGCGGGGACGCCGAAAGGCGCTAGGGGCTGGAGCGAGAAGGGGGCTCGGGCCGTGATGCCGGAGAGGTGAAGCAGGCCCAGCATGCCCTGGTGGAACACCAGGACGGCAAGGAAGCCGGCCGCGAAGCCCTGCGCCGCGTGTGTTGAGAGGAGTCGGGTGTCGGTCATGAAGGGCGTGAGTGCTCGCCGCCTGGAGCCGGCCGCGGGGGCGGCGCGGCGCGCCGCCCGCCGTCTTCAGCTTCAGTGGGAAAGCCGGTCGATCTCTTCCTTGATGTGCAGCTTTTCCGTCTTCATGCGCGCGACGGCGATCGTGTCGTAGGTGTGGTGGGCCTCTTCCTCACGGATACGCGTGTCCAGTTCGGTGTGGCGCTGGCGCAGCGTGTCGATGTGGGATTCCTTGTTCATGGGACTGACTCCCTGCATGCAGTTGGGCTGAAAAGCAACGAAATCAGCTTGGGCCAGACTAAATGCTTCGTTGTTGGGGCGCCGCCCGAGGGTCGCTGTCGAACGCTCTCCGGGTCACCCGCACCCGGCGGCCGGACCATCCGGCGTGTTGCGACGTTTCCGTACCGATGAACCATTATGCCCCAGAATTCCGGGAGGACGACGTGAAATTTCGCATGGTCCATTTTGTCGCTGCCGTGGTGGCAACTGTGCTAGCCGGCTGTCAGTTCCCCGGGTTCGAGCAGCCCCGGCAGGCGGCGTTGCCGCTGCCCCCGCCCAAGCGCGCCGAACCGCCCGAGGCGCGCGGCATCTGGATCGTCGGCGCCCCGGCGGTGGAGCCGCGGATCCGCGCCGCCGCCGCCAAATACGAAGCGACGCCGGACACCAAGCCTCACGTGGTGGCGGAGGGCACGGCGCCGGGGTTTCGCACGCTGTGCGCCGGCACCGGGGTCGAGCATCCCGACATGGTGCTGGCCGACCGGGCGATCCGCGCCGACGAGATCAAGCGCTGTGCCGCCAAGGGGATCACGCTGACGGAATACACGCTGGGGCCGAAGCAGTATGTCTACGTCAAGGATTCGCACATGATGGCCATCCCCGGCGTGCGCAACTTCGTGGAAAGCTGGGACATGCAGGGCAAGCCGGTCACCGTGGCGACCCAGCCGAGCTAGGCCCAAGCGGAGATAGCCGACTGAGCCGAGGTTGTACGGCGCACGGTCGGGTTGGCGCGCCGTCCCACGGTGCCACTTCCTATTGAGGAGGTGCGCATGGACGATGAGGCCGCACTCCGCAGCGCGCTCCGCGCCGTGGATTACCTTCTGGGTCACATCGGCGAAGATCCCGCGGTGCTCGCCGCGGCGCTGCGGCGGATGGTCGAAATCGCCTCGCTGCTGCCGGCCGGGGGCGACGCCGCCGGCGCGGTGCGCGCCGCGGTGACGATGGCGCTGCCGGTGGCCGGCAGCGATCCGCCTCTGGCCGCAGCCCGGCTGCGGCTTGGCTGGATGGCCGCGGTGCGCTCGCTGGTGCAGGGAACCGGCCTGCACGCCGTCGCCGGGCTGCCCGGTGCCGGTCGGACGGACCGGCCGCGGGGGTGAGTGGACAGCCGCGCCGCCGGGGGCTATGACCGCCGTGCAATCATGATGGGAAGGGCGCGCCGTGGCGGAGCAGGGCGGGGCATTGGTGCTGTTTTCCGGCGGGCAGGACTCGACGGTCTGCCTGGCCTGGGCGCTCGACCGCTTCCAGCGGGTCGAGACCGTCGGCTTCGACTACGGCCAGCGGCACGCCGTGGAGCTGGACCGCCGCGGCGCCGTGCGCGAGCGCCTGTGCGCCGAAAACCCGGCTTGGGCGCCGCGCCTGGGCGACGACCATACGGTGGACCTCAAGGGCCTCGCCGCCATCAGCGACACCGCGCTGACCCGCGACGCCGAGATCCGCATGACCGCCGAGGGGCTGCCGAACACCTTCGTCCCCGGCCGCAACCTGATCTTCCTGGCCTACGCCGCGGCGCTGGCCTATCGGCGCGGGCTGACGCGCATCGTCGGCGGCATGTGCGAGACCGATTATTCCGGCTACCCCGACTGCCGCGACGACACCATCAAGGCCATGCAGCTGGCGCTGAACCTCGGCATGGACCGGCGATTCGTCCTGCACACGCCGCTGATGTGGCTCGACAAGGCCGAGACCTGGAGCATGGCCGAACGGCTGGGCGGTGCCGCCCTGGTGGCGCTGGTGGTCGAGGAGACGCACACCTGCTACCTGGGCGACCGCACGCACCGGCACGTCTGGGGCTACGGCTGCGGCAGCTGCCCGGCATGCGAGCTGCGCGCCGCGGGCTGGGAGCGCTTCACCGCCGGAACCTGATCACGCCGCGTCGCATAACGCGTCCACATCGGCGGCGAGCCGCACGTCCTCGAAGGGAATCGCCCGGCTAAGCGGGCCGGGGCCGGAGCGCACGTGGCCGAGCGCCGGGCTGAACACCTTGTATTTGCCGTGCACGAGGTCGATGCCGACGATCTCGCCTTCCACCTCGACGCGATTCCAGTCGCGGTCGTTGCTCACGACGCGAATCACCGCGCCGTGGGGCAGCGCCGGTGTGATGCCGTGGTGCGCCACCCAGGCCGCCACCAGCCGGTCGTGCGCCAGCAGCAGTTCATAGAAGAGGTCGTCCGGCGCATTGCCGCCACGCTCGGCCAGGGCGTGAAGGGCCATCTGGCGGACGATGGGCAGCGACAGGGCAGGGCGCCGCCGTGGTGTGGTCGCGGTGGCGACGAAGCGGGCCGGATCGGGGGGCGCGTGCAGGCGCAGGTGGGGTTCGGGCGAGCGCGGAGCGTCCATGCCGAGGCCTCCTGTGTTGCGGATTCATGAAATCTCGGCCCCACTCCGCGCACAAACTGGTTAACGCGAGATGACCGCTCACATACGCCCTTGCCTTGCGGCGCGTTAGGGGCTATCTGAGAGCGCCATAAGGCGCCCCCGTGTTGGTCACAGTGGCGCGTGACCCGTCGTCTGTGATAGAAGGCGGGCCGTATGTATTGGGATCAACCGCGACGAAATGCCCAGGCGTTTCGCCTAACGTTTACTGCGCCTTAACCGAACACACGTAAAACCCTAAACCACGCCGCCGGAGCGGACGCCTGATCGTCGTGCTTCGCGTACAGGTTTACACCGTAACGGACCCGCCACATGCCGCGCCAAACGCCTCTCTCCGACATCCGCAACATCGGCATCATTGCCCACGTCGACGCTGGCAAGACCACGACGACCGAGCGGATCCTGTATTACACCGGCCGTAAGCACACGATCATCGACGTGCACGAGACGAAGGATCTCAAGACGTCGACGACGACCGACTATCTGGAGCAGGAGCAGAAGCGCGGCATCACGATTCAGTCGGCCGCCGTCTCCGCCTTCTGGCGCGACAAGAAGATCAACGTCATCGACACCCCGGGCCACGTGGACTTCACCATCGAGGTGAACCGTTCGCTGCGCGTGCTCGACGGCGCGGTCGTGGTGTTCGACGGTGTCGCCGGCGTGGAGCCGCAGTCCGAGACCAACTGGCGCCTCGCGGACAACTACAACGTGCCGCGTCTGTGCTACGTCAACAAGATGGACCGCTCGGGCGCCAACTTCACCCGCTGCGTCAGCATGATCCGCGACCGCCTGGGCGCGCGTCCGCTGTGCGTGCAGGTTCCGCTGGGGTCGGAAGACAACTTCCGCGGCATGGTCGACCTCGTCGAGATGAAGGCCTACGTCTGGTTCTCCGACGACAAGGACGCCAAGTGGGAGATCTGGGAGATCACCGACGATCTCGCCCAGAAGCTCAACCTGACCGTCAAGGAAGACCTCGACAACGTCGCCAGCATCAAGGCGCTGCGCGCCGAGCTGGTCGACACCTGCCTGGAGCAGGACGAGGCCGCCATGGAGGTCTACCTGGACTCCGGTGAGGAGCCCTCGGCCGACACCCTGCGCACCTGCCTGCGCCGCGGCACCCTGGTCGGTGCCTTCACCCCGGTCCTGTGCGGCTCGTCGTACAAGAACAAGGGCGTGCAGCAGGTTCTGGACGCCGTCGTCGACTACCTGCCGGCCCCGACCGACGTTCCCGCCATCAACACGGTGGACGAGGACGGCAACGCGAACGGCACGCGCGACAGCTCGGACGAGGCTCCGTTCTCGGCGCTGGCCTTCAAGGTCATCAACGACACCTACGGCTCGCTGACCTTCGTGCGCGTCTACTCGGGCGTGCTGACCAAGGGCATGTCGATCCTCAACACCACCCGCGGCAAGCGCGAGAAGATCGGCCGCATGGTCGAGATGTTCGCCAAGGAGCCGCACCCGGTGGAAGAGGCCCGCGCCGGTGACATCGTCGCCCTCGTCTCGCTGTCCGAGACCGAGACCGGCGACACGCTGTCCGACGCCACGGCCCCGGTCATTCTCGAGCGCATGCGCTTCCCCGAGCCCGTCATCAGCGTTTCGGTCGAGCCGAAGAGCAAGGGCGAGCAGGAGAAGTTCTCCATCGCGCTCGGCAAGATGGTTCGCGCCGATCCGTCGCTCCGTCTGGAGACCGACCGTGAAACCGGCCAGACCATCCTGCGCGGCATGGGCGAGCTGCACCTGGAAGTGACGCTGGACCGCATGCGCACGGAGTTCGGCGTGGAAGGCAACATGGGCAAGCCCCAGGTCGCCTACCGCGAGACGATCACCAAGCCGGTGGAATACACCTACACCCACAAGAAGCAGACCGGCGGTTCGGGCCAGTTCGCCGAAGTGAAGATCATCTTCGAGCCGCGCGAGCGTGGTGAAGGCTTCGAGTTCAAGGACGAGACGGTCGGCGGCACGGTGCCGCGTGAGTATGTCCCGTCGGTGAACAAGGGCCTGGAGATGCAGAAGGAAGACGGCGTCCTCGCCGGCTACCCGACGGTCGACTTCCGCGCCCGCCTCGTGGACGGCAAGTACCACGACGTCGACTCGAACGCGCTGACGTTCGAAATCGCCGCCAAGGCCTGCTTCCGCGAAGCCCTCAAGATGGCCGGCCCGATCCTGCTCGAGCCGGTGATGAAGGTCGAGGTGGTGACGCCGGAGGATTACCTCGGCGACGTGATCGGCGACGTGAACCGCCGCCGCGGCACCGTCATGGGCCAGCTGGAGCGTGGTGCGAACATCGCCGTGGAGGCCAACGTGCCGCTGAACGAGATGTTCGGCTACATCGGCCAGCTGCGCGGCATGACCTCGGGCCGCGCGTCCTACACCATGGAGTTCAGCCACTACGAGCCGGTGCCCCGCAACGTCACCGACGAAATCGTGGCCGGCCGCAACGCCAAGGCTGCCTGATCCAAGGTTCTACGTTTTGTGAAAAGAAACGGCCGGCGGAGCAATCCGCCGGCCGTTTCTTTTTGTGATATACTGAGGCGGATGCTTCGAAACGGTGCCGAGCGGAATGCATCGCTCCATCAAATCGCGTTTCATAGTGTTACACGGTGTTACATCCGACGCCGCCGCGCCGTGCTAAAGCGCCTGCAAGCAGCTGTAAGGCGTGAACAAAACAACGGGTTGGGGAGAGACGCTCATGCGGAATGAGACCCTGTCCATCGGCTTTGCCGACGTCGAAGCCGCCGCCGCCCGGCTCGCCGGCAAGGCGGTCGTCACGCCGCTGCTGGAGAACCGCCAGCTCAACGAGCGCGTCGGCGGGCGCGTGCTGCTCAAGCCGGAGACGCTGCAAGTCAGCGGCTCGTTCAAGTTCCGCGGCGCCTACAACCGGCTGAGCCAGCTCGACGAGGCGCAGCGCCGCGCCGGAGTCGTCGCGTGGTCGTCGGGCAACCACGCGCAAGGCGTGGCGGCGGCGGCGGCGATGCTCGGCGTGCACGCGACCATCGTCATGCCCGAGGACGCGCCCAAGCTGAAGATCGCCAACACCCGCGGCTACGGTGCGGAGGTGCGGCTGTACGACCGCTGGCGCGAAAGCCGCGAGGAGATCGCCCAATCCATCGCCGCGGAGCGCGGCGCCGTTGCCGTGCCGCCCTACGACGACCCGCACATCATCGCCGGGCAGGGCACGGTCGGCCTGGAACTGGCCCGGCAGGCGCACGCTCTGGGCGCCACGCTCGACGCCGTGCTGGCGCCGTGCAGCGGCGGCGGCCTGATCGCCGGCATCGCCACGGCGGTCAAGCACGGGGCGCCGCGCGCGCAAGTCTACAGCGTCGAACCCGCCGGCCTCGACGACCTCGCCCGGTCCTTGGAGGCCGGCGAGCGTGTGCGCAACGCGCCCGACGCGCGGTCGTTCTGCGATGCGCTGATGGCGCCGACGCCGGGCGAGCTGACCTTCCCGATCCACCGGGCGCTGCTGGCCGGCGGCCTCGCGGTGACCGACGAGGAGGTGGCGCAGGCCATGGCCTACGCCTTCTCCGTGCTCAAGCTGGTGGTCGAGCCGGGTGGGGCGGTGGCGCTGGCGGCGGTGCTGACCGGCAAGCTGCCCACCGCCGGCCGCACCGTCGCCGTCGTGCTGAGCGGCGGCAACGTCGACTCCGGCACCTTCACCAAAGCGCTTGGCTGACCGGTCAGCTCTTGTGGAACACCGGCGGCCGCTTCTCGAAGAAGGCGGTGATCGCCTCGTGCGCCTCGGGGTGGTGCAGCGCTTCGACGAACTGGTCGCTTTCGCGGCCGAGCTGGGCGAGCAGTGAGCTGTAGGCCTGCTCGATCAGCCGTTTGGCGCGCCCGATGGCGACGGTCGGCCCTTCGGCCAGCCGGTTGCCCCAGGCCACCGCCTCGTCCAGCGCCTGCCCCTTGGGCACCACCTTGTTGACGACGCCCAGCGTGTAGAGCCGTTGCGGGTCGATCCCGCCGCCCTCGAACAGCAGCTCGGCGGCGAGCTGGGGCGGCAGGGCGCGGGCCAGCGAGCCGGAGATGCCGCCGTCCGCGGTCAGGCCGACCTTGGCGTAGGCGGCCAGGAACTGCGCGTCTTCCGCCGCGACGATCAGGTCCGACGCCAGCGCCAGCGCGAACCCGGCGCCGGCCGCCGGCCCTTCGACGGCGGCGATCACCGGCTTGGCGCAGTCGCGCATGGCGCGAATCCAGCCGTGGAAGCGCTCGATGCCGGTGCGGTTCTCCGAGCGCGCCTGGGTGCGGTGGTTGTACAGGCGTCCGAGGTGGCCGCCGGAGCTGAAGGCATCGCCGGCCCCGGTCAGCACGACGGCGCCGACTCCGGAATCCTGGATCGCCTGATCGAACGCGTCGCGGGCGCCGTCCATCATCTCCACGCCCAGCGCGTTGCGGCTCGGCGGATCGTTCATGGTGAGAACCAGGACACGCCCCTTGCGTTCGACGTCGATACGACCGGTCATCGTCAGCCTCCCCTTGGTTTCGTGGTCCCGGACAAAGGATGGCCCCGTTTCGTCCGTTCGTCCAACGCACCATTGCCGCAGGCGTGTGCTATCCTCGGGGAAAACAGGGGAGGCGACCGATGGATATCCTGCAACCGCCGGGCTGGGTGCGGCCCAAGGGCTACAGCAACGGAATTGCCGCGCGCGGCCGCACGGTGTTCGTCGCCGGCATGGTGGGCTGGAACGCTCGGGAGTGCTTCGAAGCCGATGATTTCGTTGGTCAGGCCGCCCAGGCGTTGCGCAACATCGTTGCCGTGCTGGCCGAGGCGGGCGCCCGGCCCGACCACCTCGTCCGCCTGACGTGGTTCGTCACCGACAAGCGCGAGTACCTCGCCAGTGGCAAGGAATTGGGCGCCGCTTACCGCGACATCATCGGCCGCCACTACCCCGTCATGTCGGTGGTCGAGGTGAAGGGCCTGATCGAGGACGGCGCCAAGCTGGAGATCGAGGCGACCGCGGTGGTGCCGGATTAGCCGGCCAACGCCTCCACCGTCCACCACGGCCGCCCGTAGGGCGAGGCGAGGTCGTCGAGGACGTCGAAATGGTGCCGTCCCTCGACCTCCAGCAGCTTCGCCCCGGTCGCCGCGGCGTAGTCGGCGGACTGCCGGCGGAACTCGGCGCTCTCGGCACCGCCGACGGCGACGGCCAGCGGCACGGGCTGTGTGGGCCGGTGGCGCATGGGGCTCTGCGCAAGGACTTCGTCGCCGCTCAGCTGGAGGGTGGGCTGAAGCCACGACCAGCGGAGCGGCTCCAGGTCGAACAGGCCACTGATCGGCAGCGCCGCCTTGATCACGTCGTCGGGGATGCCGTAGTCGCGCTGCCACGCGGTGGCCAGCAGCCGCGCCACCAGATGCCCGCCGGCGGAATGGCCGGACACGCTGATGCTCTGCCGGTCGGCGCCGAATTCGACGGCATGTTGCCACGTCCAGGCCAGCGCGGCGCGGGTCTGCCGGACGATCTCGGTGATGCTTACCTGCGGGCACAGCGCGTAGTTCATCACCACCGTGCAGCAGCCGCGCGCCACCGGCCCTTCGGCGATGAACGAGAAGTCGCGCGCGGTGAACGACCGCCAGTAGCCGCCATGCACGAACAGGTGCACCGGCGCGTTCGGCCGCGTCGCCGGGAAAACGTCCACATACTCCGCCAGAGTCGGCCCATAGGGAATGCCGAGCCGCCCGCCGAGCTTACGCCGCGCTTCCTCGCTGCGCTGCGTCCAGCCGGCCATCAGCGCCTCGGCATCCGGCACGCCAAGGCGCGGGTTGTACTCGCGGTCGATCGCGTCCTGGGTGGTGAGGTGACGGTACATGGGGGCTTCCGTGAGGAGCGTGGTGAAAACCCTCTCCCGCCCCGGGAGAGGGTGGACGGCGCCAGACGGCCGGGTGAGGGTGCGTCCAAGGATCCTTGCCTTACCCTTACCCGGCGCTTCGCGCCACCCTCTCCCGGGGCTCTCGGCGGCCAAAGGCCGCCTGACGCCGTCAGCGCCCGCAAGCGGGCGCGAGAGGCGGGAGAGGGAAATCAACCCGCCTTCGGCAGCGCCTGCTCATCCATCTGGCGCAGCTTGAAGCGCTGGACCTTGCCGGTCTCGGTGCGTGGCAGGGTGTCGATGAACTCGACGGCGCGGGGGTATTTGTACGGCGCGATGGTCTGCTTGACGAAGTCCTGCAACGCCTTGGCGTCCGGCACCGCGCCCTCGCGCAGCACGACGAACGCCTTGACGATGGCGCCGCGCTCGGCGTCGGGCGCGCCGACCACCGCGCACTCCGCCACGTCCGGGTGGGCGAGCAGTGCCTGCTCGACCTCCGGGCCGGCGATGTTGTAGCCGGACGAGATGATCATGTCGTCGTTGCGCGCCTGGAACCAGAAATAGCCGTCCTCGTCCATCACGTAGGCGTCGCCGGTGACGTTCCAGCCATTCTCCACATAGACGCTCTGCCGCGGGTCGGCGAGGTAACGGCAGCCCGTCGGCCCGCGCACCGCCAGCCGCCCGACCTGACCGGGAGGAAGCGGGGCGCCCGCGGCGTCGAGGATGCAGGCCTGATAGCCGCGGACCGGCTTGCCGGTGGCGCCGGGACGGATGTCGTCGTCGGCCGAGGCGATGAAGATGTGCAGCATTTCGGTCGAGCCGATGCCGTCGATGATCTTGATGCCCGTCGCGTCATAGAACGCCTGCCACGTCGGCAGCGGCAGCGTCTCGCCGGCCGACACGCATCGGCGCAGCGAACTTATGTCGTGGCTGGGAATCAGCGGCAGCATGGCGCGGTAGCCGGTCGGCGAGGTGACGCAGACGCTGGCCCGCTGCCGCTCGATGGCCTCGGCCAGCAGCACCGGCGGCGAGGCGGCGGGCAGCAGCAGCGTGCTCGCCCCGAAGCGCATGGGGAAGATCACCAGCCCGCCCAACCCGAAGGTGAAGGCCAGCGGCGGGCTGCCGCAGAACACATCGTCCGGCTCCGGCTTCAGGACCCCGCGCGGGAAGCAGTCGGAGGCCGCCATCACGTCGCGATGGAAGTGCATGGTTCCCTTCGGCACACCCGTGGTGCCGGAGGTGAAGGCGATCAGGCAGACGTCCTCGGCTGAGGTGTCCACGTTGGCGAAGTCGCTGCCCTTGGTCCGCATACGCGCTTCCAGCCCATCGGCGGCGTCGCTGTCGAACATCGCCACATGGCGCAGGGTGGGGCATTTCGGCCGCGCCAGATCCAGTTCCTCGGCCAGCGCCGCGGCGCACAGGGCGTGGCTGACCTGCGCCTTGTCGATGATGGTGGACAGTTCCCTGGCGCGCAGCAGCGGCATGGTGGCCACGGCGATGCCGCCGGCCTTCATCACCGCGAACCAGCAGGCGACCATCATCGGCGCGTTGGCCGAGCGCAGCAGCACGCGGTTGCCGGGCACCAGGCCGAAGTCCTCGGTCAGCACGCGGGCGATGCGGTTGGCTTTCTCCAGCAGGTCGGCGTAGGTCCAGCGCTCGGCCGGCGACAGCACGCACGGGCGGTCGGCGAAGCCGCCGGCCACCATGCGGTCCAGCAGCTCGACGCCGCAGTTCAGACGCTTGGGGTATTGCAGTTCCGGCAGATCGAAGCTCATGACCGGCCAGAGATCCCGCGGCGGCAGGTTGTCGCGGGCGAAACGGTCCACATGCGCGGTGTCGTCCGACATCGGTCCTCCCCGAGCGCTTTTGCTTGAAGCTTAAAATTGGTCGATTCGGTTGTCCACGTACAAATCGGCGTATCGGCCGAAGGACGGCCCACCAGCAGAAAAAGCCTTGAGCCACCGTATGCGTGGCTTATCCTGGCGGCGAGCGCCGACACGCGGCACGGGGAAGATGGGGGTATGGGATTGGCCGTGCCGATGCTGGAGGTGTCGGGCCTGCAAGCGTCGTACGGCGCCGGGCAGGTGCTGTTCGGCGTCGACCTTCGGGTGGGCGAGGGCGAGGTGGTGACGCTGCTCGGCCGCAACGGCATGGGCAAGACCACCACCATCAACGCCATCATGGGGCTGCTGGCGCCCAAAGCCGGGCGCGTGGCGTTCTGCGGCCGCGAGCTGACCAGCCGACCGCCGCACGAGGCGGCCCGCGCCGGCCTGGGCCTGGTGCCCGAGGGGCGGCAGATCTTCGCCAACCTCTCTGTGCGCGAGAATCTGGTGGCGACGGCCAACGGCGGCGGCGCCTGGACGCTGGAGCGGGTGTTCGACCTGTTCCCGCGCCTGCACGAACGGCAGGACCAGATGGGCAGCAGCCTGTCGGGCGGCGAGCAGCAGATGCTCGCCATCGGCCGGGCGCTGATGACCAATCCGCGCCTACTGCTGCTGGATGAGGCGACGGAGGGCTTGGCGCCGCTGATCCGCAAGGAGATCTGGCAGGTGCTGGTGAACCTCAAACACGCCGGGCAGTCGATCCTGGTGATCGACAAGAACCTCAAGGCGCTGAAACGCATTGCCGACCGCCACTATGTGCTGGAAAAGGGGCGCATCGTTTGGCAGGGCACCAGCAACGAACTGGACGCCGACCGCGACCGGCTGGAACGCCATCTCGGCGTATGAACACAGAAGAACGATCCGATTAAGAAGGACTGGGGGAAGATCATGAGGACACGTGCACTGGCGGCCCTGATGGCGGGGGCGGCGCTGCTGGCGATGCCGGCGGGGGCCGAGGAACTGCGCATCGGCTTGATGTCGACGCTGACCGGGCCGCAGGCGGTGACCGGGCAGCATCTGCGCGACGGCTTCATGCTGGGCGTCGAGCACGCCGGCGGCAAGCTGGGCGGCATGGACACTAAGATCACCGTCGCCGACGACCAGCTCAAGCCCGACGTGGCGGTGCAGGAGGTCGAGGGCCTGCTGAAGCGCGACAACGTCCACATCGTGGCCGGTGTCGTCTACTCCAACATCCTGATGGCGGTGTACAAGCCGGTGGTGGAGTCGGACGCCTTCCTCATCTCGTCCAACGCCGGGCCGGCGCCGGTGGCGGGCAACCGCTGCTCGGAGAACTTTTTCGCCACCTCCTGGCAGAACGACCAGACGCACGGCGCCGTCGGCAAGTACGTGTCCGACAGCGGCATCAAGAAGGTCTTCCTGCTCGCCCCCAATTATCAGGCCGGCAAGGACGGCTTGACCGGCTTCAAGCGCCATTACAAGGGCGAGGTGGTGGACGAGGTCTACACCAAGCTCGGTCAGCTCGACTTCTCCGCCGAGATCGCCAAGATCCAGTCGGCGAAGCCGGATGCCGTCTACACCTTCATGCCCGGCGGCATGGGCGTGAACTTGGTCAAGCAGTACGCGCAGGCCGGGCTGAAGGACAAGATCCCACTGTTCTCCGCCTTCACCGTCGATGAGTCGACGCTGCCGGCCACCGAGGACGCGGGATTGGGCCTCTACAGCGCATCGATCTGGACGCCGGACCTGGACAACGCGGCGAACAAGAAGTTCGTCGAGGACTTCCGCAAGAAGTACGGCTACGTCCCGTCCTTCTTCGCGTCGCAGGCGTACGACGCGGCGCGCCTGATCGACGCGGCGGTGCGCCAAGCAGGCGGCGTGGCCGACAAGGCCAAGCTGCGCGCGGCGTTGCGGCAGGCGAAGTTCGACAGCGTGCGCGGCAGCTTCAAGTTCAACACCAACCACTTCCCGGTCAGCGACTTCTACCTCGTGCAGGCGGCGAAACTGCCGGACGGCGCGCCGGCCATGCTGAAGCGCAAGCTGGTGTTCGAGAACTACGCCGACGACTACGCCAAGGACTGCCCGATGAAGTGATGAGTGGGTGAAGAGCCCTCTCCCCTCCGGGGAGAGGGTGGCCGCGCAGCGGCCGCCCGCAAGTCGGGCGACCGCGCTACGCCTACGATCGCCTTCGGCGCTCGTTGCCTTCGGCACCGGCTCCACGCTCCCGGGGCGGGAGAGGGAAATCTAGGAGACCCCATGGACCCCATCCTGCTCGCCGTCCAGACGTTGAACGGGCTGCAACTCGGCGTGCTGCTGTTTCTGGTGGCCGCCGGGTTGACGCTCGTCTTCGGCATCATGGACTTCATCAATCTGGCGCATGGCGTGCAGTACATGGTGGGCGCCTATCTCGCCGCGACCTTCACCGCACTCACCGGCTCGTTCCTGCTCGGCGCCGCGCTGGCGCTGCCTGCGGCGGTGCTGGTCGGTGTGGTGCTGGAGCGCGTCGTGTTCCGCCATTTCTACGGCCGCGACCACCTCGATCAGGTGCTCGCCACCTTCGGCGTCATCTTCTTCCTGACCGAGCTGGTGCGGGTGATCTGGGGGCCGACGCCGCTGTCGTTCCCGGTGCCGACCTGGGCCAAGCATTCGGTCGAGCTGTTCGGCGGCGCCACCTACCCGGCCTATCGCCTGTTCATCATCGCCGGCGGGCTGGCGGTGGCGGCCGGGCTGTACGTCCTGGTGGCGCGCACGCGCTTCGGCATGCTGGTGCGCGCCGGGGCGAGCAACCCGCGCATGCTCCAGGCGCTGGGCACCGACATCAAGCGGCTGTTCCTGCTGGTCTTCGCGCTGGGCGCCATGCTCGCCGGCTTCGCCGGGCTGATGGCCGGGCCGATCCTGTCGGTCGAACCGAGCATGGGCGACAATTTGCTGATCCTCGCCTTCGTCGTCATCGTCATCGGCGGGTTGGGCTCCATCCAGGGGGCGTTCCTCGGCGCGCTGCTGGTCGGGCTGGTGGACACGCTCGGGCGCTCGTTCCTCACCGATGCGGTCAAGCTGGTGCTGCCGGCCTCGGCCGCGGTGGATGTCGGGCCGGCGCTGTCGTCCATGCTCATCTACGTGCTGATGGCGGTCGTGCTGATCGTCTCGCCCACCGGCCTGCTGCCCGCCAAGGGGGCCACGCGGTGACCTCACAAACCCTTGCTCCACCGCGCCAATTCCGTGTCCGCGGCGCGCTGCTGCCTCTGGTGCTGTTCGCGCTGCTGGCGGCCGTGCCGTTCGCGGCCGGTGCGCTCGGCCAGCCGTTCTACGTCAGCCTGTTCACCCGCATCATGATCTTCGCCATCGCCGCCCTGGCGCTCGACCTCGTGCTCGGCTACGGCGGCATGGTCAGCCTGGGGCACGCCGCGTACCTCGGCGTCGGCGCTTACGCGGTCGGCATCCTGTCGTTCCACGGCGTGGACAGCGGCTGGGTCCAGTGGCCGGCGGGGATCGCCGCCTCGGCGCTGGCGGCGCTGGTGGTCGGCGCGCTGTCGCTGCGCACGCGCGGCGTCTACTTCATCATGATCACGCTGGCCTTCGCGCAGATGCTCTACTACACGGCCAACGCGCTGAGCACCTACGGCGGCGATGACGGCATGACGCTGTGGGCGCGCAGCAGCTTCTCCGGTCTGGTCAAGCTGTCCGACGCGCGGACCTTCTACTGGATCGTCTTCGCCATCCTGGGCCTCAGTTACCTGATCCTGCGCCGCGTCGTGGCGTCCAAGTTCGGGCGGACGCTCCGCGGCTGCAAGGAGAACGAGCGGCGCATGGCGGCCATCGGCGTCAACCCCTACGCCTACAAGCTGGCGGCCTTCGCGCTGTCCGGCGCGCTGGCCGGGCTGGCCGGCGTGCTGCTCGCCAACCACACGGAGTTCGTCTCGCCGGCCTACATGAGCTGGGTGCGCTCGGGAGACCTGATCGTCATGGTCGTTCTGGGCGGGCTCGGCACGCTGCACGGCCCCATCGTCGGCGCAGTGCTGGTGCTGGTGCTGGAGGAGGCGCTGTCCAAGCTGACCCAGCATTGGTGGCTGATCTTCGGGCCGCTGCTGGTCCTGGTGGTCTGGCGGGCCAAGGGCGGCGTGGTGCGCCTGTTCGGGGGACGGCCATGAGCGCCCTCCTCACCGTCGAGCGCCTCGCCAAGAGCTTCGGCGCCCTTGCCGCCACCCGCGACCTGTCGCTGGAGGTGGAGGAGGGCGCCATCCACGCCATCATCGGTCCGAACGGCGCCGGCAAGACGACGCTGGTGGCACAACTCGCCGGTGAGCTGCGGCCGGACAGCGGCCGTGTCCGGTTCGACGGGCGCGACATCACGCGGCTGCCGGTGCACAAGCGCGTGCACCTCGGTCTGGCGCGGTCGTTCCAGATCTCCAGCACATTGCTGAGCTTTTCCCTGCTGGAGAACGTGGCGCTGGCGGTGCAGGCGCGGCGCGGCCACAGCTTCCGCTTCTGGGCCGATGCCTCGCGCGACGAGCGCATCAACGCCGAGGCGCTGGCGGTGTTGCAGAGTGTCGGCCTCGCCGACCGCCGCGACCGCTTGGCATCGGAGGTCAGCCACGGCGAGCGCCGCCTGCTGGAGATCGCCGCCGCCCTGGCGACCGGCCCGAAGATGCTGCTGCTCGACGAGCCCATGGCCGGCGTCGGCCCCGAGGAGGGCCAGCGCATGGTGGAGATGCTGCGCAGCCTCCGCGGCCGAGTGACCATCCTGCTGATCGAGCACGACATGGACGCGGTGTTCCGCCTCGCCGACCGCATCACCGTGCTGGTCTACGGCCGCCCCATCGCCACCGGCACCCCGGAAGAGATCCGCGCCGACGCCGCCGTTCGCGAAGCGTACCTCGGCGAGGAAGACGACGAACTGGTGGGGTGAGCGTTCGGTTCGCGCCGGTGAATGGAACAGAGTGGAACAGTTTGAAACAGTGTGCGGTATTATGGCGCAAACGCCACCACGACCAAGCTTCTTAGTTATATTGCCTTATTGGTGGGATAATTGAAATTTTTCGTCGAACAGGGCGCGATAATCATGTGGCCAGTTAGGTGTTAGGCTGACCGCTTAGGTAGAACCATGTCGGCCCCGCACTTAGCGCCATTGGGATCACTTCCGCCGTGCGTTCGAAGCTACCGGGAGGCCGGACTTCAAAATGCTCGTTGGAAAATTCCCTAGTGCACTGACTCATTCAGAAGGTGCAGGCAGCCTGTCGAGTTTGGCGAAGATGGTGTCGGCGGGCTTGGTCCATCAGGAGGATTGCTTCCCCCGCACCGGCCCGACGTCTGATTAAAGGAATTGCCCACCTCCACGTGTGACGATGACCACTGAGAGAGTGCTGACGGTGAGGCAGACCATGCCACTGGCTGACACGGTTCCTTCAGCCACAACCACTTGGCTTCGGCGGAAGATCCGGCGGACATCGATGCGATACGAGATGGCCTCGGGTGCGGGCGTCACCTCGCGAAGGAAGCGAACCTTCTCCATCCCCGTCGCCCGGCCCAGCCCCGAAAAGCCGAGAACTCCTCCAAACAACCCGGTCAGTTGCAGCAGCCCATCCAACATCAGGGTTCCCGGCAGAACGGGATCGCCGCGGAAGTGAGAGGCGAAGACCCACTCCATGCCTGCGGTGCCTTTCCGAGCCGTAGCAAAGCCCCTCCCGTGCCCGCCGCCGGTCAGCGAGAGACAGGGGATCTCGTCGAAGCCGAGCAGCGGTGGAGCGGGCAGCCGAGGCGCGTTCGGACCGAGCAGAGCTCCGTCGGCCGCCAGCAGCAATTCGGCAAGGCCGAAGCGCCGGCTGGCATCCCGCTGTCCGTCGAGGCCCAGCTCGTGAGCGCGGAGCGCGTTATCGGGCATGACGATCACCGCTCCTCATTCGCCATGAGCCCGTAGACGATGTTTCCGTTGGCGCCCGGGAACGTCTCTCGCCGGTAGGCGTCCGCATTGGGAACCGCCTCCATGATGTCCGCCAGTTCCTTCTCGCTACGGAAGATGAGCTCCCACCGCATGAAGCTCTCCATGTATCCCTGATCGAAGATGCGGGGGGCGAAGTTGCCGAACAGGAAGCAGCCCCCGGGGCGCAGCATCCCAGCAGCCGTCGCGGTGAGGCGCTTCGCCGCCTCGATCGGCAGGTAGTCGTACAGCCCCGACGCGTAGATCAGGTCGAAGGTCCCCAGTTCACCGGCTCCGACGATGAGCCGCCGGATTGAGGCGTTCACCGTTCGCACGAAGGGGAACGCGTGGGTGCGCCGAACGAACTCAAGGGTCTCGGCGTCCTGGTCGAGGCAGATCCATTCCCCGATCCGCCCGTCGGCAGCGGCGCGGGAGAGATGGATCTCGCGCAGGTGGCCGCCGGCGATCGCAAGAATGCGGGGAGCCTCTCGGCATTCGGCCGCCGCATCAATCAAACGCGCGACGATCTCCCGCCGCTCCCGGACGGCAGCGCAGGCCGGAGAGGAACTGGTGTAGGTATAGATAGCCTTTCCGCATCCCGTCAGAGCCTTCGCCTCCGAAGGCATGCATTCGCCGCCATAGATAAAATCTATCAGGTAGGCGTCGCCCGCGTAGCCTCGGGGCTTTTCGTAAGCGCGCCGCGTGAACGGATCGGAGTGGATGACCCCGGCGAGCGGATGCCTGAGCGCGTGACCGACGAAGTCCTGCCAAGCATCGTAGCCCATGCGGCTCCTGATGAGCCGAAGTCCGAGGACCAGCGTGTCCACCGCCACCTCGGCAGGCACCCCACGTTCGAGATAGGAATGGACTCGATCGAGGAGGACCAGTTCGGGGGCAGAACAGAACTCATCGGGAATCGCGGTAAGTGCTCCGTCCATCCAAATGCCTCCACGCCTTCCAAGCCCGCCATGATTTGGAGTACCGCCGCAGAGCAGATCGGCATGCCTTCGGACTGCCGATAGGGCTGCGGTGTCAGTCGCCGTCCCGCCGGTGCAGCGTCTTGTAGGCGGAGCACTCCGCCGACAGACGTGGCCGCCACAAAAAGCCAAATGAATGCCGAGGGTAGCGGTGGCCACAAGACAGGCCATCCTTCATGTTGATGACGCGGTGGAGGTGCAGCCCTTTGGATCTTCAGGCGAAAAAGGCGTGACGCGCCCCCCGCAACCACATCGAAAGCAGCACCCCATCAGCCGTAGGCTGTTCGGACCGGTTGACGGCCGTGGCGTGCATGTGGAACGTGCTTCGTATGCAGCCCTCTGCATGACGGAACTCGGTGAGCGTGCGCTGAGGGAAATAGCCCGCAGCCCACTCAGCGCATGCCAATGTCCACGAGGGACATCGCTTGACATGCTTCCGGACGAGCTACAGTCCCTCATCATTCTGTTCTACGAGGCGGCAGCCCGGCCGGAACTCTGGCAGGAGGCTCTGGTCCGGCTGGCCGACGCATTGGACGCCGACGAGGCCGTCCTTAACATCTGGGTCGGTAACACGCCGCTCCTGGTCCAGACCGCTGGTCGGCGCTACGGGGGTGACGGGCTGCGCGACTATCAAGCTCACTACGGCGCCCTCGACCCGTCGCGCCTTCATACGGAACGGGCCGCCGAGGGCGTGATCACCAACTGCGTCGACTACGTGCCGCAGGACGGCGTCGCGAAGTCGGAATATTACCAGGACTTCCTCATCCCGGTCGGCGGCCGGTGGGTGATGGGATCGAAGCTCTTCTCGGCGGACAGCGCCCTGGCAACCGTGGGCATTCACCGCGGCCTGCCCGACGAGGCATTCGCATCGGCGGACATGCGGCAGTTCGCGCTCATCGCCCCACACCTCCGCCAAGCCGCGGTGCTGCATGCCAAGCTCAATGCCCTCGAGACGCGGGCCGAGCGCGCGGAGGCAGCCTTGAACGCCACCCCAACGGGAGTGATCGTTGTGGACGGGGCGGGACGCATCTTGCGGACTAACGCGGCGGCGGAGATCTTGCTGAGGGCCGCCGATGGGGTGCGCGTCAGCGCGGGTCTGCTCGCGGCTGCTCAGCCGCGCGAGACGGACGTCCTTCGGCGCATGATCCGCGGGGCGGTCGCTGCCGTCTCGGGGCGAAGCAATTCAGAGAGCCCGCGCGGCATGACGTTGAGCCGGGCTGCGGGACGCAGGCCCCTGGTCATCCACGTGCTTTCACTGCCCGGCAGCGCGGCACAGCGATTCGCGCTTCTGGCGCCCGCTGCGATGGTAACGGTGACGGATCCGGAAGCCCAGCCGCGGCCGCGCGAAAGCATACTGCAGGAGGCATTCCGGCTCACGCCGGCGGAGGCACGGGTCGCTATCCGGCTTGCGGAGGGCATGGAGGCCAAGCAGATCGCAGTCGAACACGGCGTCAGCATAGCAACCGTGCGCACCCAGATCGCCGCTATCCTGAGCAAGACCAACACCTTGCGACAAACTGAACTCGTCAGCCTTCTGGTGCGCCTGGGAAGTGGGAGGTGAACGTCAGGTGGCATAACCGTCGGAGAGTTGGAAAACCGCGCAGTGCGCGGCAAATCTTTCTAATGGCGCACATCAGACGGAGCCGCGCCAGTATCCCACCCACGTCAGCGATTTCCCTCTCGACAGCGCCATCTCCACCAACTCCTCAAGCATGCTGCCGTTCTCTACCCGGCGCCGGTCTTCCCGGTAAGCCATCTCGGCCGCATAGGCATGGAGGTGCTTTCTGCTGAACCGATGGTACTGCCCGCGCGCGCCACGGCGCATGCGCGCGTGAAACGACTCGGCGACGTTGGTCGATGCGCCGTTTTCCGAATAGGCCCAGCCGTGATTGATGCGCATCGTGCGGTATCTGGCGTGCAGGGCATCGTAGGCTCTGTGCTCGTCGGCGTAGAGCGTGCTGCCGGGCAGGACGTGCGCGCTCGCCGCGGCGAGCACGACGTCGCTGCGCTCCGTCGCCACCACCTTCACGACTGTGGCGCCGTCGCGTTGCCGGAACGTGAGCACGCAGAGCTTCTGCCCCTTCCGCTTCAGCCGCTTGCCCTGTCTTCCGGCGTTCGGAGGACGGATGTGCCCCAGATAGTAGGCGCCATCGACCTCGACCTCGCCGCGGAGCCGCATGTTCGAGCGCGTGTCCTCGATGGCTTCGCGCAGTTTGTGCAGGAGGACGAACGCCGCCTTGTGAGAGATGCCCACGTCGCGCGCGACCTGCAGCGCGGAGATGCCTTTGTGCGCGTTGACGAACAGCGCGATCACCGCCAGGTAGTCGCGCAGCTCCAACTTGGCGGAGTGGAAGATCGTGCCGGACGTTTCGGAGAAGTTGCGCCGGCAGCGGGCGCACCGAAGCGCCCGCCGGGTGCGGAGTTCGTAGCAGCGCTCGGACGAGCAATGTGGGCATATCGGACTCCCGTCGCTGTCCGGCCACCGTCGCCTTCGGAATTCCGCGCGCGCCTCGTCCTCGGTCATGCGCATGACCTGCTTCACGGACAGGGTCCGGGCCTTCGCCGAAGCGAGGAAGTGCTGTCCTGGTGGTGCACGCCGGCGCGAGCATACCGATGCGCTGTCCGGCCACTCGCGTTGGAACCCCGATTCGAATGTCGCGGTGGGCAGCAACGAGTGTCCCAGGCTCTGAAAAGCCGACGAGAGATATCCAGCGATCGGGCCAAGAGCGCGGCTCAGCGCCGCGTCGAGGGGGTCGAGGGGAGACGCCATCACAGCAGATCCTCATCCTTGCCAAGGGCAAGCAAACGGTCGACGTCGTCGAGAGCGCCCATGCCGGACGCGTTCGCAACGATCTGGACACCCCCTCTGGAGAGCTTCACCCACCCCCTTCGATGAGCAACGTCGAGCGCCCTGACCACCGAAGGCCGCAGGAGATCGTGGCCGTTCTCGCGAGCCAGTTCGATCAGCTCGGACATGGCAAACCGCTTCTTCGGGTTCTCACGCAGGATGTCCAGAAGCGGGCGCAAGGTCATCTGGCGCTTGGGACGGTGTTCGTTGCGCGATTTGGGTGTCGCAGCCGTCGGCGCCATGGCATCGTTGAGGCCGGAAAGGCTCTCGAGCGCATCGGCCATGCCCCTCATGTACTGAATCCGTTCCCGGATCAGTGCTGCGCGCCGCTGCAGCGCGGCAGGGTCAATGCTCATGACCGCCTCCCTATCGGCCGCCGCACGGACTTTCCATCCAGGGGGATCGGCTCCTGATCGGGATGGATCAGCCCCTTCATGACCCGGCACACGGTCGTCTTGCAGACGTTGAGGCGGTTCGCGGTTTTTCGTTGGCTCAACCCTTCCGTTCCGATGGCGAAACGGATCTGTCCCGCTTGGTGTGGGGTGGTTGCGGGTCGTCGGGAAGACATGGGGCTCTCCGTTGCGAGGGCGCAATGAAGCGCCGCGCCGAAAGGCGCGCTTGACTCGGGCGGCGGACCGCGCGACCATGTCCTCGACTGTGAGGTCGCGAGATCCGCCTATGGCGGTTCCAAGCAAGCGGGGCTGGATGTGGCGCATCCGGCCCCTGCTGCTTTCAGGAGCATGCAATCAGCCCATTGGCGCCTCCATCTCCGGACGAGGAGATGCGTACACGGCCCGCCGTGCGGGCAGCGCATCTCGTCGGGCAACGATATCGCCGCAGCTTGGAGTATGGACCACCTCCCCGTACAGACAAAAAATCACGGGGCAAGTCGTGCCGGTGTAGGGAGCCCTTTCGTTCGCGCATTGGCGCGCTCGTGCTCTTTGCAGTATCTGTTTCGGTGTTTTTGGTCCACCGCCGCCGCTCTCAAGATGAGCCCCTGTACCCGACCAGATTCTGGAATCTGGTAAGTATCCACACAAGCCTCGTGCGTTTGGTCATCATGCGATCATGCGCGCTGATTGCGGGCGACTCGCGAAAACGGGCCAACCGAGGGCTGAAGCTCTCCTCCGCCCCCGGGACGCAAGGAGCGCATCTACGGCGCGACTGTGAACTTGTGTCGGGTTTGATGGCTGGCGAGGGCCGCCTTCGAGGTTATGCTACCACCTCTGAGAAGGGCCGGGCCCCTGACCGACGAGACACCGAAGCATTTACTCACGCCGATCATGCCCGGTGGCACTGGCACGATGGTCTATGTTTGATGACGGGCGTGCATCGGAAGGAAAGCTTTGCTTGCCCTGATTGAAAGGCCGCCGCCCCTTACCTTTCGCTCCCCCCTTGAAGCAGGGGAGGACCCAGCGACCAGCTTCAGCGAACTCAAAGCGCGCTCAATCATGCCTCCGGCAAAGGATCGTCCGGCTCGTAGCGAAACATCGCCGGCGGTGCGCCAGGCTTCGGGGGTTCGACCGGCGCATTCCGCAGAAACGTGAGCGGCCAGTTCCTCAGGGAGTCGTCGAGCGTCATATGATCCCAGCTCGTACCGGGCGCTGCCGGGATGATCCGGATGTGGTTTTCAGCCATTTCAGCCTCTACACAAGGGCAACGGGGCGCTTTGCGGTTCCTGGCCCACTGGCAAATGCAGTTCTCATTTGTCGGAGACATTCTCCGATGAAGACAGATCAGGCGAGTCCCGATCTGTCTTGCTGCCGGTCGGATTTGTCGCCAGGGCGCGGATGCGATTCTGGCAAAAGAGGGACGTGCCGGCTACGTGGATGCGATCCATGCGGTATCGAAAGCACCGGCGGCGATGTTGGAGAGCGTCACTTGGTCCTTGGCGCTGAAGACGATCACCGTGTCGCCCGCCGCGTTGGACGACAGCGTGTAGCCGATGCCGCTCAGCCGGATGCGGTCACCTTCGCCGGCATTGAAGTCGGTGATGGTGTCGCGTCCGCTGCCGGCGCCGAAGGCGAAGTGGTCGGCGCCGCCGCCGCCGGTCAGCCGGTCGTCGCCGACGTCGCCCGACAGCAGGTCGTCGCCGGCGTCGCCGAACAGCACGTCGTCATCGACGCCGCCGAACAGCGTGTCGGCGTCGCGCCCTCCGAACAGCGTGTCGGCGCCGGTGTTGCCGAGCAGCAGGTCTTCACCGGCGTTGCCGAGCAGCAGGTCACCGCCCTGGCCGCCGGCCAGCGTATCGGCGCCGTCGCCGCCGGCCAGCGTGTCGGCGCCGCCCAGGCCCTGCGCGTTGTCGGCGAAGGCGGTGAGCGTGGCGGCGTTGGCGGCGCCGTCGCCGACGATGAGCGGCGGCCCGGCGGGGTCGGCGGCGACGCCGAGATAGACGGAGGTCAGCCCGCCGCTCGTGCCGATGCCGATCACCCGATAGGCGCCCTCGAGCAGCTGCGCGTTGTGCGGCGCGCTGCCCTGCCAGCCGCGCAGCGCGGCGTCCGGGTCGGCGGTGCCGGCCAGCACCTCGTAACCGGTATCGGGGTAGCCGGTGAGCGCGCGCGCTGCCCCCCACTGGTCAAGCCCGGTGGAGGAGCCCCAGCCGTGCTCGAAGGCGCCGCGGTCCGCCAAGTCGAGCACATGGCGGTTCGCCGTGGTGCTCAATCCTTTCGACAGCTGCAGCTGGCCCAGGCCGTTCGCCACGCGATAGGCGTTGATCCGCTTGTAGAGGTCGAGTTCGGACAGGCTCAGTGAGTCGCCCGCATCGGCGGCAAAGACGTTGACGGTCATGGTGTCTCTCGCTTGATGAGCTTCATGGCGGCGGGGAAGCGGACCGAATTGCCGCCCGGTCCCTGCTGGATGCGGCGCGGGGGCTGTTCACGGCGCAAAGCCGATGCGGGTGTAACCTTTGCCGGAACCCCACCGCCAGAGCTCCTTGGACGTGAGCAGGAGGTCGCGGGGAGTGCCCGCCGGCTGGTCCTCCCGTCGATCATAGACCTTGATGCTGCCGGCAATGGCCCCGTTCACGAGCGGAGCCCACACGGCGCCTTCCTTGCGGAACACCCATGTCGAACACCCCGCGGAGCCGCAAGTGTCGTAGCTCTCGATCTGGGCAATCAGTTCTGGGCTGCCGACACCGTCGAGGTCGACATAGGCGGCCCCAACATGAATCGATTGCGAAGGGTCGATCTTCGCGATCTCCGCCTGCAGCAGCCGACGCGCCTCCATCACGGCCGGATCCCGGGCTCCGGTGGGCAGTGGAACAGGCGTCGTGCCGACCTCCGCGGCCGCGCCTTCAAGGCCGGCGAGCGAGGCAATGACAATGATGGCGATCAGGCGCAGCGTGTTGGGGTTTGTCGGGGGCAACCAGCCGGGCCGGATGGTGCGTGGAGGTCGCCTCACGCTTGATTCCTCATTGGAAGGGGGGCCGCGGGCATCGCTTGATGCGCGCAATTTCGCCGCGCATGTGGATTATATTCTACATTCCTGGGACCGACAAGCCAACACCGCAGCGCACTGCGCTGTGCTGTCCGCTACCGATGTGGACTATCGTCCGTGGTGCTATAGTCCACAACCGGGCTGTCTGCGTGCATGGACGTACGCAGGCTGGTTGGCCAAAACCTTCGCCGGCTCCGCAAGGCTGCCGGCCTTTCCCAGGAGGAGCTGGCCCACCGCGCACGCCTCGACCGCACCTATGTCAGTGGCGTCGAGCGCGGGATTCGGAACCCGACCGTGCTCGTGCTGCAGGACTTGGCCGGGGTGCTTGGGGCCAAGCCGGCGGATCTCCTCGACGATGCCGAGGAAGGTCAAGGCCCCTCTCCATCAGGCAAATAGGACGGAGGGGGGTGTGCATGCCCCTTTCAGGGCCGGAGTCACAGGTTGCCTACCCCTGCGGCGCGGCGGTTCCGTCGGGCGGGTCGATCCGCAGCGTCGTGCAGCCGATCGCCGTCAGCACCTGAAGCATGAACGTGGCGCTGAAGGTGCCACGACCAATCTTGTTGCTGACGTTCCGGCCGCTCTCCTCGATCCCGAAGGTCTTCAGCCGTTCCGCGACCTCCACGAACGTGAGGTTACGCCGGCTGATCTCAGCCTTGAGCACCCCCTTGGCCCACTCGTTCCACTGTTCCTCGTTCAACGACATGGCGGCGCTCCGCTTGTGATGATGATGCATCATAAACGATGACTTTTCCTCTCGACAAGGCGGCAAATATGGTGCATAATCCTCATATGTGATGCATATGAGGGTTCGGCGCCGTGCCCCAGCACTTCCTCCTCACCGCCGCCGCACGGAGCATTTCGCTCCGAAGCGTGCTGCGCATGGAGGACAAGGAGGCCTGGGACGTGTTCTGCCGCATCCGCTGGCACAGCACCGAAGGCAAGCCGATCTGCCCTCACTGCGGCTCGCTGACATCCTACGACGTGTCGCGCGGCACGCATCCCCGCTATCGCTGCAAGGACTGCCGCAAGGACTTCAGCCCGACGTCGGGCACGCTGTTCGCCTACCACAAGCAACCGATCACCGTGTACTTGGCCGCCATCGTCCTGTTCGTGAACGCGGTGAAGGGCATCAGCGCCTTGCAGATCGGCCGCGACCTCGATGTCTCCTACAAGACGGCGTTCGTGCTGGCGCACAAGCTGCGCGAGGCCATGGCGTCCGAGATGAAGGGCGTCGTCGTCGGCAGCGATGGTGGCGTGGTGGAGGTCGACGGCTGCCATGTCGGCGGCCACGTCCGCCCCGAGAACCACAAGGACGACCGGAAGGACCGCCGCCTGGCCGAGAACCAGACCGGCAAGCGCCGGGTGGTGGTGGCGATCCGCGAACGCAACGGCCGCACCCTGACGTCGGTGTTCCCCTCCGAAGACGCCTCGATCGCCTTCATCAAGGCCCGCATCGCCAAGGGGGCGACCGTTCACGCCGACGAGGCCGCGTGCTGGGACGACCTGCACGCCAAGTTCGCGATGAAGCGCATCAACCACGCGCAGGCCTACAGCGAGGACGGCGCCTGCACCAATCAGGCGGAGTCGTACTTCTCTCGCCTGCGGCGCGCCGAATGGGGCCAGCACCACCACATCAGCGGCACCTATCTGGCCCGCTACGCCGGCGAGATGGCGTGGCGCGAGGATCACCGCCGCCGGCCGAACGGCGAACAGTTCACCCTCATCGTCGCCCGCGCCGCCGGCATGGGGGCCTCGGTGGACTTCACTGGGTACTGGCAGCGGCACCGTGACCAGCGAGTCGGAAACTGAGCCCATGGCATATAACGACGACTCTTCCGGCGGCCTGCTCGACATCCGCAATGGGGCGCGGGTGGCCGGCTTCCTCGTGCTGATCGACGGAACGGGGCGGCGCTACGCCCTGCGCCTGAACGCGATCCTCGGTCTCCAGGATGTTGACGAGTGTGGTGACCAGACGCTCGTCACGATCACGGGCGGGCGCAGCTTCGTCGTGCCGAAGGGCCTGGATGAGGTGCTGGGCTGGCTGTCGGCCGGCGTTTCTCCGTCCGTATAGCGGTCGTGCCCAAACTTTGGCCGCATCCCATTGCGGGCCGTGTTCCGCTTGGACGGAGATTGGCTGATGGGGGCGCTCCTTCTCCCACGGTCCTATGTGCCTAGGGTCCAGCTCTTTTCCCTGTTCGCTCCCACCTCGCAGACGAACAGCTCGCATCGACTGAGCGTGTTGGAAGCCAGTGTCTTGCGGATGCGGCTGGCGGTTGGATAGTCGGCCGGATCAAGCCCCCGCTGCACCATGAGCCGCCGCGCGATCTCGATCGTGGTCAGCGGTTGGCCTGCTTCGCGAAGGATGTCCAGTACGGCCCGCTTCGCCTCGCCCGGCTTGCTCAGCCATGAGGTGCGGTACTTGGTGGTGGGGAGGGCTTCGGGATCCACGTCCTTGACCAGCAGGCGCAGCACGGCGTCCAAATGCACCAGATCAGCGCGGATCTGCGCGGCCCGATCCTCACAAGCTTTCATCTCTCCGGCCAGCTTGGAGCGAAGCCGCATGAGGGTGGAGACGGCGACGGGTTCGCCCATGGTATCCTCGGCGGCGGTGGGGGATGCCGACGAGTCTACCGGCCAAGTCCATGCTTAGCTATCTAAGTGCTGGTGGCGTTTGCGCCGTAATGCCGACAGTGTGCGGGGGGTGTTCCGTTCGGCACCCGCACCGGCAAGGCACAGTTCGGGTGCTTGAGGACTATGATCCTAGCGCAAGCCGGCGCGTTTGGCAAGGCGCGATGTACCCCTACGCCTACACGATCACCGCCGTCTCCGTCGCTCGCTGCAAATTCCGCAAATATTGGCTCCGCCCCGGCAGGTACTGGTTCGGCCACGCCTGCCCCTCGTCCCCCAGCGCCGCCGCCGCGTGCAGGGTCCAGTACGGGTCGCTCAGGTGCGGGCGGGCCAGAGCGCAGAGGTCGGCGCGGCCGGACGCCACGATGCTGTTCACGTGGTCGGGTTCGAAGATGTTGCCGACCGCCATGGTGGCGATGCCCGCCTCGTTGCGGATGCGGTCGGAGAACGGCGTCTGGAACATCCGGCCGTACACCGGCTGCGCCTGCGTCGAGGTCTGCCCGGCCGACACGTCGATGAGGTCGGCGCCGTGCCCGGCGAACGCGCGGGCGATGCGCACCGCCTCCCCGGAGTCCACTCCGCCCGGCACCCAGTCGGTGGCGGAGATGCGCACGGCCATCGGCCGATCCTCCGGCCACGCAGCGCGCATGGCGTCCCACACCTCCAGGGGGAAGCGCAAGCGGTTCTCCAGGCTGCCGCCGTATTCATCGTCGCGGCGATTGGTCAGCGGCGTGATGAAGCTCGACAGCAGGTAGCCGTGCGCGGCGTGCAGTTCGACCATGTCGAAGCCGGCCTCCACGGCCCACTCGGTGGCGCGGCGGAACTCGGCGATCACGCGGTCCATGTCGGCGCGGGTCATCGCGCGCGGGACTTGGTTCTGCGGGCTCCATGGCACCTGGGATGGACCCATTACCGGCCAGTTGCCGGCGTCCAGCGGCACGTCGTAGCCCTCCCAGCCCACCTTGGTGGAGCCCTTCGGCCCGCTGTGGCCGAGCTGAAGGCAGATCTTGGTCGGCGTGTACGTGTGGACGAAGTCAGTGATGCGCCTGTACGCCTGTACGTGCTCTGGCGCGTACATCCCGCAGCAGCCGGGGGAAATGCGGCCCTCGGCGGACACGCAGGTCATCTCGGTGTAGACCAGCCCGGCCCCCCCCTGCGCCCGCGATCCCAGGTGCACGAGGTGGAAGTCGTTGGGCGTGCCGTCCACCGCGCTGTACATCGCCATGGGCGACACCACGACGCGGTTGGGCAGTTCCAGCCCGCGCAGGCGGAACGGCGTGAACATCGGCGGCGCAGGCTCGGGGCGGCCGGAGCGCGCGGCGAACCAGCGCTCGACCCCTTCGACGTATGCCCGGTCACGCAGGCGCAAATTCTCGTGGCTGACGCGCTGGCTGCGGGTCAGCAGCGCGTAGGCGAACTGCTCCGGCTCCAGCCGGGCGTAGCGGTCGACGTTTTCGAACCACTCCATGGAGTTGCGCGCCGCTGATTGCAGCTTCAGCACCTCGACCTTGCGTTCCGCCTCGTAGGCCGCCAGCGCCCCCGGAATGTCATTGCCCGTCTGCTGGATCGTACGCGCCAGTGCGATGGCGTCCTCCAGCGCCAGCTTGGTGCCGGAGCCGATGGAAAAGTGCGCGGTGTGCGCGGCGTCGCCCATCAGGACGATGTTGTCCTTCACCCAGGTCTGGTTCGACACCCTCGGGAAGTTGATCCACGCCGAGCCGCGCAGGTGCCGCGCGTTGGTCATCAGCCGGTGGCCGTCCAGATATTTGGCAAACAACGTTTCGCATAACGCCACGCTGGTGTCCGCATCGGCATCCGCCAACCCGGCCCTGGCCCAGGTGTCCTCGTGCGTCTCGACGATGAAGGTCGAAAGATCGTTGTCGAAGCGGTAGGCGTGCACCTGGAACCAGCCCCATTCCGTCTCCTCGAACAGGAAGGTGAAGGCGTCGAAGATCCTGGTGGTGCCGAGCCAGATGAACCGGCACTTGCGCACGTCGATGTCCGGCCGGAAGTGATCGGCGTGCTGGGTGCGCACCTTGCTGTTGATGCCGTCGCTGGCGACGATCAGGTCGGCGTCCGGGAATTGCTGCGCCCCCTCCACCTCCGTCTCGAAGACCAGGGTGACGCCCAGTTCCGCCGCGCGATCCTGAAGGATGTTGAGGAAGCGCTTGCGCCCGATGCCGCAGAACCCGTGCCCGCCGGACGTGATGACCCGGCCCTTGAAATGAATGTCGATGTCGTCCCAGTGCGCGAGGCTGTCGATCAGCGTCCGCTTGGACGGCTCGTCGGCGCCCGCAAGGTTTTCCAGTGTCTGGTCGGAGAACACCACGCCCCAACCGAACGTGTCGTAGGGTCGGTTGCGCTCGATCACCGTGATGTCGTGCGCTGGGTTGGCCTTCTTCATCAGGATGGCGAAGTACAACCCCGCCGGCCCGCCGCCGATGCAGACGATCTTCATCGGAGCATCCCTCCCCAAGATGTTTATGTTTAAACTATCAGCGGGCCGGGTGTATGCCTAGTCGGCAAGAAGGAGAGGTAAGGACCGCACTTGCTCGTCCGGCCAAGTTGCTTTACGTTTAAAGCGTATCGGGGAGGGGCGCATGGAGCGGCAACTGACCGGCCGGCACGCGCTGGTGACCGGGGCTGGGCGCGGCATCGGCGCCGCCGTCGCGCGGGCGCTGGCCGCCGAGGGCGCGCGGCTTACCCTGCTCGGCCGCACGCGCGAACCGCTGGAATGTCTGGCCGCCGAACTCGGCGCGGCGTTGGTGCTGGCCGACGTCACCGACGACGCGGCCCTGGCGCGCGCCTTCATCGAGGCTGGCACCGAGGCCGGCCCCGTGGACATCCTGATCAACAACGCCGGCACGGCGGTGACGGCCCCCTTCGGCAAGACCGACCGTGCGCTGTGGGACTCCATGCTGGCGGTCAATCTCACGTCGGTGTTCGCGTGCTGCCGGCTGGCCTTGCCGGGCATGGTCGGGCGCGGCTGGGGCCGCATCGTCACCGTGGCGAGCACGGCCGGCCTGCGCGGCTACGCCTACTGCTCGGCCTACGCGGCGGCCAAGCACGGGGTGATCGGCCTGACCCGCACGCTGGCGCTGGAGACGGCGCGCCAGGGCGTCACCGTCAACGCCGTTTGCCCCGGCTTCACCGACACCGACATGACGGCGGCCTCGCTGGAGCGCATCCGCGCCAAGACCGGCCGCTCGCCCGACGAGGCATTGGCCGAGTTGACCCGAACCAACCCGCAGGGGCGTCTGGTGAGGCCGGAGGAGGTGGCGGACGCGGTGGCGTGGCTGTGCCGGCCAGCCGCGGCCTCGGTCACCGGCCAAGCCATCGCCGTGGCCGGCGGCGAAGTGATGTGACGATGGACGAGACGATGACCACCCCGACCGACTACGAAACCGCCACCGAACGCTGCAAGGCGGAACTGCGGCTGTGGCTGCGTCTGTTGTCCTGCACCAACCTGATCGAGACCGCGGTGCGCACCCGCCTGCGCGAGACGTTCGAGGTGACGCTGCCACAGTTCGACCTGCTCGCCGCCCTGGAGCGCGAGCCGGACGGGCTGACCATGGGCGCCCTGTCGCGCCGGCTGATGGTGTCGAACGGCAACGTGACGGGCGTCACCGAGCGCCTCGTCGCCGAAGGGCTGGTGGTGCGTGAGCCGTCGCCCTCCGACCGCCGCGCCTTCCTGGTCAAGCTGACGCCGGCAGGGCGGCGCGCCTTCCTCGCCATGGCGATGGTGCACGAGGGCTGGATCGCCGACTTCTTCGACGACCTGCCGGGCGAGGACATCGAGGCGTTGATGGGCTTGCTCGGCAAGGTCAAGCTCGCGGTCCACGCCAAGACCCGAAACGGGAGGGAGACATCATGACACCTCGGCACTTCCTCTGGACCGTTGAGGATCGCGTCGCCACGGTGACGCTGAACCGGCCGGAGAAGAAGAACCCGCTGACCTTCGAATCCTACGCCGAACTGCGCGACACCTTCCACGCGCTGCGCTTCGATGCAGACATTAAGGCGGTAGTCGTCGCCGGGGCCGGCGGCAACTTCTGCTCGGGCGGCGACGTGTTCGAGATCATCGGGCCATTGACCGACATGGCGATGCCCGAACTGCTGCGCTTCACCACCATGACCAGCGACCTCATCAAGGCCATGCGCGCCTGCCCGCAGCCCATCATCGCCGCGGTGGACGGCGTGTGCGCCGGGGCGGGGGCGATCATCGCCATGGCGTCCGACCTGCGGCTGGGCACGGCGCGGGCCAAGGTGGCCTTCCTGTTCACCCGCGTCGGCCTGGCCGGCTGCGACATGGGGGCGTGCGCGATCCTGCCGCGCATCATCGGGCAGGGGCGGGCGTCGGAGCTGCTGTACACCGGCCGCAGCATGCCCGGCGACGAGGCCGAGCGCTGGGGCTTCTTCAACCGCCTGTGCGAGCCGGACGCGGTGCTCTCCGAGGCAACCGCCCTGGCGCGCAGCCTCGCCGAGGGGCCGAGCGTCGCGCACGCCATGACCAAGCGCATGCTGCACCAGGAATGGAACATGGGCGTGGACGAGGCGATCACCGCCGAGGCGCAGGCGCAGGCCCTGTGCATGGCGACCAAGGATTTCCGCCGCGCGTATGAGGCGTTCGCGGCGAAGCGGAAGCCCGTGTTCGAGGGGAACTGATGCCCGACAAGACCTTCCTGTCCTGGCCGTTCTTCGACGACTCCCACCGCCGGCTTGCCGAGGATCTGGACGCCTGGGCCGCGCGCGACGTGGCCCCTCTCGCGCACGCCGGCGAGCACGATTTGGACGGCACCTGCCGCACCCTGGTGCGCCTGCTCGGCGAGGCCGGCTGGCTGCGCCACGCGGTGCCGGAGCTGGGCGGGCGGCTGGACGTGCGCACCCTCTGCCTGATCCGCGAGACGCTGGCGCGGCACGCCGGGCTGGCGGATTTCGCCTTTGCCATGCAGGGCCTGGGCACCGGGCCGATCACGCTGTTCGGCTCGGACGCACTCAAGGAAAGATACCTCTCTCCGGTGCGCGAGGGCCGGCACATCGCCGCCTTCGCCCTCTCCGAACCGGAGGCCGGATCGGACGTGGCGGCCACCGCCACTACGGCCACCCGCGAGGGTGACGCTTACGTTCTGGACGGCGTCAAGACCTGGATCTCCAACGGCGGCATCGCCGACCATTACATCGTCTTCGCCCGCACCGGCGAGGCGCCCGGTGCCAAGGGGCTATCCGCCTTCGTGGTGGACGCCGACACGCCCGGCCTGAGCATCGCCGAGCGCATCGAAGTGACCGCGCCGCACCCGCTGGCGACACTGCGTTTCGACGGCTGCCGGGTGCCGGCCGACCGGCTGCTCGGCCGGCCGGGGGAGGGGTTCAAGATCGCCATGGCGACGCTGGACGTCTTCCGCTCCACCGTCGGCGCCGCGGCTCTGGGCTTCGCCCGCCGGGCGCTGGACGAGGCTTGCGCACGCGCGTCCACCCGCACGCTGTTCGGCGGTCCGCTGGCGGATCTCCAGATGACGCAGGCCAGGCTGGCCGACATGGCGACGGAGGTGGACGCGGCGGCGCTGCTGGTCTACCGCGCGGCCTGGACCAAGGACCATGGTGCTGCGCGGGTGACGCGCGAGGCGGCCATGGCGAAGCTCTACGCCACCGAGGCGGCGCAACGCGTCATCGACGCCGCGGTGCAGATCTTCGGCGGCCTCGGCGTGACCAAGGGGCAGGCGGTCGAAGCGCTGTACCGCGAGATCCGCCCGCTGCGCATCTACGAGGGCGCGTCGGAGGTGCAGAAGATCGTCATCGCCCGCCAAGTGCTGGCCGACCACGCGGGAGAGCGGCATGGCTGACGGCTCCGTCCACACCATCCTCCAGCCGCCGTCCTGGCCCGCGCCGAGGGGCTATTCCAACGGCATCGCCGCCACCGGCCGCACGGTGTTCGTCGGAGGCCAGATCGGCTGGGACGAAACCGGCCGCTTCGCCGCCACCGACCTCGTCGGGCAGGTGCGGCAAGCGCTGGTGAACATCGTCGCCGTGCTGGCCGAGGCCGGCGCCGGGCCGGAGCACATCACGCGGCTGACATGGTACGTGACGGACATGGACGCCTACCGCGCCGCGCAACGCGAGTTGGGCGCGGCCTACCGGGCCGTCATGGGCCGCAGCTTCCCGGCCATGGCGCTGGTGCAGGTGGTGTCGCTGGTCGAGCGCGAGGCGCTGGTGGAAATCGAGGCGACGGCGGTCGTCCCTTAGGCACCCTTGCCTTTTGGCGTTCTTGACAACGATACCAACTCGCAACACCATTATGGCAATCCGGTACCAAAATCATAATTTAAGCCGGATCGCACCCCTGGGGAGGGAGGCCATGGAGATAAGCGCGCCGATCGATTTCCGCACGCACCCGGACCGCTACCGGCACTGGCGCCTGAGCGTCGATGGTGCCGTCGCCACGCTGACGCTGGATGTCGCCGAGGATGGCGGGCTGGTGCCGGGCTACCAGTTGAAGCTCAACTCCTACGACCTCGGCGTCGACATCGAGCTGTACGACGCCGTGCAACGCCTGCGCTTCGAGCACCCGCAGGTGCGCGCCGTGGTGGTCGCCTCGGGCAAGGAGCGGGTGTTCTGCGCCGGGGCCAACATCCCGATGCTGGCGCAGTCCTCGCATCACCACAAGGTCAACTTCTGCAAGTTCACCAACGAGACCCGCAACACCATCGAAGAATCCGGCGCCAAGGCCGGCCAGACCTGGATTTGCGCGGTCAACGGCACGGCGGCCGGCGGCGGCTATGAGCTGGCGCTGGCGACGGATTGGATCGTCATGGCCGATGATTCCTCCACCGCGGTGTCGCTGCCCGAGGTGCCGCTGCTGGCGGTGCTGCCCGGCACCGGCGGGCTGACGCGGCTGGTGGACAAGCGCAAGGTGCGCCGCGACCACGCCGACGTGTTCTGCACGCTGGAGGAGGGCATCCGCGGCCGCCGCGCCGTCGAGTGGCGGCTGGTGGACGAGGTGGTCCCGCGCTCCAAACTGATGGAGGCCGCCCAGGCGCGTGCCCAGGAATTTGCCGAACGGTCCGGCCGCACCGGCACCGGCATCGCGCTGCCGGCCATCGAGCGCCGCACCGGGGGCGACCGCATCGACTACACGCACGTCTCCGCGACGCTGGACCGCTCCGCCGGCACGGTCACCATCACCGTGCGGGCGCCGACGACGACGCCGAAGCCGGAAGACGGCGCCGCGTTCTGGCCGCTCGCTATGGCGCGGGAGTTGGATGACCTGATCCTGCACCTGCGCTTCAACGAGACGACGCTCGGCACGTGGCTGCTGAAGACGGAGGGCGACGCCGCCCTGGTCGAGGCCGCCGACGCGGCGTTGCTCGCCGACCCCACGGACTGGTTCCTGCGGGAAACCACGCTGTATCTCGCCCGCGTGCTCAAGCGCCTGGACGTGACGGCGCGCAGCCTGTTCGCGGTGATCGACGCCGGTTCCTGCTTCACCGGCACGCTGCTGGAGTTGGCGCTGGCGTCCGACCGCAGCTACATGCTGGACGGTGGCGACGACGCGCCGGTCCTCCGCCTGACGGCCATGAATTTCGGCCCGTTGCCGATGCCCAACGGCTTGACGCGCCTGCAAAGCCGCTTCCTCGCCACGCCGGACCACGCCGAGGCTTTGCAAAAGCTCATCGGCGAAGACCTCGACGGCGACGATGCGCTGGACCAGGGTCTCGTCACCTTCGCCCCCGACGACATCGACTGGGACGACGAGATCCGCGTCGCGGTCGAGGAGCGCTCCGGCTTCTCCCCCGACGCGCTGACGGGCATGGAGGCGAGCCTGCGCTTCGCCGGCCCGGAGACCATCGAGAGCAAGATCTTCGCCCGCCTGTCCGCGTGGCAGAACTGGATCTTCCAGCGCCCGAACGCGGTCGGCGAAGCCGGTGCCCTGAAACTCTACGGAACCGGCCGCCGCGCCGCGTTCGACAAGGTGAGGGTGTGACCATGACCACCGCCATCGACTACGTCAGCCGCATCCCCAACAACGTCAACCTTGCCGACGACAAGCGCCTGCAACGCGCGCTGGAGCAGTGGCAACCGGGCTTCCTGCGCTGGTGGCAGGACCTCGGTCCGGTGGGCACCGGCGATCTGGACGTCTATCTGCGCACCGCGGTCGGCGTCGATGCCGGCGGCTGGGCGCACTGGGGCTACGTCAAGATGCCCGAGTACCGCTGGGGAATCTTCCTTTCCCCGCAGGAGCAGGACCGCCGCATCGCCTTCGGCGTCCACAAGGGCGAGCCGGCGTGGCAGCAGGTCCCCGGCGAGCACCGCGCGACGCTGCGCCGCCTGATCGTCACCCAGGGCGACACCGAGCCGGCCTCGGTCGAGCAGCAGCGCATTCTCGGCCAGACCTGCCCGTCGCTGTACGATTTGCGCAACCTGTTCCAGGTCAACGTGGAGGAGGGGCGGCACCTGTGGGCGATGGTCTACCTGCTGCACGCCTATTTCGGCCGCGACGGCCGCGAGGAGGCCGAGGCGATGCTGGAGCGCCATTCCGGCGACCCGGACAAGCCGCGCCTGCTCGGCGCCTTCAACGAGCGCACGCCGGATTGGCTGTCGTTCTTCATGTTCACCTTCTTCACCGACCGCGACGGCAAGTACCAGCTCGCCTCCCTGGCCGAGAGCGGGTTCGATCCGCTGGCGCGCTCCTGCCGGTTCATGCTGACCGAGGAAGCGCACCACATGTTCGTCGGCGAGACCGGCGTCGGCCGCATCATCCAGCGCGCCTGTGAG
Organism: Azospirillum terrae; assembly: GCF_053470425.1. Classification (NCBI taxonomy): domain Bacteria; kingdom Pseudomonadati; phylum Pseudomonadota; class Alphaproteobacteria; order Rhodospirillales; family Azospirillaceae; genus Azospirillum; species Azospirillum terrae. Next base: position 925,375 of record NZ_JBPXMR010000001.1, on the reverse strand, counting down.
ATCATGCGCGAGCACCGCACCGACGACGTGCGCCGCTTCGGCGGCATCGATCTGCCCACCTTGCAGAAGTACCTGAACTTCCACTTCACCGTGTCGCTGGACCTGTTCGGGCAGGAGCTGTCCACCAACGCCGCCAATTACTACACGCTGGGTCTGAAGGGCCGGTACAACGAGGAGAAGATCGACGACGACCACGTTCTGGCCGACGCCGCCTACAGCGTCACCACGGCCGAGGACGGCCGCATCGTCACCCGCAACGCGGCGGCGCTGACCGCGCTCAACGAGCGGTTGCGCGACGACTACATCCGGGATTGCCAGCGCGGCGTCGACCGCTGGAACAAGGTGATCGAGGCGCATGGCATCGACGTCCGGCTGACGCTGCCGCACCGCGCCTTCCACCGCGCCATCGGCAGCCTGTCGGGGCTGCACGTCGATCCGCAGGGCAGGGCGGTGTCGGCCGAGGAATGGCAGCGCCGGCAGTTCGAGTGGCTGCCCTCACCGGAGGATCAGGCGTATGTCGGCTCACTGATGGTGGCGGTCACCGAACCGGGCAAGTTCGCCAACTGGATCGCCCCGCCGGCCAAGGGCATCGACAACCGCCCGTTGGATTTCGAGTACGTGCGGCGGGGCGCGCACTGAGTCACCCCGCGGGCGCCGCACCCCACACCGCCTCCAGGCGCTTATCGCGCCCGCAGGAATAGCGGTAGTAGTGATAGCGGATGGGGTTCTTCTGGTAATAGTCCTGGTGGTAGTCCTCGGCCGGGTAGAAGGTCGTCGCCGGCACGATCTCCGTGGCGATCTTCTGCTTGAGGCGGGCGGCCACCTCTTCCTTGGATTGTTCGGCCAAGCGCTTTTCCTCGTCGTTGCCGACGAAGATGGCCGAGCGATACTGGTTGCCGCGGTCGCAGAACTGGCCCCCGGCGTCCACCGGGTCGATGTTGTGCCAGAACACCTCCAACAGCTTCGCGTAACTGACCTTGGCTGGATCGTAGCGCACCTGCACCGCCTCGGCGTGCCCGGTGCGGCCGGCGGAAACCTGCTGGTAGGTCGGGTTGGCGACGCTGCCGCCGGTATAGCCGGACGTGGTCGAGGCCACGCCGTCCAGCTTGTCGAACGGCGGCTCCATGCACCAGAAGCAGCCGCCGGCGAACACCGCGGTCGCCAGTCCGGGCTTTTCCTTGGGCATGTCCTGCGCCGACCCCGGCCGCATCGTCCCGAACACCGCGGCGAGCAGCGCCGCCCCCAGCAGTCCCGTCCACGCCGTGCGAGCCATGGCATCCTCCCTTGGTCGTTCCTGAGCAAGGATATAGCGGATCTCATCCGTCCCGCGGCGTCACACCGGATCACAAGCGCGCGAGGGGGCCGCGACCTGGCTCATTGGGTTACCCCCTTTGCATTTTCGCGGCCGGGTGGGATCGGGCCTAGATTTGTATGATGAATGATCCGTGCGCCGGATCGTTCGCGCCGAGTTCGGGACAACCGGGCCGGCGTCCAGGGAGGAGACTATCATGCCCGTTTTCCGCGTTGCGGTGCGCCGCCGCCATGAGGCGCCATGCGCGTCCTGATTCCCGACGCCAAGTTCACTGATGCGGCGGAGGTCGAGACCGGCGTTGCCGGCCCCGGTATCGCCTTCATCCCGCGCCACCATGTCGCCCAGACCGACATCCCGCCGGAGGATTGGGAGAGTTGCGACGCCGTCCTCGCCTACGACGAGGTGCGGCTCGACCGGCTGTGGCTGGAGCGCATGCCGCACGCCCGGATCATCGTCCGCGCCGGTGTCGGCTACGACAACGTGGATTTGGACGCCGCGGCCAAGCTGGGCATCGCCGTGTGCAACGTGCCGGACTACGGCACCACCGACGTGGCCGACCACGCCATCGCCATGCTGCTGACGCTGACGCGCGGCACCGCGCTCTTCGACGAGGCGTTGCGCCGCGACCCGCAGGCGGGCTGGGCGTTCGATACGCCGCCGCTCCTGCGCCGGCTGCGCGGACAGGTGTTCGGCGTGGTCGGGCTGGGCCGCATCGGCCTCGCCACCGCTTTGCGCGCCAAGGCGTTCGGCATGGAGGTGGTGTTCTACGATCCGTACAAGCCGACCGGGACCGAGCTGTCGCTGGGCTTCGGCCGGGCGGACGGCTTGGCCGACCTGATGGCGGCGGCTGACGTGGTCAGCGTGCACACGCCGCTGACCCGCGAGACGAACCGGATGCTCGACGCCGCGGCCTTCGCGGCGGCGAAGCCGGGGCAGATCCTGTTCAACACGGCGCGCGGGCCGGTCATCGACCTCGATGCGCTGCACGAGGCGCTGGCGGGCGGGCGGCTGGCCGGGGCGGCGCTCGACGTCATGCCGCTGGAGCCGCTGGCGCGCGGCATCGACCACCCGCTGTTCGCCGCGTGGCGCACCGCCGAATCCTGGATCGCCGGCCGGCTGCTGCTGAGCCCGCACGCGGCCTTCTACTCGCCGGAGAGCATCCGCGACCTGCGCCGCAAGTCGGCCGAGGTGGCGGTGGCGGCGCTGCGCGACGGCCGCCTCGTCAACTGCGTCAACCGCGCGTGGCTGGCGCCGCAGCGCGGCTGGTCTTCGGAGGGATAGGGCATGGCGTCCGTCGACATCCGCAACGTGCGCAAGTTCTACGGTGGGCTGGAGGTGATCCACGGCATCGACGTGGACATCGGCGACGAGGAGTTCGTGGTGCTGGTCGGCCCGTCCGGCTGCGGCAAATCCACGCTGCTGCGGATGATCGCCGGGCTGGAGCAGATCAGCGACGGCGAGATCGTCATCGGCGGGCGCGTCGTCAACCAGATGCCGCCGAAGGAACGGGACATCGCCATGGTGTTCCAGAACTACGCGCTGTACCCGCACATGAACGTGTTCGACAATATGGCGTTCAGCATGAAGCTGCGCAAAGCCCCCGCAGACGAGATCAAGCGGCGGGTGGAGCAAGCGTCCGACATCCTCGACCTCGGGCCGTACCTGGGCCGCTACCCCCGCCAGCTCTCCGGCGGGCAGCGCCAGCGCGTCGCCATGGGCCGCGCCATCGTCCGCGATCCGCAGGTCTTTCTGTTCGACGAGCCGCTGTCCAACCTCGACGCCAAGCTGCGCGTGCAGATGCGCACCGAGATCAAGGCGCTGCACCAGCGCCTGCGCACCACGTCGGTCTACGTCACGCACGACCAGATCGAGGCGATGACCATGGCCGACCGCATTGTCGTCATGCACGACGGCAACGTCGAGCAGATCGGCACGCCGCTGGAACTGTACGACCGGCCGGCCAACCTGTTCGTCGCGGGCTTCATCGGTTCGCCCGCCATGAATCTCTTCCGCGGCACGCTGCGGCGCGAGGACGGCCGGGTGTGGGTGGTGACGCCCGACACCCTCGTGCTGGAGGCCGATCAGGGCGTCGGCGGCCGCGACGGGCAGGAGGTCGTCTACGGCATCCGGCCGGGGCACCTGCGCATCGCGTCCGACGCCGGGCCAGGCTTGCCGGCCGAGGTCGAAGTGATCGAGCCGACCGGCGACAACACGCTGGTTTTCTGCAAGGTTGGTGGCACGGTGGCGTGCGCCGCCACCACCGACCGCCACCCGCTGCATCCCGGCGAGCGGTTGCGGCTGGTGCCGAAGGCGGACGCCGGGCACGTCTTCGACGCGGGCACCGGGCAACGGCTTTAGTGGACGTTTTCGGGGGCAGGGCAAACAACGGCCGACCGGCGAAGCCGGCGACCCAACCAGGGAGGGACGGTCATGGAGTTCACCAGACGCGACGTTCTGAAGGCGGGCGCCGCTGTATCCGCTCTCGGCATGGGCTTGGGATCGGGCGCCTTCGCCGCGGATCTCAACTTGGTGCCGGAGAAGGGCGCCGAACTGCGCGTCCTGCGCTGGAAGAAGTTCGTCCAGGGCGACGAGGACGGCTGGATGGCGAACACCGAACGGTTCACCAAGGCCACCGGCATCAAGGTTCGCATCGACGCCGAGTCCTGGGAGGACATCCGGCCGAAGGCGGCCGTGGCGGCCAACGTCGGCAGCGGGCCGGACATCATCTTCGGCTGGTTCGACGACCCGCACCAGTACCCGGACAAGCTGGTGGACCTGACCGACGTCGCCGAGTACCTCGGGGCCAAGTACGGCGGCTGGTATGACGCGCCGAAGCGCTACGGCATGCGCGACGGCAAGTGGATCGGCCTGCCGGTGGGTGCGGCCGGCAACTGCATCGTCTACCGCAAGTCCTGGCTCAATGAGGCCGGGTTCGAAACGATGCCGCGCGACACCGACGGCTTCCTCAAAGCCTGCCAGGCCATGCACAAGAAGGGGCACCCGGCCGGCTTCGCGCTGGGCAACGCGGTGGGCGACGGCAACACCTGGACGCACAGCATCCTGTGGGCGTTCGGCGGCCGCATGGTGGACGACGGCAACAACGTCGTCATCAACAGCCCGGAAACCATCCGCGCGCTGGAATACGTGGCCGAGCTGTACAAGACCTTCGTCCCCGGAACGCTGTCGTGGCTCGACCCCAACAACAACAAGGCGTTCCTGGCCGGCGAGATCGGCTGCACGGCCAACGGCATCTCGGTCTACTACGCCGCCAAGAACTCGCCCGACCCGTCCATGCAGGCGATGGCCAAGGACATTGAGCACGTGAACATGCCCATCGGCCCGGTCGGCAAGCCGACCGAGCTGCACCTGTTCACCCAGGCGATGGTGTTCAAGTATTCCAAGTACCCGACCGCGGCGAAGGAATACCTGCGCTTCATGATGGAGAAGGAGCAGTACGAGCCCTGGCAGCAGGCCGCCATCGGTTACATCACGCAGCCCCTGGCCGCGTACGAGAACAACCCGATCTGGACCGTCGATCCCAAGCACACGCCGTACCGCGACACGGTGAAGAACATGCTGTGGAACGGCTACAGCGGAAAGCTCGGGCCGGCGTCGGCGGCGGCGATGGCGGACTATGTGGTGGTCAACATGTTCGCCGAGGCCGCAAGCGGCCAACAGACCCCGAAGGAAGCCGCATCCCGCGCCGAGAAGCGGGTCATGCGGTACTACAAGGTGTGATTGTTTGAAGCCCTCCCCCGGCTCCGCCGGGGGAGGGACTTGGTTGCTTTTGAGGCCACCAATGTACGTCGACACCAAAGCCCACCGCCCAACCCGCGCGTTGCCGGCGCCTCGCTTCCGCTTCAGCGAGAGCCGCGGCTTTCTCGGCTTCCTGTTCATGCTCCCCGCGGCCACGGTGCTGCTGGTGTTCCTGGCCTACCCGCTGGGCCTGGGCGTCTGGCTGGGCATGACCGACACCCGCGTCGGACGGGCCGGCGTGTTCATCGGGCTGGAGAACTACGAGATGCTGTGGTCCGACAGCGTGTTCTGGCTGTCGGTGTTCAACACGCTGCTCTACACGGTGGTCGCCAGCGTCTTCAAGTTCGCGCTCGGGCTCTGGCTGGCGCTGATCCTGAACCGGCGCCTGCCGTTCAAGGCGTTCCTGCGCGCCATCGTGCTGCTGCCGTGGATCGTGCCGACCGCGCTGTCGGCCATCGCCTTCTGGTGGATCTACGACAGCCAGTTCTCCATCGTCTCGTGGACCCTGCTGCGCCTCGGCCTGATCGACCATTACATCAACTTCCTGGGCGATCCCGTCTGGGCGCGGGCCAGCGTCATCATCGCGAACATCTGGCGCGGCATCCCCTTCGTGGCGATCACGTTGCTGGCCGGCTTGCAGACCATACCGCCGTCGCTGTACGAGGCGGCGACCATCGACGGCGCCACGGCGTGGCAGCGCTTCCGTTTCGTCACCTTTCCGATGCTGACGCCGATCATCGCCGTGGTGATGACGTTCTCGGTGCTGTTCACCTTCACCGACTTCCAGCTGATCTACGTGCTGACGCGCGGCGGGCCGCTGAACGCCACGCACCTGATGGCGACCCTGTCGTTCCAGCGCGCCATCCCCGGCGGCCATTTGGGCGAGGGGGCGGCCATCGCCGTCTCGATGATCCCGTTCCTGCTGGCCGCCATCCTGTTCAGCTATTTCGGCCTGCAACGCCGCCGCTGGCAACAGGGCGGCGATTGAGGAGGACATGCGATGCCCCCCTTCAAAGCAAAGGGCAAGATTGACGAGGTGCCGAGCGACGGCATGGACTACCTGACGTCCATCCCGCGCCGCGTTGTGACGGTGTACATCCCGCTGCTGCTGTTCCTGTTCGTGCTGCTGTTCCCGTTCTACTGGATGGGCATCACCGCCTTTAAATCGAACGAGGAACTGTACGACTTCCAGCATTTCAGCCCGTTCTGGGTGTCGCACCCGACTCTGGCCAACATCGACAAGCTGCTGTTCCACACCGCCTACCCCGAGTGGCTGCTGAACACACTGCTGGTTTCGGTGGTGTCCACGGTGCTGTCGCTTTTCTGCGCGGTTTGCGCCGCCTACGCCATCGAGCGGCTGCGCTTCAAGGGCGCGCGCTTCGTCGGTCTGGCAATCTTCCTCGCTTATCTGGTTCCGCCGTCCATCCTGTTCATTCCGCTGGCGTCCATGGTGTTCGCCTACGGGCTGTTCGATACCAAGTGGGCGCTGATCCTTACCTACCCGACGTTCCTCATCCCGTTCTGCACGTGGCTGCTGATGGGCTACTTCCGCTCGATCCCCTACGAGCTGGAGGAATGCGCGCTGATGGACGGGGCGTCGCGCTTGCAGATCCTGGTGAAGATCCTGCTGCCGCTGGCGGTGCCGGGGCTGATCTCGGCCGGCATCTTCGCCTTCACGCTGTCGTGGAACGAGTTCATCTACGCGCTGACCTTCATTCAGTCGTCTGAACAAAAGACCGTCCCGGTCGGCGTCATCACCGAACTGGTGGAGGGCGACGTCTACCATTGGGGCTCGCTGATGGCCGGAGCGCTGTTCGGCTCGCTGCCGGTGGCGATCCTCTACTCGTTCTTCGTCGAGCACTACGTCGCCAGCATGACCGGCGCGGTCAAGGAGTGACGCCATGGAACCCATCACCCAAACCGATCTGGACGCGCTGTCGTCCATGGACACGCCGACGGTCTGCAACGCGCTGGAACTGCTGGTCCCGGAGCGGCGCGGCCACGGCTACTCGACCAAGCCCTTTTTCTGCCCGTGTCCCGAACTGAAGCCCATCGTCGGCTACGCGGTGACCGCGACCATCCGCGCCATGCACCCGCCGCAGGAGAGCGCCGCGGCGTTGGCCGAGCGCCGGCTCGCGTGGTACCGCATGGTGGATTCCAACCCGCGGCCGAGCGTCGTCGTCATCCAGGACCTCGACCAGCCCAAGGGCTTCGGCGCCTTCTGGGGCGAGGTGCACACCGCCGTGCATCAGGGACTGGGCGCGCTCGGCGTCATCACCGACGGCAGCATCCGCGACCTCGACATGTGCGCGCCGGGCTTCCAGATGCTGGCCGGCGGCGTCGGCCCCTCGCACGCCTGGGTGCGGGTCGAGCAGATCGGCGTCACCGTGACCGTGCACGGCATGACCGTCCACCCCGGCGACCTGATCCACGCCGACCGGCACGGCGCCGTGGTGATTCCGCACACCGTCGCCCGCCACGTGCCCGACGCCGCAGCCCGCGTCGCCCGGCGCGAGGCGGTGATCCTCGACGCGGCACGCGCCCCCGGCTTCGACGCGGAGGCGCTGGCCCGCGCCATCGGTTCCGCCGACGAGATCCACTAAGGCCATGCTGGACGCGCCTATGCTGGAGATCGGCGGCACCTACTCGCGCCGCAGCCTGCACGGGCGGGTGGCGCACGATCTGGGCGCGCGGATCGCCGGTGGCGACTACGCGCCCGGCTCAGTGCTGCCCAACGAGACGGCGCTGGGGGCGTCGTTCGGCGTCAGCCGCACGGTGCTGCGCGAGGCGGTCAAGGTGCTGGCCGCCAAGGGGCTGGTCGAGGCGCGGCCGAAGATCGGCACCCGTGTGCGGCCACGTGACGACTGGAACATGCTCGACCCCGACGTGCTGGCGTGGCAGTGCGCGGGCGCCGACCTGCCGGTCGTCGCCGAGGATCTGCTGGAGATCCGCCGCGTCGTCGAGCCGCACGCCGCAGCGCTTGCGGCGGGGCGCGCCAGCGATGCGGAAATCCTCGGCATCGCCGCGGCTTACGCCGCCATGGCGGACGCGCCCGACGCCGAGACCTCGGTCGAGCCCGACGTGCGCTTCCACCTCGCCATCATGGAGGCGACGCACAACGCCTTCCTGCGACCGCTGGGCGCGCTGATCCGCACGGCGCTGCGCGCCAGCTTCCGCCTGTCCAAGTCCAGCCCCGGCGCGCACGAGCGCTCGCTGCCCGGCCACGCGGCGGTGCTGGAGGCCATCCGCAACCGCGACCCCGAGGCGGCGCGCGCGGCCATGCGCGACCTGCTCGACCGCACCGCCGAGGACATCCGCAGCGTCAAGGAGAGCATTCGATGACCGAAGCGAAGAAGCCGCTGCGCTCGCAGGCGTGGTTCGGCGGGCACGACAGGGACGGCTTCATCCACCGCAGCTGGATGCGCAACCAGGGCCTGCCGAGCCACCTGTTCGACGGCCGCCCGGTGATCGGCATCTGCAACACGTGGTCGGAACTGACGCCCTGCAACGCGCACTTCCGCCTGCTGGCCGAGCGGGTCAAGCGCGGCGTCTACGAGGCCGGCGGCTTCCCGCTGGAGTTCCCGGTGATGTCGCTGGGCGAGACCAATTTGCGCCCGACCGCCATGCTGTTCCGCAACTTGGCGTCAATGGACGTGGAGGAGTCGATCCGCGGCAACCCCATCGACGGGGTGGTGCTGCTGTGCGGCTGCGACAAGACCACGCCGTCGCTGGTCATGGGCGCGGCAAGCTGCAATTTGCCGACGCTGGTGGTGTCGGGCGGGGCGATGCTGAACGGGCATTACCGCAACCGCCTGATCGGCTCCGGCACCTCGGTCTGGGAGTTCAGCGAGGACGTCAAGGCCGGCACCATGAGTCTTGAGGATTTCATGGACGCCGAGGCGTGCATGTCGCGCTCGGTCGGCCACTGCATGACCATGGGCACGGCGTCCACCATGGCGTCGATGGTCGAGGCGCTGGGCCTCGGCCTGCCGCAGAACGCCGCGATCCCCGCCGCCGATTCCCGCCGCAACGTGCTGGCGCACATGGCCGGGCAGCGCATCGTCGCCATGGTCCACGAAGACCTGACCATGGACAAGATCCTCACCAAGGCGAGCTTCGAGAACGCCATCCGGGTGAACGGCGCCATCGGCGGTTCGACCAACGCGGTTATCCACCTGATCGCCATGGCCGGGCGGGTGGGCATCGAGCTGACGCTCGACGACTGGGACCGGCTGGGCCGCGAGGTGCCGACGCTGGTCGATCTGATGCCCTCCGGCCGCTTCCTGATGGAGGATTTCTATTATGCCGGCGGCGTGCCCGCCGTGGTGCGGGCGCTGGGCGAGGCGGGGCTGCTGCACAAGGACGCGCTGACGGTGAACCGCAAAACGCTGTGGGAGAACTGCGCCAACGCGAAGAACTGGAACGAGGAGGTCATCCGCGGCTTCGACCGTCCTTTGGTCGAGCACGGCGGCGTCGCGGTGCTGCGCGGCAATCTGGCGCCGGACGGCGCGGTGCTCAAGCCTTCCGCCGCCTCGCCGCACCTGATGACGCATCGCGGCCGGGCGGTGGTGTTCACCAGCATCGAGGATTACCACGCCCGCATCGAGGACCCGGACCTGGACATCGACGAGACCTGCGTGATGGTCCTGCAAAACTGCGGCCCGAAGGGGTATCCGGGCATGGCCGAGGTCGGCAACATGGGCCTGCCGCCGAAGGTGCTGAAGAAGGGCATCACCGACATGGTGCGCCTCTCCGACGCCCGGATGAGCGGCACCGCCTACGGCACGGTGGTGCTGCACGTCTGCCCCGAAGCCGCGGCCGGCGGCCCGCTGGCGCTGGTGCGCGACGGCGACATGATCGAACTGGATGTCGAGGCAAGGCGTCTGCACCTCGATGTGTCCGACGAGGAGCTTGCCCGCCGTAGCGCGGCCTGGACAGCGCCTGAGCCGGCCATGAAGGGCGGCTACCAGTCGCTCTACGTCGAGCACGTCATGCAGGCCGACAAGGGCGCGGATTTCGACTTCCTCGTCGGGTGCAGGGGCGCGGCCGTCCCCAGGGAATCGCATTAGGAGCCTATCCATGAACCGCATCGATCTCGCCGGCCGCCGCGCCGTCGTCACCGGCGGTGCCCAGGGCATCGGCCGGGCCATCGCCGAACGGCTGCTGGAGTCCGGCGCGCTGGTCAGCCTGTGGGACCAGGACGGCGCGCTCGCCGAACAAACCCGCGCCCAACTCGGCGCCGCCGCGCACGCCGTCGCCGTGGACGTCACCGACGTTGCCAGCGTGGACGCCGCCGCCGCCAAAACCGCGAACGACCTCGGCCGCATCGACATCCTGGTCGCCAACGCCGGCATCTCCGGCCCCAACTTGAAGGTCTGGGAATACCCGCCCGAGGAGTGGCGCCGCGTGCTGGAGATCGACCTGACGGGAATCTTCCTGTGTTGCCGCGCCGTGGTGCCGGGGATGATCGCGCAGAACTACGGCCGCATCGTCACCACCGCCTCCATCGCCGGCAAGGAGGGCAACCCCAACGCCTCGGCCTACAGCGCCGCCAAGGCCGGCGTCATCGCGCTGACCAAGTCGCTGGGCAAGGAACTCGCCGGCCACGACATCGCCGTCAACGCCATCACCCCCGCCGCCGCGCGCACGCGCATCTTCGAGCAGATGACCGAAGAGCACATCGGCTACATGCTGTCCAAGATCCCGCGCGGGCGCTTCGTTCAGGTGGAGGAAATCGCCGCCATGGTGGCGTGGCTGGTGTCGGCCGAGAACTCCTTCACCACCGGCGCGGTCTTCGATCTCAGCGGTGGACGGGCGACCTACTGAAAAATTGGGGGAGGGAACCATGAGCGGACGGCTCAGAGGAAAAACCGCGTTGATCACCGCGGCGGGGCAGGGCATCGGGCGGGCCTCGGCGCTGGCCTTCGCGCATGAGGGGGCGAGCGTGCTGGCGACCGACGTCAACGAGGCAACCCTTGCCACGCTGGCCGCCGAGAACCCGGAGATCCGCACGCGCCGTCTGGACGTGCGCGACAACGCAGCGGTGGCGGCGCTGGCCGCCGAGGTGGGCGCGGTGGACGCGCTGTTCAACTGCGCGGGCTTCGTGCACCACGGCACGGTGCTGGATTGCACCGAGGAGCAATGGGATTTCGCCGTCGATCTCAACGTCAAGTCCATGTACCGGATGTGCAAGGCGCTGCTGCCGGCCATGCTGAAGGCGGGCGGGGGCAGCATCGTCAACATGTCCTCGGCGGCGTCGAGCATCAAAGGCGCGCCCAATCGCTTCGTCTACGGGACCACCAAGGCGGCGGTGATCGGCCTGACCAAGTCCATCGCGGCGGACTTCATCGGCCAGGGCATCCGCTGCAACGCCATCTGCCCCGGCACCGTGCAGACACCTTCGCTGGACGAGCGCATCGCCGCGCAGGGCGACGTGGAGAAAGCGCGCGCCGCCTTCATCGCCCGCCAGCCCATGGCGCGGCTGGGCCGGCCGGAGGAAATAGCGGCACTGGCGGTATACTTGGCCTCCGACGAGTCCGCCTTCACCACCGGAGCCATTCACGTTATTGATGGCGGCTGGACGCTGTAGGGGAGAGGAAATAGCCATGAAATTGCTGCGCTACGGCCCCAAGGGCCAGGAGCTGCCCGGCCTGCTCGACGGCCAAGGCCGCATCCGCGACCTGTCCGCCACGGTCGGCGACATCGCCGGAGAGGTGCTGACGCCGGGCGGCCTCGCCCGCCTGCGCGGGATCGATCCGGCCTCGCTGCCGCTGGTGCCGGGCACCCCGCGCATCGGCCCGTGCGTCGGCGCCGTGGGCAAGTTCGTCTGCATCGGCCTCAACTACGCCGATCACGCCGCGGAGTCCGGCATGGCGGTGCCCAAGGAGCCGGTCGTCTTCATGAAGGCCACCAACTCCATCTGCGGCCCCGACGACGACGTGGAGATCCCCCGCGGCTCGGAAAAGGCCGACTGGGAGGTCGAGTTGGGCGTGGTCATCGGCGCCCCGGCCAAGTACGTGAGCGAGGCGGATGCGTTCAAGCACGTCGCCGGCTACTGCGTGGTCAACGACGTCTCCGAGCGCGCCTTTCAGTTGGAGGGCACCGGCCAGTGGGTGAAGGGCAAGAGCCACGATACCTTCGGCCCCATCGGCCCCTGGCTGGTGACGGCCGACGAGGTGGAGGACCCGCAGGCGCTCGACCTATGGCTGGAGGTGGACGGCCGCCGCTTCCAGAATGGCAGCACCCGCACCATGGTCTACGGTGTCGCGCACCTGGTGAGCTATCTCAGCCGCTTCATGAGCCTGCAACCCGGCGACATCATTTCCACCGGCACGCCGCCCGGCGTCGGCATGGGCCAGAAGCCGCCGGTCTTCCTGCGCGCCGGCCAGACCATGCGGCTGGGCGTTCAGGGGCTGGGCGTGCAGACGCAGAAGACGGTGCAGGCGTGATCTTGCAAGGGGCCAGGGGCCAAAAAGCCCCTGCATCCCGTTAAAGCGCTGCGGCTATGTCCGTGCGGGAGAAATCGTTGCCTTTGAAGAGCAAAGGCTCGCCCGTGGCTTTCGCGAGCGCATAGGCGAAGCAGTCTCCGAAGTTCAGCTTGGCGGCGTGGCCGCTTCCCCGGCCGAAGTCGCGATATGCGTCACGGGCAATTTTCGCGTGCGTTTCTGTGATGGGATCGATGGTGATGCTCGCTTCGCGGATGAGGTCGTCGAACCGGCGGCTTGCGATCGGATCGCGGCTGCCGTCGATGACGACGGCGGCTTCCAGAAAGTTGGCGGCTGAAATGCGCCGCACCTTCGCCTGTTCGATGGCTGCGGCAAAGACAGGAGCATCCTCTTCATCACGGAGCACAGCGATCAGCGCCGACGTGTCGATGATCATCGCGGAAGGCCCTTGTCGTCATAAAGCAGATCGCCATGATCGGCGGAGCGATAGGGTTCCTTCAGCCGGGATGCGCAATCGCGGCCGATGGCCAGCAGCCGGTCCGCGAGTCTTCCGCTCGTGTCGCCGCGAACACGGTTCAAGCGTTCGCGCAACGCTTCTGTGACAGCCGTCGTCATGCTCTCACCGGTCAGCGTCGCAAGCTCCTGCGCAAGGCGATGTGCTTCTTCGTTCTTGATGTTCAGGCCCATCCGGGTTCCTTTCCACCATGCAAGGCGACCAGTCTACCCCGGTTCCGCGGCAAGCAGCAACCTCGACCGGTCATGCACGGCCGGCATCCCTCATCGAAGCCGTCTGCGCTTGCCGCCTGATGTTCGGTGTGCCAACAGTCCATGGAAGCAGGGGCCGGCCGGAACGAAGCCGAAGCGCTGAGGCCCGAAAGAGAAAGGGAAGAGCATGGTGTCGAACACTGATCTGGCGGCGCGCCATCCCGGCGCGATCATCCTGCCGTTCCGCGGCGTCTGGCCGCGCATCGCCGACGATGCCTACATCGCCCCCGGCGCCGCGGTGATCGGCGACGTGGAGATCGGCGCGGAGGCCAGCGTGTGGTTCGGCTGCGTGCTGCGCGGCGACGATCACGCCATCAAGGTCGGCCCGCGCACCAACGTCCAGGACGGCACGATGATCCACGTGACGCTGGAGTCGCACGCCACCAGCATCGGCGCCGGGGTCACCATCGGCCATGGCGCCCGCCTGCACGGCTGCGTGCTGGAGGACGGCTGTCTGGTCGGCATCGGCGCCATCGTGCTGGACGGTGCGGTGGTCGAGACCGAGTCCATGGTTGCCGGCGGCGCCGTGGTCACGCCGCGCAAGCGCGTGCTGAAGCACCAGCTCTGGGGCGGCAGCCCGGCGAAATTCATGCGCGATCTCAGCCCCGACGACGTCGCTTTCCTGGCCTGGGACGCCAACCATTACGCCAAGCTGGCCCGCACGTATCGCGAGGCCGGCTGACAGTCCGGACAGCGGACCTCTTGCGAATTCGCCCCGCAAGTGCATGTAATAAGGGTGAGCGGCTTCGGCTGTAAGAGAACCCGGCACCCCCAATGACGGCCGGGACTTGGGAGGGTACATGAGGTCCAGCAAGGCCCGCCGCGTCGTCGCGGCGGTTGACGGGCCGTCGCCAATGTCTGGCGTGGGCCGGGGAGGTGCGGCATGAAGCCGACCGACACCGGCACCCCGGACTATTTCCACAAAGTCGTCGATTGCCAGTGGGCCTGCCCGGCCCACACGCCGGTCCCCGAGTACATCCGCCTGATCGCCGCCGGCCGCTACGACGACGCTTATCTCATCAACTGGAAGTCCAACGTCTTCCCCGGCATCCTCGGCCGCACCTGCGACCGCCCCTGCGAGCCCGCCTGCCGTCGCGGCCGGGTGGAGGCGGAGCCGGTGGCCATCTGCCGCCTGAAGCGCGTCGCCGCCGACAACAAGCGGACGGACGTAACCGCCCGCTTCCCCAAGGTGCCCGTGCAGAAGAACGGCAAGCGCGTGGCGCTGATCGGCGCCGGCCCGGCCTCGCTGACGGTGGCGCGCGACTTGGCTCCGCTGGGCTATCACGTCGTGGTCTACGACGGCGAGGCCAAGGGCGGCGGCATGATGCGCAGCCAGATCCCGCGCTTCCGCCTGCCCGACGAGGTGCTGGACGAGGAGGTCGGCTACATCCTCGGCATGGGCGTCGAGACCCGTTTCGGGACCTGGGTCGGCAGCCTGAAATCGGTGCTGGACGAGGGTTACGACGCCGTGTTCGTCGGCACCGGCGCGCCGCGCGGGCGCGACGTGGACGTGCCCGGCCGCGCCGAGGCCGCCGCCAACATCCACATCGGCATCGACTGGCTGGCGTCGGTGTCCTTCGGCCACACCGGGCGCATCGGCAAGCGGGTCGTCGTGCTGGGCGGCGGCAACACCGCCATGGACTGCTGCCGCACCGCGCGCCGCCTGGGCGGCGAGGATGTGCGGGTGGTGGTGCGCAGCGGCTTCGAGGAGATGAAAGCCTCCCCCTGGGAGAAGGAGGATGCCATGCACGAGGGCATCCCCATCCACAATTACCTCGTCCCCAAGGCGTTCACCCACACCGGCGGCACGCTGACCGGCGTCCTCTTCGAAAGGGTGGAAGCCCGCTACGACGAGACGGGCCGCCGCAGTCTGGTCCCGACCGGCGAGCCGGATATTCACATGGCCTGCGACGACGTGCTGGTCGCCATCGGCCAGGACAACAGCGTCCCCTGGATCGAGCGCGGCATCGGCATCGAATTCGACCGCCGGGGCATGCCGGTGGTGGACAAGGTCACCTTCCAATCCACGCTGCCGCGGGTGTTCTTCGGCGGCGACGCGGCGTTCGGGCCGAAGAACATCATCACGGCGGTCGCCCACGGCCATGAGGCGGCGATTTCCATCGACGCCTTCTGCCAGGGCGCCGACCTGCGCGAGAGGCCGCCGCCGCACGTGACGCTCATCAGCCAGAAGATGGGCCTGCACGAGTGGAGCTACGACAACGACCCGTCGAACGACCCCCGCAACAAGGTGCCGCTGCGCGACACGGCGGTGGCGCTCAAGGACGTGCGGGTGGAGGTGGAACTCGGCTTCGACCTCAAGCTCGCCTGGGAGGAGGCGCAGCGCTGCCTGAACTGCGACGTGCAGACGGCTTTCGCCACCAACCTGTGCATCGAGTGTGACGCCTGCCTCGACATCTGCCCGGTGGACTGCCTGACCATCACCGAGAACGGCGAGGAGGCCGACCTGCGCTCGCGCCTGAAGGTGCCGGCCGCCAACCTCGACCAGCCACTCTACGTGTCGGACGCGCTGAAGACCAGCCGGGTGATGATCAAGGACGAGGACGTCTGCCTGCACTGCGGCCTGTGCGCCGAACGCTGCCCGACCGGAGCCTGGGACATGCAGAAGTTCTTCCTCGAAATGAGCCACGCGGGAGGCACCGCATGCCACAGCCGCTAACGCGCACCAACGACTTCGTCGTCAAGTTCGCCAACGTCAACGGCTCCGGCTCGGCCAGCGCCAACCAGCTGTTCGCCAAGGCGATTTTGCGCATGGGCGTGCCGGTAGCAAGCCGCAACATCTTCCCCTCCAACATCCAGGGCCTGCCGACGTGGTACGAGGTGCGGGTGTCGGGGGCCGGCTACCGTGGCCGGCGCGGCGGCGCGGACCTGATGGTCGCCATGAACCCGCAGACCTGGGACCGCGACGTGGCCGAGGTGGAGCCCGGCGGTTACCTGCTCTACGACAGCACCAAGCCGATGCCGGCGGCCAAGTTCCGCGACGATCTGACGGTGATCGGCGTGCCGCTGACCGCCATCTGCAACCGGGAATACGCCGACCCGCGCCAGCGCCAGCTGTTCAAGAACATCCTGTACGTCGGCGTTCTGTCGGCCCTGCTGGACATCGACCCCGCGGAGATCGAACGCCTGCTGGCCGAGCAGTTCAAGGCCAAGGAAAAGCTGATCGCCGCCAACGTGCACGCGCTGCACCTCGGCCGCGATTACGCGCTGGCGAACCTCACGTGCCCCATCGGCCTGCGTGTCGAGCGTTCGGACGCGGTGGGCGAGCGCATCTTCGTGGACGGCAACAACGCCGCGGCGCTGGGCTGCGTCTACGGCGGCGCCACGGTGGCGGCGTGGTATCCCATCACCCCCTCCACCTCCGTCGCCGAGGCCTTCGCCAAGCACTGCAAGACCCTCCGCACCGACCCGGAGACCGGAAAGGCGCGTTACGCCATCGTTCAGGCAGAGGACGAGCTGGCCGCCATCGGCATGGTCATCGGCGCTGCGTGGAACGGGGCGCGGTCCTTCACCGCCACCTCCGGGCCGGGCGTCTCGCTGATGCAGGAGTTCCTCGGGCTGGCCTACTTCGCCGAGATCCCGGCGGTGCTCATCGACGTGCAGCGCGGCGGCCCGTCCACCGGCATGCCGACGCGCACGCAGCAGTCCGACCTGCTGCTCGCCGCCTACGCCTCGCACGGCGACACCAAGCATGTGCTGCTGTTTCCCGAGGACCCGCGGGAGTGCTTCGAGTTCGCGGCGACCGCGCTGGACCTCGCCGACCGTTTGCAGACGCCGGTCTTCGTCATGACCGACCTGGACATCGGTATGAACGAGTGGCTGTGCGAGCCCTTCGCCTGGGACGACACCCGCCGCATGGACCGCGGCAAGGTGACGGGTTTCGAAGAGTTGGAGGCCGGGAAGGACTTCGGCCGCTACAAGGACGTGGACGGCGACGGCATCCCCTACCGCACCTACCCCGGCACGCACCCCGAGCGCGGCGCCCACCTGACCCGCGGCACCAGCAAGGACGCCTACGCCCGCTACACCGAGGAGGGCGCGGTCTACGTCGACAACATGGAGCGCCTGCTGCGCAAGTTCGCCACCGCGGCCACGCTGGTGCCCGCCGCGGTGCCGCGCAGGGCCAAGCAGCCGACCCGCTTCGGCCTGATCCACTACGGCTCGACGGCGCCGGCCATGCACGAGGCGCTGGACGCGCTGGAGGCGCAGGGACTGCACGTGGACGCGCTGCGCGTCCGCGCCTTCCCCTTCGGCGACGAGGTGGCCGCGTTCGTCGAACGGCACGACATCGTGTTCGTGGTCGAGCAGAACCGCGACGCGCAGCTCCGCACGCTGCTGGTCAACGAGGGCGCCGTCGATCCGGCCAAGCTGATGCCGGTGCTGCACTACGACGGCACGCCGATCACCGCGCGCTTCATTGCCGGGGCCATTGCCGAGAAGCTCTCGGCGCTCAACGTCGTTCCGCTGCGGAAGGCCATGTCATGACCTACCTGAAGCCGAAGCTTCACCACCCCGCGCTGCCGGCCAACGCGCTGGGCTTCACCCGGCGCGATTACGAGGGCGCGGTGTCCACGCTGTGCGCCGGCTGCGGGCACGATTCGATCAGCGCCGCCATCGTCCAGGCCTGCTTCGAGCTGGATCTGCCGCCGCACCGGCTCGCCAAGCTGTCGGGCATCGGCTGCTCGTCGAAGACGCCGACGTACTTCCTGGGGGCCTCGCACGGGTTCAACAGCGTGCACGGGCGCATGCCCTCGGTGCTGACCGGGGCGAACCTCGCCAACCGCGATCTGGTCTATCTGGGCGTGTCAGGCGACGGCGACAGCGCGTCCATCGGCCTGGGGCAGTTCGTCCACTCGATCCGGCGCGGCGTGAACATGCTGTACGTCGTCGAGAACAACGGCGTGTACGGCCTGACCAAGGGGCAGTTCTCGGCCACCGCCGACCGCGGCTCCAAGAGCAAGAAGGGGGCGATCAACCCTGACGACCCCATCGACCTCGTGAGCCTCGCCTTGCAGATGGGCGCCACTTTCGTCGGACGGAGCTTTTCGGGCGACAAGGCGCAGCTGGTGCCGCTCATCAAGGCGGCGCTGCGCCACCGTGGGGCGGCCTTCCTCGACGTGCTGAGCCCGTGCGTGACGTTCAACAACCACGCCGGCTCGACCAAGAGCTATGATTACGTGCGCGAACACAACGAGGCGATCAACCGGCCCGACTTCGTGCCGCACCGCGCCGAGATCACCGCCACGTCCGAGCCGGGGATGGTGGGGGAGGTGACGCTGCACGACGGTTCGGTGGTGCGTTTGCGTGCGGTGGCGGGCGATTATGACGTACACGATCGCGTCGCGGCGATGAATCATCTTGCCGAACGGCAGGCGGAGGGCGAAATCGTTACCGGTCTGCTCTACGTCGAGCCGGACTCCGGCGATTTGCACGACCGCCTGAACACGGTGGCGGTGCCGCTGAACCGGCTGGGCGACGCCGAGCTGTGTCCGGGGGCTGCGGCCCTCGCCAGGGTGAACGCCGCGCTGCGCTGAAAAACGAATCCAGGGGAAGGGGACAGGGATGAGCATGAAGCATCTTCTCGTGCACGTGGACGCCAGCGAGCGCTCGACGGCACGGCTCGATTTCGCGGTGGCGCTGGCGAAGCGCTTCCAGGCCAAGCTGACCGGGCTGTTCGCCCAGAAGGAGACGTCAGGCCCGAGCCTCGTCGCCCGGCGCGCCAGCGACCATCTGCTGAAGTCGATGGCCGACACCCAGGCCCGGTTCGAGGAGGCCACCAAGGCCGCCGGCGTGCAGGGGGAATGGTGGCAGGTCGAACACGGCGAGCACACCAACGTGGTGACGCAGACGGTGATCTGCGCGCGCTACGCCGATCTGGCGATCCTCGGCCAGCACGACCCGGCGGCGTCCGTAGTGCCGGAGGATCTGGTGGAGCAGGTGCTGCTGAACTCCGGCCGGCCGGTGCTGGTGTTCCCGCACATCGGCCGCTATGGCGCGCCGGGCCGCAAGACGCTGATCGCCTGGAACGGCAGCCGCGAGGCGGCGCGGGCGGTGAACGACGCCATCCCGCTGATGCAGGGTTCGGAAGCGGTGACGATCCTCGCCGTGCACGCCGGTGCGGTGCCGCCCGACGCCGGCAAGGTGCCGCAGGTGGACATCGTCGCGCACCTGGAGGCGCACGGCATTCAGGCGACGTTCGAGCGCCTGCCGCTCAGCGAGATCGCCTTCGCCGACGCCGTGCTCAACCGCTGCTACGAGACCGATTCCGACCTGCTGGTGATGGGCGGCCACGGCCAGTACGGCTTCCCCATGCTGTACCGCGGCTCCAACACGCGGCACATCCTGCGGACGATGACGCTGCCGGCGCTGCTGTCGCATTGAGGGGGGAATAAGCCCCTCTCCCCTTGCGGGAGAGGGGTTGGGGAGAGGGGGAATTACGCCCGGCAGGGCGGAAGATAAGTTCCTGGCCGGCTGCGCCGGCGCCACCCTCTCCCCAACCCCTCTCCCGTCGAGGGAGAGGGGGTTATGGGTCAATGCACCGTCGTCGGCCGCCCGTCGCCACTGCGGCGGCCGCGGACGGAGGTCAGGCAGAAGGCGTGCCAGCACAGATCCATCATGGCGGCCGGCACCTCCTCGGTGTCGTAGCCGGCCATGGCGTACGTGCCCGACGCGTGCGCCATGGCGGCGCCGATGGCGTTGGCGCTCAGCCCTGTGGCCGCTCCCACCAGCGCCAGCGTCTGCCCCAGCGCCCCCGCGTCCAGCCGGACCGAGGCCGGCGCCACCGTCATCTCCAGCGTCTCGCCGCGCAGCCGGCCGACCGCCACATAGGCTTCCAGCAGATCGTCGCGATCCTCCGGCCGCAGCACGGCGGCGACCACGCGGCTGCCAGACAGGCGGCCGACGCCGTCGAACTCGAACACCACGCCGCGCTCGGACTGCCGGGCGCCGGCCAGGGTGGCGGCCTTGCCGGGCAGCGGGCCGCTGGAGATGCGCGCCGCTTCCTCGAACAGGTCCGGGTTGCCGCCGCCTTCGGTGTGGACGATCAGCGGCCCCTCGGTCACCGCGACGGTCGCCAGCAGGCGCGCCATGAAGTCGACCGTGGTCGCCGGCTGGCCGTCCTCGTTGCCTTGCAGAAGGTCGGTGCCGCGGCGGAGCATGATCTCCGCGAAGCTGAAATCGTTGTCCAAAATGCTGTCTCCCGAAACGCGCGGCGGACGCTAGCGCAGCGCAGCCTCACTCCCAAAGCGAAAAGGGGCCCAAAGCAAAATGGGGCGAAAAAGCGAAAAGGCCGGACTTGCGTCCAGCCTTTTCGGTCTCCGCAAGCGGAGGCTTCCGGCGGTATTCCCCATCGCTGGGGTCTCGCGCAAGACGTAGCCGCCGGCTGTGCGTCTGCGCACCAGGAGCCCGCCTTGGCGGGACACCTACGTGGTACGTGCCGTTTCCAGTCGCGTCCACCGGACAAACGATGCGCCGGTCACAGGGACGAGTCAAACACGCTGACGGCGTAGCCTTACCCCGAATGGCCGATGACCGAGGCGGTGCGGCGCACCGCCGCCTCCGTCTCCTCCACCAGCTTTTCCATCAGCGCCGCCGCCTCCTGCCGCCGGGCCAGGCGCACGCCCTGGCCGGCCCACAGCGACAGGAACTCCGCCCGGCCCTGCTTGCCGGCGGCCGTCCGCATCGGGCGGGTCAGCGCGTTCTGCAACGGGAAGGGCAGGATCGCCTCGGGCGCCGCGTCCACCTCGTCCATGAAGCGGTTGGCGATGCCGCGCGCCGGGCGGCCGGAGAAGGCCCGCGTCACGCGGGTCTCATGGTCGCGGGCGGCGAGGATCGCCTGCTTATAGGCCTCGGTCACGCCCGCCTCGTCGCAGGTGAGGAACGCCGTTCCCATCTGCGCCGCCGCCGCCCCCAGCGTCAGCACCGCGGCGATTCCCCGCCCGTCCATGATGCCTCCCGATGCGATCACCGGAATGCGCACGGCATCCGCCACCTGCGGCACCAGTGCCAGCGTGCCCACCATTCCCGCGCCGAAGTCGTTCGCGAAGGTGCCCCGGTGCCCGCCGGCCTCGCTGCCCTGCGCCACCACGGCGTCGGCGCCGGCCTGCTCCAGAGCCACCGCCTCGTCCACCGTGGTCGCGGTGCCGACGAACAGCATGCCGCGTGCCTTGATCGCCCGCACCACGTCGGCCGACGGAATGCCGAAGGTGAAGCTGAACACCGCGGCTCCGCTGTCCAGGCAGGCCGCCACCTGCCCGGCGAACCCATCGGTGGGCAGCGTCGGGGCGGCCAGCGTCGGAGCAGTGGGTGCGGGCAGGCCCAGTTCGGCGTAGTACGGCGCCACCCGGTCCAGCGCCGGGGCGGGATCGGCCGCGGCAGGGGCCGGCGTCGGGGCGAAGAGGTTGACGCCGAACGGCCGGCCGGTCGTCGCGCGGACCGCCTGCGCGGCCTCGGCGATCTGCGCCCCGGTCAAATAGGCGACCCCCATCGAGCCGAGCCCGCCGGCCTCGCTGACGGCCGCCACCAGCGCCGGCGTGTCGCCGCCGCCGGCCATCGGCGCCTGGATGATCGGGTGGGTCAGGCCCAGGCGCTGTGTCAGGATGGTCTGGAACGGCATGCTTCACTCCTCCGCTTTGGTCGAAGCGCGAGAGTACGGCGGCGCCGCGAGCGCGAAAAACGCTTTTCCTTGATAGAAGCTATCGGTTTCGGCGATCACTCCGCCGCGTCGGCGTGCAGCACCCGTGGCCGGGCGTGGCGCAGGAAGGCGCCGAGCGCGCTGGACAGGAAGGCGTCGCGGCGGCGGATGAACACCGTCTCCACGTCGGCTTCGGCCGGCGGCAGGTCGTGCACGGCCACCAGACCATCCCGCACGGCCCGCGCCGCCACGGCGCGCGGCAGCATGGTGATGCCGATGCCGGCGCCGACGCAGGCAAGGATGCTGTCCAGCGTGCCGAACTCCAGCAGGCGCAAGGACACGATGCCGCGCCTGGCGAGGATCGCCTCCAGCCGGTGGCGGTAGGAACAGCCGGCGCGGAACACGACGATTTTCAGCTCGCTCTTGCGCGCCAGTTCGTCCAGCGAACGCACCGCCCGCGCGGTTACCACCACCATCTCCTCGTGGAAGACGGCCTCCTCCTCCAGGTCGGGGTGGTCCACCGGGCCGCAAACGAAGGCGCCTTCCAGGCGGTGCTCCAGCACGTCGGCGATCAGTTCGGCCGTGGTGCCGGTGCGCAGCACGAGGTCCACATCCGGATGGGCCGCCGCGTAGGAGGCCAGCACCGGCGGCAGCCGCAGCGCCGTCGTCGTCTCCAGCGCACCCAGCGTCAGCGCCCCCCTGGGAGTGCCGTCGTCCTTCACCGCTCGGCGCGCATCGTCGAGCAGCAGCGCCACCCGCTCCGCGTAGGGCAGCAGCCGGCATCCGGCGTCGGTCAGCGCAACGCCGCGGCTGTGCCGGTGGAAGAGCGGCACGCCCAACTCCTCTTCCAGCGTGCGGATGCGGGCGGTGACGTTGGATTGCACGGTGTTCAGCGCGGCCGCCGCGCGGTTCATGCCGCCCAGCCGCGCCACCGCCTCGAACACCCTGAGATCGCCCGCGTCCATGCCCGCCCTCCGGCCGCCTTCGGTTCACGGGCAGGATACTACACCGGCGGTTCGTCGCCCAGCCAGCGCACGGCGAGTGCCCGCAGACGGGCGGTCTGCTGGCGCTGGCGGCTGCTGGAGACGGCGTAGCCGAACCATGTCAGCGCCACGATGGCGACCCAGGAGGTCACCAGATACCGCCAGTCGGCCCCGGCGATCATCAGGACCAGCACCACCAGCGTGACGATTCCCAGCACCACCCAGCACAGGATGCGCGTGCGGCGGAAGGCGGCTTCGTCGCCGGCCTCGAACTCCTGGGCCAGCGCCTGGATCTCCAGGCCGGCCTGCCGCCGGGCGTCGCTTATGGTGTCCATCGTGCTCTCCCTTCGATTCCCTCACGGAAAACGCCTGGAGGGCCGGTGCGGATCGCTTCAGGCAAGGTCCGGCTGGTTCACCGGGAAGCGCGGGTCGTGCGGATCGGTCGGGTGGCCGGGGATCTTGCCCGGAATGATGCCAATCTGGTCGGGGCGCTTCCGGTCCTGCTCGTCCTCGGGCGCTTCGGCCGGGGGCGTTTCGCGCGGGTCGGTGGTTTTCGGGTCGGTCATGGCGTCCTCCTTCCCTGAGAACACCACAGGCCTCCGCCTGTCTCGCGGCACCCCCGCTGCATAGCCCTGTGTGCATTTGCCGCGTTGCCGGCCCTCGATTGCCTGCCGAGGATGGTGGCTGTCACTCACCGAGTATGGCGGGTGTCACTCTAGTGTTTTGGCACAAACAAACTGGCCGCCGCTGCCCTTCACCGGGCGAAGGCGGCCCTTTTTTGTTTCTAGAACCGCGGCAGCGTCGGCGCGTCGTTCGCCGAGATGGCGATGCCTTCGATCTCGATCAGCCATTCCGGCCGGCAGACGGCGCCGTGCACGAGCAGAGCCGGCACGTCCGGCAGGCGCTCGGCCAGATGGGCCTCGACGCGCGGGTGGTCGGTCGGGTCGCGCAGGTAGACCAGCAGGTGGGTCATGTCCGCCAGCGTCGCCGCACCCGGCCGCAGGATGGCGTCGACGTTCTCCAGCGCGCGGTCGAGCTGGGCGATCACGTCGCCGGGGTGCACCACGGCGCCAACCTTGTCGATGCTCGCCGTGCCGGAGATGAAATGGTGCGCCCGGTCGGCGTAGCCGATCCGCGTGCCGCGCTCGAACGTGACGTTGTAGTCCTTGGTGGCGCACATGTAGTCGAGGTCGTTGAGGAACGACATCTGCTCCGGCGCCATGCCGAGCACCGAATAGGCGTCCATCGCCACCACGTCGAACTGGTGCGCGCACGCCCCCTCGATGCCGGTGCTGGCGATGTAGTGGGTGTCGGCGGTCAAGCCGTGTTGCTCGAACAGTTCGGTGCGGCTCTTGACCATGCCGTGGTAGAAGACGTCCACGTCCTTGACGTAGATCCAGGTCCGCACGCAGTGGTCGCGCAGAGTGCCGCCCTGGGCCGTCAGCGTCCCGGTCAGCGCGTCGAAGACGCCGCGCGTCTGCGCCTGGGCCGAGACCTCGGGATCGCGGCTGCCGGCGCACAGCCGCGTGCTCCACAGATGGCCGAGGCCGTTCTTTTCGACCAGCACGTGGTTCCGCGACAGCCGGCGCTTGGTGACCGTGTCGGGGCTCTCGACGTGGTAGGCGAGCAACGCCACCTTGGCGCCGGGCAGGGGCTGCTGCTGCACGATGGACACCGCGACCGGGCTGTCGGGCGCATCGTGGGTCAGCGGGCTCGCCTGGATCGCGCCGATCTGGTTCAGGATGTCGCTGGCGAAGACCCGCCGGAACACCGCCGTCTCCGGGTCGAGACCCAGCGCCCGCTGCGCCTCGGCGTAGCGGCGTTCCAGGGTGCGGAGCTGCTCGTCGAAGGAGAGGTCGGCGGGCGCCTCGACGGTGATGTAATGCTCCGTCGCGGCGTTGGCGCGGCGAAAGCTCCGGGCGGCGATGCCAGCGGTGGCCATGTGCACGTCGAACGCTCCTGATTAGCGGATCGAGACCGGACGGTCGGGGAAGCAGAGCTGGTTCTTGTCGCGCCAGCTCGGGTGGACGTAGTTGATTTCCAGCAGGCGGCGGATGCCGACGATCTTGCGCTTCTCGAAGCCGTGCCAGGTGTTCTCGCCGGGAATGAAGATCGCCGCCGAATTGAACTCGGCCGAGGAGCGCCCGACCCAGCGCCGGTCAGCGTCGTAGATGTCCGTGCCCCAGTCGGCGGTATTCGGCCCGGTGCACAGATAGACGACCATCGAGCACAGCTTCTCGGGCACGTCGTGGTGCGGCTCCAGCCACGCGCCGTCGATGTCCTGGATGTACTCGATGCGCAGATGGCTGCCCTCGGCCTGGAAGCCGCAGGTCTCACCGGCGAGGCGCGCCACATCAGGGCGCTGAAGCGCCTCGGCGAGCAGAGCGCACACCGGGAAGCTCGCCTGGAGGTCGGGGGTGAAGAAGCTGCGCTTGCCGTTGTCGCGGTCGCGCACCCCGCCGCAATCGTCGATCAGCAGCGGCATGATCGGCAGGCTGATGATGTTCAGGCACACCGCTTCGGGCAGCACGTCCTGCAGGTTCCAGTGCAGGTACGGCGTCTCGTGGCGCTGCGAGTCGAGCAGCGCCCGGCGGAAATGGCGGGCGACCTTGGCGGCGTCGGGGAGACTCGGGAGGGTCATGGCAGCGCTCCTGTTCGCGGGAGGAGGATCAGGCGTTGGAGCGCAGCTTGCGCGGCGCCAGTTCGATGATCTTGCGCAGCGGCGGGATCGACTTGGCGAAGGCGCTGAGGCTGTGGCGCCAGTATTCCTTGCGCACGTAGGATTCGGAATCGACCCAGCACAGCTGGAGGCTGGCGCGCTGGCCCTTCTGCGGCAGGAAGCCGTGCCAGGAGTGATCGCAGACGCGGAACATCAGCATCTTGCCGAATTCCGGCGCGAACTCGAAGGCGCAGTCCTCGCGGTCGGCGCTGCGCAGCACCCGCAACCGGCCGCGCTCGTACGGCCATTCCCGGCTGAAGCCCAGCAGCACGGTGACGATCTTATGCTTGGAATCGGGGTGGGCGTAGCCCTCGTTGTAGTGGCCGGTGGTGGCGCCCATCATGACGATGCAGCGGTGCCGGCTGCTGAGGTCCATGTCGAACTTGTTCTCGATCAGTCTCTCGAAGCGCGGGCTGAGCAGGTCGTTGATGACCGCGCCGAACTTTTCGCCATAGCGCAGGCTGGGCAGGCCGTAGCTGCCGCGGTGCGGGATGCTTGGCGCGTCGGCCAGCACCGCCTCCTTGTGATGCAGGCCGATGGCCTGATCCACAAAGGCGTAGTCGTAGGGATCGCGGCGCAGATCGGCGGCGACGATGGCGCTCTCGTCGAGCATCGAGAGCGGAAGATCCTTGTCCGACATGCGCCGTCCCCTCCAATGAAGATTATGTGCGTGGCAAAAGGCGGATAGAGAATACAGAAGGATGGCGTAAGGGAAAGGTGAAAAGGGATCGAAGTGAACAAAATTCAGCAATGCTTCTCGATGGTCTAGAGAGATGACAAAAATCAAGCAATTGGAACCGTTCTAAAGGCACTATCCTCTGTTCTGGCGTGTGTCATTCCTTGGAATATCATTCTCTATATTGATAACCGATCCGGTTTGAAATTTGTGCGGCGGCTGGCGACGGATCGGCGCGGACGGCGCGTATAAAGGGGTGTCATCAACCCCACCGGCAGCCGCGCACAGACATGACCATCCGTTGGAAACCGGCCGTCGCCGGCCTTACCGTTGCCCTCGGGCTTGCCGCTCTGGGTGTCGCCGTGCAGCAGCAGCTTCTTGCCCAGCAACAGACCGCCCAACCCGCTGGCGGACGGCGGCCCGGCGGCGGCCCGGTGCCGGTGGTGGCCGGGACGGTCGGGCGCGAGGACGTGCCGATCTGGCTGGACGGCATCGGCACCGTGCAGGCGTTCAACAGCGTCGTCGTGCGCGTCCGCGTGGACGGCGAGTTGCAGCAGATCGCCTTCACCGAGGGGCAGACCGTCAAGGCCGGCGACGTGCTGGCGCGCGTTGATCCGCGTCCGCTCCAGGCGCAGCTCGCCCAGGCCGAGGCCAAGAAGGCGCAGGACGAGGCGCAGCTTGCCAACGCCCGCCGCGACCTGGAGCGCAACCTGGGCTTACGCGAATACGCCTCGAAGCAGGCGGTGGACACCGGGCGCGCCCAGGTGGCGCAGCTGGAGGCGCAGGTGCGCGCCGACGACGCGGCCATCGACACGGTGAAGGTGCAGCTCAACTACACCACCATCACCGCCCCCATCGGCGGGCGGATCGGCATCCGCGGGGTGGACCAGGGCAACATCGTGCGGGCGTCCGACCAGAACGGACTGGCCACCATCACCCAGGTGCAGCCCATCGCCGTGCTGTTCACCCTGCCCGAGCAGACCCTGCCGGCGGTGCTGGAGGCCCAGGCGGCCGGTGCGGTGCGCGTGGTGGCGCTCGACCGCAACGGCAAGGCGCCGCTGGGGGAGGGGACGCTCAGCGTCGTCGACAACCAGATCGACCCCGGCACCGCCACGGTGCGCCTCAAGGCGACCTTCCCCAACGACCCGCAAAAGCTCTGGCCCGGCCAGTTCGTCAACGTCCGCCTGCTGGCTTCGGTCCGCAAGGACGGCACCGTGGCGCCGGCCTCGGTGGTGCAGCGCGGGCCGCAGGGCACCTACGCCTACGTCGTCAGGGAGGACCAGACCGTCGAGCAGCGCCCCATCAAGGTCGCCCGCAGCGAGGACGGCAAGGCGCTGATCGACGAGGGGCTGAAGCCCGGCGAGCGCGTGGTGGTGGACGGCCAGTACCGCCTGCAGCCCGGCGCGCGCGTCAACGCCTCGGAGGCGGCGCCCGCCGCCGGCAGCCCGCCGGCTGCCGACGCCCCTCGCGGTGAGCGGAAGCGGGACCGGGCGAAGCCGCAATGAACATTTCGGAACCCTTCATCCGGCGTCCGGTCGCCACGTCGCTGCTGATGGTGGCGGTGCTGCTGCTGGGTGCGCTCGGCTACCGGATGCTGCCGGTGTCGTCGCTGCCCACCGTGGATTTCCCGACGGTGCAGGTGACCACCCAGTTGCCGGGCGCCAGCCCGGACGTCATCGCCTCGTCGGTCACCGCGCCGCTGGAGCGCCAGCTCGGGCAGATCGCCGGGCTGTCGTCGATGATCTCCACCAGTTCCTTCGGCGTCTCGACCATCGCCTTGCAGTTCAGCCTTGCGCGCAACATCGACGCCGCCGCGCAGGACGTGCAGTCGTCGATCAGCGCCGCCGCCGGCAGCCTGCCCAAGGGCCTGCCGAACCCGCCGACCTACAGCAAGGTCAACCCGGCCGACACGCCGGTCATGGTGCTGGCGCTCAGCTCCGCCAGTCTGCCGCTGGAGGTGGTGTCGGACGCCGCCGACACGCTGCTGGCGCAGAAGCTCAGTCAGGTGGACGGCGTCGGCTACGTCGGCATCGAGGGCGGGTTGCGCCCGGCGGTGCGCGTGCAGATCAACCCGGCCACCGTTGCCGGCCTCGGCCTGACCATGGAGGACGTGCGAACCACCATCACCCAGGCCAACGTCAACGCGCCCAAGGGCAGCTTCGACGGCCCAAGGCAGTCCTTCGCCATCGCCGCCAACGACCAGATGGCGTCGGCCGCGTCGTACCGGCCGATCATCGTCGCCTACCGCAACGGCGCACCGGTGCGGCTGTCGGACGTCGGCGCGGTGGTGGATTCGGTGGAGAACACGCGGCTGGCCGCGTGGCACGACGGCTCGCCCGCGGTGCTGCTCAACATCCAGCGCCAGCCCGGCGCCAACATCATCGAGACGGTGGACCGCATCAAGGCGCTGCTGCCGCAGCTCCAGGCCGGCATCCCGCCGCAGATCAAGGTCTCGGTGCTGACCGACCGCACCGACACCATCCGCGCCTCGGTGCGCGACGTGCAGTTCACCCTGGTGCTGACCGGGGCGCTGGTTGTGATGGTGATCTTCCTGTTCCTGCGCAAGGCGTGGGCGACGCTGATCCCGTCCGTGGCGCTGCCGCTGTCGCTGATCGGCACCTTCGGCATCATGGCGCTGTGCGGCTTCAGCCTCGACAATCTGTCGCTGATGGCGCTGACCATCGCGTCGGGTTTCGTGGTGGACGACGCCATCGTGATGATCGAGAACATCGTCCGCTACGTCGAGGAGGGCGATCCGCCGCTCGAAGCCGCGCTGAAGGGCGCCCGGCAGATCGGCTTCACCGTGGTGTCGCTGACCGTGTCGCTGATCGCCGTGTTCATCCCGCTGCTGTTCATGGGCGGCGTGGTCGGCCGGCTGTTCCGCGAGTTCGCCATGACGCTGTCCATCGCCGTGGTGGTCTCGGCGGTGGTGTCGCTGACGCTGACGCCGATGATGTGCGGGCGTCTGCTGAAGCGCCAGACCGGCGAGGAAAACCGCCTGTTCCGCTGGAGCGAACGCTGTTTCGACGCGCTGCGCGACGGTTACGCGGCGTCCTTGCGCGTCGTGCTGCGCCACCAGCCGGTGACTCTGCTGGTCGCCGTCCTGACGCTGGTCGGCACGCTGTATCTCTACGACGTGGTGCCCAAGGGCTTCCTGCCGCAGCAGGACACCGGCGTCATCATCGGCGTCACCGATGCCGCCCCGTCCGTCTCGTTCCAGGCGATGGGCGAGCGCCAGCGCGCCGTCGCCGAGATCGTACGCCGCGACCCGGACGTGACCGCGGTGGCGAGCTTCGTCGGCGCCGGCACGGTGAACGCCACCAACAACACCGGCCGCCTGACCATCGCGCTCAAGCCCAAGGCCGAGCGCACCGCCTCGTCGGAAGAGATCATCGCCCGCCTGCGCGATGCTGTGGCCGGCGTGCAGGGCGTGTCGCTGTTCATGCAGTCGGTGCAGGACGTGCAGATCGACGCCCGCGTCAGCCGCACGCAGTTCCAGTACGTCCTCCAGGACGCCGACCCGCAGGAGATGGCGCTGTGGGCGCCGCGCCTGCTCGCCGCCCTGCGCGCCCGGCCGGAGCTGACCGACGTGGCCGGCGACCAGCAGCCGGACGGCTTGCAGGTGTTCCTGCGCATCGACCGCGACGCGGCGGCGCGGCTGCACGTGCTGCCGCAGGCCATCGACGACACGCTGTACGACGCCTTCGGCCAGCGGCAGGTTTCCACCATCTACACGCAGACCAACCAGTACCGCGTGATCCTGGAGGTGGAGCCCGGCTTCCAGATGGACCCGGACTCGCTGTCGAAGATCTACGTGAAGTCCACCACCGGCCAAGCCGTGCCGCTGAACGCGCTGGTCAGCGTCGAGCGCACGACATCGCCGCTCGCCATCACCCACCAGGGGCAGTTCCCCTCGGTGACGCTGTCCTTCAACGTGGCGCCCGGCGCCTCGCTGGGCGTTGCCGTGCAGGCGATCCAGGACGCCCAGGCCGAGATCGGCATGCCCGACACCGTGACCGCCACCTTCACCGGCACGGCGGCCGAGTTCCGCTCCTCGCTCGCCAACCAGCCCTGGCTGATCCTCGCGGCGGTGGTCGCCGTCTACATCGTGTTGGGCATCCTCTATGAGAGCACGATCCACCCCGTTACCATCCTCTCGACGCTGCCCTCGGCGGGCATCGGGGCGCTCTTGGCTCTGATGGCGACCGGGCACGACCTGTCGCTGATCGCGCTGGTCGGCATCGTGCTGCTGATCGGCATCGTCAAGAAGAACGCCATCATGATGATCGACTTCGCGCTGGAGGCCGAGCGCGAGCACGGCATGACGCCCGAACGCTCGATCTACGAGGCGTCGCTGCTGCGTTTCCGGCCGATCATGATGACGACGTTCGCGGCGTTGCTCGGCGCCCTGCCGCTGGCGCTGGAGAACGGGACGGGCTCGGAACTGCGCCGGCCGCTGGGCATCGCCATCGTCGGCGGCCTGCTGGTCAGCCAGATCCTGACGCTCTACACCACGCCGGTGGTCTACCTGTACATGGACCGGCTGGGCGCGTGGCTGAAGGGCGGGCGCGCACGTCCGGCGGACGTGCCCGGCGCTTCGCAGAAGCCAGCGGAGTAGCGCCATGGCCGGGCTCTCTACACCGTTCATCCACCGCCCGGTCGGCACGTCGCTGCTGATGGTGGGCGTGCTGCTGCTGGGGATCGTCGCCTACCGGTTCCTGCCGGTGGCGGCGCTGCCGCAGGTGGAGTTCCCGACCATCGTCGTCTCCGCCTCGCTGCCCGGCGCCAGCCCGGAGACCATGGCGTCGTCGGTCGCCACACCGCTGGAACGCCGCCTCGCGCGCATCGCCGACGTGACGGAGATCACCTCCAGCAGCAACCTCGGCTCGACCTCCATCGTCATCCAGTTCGACCTGGGGCGCGACATCGAGGCGGCGTCGCGCGACGTGCAGGCGGCGATCAACGCGGCCGGCGGCGACCTGCCCAAGGATCTGCCGAACCCGCCGCGGCTGCGCCGGGTCAACCCGGCCGACGCGCCGGTGCTGGTGCTGGCGGTGACCTCCGACACCATGACGTCGGGCGACGTGTTCAACCTCGCCGACACGGTCATCGGCCAGCGTCTCAGCCAAGTCGAAGGGGTCAGCCAGGTCAGCATCAGCGGCGGCGAGAAGACCGCCGTGCGCGTGCGCGCCAACGCCGCGGCGCTGGCCTCCATGGGCCTCAGCCTGGAAGATGTGCGCAACTCCATCTCCCAGGCCAACGCCAACGCCCCCAAGGGCAGCTTCGACGGCGAGAACGAGAGTTGGGCCATCGGCGCCGACGACCAGCTGTTCGGCGCCGAAGCCTACCGCCGCCTGATCGTCGCCGAGCGCGACGGCGCCGTGGTGCGGCTGGGCGCCGTCGCCTCGGTGATCGACGCTACCGAGAACAGCCGCCTCGCCGCGTGGTACAACGGCAAGCGCGCGGTGCTGGTGCAGGTGCAGAAGCAGACCGGCGTCAACGTGGTCGAGACGGTGGACCGCATCTACGCCGAGCTGCCGACGCTGGAGCGCTGGCTTCCGCCCGGCGTCAACGTCTCGGTGCGCACCGACCGCACGCCGACCATCCGCGCCTCCATCCGCGACGTGCAGTTCACCCTGGCGGTCACGGTGGCGCTGGTGGTCATGGTGATGTTCCTGTTCCTGCGCCGGCTGTGGGCGACCCTGATCCCCACGATTGCCGTGCCGCTGTCGCTGGCCGGCACCTTCGCCGCCATGTGGGCGTGCGGCTACAGCCTCGACAACCTGTCGCTGATGGCGCTGACCATTTCCGTGGGCTTCGTGGTGGACGACGCCATCGTCGTCATCGAGAACGTGGTCCGCCATATCGAGGCCGGCATGCGGCCGCTCGACGCCGCCGTGAAAGGGGCGCGGCAGGTCGCCTTCACCGTGGTTTCCATCAGCCTGTCGCTGGTCGCGGTGTTCATCCCCATCCTGTTCATGGGCGGCATCATCGGCCGCTATTTCCGCGAGTTCGCGGTGGTGCTGTCGGTCGCCGTCGCGGTGTCGGCCTTCGTGTCGCTGACGCTGACGCCGATGATGTGCGCCACCCTGCTGCGCGCCGAGTCCCAGCACCGCCCGCCCGGCCGCCTGTCGCGTGGACTGGAACGCGGCTTCGACGCGGTGCACCGGGTGTACGGGTGGGGGCTCGACTGGGTGCTGGGGCACCGGGCGGTGATGCTGCTGGTGACCCTCGCCACCGTCGCGGCCAGCGTCTGGCTGTACATGCAGGTGCCCAAGGGCTTCTTTCCGCAGCAGGACACCGGCCTGCTGTTCGGCACCACCGACGCGCCGCCGGACATCTCGTTCCAGGCGATGCTGTCGCGCCAGCGCGCCATCCAGGACGCGGTGGCCGAGGACCCGGCGGTGGAGGGCGTCGGCTCCTTCATCGGCGGCGGCATGTCCGGCAGCACCGGCCGCCTGTTCGTCACCCTGAAGCCCCGCGCCGAGCGCGAGTCCATCGATGCCGTCATCAACCGGCTGCGCGGGCGCACACAGAAAATCCAGGGCGTGCAGCTGTTCCTTCAGCCGGTGCAGGACATCCGCATCGGCGGCCGCACCGGCCGGGCGCAATATCTCTACGCCTTGCAGGACACCAATCTGGCCGAGCTGAACGCCTGGGCGCCGCGTCTGGTGGACAAGCTGCGCACGCTGCCGGAGCTGCGCGACGTCAGCAACGACCAGCAGAACGGCGGCCTGCAATCCATGGTGACCATCGACCGCGACGCCGCGTCCCGTCTGGGCGTGGCCTTGCAGGACGTGGACGCCACGCTCTACGACGCCTTCGGGCAGCGTCAGGTCTCGACCATGTACGCCGCGCAGAACCAGCACCACGTGGTGCTGGAGGTGGACCCCGCCGACCAGACCGGCCCGGAGGGGCTGAAGAAGGCCTTCGTCAAGGCGCGCGACGGTCGCTTGGTGCCGCTGAGCGCGGTTGCCAGTTTCCAGACGCTGTCCGCCCCGCTGTCCGTGCAGCACCAGGGGCAGTTCCCGGTGGCGAACCTGTCGTTCAATCTCGCACCCGGCGTCTCGCTGGGCGAGGCGACCATCGCCGTGCGCAAGGCGGCCGAGGACATCGGCATGCCGCCCTCCGTGCGCGGCGGCTTTGCCGGCTCGGCCCAGGCGTTCCGTGATTCGCTGTCCACGCAGCCGCTGCTCATCGGTGCGGCGCTGATCACCATCTACATCGTGCTGGGCGTGCTGTACGAGAGCATGATCCACCCGCTGACCATCCTGTCCACACTGCCCTCGGCCGGGCTGGGGGCATTGCTGGCGCTGATCTTCGCGGGGCAGGACCTGTCCATCGTGGCGATGATCGGCATCGTGCTGCTAATCGGCATCGTCAAGAAGAACGCCATCATGATGATCGACTTCGCGCTCGACGCCGAGCGCGAGCGCGGCTTGCCCCCCCTCCAGGCGATCCGCGAGGCGGCGCTGGTGCGCTTCCGCCCGATCATGATGACGACCTTCGCGGCGTTGCTGGGCGCCCTGCCGCTGGCGTTCGATTCCGGCACGGGCGGCGAACTGCGCCGGCCGCTGGGCATCGCCATCATGGGCGGGCTGATCGTGTCGCAGATCCTGACGCTGTACACCACGCCGGTGGTCTATCTGGCGCTGGAACGGCTGGCGCAGCGCCGCGGCGCGCGGCGCCCGCTGGTGCCGGCGGAGTGAGGCGCCTATGGTCGGGATGCTGAACGCGTTGCGAGGGGGATATGCGGGGTTCTGGCCAAGCTGGCCGGTGTGGGGCCGCTGTGTGTGGGCGCCCATGAGCGTCGCGCCGGACAGCGACGACGCGCTGATGGGCCGCGCCGCGGCCGGCGACGCCGCCGCCTTCGAGGCGCTGGCGGCCCGGCACATGCGCCGCGCCGTCGCCCTGGCGCAGCGGCTGACCGGCAATCCCTCCGACGCCGACGAGATCGCCCAGGACGCCTTCCTGCGCGTCTGGCAGCACGCCGGGCGTTGGGAGCCGGGGCGGGCGCGCTTCGGCACGTGGCTGTACCGCATCGTCGTCAACCTCGCCCTCGACCGCAAACGCCGGCCGGAGTGGCAGCCGCTCGACGATGTGGCGGAACTGCCGGACGGCGCCCCGGACGCTGTCGACATGATCGCCGAACGGCAGACCGCCGACCTCGTGGACGGCGCCTTGCAGCGGCTGCCGGACCGCCAGCGCGCGGCCATCGTCCTCTTCCACCAGGAGGGACTGAGCATGCGCCAAGCCGCCGAGGTGCTGGGGATCGGCGAGCAGGCTTTCGAATCCCTGCTTGCGCGGGGCCGGCAGGCCCTGAGGGCGGCGCTCGCCGCCGGGAGGACACCATGACCCACGAGCGTTTCCTGACCCTGCTCGACACCTACGGCAGCGATCTCGCGCGCTGGCCGGCGCCCGAGCGGGCCGAGGCCGAACGGCTTCTCGCCACCGCGCCCGACGCCCAGGCGGCGTGGCAGGCGGCCCGTGATGTGGAACGCCTGCTGGCCGTGCCGCCGAACGTCGAGGATGCGCGGGTGGGCCGGCTGGTCGCCGCCGTGGCGCGCCACGCCCGCGAGGTGCCGCGCGAGACGATCCTGGTGCTGCTGTTCGGCCGCATGCCGGCCCGTTTCGCCGGGGTGCTGTGCGCCGGGTTGCTGGCGCTGGGCTGGGTGGCTGGCAGCAGCCTGCACCCGCGCACGGTGCCGGGCGGCGAGGTGACGCTGCTGGCCGAGGACGTGCCCTCGCTGTTCGATGGAGGCCCGCGATGATCGCGCTGACCCGGCCGCGCGTGTCCTTCCGCCTGCTGGCGCTGGTGTCGCTCGGGCTGAACCTGTTCCTCGGCGCCATGCTGGTCAGCGCCTACCAGCACCAGGAGCCGGCCCGCGGCGCGGCCATGCCCGACCGTCTGGTCGAGCGCGTCGCCGCCGACCTGCCGGACGCCGACGCCGAGCGCCTGCGCCGCGCCTTCAACGACCAGCGCGCGCAGTTCGCCGCGCTGGAGGAGGAGTACCGCCAGGCCACGCTGCGGGTCCGCGCCATCGCCGCGCGCGAGCCGCTCGACCGCGAGGAGTTGCGCGCGCGCATGGACACTGCCCGCGCCGCCCGCCGCCGCATCGGCGATCTGGTCGAGGAAACCGTGCTGTCCCTGCTGCCGGACCTGTCGCTGTCGGCGCGCGAACGCCTTGTCGCCGGGCGACGCTGAGCGGTCTTACGCTGTCGCGATATGCCGCCTGATAAAGCCGGCGGAGGCCGCGCCGCTCCGTTGAAGGGGTATGCCCTATCCCCTGACGCACGCGATGGCGACGACGCTGCCGCCGGGCTCCGACGGTCGGGTGATGGTCGTCGTCGCCCATCCCGACGACGAAACCATCGGAGCCGGCGCCCAACTCGGCCGCTTTGCCCACACTCTCATCGTCCATGTCACCGATGGCGCGCCGCGCACCGGGCCGGACGCGCGGAACGCCGGCTGCGCCACCTGGCAGGACTACGCCGCGTTGCGCCGGCGTGAGATGGAGACGGCGATAAGCCTTGCCGGAGTGCCCGCCGGCCGGCTGCGCGGGCTTGGCTTCGCCGACCAGCAGGCGTCCTTTCACATGGCCGACGCGGCGCGGCGCCTTGCGGTGCGGATCGCCGACTGGCGGCCCGACGTGGTGCTGACCCATTCCTATGAGGGCGGACATCCCGACCACGATGCCACGGCCTTCGCAGCGCACGCCGCGCTGGCACTGATACGCCGGTACGGGTGCGCGTGTCCGGCACTGGTCGAGATGGCCTACTACCACGGCGGCGCCGCGGACGGAGTCACCCGGTTTCAGGAGTTCCTGCCGCTGGATGGTGTGCCGGTCCGCACCGTCCGGCTCGACGCGGAGCAGCGCGCTTTGAAGCGGCGGATGCTCGGCGCTCACGCCAGTCAGGCCCGCACGCTGGCGCCTTTCCGTGACGATGTGGAGCGCTACCGCACCGCGCCGGCCTATGACTTCACCCGCCCGCCGCACGCCGGCCAACTGAACTACGAGCGCTTCGACTGGGGCATGACGGGCGAGCGCTGGCGAGCGCTGGCTGCAGATGCCCTGGCCGCGCTGGGCCTGGAGGGCACCGCATGGTGTTGACGGTGCTCAGCGTCGCCTATCCCCTGGCCCGCGTCGGCCCCGGCGCGGTGGGCGGAGCCGAACAGGTGCTCGGCACGCTCGACCGCGCGCTGGTGGCGGCCGGTCACCGCTCGCTGGTGGTTGCCTGCGAGGGCTCGCGCGTCGCCGGCACGCTGCTGCCGGTGCCGGCACCGCCCGACCGCATCGACGAGGCCGCCACCGCCGCCCAGCACGCCGCCGTCCGCCGCGCCATCCACGAGGCGCTTGTCCTCCATCCCGTGGGCCTCGTCCATCTGCATGGCATCGACTTCGCCGCCTATCTGCCGCCGCCGGGCGTGCCGGTTCTGGTGACCCTGCACCTGCCGCCGGGCTGGTACCCGCCGGACATCTTCGCGCCGGCCCGGCCGGACACCCACCTCGTCTGCGTGTCGGCCTCGCAGCAGCGCGCCTGCCCGCCGGGCGCCCCGCTGCTGCCGTACATCGGCAACGGCGTGGACATCGACCGCCTGTCCATCCGCCTGACCAAGCGGCGCTTCGCGCTGACGCTCGGGCGGGTCTGCCCGGAGAAGGGCTTCCACCTCGCCCTGGACGCCGCGCGGCGCGCCGGACTGCCGCTGCTGATCGCCGGCCGGGTCTTCCCTTACGAGGTGCACGAGCGCTATTTCGCCGCCGAGATCCGGCCCCGCCTGGGCACCACGTGCCGCTTCCTCGGCCCCATCGGCGGCGCCCGCAAGCGCCGCCTGCTGGCCGCCGCGCGCTGCCTGATGGTGCCGAGCCTCGCGCCGGAAACCAGTTCGCTGGTGGCGATGGAGGCCATGGCGAGCGGCACGCCGGTGGTGGCGTTCCGCAGCGGCGCTCTGGCCGAGATCGTCGAGCCCGGTGTGACCGGCTTCCTGGTCGAACCGGGCGACGTCGCCGGCATGGCGGAGGCGATGCGCGCCGCCGGCCGCCTCGACCCCGATGTCTGCCGCGCCACCGCGCGGGCGCGTTTCGCGGCGGATCGAATGGCGCGCCGCTATCTGGGCCTCTACCGCCAACTGGCCCGGCGGACGGAGGCGGCCTGATGCGGATCGTCGCGGTGCGGACGCTGCCGGCGTTGCAGGCGCTGGCGCCAGCCTGGGCGGCGCTGTGGCGGCGCGTGCCGGACACCACCCCGTTCCAGCACCCGGCGTGGCTGGTGCCCTGGTGGCGCGCCTTCGCCCATGGCGCGTTGTGGGTGCTGGCGCTGCACCAGGGCGACCGTCTGGCCGGGGTGCTGCCGCTGTACCGGGAGGAGGACGGCACGCTTCTGCCGCTCGGCGTCGGCACCACCGACTGGCTCGACGCGCTGGTCGAGGAGGGCGTGCCGCTGGCCCCGCTGATCGCGGCGCTGCCGGGCCTGACCGGCTGCACGCGGGTGGAGTTCCCCGGCTTTCCGGACTGGTCCCCCCTGCGCCTTCTGCCGACGCCGCCCGGTGCGCGGGAGGAGGCCGGGCCTGACGAGCCGCGCCCGGTCCTGCCGCTGCCGGCCGCGCTGCCGGCGAGCCAAGTCCGCAACCTGCGCCACACCCGCAACCGCGCGCTCCGCACCGGCGCGGTGGAGGTGGAGACCGCCACGCCCACCACCGCCCCGGCCCTGCTGGAGGCGCTGTTCCGCCTGCACGCCGCCCGCTGGGCCGAGCGGGGCGGGCAGGGCGTGCTGGCCGATCCGGCGGTGCGGGCGTTCCACCGCGCCGCGGTGCCGGCGCTGGCCGAGGCGGGGTTGCTGCGGTTGTACGGCCTGCGCATCGGCGGGCGGCTGGCCGCGGTGCATTACGGGCTCGGCGACGGGCGGCGGGCCTATTACTACCTCGGCGGCTTCGATCCGGAGCTGGCGCCGCTCGGCCCCGGCGTGCTGCTGCTCGGCCATGCCATCGACGCGGCGGCGGGCGAGGGGGGGCGCGAGTTCCACTTCCTGCGCGGGCGGGAGCCCTACAAATACGCCTGGGGCGCCGTGGATCGGCCCGGTTGGGTGCGGCGCTTCCGCTTCGCGACAGAGGAGCGCTGACGATGGCCTGGCAGATCGGCGTGCGGTGGACCATCGGCGACGTGAGCCCGCAGGGCTTCGAGGCGTTGCGCCTCTCGGTTTGGGGGGCGTGGCGGCTGTTCGGGGCGGAGGCGGCCTACACCGTCGTCGTCAACTCGCTGCCGGTGGGCGAGGCGCAGGCGCGCACCGGCTCCCTGCCGGCGGAGGTGGAGTGGCGGCCGGCCGGACCGCTTCCCGATCGGCTGCGCCGGCACCTGGACGACGGCATGGCCGAAGGGGTGGCCTGGAAATTCGCCCCTTTGCGCTGCTTTCCCGACCGCTACGAACTGTCGCTCGACAACGACTGCATCCTCTGGGGCCTGCCCGACGCGGTGCGGGCGTGGCTGGACGAAGACACGCCGCGCTGCCTGATCGCCGGTGACGTGGAACTGGCGCTCGGCGCCTTCGCCGGGCTGACCCGGCCGGAACCGCGCAACACCGGCATCCGCGGCCTGCCACCGGGCTTCGACCTCGACGCGGCGCTGGCGGCGGTGCTGGAGCGCCATCCCGTGCCGCTCGCCTCGGAACTGGACGAGCAGGGCTTGCAGGTGGTGGCGCTGGACCTCGGGCGGCCGGCGCATGTGGTCTCGACGCGGGAGGTGTCGATCTGCTCGCCGCTGTGGCCGAAGAGGCCGGAGCTGGGGCGGGTGGGCGCGCACTTCGTCGGGCTCAACAGCCGCAACCTGCCCTGGACCTACTACGGCCGCCCGGCCACGGAGTGGGTCGCCGAGAACTGGCGCCGCCATCGCCCGGACCTGCACCGCTGCGTCGGACTGGAGATCCCCGCATGAGCCTCGGACGCATTTCCATCACCGTCGAAGCGGTGATCCGCCCGGCGGAGGCCGCCGACCTGCCGGCGCTGGAGTGGATGGGCCTCTACACCCCCCACCGGTCGATCATCGCCGAGGCGTTCGCCGCCCAGCAGCGCGGCGACGGGCTGATGCTGCTGGCGCTGACCAACGGCTTTCCGGTCGGGCAGGTGTGGATCGACGTCGCGCGCAAGCGGGCGGAGGGGATCGCGGTGCTGTGGGCGGTGCGCAGCTTTCATCCCCTGCACGGCGCCGGCATCGGCCGGCACCTCCTGGAGGCCGCCGAGCGTGAGCTGCGCCGCCGCGGCATCCGGCGCGCCGAAATCGGCGTCGAGCGTAGCAACGACGGCGCACGGCGCCTGTACGAACGGTTGGGCTGGCGCGTCGTCGGGCCTCTGGCCGAGGTCCAGCGATGCGTCACGCCCGAGGGGGATGTGGTCGAGGAGCGGTTGGAGGAGTGGCTGATGGGCAAGGACCTCGGCACTGCGTAAGCGGCTTGCCCCCACCCCTCACGCGTGATGCATCACTTCGCCCAGCGCCTGCACCAGCTCCGCGGGGCCGACCGGCTTGTGCAGCAGGCGGCAGCCCAGCGAACTGGCTTCGCGCAGGCGTTCCGGCGCGGTGTCGCCGGTGATGATGACGCCCGGCACGTCCCAGCGGCGGCGCACCAGCTCCACCACGGCCTGCCCGGTGCTGCCGCCGGGCAGGCGGTAGTCGGTCACCAGCACGTGCGGTCGGTTGCGCAGGCGGGGGAGTCGCGTCGCCAGTTCCTCGGTCGAGCCGACGGCGACCACCCGCACGCCCCAGCGCTTCAGCATCATGCTCAGGGCAAGGCGGACCGCCTCGTCGTCCTCGACCAGCAGCACCGTCCGTCCCTTCAGCCACGCCGCCGTCGTGGTGTTGAAGACGGAGATCGCCGGGCGCACCGCCTGCGGCGTACGGGCGCACGGGACCGCGATGGAGAAGACCGAGCCGCGCCCGACCTCCGACCGCACGGACACCTCCAGCCCCAGCAGCCGGGCAATGCGCGAGACGATGGACAGGCCCAGGCCGAACCCGTGCGTGGGGTTGCGCTCAGGGTTCTTGAGCTGGCGGAACTCCTCGAAGATGGTGCCGCGCGCCTCCGGCGGGATGCCCGGCCCGTTGTCCCACACCTGGAAGTCGAGCCTATCGCCGCGGTGCCGGCACCCCAGCAGCACCCGCCCGCGGTCGCCTTTCGCGCCGCCATGCGGCCCGCCATGCGCAATGGCGTTGGACAGCAGGTTGCGCAGCACGCGCTCCAGCAGTTGCGGGTCGGTGACGACCGGCGTGGTCGAGGGCACGCACCGCAGTTCCACCCCCACTTCCTCGGCCACACCGTGGAACTCCGCGCTCAGCCGGCGCATCACCTCGTCCGCCGTGGTGTCGACGATGGTGACGTCCACCGCCCCGGCCTCCAGCC
Organism: Azospirillum terrae; assembly: GCF_053470425.1. Classification (NCBI taxonomy): domain Bacteria; kingdom Pseudomonadati; phylum Pseudomonadota; class Alphaproteobacteria; order Rhodospirillales; family Azospirillaceae; genus Azospirillum; species Azospirillum terrae. The sequence goes on along the minus strand of NZ_JBPXMR010000001.1, from coordinate 884,684 downwards.
GCGACAAGTCGAGCAGGCCGCTCAGCATGCCGTTCAGGCTCTCGATGGAAGCCTTCAACAGGTCCAGCGCCTCCACAGCACCGGGATTGGAGCCGATGGACGCGCGCAGCACATAGGCGTAAAGGGCGGCCGCCTGGATCGGCTGGCGCAGATCGTGGCTGGCGGCGGCGAGGAAGCGCGTCTTCGCCTGATTGGCGTTTTCCGCCTCCTCCTTGGCCCGGCGCAGCGTTTCCTCCATCGCCTTGCGGTCGCTGAGGTCGAGGGAGAGGCCAATGATCCGGGCCGGCCGCCGGCCGGTGGGTTCGCGCTCCGTGACGCGGCCCAGGCTGGCGATCCAGCGCACGCCGCGGCGGGGGTGGCGGATGCGGAAGTCGGTGCAGATCTCGTCGTCCGTGCCGGTGAGGATGGCTTTCAGCGTCCGCTGCACCGCCGGAAGATCCTCCGGCAGCACCATGGACAGCCAGCGCTCCATCGACGGGGGGCCGCCGCCCCGGTCAAGCCCCATGAGGTCGTAGCACTCCGGCGACCAGGTGAGGCGGTTCGTCCCCACCTCCCAATCCCAGGCGCCGGCACCGGCGCATTTCTGCGCGAAGCGCAACTGCTCCTCACGGCTGCGCAGGGCGGCGTTCGCCTGCGCCAGTTCGGCGGTGCGCGCATCGACCCGCTGTTCCAGGTCGGTGTTGGCGCGCGACAGCTCCTCGGTGAGGACCTGAAGCTCCTCGTAGGAGGTCTGAAGCTCCTCGGTGAGGTAGGCTTCCTCCTGCCCGATGGCGCTCAGCCGGCTGTCGGCGCGGCCGAGCGCCTCGCGCAGCCCCGCCGCCTCCGCTTCGGTGCGGGCGAGACGAAGGCGCAGGTCGGCGATCTGCTGCCGCAGCCCGGCCAGTTCCTTTTCGGCTTCGGCGCGCTCCTCGGCCAGGAGGCGCGCTTCCTCCTGCGCGTCCTCGGCGGCGACCAGCGCCTGCTCCAGGCTCTGGTCCAGTGTCGCGATGCGCCGGCACAGCGCCTCGTGGTCCCGGTCACCGTCCTGAACAGACGTGGTGTTCACCGTTACGCCTCCCCGGGCCTGTTTGCGCTGGTACGATGGCATGTCCCGTCCAACAGCGCAGTCCGGGAAACGTTGTAGGCCGAAAGCCGAGATTTATTCCGGTCCCGCCTGTTGATCATGGAATATGGACAAGCAACACATCCTGGTGATCGGCGCGTCGGCTGGCGGCGTCACGGCGTTGCGGCGGCTGTTCGCCGGCGTGCCGGCGGGTGTGTCGGCGACGGTCTTCGTCGTGCAGCACGTCGCCGCCAGTGCTCGCAGCCAACTGCCGCAATTGCTGGCGCGCGCTGGATGGCTGCCCGCCTTCCATCCCAGGGATGGCGAACCGGTGCGGCCGGGCTGGATTCACGTCGCCCCGCCGGACCGCCATCTGCTGGTCCACGACGGCATGGTGCTGGTGCGCCGTGGTGCCCGCGAGAACCGGACCCGCCCGGCCATCGACCCGCTGTTCCGCTCCGCCGCGGTGGCGTACGGCCCGCGGGTGATCGGCGTGGTGCTGAGCGGCTTGCTCGACGACGGAGCCGCCGGCCTCCGGGCGGTGAAGCGTTGCGGCGGTGTCGCCGTGGTGCAGGACCCCGATGATGCCGAATGGCCGGACATGCCGCGCAACGCGCTGGCTCACGCGGACGTGGACCACTGCGTGCCGCTGGACGTGATGCCGGGCCTGCTCGCCCGCCTGCTCGCCGAGCCGGCGGGGCCGGCGGTCGCAATTCCCGAGGACATCGTGGCGGAGGCCGGCATCCCCGAAAAGGAGTTCGACACCGTGCCCGACGACACCAACGCGGTCGGGCGGCCGAGCACGCTCAGCTGTCCGGATTGCGGCGGCAATCTGTCCGAAATCGCCGATGGTACGCTGCTGCGCTATCGCTGCAAGGTCGGCCACGCCTACAGCCCCGAGGCGCTGGCCGAAGCGCACAACGATGCGGTCGAGCGCGCGCTGTGGGTGGCGCTGCGCACCCACGAGGACCGCGTGATCCTGTTCGAGCGCCTTGCCGAAAACGCGCGGGAGCGCGGCCACGGCCGGGTCGCCGAAAGCTGGGCGTCTTCGGCGCAGGAAGCCCGGCAGAGCGTCGACTTGCTGCGTGGTGTGCTGACCGGCAATGCCGGGACGGCGAACGGCGATGCTCCCCCGGCGCGGCGCAAGGACCGGGCCGCGGAATGATGTCCGTCCTTTTCAGGGCGTGCCGGGATTCGGTACTGAAGCCCCCGACTCTTCGAAAGCCTGCTGGCTTCGCCGGCACCGGTCTTCGGTCCCCGCCTGAATTTTTATGAACCGCGCGGATATATCCTTGCTCTGCTGGCGCAGCAGCAGGCTCCTGGCGCGCATCCGTTCGGAAAGATCGGTGCAGGTGTGCGCCAGACGATTCACGTCCTCGATAGCGATTTTCGCCTGCTCGATGAGAGCCCGGTTGCGCAGCAGGAGTTCGTCGCAGGTGCGGACGGGGTGTTCCTCTGACCGGGACACGTGATCCTCCCTCGGTCAAGGCGTGAGCACACGTATCTCTCTGTCACCCACAGCCGGGGTCATGGTGGGCAATAGGCACAGGATAGAGTGTTTTGCCGTACCTGCAAACTGCGAGAAGGAGTGGGCAGGGCAGAAGCTGGCCATTCAACGTCCGATATACCGGGAAGACACGGCCATACTCGCGTCGATCGCTTCCCTTGTCTTGGCCCGAGCATCCTCGAACCGGAGCCGCTCCTCCTGAACAAGAGAGATCAGCGCCGTGGTGCGCGCCGAGAGCCAGAGGTTTCTGATGTGTGCCGGTGCAGGTGCCGGGTCGAACCGGCCACGCATGCGGCGAGCCTCCTCGACGGTGTGTCGCGCCAGTTCCATCAGCTCGCGGTGGCGGGAGAGGCGTTCGCGTTCCTGATCGTCCATGGCTTCCCCCTTGGCTGGATGTATCACGTTGAGACTTGGCCGTGATACGGCAGGGGCTACGAAAGAGAGGCGGGCGAGTCCATGCTCGCCCGCAAGAGTTGGCCCGAAACGAATGCACTCACATACCAAACCTAACTACGAGAAAAACTGTGACGCGTTGCGCGAGATCGGTCAATGGGTGGATTTTCGCGCTATACGGAATATCCACGAAGCATCAAATCAAGGGAGAAGCTTAAGCAATAATGTTTTTCGTGCGCAATAATATTGTTTTGCGTCGCCGCGACCGGGGGTGAGAGGGTTTCCCTTGGTCAAGTTTTGGAGATATCCAATGGCTGGAATGTGCTGGAAAATCACCGACGCAGGAATGAGGCGCAGAGTCTCATTCCCCCTGTCCAATCGCTTGGTAGCTCTTCTTCCTCGGGGAACAGCCTTAGCGCCGGCGTCTCACTTCCCCGCGGACATCTCCCGGCTGTCGGCGGCGCCCAGGCGCTGGCGCTCGGTGGTGTCGTGGACGATCGCCACCAGAATCGGCGGCTGCTCGCCGTTGAAGTGCTGGAGGCAGACCTCCACCGGGTAGACGCCGCGATGGCGGCTCTCCATGGTCGCCTCGAAGACGACCTCCTGCTTCTCGCCCGACAGCAGCGGCGCCACCAGGCGCTGGAATCGCTCCGCCGTCACCTCCGGCATCAGGTCGTAAACGGCGCGCTGCTTCAGCTGGTCCAGCGACAGGCCCAGCTTGGTCTCCGCCCCGCGGTTGACCAGCAAAAAGCGGAAGTTGACGGAATCGAGGATATACACCTCATTGAGCGATTCGCCGATGATGCGGCCGAGATACCCGGTGAAGGCTTCGGTCCGCGTCTGCTCGGTGATGTCCTCGACGATGAGGACGACGCCGCGCGTTTCCTTGCCCTCGTAGAGCAGCGGCGACAGCCGCACGCGGCAGGTCACCGGGCGTCCGCGGCGGTCCATGGCGTCGAGGATGACGGGCTGTTGCGGCACCTTCTTGTCGAGGATGCACTCCAGTTCGCCACGCAGCCGCTGCACCGGCAGGCCGATGTCGAGGTCGAGGAACGGCTCGCCCTGCATCTCCTCGCTGCGCAGGCCCCACATGTTCTCGCCCCAGCGATTCCACGAGCGCACGCGCAGGTCCTGGTCGAGCACGATGATGCCCACGTCCATGCCGCGCAGGATCGATTCCGAATAGCGACGGTACTCGCCGGACTCTTCGCCCTGGCGGCGCAGCTCCTCGTTGGCGACCTCCAGCTCTTCGTTGGCGGAACGCAGTTCCTCGTTCATGGTCTCCAGTTCCTCGTTGGTGGACTGGAGTTCCTCGTTGGTGGTTTCCAACTCCTCGTTGGTGCTTTGCAGCTCCTCGTTGGTGGTCTCCAGCTCCTCGTTGGAGGACTGAAGCTCCTCGATGGTGGTCTCCAGGCTTTCCTGCGCCGCCTCCAGCTCCTGCTGGAGCAGGAAATTGCGGCTGGTATCGGTGAAGCTCAGCATCGTGGCGAAGGCTTTGCCGTCGCGACCGTAGAGCAGCGACACCTCGATGCTCAGGCGCATCGGCTCGGCGGGCGGGCGGGAGAACTCCTGGTGCTCGATGCGGATCGACCGTCCGGTCTTCTGCACCTCCTCGATGCGCGAGCGCAGCTCGGCCGGACGGTAGGAGACGGCGAGGTCCTGGAACGGCCGGCCGATGTCGGTCTCGGCGATGTCCAGCAGCCGGCGTGCCATGGTGTTGGCGAAGACCAGATGCCCCTCGGTGTTGACCGCCAGATAGGCGGCGGCGCTGCTGTCGACGATGCCCTCCATCAGGCGCGTTTGGAAGTTCGGGCGGCTGTTCGGCAGCTCTGGCGCGATGGTCAGGCTGCCTCCCAGGCTGCGCCGCCACTCCTGCGGCACCTTCTGGAACAGCCGGCTCTTGAGATCGACCGGCTCGAACATCTTGGAGCGCGCAAGCTGCGTCTCCGCCTTGCCGAGGAAGAGGATGCCGTCGTTGACCAGCGCGTAGTGCAGCCGCGGCAGCACCACGTTCTGCGTCTCGCTCTCCAGATAGATCAGCAGGTTGCGGCAGAGCAGCAGGTCGATGCGTGAGATCGGCGCGTCGTGCACGATGTTGTGCCGGCCGAAGATCACGCATTTGCGCAGCTCGCGCTGGAAGACGTAGTGGTTGTTGGTCCGCTCGAAATACTTTTCCAGCAGCGGCGTCGGCACGCTCTCGACGTCGCGCGGAGCGTACATGGCGTGCCGGGCGGTGTTCAGCGCCGCGTCGTCCAGGTCGGTGGCGTAGATCTTCACCTGGTTGCAGAACGCCTCGGTGCCCATCTCCTCGGCGAACAGCATGGCCAGCGAATAGGGCTCCTCGCCCGACGCGCAGCCGGCGCTCCAGATGCGGATGGGGCCACGGTCGGCTTTGCGCGCGACGATCCGCGGCACCACGTCCTTCTTCAAAACCTCCCAGGAGTCCGGGTCGCGGAAGAACGAGGTGACGTTGATCAGCACGGTGTTCAGCAACTCGATGAACTCCTGCGGGTGCACCTCCAGGAAGTCTTGGTAGGACGGGAAGTCCTCGCAGTTCACCTCTTCCATCCGGCGGCGGATGCGGCGCTGCAGGCTGGTGCGCTTGTAGCCGCGGAAGTCGATTCCGCGGCTTTCCTGGATGTGGCGGATCAGCGTCTCGAACTCGGGGTCCGCGGTCGATTTCTGGGGCGACTCTTTGCTGGACATGACGGCGCCGGATTGCTGGATGTGCCGGGCATCATACGGTCCGGGCGGTGCCGGCCTCAAGTCGCCATCAGGCCGGCCCGGATCAGGCTGTCAAGCCGGCCTTCACCGCCATGAGGGCGAGTTGCGTCCGGTTGCGCACCCCCAGGCGCTGCATGATGCTGCGCAAATGAACCTTGATGGTCCCCTCCAGGATGCCCAGCGAGCGGGCGATCTCCTTGTTCGAGCGGCCCTCCAGCAGCAGCATGAGGATCTCGCGCTGGCGCTCCGTCAGCCCCTCGATGGCGACGGCGGAGGGCGTCGGCGTGCCGGCCGCGACCGGCGGCGCCGTAGCGGCGCCCGCCATGGGCGGCAGCGGCGCGTACAGCCCGCCGTTCAGCACGATGGGCAGCGCGTGGTCCAGCACCTCGGCCTCGCCGCCCTTGGGCAGGAAGCCCCGCGCCCCGGCGCGGATGCACGCGGCGATCACCCCGCTGTCGAGCGTGCCGGAGATCACCACCAGCGGCACGCCGTCGAGGACGCGCAGCATCGCCTCGACACCGGGCAGGCCGTTGGCGTCGCCCATCTGGAGGTCGTAGAGCACGGCCGACAGGTGTCCGAGCGACGGCACCAGCCGCCGTGCCTCGGCCAGCGAGCCGGCCTCGAACACCGTGGCATCGGGGAATCGCAGCTTGATCGCCAGCGCCAGCCCGTGCCGGACCAGCGCGTGGTCGTCGACGACGAGGATGCGCGGCGGGAGAGTGTCGGTGGCGGTTTCGGTTTGTCCGTACGAGGTCGCCGCGCGTGCCGGGTCGATGCCGAATCGATGGGTCATTCCCTGGCTCCTTTTTTTTCGTTTCCGAGATGAAATGGACGCTCGGATACGAAAAAGGAACACCTGAAACGGCAAAACGGTTCACGGTGATGCCATGATGAGCTTGTCCGAAGCGATATGGCTTCCGGTTCGAGGCTACGGCCGGGCATTGCGCGTGTTTTTGATATGGCGCGAAACGACGGCGTCCCCAGGCTCGGGGCCTTGCCATTCGTGTCCGCGGGTCTTCCATACACTGGCGGGCGTGCCTGTGCGGCACGCCCGCTTCTTTCATGTCTGCCCAGTGATGCCTGCGCTCAGGCGGCGATCCGGCCGTGCGGCGTGCGGGCGGCGAAGGCCTCCTCCGCCATGCGCAAGGCCGTGCGGCTGGGCGGTGTGCCGTCGCGCTCGGCACGCTCGAAGACCTCCAGGGCGATGCCGCGGATGCGCTCGCAGTCCTTCAGCACGGTGGCGGGATCGTAGCCCGGCCCCTCGTGCGCCACGTCGATCAGGCCACCGGAATTCACCACGAAATCCGGGGCGTAGAGGATGCCGCGGCGGTGCAGGTCGGTGCCGTGCCGCTCCTCGGCCAACTGGTTGTTGGCGGCCCCGGCGATGGCGCGGCAGCGCAGCCGCGGGATGGAGGCGTCGTCGAACACCGCGCCCAGCGCGTTGGGCGAGAGGATGTCCGTCTCGGCGTACAGGATGTCTTCGGGCGCCACGATGCGGGCGCCGAACGCCGCCTCGGCCTGACGCGCCCGCTCGGCGTGGATGTCGCCGACCAGCAGACGGGCACCCGCCGCGTGCAGATAGCGGCACAGCCGGAACCCGACGCTGCCCAGGCCCTGCACGGCGATGGTCAGGCCCTCCAGGTCGCTGCGGCCCAAGGCGTGCTGCGCCGTCGCCAGGATGCCCTGGAACACACCGTAGGCCGTGGCCGGGCAGGGCGCGCCCTCGGCGTCGGCCAAGCCGGCGGCGTAGGGCGTCACCTCGCGGATCACCGCCATGTCGCCGACCGTGGTGCCGACGTCGTCCGCCATGACGTAGCGCCCGTCCAGCCGCGCCACGGCCCGGCCCACGGCGTGCAGCAGCGTGCGAGTCTTGTCGCGGGCCGGATCGCCGATGATCACCGACTTGCCACCGCCGAAGGGCAGGCCGGTGATGGCCGCCTTGTAGGTCATGCCGCGCGACAGCCGCAGCACGTCGCGCACCGCGTCGGCCTCCGAGGCGTAGGGCCACATGCGGCAGCCGCCGAAGGCCGGGCCGCGGCTGGTGTTGTGGATGGCGATGATGGCCCGCAGGCCGGCCTCGGGCTCGTTGACGAAGACGACCTGCTCGTGCTCGCTGAAATCGACCGCGCTGAAGACGCTCATCGTCGCTCTCCTCCAATTGCATGGACAGAGGGTAGCGCGGCGACGGGACGGGAAAATCCGCGACCTTTCGGCGTTCAGTTGCCGGTTTGTGCAACAATCGGCGTCGCCTTGGCCGCTGCGGCGTTCAACTCGTCCAGGAAGGCGCGCAGGATCGCGGTCATCGGACGCGTGGCGTGCACGGCGGCGAGGATGGGTGTCGCGATGGAGGTGAGGTCCGGGCGCACCGGCCGCAGCCGGTCGTGCTGCTCCCAGATGCGCCCGACGTGCCGCGGCAGGAACCCGAGGAACCGGCCGGTCAGCAGCAGGAACGCCATGGCTTCCACGTGGTGCGCCGTGGCGGTGAGGCGGACGGCGGGCCAGTCCCCGCCACCGATCACGCCGGCGAGGTGCCGGCTTTCCGAATGGCTGAGCGAGGCGTATTCGTGGTCGAGCAATTCCCCAGGCTGCACCGTGCCGGCCCGGCCGAACAGCGGATGCCCCACGCCGCAGTACAGGCAGCACGTTTCGGCGTAGAGCGGCGTATAGGCCAGCGGCATCTGGCGGCGCCCGCGTTCCGGAAGCACGCCGACATGCAGCCGGTTGTCCAGCAGCGCCATTTCGATGGCGTCGGGCGCCATGATCACCAGATCGAGATGCACGGCCGGCGCTCGCGCCGCCAGCCGGGTCAGCGCCGGGGTCACCGGCGTGCCGGGATCGCTCACCATGTGGTCGAGCAGGCCGACGTGCAGCGTGCCGACCAGATCGGTGTGCAGGCCGCTCACCTGCGCCCGGAAGTCGTCCACCGACTTGAGAAGCTGCTGGGTGTGGGCGAACAGCGCGGTGCCGTGCTCGGTCAGCTCGAACCCGCTGCGGCCACGCCGGCAGAGCCGCAGGCCCAGGCGCTCCTCCAGATCGGCCATGTGCTTGCTGATGGTCGAGCGGCCGATGCCCAGTTCCACCTGCGCGGCGGCAAAGCCGCCATTCCCGGCGACGGCGCGGAACACCCGCAACAGCCGCAGGTCGATGTCGCTGATCTGGCCGTGGAAGCCCTTGAGTTCGCGCGCCATGACGTCAATCATGGCGCATCAACCACCCGAGGCGTCAATCCACTTTTCCGTTGCGTCAGTCCGCCACACCTCTTCCGGTATAGAGTAAGTCTTTGGCGCACTGGCGCTTGGTCTGCGGCGGGATCAACATTACAGCAACGAAGAAACGCATGGGGGAGGACGCCATGCTTGCTGCCACATCGCCGCCCGTCGCGGAGATCGACTTCGCCCGCCTTGCGCAAGCGTTGATGACCGCCGCGAACGCCGAAGCGACATACACTGTGATGATCACGCCGAGCCTGACGGAGTTCTACCGGGCTCCCGATCTCCAGACGGTTCACGACATCGGCCGGTATCATCTGCCGACGCTCGATCAGATGCTGCGTGCCTGGGGCCTGCCGGAAGTCACGTACGACGGCAACTGCTTCCGCTTCGACCGCACCTGAACATCCGCCGCCGCAAGGGAGGCACTCACATGACCGCCACCGATCAGAAACGGGTCGATCTTCTGCTGCGCGTGCAGCGCCTGACGCGTCACCCCGACGCCGCGGCGACACTGAGCGCCATGCTCGACATGCTGGAGCGGGACTACACCGACCTGCCGGCCGCCGACGTGGCGGCCGAGCGCGCCGTGGAGTTCGCCTTCCGCATGCGGCTGCGCGAATCCGCCCCCGACACATGGTCCACCTTCATGCTGGAAACCCAGGCGGAGACCGAACGCACCCTGGCCTCGTGGAGTGGCCGTCAGCCATAAGACGCTGAGGTTGCGGATATTCCGAGCTATCACCATGTGATGGGATTGCCCACGCAGTCCAGCACCCGCCATGCCCCGCGACCGCCTGCTCTGCCTCGACGCCGAGAGCGTCACCGACCCGGAGCTGCCCGCCGAGGACGAGCCGGAGGCCATGTTCCCCGCCGCCCAGCGCCACCAGCTCGTCGCCATCTCGTTCCTTGAGGCCCGCATCGAGCACGGCCCCGGTGGAGAGCGCTACATCGTCGAGCAGTGCCGCTCCGGCGGCGAGCCCGGCCATGGCGAGGATCTGCTGCTCAAGGGGTTCTGGAAGTTCTTCGGCGCCGGCCTGCCGCGCCTCGTCACGTGGAACGGCAAGGGCTTCGTCATGCCGGTGCTGCGCCAGCGCGCCATGGTATACGGCATTCCGGCCGCTGCGTGGTTCCAGGCGGGGGACAAGTGGAACAACTACGGCCAGCGCTTCACGCCGGACTGGCATTGCGACCTGATGGAGGTGCTGAGCGACTACGGCGCCTCTCCCCGCGTCGGCCTGAAGGACATGGCGGAAGCCGTCGGGCTGCCCGGCAAGATCGAAGGGCGCGGCGCGGACGTGGCCGACAAGGTGCAGCGGGGCGACATCGCCGCGGTGCGGCGCTATTGCGAGACGGACGTGCTGAACATCTTCGGCCTGTACGTCCGCTGGGCGCTGCTGTCCGGCCGTACCGACGCCGAGGGGCACAACGCCAGCATCGACAGCCTCGTGGCGTATCTCGACCGTGAACGGGGCGAAAGGCCCCACCTTGGAGCGTTCCTCGACCAGTGGCGGATGTCGGCGCGGCCGGCACCGATGTCGGTCCCGGCCCCGAAACCGCCCTACCACCCCGCGGAACAGCTGGAGCTTCCCACGCAGAGCCCCCGCGAAAACGGGATCCGGGCCGCGGCGCGCGATTTGTCGCGCCATGCCGCGGAAACGGCCGTCGAACCGAAGAAAACGCAGAACACGACGTGAAAGGAGCCACCACCATCCTCGCCGATGGAGCTACAATGGACGGCAGGCGTTGCGTCCGCCACGGAATGCCGCCATGTGTAGGGTCGTCGAACGCCATCCATTGAGAGAGCATTGCCTTGAGCGAAGAGCAGAAGAACGTCGCCGCGTCCGTGAAGTGGTTCAAGGCCGACAAGGGCTACGGGTTTGTCCGGTTCGCCGACGGCTCGGGCGAGGCCTTTCTCCATTCCTCCGTGCTCACGTCTCTGGGGGATGTGACCCTCGTCGAGGGGATGTCCGTCGTCTGCGACGTTGCCGAGGGGCAGAAGGGTCCGCAGGTGACCGCCATTCACTCCATCACCCCGGCGGCGGCCCAGGAGCCCAAGCCGCGGCCGCAGCGCGGCCGGCGCGGGCGCCCGCTGCCCGGAGAGGCCGGCGACGGCGCGCCCATGGCGGAGCCGGGGATGGCGCAGCCCGCCCCCCAACCGCGCGAGCCGCGCGAACCGCGTCAGCAGCGCCGCCAGCCCGAGCCGATGCGGGCGGCCTCCGATGAGCTGATGCTCGGTTCGGTGCGCTGGTACAATCTGGACAGCCAGTCCGGGATCATCGAGCCCGCCGACGGGGGCGAGAGCGTCTTCTTCGACCGCGTCACCCTGCGCCGGTCGGGGCTGGACATCGTGGCGGACGGCGAAGACGTGTGGTTCGCCGCGCGCGACACCCGCGACGGCTGGGTCGCCGAGCACGTCGAACTGGCCCCCACCACCAGCACGAACTGACCTCTTCCAAGAACGATGTGGAGCACGCCGCCGGATGACGGCGTGCTCCACATCAGCGCGCTACCGCGCCAGCCAGCCGCCGTCCACCGGCAGGATCGAGCCGTGGACGTAGTCGGCCGCGTCGGAGGCCAGGAACACCACCGGCCCGCCGAGATCGGCGGGAACGCTCCAGCGCCCGGCCGGGATGCGGCCGAGGATCTCGGCGCTGCGGCTCTCGTCGGCGCGCAGCGCCGCGGTGTTGTTGGTGGCGACGTAGCCCGGTGCGATGGCGTTGACGTTGATGCCCTTGCTCGCCCATTCGCACGCCAGCAGCTTGGTGATGCCGGCGACGCCGCTCTTGGACGCGGTGTAGGAGGGGACGCGGATGCCGCCCTGGAAGGACAGCATGGACGCGACGTTGACGATCTTGCCCTTGCGCCCGCCGCCGATGGCGTAGCGGCCGAACGCCTGGCACAGGAAGAAGACCGTCTTGATGTTGATGTTCATCACCAGGTCCCAGTCGGCCTCGGTGAAGTCCACCGCGTCGGCGCGCCGGATCAGCCCGGCGTTGTTGACCAGGATGTCGAGCTGGCCCAGCCGGCTCACCGTCTCCTCGACGATGCCCGCGACGGGGGCGATGGAGGTGAGGTCGGCCTTGATGCCGTGGAACCGCCGCCCGGCGGCCTCCACCAGCCCCCTGGTCTCATCGAGCGGCGCCACGTCCACCGCGGCGATGTCGGCGCCCGCCTTGGCGAGCGCCACCGCGATGCCCTGGCCGATGCCGGTGTTGGCGCCGGTGACCAGCGCCACCTTGCCGGAAAGGTCGAATGGGGTCGTCATTGTTCGGGTCTCCGCTCAGCGCAGGGTGGCCAGGGGCACCTGATCCATGTCGTCGAAGTCCTGGTTGTCGCCGCCCATGGCCCAGATGAAGGTGTAGTTGTGGGTGCCGACGCCGCTGTGGATCGACCAGGGCGGCGAGATCACCGCCTGCTCGTTGGCGACGACGATGTGCCGGGTTTCGGTCGGCTCGCCCATCAGGTGGAACAGCCGCGCGCTCTCCGGCAGGTCGAAGTAGAAATAGACCTCGCAGCGCCGGTCGTGCGTGTGGCACGGCATGCTGTTCCACGTGTTGTTCGGCTTCAGCATGGTCATGCCGAGCACGAGCTGCGCGGTCTTGCAGACATCCGGGTGGATCATCTGGAAGATGGTCCGCTCGTTGGACGTGGACGGATCGCCGAGATGGCGCTGTTTGGCCTGCGCGATCGAGATCTTCATGGTCTCGAAGCGCGCGTGGGCCGGCGTGCTGTTCAGGTAGAACTTCGCCGGCTGCTTGATGTCCAGGCTCTCGAACCGCACATCCTCGCAGCCCATGGCGACGTACAGCGCGTCGCGCGGGTCGAGTTGTTGAACGGCGCCGTCCACGGTGACGCGGCCCGGCCCGCCGACGTTGACGACGCCCAGCTCGCGCCGCGCCAGGAAGGTCGGAGAACCGATCTCCTTCGGCGCTTCGAGCGTCAGCGCCCCCTTCACCGGCATGGCGCCGCCGACCACGAAGCGGTCGATGTGGCTGTAGGTCAGGACGACGTCGTCGGCCTCGAACAGCGACGGGACGAGGAAATGGTCGCGCAGCGTCCGGGTGTCGAACCCGCGGACATGATCCGGGTGGGACGCATGGCGAACGGTGATCTTCATCGGGAATCCCTCATGTCGGGCTGGACGGAATTCGTCCCGGTGCACGCTGGCGCGGCCAGAATGGCTTTATTGTACTAGTATACTAATATGCATAGCAAGCGCTGCGGAGCCAACAATCCCGTTGGACCCACTGTCACACCTCTTTTGGGGATGGCCGTATCAGGCGCCCTGTTCCGCGGGATGCTGCAACTTGAGCCAGTCCCCGAACGCCTTGTCGTGCTTCATGATGTGGGTGACCAGCCAGGGCATCAGGAACGCCCCGAGCGCGCTGTAGAGGTCCTGCCCCTCGACGTCACGGAACATCATGTCGTGAATGGTGGCGGCGGCGGCAGAATGCGCCGCGGCGTGCTCCTGGATCTGCGGATAGCCGCTTTGCCGCATCCAGTCCTCCTCGTCGGAGAAGTGCACCTCGGCATAGCACACCAGTTCGGCCAGGATGGTCCGCAGCTCCGCATGGCTGGCGTTGCTGTTGCTGAACGCGTTGAGCCGGTTCACCAAGCCGATGAAGGTGCGGTGCTGGTCGTCGATCCTGGCGACGTCGATGGAGAGGGCGTCCGTCCATTCGATCATGAAGAGGCCCTTTCAGCCTTTGCTGGGAAGGGGAAGCTCTGCCGAAATGCCCGGCGGCTCCTTGAGCGGTGTCAATTCTTGCAGCGGTGAAATGCGCAGCTCATGGCCCCGACAGCAGGTCGCGGTTCGCATCGAACAGCGCGACAAGGTGCTCGGCCACGGCGCGGATGCGGGGCACGTCCTTCAAATCGCGGTGCAGGACGAGCCACGCTTCGCGAGGCGGCGGCGGTTCGGCGGCCGGTACGGAGAGCAGGTCCGGCTCCGCCGCCGCCAGCCAGCGCGGCAGCAGCGCCGTGCCGAACCCGGCCTTCGCCGCCGCCAGTTGGGCCTGCACGCTGTTGGACCGGAAGGCGATGCGCCGCCCCCGCGTGTGACCGGCGAACCAGACCGCCTCGGGCAGCTCGGCCAACGTCTCGTCAAAGGTGATGAACGCGTCGGGGGCGCCGGGTGCCGCGTAGAGGCCGTAGGCCAGCGTGGCGAGACGGCGGGTGATCAGCTCGCCGCGCTGCGGTCGGGCCTGCCGGATCGCCAGATCCGCCTCGCGCCGGGCGAGACTGAGCGCGCGGTTGTCGATCATGATCTCCAGGTCCAGCCCCGGATGGCGGGCGCGCAACGGGCCCAGCCGGGGCACCAGGAAGCTGTCGGCCAGCGCCTGCGTCATGGTCAGGCGGACGGTGCCGGTCAACCCGACCTCCCACCCGCCACGGCGCAGGATGGCGAGGGCGTGCTCGTCCATGCCGTCGGCGAGGGCGCGCACCGCCTCGCCCTCCGGCGTCAGGGCGTAGCCGTCCGGCCGGCGCTCCACCAGAGCGCGGCCGAGCGTGGCTTCCAGGGCGGCGATGCGGCGCCCGACCGTGGCGTGGCTGATCCGCAGTGTCCGCGCCGCCGCCGACAGGCTGCCGGCGCGGGCCAGTTCCAGGAAGACCCGGACGTCGTCCCAGTCGAGCCCGGCTGTTCGTTTTTGAACGGTCATTGGACGAAACTAGCAAATGGTCGAGCAAAATCAAACGGGGCAGAGTCCGCCCATCGCTTCCCCGTACCGGAGTTTCCCCAATGACCGAGCCCAAGTTCCTGCTGTCCCTGGCCGGCGCGCCGCTGACCCCCAGCCCCCTCGACAAATCCGTCCTCGTGCTGGTGGATGCCCAGCTCGAATACACCGAGGGCGGGCTGATCCTGTCCGGGATGGACGCCGCGGTCGCCGAGACGGCCCGGTTGCTGACGCTGGCGCGCGAGGCCGGCGTGCCGGTGTTCCACGTCGTGCACCACGGCAAGCCGGGCGGCCCCCTGTTCGACCCGGAAGGGCCGATGTCCGCGATCATCCCGGCGCTGGCGCCGCTGGACGGCGAGACAATCATCGTAAAGCATCTGCCCAACTCCTTCGCCGGCACCGACCTGCACACGCTGGCCCGCGATACCGGCCGGACGGAACTCATCGTCGCCGGCTTCATGACGCACATGTGCATCAGCACCACGGTGCGCGCCGCGCTCGATCTCGGCTGGCGGACGACGGTTGTGGCCGCCGCCGCCGCGACGCGCGCTCTGCCCGACCCGCTCGGCGGCATCGTTCCCGCCGAGGAGGTGCACCGCGCCAATCTCGCGGCGCTCGCCGACCGCTTCGCGGTGGTGGTCGCGGACAGCGGGGCCTGGGGGCGTTAACGGGGGCCTGATAGCCACAATGCCCTCCTGTTCGCGTTCGCGATTGGGGTGGTATGATCGGCGATGGCTGCGCGCATGTTCAGGCTGTACCCAGGCCCGCCGGAGGATGTGGTGCTTGAGGGGGCGTACCTCGCCCATGGGGTGCATGCGCTGGGCAGCGCCGCCACGCCGTTCGTCTACGCAAGCTTCGTCAGCAGCCTGGACGGCCGGATCGCTCTGCGGGACCCGGCCACCGGGACCAGCCATCTGCCGGCCGGGCTGACCGGTGCCAACGACTTCCGCCTGTTCCAGGAGTTGCAGGCGCAGGCCGATTGCCTGATCACGCACGGCGGCTATCTGCGCGACCTTGCGGCCGGCCGGCTGGACGATGTCCTGCAAGTGGGGCTGGGCGAGTCCGCCCGCGACCTCGCGCAATGGCGTGCCGGGAACGGCCTGCCGCCGCAGCCGGCCGTGGTCATCGCCAGTTCGAGCCTGGACTTCCCCATCCCGCGCTCGCTCGCGCTGAACGCCCAGCGCGTGCTCATCGCCACGGGGGCGGCGGCCCCGGCCGACAGGATCGCGAGGCTGCGCGGCGACGGCTATCCCGTCATCGTCGCCGGCCAGGGCGCGTCGGTGGAGGGGGCGCCGCTGGTGCGGGAGCTCGGCGGGCTCGGCTTCCGCAGCCTGTATCTGCTGGCCGGGCCGCGCATGCTGGAAACCATGCTGCGCGACGGCGTGCTGTCGCGGCTTTACCTCACCATCGCGCACCGCATCCTCGGCGGTAAAAGCTTTCACACCATGATGGCCGGTCCCGAGCTGGGGGGCGCTGGCCGGCTGCGGATGTCCCTATTGCATTACGATCCCCCGGCGCCGGACGGCGCCGGGCAGTGGTTCGCCCAATTCGAGCCGCTGCGGAACTGTGCGCCTGCCGCTCCGGTTTAACGAACGGAACCGGAGGGTGCCATGCCAACCGCGAACATCCATGATCCCGCGAGCGTCGAGGCGATCTATCCCAGGGCCGAGTTCGAGCGGGAGGCGCGGCTGAACGCGCAGGACAAGGTGACGGTCCAGCACGGCGTCACGATCCTCTCGACGCCGGACGGCAGCGGCACCTTCACCCTGGTGCGGGCGAGCCGCGATGTCGGCGAGACGGCGGACTCGCCCCATTCCATCTTCGTCGCTCCTTCCCTGGAGACGTCCGAATACGGTGCGTTCATCCAGAACGACACGGACTACGGCGGCCCCGTGAAACGGCGCGACGCGCCCAAGGACCCGGCCGATCCCTATCGGTCGTTCGTGGAGGAAATCCTCCAGGCCGCCCGATCCGCCCGCTTCCCGCCGGCCGCCCCCGCCGACCGTCTGAGGGGCTTCCACGGCGGGTGAGGGGCCGGTCACCGGACGGCCAGGACCGCCACCCCCGTGCCGATCATGGCGCCCGCCCACAGCAGATCGAAATTGACCCAGCCGCGCCGCAGGACACCCAGCCCGACGGTGTCGAAGACCACGATGGCGACGATGGCGATCATCGCCAGCATTGCCAGCATGTGCACCAGCACCACGGCGGCCCCGGCCGCCATCGACCCGAGCGCGGCGACCGTGCCCGTCATCGCCGCCCCCGGCCCGCACAGCGACAGCGCCATCATCTGCGCCGGCGCCAGCATGCCGAGCAGCAGCGGCAGGATCATCAGCCCCGCCCCGTGCGCCGACGCCATCAGAAAGGACCACAGGGTCAACCCGGCAAAGCCCGTGCGCATGCCGACCCGCACCCTGTGGCGGTAGCCGCGCACCAGCCGATAGACGCCGAAGCCGATCAGGACGGCGACCATGGCCGGCGTCAGGAGGTCCGGCGCCGCCACGAGGTGGAGCATCCCGAAGCCGGCGACCTCCATCAGGACCGACAGCGCGTGGCCCAGCGCGATGGGCGGCAGCGCCGCGACCACCGCTCCGCGCCGCCCCTCCTGAAGGCCCAAGGCCACGGCGAACAGCCACCCCATGGCCGGGTTCAGCCCGTGGAAGGCGCCCAGCGCGATCAGCGCCAGCCACTGCCCAGGATCACTCATGGCAATCAGTCATGGATAGCAGTAGGAGTCCGAGGACGCGTCGCCGCCTTCCAGCCGGATCTGGTGCCCGCGGAATCCATCCTCGAAGCGCAGGAAGAACCGCTCGTCGATGCCGAGCCCGCCGTCCGGGGTGGCGTCGAGCTTCACCATCCAGCTCTTGATGCCCTCGGGGTAGAACTGCTCGTCCCAGCTCCGGTACAGCGAGTTGGTGAAGTAGACGCGCTTGCCGTCGCGGCTGACCTCGACCATCTGCGGGCCGCCGTTGAGCGCTCCACCGTCGCCCGGATGCGGGCTGTGCCCGACGATCCCGCCCAGGCGGACGGAACCGGTCAGCTTGGGCTGGAACGGGTCGGACACGTCGTAGCGGCGCATCTCGCCGGTGCCCCAGCACGCCACGTACAGCCAGCGGTCATCGAGCGACAGGTCGATGTCGGTGACCAGCGGCGGCACCGCCTTGAAGCCCTTGAGCAGCGGCGGCAACTGGTCCGGCTCCGCCGGTTCGGCCGGAATGTCGATGATCTTGCGCATCGCCCACTGCCCGCCGTCGCGGTGCCACAGCCAGATCGACGAGGACAGGTCGGTCAGGTTGACGACGCAGTTCATGAAGCCGTGCGCTTTGGTCGGGTCGTGCGCCGGGCGCAGCTCCAGCGCCAGTTGGTATTCCGCTCCAAGGTCGATGGTCTGCGTGTGCCGGCGCTTCCGCAGATCCCAGAAATGGACGCAATGGCCGTACTTGGCGCCGAGCAGCAGGTCGGGGTTGAGCCCGCCCTCGATCATTTCCGGCGTGCCCCATTCGCTGGTGATCATCGTGTCCTGGCCGAGATGCCACCAGACATCGTAGGCCAGGAACTGCGGCCCGCGGTCGATCTCCCATTGGCCGAGCACGTCGAACGTTTCATGGTCCATGAGGAAGACGCCGCCCGGCCCGCCGCCACCGTCGCCGGTCCCGAGCGCGCTGACATAGATGCCTTCCGGCCCGCAGTGCATGGTGTGGGGCCGGGAATAATTGGCGCGTCTGGCCAGCTCCTCCGGTTCGATCACCTTGACGATCTTGGGTTTGGCGGGGTCGGGCTTGGTGTCCAGGATGTGGATGCGCGACGACCGCAGCCCCGGCACGATCAGATAGCGCCGCTCGACGTGCGGATGCGGGGCGTACGGGCACAGGGCGGAGCTGCACGCGTTCCAGCCGAAATGGTGCAGCTCGTCGCCGGCGTTGGGCATGTCCACACGGCCGAGAAGCCGGCCGTAGTTCGACGAGCCGGGATCGACGTCCACCACGCCCAGCGCGTCCGGGCGGGCCTGGGCCTCCACGTTCAGCATCGCCACATAGGCCAGCCGCTCGGGCGGGGCCTGCATCGCCATGCGGGGAGATGGATAGAAACTGGGGTCGGGGGTCCACGTCGCCATCGAATGTCCTCCCTGATCGTGGGCTCAGCCGCTGCTGGCCGGTGCACGCTGCCGGTAGGTGAAGGGGCGGTCGCCGGGTGCGGAATCCCGTGCGGCGATGGCGGCCATGGTCGGGTGGTCGGCGGCCAGTTCGCACACCGGGTCGATCGCCGCGGCATCCCCGGAAAGGGCCAGCGCCTGACACCGGCAGCCGCCCCAGTCGATCTCGCGCCGGTCGCACTCCCGGCAGGGCGACGGCATCCAGTCGGTGCCGCGGAAGCGCTCGAAGGCCGGGGAGTCGCGCCAGATGGCGCCGAGCGGACGGTCGTGCACCGTCTCGAAACTCAATCCGGGGATCGTCTCGGCGGCGTGGCAGGGCAGGATCTTGCCGGACGGCGTGATGTTGAGGAAGCGCCGGCCCCAGCCGCCCATGCACGCCTTCGGCCGGCGCGCGTAGTAGTCCGGCACCACGTAATCGACGACCAGCCGCCCCTTGAGGTCGGGAAGCCGCGCCCGGATCGTCGCGTCCATGCCGACGAGCTGGTCGTGCGTCGGCATCAGCGCCGCGCGGTTGACCAGCGCCCAGCCGTAATACTGGACGTTGGCGATCTCGATCCGCCCGGCGCCCAGATCGAGGGCGAGGTCGAAGAACTCGTCCACATGGTCGATGTTGTGCCGGTGCACCACGGCGTTGACGGTGAACGCCAGCCCCGCCTCGACCACGTCGCGGGCGGCGCGGCGCTTGCGCTCGAAGGCGCGGGGGAAGCCGGCGACGCGGTCGTTGGCCTCGGCGCGGGTGTCCTGAAAGCTGATCTGGACGTGTTGCAGCCCTGCCGCCTTCAGCCGGTCCAGCCGCGCCCGGTCGAGCGTGACGGCCGAGGTGATGAGGTTGGTGTACAGCCCGGCCCGCGTGGCGTGTTCCACCAGCGCCTCCAGGTCGGGGCGGGCGCAGGGTTCGCCGCCGGAAAAGTGGATCTGCAGAACGCCGAGGTCCGCCGCCTCGTCCAGAACCCGTTTCCAGGTGGCGGTGTCCAGTTCCCGGTCCCGCGGCTCCAGGGCCAGCGGGTTGGAGCAGTAGGGGCAGGCCAGCGGACAGCGGTGCGTCAGCTCGGCCAGGATGGCATAAGGCGGGTCGATGGCTGTCATTGTCGGGCGTACTCCGTCGCTTTCATCCCGTCCGGCACGAAGGCGCCCGGCGGGATGTGACCGGGAGCGACATAGGCGTGATGCAGCGCATCAAGCTGCGCCCACAGCACCTCCGTCTTGAAGCGCAGGGCGTCGAGGGCCTGTTGCTGCTGCTCCGGCGTGCGGGCGTTGTCGAGCACGTAGGCGAGGCCGAACGACACGTCGCGCGGCGCCTGATCCAGCCGCTTGCGGAAGTAGGAGAGTGTCGCGTCGTTGGCGAAGGCGTAGTACGCCTCGAACCCGTGGATGCGCTGCTCGTGGATGGCCGGGGCGAACAGTTCGGTCAGGGACGAGGCGATGGCCTCCAGCGTCGAGCGCGTGCCGACGAAGTTGACATAGGCATCCACGGCGAAGCGGGTGGCCGGCAGAATGCCGCGCAACGAGGTGACATAATCGCGGTCGAGGCCGAGGCCGTCGGTCAGGCGCAGCCAGCGCTCGATGCCGCCGGTTTTGGTGTCCTCGGAGGCGCCGTCCGCCCCCAGGCCGTCATGGTCGAGCACGCGGTGCAGCCACTCCCGGCGCAGGGCCGGGTCGGTGACGCGCGCCATCAGCGTCAGATCCTTGCGGGGGATCGAGACCTGATAATAGAAGCGGTTCAACGCCCAAGCCTGAACCTGCCCCTTGTTCAGCTTGCCGCCGTGCAGCAGCGTGTGGAAGGGGTGCAGGTCGTGGTACTGACGCGCGCCGATGGCATGGAGCGCGCTTTTGAACTCCTCACGGGACATCGGGTTGGATGAGTGGGGAGTGGATGAGTGGGGGCGGGTCATGGCGGCATCTCCACCCGCCGCCCGCGCGGGCGCGGCGGCAGCCTGTGCAGTTGCAAGTCCACTGCGGGAAAGCCGCCGCCGGCCGCGGAGCCGAACACGATGATCCTCATCGCGGCGGCTGCCTTGCCCTTTAAAGATCGGCGCAGGCGTACGCGTTGATTTCGTTGCCGACGGCGATCTCGATGACCTTCGGCTTGCGCCAGGTTTTCATGGTCCGCTTCCTCCTGATTGGTTTCGGCCGGCTGTCGATCCGGTCCAATAGGAAAGGGTACCGGCGTTGGCATGGTGCGACCACTATACTTACGAGGAGGGGTGTGGAAATTATGGGTGGTTCTTTGTGCAACGCAGAATAAGACGCCGGCGTACAGCAAATTTGGATTTAGAACAGTTATAGATACAACCGATTGGGAGCTTGCGGTTTATCAAATAGACCTAAAATTACTTTTAGTTTGCCGTGTTTTCTTTGTTGATGCGGTTGGTTGCGGAAATTTTGACTGCCCACTTTCTCGACTGCGCCAATGAGTTAACCCGGAAGGCATTTGCTCCTCCCAGGCACGGTTCCACAACGGTTTGCGCGCTTGCTCTTGCTGGCGATTTTGTATAGGATCGAAGTCCTGATTGGCGAGCCGCGTCCGCGCGGTGCCGGTCGAATGGAACACCCCCTGCACACTGTTCCATAGTGTTCCATAGTGTTCCATCCTAGTTGGCGCTCACCCGCTCCACCTTCGCGGCGCAGTGCTTGTACTCCGGGATCTTGCCGAAGGGATCGAGCTGCGGGTTGGTCAGCAGGTTCGCCGCCGCCTCGACGTAGCAGAACGGCATGAAGACCACGCCCTTTGGCACGGCCGGGTCGGCGCGGGCGGTCAGGATCACGTTTCCCCGGCGCGTCACGATCCGCACCCGCGCGCCGGGGGCGACGCCGAGCCGGTCCAGTTCGGCCGGCGCCAAAGTGGCGATGGGTTCGGGTTCCAGCGCGTCCAGCATCGTGGCGTGGCGGGTGATGGCGCCGGTGTGCCAATGCTCCAGAAGGCGGCCGGTGGTGAGGACGAAGGGGTACTCGGTGTCCGGTGGCTCGGCCGGGGGGACGATGCCCGCCGGCACCAGCCGGCCGCGCCCGTCCTCGGTCGGGAAGCGGTCGCCGAAGACGATCTCCTGGCCGGGGCGGTCCGGGGCGGCGCAGGGGTAGGTCACGCTGTCCTCGCGCTCCAGGCGCTCCCAGGTGATGTTGTCCAGCGACGGCATCGCCCGCGTCATCTCCGCGAAGACCTCGCGCGGATGGTCGTAGCGCCAGTCCAGGCCGAGGCGTTTGGCCAGCTCGACGATGATCCACAGATCCTGCCGCGCCTCGCCGGGCAGCGGCAGCGCCGGGCGGCCGATCTGCACCTGACGGTTGGTGTTGGTCACCGTGCCGGCCTTCTCGGGCCACGCCGAGGCGGGCAGCACCACATCGGCGTAGCGCGCGGTTTCCGTCAGGAAGATGTCCTGGACGACGAGGTGCTCCAGGTGCGCCAGCGCCGCGCGGGCGTGGTTCAGGTCCGGGTCGGACATGGCCGGGTTCTCGCCCATCACGTACATGCCGCGGATGCGGTCGCCGTGGATGGCGTCCATGATCTCCACCACGGTCAGGCCGCGGTTCGGGTCGAGCGGGGCGCCCCACAGCTCCTCGAAGAAGCGCCGCGTCTCGTTGTCCTCCACCGGGCGGTAGTCCGGCAGGACCATCGGGATCAGCCCGGCGTCGGAGGCGCCCTGCACGTTGTTCTGCCCGCGCAGCGGGTGCAGCCCGGTGCCCGGCCGGCCGACCTGACCCGTGATCAGCGCCAGCGCGATCAGGCAGCGGGCGTTGTCGGTACCGTGCGTGTGCTGGGAGATCCCCATGCCCCAGAAGATGATCGACGCCCCCGAGCGCGCGTAGAGCCGCGCCACCGTGCGCAGGGTGGCGGCGTCGATGCCGCAGATCTCGGCCATCCGCTCGGGCGGGAATTGGCGGACGTGGGCGGCCAGCGCCTCGAAATTGTCGGTGTGGGCGGCGACGTACTGACGGTCGTACAGTCCCTCCTCGACGATCACGTTCAAGAGCGCGTTCAGCAGCGCGACGTCGGTGCCGACCTTGAATTGCAGCATGTGCGTGGCGTAGCGCTTCAACGCCTGCCCGCGCGGGTCCATGACGATGAGCTTGGTGCCGCGCCGCGCCGCCTGCTTGAAGAAGGTCGCAGCGACGGGGTGGTTCTCGGTGGGGTTGGCGCCGATCACCACGATCACCTCGGCGTCCTCGGCCGCCATGAACGGCGCGGTGACCGCGCCCGAGCCGATGCCCTCGATCAGCGCCGCCACCGAGGAGGCGTGGCACAGCCGGGTGCAATGATCGACGTTGTTGGTGCCGAAGCCGGTGCGCACCAGCTTCTGGAACAGGTACGCCTCTTCGTTCGAGCCCTTGGCCGAGCCGAAGCCGGCCAGCGCGTTGCCGCCGTGCGTGTCGCGGATGGAGCGCAAGCCGGCCGCCGCGCGGTCCAGCGCCTCCTCCCAGGTGGCGGGGCGGAAATGGGTCCAGGGGTTGGCGGGGTCCACGTCGATGGTCTTCGGCGCACCGTCCTTGCGGATCAGCGGCTGGGTCAGCCGGCGCTGATGGTGCACATAGTCGAAGCCGAAACGGCCTTTGACGCACAGCCGGTTGCGGTTGGACGGCCCGTCGCGGCCGTCCACCGCGACGATGCGGTCGTCCTTGACGCGGTAGGTGATCTGGCACCCCACCCCGCAGTACGGGCAGACGCTGTCCACCGCCTTGTCCGGCACCACGGCGCGCACGCCGGCCTCGTCCACCAGACTGGCGGGCATCAGCGCGCCGGTCGGGCAGGCCTGCACGCACTCGCCGCAGGCCACGCAGGTGCTGCCGCCCATCGGGTCGGCCATGTCGAAGACGATGCTCTCGGTCGGGCCGCGCCACGCCATGCCGATGACGTCGTTCGCCTGCACCTCGCGGCAGGCGCGGACGCACAGCGTGCACTGGATGCAGGCGTCGAGCCGCACGCTCATGGCGGGGTGCGAGCGGTCCGGGCCGGGCTGCTCGGGGCTGCGCGGGAACAGGCCGCCCACCACGCCGACCCGGTCGGCCCAGCGCTGAAACGCGGAATCCGGGTCGGGGGAGGCGGTGCGCTCGGGCTGGTCCACCATCAGCAGCTCGAACACCAGCCGGCGCGACTCCTGCGCCCGCTCGCTGGCGACCTGGACCTTCATGCCCGGCGTGGGGCGGCGGATGCAGGAGGCGGCGAGCACGCGCTCGCCCTCGATCTCGACCATGCAGGCGCGGCAGTTGCCGTCGGCGCGGTAGCCGGGAGCGTTGGCGTGGCAGAGGTGGGGGATCTCCACGCCCAAGCGGTGCGCCACCTGCCAGATGGTTTCGCCCGGCTGGGCCTCGACCTCGGCACCGTCGAGCTGGAACCGGATGCTCATGACAATTCCTCCGGGAAGTGTCGCAGGATGGAGCGCACGGGGTTCATCGCCGCCTGGCCCAGGCCGCAGATCGAGGCGTCGACCATCACCCGCGTCAGCGCGTCGAACGCCGCGCGGTTCGCCGGGTCGTTCTCCAACAGGAGGACGGCCTTCTCCGTCCCGACCCGGCAGGGCGTGCACTGTCCGCAGCTCTCGTTGCGGAAGAAGCGCAGCAGGTTGAGCGCCACCTGACGGAGGTCGTCCTTGTCCGACAGCACGATCACCGCCGCCGAGCCGATGAAGCAGCCGTGCGGCTCCAGCGCGCCGAAATCGAGCGGCAGATCGGCCATGGACGCCGGCAGCAGCCCGCCCGACGCGCCGCCCGGCAGGTACGCCTTGAAGGTGTGGCCGTCCGCCATGCCGCCGCAGAACTCGTCGATCAACTCCCGCACCGTGATGCCGGCGGGGGCGACCTTGGGGCCGGGCAGGCGGACGCGGCCGGAGACGGAGTAGGTGCGCAGGCCCTGGCCGCCGTTGCGCCCCTGGGCGCTCCACCACTCGGCCCCGCGTTCCAGGATGTCGACCACCCAGAACAGCGTCTCGATGTTGTTGATCAGCGTCGGCCGCCCGAACAGGCCGACCTGCGCCGGGAACGGCGGCTTGTGGCGGGGCAGGGGGCGCTTGCCCTCGATGCTCTCAAGCATCGAGGATTCCTCCCCGCAGATGTAGGCCCCGGCGCCGCGGTGCACCACGATGTAACCTGGAGGGGCCAGCCCGGCGGATTCCAGCGCCGCGATCTCCTCCAGCAGGATGATGCGCGCCTGGGGGTACTCGTCGCGCAGGTAGAGGTGGATCTCCGCCGCCTCGATCATCCACGCGGCGACCAGCATGCCTTCGAGGAAGCGGTTCGGGTCGGTCTCAAGGTAATGGCGGTCCTTGAAGGTGCCCGGCTCGCCCTCGTCGGCGTTCACCACCAGATAGCGCGGGGCCGGCTCGGCGCGCACCAGCTTCCACTTGCGGCCGGTGGGAAAGCCGGCGCCGCCCATGCCGCGCAGGGTCGAATGCTCCAGCGCCGCGAGGATGTCGTCCGGCGTCCGCTGCCCGGACAGGCAGGCGGTCAGCAGCGCGTATCCGCCCTGCGCCCGATAGTCGGCGAACCGCCGCGGCGTGGGGACGCGGCCCCGGTAAGTGCCGTTCAGCGCGGCGAGCGCGGTGTCCGCGTCCGCCGGCTCGATGGGCGTGTGGTTGGCGGTCGCCGAGGGCGCCCGGTCGCAGCCGCCCATGCACGGCGCCCGCACGATCCGGGTGTCGGGGCCGAGCCGTGCGGCGAGGTCGCGCATGAGGTCCTCGGCGCCCGCCATCGAACAGGCAATGCCGTCGCACACGTGGATGGTCAGCGGCGGCGGGGGCGCATCGCCCTCATGGACAAGGTCGAAGTGGGCGTAGAAGGACGCGACCTCGAACACCTCGGTCTGCGCCAGACGCATGTCCAGCGCCAGCGCCGCCAAATGGCGGGTGTGCAGGCAGCCGTAGCGGTCCTGAATCCGGTGCAGGAAACCCAGCAGCTTGTCGCGGCGCCGCGGTGCGTCTCCCAACAGGGCGCGCACCTCGTCCAGCGCCGCCGGCTCGACCTGCCGGCCCTTCGGCTGCGCCGCCGAACGGCGCCGGCTTGTTGGCGCCCCTTCCACTTCCGGCATGGTTTCGACCTCCTTGGTCCGTCGTTTTTATTCCCCAAAAGGGTGCTTGAGTGTGTTCGCCAAAGCGCCGCAGGATGATCGTCGCCTGCGGTGAAGCGGTTTGGAGCAGCCCCATGGCCAAGCACACTGCCCTGTTCGCGTTCCTCCTCCTGATCGGCGCCGGCGCGGCGCGGGCCGAGGACGGCTATCCGACTCAAGCGCGCGTCGATTACGTCCTCGGCTGCATGGTCGCCAACGGCCAGACCCAGGAGGTCATGCGCAAATGCTCGTGCAGCATCGACGAGATTGCCGCGCGATTCCCGTACGACAAGTACGTCGCCATCGAGACCGCCCGCGCCATGCAGGACATGCCGGGCGAACGCGCCGCCCTCGTGCGTGGGACCGGGTGGGTCAAGGACCTGCAAGATGAGTTCCGGCAGATCCAGGTCGCCGCCGACCTGAAGTGCTTCTGACCCCGTCTCATGACCCGGACGCTCATGAGCCTGACGTGGCGCGGATCGGCCAGCTTTCCTTGAAGACGCGCCCCTTGGAATCCTCCGCCGTCACCTCCAGCGTGCCGGTCTTCTCCGGCACCAGCGAGAAGTGGATGCTGGGGTCCTCGCTCATCGAGATGTCGGTCTCGGCGTCCAGAACCGGCGCCCCGTTGTAGCGCACGGCGATGCTCTTCACGTAGTCGGCGGGGATGTAGTAGCGGTTGATCTGGTCGTACTGCATTCCTGTGTAGTTGGGATGGCTGATCAGCAGTTGCGCGGTCATCGGTTGCCCGGCAACGATGGCTTCCGGCAGGTTCAGCTTCATCTTGCCCAGACGGCCGGCAGCCGCCTCGGCGTTCTTCATCGCCGGGGCCGAGCAGCCGCCCGACGCCTTGACGAACCGCGTGGTCTTGAGCAGCCGGCCGTCGCTCGTCTCGGCGACGGCGGTGATGTTGGTGTAGGCATCGACCCGAAGCCGCGTGTCGATGGCGTGCGGGCCTCCGTCGGGGAAGCGGAAGATCGCCGCCCGCGGAATCGGGTTGTTGTCGACGATGAGGTGAATCGTGTTCACCTGGATGTCCGGGCCGGGCGACGTGGCGAGCCGGATCGGCACCAGCGCCGCGTCCTGGGCGCGCGTCGGCGCCTCGATGCTGATCAGCGCTCCGGCGTCCTCGACGGTCTTTCCGTTGAAGTACATGTCGTGCACCACCTCCCAGCGGGTGTCCTCGTTCGGCCCCGCCAGGGCGCCGCCGCTGTGGAGGAGGAGAGCCAACCCCAGTGCCATGCCGGCGATCCCGGTTGCGTGCTGCGTCCTCATCGCGTCCTCCCTGCTCATTCCCATTCCAACTCGGCGAAGGCCGCCGTCACGTTGCGCGGGTGATAGGCATCGAATAATTGCCAGCGTGTCCGTTCGTCGGGGGCGACCTCGGCAACGGCCCGCTGGATGGTGCCGCCGGCCTTCTGGATGGCGCGGACCTCGGTGACGATCCGCTCCAGGTAGTGGCGCAGCTCCGCCGCCGCCGCGGGCCAGGGCGCCGATGCCGGCCCGTGGCCGGGAACCGCGCGCGCCGCGGGCACGGACGACAACGCCGTCAACACCTCCAGCCAGCCGAGCACGCTGCCGTCGATGGCCGGGGCGCGCTCCATGAACACCAGATCTCCGGTCCACAGGGTCGCGGTCTGCCGGTCGAACACCGTGAGGTCGTTGTCCGTGTGACCCGGCGGGTGTGCGACCAGTTCCAGCACCCGCTGGCCGAGGTCGATCTCCAGACGGTCGGACACGGTGAGCGTCGGCGGCACGACCTCCACGGCGCCGACAGCCTCTTCGAACGCGCGCCGGTAATGGTCGTTGCGCGCCATCAGGGCCGGCGGAAGGTTGCGGTGCCCCACGAAGGCCGCTCCATCCGCCACGAACGCACCATTGCCGAACACGTGGTCGGGGTGCATGTGGGTGTTGATGACGTAGCGGATCGGCCGGTCCGTCAGCATGCGGACGGCCTCGCGCAGGCGCCGGCCGATGGCTGGTCCGCCGCCGGTGTCGATCACCGCGACCGCTTCGCGGCCGACGATGAATCCGCAATTGGCGATGTCGCCCTGGTTCGCCGAATCCGTCTCCTCATACCGTCCGACATGCACGAAGACACCGGGTGCCACTTCCTCGACGGACAAAGCATCGGCCAGCGCCGGTGCTGTCCATGATGGTCCAACGCCGACCGCAATCGTGAAAATCCAAAACCAAGTGCGCACGCCTGCCAAGGCTGTTCCCGGCCTTTTCATTGCTCGATCAAGGATATGTCCGTCTTCAACAGGGGAGCAATGCGCCGAAGGTAGTTCTGCGCCGCAGCATATCATCCGCGCACGGCCAGCCAGCCGACGCTGACGGCCGGCGCAAACCAGCCGACGCGTTCTCGAAGCTCCGCGGCCACGGGCAAGTGCGCCTCGAAGTCGCGGTAGGGCAGGCATTGCCGCTCGGCCAGACGGCGGACCAGGAATCGGCCGACCCCAGCCCCGACCAGCGCCGCGTCCTCCGCGAAGGGAACCCGCGACAGCACCTGATCGAGGGCGTCCTCGATCTGCCGAAGCTGACGCTCCGCCAGATGGCGGGCGAGCCGATGCGCGGCGGGGAGGGTGTCCGGCCCGAGATCCTCGCCCACCATCCGCAGCAGGCGCCGGGCGCTGGCCGTGGTGTCCCGGTCGCGCCCGTCCGCCGTGGGGTGCTGGTCGGCGTCTTCCGGCAGCGTTCCGGTCAGGCGGTGCACGTCGGCCATGGTGGCGAACAGCTCCGCCATCAGCGCGCGCCGGTGGCCGGCGAAGGGAACCGCGCCGGCCACCGCCATGACCGGCGTGCGCACGACGCCGGTGTAGACCAACTCGCCGCTGTCCAGGCGCTCGGCATCGGTGTAGCCGGCCTGCCGTGGGCCGCCGTTCGCCAGGGGGACGATGTCGGTGGTGGTGCTGCCGATGTCGAGCAGGATGCCGTCGCCGGCCATGGCGGCCACCAGCGCGGTCGCGTACCAGTTGGCCGAGGCCGCCGCGTCGCTGTGCTCCGGCACGGCACCGGCCGGGATCAGGCCAAGCGGCCCGGCGAAGACCTCCAGATCCGCGGTGGGCAGGGCGGCGCGCGTGGTGTCGACGATGCTCCGCACGCCGTCCGCGCGGTCGTCGAAGAGATCGGTCAGTTCGCCGGTCATGGTCGCAACGGCCCGCGTCCGCGTGCCCCAGCGGGAGAGGACGGCCGACAGCGCCGCCTCCAGCCGGTCGAGCCCCTGCCAGAGCGCGCACGGCTCCTGAACGAGATCCCGCAAGGTTCCGGCTTCGTCGAACAGAGCGGCTTTCAGATGGGCGCCGCCGATGTCCAGGGCGATCAGACCGCCGCTTTCCATGCCGAATCCTCCAGGTGAAGCGCTACCGGCCCGACCCGGTCCACGGGTGCGGGCGGTTTGCGCGGCAGATCCAGCACCGCCGCTGCGACGTTCATCCCGGTGGCGCGCCGCACACCGACATAGGAGGTGGTGAGGCGCGGGTTGACCTCCAGAACCACAGGCCCACCGGCGGTCGCGATGAAATCCACGCCGACGTATCCGAACAGCCCCGGTATGGCCCTCGCGACGTCCTGGGCAAGGGCGGACAACTCGGGCGAGGCCGCCCGGTCGCCGACGACGCCCCCGCGATAGACGAAGGTCGAGCCGTCCAACGCAACGTCCTGGCGGTTCACCGTCAGCAGCCACGCCCGACCGTCGCGGCACAGCATCGACAGGCTGGCGGGGGCACCCGCGACGAAGGGCTGGACGACGAAGCCGCTGCGGTCCGCCGCGGCCCGCCACCGCGCCCACTCCCCACGGTCGCGCAGCAATCCCGTGTCCACGCAGCCCGCTCCGTCGTCGGGTTTGACGACCCAGGGGCCGTCGCCCGGCGGATCGCCCCCGACAGGCCAGACCGGCACGACCGGCACCCCCGCCGCGGCAAGGGCGGCGGCCGTCGCCGCCTTGCTTGCCGTGAGGCGCACCGCGTCGGCACGGCTGTTGAGCAGGCGGCAGCCGGCGGATTGGACCAAACGGCTGAGCCGTTCAAGCGCCCCCCCGGTTTCCGGGGCGATCGGCCACACGGCATCCACCGTCCGGGTGAGATCCTCCCAAAGAGCCCAGGACTCCTGCGGGTCCGTGACCGCTATGCTGTGGACGCGCTGCGTGAGCGGCGCCAAGCGGGCATCGCGGGTGACCAGCAATTCCACGCCCGGCACCTCCAGCAAATCGTCCACCAGGGCGCGCAGCATCAGGTCGCCTTCGTGGGCGAGGCCGGCGGGGATGGGCCGGTCCGGCGGCATACCGCCGCCCGTCACGAATTCGCAGACCAGGATACGCATGCCGTGCTCCCCATGCCGTGTTCAGGAGGTAGGGATGTTCCAGGTCATACCCGTGCTCGACCTTCGCGACGGCGGCGTGGTCCATGCCCGCCGCGGGGACCGCGGCCGGTACCCTCCGCTGCGCTCGTCGCTGTGCATCGGCAACGAGCCGGTGGCGGTGGTTCGCGGCATCCTCGGCCTGTTTCCGTTTCGGACCATCTATGTGGCCGACCTCGACGCCATCGAGGGGACGGGGGACAACCGGGCCGCCTTGTTCCGGCTGAAGGAGGCCTTCCCGGAGGTCGGCTTGTGGGTGGACGCCGGCTTTCGGGAAGCGGAGCCGGTCCGCGATTTCGTGGCGCTGGGCATCGGCGACGCGGTGCTCGGCAGCGAGAGCCTTGCCGGGGGCGAGCCACTGGAAGCGTTGAAGGCGGAGCCCGCGTGGCGGCACATCGTCCTGTCGCTCGATTTTCGCGACCGCTTCGTTGGGCCGCCCGATCTCCTGCGCCGCACCGACCTCTGGCCGCAACGGATCATCGTCATGACGCTCGCCCGTGTCGGGGCCGGCGAAGGGCCGGACCGGAGCCGTCTGGCCGAGGTGCGCCACGCCATGCCGCGGGCCGATCTGTTCGCCGCCGGTGGCGTGCGCGACGGCGGCGACCTCAAGGACCTTGCAGCGCACGGCAGCGCCGGTGCCCTGGTGGCAACGGCGCTGCACGACGGCCGGATCGGCCGTGCGGATCTGGAAACCCTGATCCGCTGACGCTCCCCTCACGCGGCACCCTTATGCGGCGAAGGGGTGTTTGACCTTGTCCTTCTGGCTCATCAGATCCTGGGCCGTCGGATAGCCGCTGACCGCGCGTTCGATGGATTCCTTGGTGGCGCGGTAGTTGTATTCCTGGATCTTGGCGTTGTCCTTGGCTTCCCAATGAATGAAAACACCGACGCAGATGAAGATGTTGTCCACTTCTTCCTGCGGAATGGTGCCTTCCGCCACGCAGTCGGCAACCGCCTTGGCCACCGCGTGCTGGGCGGGGCCGAACATCTGCACCGCCTGCTCGGCGCCCTTGATGGTGACCTTGTTGAACAGAATGGTGGACGGCTTGCATTGCAGGTTGGGCGCGACCACGGCCAGGAGGGACGTGAAGCCGTCCTTGTTGTTGGTCAACGCGTTGCAGAACGCGGTTTCCACGGCGCTGCCGCGCGGTCCCATGATCAGATCGATGTGCGCGACCTCGTTGCCCTCACCGACCAACGATTCGCCGACGAGCACACGGTTGATCTTTGTGGATGATCCTCCCCACATGGCCATGACCGGTCTCCCTTTCTTTGCTGCGTTGCTTCTGGATCGCGTCGATTATTGCGGGCTGCTAAGACGGGTGCATCAGCCAGTGGGTAAACAGACAGCCCACAACAATGTCGGCGGTGGTGCCTGGATTTACGCCATTGTATTTGAGTTCCCGGTCCAATTCCCCCAGGCGCGTTCGCGTTAGCTTGAAAGCGCGCCCGGCCTCTGATTTTTCCCTCAACTCGGACGCGCGTTGGCGTAACCGTTCAGCCGCGTCTACCCCGTATTTTCGGATGACATGGCTGTCAGGGACCGTTGCAAGCAACTCAAGGTACAGAAGTTCCGCCGCTTCCACGCAGCTTGCCCCGGCGTCCATCGCCTGTCGCAGGTACGGAACGCCGGATTCGAAGATGTCCGCATAGTCCGTCGCGTACTGCCGGGCGATCCGGTCGCGCTCCTGCGCCTCGCGCATGGCGGCCAGCAGCGTCACCGTTGCCGGGGCGTGTACGTCGTGCTCCTCGACCCGTCCCAGTCCCGCCGGTGCGGCCAGTGCGATGGCGCGGAACGTCCGTTCCGCGTCGGCCACGGTGAGGTCCGAAAGCACCCCCCGCAACCGGTCGCGCAGCGTGCCGGCATCGGCGGACAACGCGGCCTGGGCCAGCGGGGCCGCCAGCAGGATGATGCCGAGGTTGGTGTTGCAGCCCACGGACGCCCGCGTTGCGGCGACGGCCTCATGGATGCGTTCGCCGACCGTCAATCCTGGGCGTGCGAGGATCGGAGCCGTCACCTCGGCACTGATCAGGAACTGATCGACGGTCATCCCGTGCCCGGCGGCGTGGATGTGGACGTTGCCGGGCTTCAGGGCGCGCAACTCCGTCTGACATGCGGCCAGATAGGTGCCGGCAACGCCGGACGCCGGGTCAGGCGGGCAGGGCGCCCAGTTTTGCATGGTTGGGGCCTGCATGCTGGTTCACCCGCTCCACGAAGTCCCTCGCCAGGACATCGGCGATGTCGACCGGGGCGACGCGCTGGAGCCCCTGCCACGCCGGCATGCTGTTGACCTCCAGCACCAGCCAGCGTCCTTCGCGGTCCTGGATGAGGTCGACACCGGCATAGGCGGCGCCGACCACCGCTGCGGCGCGGACGGCGAGGTCCGCCGGCTCGTCGTCGGCGGGCGCCGGCTCGCAGGATGCTCCTTGGTGGACGTTGGTGATCCAGGTGCGGCCATGGCGGTTCATGGCGGCGACGGCGCGGTCGCCGACGACGAACACCCGCCGATCCTGCCAGCCATCCGCCGTCCGAGGCGGAATGAAGGGTTGCAAATAGTACACCCCGGCGACCGCTTCGGCCTCGGGCAGCGCCTCCGGTCCGCTCAGCCGCACCAGTCCGCGGCCCTGCGCGCCGAACAGCGGCTTCAGCACCTGATCGGGCCGGCTGGCCAGTTCCAGGCGCGCCGCGTTGGCGCTTTGCGTGGCGAGCGTCGGCGGGGTCGGCAGGCCGGCGCGGGCCAGCAGGAAGCTCGTCATGCTTTTGTCCACGCAACGCTCGACGGCGCGGGCGTCGTTGCAGACCGGCACCCCCAGCTCCCGCAGCGCGTGGAGCACGCTGAGGCACAGCGTCACCTGCTCGAAGCTGCCCTGGCCCACGGAGCGGACGAACACCCCGGCGGGCAGCGCATCGTCGAAGCCGGGGATCAGCAGCCCGGTGGCGGTGTGCCCCGCGGCGATCCCGCACGCCCGCAGCGAGACGCAGCGGCAGGGCAGGCCGCGCTTCTCGATGGCCCGCACGAGCCTGGGCGTGTGCCAGTCCGGCCGCTCCGTGAGGATGAGGGCGGTGCGCTCAGCGGACATCATCAAATGAGCGCTCCACCAGTTCGGGTGCCAGCGTTCCGGCATGGAAGCTGCGCCCGCTGTCGAGCGCGGTGACGGTCACGCGGGCCGGGCTGAACAGCATGGAATCGATGGCGTAGAAATCGCCCTTCACCGCGGCGAACACGTCGGCGAACGGCCGGCCATGGTCGCGCGAGGCGGACGACGGCAGGCGCTTCGCGAGATACTCCGCCTCGGCGTCCGGGCCGGTGACGTGCAACTGCACCGTGCCGCCGTAGAGGATCGCGTCGTTGGTGCGTCCCATGGCGGTCAGGAAGCCGCCGCCCGGCGGCGGAAGTGGCGCCATGCCGATGCCGTCGACGATGCGGTCGAGCGGGAAGCCGAGGGCATGCACCTTGTGCAGCGCCACCTCCAGCACCCGCGCCACCACCTGCACCGTGCCGGCGAGGCTCTGGGTCGGGGTGAGCACCAGCGTGAGGGTGTCCGCGGCGATGCCGCAGGTGGTGGCGATGTGGGCGACCAGTTCGGCGGGGGGCGCCTTGTCCACCTCCAGGACGAACGCGGCGGACTCCGCCACATCCCGATAGCCGATGTCGTCGAACAGCGTCTCCTGCCGCGCCAGCGCGCGGCCCGGCCCGGAGCCCAAGGCGAAGAAATTGCCGTGGCTGAGGCTCCACCCGGCGTACTGGCTGCCGAGGCACGCGAGCACCGGCTGTGCGCTGTGGACCGTGACGCCGAACGGCCACCCCGGCGTGCCGGTCACCGGACCCAGTTGGACCTTGCCGAGGCCGCCCATGCACAACGCCGCGATCCGCCGCCCGGCCTCCAGGCCGCCCGGATGGCGGATTCCGCCATCGACGACGCAGGCTCCCCCGACCCGCTCGATCCCGAGGCGGAGCACGGTGGCGTCGGCGACCAGGCGCTCGACCAGCGGTGCCGAAAGTGCCGCCAGACTGGGGCGTGTGTCTGCGCTCATGCTCGCATCTCCATCGGTTCCAGGCTGGCCGGTTCCAGGCTGGCCGCCATCTGCATCTGCCGCCGTTCCACCATGCGCCGCGCCGACCCGACGCCGGCGCCGTCCGCCAGCACCGTGCAGACCGGCTCTCCGCTCTCGATGCAGGCCGGCGCCGAAGGACGATCCGCAATCCAGACCGGCCAACGGATATCGTGTCCAACCAGCGTGGGGACATCCGCGTACAGCACCGCCGCCGCCCGGCACCCCCGGTGCGCCGGCAGCCTTTCAGGCAGCCGGCCGGCGCAGGCGTTCAGGTGAAGACCGAACAGGGGCGGCATCGGCTCGTGATCGAAGACATCCAGCGACGCGCCCAGCCGGGGGTTGATTTCCAGCAGTTGGAGGGTCCGTCCGGCCAGCAGGAAATCGGCGCTGTTGAGCCCGACCAGCCCGAGCGCCGCCGTCAGGCGGGCCACCATGCCGGACAGCAACCCGCTCAGCCGTGCAGGCAGGCGCAATGGCCCGGCGGCGCCGCCGTAGCGGTAGGGTTTGCCCGGTGCGGGCGCGGTCCATTGCCGACTCAGCCCGACCACCGCAGCCCGATGCCCGTTGGCGAGGAAGAGAACCGACACCGGATGGCCGGCTGTGCGGCGCTGAAAGTAGCATCCCGGCGGAGCGATCCCGTCCGCGGCGACGGCGATGTGGGTGCCGCCGCTGCCGCCCATGCGCTTCAGCAGGTATCCATCGGCTGGGCCGGCCACCGTCCGCGCCACCTCGGGATGCGGGATACCCAGCCGGTCCAGCAGCGCGGCAAAGGCGAACGGGTCCTTTGCGCGGGCGACCACGTCAGCCGCATTGCCCAGCACCGGCCGCTCGGCGGCGATGCGCGCCAGCCGTGCCGGATCGTCCTCGAAGCCGGCACCGTACACCAGCGGCGCGCCGCGCAGTTCCGGCCGCGCCAGGGCCTCCAGCATGGTGGCGGTGTCCATGTGCGGCAGCCGGATGCTGGGCTTTGCGAGGGACCGGGTGTCGCCGTCGCCGAACAGGTCGATGGCCGCGGGAGTTCGGCCCGCCCGCCGCGCGGCGGCGGCGAGGGCGCGCGCGGACAGCGCCGCGACGACCACATCCGGGCGCTCGGCCGGCGGGCGCTCAGCCGGCGTGTTCGCGGGCGGCATCGTAGGCATCGCGGAAGTCGAGGTACACCGCCTTGTCCGCATCGGCGAGGCGTTGCAGCAGGGCGTGCTGGACCCGGAACTTGACGTTGCCGACCGCCAGCGCGCCGATGCCGACGCCGCGTCCGCCCGGCAAGGGCGCGCCGTCGTCCTTGGCGGCGATCCCTTCGATCCCCGATGGCGGCACCGCGTTGACGTCCGCCGCCGCCAGCAGCCGGCCGGCCTTGCCGAGCTGCTGTGCCGATAGGATCTGCATGCCGGCGCGCCCGCAGGCGAACACCACCTCGGCGTCCGCCAGCAGCGTCTCCTTGGCCGCGTCGTCGGGGGCGTCGGCGCAGGCGAGTTCGACCCCGAAGCGCCGGTGGAACTCGGCGGCCTTGGGCTCCACCCCCGACAGGCCGCGGTGGCTGACCAGGGTGACCCGCGCGCCGGCCAGCGCGGCGATGACCGCCGCTGTCCCGCCGACCACGCCGGTCGCACCGTAGACCTGAGCGTTCAGCCCCTTGATCCCCTCGGGCCGGGAGCGGCGCAACGCCCGCTCGACGACGGCGACCAGCGCGCCGGCCGTGGTGAAGGCCCCCGCCGGATCGACCATGACGGAGATGGTAAAGGGCGGGAACATGGCCTTGCGCGCGGCGTCCATCATGTCCAGCGCCAGCAGCGCGTCGCGCCCGCCGATGAACAGCCCGGTCCGCGCGGCGTTGGCCGGATCGCGGGAGAACATGGCGTCCTGGGTGATGCCGGTGACCTCGGCAAGCTCCACGCCCGTGTAGGGGAACAGGGTCGTGATGCCGGCATCGGCGGCCATGTTCACGTCGAACGCGCTGACGTGCTTCAGCGGCGTCAGCATGTGCAGGACGTAGGGTGCAGCCATCGTGTGCCTCCCCGTTCAGTTCGTCGGCAATGTCGCGCGGCTGGCGGCCGTTTCCACCACCGCGCCGTCGTTGCGCCCGCGGCACAGTTGGAACTCCAGCGCGGTCCCCTTCCACCGGCGCTTCGCCGTGATCTGCAGGGCCGTCGCGCGCTCCGCGTCGCCGATGATGGCGAAACCCGTGGGGCCCCAGGAACTCTGGCCAACGCCGGGAATGCCTTCGGCCTCCAGCCAGGCGAGGGCGTCGGCGACCTGCGGGCTGGTGAAGCGGCCCCCCTGGACCGGGGCGAAGTGGTCGCCCACCGTGCGTTGCAGTTCACCGACCGCCCGTCCGAAAATCTCGGCGTCCGCTTCGGCAAGGGCCGGCAGCGCCGCCATGACCATCAGCCGGCAGAGATGCCCGGCCCGCTCCGCCGGGAAGGGCGGCAGCGCCTGGAACGCCTGCGCCTCGGCTCCGCCGTGCAGCCCTTGGCCGTCGCGGTGCAGGATCAGCAGGACGCGCCAATGCTCTGGAAAGGGCAGGCGGGCGACGATGGGCGGCGGCGCCTCGCCGGGGCCGCGTCCGCCGTCCAGAATGACGCCGCCGTTTTCGAACGCGCCGATGCCGATGCCGGAGCGCGCGCCGCGCTCCAACTCTGCGGCGAGCGTGCGCACCGGCAGGGGGTGGCCGTACAGATGCCCCAGCGCCGTGCCGACCGCCAGCCCTAGCTGCGTGCCCGAGCCGAGGCCGACGTGTTCGGGAATGGCCTCTTCCACCGTCAGCTCGGCGCACTCCGGCCAGCCGAAGCGGCCGCACAGCGCCTGCGCGGCGCGCAATGCCCGCTCGGCCGAGGGGCCAACCGCGCGCAGGCGGTCGGCGGGGCGGGCGCGGATGGTGGTGGCGATGCCGTCGAGAGTCAGCCCGAGGCTGCCGAACCGCCGCCCCAGGCAGCCGTTCATGTCGACGAAGCCCAGATGCAGCCGGGCGGGCGCGGTGACCCGCACCTCCCCTAAGTAATCGACGCCGCGAGGCATGAGAACCTCTTCTGTTTAAGGAAAGTTGCGTCGCTTTTCTTGACATGATAATGTTGCATTAAAAAAATACCCCGTCCCAATAGTATATACCCCTTTCGGTGCATTGGGCGGTCCGTCTCTTCTGGGAGGAAGACATGGAGGAAGTGCGGGAAATCACCTATTCGGACGCGGAGGTTGAAGAGCGTCTGAAACGGATACTGCCGCGCTGGCGTCTCAAAGGCGGTTGGATCCGGCGGAAATACAAGACGAACAGTTGGAAGGGCACGCTCATGGTGGTCAACACGGTCGGCCACTTGGCCGAGGCCGCGTGGCACCATCCCGACCTCACCGTCTCCTACGCCTGGGTCGAGGTGCGGTTGATGACGCACACCGCCAAGGGGATCACCGACAAGGATTTCCAGCTCGCCCGCAAGATCGAGGAGGTCGTCCAATGGCAGCCCGGCCTTGAAGGCGGCGCGCTGGAGGGAACTCCGCGCGACGATCAGCGGTTCGCCTACATCAGGTACGATTGACGGTTATTGAAGGTTGAACCATGGCGACCCCCACCATGGCGAACCAACGTGACGTCGTGTGTCCGTTTTGCGGTCTCGGCTGCGATGACCTGACGGTCAGGGCCGAGCCGAACGGTCTGGCGGTGGAGTCCACCGATTGCCCGATCGCGCGCGCCGGCTTTGCCCGCACCGATCCGGCCGAACCGCCGCGGGTTGGCGGCAACGCCGTTGCGTTGGATGCGGCGGTGCAGGCGGCGGCCAAGGCGCTGGGCGCGAGCGATGCGCCGCTGATCGCCGGCCTGGGTGCTGACGTGGACGGCGTGCGCGCCGCCCTGGCGCTTGCCGAGCGTGTCGGCGCAGTGGTGGATCATGTCCACTCCGAGGGGCTGTACCGGAATCTGGCGGTGCTTCAGCGCACGGGCTGGATCGCCACGACCTTCGCCGAACTGCGCAACCGCTGCGATCTGCTGGTGGTGGCCGGACCCGACCCGGCGGCGTTCCACCCGCGCCTGTACGAGCGCTGGGTGACACCCCCGCCGGCCTTTCAGGAGCCCGCGACGCGCGAGGTGGTGTTCCTGTGCGGCGAACCGCTGGACAGCACGCGGGCCGCGCTGGCGGGGCTGCCGGTCACCGTGCTTCCCGGCGACGGCGCACCGGTCGGGGAGGTGGCGGCGGCGCTGTCGGCGGCGCTGACGGACCCGTCCCATGCGGCGCCCGACATCGCGGCGCTGGCGGAGCGCCTGGGGAAGGCCCGCTACGCCGTGGTGGCGTGGGCGGCGGCCGGCTTCGATGGGCCGCACGCCGACCTGACGGTGGAGCGGCTGGTGCGTCTGGTGCAGGACGTGAACCGCCACACCCGCTGCGCCGGGCTGCCGCTGACCGGGCACGACAATGTGGTCGGCGCCAATCAGGTCTGCACGTGGCAGTTCGGCGTACCGCTGCGCACATCGCTGGCCGGCGGCGTGCCGGTGCACGACCCCTACCGCTTCGCCTGGGAGCGGTTCATCGACACGGCGGACGTTGTTCTGTGGATCAGCGCCTTCCGGGCGGAAGTACCCGCGTTTCCGGCGGGCAAGCCGGTCATCGTCCTGGCTCCGCCGGGCACGACGTTCACCGAAGAACCGGCATTGTTCATCCCTGTCGGCACGCCGGGCATCGACCATCCCGGCCACGTGTTCCGCGGAGATACGGTGGTCGCGCTGCGCACCGGCCGTCTTATCGACCGCGGGCTGCCGGATGTCGCCCACGTGCTGAACGCCATAACCGCCGCACTGGAGGCCGCATGCTGATGAAGCTTGCCCAGGGCCGCGTCTACGATCCCGCCAATGGCCGCGACGGGGCGGTGGGCGATTTGTTCGTCCAGGACGGGCGGATCGTCGCCGACCCCGGTCCCGGAGCGGTCCCCGACGAGACGCACGATCTGTCCGGCAAGGTGGTGATGGCCGGCGCCATCGACATTCACAGCCACATCGCCGGCGGCAAGGTCAACATCGCGCGCCTGCTGATGGCCGAAGAGCACCGCGCGTCCCCCGTGCAGGCCGAGGGGCTGTGCCGCTGCGGCGGCGGCGTCGCCAGCCCGTCCACCCACGTGACCGGCTGCCGGTACGCGCAGATGGGCTACACGGCGGCCTTCGAGCCGGCCATGCTGCCAAGCAACGCCCGCCACGCGCATCTGGAGATGGCCGACATTCCGTTGATCGACACCGGCGGCTATCTGGTGCTGGGCAACGACGATCTGCTGCTCGACCTGCTGGCTTCGGGGGCCGGGGAGGAGGCTGTGGCCGATTACGTCGGCTGGATGCTGAACGCCACGCGCAGCCTTGCCGTCAAGGCGGTGAACCCCGGCGGCATCAACGCCTTCAAGTACAACCAGCGCCGCCTGAACGTGGACGAGACCGGCCCCTTCCACGCGATCACGCCGCGCCGCATCCTCACCGCGCTGGCGGCGGCCGTGCAGCGCCTCGGTATTCCCCACCCGCTGCACCTGCACGGCTTCAACCTAGGCGTTCCCGGCAATGTAGAGGCGACGCTCGACAGCATTGCGGCGGTGGACGGGCTGCGGCTGCACCTCACCCACGTGCAGTTCCACGCCTATGGCGCCGAGGGCGACCGGCGCTTTTCCTCCGCCGCCGCGCAGGTGGCGGAGGCGGTCAACCGCCGGCCGAACATCTCCGTCGATGTCGGGCAGATCATGTTCGGGCAGACGGTCACCGCGTCCGCCGACACCATGGCGCAGATGGGCAACACCAAGCTCTCGCACCCGAAGAAGTGGGTGATGATGGACATCGAGTGCGACGCCGGCTGCGGCGTCGTGCCCTTCCGCTACCGCGACAAGGCGTTCGTCAACGCGCTGCAATGGGCGATCGGGCTGGAGCTGTTCCTGCTGATCGACGATCCCTGGCGCGTCTTCCTCACCACCGACCACCCCAACGGCGGCCCGTTCACCAGCTATCCCGAGCTGATCCGGCTGCTGATGGATCGCGATTACCGGCTGGCCAAAATGGCGGAACTGCACCCGGCTCTGCCGAAGCACACCATCCTCGGCTCGCTGACGCGCGAGTACTCTCTGGGCGAGATCGCCACCATGACCCGCGCGGCGCCCGCGCGCATCCTCGGCCTGTCCGACCGCGGGCACCTCGGGCCGGGGGGGGCGGCGGACATCACGGTCTACACCGACCGGCCGGACCGGTGCGCCATGTTCGAGAAACCGGAGCTCGTCTTCAAGGACGGCCGGCTGATCGTCCGCGACGGCGTGGTGGTGGCGCTGGCGCGGGGCCGCACCCATGTGGTGGAGCCCGCCTACGACCCCGCCATCGAGGCGCGGATCGCCCGCCATTTCGACCAGCGCATGGGCCAGCGGCTGGCGCACTTCCGCATCGGCGAGGACGAGATCCGCGGCGGAAACGGCTTGGTCCGCCACGCCTGCCAGCCGGGGGCGTTCTGATGAAGCTCAATGGCGTCCACATCGAGGAGACCTTCGCCGAGGCGTTTCCCATGTTGGGCACGCGGCTGATCGTCACCGCCGACACGCCGGTGTGGGTGCAGGCGGCGGCGGTCAGCATGACGGGCTTCGCCACGTCGGTGATCGGCTGCGGCTGCGAAGCGGCGGTCGAGCGCCTGCTGCCGCCCGACGAGACGCCTGACGGACGTCCGGGTGCGGCGGTGCTGCTGTTCTCCATATCCAGGGACGAGTTGGCGATGCAGGTCGTGCGGCGCGTCGGGCAGTGCGTGATGACCTCGCCGGGGTCGGCCTGCTACGCGGGCTTGCGGGAGGGCACGGCGATCCCGCTCGGCAACAGCCTGCGCTATTTCGGCGACGGTTGGCAGATCGCCAAGCGGATCGGCGGCCGGCGCTACTGGCGCATCCCGGTCATGGACGGCGAGTTCCTGTGCGAGGCGACCACCGCCGTGGTGGAGGGCGTCGGCGGCGGCAATTTCATCCTCCTGGCGGCGGACCGCAACGCCGCGCTGGCGGCGGCGCAGGCGGCGGTCATGGCGATCCGCGAGGTGCCCGGCGCCATCCTGCCGTTCCCCGGCGGGGTGGTGCGCTCCGGCTCCAAGATCGGCGCCAAGTACAAGGGCATGATCGCCTCCACCAACACCGCCTTCTGCCCGACCCTGCGGCACGCCGTGACCGCGTCGCTGGTGCCGGAGACGGTGGAGAGCATCCTCGAACTGGTGATCGACGGCGTTGGGCCGGAGGCCGTGGGCGCCGCCATGCGCGCCGGGATCGGCGCCGTGGTCGGTCTGGGGGCTGCGGCCGGCGTCGTGGCGGTGACCGCCGGCAACTACGGCGGCAAGCTGGGGCGCTACCAGTTCCATTTGCACGAGGTGATGGCATGAGCGGCCTCATCCTCACCGTCCGCGAGCCTGCCGGCCCGCCCATCGACGTGGCCGGCGTGCTGCCGGACCGGCTGGCCGAGGGCACCGCCGCCGTGGCCGCGCTGCCCCTGATCCGCGGCAGGGAGCGCCATCGGTTGGACGAACTGCTGGAACTCCAGCCCGGCGGCCCGCCCGGCACGCTGATACTGCGCTCCGGCGGCGCCGTGCTCGACGGGGTGGGGGCGGGCATGGCGGCGGGCGAGATCCTTGTGGAGGGC
This sequence comes from Azospirillum terrae, assembly GCF_053470425.1. Classification (NCBI taxonomy): domain Bacteria; kingdom Pseudomonadati; phylum Pseudomonadota; class Alphaproteobacteria; order Rhodospirillales; family Azospirillaceae; genus Azospirillum; species Azospirillum terrae. The sequence continues at coordinate 842,932 of NZ_JBPXMR010000001.1, read as the reverse complement.
AACTGCGGGGCCTACGCCGGACGTGGGATGCGCGGCGGCACGCTCATCGTCGAGGGTTCGTGCGGCGCCTTCGCGGCGGCTGAGATGGCCGGTGGGCTGATGCGCATCGCAGGCGACGCGGGGGATTTCCTGGGCGCGCCGCAGGCCGGCAGCCCGCGCGGCATGAGCGGCGGCTCCGTCATCGTCGGCGGCAACGCCGGGGACCGCGTGGGCGAGCGGATGCGGCGCGGCCTGATCGCCGTTCAGGGACGGGTCGGCGGGCTGTGCGGCGCCCGGATGATCGCCGGCACCATTACCGTTGGCGGCGGGTGCGGGCCGGGGCTCGGCATGTCGATGCGCCGGGGCAGCATCCTGCTGTTGCAGGCGCCGGCTCCGCTGCCGGCCGGCTTCGAGGATGGCGGGACGAACGACTGGCTGTTCCTGGAACTCCTGCGGCGGGATCTCGCGGCGGCCGGCGCGTGGCCGGTGGGGTTCCCGGCCGCGGGGACCCGCGCCCGCCGGCTGCTCGGCGACCGTTCGGTCGGGGGTGTCGGAGAAGTGCTCATCCTTTCGGAGACGTAGCTTGGACGCCGCCGCGATGCCAGATCTGGAGGGCATCGCAAGGGAATGAAGCCTCATGGGGAGGATGATCCGCCTGCTGATCGTCGCCGGCACGCTGCTGCTCGGGCCTCCCGCATGGGGCGCCGATCCGATGGTGATCCGCATCGCCTACCTGACCGTGGCGGAGGAGCCGCGGATTCCCCTGACCTTCCTCGAACCGGTGGCCGAGGACGAAGGGGTACAGGGCGCCCGGCTCGGCATCGCCGACGACAACACGACCGGACGCTTCCTCGACCAGCGTTTCGAACTGGTCGAGGTGACCGTCCCCATCGACGGCAGCGTCGAGGACGCCGTGCGCAGCCTTGCCGGCCAAGGAATTCGACTGCTCGTCGCCGACCTCAAGGCCGACGCGCTGCTCGCCGCCGCGGCGACGGCGGAGGCGCGGGACATGCTGATCTTCAACACCCGCGCCTCCGACGACGATCTGCGCAACGAGCGCTGCCGCGCCAACATCCTGCACATGACGCCCAGCCGCCGCATGCTGGCCGATGGGCTGGCGCAGTATCTGGCGCTGCGGCGCTGGTCGAACTGGCTGCTGGTGGTCGGGCGCACGCCGGAGGATGTGGCCTTCGCCGACGCGCTGCGCCGCGCAGCCAAGCGCTTTGGCGCCCGGATCGTCGAGGAGAAGACCTGGACTTTTGAAGATTCCAACCGGCGGACGGACACCGGCCACGTCACCTTGCAAACGGAAATCCCCACCTTCACGCAGAGCCGCGAGTACGACGTTCTGGTCGCCGCGGACGAGGCGGACGAGTTCGGCGAGTACCTTCCCTATCGCACATGGCTGCCCCGTCCGGTGGCCGGCACGCAAGGGTTGGTGCCGACCGCGTGGTCGCGCGTGCATGAGCAATGGGGGGCGACGCAACTGCACAGCCGCTTCGAGCGGCAGGCTGGACGCTGGATGCGGCCCCGCGACTACACGGCCTGGATGGCGCTCCGCGCCGTGGGCGAGGCGGCGACGCGCACCCGCTCCGCCGATCCGGTGGTGCTGGCGGCCTTCATCCGCGGGCCGGATTTCTCCCTGCCGGCGTTCAAGGGGCAGGGGCTGACGTTCCGTGAGTGGGACGGCCAGTTGCGCCAGCCCGTGCTGCTCGCCGGGCCGCGCATGCTCGTCTCGGTGTCGCCGCAGCCGGGCTTTCTGCACCAGTTCTCGGAACTCGACACGCTCGGCGACGACCGGCCCGAAAGCAAATGCCGGAACCACTGACAACAAAAAGGGGAGGGCCGCGCCATGTGGATCGTCAGGGGGGCCGTGCTGGCAGCGCTGGGCCTTGCCGTCATTCAACCTGCCCAGGCCGATACGCTTTATGTGTCCAACGAGAAGAGCAACACGATCTCCGTGGTGGACGGCGGCAAGATGCAGGTGGTCGGCACCATCAAGGTCGGGCGCCGCCCCCGCGGCATCACCTTCAACCGGGACATGACGCGTATCTTCGTCTGCGTCGGCGACGACAACCGGATCGACGTGGTTGATCTGGCAACGCAGAAATTGGTCGACCGCCTGCCGTCCGGTCCCGACCCGGAGCTGTTCGTCCTGGAGCCGGAAGGGCGCCTGCTCTACGTCGCCAACGAGAACGACAACATGGTGTCGGTGCTCGACACCGACGCAAAGAAGATCGTCGACGAGATCCAGGTGGGGGTCGAGCCGGAAGGCATGGGGATCAGCCCCGACGGCAAGACCCTGGTAACCACGTCGGAAACCACGAACATGGCGCACTTCATCGACACGGCGTCGCACAAGATCACCGACAACGTGCTGGTGGACGCGCGCCCGCGGGTGGCGCGATTCACTCCCGACACACGGTTCGTCTGGGTGTCGTCGGAGGTCGGCGGGACGGTCAGCGTCATCGACATGGCGACCCGCAAGCTCGTCCATAAGATCAGCTTCGCCGTTCAGGGCGTCCCGCGCGAGGCGATTCAGCCGGTCGGCGTCCAGATGACCAGCGACGGCCAGCGGGCCTTCGTCGCTCTCGGCCCCGCCAACCGGGTCGCCGAGATCGACGCCAGGACCTACGAGGTCATGCGCTACCACCTCGTCGGCCAGCGCGTCTGGAACCTGGCGCTGTCGCCGGACGAAAAGCGCCTCTACACAACGAACGGCGTCAGCAACGACGTGTCCGTGCTGGACATGGACCGTGGCCGGGTCATCAAGTCGATTGCCGTCGGCGGCGCGCCGTGGGGCGTGATCGTCAAGCCGTGAGGGACGGCACGGTGACGGCCGTCCTCGACGTGGAGCGGGTGAGCCACAGTTTCGGGGAGCGCAAGGCGCTGGACGACGTTTCCTTTGCCATCCCGGCCGGACGCTTCGTCGTGCTGCTGGGCCTCAATGGGGCGGGCAAGACGACGCTCTTTTCGCTGATAACACGGCTGTACAACACGCGGAACGGCAGCATCCGGGTGTTCGGCTTCGACATGCGCCGCCAGCCCACGCAGGCGCTGGCGCGCATCGGCGTGGTGTTCCAGCAGCCGACCCTCGACCCCGACCTGACGGTTATGCAGAACCTGCGCTACCACGGCGGCCTGCATGGCTTGTCGGCGGCGCGGATCGAGGAGAGTGCGCGCGAGGAACTGGCGCGCATCGGCCTTGCCGACCGCGCCGACGAGCGGGTGCGCACGCTGTCCGGCGGGCAGCGGCGGCGCGTCGAGATCGCCCGCGCGCTGCTCCACCGGCCGAGCCTGCTGCTGCTCGATGAACCAACGGTCGGGCTGGACGTCGAACTGCGCCGGCAGGTGCTGGACCACGTGCACGACCTCTGCCGGGAGCGCGGGCTTGCCGTGCTTTGGGCCACCCACCTGATCGACGAGGCGCGGCCGGAGGACGGCGTCGTGGTTCTGCACCGCGGACGGGTCCTCGCGTCCGGGCTGGTGGCGGACGTGTGCGCCACGGCCGGTGCCGGCACGCTGGGGCACGCGTTCGGGATGCTGACCGGGGGGGCGCGATGAACCTGCTGCTGTGCTGGCGCTGCCTGCGCAGCGTCATCGTCCGCGAGGGCCTGCGCTTCGTGCACCAGCGCGAGCGCTTCTTCGCGGCGCTGGTGCGGCCGCTGGTCTGGCTCGCCATCTTCGCGGTGGGCTTCCGGGCGGTGCTCGGGCTGTCGATCATTCCACCCTACGAGACGTACATCCTCTATGAGGAGTACGTGGTGCCGGGCCTGATCGGCATGATTCAGCTGTTCAACGGCATGCAGAGTTCGCTTTCCATGGTCTACGACCGCGAGATGGGCAGCATGAAGACCCTGCTGGTCAGCCCGCTGCCGCGCTGGTACCTGCTGGTGTGCAAGCTGCTGGCCGGCGTGCTGGTGTCCATCGCCCAGGCCTACGTCTTCATCGCCGTTGCGTGGTTCTGGGATTTCCAGCCGCCGCCGCTCGGCTACCTCGCGGTGCTGCCGGCGCTGGTGCTGAGCGGGCTGATGCTGGGGGCGGTCGGCCTGCTGCTGTCGTCCTTCATCAAGCAGTTGGAGAACTTCGCGGGTGTGATGAACTTCGTCATCTTCCCGATGTTCTTCGCCTCCTCCGCCCTCTATCCGCTGTGGCGCATCCGCGAGGGCAGCCCGATCCTGGCGCGGGTCGCCGAACTCAACCCGTTCACCCACGCCGTCGAGTTGATCCGCTTCGCGCTGTACCTGCAACTCGATACCACGGCGCTGCTGGCCGTGTCGGCGTCGCTGGTCGTGTTCCTGGGGGGGGCGATCATGGCCTACGACCCCGGCCGGGGCTTCTGGGCTCGCCGCGGCGGGCCAGCGGAGCAGGGCTGACCGGAACCGCACCTCCGCTCGTCCGGTTGACGGAAGTGGACCTGTCCCGACCGGGCAGGAACACGTGGAGGAAAGCATCATGACGGACAACCGCGACAAGAAGCAGCAGAACAAGACCAGTGGTGGAAGTAGCGCCCTCGGCGACCAACAGAAATTCAAGAAGGACGAAGCACACGACGCTAAGAAGGACGAGCAGGCCAAGGACGAAATCGGCCGCATGGGCGAAGCGTCCGAGCAGAACAAGCGCGCGAAGGATGTGCGTTGAGGGATTAACGGGCGCTTCGCCTGTTGAGTGCTGGGAGGCTTGCGCGTTCATGCCGAGCCTCCCAACATGAAACTGGAGGAAATTCCCATGCGGGATCTGCGCAGCGCATCCATCACGTCCGTGCTGGCCCTTGGCTTGGCCTTCGCGGCGTTGCCGGCGGCTGCCCAATCGTCAACCTCGGGCAGCACGGGCACTCAGGGGTCGAGTTCGACCACCGGTACCCTTCCCGATAATTCACTGGCCGGCCAGCGGCAGGGCGCCGCGACCGGTGGAAAGGCTCCCCAGACCGGCGAGCAGAGCGGAACGTCTGGTTCCTCGGCCGCTGCGCCGACAGGGACTCTTCCCGACAACACGCTAGCCGGTCAGCGGCAGGGCGCCATCGGCGGCGGCACCGTCACTCAGGGCGGCGCCGGCTCGGCGGAAGGTGCCAACGGCAAGCCGAAGCAGGGGCAGGGCTCCGGGCAGTAAGGGCCGGCGGCACTCGAGGGGATGAGCCAGACGGCCTCCAGCGTTTGTAATGCCGCCAACCGGCAAACAGGGTTCGTCTGGTTCAGCCCGCCAACAGATGCGACGGGATTGGTCGTCATCGTATGATGGCGCCGATGTCTTCAGACTCGAGCATATGTTGGAGAACGAACGCCGCTCCGCCTTCCGTCAAGTGGCTGTCATCAAAATTCGCCGGTTCGTTGGCGATCTCGGTGACGCATTTTCTATTTGGGCAAATAATATCAATCGTCGATATGTAATGCGCCTTTTTGTTGATGGTTTGTTTCATTTTTTTGTCCAAATTTTTGACGGGATCGTAATACATATTCTCAAAGAACAGTTTTCCGCCGCGACCGGAAAGGTATGATGAAGCCAAAAGGCGAGGTAGCTTCTGGCTGTATCTCATCGATGGGCCGAACACATAGACCTGCTTTGTGTGGGCGGAAATGTATTCAATCGTCCTGTTCAGTTCAGGTATGTCGGTTTCGAACCACAGGCCGGACATGATGATGGCGTCGAAATGAAGGTTCGGAATGTAGTCTTTCAACGCCCGCGTGACCAAGTCGTAGCAATAGTTTGATCCTGGCGGGGGGAACACGGGGCGGCATCCCGCTGTGGTTACCTGCGAGATGTTGTAGTCTTTCAGGATGCGTTCGATGGCGGGATAATAGTGGGCCGCATGGCTGTCGCCGAACAGGAGGATGTTGGGCTTTTCCGCGTTGGTTTTTATGCAACGAGCCGGGTCGAAGTCGTCGACGCTCTTGGATTTGTCGTACAGGAAACAAACGCCCCGGCGCCAACGTTCTTCTGAATAGTCAAGGTAGCTCACGGTGTTCTGGACATTCGCCGGCAGCCTTTCGGGCAGCCCTCGGTTCACAATCGCAACTCTTCCCAATCCCGCAAAAGCCACGGATGCGGCCAAGCCGCCGGCGATCAGCCGGCCCGCACGCCTGGTGATCTTGATGTGGCGCGTCGGGACTTCAATCATGATGTAAGACAATGCGCCCGCTGCGGTCGATGCCGCGAACAAGCCGATCTGCTCGCTCAAGGTCGGATTTGGAGATGCGGCCATTCTGTAGAATACGATTATCGGCCAATGGAACAGGTACATCGAGTACGAAATTTTGCCGAAGAATCGCATCGGCGGCAGGCTCAAGGCACGCCCCACAAAGGTTTGCCGGCTTTGGCCGAAAAACAGCAACAGAGCCGTGCAAAGCGTCGGAAGCAAGGCGAGCGTTCCGGGAAATGGCATCTTCTCCGTAATGAACCAGCAACTTGCCAGGATGCCGGCGGTCGCAATCATCGAGGCAAGCGTTTCGACGCTCGTCGCCAAGCGTGGTCTCGGAACAATGGCTACAATACCGCCAATGCAGAATTGCCACATACGGGCAGGCATCAAATAGAATGCGGCATTTTTGGCTTCCGAGTTCACCCAGAACTCGTTGACGCCATACGACACCAAACAGACAGCCAAAAGAAGCGCGAGGGTGTTTCTGCGCAAAAATCTAAACACAAAATACGTGGCGATCGGCATCACGAGGTAGAATTGCTCCTCCACCGCGAGCGACCATGTGTGCAGCAATGGCTCGAATGAAGCGATATGAAAATAGTCGATATGGTGATAGAAGTATATATTTGAATAATATAATGCTGAACTCATAACGCTTCTTGACAGATTTACGATCTCGCTGGGAAGAAGCAAGTTGTACGCCGCGATGCACACGGCGCCGAGCATGGCGAAGGCTGCCGGAAAAATTCTTCTCACTCTTTTTGCATAAAAATCCATGAACAAAAAATCATCGTCAATGAGAGCTCTTTGAATTAATCCGATTATGAGATATCCGGATATAACGAAAAATACGTCAACGCCAATAAATCCGCCTGGAAGAGCGGAGGGATTTATGTGAAAAATCGTTATGGAAATAACCGCGATGGCGCGAAGTCCATCAATATCGTTTCTGTAATTCAAGCGCCACTCCTTTGGCGGCGTGTTCCGACGTGTCGTGTTTATCTGTGGAAAGCCGCGATTTTTCTGGATGTTCCAGCGGCCGAAAAACGTCGACGAATGGCCGCACCCGAAGTCCTATATCCCATTCAAAGCTTCAACGGCAACCCTTGGCGCGGCGATGAAAATTGCCGCTGAGCTTTGAGAGCGTGGCTTCGGCTGGCTTGGTCCCTTCGGCATCGCCCTCCCAAGGCCTTAACGGACGGCGGTGAGGTCGGAAATGGCGGAGCGGACGGAGGCCAGGGCGGCCGGGTCCAGAGCGCCGCCCCGCTCCCCGCCGACGCACAGGGCCGTGCGGAAGCCGAGGTAATCCGGGGCGAGCCGCAGCAGCAGCGGAACGTCCGCCAGGGTCAGCGAACCGGCGAGCCCCGTCAGCAGGCCGAGGGCGCGCGCCTCGTCCACGAACCGCGCCACCTCGTATATGGTCTTGTGCCGGAGCAGCCCGCCGCCGCTCTTCCCGGCGGTGTCGAGCATCGCGCCGGCAAAGCCGGCCCGCGCGATGTCGCTCAGCAGACGGGCATCCGGCCACAGATCGGCGAACAGCACGGCGACGAGCCGGGTGCCCTGCCGCGCCTCGGGGGCCAACGCCGCGAGGCAGCCGGCCGGGTCGCCTTCGGGAAGCAGGCCGATCTTCACGTAATCGACACCGCAAGCCCGCGTTTCGGCGACACGGGCCGCCACCGCCGCGGGCTGCATCGGCCGGTCGCCGATGGTGGCGCTCAACGGCGGGAGCACCGGCCATGAGCGGGTCACCGCGACCGCCGTGGCGATCCGCTCCAGCGCCCAGGCACCGAGCGCACCGGACGCGGGGTCCTTGAGATCGAGGAAGTCGGCACCGCCCTCCGCGGCCAGGGCGAGTTCCTCCAGAGTGGCGACGCTGGCCAGCAGCCGGGTCATGCCGCGCTCTCCGTGCCGGCGCGGTGTTCGGCGATGCGGTCGATCAGCCAGCCCCAGGCCTCCAGCTCGATCGGGCCGGCGGTCTTGTCGATGGCGATGGACAGGTACTCCACCTCGCGGTCGATCTTGTCGGCCGGCAGGAGGTGCAGGCGGCTGACCAGGATCGCCCCCTCGACCACCGCCGCCTGCGCCCGGTTGAAGCCGCGGAACGGGCGGTGGCTGACGAGGTGCACCGGCCGGCAGTCCAGGCGCGGGCGCACGCCGTCGTCCTCGACGGCGACGACCTCGACCTCTTCGTGCGCCAGCGCCCCGGCGAGCACGGCCCCGCGGATGCGCTGCGCCGGTTCGGTCGGCCACTGGCGCCGACGCCCGGTCACGCAGCCGGCGAACACCCGGACGTCGTCGGCAAAGTTGACCACCGCGCACCGCGTGGCGAGCAGATTGTCGAGCGTGCGGGACGGGCGGAAGGGGGCCAGCATGTAACCGGTCTCGGTCACCGTGGCGCCCATGGGGGCGATGTGGACGGCCCCCGCTGCATCGCAGCTCGTGATGATCGTCTCGCGGATGAAGGTCACGGCGTGGTGCTCCCCGGCATCGCCGGCCGTGTCGTCCCGGCGGCGTGGAACCCCGAGCTGTCCTCCGCCGGCCGGTCCACCGCGGCCCCCCAGCGCAGCTCGTTGTCCTGGGTGTAGCGTTTGCCGAGCTGCCAGGCGATCTGCGCGCGGCCCAACTCGACGCCGAGGTAGAAGGCGTGCCCCAGATCGCCGCGCGCGTCGATGCGCGGGTACAGCGCGAAGGGGTCTTCTGCCACGTGGTGGCCGTCGCGGTTGTAGAGGTGGATGCCCTGTTCGGTGACTTCGATCCGGTAGTTGGGGTCGCGGATCTGGGCGGCGAGAGCGGCGACCTGTTCCGGCGTGCTGACGAACGGCTTGCGGTCGCGCAGGCAGAGCAGCGCGTCGCCGAACCCCTGCGGCCGGGCGCCGGCTTCCCGCGCGGCGAGGAACTGCCGGCGCGCCCGGTCGAACTCGTGGATGGTCCGGCGACAGTGCGGGCTGACCTGCACTGTCAGGACATGGTCGATGTTCAGTTCGGAAATGACCCCCATGAGCAGCGCGGTCATTCCCGGCGTGTCGGCGTCGGTCAGTTCGGTCACGTTGCCGATGCCCATCAGGATCTCCAGGTCGGGATGGCGCGCCCGGACCTCGCGGTAGCGCAGCAGGGAGTCGGTGAAGCCGTAGTGGATCGGCTCCAGGATCGGGTCGGCGATGCAGCGGCGGCCCTCGCTTCGGATCGCCTCCACCGCCCGGTACAGCGACGGGAGGTCGTTGGGCGTGGTGGGGATCACCACGGGCACGGCGTCGGTCTCGCGGGCGACCCACGCCGTCGCCTCGGTCAGGCTCAGCAGGTAGGAGGCGCCGGCCCGCGCGCCGCGCAGCAGGTCTTGCGGGTCCAGGGAGTCGACGCTGACGCTGTGGCCGGCGGCGCGCAGGGCGGCCACCGCGTCCTCCAGATGTGGGAAGGGGTGGTCCGGCAGGCAGCCGAGGTCCACCACATCCGCGCCGTCCGCGGTGAACCGGGCGGCGCGTTCCAGGATGGCCGGGATGTCCAGCAGCGGGGCCTCGACGATCTCTGCGAAGATGCGGGTGCGGTAGCGGCTGAGGTCCACCGGCGCGGCTTGGCGCTTGAAGTGCTGGGGCAGGTCCTCCAACTCGTCGGGGCCGCGTTCGAAGGGGACGCCGAAATGCGCGCTCAGCCGGTCGAGGTCGCCGCGGAACCGGCCCGGCAGCAGGACGAGGTCCGCCCCCTCGGTCGATTTCAGCCGTCGCAGCACGATTTCGGTCGTCGCCAGCGCCGCGACCTTGACGCCGAGGTTCACCACACTGGTCCGAAAATCGAGCGGTTGCAGGGAGTCGAGCACCCGCTTCAACCGAGGCTCGGCCAGTTCGCCGGTCAGGAAAAGGATGTGCTCAGGCATGGACCGTCCCGGTCAGGCGGGTTCCGATCAGTCGGGTTCCCATGGGCGTGCGTGTTTCCAGCGCCTCGGCGAACCGCCGGTGATCGGCCCGCGCGACGCACCAGACGCTCCCCCCGTAGCGGGCCACCCGGCCCGGCAGCGCCGGATCGACGATTCCGTCCGCCGCCATGCGGTCCACGGAGGAGGGCGCGTCCGGCAGTGCGGCGGACTTGACCAGCACCGCGCACGCGGCGCCCAGCGTTTCCGCAAGCCAGACCGCCAAGCTGTCCGAGGTCACGTCCCAGCTCTCGGCGACGCCGGCGGTTTCGGCCAGGGGGAGCGGCATCCAGACGGCGGGACTGGTGCGCAGTTCGTTCACCGTATGGGCCGGCGTCAGCCGGGGTTCCAGATCGGCGAGCGCCGTGCCGTACTGCTCCATGGCGAGCAGGGCCATGCGGTGCGCCGCGCGCTCGCCGAACCCGAGCTTCGGTTGCGCGTCCCGCACCGCATCGGCGAACGGACCGCCGCCGGGCACGATGACCACCCGAACACCCCGCGCCGTTGCCAGGAGATCCAGCCAGCACCGCAGCTCCGGTGCGCCCCACAGACTGCCGCCCAACTTCACCACCCAGAGCGGCGGGGTGCTCATTGGCCCTCGCGGCGGGACCGTTCGAGGACCACGCCCACGCCGCCGGACTCCGGGACGACGTCGAGTTTCTCGACCTGCACCCGCGCCTTGGTCACGCGCGGGTCGGAGAAGCACAGGGCGAGGATGCGGTCGGCCAGCGTCTCGACGAGGTGCACGTGCTCGGCGTCGCGCAGGGCGCGGATGCCGTCGATCAGGAAATCATAGGACAGCACCTCGTCCAACGCGTCGGTCAGGGGCTGTTCGGGCCAGGGCAGGGTCAGGCAGACGTTGACGCGGACGCGCTGACGACGCCCCTTCTCGCTGCCCCAGACGCCGATGCGGAACTGGTCCACATAGTCGCGCAACGTGATGTCGTAGGTCTGGGTGCGGCTCGCCGCCGGGCGGTACGGCACGTAGGACAGCAAAGCATCGTCGGCCACGCGATCCTCCTCCCTGTCACGGGACATTCGTCGGAAGCCGATGGCGCAGCAGCCAGTCCACGCCGTGCCGCCACGACCGCTCGTTGTCGCCCCGGATGTCCGCGACTCCCGTGGCGACGATCTCGCCGCTGCCGACCTCGCGCATTATAATCTGCACGTTCAGGATCAAGGTGCTGATCTTGTGGATGAAGCCGGTTACCACAATATCGGCGCCCGCCTTGCGGCCCAGGTCGCGCTCGCAGCCGTTGCACAAGCGGATCGACGCCGGCAACTGGGCGGCGAGAGCGGTGTCGCGGACACCCGTGACCTCATAACGGCCTTTCAGCCCGTCGCGCAGAATTTCGGTCATCCGTTTCAGCCGTCCGGGGTGGTCGGGATCGGGCGGTTCGCCGCTGGTGTCGAAGAGTTCCAGGTCGAAGACCAGCACCTTGGCCTCCGTTTGGGCCTCCGTTTGGGCCTCCGTTTGGGCCGCCGCGTGGGCGGATGTGGCGAACGCCATCAGCAGAAGCAGGGCGAGCCGGACTCTCATGGGGGACCTTGCTTATCCGAATGACCGGGTAGGCAAGCCCGTGCTTCGCCTTGCAGACTCCGGGGATGCCTCACCGGTCCATCCTGATCGTCATCGGTGTTTTGCTCCTCCCGCCGTCCCTCGCGGTGGGGGCGGAGCGCAACCCGGATTGGCCGTGCGCCCAGATCCTGGTTCCGACGCTGTCCCCCGGCCAGATCTGGCCCGGCGACCCCATCGAAGACAAGGAGGGCGCCTGGCGGAGCATCCCCGGCGTCGAGCCGATCCTGAAGCAGGCGACCGACCGCTCGGTCGACATCGACCGGGCCGAGGCGTCCATCGACCGCTTCGCCGACACCCTCGGGCCGGACCGCAACGCGGTGCTCACCGCGCTCTTCGCCGGTGTGTTCGATGCGCTCAACCAGGAGCGCAGCAGGGCCATCGACGTGATTCAGCGCTACGCCCATCAGCAACGCGCCCTGCTCGACCGCATCGCTGAGGGGTTGACCAGCCTGCGAACGCTTCCCCCCGACTCCCCCGAGGCCAAGGCGTTGCAGGAGGACATCGCGTGGCAGCGCCGCATTCTCGACGAGCGGCGCCGCAACCAGACCGCCCTGTGCGATCAGCCGGTCCAGCTGGAACAGAGGCTTGGCCGTGTTGCGCGCGCCATTGCCGCTCACCTCGACTAATCCCCTTCAGTTCGACGCGCCGCTGCCGAAGGGCGTGACCGGCTCCAGCGGGTACCCCGCCTCCTGCCACCGCGTGGTGCCGTCCGGGTACCAGTAGACGTTGCTGTAGCCCCATTCCACGGCGCGCTTGGCGGCGTTCCACGACATCCAGCAGTTCGGCTCGCAGAACAGCACCAGCTTGGCTGCGCGGTCGCCCTTGCTGAGCGTCTCCAGGCCGGTGCGCAGATAGCGTTCCTGCCCTTGCGACAGGTTGCCGTAGCCGGTGTTGGGCAGCCAGACGGCGCCCGGCAGGCTCATGCGGGGCGGCGGCGCCCACACGGCCGGCGGCGGGCGGTCGGCGGGGCGCGGCGGCGCCGGCATCACGTCGATCAGCCGCAGCTCCGGCGCGCGCTGCATCAAGCCGCGCAGTTCCGCCAGGGTGACGGTCGAGGCGCCGGACAGCCCGGCGGGGGCCGGCGCCCGGTAGTTGTCCATACGGTAGCCCGGCGGTTCCGTGGCCGCCGCACTCTTCAGCGTGCCGTCCGGGGCGACCAGCGGCACGTGGTAGCGCAGCAGAATGCGGTCGATGTCGGTCTGGCGGCGCGTGATGAAGTCGTTGAGCCAGTGCTTCCAATCCGGCTCGTCGGTGCGCAGGCCCATGGAGATGTTGAATTGCAGGTGGGCGGATGCGGGCTCCTTGACCAGTGGGACGACGGTCAGCGGCTCCGTCTGCTGGGCGGCGTAGTAACCGGCGATCGGCCCCCAGATCACCGCGGCGTCCGTCCGCCCGGTCGCCACGTCCTGGATGGCGTCGCGGGCGGGGTTGTTCGCGCGGGTGTCGGTGTTGAGCTGGTACGGCTCGGTCCTGGTGAGGCCGTACTGGCGCATGAGGTTGGCGGCCGGCGTCCGCTCGATGATGCCGATGCGGGCGTCCTTCAGCGCCGGGTCACCCAGGGTTTCGGCCGTGATCCCCGACGCGGTGCGATAGACCAGCGCGTAGACCGTCCGGTAGTACGGGTTGGTGTTCTGCATCTGCTCTTCGCCGGACGCCGTGCCCATGACCAGATCGCACTGGCGGGCGCGCAGCGTGTTCCGCACGAAGCCGATGGTTTGCGGCCACCAGAAATAGGTGACCGGCCGCTGGAGATCCTCGCCGATCAGGCGGGCGATCTCGTTCTCGAAGCCTTCCAGCCGGTCGTTGGAGAAGGGCAGGAGGTTGGCGTCCGCGCAGACCCGGACGGCGGCCCGGTCGGTGGCCTCGATGGCGGTGGCTGGCGTGGAAAGCAGGACCAGCGCCGCGGCTGCCGCTGCGCAGGTTCTGAACGCAACCGTCATGACGCCCTCCCTCAACTGCCGATCCGCTGCGGGCGTCCGCCGGGCAGCGCGCCATCGGCGCGGGCCTTGAGGTAGCGGTAGATGTCATCGAGGTTCTGCACGACGTTCGGGTCCGTGCCGAACGACGGCATCACCTTGTCGCCGGTGGCGCCTTGGTTCTGGCGTCCGTTGATGACGACCTCCTTGAACTGGTCGTAGCTCAGGCGCTTCAGCGAATCCACGAGGGCGGGCGCGAAGGACGACCCGTTGGCGTCGAAGCCGTGGCAGGTGTGGCAGACGGAATGAAAGCGGCGGTAGCCGTTGTACGTGCCCTTGTCCACCTGTCCGTCCTTGACGGTGTAGGTCGGCGTCCCGTCCGGTGCGACCGGCGCGTCGTCCTGCTGCGCCGCGACCGGGCCGATGATGGCTGCGGCGCCCAACAACGCCAGGGCGAGCACGCAGACAGGCGTGCGAATTCCGGTTTTCATGTTCATGGAGGTCCTCGCCGGATCGGGGGGCACGGTAGAGGAACGAAAACCCCGGTGCTCCGAAGAGCACCGGGGTCGGCGCGTGCCTCACTTCTGGTCGGGGATGTGGAAGACGGTCAGCACGCCGCCCAACTGGGTGTATTCACCCAGCGACATTCCGGCACCGACGGCACCCAGGCCGGCGGTCGCCACCCCGGTGCCTTCCGCACGGTTGGGATGGACCGCGTGATGCCAAGCGGCCGCGCCGGCTTCCTGGTTCAGGCCCGCCGCCAGACCGATGCCGGCCCAACCGCCGACGCCGGACAGCACGGCGACGTACTGCTTCCCGTTGTGCGTGTAGGTGTTGATGTTGCCGATGATGCCGGACGGCGTCTTGAACCGCCACAGCTCCTTCCCGTCCTTCATGTCGACGGCGATCAGATAGCCTTCCAGCGTGCCGTAATAAGCCACACCGCCTTTGGTGGTGAGCGCACCGCTCCACACCGCGAACCGCTCAGGCCGCGACCAGACGATCTTGCCGGCCGCCGCGTCCCACGCGATGAAGTTGCCCATGCCACCGTGCGAGTTCGGCGTCGGGTACATGGATACGGTCGAACCGACATAGGCTTGACCGGCGGTGTACTGGACCGAGAACGGCTCATAGTCCATGCAGATGTGGTTGGTCGGCACGTAGAACAGCCCGGTGTCCGGCGAGAACGACGCCGGCTGCTGGTCCTTGGTGCCCAACGCCGCCGGGCAGACGCCCGCGGTGTTTTTGTCTTCGCCGTTGGCGAAGGTGCTGTACTTGTCGACGACCTTCGGCCGCCCGGTCTTCATGTCGACTTCGGACGCCCAGTTGACTGTCGGGTCGTACTTCTGCGCGACGAGCAGTTCACCGTTCGTCCGGTCGATGGTGTAGGCGAAGCCGTTGCGGTCGAAGTTGACCAGCACCTTGCGCGGCTGGCCGTTCACGTTGATGTTGGCCAGGATGTTCTCGTTGACGCCGTCGAAGTCCCATTCGTCGAAAGGCGTCTTCTGATAGACCCACTTCGCCTCGCCGCTGTCCGGGTCGCGGGCGAAGATGGTCATCGACCATTTGTTGTCGCTCTTGTTGCGGTCATGATCGACGGAGCGCTGGGTCGGGTTCCAGGTGCCGGGGTTGCCGGTGCCGTAATAGATCAGGTTCAATTCGGGGTCGTAGGTGTACCAGCCCCAGGTGGTGCCGCCGCCGCGCTTCCACTCGTCGCCCGGCCACGTGCTGACGCCAAGGTCCTTCTGCCCGATGGGCTTGCCCATCATCGTGGTCTTGTTCGGGTCGATCTTGACGTCGGTGTCGGGGCCGGTCGAGTACGCCCGCCACACCTGCTTGCCGGTATTGATGTCGTAGGCGGTCAGATGGCCGCGCACGCCGAATTCGCCGCCGCTGATGCCGACGAACACCTTGTCCTTGACCACCAGCGGGGCCGCCGTCAGCGTTTCACCCTTGGTGTGGTCGCCGTTCTTGGCCTTCCAGAGCTCCTTGCCGGTGTTCGCGTCGAGTGCGACCAGTGTGTTGTCCGCCTGCGCCAGGAACACCTTCCCGTTGGCAACCGCGACGCCGCGGTTCACGGTGTCGCAGCACATGACGGGAATGACGTTCGGGTCCTGGACCGATTCATACTTCCAGATGACCCGGCCGGGATTGTTCAGGTCCAGCGCAAAGACCTTGTTGGGAAACGGTGTGTGAATGTACATCACGTCGCCGACGACAATCGGCCCGCCCTCATGTCCGCGCAGAACGCCGGTCGAGAAGCTCCAGGCGACCTGAAGATCCTTGACGTTGTTCGTGGTGATTTGATTGAGAGGGCTGTAACGTTGGCCGGCATAGTTGCCGAGCTGTAGAGCCCAATTGTTTGGGTCTGCCGAGTTTTTCATGATGCTGTCGTTCGCGAAGGCGGACCCGGATGCGAAAACAGCGGCCGAAACCAGCAGCCATCGTGACAAGGACTTCATCGCGCTCCCTCCCGTTATTAGCGTTTGTTGCTACTTGAAAACCAATTTGATGGCGCTTGTGAAAGCATTTGTTATGGAAAAATGCCGTGTGCTGGCTCGGCGGTTGCTCGAAGCCAATTAAGCACTTAAAACTATATTGAGCGTGATCGAGCGTCAAGTCGGCGTGAGAAAAGATTCTGTAATTGGCGTAGAATCAATCATTTTGGATAACTTGTCCACGCAAATAGGTGGTAGGGATGGTATTCTAATTTATCCGAAAAAGCATGATTTTTTGGTTTGTATTATCAAATTTTTGCGATGCGATATTGCATTGCAACAAGAATGGGTTGGGTTGTGGCGGATTTCTGACTCCAACAGCCCTTTCGTGGAGGGACTATGTCTGTTAGGGAACTGTTGGGGTGCCTGTTGAAGAGTCGTTTATCCATTCGGAAAATGGTGGTGCATGTTCGAATTGATCCTCGTGGTTTGCCTGATGTCCCGGCCTGACGATTGCTCGGTCGAACGTCCGTCTTTCGTGGAACGCTTCCCGAACGTCGCGTCGTGCACGCGAAATGGATACATCAGCGCCGTGCAATGGCAGATGAGTCATCCCAATTGGAACGTCCGCCGGTGGCGCTGCGAGCAGCCGCAGACCTGAGGGCTGCCGCGGTCATTTGGCCGTAAGGGCGTCCCAGACGTCGCGGGCCTGTGCCGTCGCGGCGACGTCGTGGACGCGCACGACCTGCACGCCCTGTGAAAATGCGACCAGCGCCGCCGCCAGCGAGCCGGGAAGCCGCGCCCGCGGCTCGGACGCGCCCGCCCGGCGCTCGATGAGCCCCTTGCGCGAGAAGCCGACCAGCACGCCACACCCCGTGGCGTGGAACATGGACAGCGCGCGGGTGACCGCAGCACCCTGTGGAATGGTCTTGGCAAAACCGATCCCCGGATCGACCAGGATCCGCCCGCGCGGAATTCCGGCGGCCTCGCAAGCCCGCACGCGCTGTTCGAGTTCGTCGAACACGTCGAGCGCGGGGTCCGCATAGCGGGGGGCTGCGTTCATGGTTTCCGGCACGCCGCGCATGTGCATCAGGACGACGGGCGCGCCGGAGCGCGCGGCCACATCAAGGGCTTCGGGATCGTGGGTCAACGCCGAGACGTCGTTGAGGATGGCCGCACCGGCGGCCAGCGCGGCGCGCATGACCGCGGCGCTGCGGGTGTCCATGGAAACCACCACGCCGCGCTCCGCCAGCCGGGCGACGACGGGTATGGCGAGGCGGATCTGCGCCTCCGCGGGGACCGGCATCGCGCCGGGGCGTGTGGACTCCGCGCCGACATCGACGATGTCCGCCCCATCCGCCACCATCGCCAGGCCGTGTTCGACCGCTTTGTCGGTATCGAGGTACACCCCGCCATCGGAGAAGCTGTCCGGTGTGACGTTGAGGATTCCCATGATGCGGGGCCGGTCGAGCGCGATGCCCGCAAAGGCTGGCCGTGGCGCCGACAGGCGGTCGAGCACGGCCGGGAGTTCCTCCGGCCAGGATGCCGGATCGTCGAGCGCCACCAGCGTCCGCTCGGACGTGGCGCCACGCCGGCGGACGATCTCGCAACGGTCGAAGCTCAACCATCCCCCCGCCAACGGGCGTGCGCCCGGCAGGGCGTGGCCGGGTGGCGTCAGCCCCAACGGGCGCACGTGGATCGCGGGCATATGCATATCGTCCAACATTTGGGCATCGTTAACCTTCGATGTCTAAGCTCTGAGCATGGATGTGGTGCGGTTCCTGGTTTTGGCATCCGGTTTGCCGTCATGCTGCCCCGCGTGGGATGGCACGGCAATTGCCAGGATCGGCCCGTGTCAGTTTGATTCATTGTGCTTCGCACCTTGGAGTGTCCGATGCTCGTTGCTTTGTCGATGGTGTTCTGTATGGTTTCCGAACCGACCCAATGTCAGACGGTGAAGCCGGTTATTCCGGACGATCAGCCGTTGAGCATGTCCAGCTGCCAGATCGCCGGACAGATCGAGGGCGCCAAGTGGATCAACGATCACCCGAAGTTTCGCATGACGCGGGTTCTCTGCACGGTCGGCAATCGGCCCAAGCAAGAGGGCGCGTAACCGGCCTTGCCGTGGCAACGCTGTTCGTTGCCGCGGCGTACCTTCCCGCCGGTGCCGCGGAGAAGCTCTCGCCAGCCGCGTTCCCCGCGGCTCCGGCGATGGTCCGCCCCGGCCCGGCGCAGCCGATCGGCGAATACGCCAACGGCTGCATCCGCGGTGCCGGTGAACTTCCGCCGGAGGGGGCCGGCTATCAGGTCGTGAACCTGTCGCGGCAGCGGAACTTCGGCCATCCCGTGCTGCTGGACTACGTCGCGACGTTGGCGAACCGGGCGCAATCCGATGGTCTCGGGCGCCTCGCCATCGGCGACCTGTCGCAGCCGCGCGGCGGGCGCATGGAAAGCGGCCATGCCAGCCACCAGATCGGCCTGGACGCCGATGTCTGGTTCGACCTGGACCTGCCGAACCTGCCGCGTGCCGAGCGGGAACGCACGGATTTCCCCAGCATGGTCCAGGCGGCGACGCAACGGGTCGACCCGCGGCACTTCGGCCCGCGGCAAAGACGTTTGCTGCGGCTGGCGGCGAGCGACGCGCGGGTGACGCGCATCTTCGTCAACCCGGCGATCAAGCTGGCGCTGTGCGAGGGCGAGACCGGTGACCGCTCGTGGCTGCGGAAGATCCGCCCGTGGTTCGGCCACGCATCGCACTTCCATGTGCGCCTCGGCTGCCCGGAAGGGACGGCCTCCTGCGTCCCGCAAAGCCCGGCCCCGCCCGGCGAGGGATGCGACGCCGAACTCCTGAGCTGGTTCGAGCCGCCGAAGGAAACGCCAAAGCCGCACGTCAAGCCGGCAATCCCGCCACCCCCGGCGGCCTGCGTGGCGCTGTTCGCCGAATAGGCCGCGAAAGCGCCGCTTGCCGCAATTGCCATTGTTGACCATCCTTGCTTCTGCAACGGCCGGCAAGGGAGGGGGCGGTGGTCATGAAACCGACGGTGCGGACGCTGATCACGCTTGTGCTGGGACTGGTCCTCGCCGCCGGGAATGTGCGTGCGGCCGACACGGTCCGCGTCGGCTCGAAGCTCGACGCCGAGAGCGGGCTGCTCGGCACCATGATCCTTCAGATGCTGGAGGCCAACGGCATCCCGACCGAAAACCGCATCCAGCTCGGCCCCACCAAGATCGTCCGCAGCGCCCTGCTGGCGGGCGAGATCGACCTCTATCCCGAATACACCGGCAACGGCGCCTTCTTCTTCACCATGGACAGCGACCCGGCGTGGAAGAACGCGGGTGCGGGCTATGAGAAGGTCCGCCAGCTCGACCGGGAGAAAAACAACATTGTCTGGCTGACGCCGGCGCCCGCCAACAACACCTGGGCCATCGCCGTGCGCCGGGACGTGGCGGCGCCCAACAGGCTCGCGACCATGGAGGATTTCGCCCGCTGGGTTGGCGGCGGCGGCAAGGCCAAGCTGGCCGCCTCGGCCGAGTTCGTCGAGAGCCCTGCGGCGCTGCCGTCGTTCCAGACGACCTACGGCTTTTCGTTGCGTCCCGAGCAGATCCTGGTGCTGGCCGGCGGCGACACGGCGGCGACCATCCGCGCGGCGGCCGAGGGCACGTCGGGCGTCAACACCGCCATGGTCTACGGCACCGACGGCGCCATCGCCGCGCTGGACCTTGTGGTCATGACGGACAGCAAGGGCGCGCAGATGGTCTACGAGCCCGCCCCCACGGTGCGTGCCGCGGTCCTGGAGAAGAACCCGAAGATCCGCGAGGCGCTGGACCCGGTCTTCGCCTCGCTGAACGCCGAAACCCTGCGCGCGCTGAACGCCAGGATCTCCGTCGAGGGCCAGGACCCGAAGCAGGTCGCCTCCTCCTACCTCAAGTCCAAGGGATTCCTGAAGTAGCGGAGATGATCCGCAACCGCGTCGTCCTCCTGCTGGCGCTGGCCGTTTTGGCGGCGGCGCTGATGCTGCCGTTCCTGAGCTACGCGCCGAACCGGCTGCTGTCGGGGCGCGGGATCATGCTGTCGGCGGCGCTGGCTTGGCCCTGGGGGCTGGCGCTGCTGCCCGGCGCCGTGCTGCTCGCCGCCCCGTTCCTGCCGCCGACCCGCAGCGTGCTGTGGGCTATCGCCGTTGCTGCCATCCTCCTCACGGCGGGGCTGGTCGAACTGGCCGGACAGCAGGCGGCAATGCTCGCCGCCAGCGCCCCGGCGGCGGCGCGCACCTCGTTCGGCGCCGGCTTCTGGGGCATGGAGGCGGCGGCGCTGCTCGCCGCGGTGGATTCCGTGCGCCGCCTGGAACTGACGCCGCCGCTGCGCATCGGCGCCGGTGCCGCGGCACTCGCGCTGATCGCGGCGCCGCTCGCGGCGGGCCACCTCGACCAGTTGTCGATCCTCAAGGAATACGCCAACCGGCGGGACACCTTCGCCGAGGCGGTCGTGCGGCACGGCGTCATCGTCGCGGCGGCGCTCGTGCCGACGCTGCTCGCCGGGGTGCCGTTGGGCGTTTTGGCGCAACGCTCCCGCGCCGTGGGACGGCTGGTCTTCCCGCTGCTCAACGTGGTGCAGACAATCCCGTCCATCGCGCTGTTCGGGCTGCTGCTGGCGCCGCTGTCGGCGCTGGCGGGCGCCTTGCCGGGGCTGGGGATCAGCGGTGTCGGGATGGCACCGGCGGTCATCGCGCTGACCCTCTATTCCCTGCTGCCCATCGTCCGCAACACCGCGGAGGGGCTGGCCGGCGTCCCCGACGCCGTGCGCGAGGCGGCGCGCGGCATGGGCATGACGCCGCGCCAAATCTTCCTCCATGTCGAGGTGCCGCTGGCCCTGCCGGTCTTCCTGTCGGGCCTGCGGATCACGCTGGTGCAGGCGGTCGGACTGGCCGCGGTGGCGGCGCTGATCGGGGCTGGCGGCCTGGGCGCCATCATGTTCCAGGGGCTGTTCGCCAACGCGCTCGACCTCGTGCTGCTGGGCGCGGTGCCGGTGATCCTGCTTGCCGTCGCCGCCGACGCCACGCTGCGGCTGCTCGTGTCGCTGGCCGGGAGGGGAGGGGCATGATCGCGTTCGAACGGGTGACCAAGCGGTTCGGCCCCTGGGTCGCCGTGGATTCCGTGTCCTTCGAGGTCGAGGACGGCGCGTTCTGCGTGCTGGTCGGCCCGTCGGGGTCGGGGAAGTCGACGATCCTCAAGATGATCAACCGCCTGATCGTCCCGGACGAGGGCACCATCCGCATCGATGGCGAGGACATCGCGGGCGCCCGGCCGGAGGAACTGCGGCGGCGCATGGGCTACGTCATCCAGTCGGTCGGGCTGTTCCCGCACTGGACGGTCGAGCGCAACATCGCCACCGTGCCCACGCTGCTGGGCTGGCCGAAGGCGCGCGTGCGCGACCGGGTGACCGAGTTGCTGAGCCTGCTCGACCTGGACCCCCGGCGCTTCCGCGACGCCTTCCCGCACCAGCTCTCGGGCGGGCAGCAGCAGCGCGTCGGCGTCGCCCGCGCGCTGGCGGCGGAGCCGCGCATTCTGCTGATGGATGAGCCGTTCAGCGCCCTCGACCCGATCACCCGCGCCGCCTTGCAGGGGGAACTGGCTGCCATCCATCGCAAGACGCGGACGACCATCGTCTTCGTCACCCACGACATGGACGAGGCGCTGGCGCTGGCGACGCGGATCGCCGTCGTCCATCACGGTCGGCTGATCCAATTCGCGCCGCCGCTGGCGATCCTGACCCGGCCGGCGAACGGCCTTGTGCGCGACCTCGTCGGCCGCGAGGAGTGGGGCTTGAAGCGGCTCGCCGTCGAAACCATCGGCCAGCGTGCCCAGCCGGGCACGGCATCCGGGGATCCTCTGCCCGCGACGGCACCGCTGCGCCGCGCCCTGTCCGAGATGGTCGCGCGCGGCACCGATCGCATCGCGGTCGTCGGCGAGGACGGACATCCGGCCGGTATCATTCACCTCAGCGATCTCGTGCGGCCATGACCGGGCGCTCGTCGCTGACGGCCCTGGTGACCGACCGCCTGACGCTGGCGCTGCTGGTGCTGGCCGCGCTGGTGCTCGGCATGCCGGCGCTGAAGCCGCTGTTCGCCCTGCTGTACCCGGCGCTCGACCGGCCGCTGTACGAGGCCGACAGCTTCCTGGCGCTCACCGCCGATCACCTGACGCTGGTCGGCCTGTCGAGCCTCGCAGCGGTGGGGCTCGGCGCCGCCGCCGGTGTGTTCGTGACCCGGCCGGCCGGGGCGGAGTTCCGCGGCCTGCTGGAGGCGGTGGCCACCATGGGCCAGACCTTCCCGCCGGTCGCCGTGCTTGCCGTGACCGTGCCGGTGATCGGATTCGGGCCGGAACCCGCGTTGATCGCGCTGACGCTCTACGCCCTGCTGCCCATCGTGGAGAACACCGTCGCTGGCCTGGAAGGGGTGCCGGAATCCGTGCTGGAGACGGCGCGCGGCCTGGGCATGCGGCCGGCCGAGATCCTCGTGCGGGTCGAACTGCCGCTGGCCGCGCCGGTGATCCTCGCCGGCATCCGCACCGCCGTCGTCATCAACGTCGGCACCGCCGCCATCGCGTCGACGGTCGGGGCGAAGACCCTGGGGCTGCCGATCATCATCGGGCTGAACGGGTCGAACCCGGCCTACGTCCTCCAGGGTGCGATGATCGTCGCCGCCCTGGCGGTCGTCCTCGACTTCGGGTTCGATCGGCTCACGTCCCTGCTGTCCCGGTGGCGAAAGCCGTGACGCCGAGTGGGCCTCAGCTGGCCGCCGTCGCCAGTCTCTCCTCCGCCGCGGTGCGGGCCGCGGCGAACGCGGCCTCGACGGCGCGCAGCGGCGGGTCCAGGTCGGCATCCGCGCTCTCGGCCGCCCGCTGAAGGATGCGGCAGCGGCTCGACAGCTCCATCATGCCGATGTTGCCGGTGAGGGACACCAGCGCGTGCGCCTCGAAGGCGATCAGCCGACGCTCGTCGGCCACCTGCAAACGCCCGATCCGTCGTTCCACATCCACCAAACTGTCGCGGACGAAAGCCGGAACGGCGTCGGCGCCGATGGACACGCCCAACGCGTCCCAGGCAGCGTGCTTGAGGAGCGGCACCTCCTCCGCTGCCGCCACCCGCTGGGCAACAGGGGGCGCGTCGGCGATGTTGCGCACCCAGCGGTGGATGGTGCCCAGCAACAGGCCCGGCTCGATGGGCTTGGTGACGTGATCGTTCATGCCGCTGTCGAGGCACTTGCGCAGCTGTTCGGACAGGGCGTTCGCGGTGAGCGCGATGATCGGGATCCGCCGCTTCGGGCTGTCCAGCCGTCGGATTTCCCCCGTCGCCTCGAAGCCGTCCATGACGGGCATCTGCAAATCCATCAGCACCACGTCGAAGCTGCCGTCGCGCACCGCGGCCACCGCCGCCGCCCCATCCTCGACGATCTCCACGCTGTGCCCGGCCTTCTTCAGGATCGCCGAGGTGACGATCTGATTCATCGGCACGTCCTCCGCCAGCAGGATGCGGGCCGGGCGGAACTGCGGCACCGGCCGGGCGTCGGCGGCGTCCTCGTCGGCGTGATCGCAGCGGGCGAGCGGCAGCTCGAACCAGAAGGTGCTGCCGAAACGCAGGGCGCTTTCGAAGCCGATGCGCCCGCCCATCCGTTCGGTCAGCTGCTTGCTGATCAGCAGCCCGAGCCCGGTGCCGCCATGGCGCCGGTTGGTCGAGCGGTCGCCCTGGCTGAAGCGCTGAAACAGCAGCGCGTGGTCCTCCGTGGCGATGCCGGGGCCGGTGTCGGTCACCGCGAAGCGCAGCGTCGGGCGCTCGTTGTCCGCGACGGCGACCGATGCGGAAACCAGCACGCTGCCGTCGTCGGTGAACTTGATGGCGTTGCCGAGCAGATTGAGCAGCACCTGCCGGATGCGGGTCTCGTCGCCGCGCACGAAGCGCGGCATGTCGTCCGCCAGCACCATCTGGAGCAGCAGGCTCTTCCCCGAGGCCGCGTTCGACATGAGGTCGCGGCAATCCGTCAGCAGCCGGCGCAGGTCGAATCCGCGCTCTTCCAGCGTGAGCTGGCCGGCCTCCATCCTGGAGCAGTCGAGAATGTCGTTGATGATCGCCAGCAGGCCGCGCCCCGCCTCGCGTTGCAGGGCGACGTAGCGGCGCTGCTCGACCGTGAGCGGCGTGTCGAGCAGCAGATCGGCAAAGCCGATGACGCCGTTGAGCGGCGTGCGGATCTCATGGCTCATCGCCGCCAGGAAGTTCGATTTGGCGCTGTTCGCGGCATCGGCCTGATCCCTGGACAGCCGCAGGTCGCGCTCGCGCTCGGCAAGCCGCACCGACATCTGCTTCATGGACCGGGCCAGCGTGGCGATTTCGTCGGGCGCACGCTCGGTGTCCAACGCCACGTCGAGCGCCACATGGGACACCAGGTCGGCGTCACCGCTGCCGATGCGTTCCGCGAGTCCGCTCAGCCCGGTCATCCAGCGCAGCACCGAGACGTGCGCGACCGCCCAGGCCATCGCGAACGCCGCCAGGAGGGCCGTGGCGAGCAGGGCCAGGCTGCGGAACAGGTCGCGCCGGCCTTCCGCGAGAATCGGGTCCTTGGGCAGGCCGATCATGAAGCGGGCCTCGGTCCCGGCGATCTTCCGGGAGCTCCAGATGCGCCGGACGCCGTCGGCGCTCATCGCTTCGATCTGGGCCTCCTCGTCCCTCAACACGGTCTGCACGAAGGGCAGTTTGCTCATGTTCTGTCCCGTCCAGCCCTCCGGGTCGGGGTGGCGGGCCAGGATCGTTCCGGCGCTGTCCAGGACGGTGAATCGGGCCTCCGGGTGCCTGCTGCGCTGCACCAGCTCGGCCATCCAGGCGAGGTCGATGGACACGCCGAGCACGCGGCGCGACCCGTCCGGGCCGGTGATCGGCTGCGCCGCGATGAGGATGGCCTTGCCGGACCGCTTGCCGACGATGTAGTCGCTGACCACGAAGCCGTTGGTCTGCACCGCGCGCTGGAAATAGGGGCGGTCGGCGAAGTTGAGGTTGGTGTCGCGTCCGGGGCCGGTGGTGTCGCAGATGAGCTGGCCGTTTATGTCGGCGACCCAGGCGCCCGTCGTCCAGGCGTTGCGCTTCGGCAGCGCCTTGAGGATACCGACGCATTCGTCCACGTCGTTGTCGGCGCCGTTGATCGCCGGAATCATCGCGAGCACGGCCAGCAGGTTGCGGGCGTCCCGGATGATCTCTTCCTGACGCTGGACGCCGGTCCGCGCCAGTTCCCGCCCCAGATCCTCGGCCTCGGTCAGCCGTTTGGTGACGCTGACATCCACATACCAGACGGCCGCGGCGAACGGCAGCGCCAGCGCCGCCAGGACGAGGGCGAGCAGGTGCATGCGAAGGCTGTTCAGCCGTAGGCGCCGGGCAAGTGAGGAGGGCATGAGGGGGCTTCTTGTCACGGATCTCCTCCTCACACCATGGCGTATGCCCCGGCCTCTGACCAGCGTCAAACAAGGCGCGTAAGGTCGCACGGACACACGCTTCAGGAGGCCGGGGCCGGAATCGGCCGTCCGCCGGGGACGAGTGCCTTCTTTTACTTCTTACGGGCCTTGCGCGCTGCGTAGCGGGCGTCGCGGGCCGCTTTGCGTTCGGCTTCCAGGGCCGCCGCGCTGGCAATCCGATCGGCCGCTTCCTGGGCGGCGGCGGCTTCGCGGGCGATGCGCTCGGCTTCCTCGGCGGCCAACGCCGCCTTCTTGGCTTCGAGTTCCGCGGCCTTCTGGGCGTCACGCTCCGCCTTGCGCGCGGCGGCGCGGTTTTCGCGCGCGATTCGGGTGGCTTCGCGGGCAGCCTCCCGTTCGGCGAAGGCCGGGTCGTTCACGCCGGGCTTGGCGCGGAACTTCTCCATCTGGGCCTTCTTCGCGTTTGCGGCTGCGCTCAGCCGGTCGGCAAAGCCCGGATTCTTAAAGCTGCTCATCGTGCTCCGATTCCTGGAATTGGCGGCGTTCGACTCCGGCGCTCGACGCCGGACGCCCACCGGCACGCCCACACGGGTGAGCCCGCCGGGCCGGGGCAGGGGGCTTTCGGGCTTCGCCCACCCCTCTGCCGAGATGCCGGACCTTTAACGCGGTGCGATGACCATGACCATCATGCGGCCTTCGACTCGAGGCATCTGCTCCACCTTGGCGATGTCCTGGAGCTGGTCGCGCACGCGGATCAGCACGTTCATGCCCAAATCCTGGTGCGCCATCTCGCGGCCGCGGAAGCGCATGGTCAGCTTGACTTTGTCGCCCTCTTCGAGGAAGCGGGTCGCCGCACGCATTTTCACATTGTAGTCGTTGTCATCGATGTTCGGCCGGAGTTTGATCTCCTTCAGCTCGATGACCTTCTGCCTCTTGCGGGCCTCGTTCGCCTTCTTCTGCTCCTCGAACCGGAACTTGCCGTAGTCGAGGATCTTGCAGACCGGCGGCTCGGCCTGCGGTGCGATCTCGACAAGGTCGAGTTCGGCGTCCGCCGCCGCGTCGAAGGCGTCGCGCAAGGACACGATGCCGATCATCTCGCCGTTGGCGCCGACGAGACGCACGGTGCGTGCGGTGATTTCCCGATTGAGGCGCGGACCATCGCGGACCGGGTCCGCGTCATAGAGCTTGGCTATGTCAGTCTCCTAGGTTTGTTCAGGCGTGTCGTCGTGGGCTTGGTAAACCCGCCGCGATCACTGTAGCACGGCATGGCCGTGTTTGCCCACGTCTGAAGAGTGGGTTCAGCCCAGGATATCGAGGATGATCGGGCCGCCGTCAAGCCATGCCGGCCGCATCACTCCCCGGCCGCCGCCTGAACCGGGCGTCCCAGGTAAATTCCCTGGCAGCGCTTGTCGCGAACCAGCTTCGTCATCGGTGCGCGCCAGACATCACCCTTCTGGCCGACCAGTTCAACGATGAGCAGTTTGTGATCCAGGCGCAGTTCGTAACCGTCGATGTCGGTGATGGTGCTGGTCGGGGAGAACGCGCTCTGCGGGATGGTGATCGACCGCTTGCCGAGCGCGACCGTCACGGGCGATTCATAAGGGCAGGTGTTCGCGGTCGCGGCGCCTTCGTTGGCCCCGGCCGGGCCGCCGAACCCGCACAGTGCGGCCGACGCGAAAAGCAGTCCGACACCAAGCCTATGCATATGCCCCTCCGTCACTGTGCGATGCAGCATACCGCGCCGGAAGGATTAAACTTGTCGAAAAATTGCGTCAAGTGGTAGCGAAAACCGTCATCGCTTTGGTCTTCGCGGCCTCGGGAATTCACTCCCACGGCGAGACGCGCCGGTCAGCCCTGTACCGCGGAGCGGCCCGAATGGAACAGTTTGGAACACTTTGGAACAGTGTGCAGGGGGTGTTCCATTCGTACCTCCCTCCTCACCCGCAAAGGGATCGTAATCCTAGCGCGAAGCGAGCGAACACAGCAAGAACAATTTGCGCGCTCGGCCGAAGGCGCTATGCTACCCCCACGTGATACGCACGGTGAACACACACGCAGGCGCGCATGCGGACGATCCTGGTCGAACACCTCACCCGCTGGGCCGACGAGAAGGGAAGCCGCGATGGCCTGCCCGAACTCGTCCACCGGCTGATCCGCTCGACCGTGCGCGTGCGCCGGCTGGACCTGCCGACCGGCGACCCCACGCGCTACCGCGGCTGGGACGGCCTTGTGGAGGTGGAGCAGGGCAACGCCTGGGTGCCCGCCGGGCATTCCGCCTGGGAGATGGGGGTCAACGCCGATCCCAAGGGCAAGGCCGACGACGATTACGCCAAGCGCCTCAAGGACCCCAAGGGCATCGACCCGGCGCAATCCACCTTCGTCTTCGTGACGCTGCGGGTGTGGCCCGGCGGCCGGGCCTGGTCCGCCGCGCGGCGTGCCGAGGGCGTGTGGAAGGACGTGCGGGTTCTCGACGCCGGGGACCTTCACCAGTGGCTGGCCGACTCCGACCGCACCTCGCTGTGGTTCGCCGCCGTGCACCTGGAGTGGCCGGAGGTTGGGGGTGAGTGGATTGAGCCCACCATCGCCTGGAAGCCCCACGTCCTGAAGACCGCCCGCCGGCCGCTGAGCTGGCTGACCTGGGACGCGCGCCTCACCGACCTGATCGGCCGCGACCAGGAGAAAGCCGACCTGCTGGCCTGGGCGCGCGGCGAGCCGGGGGCAAAGTTCCGCGTCCTGGCGGGCGAGGGCGGCGCCGGCAAGACCCGCCTCGCGCACGAGGTGGCGGACGAGCTGGCGCGGGACCCGAACTGGTCCGCCGGCCTCGTCCCGGCCGACCGGCCGTTGCCGCTCGACGCCGGGCCGGCGGGCTGCTTCCTGCTGATCGACTACCCGGAGGAGCGCCGCGACGCCGTGCAGGCGCGGCTGGCGCAGATCGCCGCCATCCCCTACGACCCCGAGCGCCGCGTGCGGGTGCTGCTGCTCAGCCGCCACGGCGACGATTATTGGCAGCCGGCGATCACCACGGCCAGGGCCGACGCGGCGTGGGACCCGGAATACCCCCTGCGCGAGGGCGTCGCGCCGGCTGACGCCTGGGCGATCTACCAGTCCGCCCTGCCGCGCGTCCCCCGCACCCCCGGCCAGCGCGAGCCGCAGCCGGTGGACGCCGAGGCCTTCGGCGCGTGGCTCGGCCGCGTGCCGGTCAACCAGCGCCCTCTGCTGATCGCCGCCGCCGCCATCCAGGCGGTGAGCGACCCGGAGCGCCGAATCGTCGATCTGACCGCCCGGCAGGTCGTCGAGGCGCTGGCCGAGCGCGAAATCGTCCGCCTGCGCAAGCTGGCGAAGCAGCACGGCTTCGCCGATGACGCCCTGGCCCGCCTCGCCGCGCTGGCCGCCGTGCGCGGGCACCTCGACGGGAGCGACCTGACGCGGCTGGCCGACCCGGCGCTCGACCTCGGGCTGCGGGGGCGCGAGGAGTTGTTCGACCGCGTGCGGGCCACCGGCTGCCTGACCGATGATGGCCTCCTGCCTGCCCCGGTGCCGGACATCGTCGCCGCCGCCCTGGTGGTGGAGGTTCTGGCGGCGCAACCGCACAGGGCGCCGGAGTGGCTGTGGGCGGCCATCGACGGCGCGGAAGCCATCGCCATCGACCGGCTGGGACGCCTCAGCTACGACGCCGAGGTGGTGCTCGGCCGGCACGACCAGCGCATGAGTCTTTGGCTCGAAGCGATGGTGAAGGGGCGGCTGGAGCGGTGCAGGGTTCTGGAACCCCAGTTTCTGGACCCGGTTCTGCCGCAAGGTCTCCTTCGGTTATCGGCAGGCGTGTCTCTCACCCTTGCTGATCAGGCAACGGATGACGGCCAAAAGGCGCGGTTTCTGACGAACGCATCGATTGATCTCGCAGCGGTTGGCGATGAGAAGAGTGCACTGGCGGCGATCCGCGAGGCGGTGGCGGTGTTCCGCCGGCTGGCGGCGGCCAACCCGGCGCGCTTCGAGGCCGATCTGGCGACCAGCTTGAACACCCTGTCCAATGGCCTGTCGGACGCCGGGGACGGGACGACGGCGCTGGCGGCGATCCGCGAGGCGGTGGAGATCCGCCGCCGGCTGGCGGCGGCCAACCCGGCGTGCTTCGAGGTCGTACTGGCGCAGAGCCTGAACAACCTGTCCAATCGCCTGTCGGACGCCGGGGACGGGGCGGCGGCGCTGGCGGCGATCCGCGAGGCGGTTGCTGTGTACCGCCGGTTGGCGGCGGCCAACCCGGCGCGCTTCGAGGCCGGTCTGGCGCTGTGCCTTTGGACTCTGTCCAATGGCCTGTCGGACGCCGGGGAGGGGGCGACGGCACTGGCAGCGATCCGCGAGGTGGTGGCGGTGTACCGCCGGCTGGCGGCGGCCAACCCGGCGCGCTTCGAGGCCGATCTGGCGCAGAGCCTGAACAACCTGTCCAATCGCCTGTCGGACGCCGGGGACGGGGCGGCGGCGCTGGCGGCGATCTGCGAGGCGGTGGTGGTGTTCCGCCGATTGGCGGCGGCCAACCCGGCGCGCTTTGAGGCCGGTCTGGCGCGGTGCCTTTGGACTCTGTCCAACCGGTTGCAGGAGGCTGGTGAGCGTGAAAAGGCCTTGCACGCTCTGGAAGAAGCGATCCAGCTCATCGGACCGGCGGCTGCGCTCTTCCCCGATGGTGATGCGGCGCGGCGGCTTCGGGGAATGCGAAGCGCTCTCGAACTACTGACCGCCGCCGAAGAACCCAGCGGCGCAGACGTTTAGTTGTCGAATGAATTTCGAGTCATGTCGTCACAGCGGTCACGGGATACCTACCCTGTTGGTGAACCGACACGGACTCCGGTGCTGCGGCATTCGGTGCCGGCGGCGGCCCCGGTTTTCGGGTCCGTGAGGGGCGGCTCGTCACGCGGCGCGTGCGATGGCGGGAGGCCGGTGTCTTTTGCGGTGCTCCCTCTTTTGGGTTATTCTCGCGGCCCGCGGCGGCCGGTCCGGCGAACGCCCCGACAGAAAAGGTATCGTGGAATGTCCATCTCCATCCCCGCCGATGTCGCCATGTGTCTCCATTATTATGACGGCATGTTCCTGACCGCGCAGGGGATGGCGCTGGAACAGCGGTTCTTCCTGGGGTGGCTCGCCCTGCAGAACCGGATGCTTTACACGGCGGGCGTGCTGGAGGGGCTGGAGGTCACCGCTGCCGCTGACGGCAAGTCCCTGTCCATCGCAAGCGGCGGGGCCTTCGACACCACCGGCCGCTTTCTGGTGGTGACCGATGGCGGCGCCGCGCTGAGCGTGCCGGCGGGGACCGCCACTCCCTGCTACGTCCATCTGACCTTCCCGGCCAACCCGCCGGTCAAGGGCGAACAGAAGAATCTGGCGGCGGTGGCGCAGATCGGCGCGTCGGAAACCGTGGCCGACAACGGAATCCTGCTGGCCCAGGTGACGCTGAACGCCGCCGGCACCATCGTCGGGATCATCGACCGGCGCGAGCCGGCGCGCAGCCGGCTCCCCGCCGCGGCTCTTGTCGGCGGCGCGCCGTTGGGCTACCTCTCACCACCATGACGACCGAATCCCACATCGATCCACTCGAAGCCCGGCGCAAACGCCTGCGGTTCCGGTCCTGGCACCGCGGCACGCGGGAGATGGACCTGCTCATGGGCTCCTTCGCCGACGCGCACACGCCCGACTTCGGTCCGGTGCAACTCGACCAGTTCGAGGCGCTCCTGGAATTGTCGGACCCCGATCTCTATAACTGGATGACCGGCCAGGAGCCGGTGCCGGCGGAGCACGACACCGACATCATGCGCCTGCTGGTCCAATTCCAGTACACCCCGCGACAGGGGTCCTGACCCCCCTAGGCCCGCCCCAAGGTTCGTCGTGATCAAGTTCGATTTGCAGCCCGGTCGGGCCGCTCGCCTGCTGGTCGGCGGCGCACCGGAAGGGCAGGACGCCCGCATTCTGGCAGCCCTCGCCGAGCGCGCCGCCGCCGCCGGCGTGCTGCACGTCGCCCTGGACGACGCCCGCACCGCGCGGCTGGCCGAGGCGCTGGCGTTCTTCGCGCCCGAACTGGAAGTGCTGCACCTGCCGGCGTGGGACTGCCTGCCCTACGACCGCGTGTCGCCCAACGGCGAGATTGTCGCCGCCCGCATCGACGCGCTGACCCGGCTGATGGAGCGCAACGAGCGCTCGGCCTCGCTGGTGGTGCTGACGTCCGTCAACGGCCTGTTGCAGAAGGTGCCGCCGCGCTCTGCGTTCCGCAACGCCACCTTCACCGCGAAGATCGGCGCCCGCATCGACCTCGCGGTGTTGCAGACGTATCTAGCGCAGAACGGCTACACCCGCGCGCAGACCGTGCGCGAGCCCGGCGAGTTCGCCATCCGCGGCGGCATCATCGACCTGTTCCCGCCGGGCACCGGGGAGCCGCTGCGCCTCGACCTGTTCGGCGACGAGTTGGAGGGGGTGCGCGCCTTCGACCCGATGTCGCAGCGCACCACCGAGAAGCGCCCCGGCGTCACCCTGAAGCCGGTGTCGGAGGTGTTCCTCGACGAGGCGGGCATCGCCCGCTTCCGCTCCGGCTACCGCGAGCTGTTCGGCGCGGTCACCGACGACGACCCGCTGTACGAGGCGGTGTCCGCCGGGCGCAAGCAGGCGGGCATGGAGCACTGGCTGCCGCTGTTCCACGATGGCATGGACACGCTGCTGGATTACATGCCCCGCGCCATGGTGTCGCTCGACCATCAGGTGGAGGAGGCGCGGGACCAGCGCCTCGTCCAGATCGAGGACTTCTATCAGGCGCGCGCCACCATGATGTCGGTGGACAAGAAGGCGGGCCAGCCGGTCTACAAGCCGGTGCCGCCGGGCACGCTGTTCCTCGACAAGTCCGGCTGGGACGCGGTGCTGGGCACCACGGCTGTGGTGCAGTTGCAGCCCTTCGCCACGCCGCCGGGCATCAAGGGCACCATGGACGCCGGCGGGCGGCTGGGGCACGACTTCGCCGCCGAGCGGGCGCGGCCGGACGTCAACGTCTTCGACGCGGTGCGCGACTTCATCGAGCGGCTGCGCGCCGATGGGCGCAAGGTGCTGGTGGCCGGCTATTCGGCGGGCTCCCGCGACCGGCTGATGAGCGTGCTGGCCGACCACGGCATCCAGGGGCTGGAGCCGGCCGAAACCATCGAGGAGGTGCGGCGCTTCGACCGCCACGTCACCGCCATGGTGGTGCTGGGCATCGAGCACGGCTTCGCCGCCCCCGATCTGGCGGTCATCACCGAGCAGGACATCCTCGGCGACCGCATGGTGCGGCCGGCCAAGAAGAAGCGCAGACACGCCAACTTCATCGCCGAATACTCGGCGCTCAACCCCGGCGATCTGGTGGTCCACACCGACCACGGCATCGGGCGCTACGACGGCTTGGCGACGCTGGAGGTGTCCGGCGCTCCGCACGATTGCCTGCGCATCATCTACCTGGGCGACGACAAGCTGTTCGTGCCGGTCGAGAACATCGAGGTTCTGACCCGCTTCGGCAGCGAGGATGCCGGCGTCCAGCTCGACAAGCTCGGCGGGGCGGGCTGGCAGGGGCGCAAGGCGCGCGTCAAGAAGCGCCTGAAGGACATGGCCGAGGCGCTCCTGAAGATCGCCGCCGAGCGCGAGGTGAAGCGCGCCGAGCCGCTGGCCCCGCCCGAGGGCATCTACCAGGAATTCGCCGCCCGCTTCCCCTATCCCGAGACCGACGACCAGCTCAAGGCCATCGAGGACGTCTTCACCGACCTCGGGTCCGGCAAGCCGATGGACCGCCTGGTGTGCGGCGACGTCGGCTTCGGCAAGACCGAGGTGGCGCTGCGCGCCGCCTTCCTGGTCGCCATGACCGGGCAGCAGGTGGCGGTGGTGGTGCCGACGACTCTGCTCGCGCGCCAGCACTTCAAGACCTTCACCACCCGCTTCGCCGGCCTGCCGGTCCGCATCCAGCAGCTGTCGCGCATGGTTACGGCCAAGGAGCAGTCCAAGATCAAGCAGGAGCTGGCCGAGGGCACGGTGGACGTCGTCGTCGGCACCCACGCGCTGCTGTCCAAGACCCTGGACTTCAAGCGCCTGGGCCTCGTCATCGTCGACGAGGAGCAGCACTTCGGCGTCAAGCAGAAGGAGCGGTTGAAGGAACTGCGCTCCGACGTGCACGTGCTGACCCTGACGGCGACGCCGATTCCGCGCACCTTGCAGATGGCGCTGTCCGGCGTGCGCGAGCTGTCGCTGATCGCCACGCCGCCGGTGGACCGGCTGGCGGTGCGCACCTTCGTGCTGCCCTACGACCCCGTGGTGATCCGCGAGGCGATCCTGCGCGAGCACTACCGCGGCGGCCAGAGCTTCTACGTCTGCCCGCGCATCGAGGATTTGACCACCGTGGCCGAGCGCGTGCGGGCGCTGGTGCCGGAGGTCAAGGTCATCACCGCGCACGGCCAGATGCCGGCGACCGAGCTGGAAGAGGTGATGACGGCCTTCGACGAGGGCAAGTTCGAGGTGCTGCTCGCCACCAACATCATCGAGAGCGGCCTGGACATCCCCTCCGCCAACACGCTGATCGTGCACCGGGCGGACCTGTTCGGTCTGGCGCAGCTCTATCAGATCCGCGGGCGGGTCGGGCGGTCGAAGGTGCGCGGCTACGCGTACCTGACCTACGCGCCCAACAAGGCGCTCTCCACCACCGCGCAGCAGCGCCTGCACGTCATCGAGACGCTGGACAGCCTGGGCGCCGGCTTCCAGCTCGCCAGCCACGACATGGACATCCGCGGCGCCGGCAATCTGCTGGGCGAGGAGCAGTCCGGCCACGTCAAGGAGGTTGGCGTCGAGCTTTACCAGCACATGCTGGAGGAGGCGGTCGCCAACGCCCGCGCCGGCATCGGCCAGGACCAGCCGGTGGGCGACGAATGGACGCCGACCATCAACCTCGGCACCCCGGTGCTGATCCCGGAGGAGTACGTCGCCGACCTGACCGTGCGCCTGTCGCTCTACCGCCGCATCGCCGAACTGGTGGACCGCCCGGAGATCGAGGCCTTCGCCGCCGAACTGATCGACCGCTTCGGCAAGCTGCCCTCGGAGGTGGAAAACCTGCTGGACGTGGTGACCATCAAGCAGCTCTGCCGTCAGGCGGGGATGGAGCGGGTGGACGCCGGGCCGAAGGGCGCCGTTCTGACCTTCCGCAACAACATTTTCGCCCGCCCCGACAAGCTGGTGGGCTACATCGCCGGGCGCGGCGGGCTGATGAAGCTGCGGCCAGACCATAAGCTGGTCTACACCCGCGTCTGGGACGACGAGGCGCTGCGCGTCACCGGCGTCAAGCGGCTGATGAAGGACCTCGCCGACATGGCCGCCGGCCTGGACGTGAAGGGCGAGCCGCCGCCACCGCCGCCCCCTCCTCCTCCGCCCAAGCCGCCGTCCAAGCCGTTTTCCCGCTTCGGCCGGCTGCCGCCGGTCCGGCCGGGCCGGCGCTGAGCGCATGGGCCAATCTGGTATGGGCGACTTGGCCGCGCGCCTCGCCCGCGGTGACCGCCGCACCACCGGGGACGCCACCGGCGTCGCCGATCAGGTCGCCGCCGACCCCGCCCGCCTGCCGGAACTGGTGGAGTGCCTGTTCTCGCCCAGCGCCGGCATCCGCATGCGGGCGGCGGACGCGCTGGAGCGAGTCTCGCGCATCGTGCCGCGCGAGCTGGACGCCTACACCGACCGCCTGCTGAGCGAAATCGCCGCCATCGACCAATCCGAAGTGCGCTGGCACGTCGCGCAGATCCTGCCGCGCCTGATGCTGGACGAGGCGCAGCGCTGGCGGGCCGCCGCGCTGCTGGTGACGTGGTTCGAGCATGGCGAGAGCCGCATCGTCCGCACCTCCGCCCTCCAGGCCATGGTGGATCTGGCGGAGAAGGACGCGCCCTTGCGCGAGCTGGCGGCGGAGATGATGCGCGCGGCGTTGCGCTCCGGCGTGCCGTCGCTGGCGGCGCGGGCGCGGCGCATCCTCAACCCGCTCCAGGTGGACGAGGCGATGCTGGCCGCCGTCACCGCCGCACCCGAACCGCCGCCGCTGACGCTCACGCTGCTGGACGGCGAACTGGCGGTGGCGCGGCTGGAGGCGGGGCAGGGGGTGCCGGCCTGGGTGGACTGGAGCGACCCGCTGGTCAGCGTGACCCGCACCGCCGACGAGCTGTCGGTGGTCTGCACGCAAGCGCAGGTTCCCGCCGACGTTAAGGCCGAGCGCGGCTGGCGCGCCTTCAAGGTGGAGGGGCCGCTGGAGTTCGCGCTGACCGGCATCCTGGCGCGGCTGACGGCGCCGCTGGCCGAGGCCAACATCCCGGTGTTCGCCGTCTCGACCTACGACACCGACTATCTGCTGGTGCGCACCGCCGACGCCGGACGCGCCGCGGACAGTTTGGGAACGGTGGCGGCGGTGCGGCGCTGAGCGTGGTGCACTACCGCGCGAACGGCGCCAGCGTCACCCCCGCCCGCAACGCCGCCATCGCGATCTCCGCACACGCCTGCGCATCGGACAGCGCGTCGTGGTGGTTGAGCGCGATGTTCAGGTGCCGGCACACGTCCGGCAGCTTGGTCGGATAGATGCTCCAGACGTGCCGGGCGATGCGCACCGTGCAGGCGAAGGGCTTCAGCGGATTGCGCAGCCCGTGCGCGGCGCAGCAGGCGTTCAGCACGCCCTTGTCGAAGGGCGCGTTGTGCGCCACCAGGAACTCGGCGCGGTCCAGCAGCGGCGTCAGGCGCGGCCACAGGCCGGCGAAGTCCGGCTGGGTGCGGCAGTCGTCCCAGGTCAGGCCGTGGATCCGCGTGAACAGGAACCTTGACCGCGGCGGGCGGATCAGCGCGCAGAGCTGATCGACGATGCGCCCGTCCTCCACCAGCACCACGGCGACCGAACACGCGCTGTCGCGCCCGTTGTCAGCGGTTTCGAAGTCGATGGCGGCGAAGCTGGTCATGCGCCGGTTGTAGCGCGCTCATCCCATGCTTGGAACCGACAATCGTCAACCCGCCGCGGCGGCCGCCATGTCCTCGTCCACCGCGAGGTCGAGCAGCGGAAGGAAGCTGCCCGGCTCCTGCGCGCCGGACAGCGCGTAGCGCCGGTTGAAGATGAAGCAGGGCACCGCCTGCAAGGTCAGCTGGCGCGCCAGCAGATCGGCCGAGCGCACCGCCGACACCTCGGAATCGCCGAGCAGCAGCGTCCTGATCTCCACCGGGTCGAGCCCGACTCCCGCGGCGGTGGCGGCCAGCGTGTCGACGTCGCCGATGTCCAGCCCGTCCACGAAATAGGCGTGGAACAGCGCGTCCACCATCGGCCCGGCGACCCCGCGCCGGCCGGCCATGCGGATCAGCCGGTGCGCGTCGAAGGTGTTGGGCGTGCGCGTGATGGCCCCCATGCGCAGATCCAGCCCGTCGCGCTCGGCGGTTTCCTCGACCGCCGTGTGGATCTGCCGCGCCCGCTCCGGCCCGCCGAACTTGGCGACCATGTAGGCGTCGCGCTCCATGCCGGCGCGCGGCATGTCGGGGTTGAGCTGGAACGGCTGCCAGCGCACCTCCGGCGCCACGCGCGGCCGCTCGGCCAAGGCGCGCAGCAGGCGGTGGCGGCCGATGTAGCACCAGGGGCAGATCAGATCGGCGAAGGTCTCGATGAGCATGAACGATACTATCCCCAAATCCTTGCCTCCGGGCAACGGCGCAACCTTTTGTTAATGCTTGCCGCCCAACAGTCGGAACGCTCGAATGGGTGCGAGACAGGCCGTACCCCCGGACGGAGGCTGCCATGAGCGATTCCTATGTCGAAGGCAAGGTCCGCGAGGCGTTGCAAGCCGCCAAGGGCAGCCCCTCGGTGGCGCAGCAGTTGCTGATCACCTGGGCGGTCAAGGACCCGGAGCTGTTGCTGGGCATGGCGCAGCCGTTCCTCAAGGCGATTGCCGGTGCCGCGGTGGCGCGCGCCGGGCGCCGTTCCGCCGCGCCCGCGCGCGGTGCCGGCCCCAGCGGCGCCCTGTCGCGCGAGGCGCTGGAGCGCGTGCTGAGCCGCATGGGCGAGGTGGACGACGGCGGCGTTGCGCCGCAGGCCGCGCGCCCGGCTGCCGCGCCGGTTCGCCAGGCGCCCGAAGGCGTCTCTCACGAAAAATCCATGCTGACGCTCGCCAAGGCTTTCGCCGCCAAGAAAGTCCGGTAACAGGGCCTACTCGAACGCCCAATCCAGCCAGCCGCGCTTCGGCGGCACCGGCGTGCGCACCGGGGGCGGGCTGGCGAGGGCGGTCTGGCCGTTCTTGTACGGGTCGGGCAGATAGTGGCAGTTCACGTCGGCCAGCGTGCGGTAGCAATAGATGTTGGAGCGGTCGACGACGACCTGCTCGGGGCAGTAGGAGCCGGTCTGCTCATAGCTCACCACCGAACAGTCGCGCCCGACGATGCCCGTGGCGACATGATCGCCCAGCGTCTTCTTGTTGGCGTTCAGCGAGGCGAAGTCGCCGACGCCGGTGGCGAGTCCGACCGCACCCATGGGCGTGGTCCAGCACCCGGCGAGCAGGCTGCCGGCCAGCGTCAGGACGGCGATGCGGCGAAGCGGCGACATGACCGGTTGCGACTCCTGTATATCCCTTGCGACCATTGCACGCCCGCCGCGTTAACAAGGGGTGAATTCAGCGAAGCAACGCGCAGATCCGCGACCGGCACTCGACCAGGACGAAGGCATCCTTGTCCTCCGTGCAGCCGACCTTGAACACCGTCCGCGCGGTGCGCCCGACGACGTGCTGCACCACCTCCACCTTGGCCGGCGTGCAGCCGCCGCCGCGCGCCGCCTCCTTGGCTTCGGCCTGACCGGCGGAGGCACCCGCGGCGTGCGCCGCCGGAACGGCGGCCAGCAGCAGGACGGCGGTGAAAAGCGGGAGGCGATGCATGGCCGCCAGTATGCCACGCCCGTGCCGCCGGGGCCACGCCTGGATCTATGACCATTGTCCCGGCTAGACCGGGGCTGCGCGGCACGTCATGCTGCGGGCATCGCGTGGTCACACCACTTGCCCTGCAAAATGAAATGACGCCATGGACCATCGGCTGGCCGCGCTGCGGGCGCTCTGGGAGGAAAAGCGGAGCGGGCGCGCGCTGCCCGAGCGCCGCGACTTCCTGACCGAGGAGTTTCGCCCCTGGTTCGGCCACATCTGCATGGTCCGGGTGGAGGAACCGGCGGCGCGTTTCCGCGTCACGCTGGCGGGGCTGGAGGTCGTCCGCTACTACGGCCGCGACCTGACCGGGCACTACCTGGACGATGAGATGGCGGTGGCGGGCTTCGGCTGGGTCGTCGAGTCCTACCGGGCCTGCGCGCGCTCCGCCGAGCCGCGCTACGCCACGGTGCCGGCGCTGTCGTTCAACGGCACGGCCATGCCGCTGGCCCGGTTGATGTTGCCCTGCGGGCGCGCCGGCGCGGTGGACACCATCATCGTCGGCATCTACCCGGCCGATTAGCGACTCCGCACAGAAAAAGGTTCCCCACGTGGGGGAGCCTTCGCAAACGATGAGCCGCTCCGTTGCCGGACGTGGCTGCGCCGCCAGTATGTCTTGCGAGCTGCCAGAATATCTGATTGCTGGCCATGTTGCGTAAAGATGACGGTTGTGTTTAAGTATTGTGAATAATATCAACACGTCTGTGCATTGACTATCTCCTGCGCTGATGGATATTGGCAGACAAGATTTTTGTCTGTATATCGAGGAATGCTTGATGTGAATCTTGCATTGGCGGCGGCGGAGTGGGTGCATGGATACGGTGGCCGGAGTGAACCGCTATCGGAGCATCTGGATATCGGACGTTCATTTGGGCACGCGCGGCTGCAAGGCGGAGTTCCTGCTGGACTTCCTGAAGCACAATGAGTCGGATCACCTGTATCTCGTCGGCGACATCGTCGACGGCTGGCGCCTGAAGAAGGGCTGGTACTGGCCGCAGGCGCACAACGACGTGGTGCAGAAGGTGCTGCGCCGGGCGCGCAAGGGCACGCACGTCGTCTACATCCCCGGCAACCACGACGAGGCCGCGCGCGACTTCCTCGGCCTCGCCTTCGGCGACGTCCTGGTGATGGAGGAAGCGGTGCACACCACCGCCGACGGCCGGCGCCTGCTGGTCACCCACGGCGACCATTTCGATGCGGTGGTGAAGTACGCCAAGTGGCTGGCGCTGATCGGCGACCAAGCCTACGTGGCGCTCCTGCACATCAACACATGGTTCAACTGCGCGCGGCGCAAGCTGGGCTTCGGCTATTGGTCGCTCTCCGCCTACCTGAAGCACAAGGCCAAATCGGCCGTCGAATACATGGGCCAGTACGAGGCCACCCTGGCCGATGAGGCGCGGCGGCGCGGCGTGGACGGCATCGTCTGCGGCCACATCCACCACGCCGAGATGCGCGACATGGAAGGGATCCTCTATTGCAACGACGGCGACTGGGTCGAATCCTGCACCGCTTTGGTCGAGCACGCCAACGGTGCCCTGGAGATCATCCGCTGGGCGGAGGTCATGGAACGGCGGGGCACAGCGCTGGAGAAGGAGCGGGCGGCGTGAACATCCTCATCGTCACCGACGCGTGGCACCCGCAGGTCAACGGTGTCGTCCGCACCATCGGCACGGTGCGTGCCGAGTTGGAAGCCATGGGCCAGACCGTCGAGGTGATCGGACCCGACCGCTTCCGCACCATCCCCATGCCCACCTATCCGGAAATCCGGCTGGCCTTCGGCGCCGGACGGCGCCTGGGGGGCATGATCGAGGCGCTGAAGCCGGACTGCATCCACATCGCCACCGAGGGGCCGCTGGGCTTCGCGGCGCGGCGCTGGTGCCTGACGCACGACGTGCCCTTCACCACCGCCTACCACACGCGCTTCCCGGAGTACGTGCGCGATCGCGTGCCGGTGCCGCTGGCGCTGAGCTACGCCCTGGTGCGCCACTTCCATGGGCCATCCTCGGCGGTGATGGTGGCGACCCAGTCCATCGAGCAGGCCCTGACCGGCCGCGGCTTCACCAACATCCGGCGCTGGACCCGCGGCGTCGACACCGAACTGTTCCGCCCGCGTCCCAAGGAGTTCCTCGACCTGCCGCGCCCGATTTCGCTCTACGTCGGCCGGGTGGCGGTGGAGAAGAACCTGGAGGAGTTCCTCAAGCTCGACCTGCCCGGCACCAAGCTGGTGGTCGGCGACGGCCCGGCCAAGGCGGAACTGATGCAGAAGTACCCGAACGTCGTCTGGGCGGGCGCCAAGCACGGTGAGGAACTGGCGCGGCACTACGCGGCGGCCGACGTCTTCGTCTTTCCGTCACGGACCGACACCTTCGGGCTGGTCCTGCTGGAGGCGCTGGCGTCGGGCGTTCCGGTGGCGGCCTACCCCGTGCCGGGCCCGCTCGACGTGGTGGACGGCTCGGGCGCCGGCTGCCTGGACGAGGATTTGAAGCGCGCCGTGGAAGGGGCGCTGGCCATCGCGCCCGAGCGCTGCCGGGAGTACGCCCTGACCTTCTCCTGGCGCCGCTCGGCGGAGCAGTTCCTCAGCAACCTGCGGGTCTGCACTTTTGGTGGGCGCCGTCACACGACTGTCATCGGGGGCGGGTAGGTTGTCGCCACGGTGCGGCAGCGTCTCGCAAGGCTTGGGGAGCTGCGGTGTTCGACACGTCCATTTCCATCACCATCCGGCCATCCCGGCATCATCGCCACCCAGCCCACGCACAAGCAACTCGCCAGCTTCTCCCAGGCATCGCAGATCCACGTCAAGGACAGCCACATCAAGGGGCAGCGGCGCCGGGTGGAGCACCGCCGCTTCAACGAGACGTTCCTGCTGCACGCCTCGACCTCGCCGTTCTACCCGCTGTTCGCCTCGCTCGACGCTTCCCCGGCTTCGACAACGAGATCCAGGGCCTCTACCGGGAAACCGAGGCGGACGGCAGCATCCGCTTCTACACCTATGTGGTTCGGGAGTAGGGGGGAACCCGCGGCGGCTGACGGATGTTGGCGGGAGGAAAACGGTCGGGAGCATGGTGGCCATGGCCAAGTCCTTCAAGATTCCGAAGAAAATCGCCGGGGTGAAGATCCCCAGGAAACTTCGCAAATCGGGCAAGTGGCTGGTCGGCTTCCTGGAATCGCCGACCGGGCGGGAGGTGGCCGCGGCTGCGCTCACGGCCATGGCCGGGGTGCTTGCCGGCAGCAGCCGTCCGGTGCGGGAGGCGGCCGGCGATGCCGGACGGACGGCGGCACAGGCGGGAACCGGCGCCGCCGGCCTTATGCGCGACATGGCCGAAGCCGCGGTCGGTGTGGTTTCGGAGGCGGCGCGCGATCTGGTGTCGCCGGCGGCCTCCGGCAAGGGGCAGCCGCAATCGGCCAAGCGATCGTCCGACGCCCCGTCAAAGGCGCACTGACGTCCGTTTGCTACGCGCTTCGAGGTGTCCTTTCGTGATGTCCCGCCGTCGCCGGGCGAGCGTGCGGGCGCATCCGAAGACGGCGCAGCACCCACTTGCGCAGTTCGTCCGCCATCACCATGCCGCCCACGATGGGCAGAGGAGCCAGCCACGCCCACCAGGGCAGCGGCGCGGTCGCGAACAGCGCGTTGCCGGGCGGCGTGTAGACGACAGCGAGGATCAGCGCCACTTCCGCCGCGATGCCCAGCGGGATCAGCCGGTTGCGCGGCGCGGCCGGATCGAAGGCGGATCCGCGGTCGGCGCGGCAGAGATAGACGTTGGCGACCTGCGCCACCACGATGGCGGCAAGGCAGGCGGTGGTGGCCTGCCGGTACAAAGGCTCGTGCGGCCCCAAGGCCTCGCCCCAGGTCCAGCCACCCGTGTGCAGCACGGCGAAGTAGGCCGCCATCGCGGCTGCCGCCTCGAACAGGCCGAGGAACAGATAGGCGCGCGCCAGCAGACCCCAGGTCAACAACCGCTCGGCACGCGGTCGCGGCGGCCGGTCCATGACGTCGCGGTGCGGCGGCTCGGCGCCCAGCGCCAGGGCCGGCAGCATGTCGGTGCCGAGGTCCACCGCCAGGATCTGGATCACCGTCAGCGGCAGCGGGATGCCGAACAGCACGAAGGCCAGGTAGGGCACGACCTCCGGGATGTTGGAGGTAAGGATGTAGGCCATGAAGCGGCGGATGTTGGCGAAAACCGCCCGCCCTTCCTCCACGGCGTGGACGATCGAGGCGAAGTTGTCGTCCAGCAGCACCATGTCGGCCGCTTCGCGCGCCACGTCGGTGCCGCAGCGGCCCATCGCGATGCCGATGTCGCCCTGCTTGAGCGCCGGGGCGTCGTTGACGCCGTCGCCGGTGACCGCCACCACCTCGCCGCGCCGCTGCAAGGCCTGGACGACGCGCAGCTTCTGGTCGGCGCCGATGCGGGCGAAGACGATCTCCTGCGCATCCAGCGCCAGCAGCAGGTGGCTGTCGGACATGGCGCGCAACGCGTCGCCGGTCACCACCTCCGGCTCCGGCCCGCGCACCAGCCCGACCTCGCGGGCGATGGCGACCGCCGTGTGCGGGTGGTCGCCGGTGACCATGATGATACGGATGCCGGCGTCGCGCGCCTGGGCGATGGCCTTCGGCACCTCCGGCCGTGGCGGGTCCTCCAGCCCGACCAGCCCGGCCAGCACGAGGGCATGTTCCGGGTCATCGGCGTCCGGGTGTTCGCGCCACGCCAGCGCCAGCACGCGTAGCCCCTTGTCGGCCATGACCTCCTGCGCCGCCAGCAGCGCGGCGCGACCGGCGGCGTCCAGCGGCACGACGCCGTCCGCCGTGGCGTGCGACGCGCACAGCGGCAGCACCGTCTCCACCGCGCCCTTGGTGTAGATGACGCGGCCGGCCGGCGTGTCGTGCAGGGTGGACAGGCGCTTGCGCTCGGTGTCGAAGGGCACCGCGCCGGCCAAAGGGAGGACTGGTCCGGGCCCGGCGTGCTCGACCAGCGCCACCTCCATGGGGTCGCCGAGCCAGCCGCCGTTGGAGGGTTTCAGCGTGTGACAGTGCCGTTCGACCGCGGCCATCGCCTCCGCCACGCCGTGCGCCGCCCGCACGGTCATGCGGTTGAGCGTCAGCGTACCGGTCTTGTCGGTGCAGATGACGGTGGCCGCGCCCAACGTCTCCACCGCCGGCAGATGGCGAATCAGCACGTTGCGCCGGGCCATGCGCCGCGCCCCCATGGCGAGCGCCAGGGTCACCGTGGGCAGCAGCCCCTCCGGCACGTTGGCGACGATGATGCCGATACCGAAAATGAAGGCTGACAGCACCGGCAACCCGGCCTGCACCCCCACGGCGAAGAACGCCATGCCCAGCGCCACCGCCAGCACGGCGATGATCCGGCTGACCATGGCGATTTCGTGCAGCAGGGGCGAGCGCTCGCGGTCCTCGCCTTGGGTCAGGCTGGCGATGCGGCCGAATTCGGTGTGGGCACCGGTGGCGTGGACCATCGCGCGCCCTTCGCCGGTGGCCACGGCGGTACCGGCCAGCACGAGGTTGCGGGCCTGGAGCGGGTCGTGCTCGTCGGTCGGCGCGGCGTCGCGGACGACCGGCAGCGACTCCCCTGTGAGCGTCGACGCGTCGAGGCGCAACCCCTGCGCCTCCACCAGCCGGGCGTCGGCGGGCACGCGGTCACCCTCG
Organism: Azospirillum terrae; assembly: GCF_053470425.1. Lineage (NCBI taxonomy): Bacteria > Pseudomonadati > Pseudomonadota > Alphaproteobacteria > Rhodospirillales > Azospirillaceae > Azospirillum > Azospirillum terrae. The sequence goes on along the minus strand of NZ_JBPXMR010000001.1, from coordinate 798,927 downwards.
GCCAGCAGCACGAGGTCGCCGGGCACGAGGTCGCCGGCCTCCACCAGGACGATGGCGCCGTCCCGCAGCGTCTTCACCCGCCGCGGGAGCAGCTGAGCCAGCGCCGCCAACGCGCGCTCCGCCTTATAATCCTGCCAGAAGCTGAACACCCCGTTCACCAGGATCACGCCGACGATGGCGCCGGCCAGCACGCCCATTCCCTCACCGGGCTGGTGCACCTCGGCCACCAGTGCCAGCGCGGCGGCCAGCCACAGCAGAAGCGCGAAGAAATGGATGAAGCTGCGCAGCAGGCGGGCGGCGAGCGGCGGACGGCCCTTCTCTTGCAACGTGTTCGGGCCGAATTTGGCGAGGCGGCGCGCCGCCTCGTGGCTGGAGAGCCCGTTCGGGCCGCTGCGCAGGCTGGACAGCACCGCACTGGCCGGCAGCTTCTGGATGCGCATGGCAAGCCCCCCGACGGATACGGCACCGTTCACAGCCGGCTCCAGCAGCCCCCACCGCTTCGGCGTCGTGTTCAACGCGGCGAAGCGTTGTCCGTTGCAAGTGCCGACCGCCCCCCTTTCAGGATGCGATCGCCTGCCACGTCATCCGGCGCGGTCCCGATGGCTCGGTTGAGCGGCAACGCGGCTTCCGCGCAACATCATCGCCCGATCCGAGGTGGTATGGAAGCGTCCAGCAGAATCCGAGTGCCGCCATCCCGAGAACCCAGCCCCGTCACCAAAACGAAAAACGGGCCGGTAAACCGGCCCGTTTCCACGTTCGACTCGTCTCCAAGAACCCTTGATTTTCCTTATGTCTCAAAGGGCGGCTTTCTGCCCCTGAGGCTGGTGTTCCTAAGGAAAACCAATGGGTTGCATCAAACCGAGTAGTACATCTTGTACTCGATCGGGTGCGGCATGGTCTCGAAGGCCATCATCTCTTCGGTGCGCAGTTCGATGTAGGACTCGATCATGTCCTTGGTGAACACGTCGCCCTTCATCAGGAAGCCGGAGTCGGCACGCAGGCTGTCCAGCGCTTCACGCAGCGAACCGCAGACGGTCGGAACCTTGGCGAGTTCCTCGGCCGGCAGGTCGTACAGGTTCTTGTCCATCGCGTCGCCGGGATGGATCTTGTTCTGGATGCCGTCGAGGCCGGCCATCAGCATCGCGGCGAACGCCAGGTACGGGTTGGCCGACGGATCCGGGAAGCGAACCTCGACGCGCTTGCCCTTCGGCGAAGCGACGTACGGGATGCGGCAGGATGCCGAACGGTTGCGGGCCGAGTAGGCCAGCAGCACCGGCGCCTCATAGCCCGGAACCAGACGCTTGTAGCTGTTGGTCGACGGGTTGGTGAAGGCGTTCAGCGCCTTGGCGTGCTTGATGATGCCGCCGATGTAGTACAGCGCCAGCTCCGACAGGTCGGCGTAGCCCGAACCGGCGAACAGCGGCTGGCCTTCCTTCCAGATCGACTGGTGGCAGTGCATGCCCGAGCCGTTGTCGCCGAAGACCGGCTTCGGCATGAAGGTGGCCGACTTGCCGTACGCGTGCGCGACGTTGTGCACGACGTACTTGTAGTACTGCATGTTGTCGCCGGTGCGGACCAGCGTGTCGAACTTGATGCCGAGCTCGTGCTGAGCGGCGGCCACCTCGTGGTGGTGCTTCTCGACGGGCACGCCCATCTCGGCCAGGACGCTCAGCATCTCGGCGCGCAGGTCCGAACCGCTGTCGACCGGGGCGACCGGGAAGTAGCCGCCCTTGATGCCCGGACGGTGGCCCATGTTGCCGTCGTCATAGGCGCGATCGGCGTTGTAGTGGCCTTCCTCGGAATCGATCTGGTAGGCGACCTTGTTCATCTCGACGGTGAACTTCACGTCGTCGAAGACGAAGAACTCGGCTTCCGGGCCGAAGTACACGGTGTCGCCGATGCCGGCCGACGCGGTGTAGCGCTCGGCGGCCTTGGCGATCGAGCGCGGGCAGCGGCCGTAGGGCTGGCCGGTCGACGGCTCGTACACGTCGCACAGGATGTTCAGCGTCGGCTGCGCGGCGAACGGGTCCATGACGGCCGTCGTCGGGTCGAGCTTCAGGATCATGTCCGACTCGTTGATCGCCTTCCAGCCGGCGATCGACGAACCGTCGAACATGATGCCGTCCTCGAAGACGTCTTCATCGATCGTCGACACGTGCTGGGCGGTGTGGTGCAGCTTGCCGCGCGGATCGGTGAAGCGGAGGTCCACGTACTTGACGTCGTGTTCCTTGATCAGGTCGAAGACCTTGCTGATGTCGGACATGTTTGTCATTCCACGCTTAAAGAGGTTTGGGGCCCGCTGCGTCGCTTCCGGCTCTTGGGATCGGGCCGCTGGTGACGGCGCGCGGCGGTGGTTATGTCACGTCTTTCCCGTGGACACAACGCGGCGAATAAAACGTCTTAAGCCGAAGGGCCTGGGCGCAAGATTCTCACCGCCGATGGCGGCTGCCGGGATTTCGTTGCTGGTGCGGGTCGGGCGCATGCTGGACGTAGTCGTTGGCGGCGGGCGGCGCCTTAGATGGCGTCGGCGCCCTTTTCACCGGTGCGGATGCGGATCACCTCCTCGACGGGAGTGACGAAGATCTTGCCATCGCCGATCCGGCCGGTGTGGGCCGCCTGCTGGATCGCCTCGACAGCGCGTTCGACCAGGGCATCCTCCATCACCACCTCGATCTTCACCTTGGGCAGGAAGTCGACGACGTACTCCGCGCCACGGTAAAGCTCGGTATGGCCCTTCTGACGGCCGAAGCCTTTGGCCTCGGTGACGGTGATCCCCTTGATGCCGACCTCGTGAAGCGCCTCCTTCACCTCGTCGAGCTTGAACGGCTTGATGATGGCTTCAATCTTTTTCATGGGTCTCTCGTATGAGGTGCCAACGCCGGCAGGCACCGTCCCAGGCTCTGCCGACGCCCACTCGTTAGCACGGATCGTGCCAGAGCGCCGGACATTCCCGGAACGGCTCCGGCACCGGGCGCCGGGAAGGGATTGCCGCAGGGAGCGGCACGGGCTGCCGCCAAATCGGGCGGAGTGAACAATATTTGGGCAGAATGCGCAAGATCCGGGTGGGAAGGGGCGATTGGCAAATCCGCATGGCAATCGCAAACTCTGCTTGACCGGCCCAAAACTTTGGGGCATATGACGCCTCCACTGCGGCGGTGGTAGCTCAGTTGGTAGAGCTCTCGGTTGTGGTCCGAGTGGTCGTGGGTTCGAGTCCCATCCATCGCCCCAGTCCCCCTTCCTAGAAGGGGGGAAGCCCGGTTATCCTGATGTCCAACGATGTCAGGGAGGGCGCGCGTGTTCCGCGAAAACACCTTGAAGAAACATCTGGCCGCCGGGCGGCCAGCGCTCGGCTGCTGGCTCGATATGGCGAGCCCCATGGCGGCCGAGATCGTCGGCCTCGCCGGATACGACTTCGTCATCATCGACCATGAACACGGGCCGGGCACGCTGGCCGATGGGCTGGCTCTGTTGCAGGCACTGTCCGGCACGGCGGCCACCGCCATCATGCGAATTCCCGTCAACGACCCGGTCTACGTCAAGCGGGCGCTCGACCTCGGGGTCGAGGGGCTGATGTTCCCCAACGTCAATTCGGCCGAGGAAGCGCGCGCCGCGGTGAGCGCCTGTCATTATCCGCCGCGCGGCACGCGCGGTGCGGCGTACGGCATGGTGCGCGGCGGCGACTACGGCCTGCGCGGCGAGCGCTACCACGGGACCTGCGGCGACGAACTGCTGGTGATCTGCCAGATCGAGACCGCGGCGGCGGTGGACGCCATTCCGGAAATTGCCGCGGTGCCCGGTGTGGACTCGCTGTTCGTCGGCCCCTACGACCTGTCCGGCAGCGTCGGCAAGCTCGGCCGATTCGACGATCCGCAGGTGGCGGCGCTGCTCGACCGCGCCGAGCGGGCGATCCTCGACACCCGACTCGTGTACGGCACGATTCCGGTGACAGGGCGTCCGGTCGCCGATCTGGTCGCCCGTGGCGCCCGGCTGGTGGTGGCGGGCAGCGACATCGGGTTCGTGCGCACCGGTGCCGTGCAGCAGGTCGAGGCGTTCCGCGCCGCCTGCGGAGAAACCGGGTGATGCCCCGCGCGCTGCTCACCGTCGCCGAAATGCAGCGGGCCGACTTGCTGGCGATCGCCGGCGGCGTGCCGGGGCCGGTGCTGATGGAGAACGCCGGGGCCGCGGTGGCGCGGGAAATCCGTGCCCGCTGGGCGCCGCGACCGGTGGCGGTGCTGTGCGGGCCGGGCAACAACGGGGGCGACGGCTTTGTCGTGGCGCGCCTACTCGCCGAGGCCGGCTGGCCGGTGCGGCTTGGGCTGCTCGGGAGCCGTGCGGCGCTGAAGGGCGACGCGGCGCAGGCGGCACGACGCTGGGCCGGCGCGGTGGAGCCGCTGGGGCCGAGCCTGCTGGACGGTGCGCCGCTGGTGGTGGATGCGCTGTTCGGCGCCGGGCTGGTCCGACCGCTGGACGGCGCCGCACGCGATCTGGTGGAGGCGATGGCTGGGCTGACCGTCGTCGCCGTGGACATACCGAGCGGCGTGCACGGCGACACCGGCGCGGTGCTGGGCGCGGCGCCCGCGGCGGCGCTCACCGTCACCTTTTTCCGAAAGAAGCCGGGGCACCTGCTGCTGCCCGGCCGGCTGCGCTGCGGCGAGACCATCGTCGCCGACATCGGCATTCCCGGCGCGGTGCTGGACAGCATCGCGCCGCGCCAATGGGAGAACGGGCCGGAGCTGTGGGCGGCGCGCTATCCCTGGCCTCGGGCGGAGTCGCACAAGTACGCGCGCGGCCACGCGGTGGTGATGGGCGGCGGCCGGATGACCGGGGCCGGGCGGCTGGCGGCGCGGGCGGCGTTGCGCGCCGGGGCCGGGCTGGTAACCGTGGCCTGCCCGCCGGAGGCCTTTGCGATCTACGCTGCCGGTTCGCCCAGCCTGATCGTCGAGCCGGCGGCGGACGACGAGGCTTTCGCGGCGTTGCTGGCCGATGCGCGCAAGAACGCCCTGCTGCTCGGCCCCGGCGCCGGGGTGGGTGTGCACACCCGCGCCCGTGTCCTGACGGCGCTCGACGCCGGCAGGGACTGCGTGCTGGACGCCGACGCGCTCACCTCGTTTGCCGGGGCGCCGGCCGACCTGCTCGACCGACTGAACAGCCGTTGCGTGCTGACTCCGCACGAGGGCGAATTCGCGCGCCTCTTCGACGTGGAGGGCGACAAGCTCGCCCGCGCCCGCGCCGCCGCGGCGCGCTGTGGTGCCGTGGTGTTGCTGAAGGGTGCGGACACTGTGATCGCGGCGCCCGACGGCCGCGCCGCGCTGAACGCCAACGCCCCGCCCGAACTGGCGACGGCGGGGGCGGGCGACGTTCTGGCCGGGCTGATCCTCGGGCTGTTGGCGCAGGGCATGGATGGTTTCGACGCGGCCTGCGCCGCGGCGTGGCTGCATGGCGAGGCGGCGGCCCAGGTCGGCCCCGGCCTGATCGCCGAGGACTTGCCCGACGCGCTGCCGGCGGTGCTGCGGCGTTTGCGGGCGTCGTAGGTCGATCGCGGCCCTACCGCAACGTCGCCCGCGCCGCCACGCGGCGGTAGGCGATGCCGGGCGAGCGGCGGTCGCGGGGCAGGGAGCCGCCCAGGCGGACCGGGGCGTCGTGGGCCAACATCTCGTCGGCGTCCGGTTCGTCATCGGCCTCAAAGTCGGCCAGTGGGTCGGCGCGGCTGTCCAACTCGGCCATCCAGGCGGCGGTCTCCGCCAGCACGAAGGCGATCTTGGCGGCCTCGGTGGCGTTGCCCTCGGCCCGCCATTCCGCCTCGATCATGCGCAGCAGACGACGGCGACCCGCCGGCCCCTCCATCAACTCGCGCAGCAGCAGCGACGCGGCGCCGGGCGGCAGCGTCTGGCTGCGGGCGACCAGCGCCACCTGATCGGCGAGCAGCGCGGTGATCGAGAAGGCGGTCGGATCGGTCTGCAAGGTCACGGGATGACTCCTTTGCCGCATCCTGTTTCCAGGCGTTCAGGCAGCGTCTTCGAACTGTCGGGTGCGCAGGGCGTGGCGAACGTCCTCGATGACGGTCAGCACGTCGTCACGGGTGATGCCGTCGCAGGCCATCAGCAGGTCCATGATCGGATCGTCGAGCAGGCGTTCCACAGCGGTGGTGGCGCTTTTGGGCGACATGTCGAACGGCATGGCGTTTCCTCCCTGGATCGGTTGACCCGGCTGCGACCGGGCTTGCACCATGCCCCGACTTGGGTGCGGAGCTGTTGGAGCAATTTTGTGGTGTATTGTGCCGGTCCCGCTCCAATCCTAGGCGTTGGCGATACGACATACGGCGTAAGTTAGAAAGTATTCCCATGCACGGAGCGCCGGTCAAGGCGGCTGCGCGCTATCCTGAAGCATGAGGGAAACTTTGCCTTATCTACCCCTTTCGTATGGCGGCATCGGAGTGGGGTAGCGGCAAATCTGCCCGATAATGTCTTACAGTCGCCGGCATTCGACAATTCTGTAATGCGGACTAGGACCGACCTGGACTCCCGGCGGTCCGCGCTCTGACCTCCGGCGGGTCTTGGTGTGCAGGCCGTTCGGTCCTTTGGTGGGGTCCGCCCCGAGGGGCTAGGCCGCGGTGGACGCTTGTGCCCGCCGCCGTGTCGTTTCAGAGTCGTCATCATGAGCGACCCCGAAGCGACCATCATCCCGCCGTCCGCCCCGACCCCTGAGGCCGCCGTCCCGCAACCCGGCCTGTTCGACCGTGCCCTGGAGAACCTGCGCTCCCGCTGGCGCGACATCGCCGCTTCCGCCCGTGAGGCGGTCGGCGCGGCCCCGCGCCCGCATTTGCCGCGCGAGGATGCCGAACGGCTGAAGGCGCAGATGCAGGCCTGTCTGGAGGCTCGCGGCGGTGAGGTGTCCGCCCGCGCTCGCGCCGCCCAACTCGGCCGCACCTATCTGGCGCTCGATCCGCGGGGGCGGCGGAACTTCCTGGGCGTGTTGGCGCGCGACTTCGATGTGGACCGCGACGCGGTGGATGCCGCGGTGGACGCTTTCCACGCGGCGCCCGACCCGGCGACCCGCAGCCGCGCCGAGCGCAACCTGCGCCGCGCGCTTGAGCCGCCACGCCTCACTTTGTTGACGCAATTCAACGGCTTGCCGGAGGGTGTTAAGTTTCTGGTGGACCTGCGCGCCGAACTGCTGGAAATGGCGGCCGGCGCGCCGGACCTGCGGGCGCTGGAGGACGACCTGAAGAACCTGCTGCGCGGCTGGTTCGACGTGGGCTTTCTGGAGATGCGGCGGATCACCTGGGACAGCCCGGCTTCGCTCCTGGAGAAGCTCATCAAGTACGAGGCGGTGCACGAGATCCGCGGCTGGCAGGATCTCAAGGACCGGCTTGATTCGGACCGCCGCTGCTTCGCCTTCTTCCACCCGCGCATGCCCGACGAGCCGTTGATCTTCGTCGAGGTGGCGCTGGTCGGGGGCATGTCCGACACGGTGCAGGCGCTGCTCGATCCGTCGGCGCCCGTCTGCGATCCGAAAGCGGCGGACAGCGCCATTTTCTATTCGATCTCCAACGCGCAGAAGGGGTTGGCCGGCATCAGCTTCGGCAACTTCCTCATCAAGCGCGTCGCCGATGGGCTGGCGGCCGAGTTCTCCAACCTGAAGACCTTTGCCACGCTGTCGCCGATTCCCGGCTTTCGCCGCTGGCTGGATCTGGAACTGGCGCGCCGTGGCGATGCGCTGCTGGCGTCCGGCGAGCGCGAGAAGATCGCCGAGTGGCTGGACGGCGCGGAGGCGGCGGTCCCCGGTCGCGGCGTGCTGGAGACGGCGCTGGCCCGCGACGCGTGGTCCGCGCACGAAGGGCTGGCGAAGGCGTTGCGGACGCCGCTGATGCGCCTGGGCGCCCAGTACCTGATGGAGGCCAGGACCAGGAGCCGTGACGGCGGCCCGGAGCGGGCGCGCGATCCGGTGGCGCACTTCCACCTGTCCAACGGCGCCCGCATGGAGCGGCTGAACTGGATGGCCGACCGTTCGGAGAAGGGCGTTCAACAGTCCTGCGGCATGATGATCAACTACCGGTACCGCCTGGGCGAGGTCGAGGCCAACCACGAGGCCTACACCGGCGAGGGCAAGGTGAATGCCTCGTCGGCGATGCGCGGGCTGCTGAAGGGGACGTAGAGGGCGGCTCCCGATCATGACGGTGAGCGGGAAGGCATGACCGCCGGACCTAAGTCCATTTTGTGTGTTTGCTCTGAGTCCGTTGTGCTATAGACCCTTCCAGCCCGGCGGACGGGGCGAGGGGGAACCCCCTGGCCACGGCCGCCATTGCCGTTGCGGGCGTGGCGGAACTGGTAGACGCGCCGGATTTAGGTTCCGGTGACTTCGGTCGTGGGGGTTCGAGTCCCTTCGCCCGCACCACGGCAAACCCCTGAACCCGATCTTTCGAGACGTGGTTCCGGGCCGCCCGCACCCCAGGGCGCCGCCGGAACCGCACAACGAGACAGGCATTCGCTCCGATGCAGATTACCGAAACCAGCGCCGACGGCCTCAAGCGTGAATTCAAGGTCGTCATCTCCGCCCAGGACATCGCCACCAAGGTGACCGGCAAGCTCGAAGAGCTGCGGCAGACCGTGCAGCTCCCCGGCTTCCGCCCGGGCAAGGTGCCGGTCACGGTCATCAAGCAGCGCTACGGCGGCTCCGTGATGCACGAGGTCCTGGAGGACGCCGTGTCCGACAGCTCGCGCCAGGCGCTGAGCGAGCGCGGGCTGCGCCCGGCGCTCCAGCCGAAGATCGACATCGAGAAGTTCGAGGAGAACGGCGACCTCGAGTACAAGATGGCCGTCGAGCTGCTGCCCGACGTCGAGCCGGGCGATCTCGGCTCCATCGAGGTCGAGCGTCTGGTCGCCGACGTGGCCGACAAGGACGTGGACGAGGCGCTGGAGCGTCTGGCCCAGTCGCGCTCGTCGACCGAGCCGGTCGCCGAGGACCGCCCGGCCGCCAACGGCGACACCGTGGTTATCGACTTCGCCGGCACCGTCGGCGGCGAGGCCCTGCCGGGCATGGACGCCAAGGACTTCAACCTGGAGCTCGGCTCGAACCGCTTCGTGCCGGGCTTCGAGGACCAACTGGTCGGCGCCAAGGCCGGCAGCCACGTCACCGTGAACGTCACGTTCCCCGAGGACTACCCGGCCGAGCCGCTGAAGGGCAAGGACACGGTCTTCGAGGTGGACGTCAAGGAGATCCGCCAGACCGTTCCCGGCAAGGTCGACGAGGACCTCGCCAAGGACTTCGGCATGGAGAGCCTGGAGAAGCTGAAGGACGCCATCCGCGACAAGCTGAAGCGCGACTACGCCGACGCCGCGCGCGTCAAGGTGAAGCGCCAGCTGCTCGACAAGCTGGCCGAGGGGCACAGCTTCGAGGTGCCGGCCGGCATGGTCGACATCGAGTTCGACGCCATCTGGCAGCGTCTCCAGCAGGAGCTCAAGGCCGGCAACGCCGGCGAAGACGCTGACAAGCCCGAGGACGAGCTGAAGGCCGAGTACCGCTCCATCGCCGAGCGCCGCGTGCGCCTCGGCCTGCTGCTGTCGGAGATCGGCCACCGCAACAACATCCAGGTCACCCAGGACGAGCTCAACCGCGCTCTGATCTCCGAAGCGCGCCGCTTCCCCGGCCAGGAGCGCGAGGTGTTCGAGTTCTTCAAGAAGAACCAGGGCGCCATGGAGAACCTGCGGGCGCCGATTTTCGAGGACAAGGTCGTCGACTTCATCCTGGAACTGGCCAAGGTCAGCGAGCGCACGGTTCCGGTCGAGGAGCTGCTGCGCGACCCGGACGAGGACGAGGCGAAGGCGGCCTGAGGGAATGTTTCGTGAGGGGGCGGCCTTTTGGCCGCCCTTTTCCTCCCCTATATAGGGGTGAACGCCACGAGGCTCAGGGGGCTAGGGTACCAACATGTATGACTTCGAGCCTAAGATGAACGCTCTGGTCCCGATGGTCATCGAGCAGACCAACCGGGGTGAGCGCGCTTATGACATTTATTCGCGCCTCCTGAAGGAGCGAATCATCTTCATGATCGGCGGGGTCAACGATACCGTTGCCAGCCTGATCTGCTCGCAGCTGCTGTTCCTGGAGTCGGAGAACCCGAACAAGGACATCGCGCTGTACATCAATTCTCCGGGCGGCTACGTCTCGGCCGGTCTCGCCATTTACGACACCATGCAGTACATCCGCCCGCAGGTGTCGACGGTGTGCATGGGGCAGGCCGCGTCCATGGGCTCGCTGCTGCTGGCCGCCGGCGCGCCGGGCAAGCGGTTCTCGCTGCCCAACAGCCGCATCATGATCCACCAGCCCTCGGGCGGCGCCCAGGGGCAGGCCGCGGACATCGAGATCCAGGCGCAGGAAATCCTGAAGCTGCGCTCGCGCTTGAATGACATCTACGCCAAGCACACGGGGCAGGCGATCGACGTCATCGAGCAGAACATGGAACGCGACAAATTCATGTCGCCTCACGAGGCCAAGGCCTTCGGCCTGATCGACGAGGTGGTGGAGAAGCGGCCGGGCGGCGATGACGCGCGCTGAACGGGCCCGCTGATTTGTCCCAACAATGTGTTGATCGCGCCGGCTGTCCTGTTGTTGACTGGACGGCGGGAGGCCGGCGCGATACGTTGGCCTTGTCACGGGTCGGTTTCGTGACAACCTGAAAAGGATCGGCGTCGGGGGATGCCGGTCGGTCACGCGGACTGAACACGTGATCGTGGGGTCCTCCGAGAGCATGACGGAGTACAGATGACCAAGTCCAGCAGCGGCGATTCGAAGAATACGCTCTACTGCTCGTTCTGCGGCAAGAGCCAGCACGAGGTCCGCAAGCTGATCGCCGGTCCGACGGTGTTCATCTGCGATGAATGTGTCGAGCTGTGCATGGACATCATTCGCGAGGAGAACAAGACGACCCTCGTGAAGTCCCGCGACGGGGTGCCCACGCCGCGCGACATCCACGCCGTGCTTGACGACTACGTGATCGGCCAGGACCATGCGAAGCGGGTGCTGGCGGTCGCGGTGCACAACCATTACAAGCGGCTGGCGCACGGCACCAAGCACAACGACGTCGAACTGGCGAAGTCGAACATCCTGCTGATCGGCCCGACGGGTTGCGGCAAGACGCTGCTGGCGCAGACGCTGGCCCGCATCATCGACGTGCCGTTCACCATGGCCGACGCGACGACGCTGACCGAAGCCGGCTACGTCGGCGAGGACGTCGAGAACATCATCCTCAAGCTGCTCCAGGCCGCCGACTACAACGTCGAGCGGGCGCAGCGCGGCATCGTCTACATCGACGAGGTCGACAAGATTTCCCGCAAGTCCGACAACCCCTCGATCACCCGCGACGTGTCGGGCGAGGGCGTGCAGCAGGCCTTGCTGAAGATCATGGAGGGCACGGTCGCCTCGGTGCCGCCGCAGGGCGGGCGCAAGCACCCGCAGCAGGAGTTCCTGCAGGTCGACACCACCAACATCCTCTTCATCTGCGGCGGCGCCTTCGCCGGGCTGGAGAAGATCATCGCCCAGCGCGGCAAGGGCACCAGCATCGGCTTCGGCGCCGATGTGCGCAGCCCGGAGGAGCGCTCGACCGGCGACATCCTGCACGGGGTGGAGCCGGAGGATCTGCTGAAATTCGGCCTGATTCCGGAGTTCGTCGGCCGTCTGCCGGTGGTCGCCACCCTGTCCGACCTGGACGAGGCGGCGCTGGTGGAGATTCTCACCAAGCCGAAGAACGCGCTCGTCAAGCAGTACCAGCGCCTGTTCGAGATGGAGGACGTCCACCTGGACTTCTCCGAGGATGCGTTGCGCAACATCGCCTGCAAGGCGATTGCCCGCAAGACCGGCGCGCGCGGCCTGCGCTCGATCATGGAGTCGATCCTGCTCGACCCGATGTTCGATCTGCCCGGCCTCAATGGGGTGGAGAGCATCGTCGTCAACGGCGAAGTGGTGGAGGGCCGCGCTAAGCCGCTCTACGTCCACTCCGACCGCCGCAGCGAGGCCCCCGGCGCCTGACGCCCAGTGGTCCGCACAGGTTCGGAAAAGGGGCGTCTGCGGGCGCCCCTTTTTTCGTTTGGGGGTCCTGGACCGGGGCGCGGGTCGGCCATCGCTGCGCTGCCGAAGGGATTCGCGGCCTTCCGCCCTTGAAGGGGCCGGAGGGCTGTGCCACGTTAGGGTGGTGCCGTAACAAGGCCCCGCGCTCATCCCGAGGTGGGGCCAGCTCCCAGGCCCATCCCGGGCTGGCGGCGTCCCCACCAAGAGGCCCTATTCAATGTTCGAAATTCCCCGTGGTGCCCTCTATCCGGTCCTGCCGCTGCGCGACATCGTGGTGTTCCCCCACATGATCGTGCCGCTGTTCGTCGGCCGTGAGAAGTCCGTGCGCGCGCTCGAGGACGTGATGAAGGATGACAAGCAGATCATGCTCGTCACCCAGAAGAACGCCGCGCAGGACGATCCGACTCCGGCCGACATCTACAGCGTCGGCACCGTGGGCACCGTGCTGCAGCTGCTCAAGCTGCCGGACGGGACGGTCAAGGTTCTGGTCGAGGGCGGCCAGCGCGCCTCGATCACCAAGTTCGCCGAGAACGAGGACTTCTTCCAGGCCTATGCCGACCTTGTCGAGGAGAAGGCCGGCGACCAGCAGGAGCTTGAGGCGCTGTCGCGCGCCGTGGTCTCGCAGTTCGAGCAGTACATCAAGCTCAACAAGAAGATTCCGCCCGAGGTGCTGGTCTCGATCAACCAGATCGAGGATTCCGGCAAGCTTGCCGACACCGTCGCCTCGCACCTCGCCCTGAAGATCCCCGAGAAGCAGCAGCTGCTGGAGACGGCCACCGTCTCCGAGCGCCTGGAACGCGTCTACGCCTTCATGGAAGGCGAGATCGGCGTGCTGCAGGTGGAAAAGCGCATCCGCAACCGCGTCAAGCGGCAGATGGAGAAGACGCAGCGCGAGTACTATCTGAACGAGCAGCTTAAGGCGATCCAGAAGGAGCTCGGTGAATCCGAGGACGGCCGCGACGAGTCGGCCGAGTTGGAAGAGAAAATCAACAAGACCCGCTTCACCAAGGAGGCGCGCGAGAAGGCTCTGGCCGAGCTGAAGAAGCTGCGTTCCATGAGCCCGATGTCGGCCGAGGCGACGGTGGTCCGCAACTACCTGGACTGGATGCTGTCCATTCCCTGGAAGAAGCGCACCAAGGTCAAGAAGGACATCAAGCTGGCGCAGAAGATCCTCGACGCCGACCACTACGGCCTGGAGAAGGTCAAGGAACGCATCCTGGAATACCTTGCCGTGCAGAACCGCATGAACAAGGTGAAGGGGCCGATCCTCTGCCTCGTCGGGCCGCCCGGCGTCGGCAAGACCTCGCTCGGCAAGTCGATTGCGCGCTCGACGGGGCGCAACTTCGTGCGCATGTCGCTGGGCGGCGTGCGCGACGAGGCCGAGGTCCGCGGCCACCGGCGCACCTACATCGGCTCCATGCCCGGCAAGGTCATCCAGGGCATGAAGAAGGCCAAGTCGTCCAACCCGCTGTTCCTCCTCGACGAGGTGGACAAGCTGGGGGCCGACTGGCGCGGCGACCCGTCGTCGGCGCTGCTCGAGGTGCTGGACCCGGAGCAGAACGGCTCGTTCAACGACCATTACCTGGAGGTCGACTACGACCTGTCCGACGTGATGTTCGTCTGCACGGCCAACACGCTGCGCCTGCCGCAGCCGCTGCTGGACCGCATGGAGGTGATCCGGGTCGCCGGCTACACCGAGGATGAGAAGGTCGAGATCGCCAAGCGCCACCTGCTGGACAAGCAGGTCAAGGCGGCGGGCCTGAAGAAGACCGAGTTCGCCATCTCCGACGACGCGCTGAAGGATCTGATCCGCTACTACTCGCGGGAAGCCGGCGTGCGCAACCTGGAGCGCGAGATCGCCAACCTCTGCCGCAAGGCGGTCAAGGAGATCCTGATGAAGGGCACCGAGAAGGTGTCCGTCACGCGCCGCAACCTCGACAAGTACGCCGGCGTGCGCCGGTTCCACTTCGGCGAAGCGGAGTTGGAGGATCTCGTCGGCGTCACCACCGGTCTTGCGTGGACCGAGGTGGGCGGCGAGTTGCTGTCCATCGAGGCGGTGTCGCTGCCCGGCAAGGGCCGTGTCACCACCACTGGCAAGCTCGGCGACGTCATGAAGGAATCGGTCCAGGCGGCCGAATCGTACGTGAAGTCGCGCGCCGCCGCCTACGGCATCAAGCCGACACTCTTCGAGAAGAAGGACATCCACGTCCACGTCCCCGAGGGTGCGACTCCCAAGGACGGACCGTCGGCCGGCGTTGCGATGATCACCTCCATCGTCTCCGTGCTGACCGGCATCGCGGTTCGCAAGGACGTGGCGATGACCGGCGAGATCACGCTGCGCGGCCGCGTGTTGCCGATCGGCGGCCTGAAGGAGAAGCTGCTGGCGGCGCTGCGTGGCGGCTTGAAAAAGGTGCTGATCCCGAAGGACAATGAAAAGGATCTGGCCGACATTCCCGACAATGTGAAGCGCGGCATGGAAATCATCCCGGTGAAGACTGTGGACGATGTGCTGCGCAACGCGCTGGTCCGCCCGCTCGAGCCGATCGAGTGGACCGAGCCGGTGGAAGCCGTCGAGCCGGCCGCCAAGCCGCGCGACGGCGATGCCGGCGAGGTGCTGCGCCACTAAGCCTTCACCCTGCCGAAACCGTTGCGAATCGGTGCTTTTTGCGACCTCCGCCGCCCGTCTGCAATTGACGGGCGGCGGAAGCTGTGTTTACACTTCGCCTCCGCAAAGTCGTGGGGCGGCTTTGACCTTAAGTTCTTTGCTGATGTAGGAAGGGGGCATAAGTGAACAAGAATGATCTCGTGGCGCAGGTCGCCGAAGCGGCTGGTTTGTCTAAAAATGACGCGACCAAGGCTGTGGACGCGGTGTTCGAGGGCATTGCCGGCGCGATGAAGAAGGGCGACGAAGTGCGCCTCGTCGGTTTCGGCACGTTTGCCATTGCCGAGCGCGCTGCTTCCGAGGGCCGCAATCCCCGGACCGGCGAGAAGATCTCGATCCCGGCGTCCAAGCAGCCGAAGTTCAAGCCCGGCAAGAACCTCAAGGACGCCTTGAACTGATAGGGGCTTTTGGGCCATACACGTCACCGGCCGGCGCTTGTCATGGGCGCGGCCGGTTTCGTTTTTAAGGAATGGGCGATTAGCTCAGCGGTAGAGCGTCTCCTTTACACGGAGAGGGTCGGGGGTTCGATCCCCTCATCGCCCACCATAAAATCAATGACTTAGACGAAGAAGGCGGCCTTATCGGGCCGCCTTTCGCGTTATTGGGTAACAATTGGGTAACAGATGGAGGGGGCTGGCAGGGGTTTCATAGGTGCTTCATGCTTACGAAGCAAAAATCAGGACGCTTGACCCGTTTCTCAAAAAGCGGTATCCATGACCCAGTTTTCACATATGAGGGCCATGGTCATGGACTTTGACCGTACGTATACCGCCGGTGAGGTGGAAGACCTCACCGACATCAACTCGGAGACGCTGAGGGTGTGGCGTCGTCGTGGGTATGCCTATGCGGCTGAAACGGGGGGGTGGGCGAGATACTCGTTCATCGGTGTCGTCGGCATTGGCGCGTTGCTGGAAGCCACCACACGGTTTCGGATGGACGTGTCCGAGGCCGCTGACACCTTCCTGCGTGGCGCCGCTGGCTTCTTCATCCACGAAGCTATTGATGCGGTGGTATCTGGAGCGAAGGACGTCTGGACGTACCGGGTCAACTACTCCGTCGATGCCAACGGAGGTTGCGGCTTTAACATCGGGAGGACCGATGACCCCGCTTCCATCTGGTCCAGCGTTTCCGCTCCGCGGAGCGTGGTCGCTATCAACCTGTCGGACATTGTCCGCCAGATCATGGCGCGGGCTGAAAGGCTCAGCGCTGAAAAGCTGAGCGACTAATCCGAGCGGCCTTCGGGCCGCTTCATTCCCCAAAATGCAAGTGTTGGCGGCTCAGAGTGTTTCTGGGATCGGCCGGCGCTTGCCTGAATTCAGCGAGGTTGTCGTGAAAGTACTTCGCTTTAAGCAGGTGCACGAGCGAGTCGGCTACAGCAGAATGCATCTCTTCAGGATGGAGCGGGAAGGGCGCTTCCCGAAGCGCATTCCGCTGGGGCCGAACTCCGTGGGTTGGCTCGAATCCGAGGTCGATGCATGGATCGCTGCCCGCGTGGCCAAGCGCGACGCCGAGCCGGCGTTCATCTCGTCCGATTCCTCGGCGGACAACCTGCAGTCCTGACCCTCCCTTCTCGGGTGCTCCATCATGAGCAACGTCCGGAGCCTTCACTTCGAAGCGCTGCAGCGCCGTCTCGCGCAACGCCGCCCAAGTGCGATCCAGCAGCTACTTGGCTTGTCCGCCGATCTGGACGCCCTGGCGATGCGCGGCGCCGATTCCCGCGAGCTGGCAGCCCTCAGCGATTGGGCGGAGCAGATTGCCGAGCGCATCGCCATGGAGCGCTCTCCGTGATCGACGTGTTCGGCGAATTCGCGGAAGCGCTCGAGGTCACGCACCGCACCGCGTCCGCATGTGAGTGGCTGAACCGGCGCGGGTTGACCGTCGAACGGCGCCGGCTGGTCGGAGGTGTCGCTGTAATGCGCGCCACCCTCAGCCGCTTTACCTGGACATTTGAACCCCACGAGGAGGGCGAGCGCGTGCTCGTCGCTGTCGTCTGGACCGGACGCGCGACGTTGGCGTTCAGCGACCCTCTTGACCTGGTGGCGTGGCGTCCGGCCGCGCCGGCGGAGCATTTCATGCGGCTTGGGTTGGGCACGGTCCTCGGCAAAGGCGGGGTGTCGCTGGCGTTGCGCACCGCCTCGCCGCTGCGCCTCTTCCGTTGCGCCGAGGACTTCATCCGCTGCGGCGGTGAGCGCGATGGCGAGTGCCCGGCCGCGGTGTTGCTGAACCTCGGCTTCGCCTACAGCCAGTTGCACGACATGCCCGGCATCATCTGCGATGACGTCGACCACGGCCTTGAGGTGGAGACCATGATCGCCGGCCAGCGCCCGCCGCTGCCGCCGATCCACGTCCCGGCCGAACGGGTGGCCGCATGAGCCGCAGCACGATCCCCTTGGACGAGGCGCGGCAGACGAACCGACGGCGCGAGTTCATCGACACGCGCGTTCGCAGTGACCCGCGCCAAGCCCATGCGCCTCCGGCGCCGAGGATCACAGCGGCCGATTGCGCCCGCTGGGTGGGCCGCGAGCCGCCCGAGATCCCGTTCACCATCGCTGACTTGGTGCCGAAGGGCATGACGACGCTCATGGTCGCGCACGGCGGCGCCGGCAAGACGATGCTCAGCCTGCAGGCCATGGCCGCGATCCCGACCGGTATTCCCTTCCTCGGCAAGGCGACGGTGGGCGGCAACACGGCCGGCCTGTTCGCCGAGGACCCGGAGGGCGTCCTCCACGCCCGCATGGCCAGGATCACCGAATCCATGGGTGTGGACATGGAGGCGTTGGCTGGCCGCTGCTTTCCGCAGTCCTTCGCAGGCGTGGATGCGGCCCTCTGGCGGGGCGGCAAGGTCACGCCCCTGTTCAACCACATCGAAGAGGATCTGCGTCAGATCCGGGACCTCGAGCTGTTGTGCATCGACAACGTCGCCCTGGTCTTCGCGGACAACGAGAACGACCGCATCGCCGTCACCGGGTTCGTCAACGCCATGAACGGCCTCGCGGACCGCATTGGGTGCGGCATCATCCTCTCGACCCACACCAGCAAGAGCACGGACGACAGCGGCAACCGGCTCGCTTCAGGCTCGACCGCCTGGGTCAACGCCTGCCGCTCCGTCATCGTGCTGAAGACCGACGATGCCGACCCGGACCGCGTGACGCTGAAATTGGCGAAGGCCAACCATGGCCGCCGGGGATCGGAGATCCCGCTCACCTGGAGCGACGGCGTACTGGTGCCCGAGGACGCGCCCGGCGGTACCGTTGCCATGTTGGAGCGGCGCTCCGTCGAGATCGTGTTCCTAGAGACATTGGCCGCGGTGCTGAACGATGGCATTCGCCCAAGCTACAAGGCCGCCGCCCGCGATCAATACGCGCCCAAGGTCCTGATCCACCGCCGCGAGGCGCGCGGGTTCAAACTGCCCGACCTGGAACGCGCCATGCGCGCCCTGATCGCCGACGGTCGCGTGCAGATCCGCGTCGAGAAGGACGCCTATCGGCGCGTCCGCGAGTTCATCGCGCCGGTCAACTGGAAGGCGGAGGCGTGACCATGCGCAGCACACCCCGCAGCATGCTGCAGCAAGCCCCGCGCGAGTGCAGCAAGCGCAGCAACCCCCTTGCTAAGTCTTTGATTTTGCTCGTGCAGCACACGTCGCAGCAAGCGCAGCAAGCGGGGGTGCAAGTCATTGATTTCATTATGCAGCAAGCGCGCGCTGCACACCCCCTCTCCTACGGAGAGGGATACACCGCCCTGTTTGGCGGCGGCGTATCCGGTAACCGGAGATCGGACGCCAACAGCGGAAATCTCCCCAACCATCAGCACTGAGGAGCACATCATGACCAAAAAGAGCACGAAGGCCCCCTCCATCGCCGAGATGAACGCGCACGCTATCGAGAAGGTGGAATGGACCACCGCCCCCATCGCCATCTGCGGTGCAGATCAGGAACCCAAGGCCTGCATGGCGCAGGTGCGGACGTACTTCGCTGTCCACGAGTCCTTTGGGGCTGATGAGGCCTACACGCTCACCCACCTCCCGACTGGCTTGGTTGTTCGGCGGTATCGCAGCGCGGCTGCTCTGAGGCGGCTGGCCGATGCCCTGGTGCCGCGGTTCGATTGGTCGATGCTCACCGAAAGGACTGCGCAGGATCTGCCGCCCGATATCGTGGACATGATCCACGCAGTTGCGTCGGCGTGAGGGGGGATGCGTCATGGCCACCCCCACCCACCGCATCGAACTCGTCAATGGCCGTTCCATCTTGGACGTGGCGCCCCTCGAACTCGCCAGCAGGATCGGCGCCTTCCTCTCGTCCCTACCGGACGGCTGGGGGGACAATGAACTGGACGAATGCCTCGAACCGGCCGTGACGGCGATGCTCGCGGCGGGCTTCCCGCCGGAGGACGTTGAGCTGTACCGCCAGATCCTGGCTGACGACGCGCTGGCGGCTTGGGTGGGTGGGGCAGCATCATGATGCGATCAACCCCGCCGGCCCGCGAACCCCTGGCTGCGTGCCTAGCGGGCGCCGCTGGCCCCTCCAGCCGGGCGGCGGGTCCTTCCGGGCGAAGGCAACGCGGGCAAGCTCCCGGCCGCGATTCCTCTCCAGCTATGACCTACCAAGGGGGGAGGCTACTACCATGTCTGGCAACGGCAAGCCCCTGAACCGGGCTGAGACCGCCGAGTTCTTCGGCGTCCAGCTCACCACGGTCGATAGCTGGCGCCGCGCCGGCTGCCCGTGCGAGCCGGGCGACGGACGCGCGCTGGTGTTCCACTCCGCCGCGGTGGCGAACTGGCTCCGAGAGCGCGACGTGCGCTTGGCGCTGGAGAAGGCCGGCGGCGGACGCACGGACATCGAGCGCCGGAACGCTGAAATCGACCTGCAGATGAAGGAACTGAAGCTCGCCCAGGCGCTGGGCACCGTGGTTGCGGTGGACGACGTGGCGGCGATGGTGGCGGACGAGTATGCGACCGTGCGCGGCCGGCTGCTGTCCATCCCCTCCAACGTGGTGCAGGCGCTGGGCGGCATCGTAGAGAGCGAAACCGCGGCGCGTGTCTCCGGGGTTGTTGACGCGGAGATCCGCGAAGCCCTGGACGAGCTGACGGGCGACCTCGACAAGCACAGAGAACGCGATGCCGACCCAGCTGCTTGACCTATCGCCCGGCCGGGCCGCGCTCGCGGCGCGCATGGTGGAGGCGCGCCGGCAGCACCTGAAGCCGCCCCCGCGCATGACGGTGGACGAGTGGGCGGACAACTTCCGATACCTTGCCCGCGGCGCCGGCGCCTATTCGGGCCGCTGGAAGACATCCAAAGTTGAAATTGCGCGCGGGCCGATGCGCGCCGTGACCGAGCCGGGCGTCAAGGTCATCAGTGTCGCGAGCTGCACCCAGTTGCTCAAGTCGAGCCTGCTGGAGAACGCATTCGGCTACTTCGCCCACCTCAACCCGGCGCCGATCCTGCTGGCTGAACCGAAGGACGACGCCGTGCAGGCGTTCGCCAAAGAGCGCGTCTCGCCGATGGTGAAGGCCACTCCGGTGCTGCGGAAGCTGGTGGGCGATCCGCGCACCCGGAACGCCGACAACACGACCACCTTCCGGCGCTTCCCCGGCGGCTTCCTCGCCATGGTCGCGGCGGGCAGCCCGGTCAACCTCGCCATGCGTCCGGTGAAGGTCACGCTGCTGGACGAGGTGGATAAGTACCCCATGACGAAGGAGGGGCCGGGCGTCAAGCTGGCGGAGGAGCGGTTGGGCACCTACGCCGACAGCCTGTCCATCCGGGCGTGCTCCCCGACCGACGAAGACGGCGAGATCGCCAAGAGCTACGCCGCGTCGGACCAGCGCCGGGCGTTCGTGTCCTGCCCCCGGTGTGGGCACCGCCAGGTGCTCGACTTCTTCTCACACGTCCACTGGGACAAAGGCCGGGACGGCGTGCACCTGCCCGAGACGGCGCGCGTGGTGTGCGAGCGCTGCAACGTCGGCTGGAGCGAGGCCGAACGCCTGGAGGCGCTGAGCACCGTCCGGTGGGCGCAGACGCGCCCGTTCTCATGCTGCGGCCGGCGGCATGATCCGCTGAGCGACTACGCCACCGCGTGGCGCGTCGACGGCTTGGTGGAGGCGTGGGAGTCCGTGTGGTGCTGGGACGAGCGCAACATCGTGGGCCGGGCGATCTGCGGCGAGTGCGGCCGGCTGGCCGTCCCCAACCGCCATGCCGGCTTCACGGCATCAAAGCTCTATTCCCCGCACGCCAACGACGTTCCCGCCGAGGTGGCGCGGAAGTGGCTGGAGGCGAAATCCGATACGGAAGCAAGGCAGACGTTTTTCAACACGCAGTTGGGGCAGGCGTACCGCGGGCAGGCGGACAAGAAGGTGGAGGCCAGCGCGCTCATGGCCCGGCGCGAAGTCTGGCCGGCGGAGGTGCCCGACGGCGTGGCGCTGCTGACGGCCGGCATCGACTGGCAGGGGCTTCGCTTCGAGATCGAGGTGGTTGGCTGGGGCCGGGATGAGGAATCGTGGAGCATTGCGTATGAGGTGGGGGTGGGCGACCCGGCGCAGCCGGAGGTGTGGCAGCGCCTGGACGAGATCCTGACCCGCCGGTATCTCCGCGCCGACGGGCGGCCCTTCGTCATCGAGGCGGCGTGCATGGACTCAGGCCACCACACGAACGAGGTTTATTCGTTCTGCCGGGCGCGGGCAGCGCGGCGCGTGTGGGCGATCAAGGGCGAGTCCGCCAAGTTCGGCGCGCGCAACCCGGTCTGGCCGGCGTGGAAGCCGAACACGAAGTGGCGTGATCAGTTCAGGCCCATCCTCCTCGGCGTGAACAGCGCAAAGGACACCATCCGCTCCCGGCTGGCACTGACCGAGCCGGGGCCGGGTTTCTGCCACTTTCCGCATGATCGGGACGCGGTGTGGTTCGACCAACTCACGGCGGAGCGGTTGGAACTGAAGGCGAAGGGCGGACGGGCCTACCGGGTGTGGACGCTCCCCCGCGGCCGGGCCAACGAGGCGACGGACTGCCGCGTCTACAGCTATGCGGCGCTGCATGGTCTCCTGAGCCTGGGCGTGAAGCTGAACAGCTTGGCGGCGGAGGTGGGCGCCAACCGCGGGTCGCTCATCCTCGCTGGCACGCCAGAGGCTGAACGGCTGCTGGCCGCCCGCGCCGCGGTGCCCATCGTCGAGCGCAAGCCGGCGCCGCGTCGGTCGAAAGGCCCCCGCGTGGTGGGCGGCGCAGATCTGTGACGGGCTTGTTTGATGGAATGTAAGTAAAATATCGTTACGTCAAGTTACGCAATGATACAATATTTGAGGGAGCAAAGGTATAATCTGGTCATTATTGATTATTTCTGTGGGATATGCCATATCTATGGCATGACAAAGCCGCCCATGCTTCACCGAATTCTCGACTTCTGGCCGTTCCGCAAGCGATCCTTCGGGGGTGCGGGGCGGGAGCGTCGCCGCACGGGCGTCAAGCGCATGGTCAGCCTCAACCAGACCATCCTCGCCGAGGGCACGTTCGCCGCGCAGCAGGCCGCCTATCAGGCCCGCAACAGCCCTTGGGTGAACGCGGGCGTCAACGCCCTGGTGACGCGCATCGTCGGGACGGGCATCACGCCCCGCTCGTCGCACCCCGACCCCAAAGTGAGGGAACGCCTCCACAAGCTGTGGCGCGAGTGGGTGAAGCGCTCCGATCCGCGCGGCCGATGCGACTTCTACGGCCAGCAGGCGCTTGCCGTGCGCCGCATGATCGAGGGTGGCGAGGCGCTGGGCCGGCTCCGCATCGCGCGGCCGGGCGACGGGCTGACGGTGCCACTCCACGTCGAGACCATCGACCGGACGCAGCTCCCCCTGGATCTGTTCCGCAACCTGGGCAACGGCACCGTGGTGCGCGCCGGAATCGAGTACGACGACCGCGGCGTGCCGACCGCCTATCACCTTCTGAAGACCCGGCCGGATGACCCGTTCTCCGTGACGCTGGGAATCACCGGCGAGACGGTGCGCGTGGAAGCGCGGGACATGCTGCACCTCTTTCAGCCGCTGGAGGATGGGCAGCTTCGCGGCGCCACGTGGCTGGCGCCGGTCATCCCGACCGTGCAGGACCTGGACGAGTTGAAGGACGCGACCCTTCAGCGGTCCAAGGTCGCGAATCTGCTGGTGGGCTTCATCCGCGACATGGCCGGTACCGCCGGGCAACTCGGCTCGAATGAGGAAGGCGAGGACGGCGAAGAAGAGGTGCAGATCAAGCTGACGCCGGGCGGCATGATCCGGCTGCCCAGCGGGACGGACATCTCGTTCACCGATCTGCCCGAGTTCAAGGACTATGGCCCGTTCACCAAGACGCACCTCCGCGGCGTAGCGGCCGGCGCTGGCGTTCCCTACCCGGAGCTGGCCGCCGACTACGAGGGCGTGACCTTCAGCAGCGCCCGCGTGGAGCTGATGGCTTTCAAGGCCCGCGTTGAGGCGGTGCAGTTCCTGGTGGTAATTCCGCAGTTCTGCCAACCGACCTGGGAGCGCTTCGTCACGTTGGCGGTGCTCACCGGCGCGCTGGAGGCGCCCGACTTCGAGCGGAACGCCGCGGACTACCTGTCGTGCGACTGGCTGCCGCCGAAGTTCGAGCACGTGGACGTGCAGAAGGACATTGCTGCCGAGGTGGAGGCCATCAACAACGGCCTGAAGTCGCGCACCCAGGCGCTGGCGGAGCGCGGCTACGACGTCGAGGAGGTCGACCGGCAGATCGCCGCCGACCGGGCGCGCGAGCGGGAGCTGGGGCTGGAGTTCGGTTCCGCGCCGGCCGAGCCGCCCACGCCTGCCCCCACCCAGGAAGACGGCGTTGACGGCGCCCCCACGCAGACCGAGGAAGCCCAATGAACGGCTTGATGACCCGTGCCGTCAGCTTCACCCCCTCCACGCTCGACCGGGAGAAGCGAACCGTCCAGGTGGTGGCGCTGTCCGGCTTCGCGCCGGTAGCGCGCCGCTGGGGGGCGCCCGACGGCAGCGGCGGGCAGTGGATCGAGGAGTTGGACGCCAACGGCGCCGACCTGGAGGCGTTCCGCGGCGCGCCAATGTTGCGTGACCACCGGCCGTCGACGGATCACCACGTGGGCGCCGTTGATACCTCCGTGTTGGAGCCGGGCGCCGCCGGGCCGCGCATCGTCTCGACCGTCCGTTTCGGCACCAAGCCGGCGGCGGAAGAGATCTTCAGCGACGTGGCCGCCGGGATCCTGCGCGGCGTGTCGCTCGGCTACGACGTGCACGAGTGGCGCCACGTCGGCGCACGCGACGGCATCAAGGTCTACCGCGCCGTGAAGTGGCGCCCCCGTGAACTCTCCTTCACCCCCATGCCGGCTGACGCCGGCGCCACCGTCCGAACCGAAGAGGACCACATGACGACCCAGACGACGGCTGCGCCGGCCGCGACGGCGAACGACACCGTGACGGGCGCGGAGCAGACCCGCACCACCCCCACTGCCCCGACCAACCGCGCCGAGGTGAACGCGGCCATCCGCACCATGGCGCGCACGGCCGGCCTGGATCAGGCGTGGATTGATGCGCAGATCGACGGCAACGCCACGGTGGAGGCTGCCCGTGCCTCCGCCTTCCAGGCGATGGAGCAGCGCGGCGCCGGCAACATCCGCACCGAGGGTGCGCGGGTGCAGGTCCTGGGCAGCCACGAGGATCCGAGCGCCGTCCGCGGTGCCATGGCGCACGCGCTGGCCGCCCGGCTGGCGCCGCAGCTCGTCAAGCCGGACGACCGGGCGCGCCAGTACATGGGCTATCGGACCATCGTCATGGTCGGCGAGCTGGCGCACCTCCGCGGCGACCGCTTCGACGCGCGCAACGAGGCCGCGCTCCTCGAGCGCGCCGTGGGCGCCCACACCAGCTCCGATTTCCCGCTGCTGCTGGCGGACGCGGCGAACAAGGTGCTGCTGGCGCAGTACGCCGCGGCGGCGCCGACCTACCGCAAGTGGGCGGCGCGGCGCAGCTTCAACGATTTTAAGCCCCACAATTTTCTGAGGCTGGGCGACTTTCCGACCTACAAGAACGTGGCGGAGTCCGGCGCGGTCAAGTATGGCACCATCAGCGAGAACCGCGAGCAGGTGACGGCGGCGGAGTACGCGACCGGCATCATCATCGGTCGCAAGGCGCTGATCAACGACGACCTCTCGGCGCTGGGCGACTTCTCCACGCTGATCGGCATCCGCACCGCGGCGGATGAGAACCGCATGGTCTACGCGCTGCTGACCAGCAACCCGACCATGAGCGACAGCGTGGCGATGTTCCACGCCGACCACGGCAACCTCCCGACCGCGGCCGCCATCACCGTGGCGGGCGTCGGCAAGTCGGTGGCTGCGCTGCGCAAGCAGAAGGGCCTGGACGGCATCCCCCTGAACCTGTCGGCCGTCTACCTGGTGGTGGGGCCGGACAAGGAGTTGGAGGCGCGCCAGGTGGTGGCGAGCATCACCCCGACCAAGACGGGCGACGCCAACCCCTGGGCCGGCTCGCTGGAGGTGGTGGTGGATGCCAACATCAGCGGGAACGCGTGGTATGTGATGTGCGACGGCAACATGTGCCCGTGTATCGTCTACGGCTACGTGGCCGGCACGGATGGGCCGCAGATCCTGACCGAGCGCGACTTCGACACGCAGTCCGTGAAGGTGCGCGCCGGAATCGACTTCGGCTACGGGGCCATCGACTTCCGCGGCGCCCAGTACAACGCGGGTGCCTGATCGTGGCGACGCTGGAAGAACTCCGGTCCCAACGCGAGACGCTGGCGCAGTGCCGCGCCAGCGGTCTTCGCGCCGTCCAGTACGCGGACGGGAGCCGGAACGAATACAAGTCCGACGCCGAAATGGCCGCCGCTCTCGCCGACCTGGACCGGCAGATTGCTGCGGCCAGCGCCCCGTGCCAGCCCACCCGCTTCCGCTTCGTGACCTGAAGGAGCAACGACCGTGAAGAACTACATCCACTCGGGCGACCTGATCGAAGCCACTGCGCCGAGCGGCGGCGTCACCAGCGGTGGCGGCGTGCTGATCGGCAGCCTGTTCGGCGTGGCCGGCGCCACCGCGGTGCAGGGCAACGCCTTCACCCTCGCCACCAAGGGCGTCTACGAACTCCCGAAGCTGAGCACGGCGGTGCTCGCCGCCGGCGGCAAGGTGTCCTGGGACAATACGAGCAAGCGGTGCGACGCGCCGGGCACCGGGCTCTATCCCGTGGGCGTGGCGGTGGAGGCGGCCGGCAACGGCGCGACCACGGTCAAGGTCCGCCTGGACGGCGTGAGCACCGCGGCGGCGGCGTAGCAC
The DNA here is from genome assembly GCF_053470425.1 of Azospirillum terrae. Classification (NCBI taxonomy): domain Bacteria; kingdom Pseudomonadati; phylum Pseudomonadota; class Alphaproteobacteria; order Rhodospirillales; family Azospirillaceae; genus Azospirillum; species Azospirillum terrae. The sequence continues at coordinate 772,931 of NZ_JBPXMR010000001.1, read as the reverse complement.
TCAACGATGTTCGCGCGCGACGTTCTCCAGAGGGCCACGCGGCCGGCCCGATAACGGAAAGCTCCTCTCCCTGTCGCGCGACCTCCGCCACAAGCGGCGAATCATGAGGGTCAAGGGGGGCGAGGCCGCATCTTCTTCAAGGGGGGCGCAGATGAGCGGATCCAAGCTACAACCTTGGGCCGTTGAGGTGCTGGATCTGCGTCTTGCACAGAGCGTCGGGCCGGTGCTGGCCATTGCCGTTGTCCAGGTTGGCCCGGTAGAGATCCGGAACGTCCGTGTGTCGGAGCGGGGCGGACGGCTTCGCGTGTGGTTGCCGAGCACCGTGGAGAGATGCGACCTCAAACCGGCGTTGCGCCTTGACGAGCCGGTGTTCCTGGAACTGCGGCGCGCAGTGCTGGCGGAGTACCGCCGGACTATAGGGGCAGATCCTTGGGCCCATGTGCGGTGAGTCCCTGCCGTCCGTGTGGCGTGACGACGTCCAGATCCTCGATCTCCAGATTCAGCCGCCGGGCGGGCGGTGCGCAGTGATGTTCAGGGCGTCAATAGACCTACCCTGGTTTGCAGCGCTATTGAGCGCTCTTTCGCCTGTCATCTAAATGGGCGCGCACCAGAGCTCGCACCTCGGGAATAAAGCCGTATTTGTTTGCATCTTTGCTAGCCCCCTTGATGATAGACTCAAGGCCGCGCACAACAATGTATACCCCTCCAAATAAAGCCGTTATAAGACCTAGCGTGTCTTTTACATTCTCAAAAAATACCGTTCTGCCGCCATTTTCCGCGAGGTGGAATGCAGAACTGTCAGTGATTATTGTCCCCAATATCACTTCTATAGTTCCATATGAGAGCGGCATTGCTTTTTTCGCTACAAAAAACAACAGTCCTATTCCAGGAGGAATAAAAATAAGATGCCAAAAATCCCGGCGAATGTGAGCGTCGTGTACATAATCCACCAATCGCCAAAACAATGACACTATATTTTGGTCTATGTTGCTAGCAATTGCACACATAACCACTACAATCAACAGGGCTCCAGCTAAATCAAAATTCTCTCTATATGCGCGATCAATTTTTTCTAGAATAGCTGAATTCTCAGGGGCGGGTGCTATATTTTTGTCCATCACGTCCTTCGCTGGGTGCCTGGTTGGCTTGAAGTGGAATTTCCGTTCCAGCTATTTCTTGTGCCTTGATCCACGACAAGAGAGTGGATTTCCTAGCGCAAACCTTATCGCCCAGGCGGAAGGTAGGTAGGCGGCCATGCTGTACTAGGTGATAGACCTTGCGCTTTTCCGCAGCGTCTCCGTAGACGAACTCGGCGATAGTGTCGGCGCCCTCCAGCAGGTCGTCGCCGATGGAGCGCACCAGTGTTGGCGGCAGCGCTGCAGCGAGCCGGGAGGCCAGCTCTTGGGCCAGCATGTCGGCGAGGTCTTCGCCAACTGCCTTGATCAACGGTTGGCCGCCAGCGATCGGGCGGCGCACCGTCGCGCGGGCGACTTCAAGGCACAGGTCCGTAGCTAGGTTGGCGTTAGTCATTCTGATTTCCGAAATTGCACGCCCGACCCTTCGGCAGCTGGGCATGCAAGCCCAACAGTCCGAGGGGGGCGTGATATCCACCCCTTGCCGTGCGGCCCCGCGGAAGGCTGCTGATGGGCTTGCAGGGCTGCCCAGACCTCCCCGGCGGGGGCAGGGCTACGCCGTCGCGATCGCCGCCGCGTAGGCGGCTCGGAACGCCTCAGGGGTGATGCCGGCAGCCGCAGCGCCAGCGTGCACCATTGCGTCCGTCGGCTCTGACGGAATCGCCAACGCAGCAGCGCCAGCGGCGGAAAGCAACTTGACCGTAGCGTCGAACGGATCAGGCGCGTCGTTGGCGGGCTGTGGGCTGCCCAGACCGACGGCGATCGCCTTGCGGATCTGTCGGATAGCCTGCACCTCGTCGTCGCTGGCCAGCCCGGTGGGGATGCCGATAAAGGGGTTCAGCAGGATGTCCAGGATCGCCAGCACATCGGCGGCCATCTGGATTTCCGCGTCAAACACCTTGTCGCGGAGCGCGCTCCACTCGTCGTGGAAGGCGTCGCGGGCGTCGTTGGCTTCGTAGCCGCCGGGCAGGGCGTCTTCCGCCGCAGCCAGTTCGATGATCCGCGCCGCCGCCTCGGCGAACGTCATGCCGATGGAGGGGATGAGGGTGGAGGTGCCGGCGGGCGTCTCGGCACAGGTCGTCATGGGCACCCTTTCGTACTCTGTTCGCAAGAAATGCGACGGAAACGGCCCTCAGCTTTCATCACTGGGCGCCATGGCCGCCAAGCGCTTCAAAGGAGTAACCACCATACAACCCATTCGCGCATTCGCCAACCGGCGCCCATCATTCCGGCTTCGGCAGATAGCCGCGTTCAACCAACCACGCCTTCAACACTCGCTCGACCAACGACGACACGGAGCGGTCATCATCCTTTGCTGCCTTGGCAAGGGCTTCCTTCACTTCCGGCGCCAGGGTGACGCTTGTAGGCTGAGCCTTAGCCATCACTATTCTCCACTATGATCTAGTTGACGGTTGGTCATAGGGGAGTATAGTCGATATCACTAGCATTGACTAGCGGCCGAACCGGGTGTTGCAACCACCCGGCCCGGCCTGACCACAACCGCGCTATCCAGGAGCTGCGACCATGGCTGGTTCTCAGAATACCACGACTTTGCCTGGAGGCGGACACCCCGCTTCCACTCTCCTCGACCGCGTGCGGGAGATCCGCCGCACCAAGGCGCGCGTCCCGCTGCCGGACGTGCTGCGCAAGCTGCAGGGCGGGCGGTGCTTCTATTGCCTCACCTGCATTTCGAACCGCAGCCACGTGCCCGGCCAGCGCAACGGCGGATGGACCCGCGACCACGTGCACCCGCGGGCGTCCGGCGCCGGCAACGCCGGCAACGTCGTGCTCGCCTGCTACGCCTGCAACCAGCGCAAGGGCGATCGCCTGCCCACGGCCTTGGAACTGGCTGCGGCGCGGCAGATCTGGGCGGCCGTACTGGTGACCAAGCCGGACATGCTTCCGACCGTCCGCCGTTCCGCCGTCCTGCACTGAGGGGTCCAGCCATGAAGACGATGACCAACGCGGCGCTGTCGCGTCGCTCGCTGCTTGCCGGCTCCGCCCTGGTGGCTGCCGGCGTTCCCGCCGTCGGCGCGTTCGGCGCGGGCGTGGAGCTGATGGACGCGGCCGGGCTCGCGGCGCTCAACCCGCACCCCGACGCCGAGCTGCTGGGGCTGTGCCAGCGCTGGCTTGAACTCGACAGGGAGAGGGGGCCGGCTTACGACCATGCCGCCGAGCGTCAGACTGATCTGAGGCAGGCTGGTTGGAGCGACGATGATTTCGACCACGATCCTGAGTACGTAGCCCGCTGGGCGGAGTATGACCGGATCGACGCGATGGCCGATACCCTTGATCGGGAAATCCGCGCCCTGCCGGCCCGGCCCCTGGCGGGCATCCTTGCCAAGCTCGAATGCTGGGTGGTGGATTCCGATCCTGGCCCGGAGGACAACACCGATCACGGCTTCGCCGTCTCGGCGCTCCGCGATGCCCGGCGCCTTGGCGGCCCGGCCGTTAGCGCTTCCGCCGTCCACCAACTCGCCGAGGTGCGTCATGGGTGATCTGCCGAAGATCCCGCGCACCACCCGCCGCGCCCTGCTGGCCGGTGGTGCTGCCCTGGCGGTGGGCGCTCCGGTGCTGGCCGCGACCACGGCGGAGGACGAGCCCGACGCGCCCATGCTGCGGGACTGCCTCGCCTACCTCGACACCTACATGGAGGTTGAAGGTCTCGCCGATGAACTCGATGCCGTGCACGCGGTGCTGGGCGACGCGGGCGGCAAGGATCATCCGGACGTCGTTGCGGCTTGGCGCCGCGTAGACGAAGCCACCGACCGCGCCAGCGACCAAATCAACCGGCTGGCCGACGCCGAGGCGACGACCATCGTGGGCGTGTTCGCGAAAGCGGTCGGGGTGGGGCGGTTCCACCTCGTCCCCGATGACTCGGACTCGGACGCGCTGCACGCCTTGCTCGAGCTGATGGACGACGTGGTGCGGCTGGTGCGACCCAGCGCCGGGCCGCTTGTCCGTCAGATCCTCGCGCACCCCGCTCTGGAGGATGTGCTCGGGGAAGAGGGCGCCTGACCAGCCACCACCCATCCCCGAACCTCGGAGCCCCGGCCCAGCGCCGGGGCTTTTCTCTTCAGGTGCCCCGCCCCACGGTGGTGCAGGGTTATACGCTGGGGGGGGCGCTGGCTTTTGTCGCCGTTGCGTTCAGGGGTTCTGCGCAGGCAATACCGGCTCGAACTCATAACCGCAGAACCGACACGCCTTGGCTGCCGCCTTGATCGTCTCTGCACAGCGCGGGCATTCCTTGGTGTCGGCCGGCGGCGGTGGCGCTGACTTGACCTCGCGTGCTGAAGCCATGGCCTTCTCGACGTGCCCGCGTATCGTGAACAGGTAGCCGCGGTCCTCGCCGATCAGCGCCTGTCGTTCGCCCGATGACGTGGCAAGGAACAGAATGAAGCGGGCGGGTTCCTTCATTGCGCTGACCGTCGGAAGGACAGCCAGAATGCCAGGGATTAGAAAGACAAGGCCGGCAGCCCCGCCGCCAGTGTTGAACACCGCGAAGCTGAACAGCACAGCCAGGACGCCAGCGATGGCCAATATCACCTTGAAGAAGGTCAAGCTGGAAGGCGCGGCAGTCACTTTGACGGAGTTGATGGTGGAGACCGCGTAGGTGGTACCGTCGATCACGACCAGCGAAGGAGTAATGGTGACCGTGCGGTCGGAATAGATCGTGTCCTCCATTGGCACCCTCCGCGCGTGTGTATGCATTGGCGATCATTCGAACCACCAAAACGAGTAGGCAGGATGCACGGATGAGGTGTCAAGATCGAGGTCGCTTACGCTACGCTCGCATCGGGCCTCAGTTGAACCACGTTTCCCGGTGGTGGATTGACGATGGCCAGCACCCGCGCTGCCCACAGATCTAGTGCCTCGCGCTTCTCCTCCAGGTAGGCGTGACGGTCGTAGACCCCTTCCACGCCGCGGATCACGTGGCCAATGACCCGCTCGGCAATGTCGGACCCGACCCGCAGACCGGAGAGCCCGGTGCGTACCGTGCGCCGCAGATCATGCAGCGTCCAGGGCGGCATGGTGGGCGCCTCGGCCTTCTTCCGCAGTTCGGCAACCTTCTTGTCCAGCCGCTCCTTGCACTTGCTGAAGCCGCTGAAGTGGGTGTCCTTGTTGGTGGCGAACACGAACTCGTCGGACACCTTGCTCACGGACTCGATGACGTTGACCGCGGCCGGTGACAGGGGCACGACGTGCAAGGTCATGGTCTTGTACCGGTCCGCGGGGATGGTCCAGAGCTTCGCCTCAAGGTCGAGTTCCGTCCACTTCATCCCGCCCACCTCCGTGCGGCGCTGGCCGGTCAGGATCAGCGTTTTGACGATGGCGGGGAAGGGGCCGGACAGCTCGTTGCAGGCCTGCCAGACGTCGCGCAGCTCGTCGGCGCTGAGCACGCGGTCGCGCTTGGTCACGCGGAGGGCGCCTGCCTTCTTCCGTCCCTTGCTGGCGCTGGCCAGTAGGTTCGCCTCCAGGTCGCCGCGGTCCACCGCCCAGTTGATGATTCGCACGATGATCGTGCGCAGCTTGAGCGCCTTCTGCACCTGGCCGGCGTTGATGATCGGATCGAGTAGGGCGGTAAGGTCGCGGCGGCGCAACTCTTCGGCCGGTCGATCCTTCCAGGCCTCCAGCATCTCGCGCCGGATGATGCGTTCGATTTCCTTGCCGCGCCGGAGGGCGCCGCACTCCTGCTCTATATATAAGGTGGCGAGCTGGCCGAATGAGCCGGGCAGGTAGCCGGTGGTCGCCTTGTGCTCCAGTGCCTTTCGGGCGGTTTCCTTCACCTTCTGCTTCTCCGCGGCCGGATCGGTGCCGTCGCGCACGGCGTCCAACGCGTCGCCGGCCAGCTCGCGAGCTTTCGAGAGCGACAGGTCGGGGAAGTGCCCAAGGGTGTGCCGCTTCTGCTTTCCGCCGAACCGGTAGAAGACGAACCACGTCTTGTTGGCGTCGCCGACGCGCAGGCCGAAGCCAGGGAGCGTCACGTCGAACAGCTCGAGCCGCTGGCCCGGCTGCGGTGGCTTGGCGTTTTCAACGGCCTTCTGCGTGAGCTTGACCTTGGGCATGTGCGGCTCCGGTCTGCTGTTACCCACGGGAGAGCGGGGCCTCTCTGCTGGCCTGTGGGTAACAAATTGGGTAACAGAGAGCGTGATAGCGAGGGTGAGAGGCTGTTACCCAATGTTACACGCCTCACCAAAAAACTCAACTGTTACAACGATTGCGCGTGACGCGATGCTCTCCGGTGTTACAGGGTGAGGCGTCCTTTACACGGAGAGGGTCGGGGGTTCGATCCCCTCATCGCCCACCATCCCCTGTGAATCGCGTCGCACCGGCGGCGATTCACCTTCAAACACCATACGGACCGAAAAACTCCCGCAGGCCCGATGGCGAGGTGTGGCGCCTCGTCGCGCTGATGCCTTGCCGCGGCGATTCGTTTGGAGGCTTTCAAAACCGACGCGATTCATCGCACCCCGCGATTCCGTGGCGTTTACGGATTGCCTGCGCTTCTGTGCTAAACTTAACGTAAGGGAGCGGGCAGGGCAGAGGAGCGCACGATGAGCGAGGAATTTTCGGGCGATGAACGCCGGCTGGGGGACCGCATCCTCCACGCGCTCGAACTGGCGCTTGATCAGCGAAATCTGGAGGTTTGCGAACTGCTGTGCAAGGCGCTGGAAACCGCCCTGACGGGCTTCGGCGGGGTGGGGGCGGTGGACAAGCGCCCGGTGCCGGAGTCGATCCTCACAGCCTTCGCGCGCCTTGACCGGTTGCGTCATGAGACGCTTGGCGGACGGGAATCGGTGGCCTGAACGTTTTTGCGTTTTCGTGATTGACAGGGTCGCCGGGGGCGGATAGAAACCGGCCCACGCCACACGGACGGCGGCCCCAAGCGAAGCCCTTGAACGGTAACGCAGAACGGCCCGGACTAGAGTGGCTTTGCGCGGGTGTAGCTCAGTTGGTTAGAGCGCCGGCCTGTCACGCCGGAGGCCGCGGGTTCAAGTCCCGTCACTCGCGCCACTTTCCCAATTCAAAAACGTACTTACAAACGCTTCGCTTTCTACGCGGTTAGTCCGCGCGGGGCGGGCGTTTCTGTCATTTCAAAAGGCGTATCAAAGCGCTTTCCTTGTTCGGACTTCCGGCCTATATTGCGCCGCGTCTGACGGGCTAATCCAGTCTTATACCACCTCCGCGTGGCGCGTCGGCCCTTCCAACGGGGTCGCACGGGGCTGCGGGGCGTGGGTTTTTGGGAGGACATGCGGTGGCCAACCCGCTGATCTACGAATACCTTCCGATCCTGGTGTTCCTGTTCATTGCGATCGCTTTGTCGGCCGTCATGGTCGTCGCGTCGTATGTGATCGGTCCAAGCAATCCGGATCCGGAGAAGGTCTCCCCCTACGAATGCGGCTTTGAGCCCTTCGAGGACGCCCGCACCAAGTTCGACGTGCGGTTCTATCTGGTCTCGATCCTGTTCATCATCTTCGATCTGGAGGTGGCCTTCCTGTTCCCGTGGGCGGTGGCCCTCGGCGACATCGGGCTCTTCGGCTTCTGGTCGATGATCGTGTTCCTCGGCATCCTGACCATCGGATTCGTCTACGAGTGGAAGAAAGGAGCTCTGGAATGGGAGTAGAGGCTGCCAAGCTGGCGCCGATTCCGCCCGGACCGGAACAGGACGCCTATCTCCGCGCGGTCTCCGAGGAGATCCAGGAGAAGGGGTACATCCTCGCCAAGTACGAGGATGTGCTGGCCTGGGCCCGCACCGGTTCGCTGTGGCCGATGACCTTCGGTCTGGCCTGCTGCGCGGTGGAGATGATCCACGCCTACATGAGCCGGTACGACCTGGATCGCTTCGGTGTCATCCCGCGTCCCAGCCCGCGCCAGTCGGACTGCATGATCGTCGCTGGCACGCTGACCAACAAGATGGCCCCCGCTCTGCGCAAGGTCTACGACCAAATGCCGGAGCCGCGTTGGGTGATCTCGATGGGCTCGTGCGCCAATGGCGGCGGCTACTATCACTACAGCTACGCGGTGGTGCGCGGGTGTGACCGAATCGTGCCGGTCGACATCTACGTCCCCGGATGCCCGCCCACGGCCGAGGCCCTGGTGTACGGCATCCTGCAGCTCCAGAAGAAGATCCGGCGCGGCAACCGCATCGCGCGCTAAAGCAGGCGAAAAGCCCATGTCCGAACAAGCGCTGAAAGAACTCGGGGATCACATCGCCTCCCTTCTGGGGAAGACGGTCCTCAAGGTCGAGCTGAAGCTCGGCGAGCTGATGGTGACGGTGCAGCGCGAGCAGATCGTGCCGGTGCTGACGACACTTCGCGATGACCCCCGCTGCCTGTTCCAGCAGGTGATGGACATCACCGCGACCGACTTCCCCGACCGCCCTGAGCGGTTCGAGATCGTCTACAATCTGCTGAGCATCAAGCACAACCAGCGCGTCCGCGTGAAGCTGGACACCGATGAGGACACCCCGGTGCCCACCGCGGTGCCGGCGTTCAGCGCCGCCAACTGGATGGAGCGTGAGATCTGGGACATGTACGGCGTGTTCTTCGCCGATCACCCGGATTTGCGCCGCATCCTCACGGACTACGGATTCGAGGGGCATCCGCTGCGCAAGGACTTCCCGCTTACGGGCTACGTCGAGTGCCGCTACGACGAAGACCAGAAGCGCGTCGTCTACGAGCCGGTGCGCCTGACCCAGGACTTCCGCACCTTCGACTTCCTGAGCCCCTGGGAAGGCATGACCAACGTCATGCTGCCCGGCGACGAGAAGGCTCAGGCATCTGACACGGGGAGCAAGCCGTGACCATCGCGACCTCCGCCAGCCCGACCGCCGCGCAGTCGGCCAAGACGCAGATCAAGCCCTACACCATGAACTTCGGGCCGCAGCATCCGGCGGCCCACGGCGTGCTGCGCCTGGTGATGGAGCTGAACGGCGAGGTGGTCGAGCGCTGCGACCCGCACATCGGCCTGCTGCACCGCGGCACCGAGAAGCTGATCGAGTACAAGACCTACATCCAGGCCACGCCGTACTTCGACCGGCTCGACTACGTGTCGCCGATGTGCATGGAGCACGCCTATGTGGCGGGCATCGAGAAGCTGCTCGGCGTCAAGCCGCCGGAGCGCGCCCAGTACATCCGCGTGCTGTTCTCCGAGATCACCCGCATCCTCAACCACCTGCTGACGATCACCACCGGCGCCATCGACGTGGGCGCCATCACGCCGTCGCTGTGGGGCTTCGAGGAACGCGAGATCCTCATGGAGTTCTACGAGCGGGTGTCCGGTGCCCGTCTGCACGCCAACTACTTCCGCGTCGGCGGCGTGGCGTGGGACATGCCGGTGGGACTCGCCGATGACATCTGGGACTACACCGAGCGCTTCCCGAAGTTCCTCGACGACATCGAGACGCTCCTCACCGAGAACCGCATCTTCAAGCAGCGCACCGTCGACATCGGCATCGTGTCGAAGGAAGAGGCGCTGGACTGGGGCTTTACCGGCCCGATGCTGCGCGGCTCTGGCGTCGCCTGGGACCTGCGCAAGTCGCAGCCCTATGAGGTCTACGACCGCATGGACTTCGACGTGCCGGTCGGCCTCACCGGCGACTGCTGGGCGCGCTACCTGATCCGCATGGAGGAGATGCGCCAGTCGCTGCGCATCATCCGCCAGTGCATCAAGGAAATGCCCGAAGGTCCGGTGCGCCTTCAGGACCGCAAGATCGCCCCGCCGCCGCGCGGCGAGATGAAGCGCTCGATGGAATCGCTGATCCATCACTTCAAGCTCTTCACCGAGGGCTTCCACGTCCCGGCCGGCGAGACCTACACCGCCATCGAGGCGCCCAAGGGCGAGTTCGCCGTCTACCTCGTGTCGGACGGCACCAACAAGCCCTACAAGTGCCACATCAAGTCGCCGGGCTTCGCCCACCTGCAGGGCCTCGACTTCATGTCCAAGGGGCACATGCTGGCCGACGCGGTGGCCAACATCGCTTCCCTGGACATCGTGTTCGGAGAGATCGACCGATGAGCGCGCCTGCTCACAACCCGGCCGCCGAGCCGGCCTCCTTCGCCTTCACGCCCGCGTTCCTCGACCGGGCGCAGAAGATCATCGCCAAGTACCCGGAAGGCCGGCAGGCCAGCGCGGTCATGCCGCTCCTGGATCTGGCGCAACGCCAGAACGCCGGGTGGCTGCCGCGCGTCGCGATGGACTACGTCGCCGACATGCTGGGGATGCCGCGCATCCGCGTGTACGAGGTCGCCACCTTCTACACGATGTACAACACGACCCCGGTCGGTAAGCACGTCCTGCAAGTGTGCACGACGACGCCGTGCTGGCTGCGCGGGTCGGACGACATCGTCAAGGCGTGCGAGACCAAGCTGGGTATCGGCCTGGGCGAGACCACCGACGACGGGCAGTTCACCCTGCGTGAGGTGGAGTGTCTGGGGGCTTGCGTCAACGCGCCCATGGTGCAGATCGGCGACGACTTTTACGAGGACCTCGGCCCGGAGCACATGGAGCGGATCATCGACGCGCTGAAGCGCGGTGAGACGCCCAAGGCGGGCTCGCAGATCGGCCGCCGCTCGTCCGAGCCGGTGGGCGGCCTCACCACTCTGAAGGCCTTCGCGGGCGAGCCCGCGCAGGGCGACGACTAAGGGGGCCGGGAGCATGCTTCGCGACGAAGATCGTATCTTCACGAACCTCTACGGCTTCCAGGACTTCCGTCTTGAAGCCGCCAGGAAGCGTGGTGACTGGGACGGCACCAAGGCCATCCTCGAGAAGGGCAAGGACTGGATCATCGAGCAGGTCAAGGAATCCGGCCTGCGCGGACGCGGCGGCGCTGGCTTCTCGACTGGCATGAAGTGGTCCTTCATGCCCAAGAACGTCACCGACAAGCCCGTCTATCTGGTCATCAACGCCGACGAGGGCGAGCCGGGCACCTGCAAGGACCGCGACATCCTGCGCCACGATCCGCACAAGCTGATCGAAGGCTGCCTGATCGCCGGTTTCGCCATCGGCGCCAGCGCCGCTTACATCTACATCCGCGGTGAGTTCTACAACGAAGGCTCGGCGATGCAGGTCGCCATCGACGAGGCCTACGCCTCGGGCCTGATTGGCAAGAACGCCTGCGGCACCGGCTACAGCTTCGACGTCTTCATCCACCGCGGCATGGGTGCGTACATCTGCGGCGAGGAGACGGCGCTCATCGAGTCCATCGAGGGCAAAAAGGGCCAGCCGCGCAACAAGCCGCCGTTCCCGGCGCAGGCCGGCCTGTATTCCTGCCCGACGACGGTGAACAACGTCGAATCCATCGCGGTGGTGCCCACCATCCTGCGCCGTGGCGCCGGCTGGTTCGGCGGCCTCGGCCGTCCGAAGAACACCGGCACCAAGCTCTTCTGCATCTCCGGCCACGTGAACAAGCCGTGCAACGTGGAAGAGGAGATGGGCATCCCGCTGAAGGAGCTGATCGAAAAGCACGCCGGCGGCGTGCGCGGCGGCTGGGACAATCTGCTGGCGATCATCCCCGGCGGCTCGTCGGTTCCGGCGCTGCCCAAGTCGATCTGCGACACCGTGCTGATGGATTTCGACAGCCTGCGCGAGGTCCGCTCGGGCCTCGGCACCGCGGCCGTCATCGTCATGGACAAGTCCACCGACATCGTGAAGGCCATCGCGCGGCTCTCCAAGTTCTACGCGCATGAGAGCTGCGGCCAGTGCACGCCGTGCCGCGAGGGCACCGGCTGGCTGATGCGCATGATGGACCGCATGGTCAAGGGCAACGCCGCCGTTGAAGAGATCGACATGCTCTTCGAGGTGACCAAGCAGATCGAAGGCCACACCATCTGCGCGCTGGGCGACGCCGCAGCGTGGCCGGTGCAGGGCCTGATCCGGCATTTCCGGCCGGAGATGGAAGCCCGCATCGCCGCCTACCGCAACGCCGCCTCCACCCGCGCAGCCGCCGAGTAAGGGAGCCCGAGGGTCCATGCCGAAACTGACCATCGACGGGATCGAGATCGAAGTCGAGCCGGGCACCTCGGTGCTCCAGGCTTGCGAGCAGCTCGGTATCGAAATCCCGCGTTTCTGCTACCACGAGCGCCTGAGCGTGCCGGCCAACTGCCGCATGTGTCTGGTGGAGATGGAGAAGGCGCCGAAACCCGTGGCGTCTTGCGCCATGCCCTGTGCCGACGGCATGGTGATCAAGACCGACACCGAGACCGTGCACAAGGCCCGCAAGGGCGTGATGGAGTTCCTGCTGATCAACCATCCGCTCGACTGCCCGATCTGCGATCAGGGCGGCGAGTGCGACCTGCAGGACCAGGCCGTCGCCTACGGGTACGACCGCAGCCGCTATGGCGAGAACAAGCGGGCGGTCAAGGACAAGTACATGGGTCCGCTGATCAAGACGATCATGACCCGGTGCATCCACTGCACCCGCTGCATCCGCTTCGTGAACGAGATCTGCGGCGTCGCCGACATCGGTGCGGTCAACCGCGGCGAGCACATGGAGATCACCACCTTCGTCGAGAAGGCGATCGCCTCGGAGCTGTCCGGCAACCTCGCGGATGTCTGCCCGGTGGGCGCGCTGACCTCCAAGCCGTACGCGTTCACCACGCGTCCATGGGAGCTGCGCAAGACCGAGACGGTGGACGTCATGGACGCCATCGGTTCCAATATCCGCGTCGACACCCGCGGCTCGGAGGTGATGCGCGTCATTCCCCGCGTCAACGAGGATGTCAACGAGGAGTGGATCAGCGACAAGACCCGCTTTGCCAATGACGGTCTGAAGCGCCAGCGTCTCGATCGCCCGTACGTCCGCAGGAACGGCAAGCTCCAGCCTGCCACCTGGGCCGAGGCCTTCGCGGCCGTCGCCGCCAAGGTTAAGGGGCTGCCGGGCTCTAAGATCGCCGCCATCGCCGGCGACATGGCCGACACCGAGTCGATGCTGGCGCTCAAGGAGCTGATGGCGGCGCTCGGGTCGTCGAACATCGACTGCCGCCAGGACGGCGCCAGCTTCGACACGACCGCGCGCGCCGGCTACCTCTTCAATTCCGGCATCGCCGGGATCGAGAAAGCCGACGTCATCCTGCTGGTCGGCACCAACCCGCGTTGGGAAGGCGCCATCGTCAACGCCCGCATTCGCAAGCGGTACCTGATGGGCGGCCTCAAGGTCGGCGTCATCGGCCCGCAGGTCGACCTGACCTACCCGAGCACTCATCTGGGCAACGGCCCGCAGGCGCTCCAGGAGCTGATCGACGGCAAGGGCGCGTTCGCCGAGGTGCTGAAGGGCGCCAAGCGGCCGATGCTGATCCTCGGGCAGGGCGCCTTCCAGCGCGCCGATGGCCCGGCGATCCAGGCGGCGGCCCGGGCGCTGGCCGAATCGACCAACATGATCCAGGACGGCTGGAACGGCTTCAACGTGCTGCACACCGCGGCGGCGCGGGTCGGCGGCCTCGATATCGGCTTCCTGCCGGGTTCGGGCGGCCGCAACGTCCAGGGCATTCTCGACGGTGCGTCGAAGGGCGAGATCGAGGTGGTCTACCTGCTGGGCGCCGACGAGATCGACACCGCCAGGTTGGGCAGCGCCTTCGTCGTCTACCAGGGCCATCATGGCGATGCCGGAGCCAGCCGCGCCGACGTGATCCTGCCGGGCGCCGCCTACACCGAGAAGAACGCCATCTACGTCAACACCGAGGGCCGGCCGCAGCTGGCCCGACTGGCGACGTTCCCGCCCGGCGAGGCGCGCGAGGATTGGAAGATCCTCCGTGCCCTGTCGGAGCAGCTCGGCCACACGCTGCCGTACGACAGCCTGACCCAGCTCCGCCGCCGTCTGGCCGAAGTGAACCCGATCTTCTGCAGCATCGGCGTTCTGACGCCGGCTCCGTGGCAGGCGTTCGGCACCGCCGGCACGCTCGATGCGGCGCCGTTCGCCAGCCCGATCACCAACTTCTACATGACCGATCCGATCAGCCGCGCTTCGGAGACCATGGCGCGCTGCACCGAGACGTTCGTGAGCCCCGCCCAGGAGAGGACCGGCACCCATGGCTGAGTTCTGGAGCGGCTTTCTGCTGCCGCTGATCATCATCGTGCTGGAAATCCTGGCGATCATCGTGCCGCTGCTGATCTGCGTGGCCTACGTGACCTACGCCGAGCGCAAGGTCATGAGCGCGATGCAGTTGCGTCAGGGCCCGAACATCGTCGGTCCCTTCGGCCTGTTGCAGCCTTTCGCCGACGGCCTCAAGCTGTTCTCCAAGGAGCAGATCCTGCCGGCCGGCGCCAACCGGGCGCTGTACTACATGGCGCCGATGATGACCTTCTTCCTGGCCCTGCTGGGCTGGGCAGTCGTGCCATTCGACGCGGGGTTGGTGCTTGCCAACATCAACGTCGGCATCCTGTACCTGTTCGCCATTTCGTCGCTGGGCGTGTACGGCATCATCGTGTCGGGCTGGGCGTCGAATTCGCGCTACGCGTTCCTTGGAGGCCTGCGCTCGGCAGCGCAGATGGTGTCGTACGAGGTGTCCATCGGCTTCGTGATCATCTCGGTGCTGCTGTGCGTCGGGTCGCTGAACCTGACCGACATCGTCATGGCGCAGAAGAGTGTCTGGTTCGTCGTGCCGATGCTGCCGATGTTCGTGATCTTCTTCATCTCGGGCCTTGCCGAAACCAACCGCTGCCCGTTCGACCTGCCGGAAGGTGAGTCGGAACTGGTGGCCGGCTTCATGGTGGAGTACAGCTCGGCGCCGTTCGCGCTGTTCTTCCTCGGCGAGTACGCGAACATGATCCTGGTCAGCGCCATGACCACGATCCTGTTCCTCGGCGGCTGGTTGCCGCCGCTGGACATCGCGCCGCTGAACTGGATCCCCGGCGTTGTCTGGTTCGCCCTGAAGATCGCGTTCTGCCTGTTCGTGTTCATCTGGGTCCGCGCGACCATGCCGCGCTTCCGCTACGACCAGCTCATGCGCCTCGGCTGGAAGGTGTTCCTGCCGTTCTCGCTGGGCTGGGTGGTGTTGACCGCCGGCGTGCTCGTCGCTTTCGGCTGGCTGCCGAAGTAAGACCCGGACCACAAGGGATAAGAATCGCGGGGGCCACGGCCGCCCCCGCGGCTTAAAGGAGAAGAAGAGGCCATGGCATTCCTCGACCGCACGGCGCGCAGTTTCTTCCTAGTGGAGCTGCTGCGCGGCCTCAGCCTGACCTTCAGCTACATGTTCAAGCCGAAGGTGACGCTGAACTACCCGTTCGAGAAGGGCCCGATCAGCCCGCGCTTCCGCGGCGAGCACGCGCTGCGCCGCTACCCCAACGGCGAAGAGCGCTGCATCGCGTGCAAGCTGTGCGAAGCGGTGTGCCCGGCGCTGGCCATCACCATCGAGGCCGAACCGCGCGAGGACGGCTCCCGCCGCACGACGCGCTACGACATCGACATGACGAAGTGCATCTACTGTGGCTTCTGTCAGGAAGCCTGCCCGGTGGACGCCATCGTCGAGGGCCCGAATTTCGAGTTCTCAACGGAGACCCGTGAGGAGCTCTTCTACAACAAGGACAAGCTGCTGGCGAACGGCGACCGTTGGGAAGCCTTGCTGGCCGCGAACCTTGCGAACGAAGCACCCTACCGGTAAACCTTCAATCGCCCATAGCGGGGTGGGGGCTTCCGGCCCGGCTCCGATGACGAACGAAAAAACCTCGACCGCGGAGGCGGGGATACAATGATTGTTCAAACCCTGGCGTTCTACCTTTTCTCCGCCATCCTGGTGGCCTCCGGTGTGATGGTCATCACCGCGCGGAATCCGGTTCATTCGGTGCTCTACCTCATCCTGGCATTCTTCCAGGCCGCCGGCCTGTGCGTGCTGATGGGGGCGGAGTTCCTGGCGATGATCCTGATCATCGTCTATGTGGGCGCCGTCGCGGTGCTGTTCCTGTTCGTCGTGATGATGCTCGACATCAATTTCCGCGAATTGCGCCAGGGCGCCGCACAGTACATGCCGTTCGGCGCGCTGATCGGCCTCGTGCTGCTGGCCGAGCTGGCGGTGGTGCTGGGCGCCTGGGTCGTGGCCCCGGCGGCCACGCAGGCGCTGGGCGCCCCGACCCCCGGCATCGATCAGGTGAACAACACCCGGGCGCTCGGGCAACTCATCTACACCCACTACGCATACCTGTTCCAGGCGTCGGGAATCGTGCTGCTGATCGCCATGATGGGCGCGATCGTGCTGACCCATCGCCGCCGCGAGGGCGTGCGTAAGCAGAACATCCCGGCCCAGCTGGCCCGCCGACGCGACGAGGCGATGGTGATCAGCAAGGTCCCGACCGGAGAAGGCGTCTAACAATGATGGAAATCGGGCTCGGCCATTACCTGACGGTCGCCGCGATCCTGTTCACGCTCGGGATCTTCGGCATCTTCCTCAACCGCAAGAACGTCATCATCATCCTGATGTCGGTGGAGATGATGCTGCTGGCGGTGAACCTGAACCTCATTTCCTTCTCGGTGTACCTGCACGACCTGGTCGGTCAGGTGTTCTCGATGATCATCCTGACCGTGGCGGCCGCCGAAGCGGCCATCGGTCTCGCCATCCTGGTGGTCTACTTCCGCAATCGCGGCTCGATCCGAGTCGAAGACATCAACATGATGAGGGGCTGAGGCAGCGCCATGGAAGTCCTTGTCGTATTCCTCCCGCTGCTGGCGTTCCTCGTCGCCGGGTCCCTCAGCCTGTTCGCCTACGGCCACAACGGCGCGCCGAAGGGCGCTGCCGCGCACGGCCACGATGCGCACGGGCACCATGATCATCACCATGATGCGCATGGCCATGACGATCATGGCCATGACGACCACGCGCACGACGATCACCACGCCGCAGCTCCGGCCGACTGGCGCGACCGCACCGCGCAGCTCGTCACCTGCGCCGCGGTGGTCCTGGCGGCGGCGCTGTCCTGGCTGCTGTTCTTCCAGGTGACCGGCCACAACGCGCCGCGCACCGTGGAGCTGTTCCGCTGGATGCAGTCCGGTTCGCTGGACGTGTTCTGGGCGTTGCGCGTCGACCAGCTGACCGCGGTCATGCTGGTGGTGGTCAACACCGTGTCGGCGTGCGTGCACGTCTATTCGGTCGGCTACATGGCCGATGACCCCAACAAGCCGCGCTTCATGGGCTACCTGTCGCTGTTCACCTTCTTCATGCTGATGCTGGTGACCGCCGACAACTTCGTGCAGATGTTCTTCGGCTGGGAGGGCGTCGGTCTGGCGTCGTACCTGCTGATCAACTTCTGGTATGAGAAGCCCTCGGCCAACAACGCGGCGATGAAGGCGTTCCTGGTCAACCGCGTCGGCGACTTCGGCTTCGCGCTGGGCATCTTCGCGGTCTTCGTACTGACCGGTTCGGTGCAGTTCGACGTCATCTTCGGCAAGGCGCCGGAGCTGGTCGGCAAGTCCATCCATTTCCTGAGCTGGAACTTCGACGCGCTGACCGTGGCCTGCCTGCTGCTGTTCATGGGCGCCATGGGCAAGTCGGCGCAGCTCGGCCTGCACACGTGGCTGCCCGACGCCATGGAAGGCCCGACCCCGGTGTCGGCGCTCATCCACGCGGCCACCATGGTGACCGCCGGCGTGTTCATGGTGTGCCGCCTGTCGCCGCTCTTCGAGTACGCCCCGGCGGCGCTCGAGGTGGTCGCCGTCGTCGGCGCCTTCACGGCGTTCGTCGCCGCGACCATCGGTTTCACGCAGTTCGACATCAAGCGCGTCATCGCCTATTCGACGATGTCGCAGCTCGGCTACATGTTCTTCGCCGCCGGCGTCTCCGCCTACGGAGCCGCCATGTTCCACCTGTTCACGCACGCCTTCTTCAAGGCGCTGCTGTTCCTTGGTGCCGGCTCGGTCATCCACGCCCTGCACCACGAGCAGGACATGCGCAACATGGGCGGCGTGTGGAAGAAGATCCCCGTCACCTACGCGCTGATGTGGATCGGCAATCTGGCACTGGCCGGCCTGCCCATCTTCGCCGGCTTCTACTCGAAGGACATGATCCTCGAGGCGGCGTTCGCGGCGCACAGCCCGGTCGGCATGCTGGCTTTCTGGCTCGGCATCTCGGCGGCGCTGATGACCGCCTTCTACTCCTGGCGGTTGCTGATCATGACCTTCCACGGCCCGACGCGCGCCGACAAGAAGGTCTTCGACCACGCGCATGAATCGCCGCTGGTCATGCTGGTGCCGCTGTTCGTGCTGGGCGCCGGTGCGGTGTTCGCCGGTCTGCTGTTCCATCACTCGTTCATTGGCGAGCATCGTGCCGACTTCTGGGGCAAGTCGATCTTCGTACTGCCCGCCCACGACAGCATCGAGGCGGCGCACCATCACCTGCCGAGCTGGGTCGGCACGCTGCCGATCATCGTCGGCCTGATCGGTATCGCGCTCGCCTACGTGCTGTACCTGTTCCTGCCGCGCCTGCCGGGTGCCATCGCCCGTACGTTCGGTGGCGTGCACGCCTTCCTCTACAACAAGTGGTACTTCGACGAGCTGTACGACTGGGCCTTCGTTCGTCCGGCGCGGTGGCTCGGCCATGGCCTGTGGAAGAGCGGCGACGGCGCGCTGATCGACGGCGTCGGTCCGGATGGTCTGGCGGCGGCGACGCAGAACGTGGCGGCCAAGGCCTCGCGGATGCAGTCCGGCTATGTCTACCACTACGCGTTCGCGATGGTGATCGGCGTGGTTGCGCTGGTCGTGTGGCTCTCGCTGTTCGGCTGAGCGGCTCAAGGGGAATAAGAAAATGCCGATCCTGTCGATCATCACCTTCCTGCCGCTCGTAGGCGCGCTGTTCATCCTGATCCAGCGCGGGAGCCCGGAAGCCGTGGCCAATCAGGCGCGCAAGATCGCGCTGATCACGACTCTCATCGACTTCGTGCTGTCGCTGTTCATCTGGTTTAACTTCGACCCGGCCAACCCCGGCTACCAGATGGTCGAGAAGGCCGAGTGGATCCCGGCCTTCAAGGTGTCCTACCACATGGGTGTGGACGGCATCTCGATGCTGTTCGTCATTCTCTCGACCTTCCTGACGCCGCTCTGCATCCTGGCGAGCTGGGAGTCGATCCAGAAGCGCGTCAAGGAATACATGGTGGCCTTCCTGGTCCTCGAGACCCTGATGGTCGGCATGTTCTGCGCGCTCGACTTCGTCCTCTTCTACATGTTCTTCGAGGGCGTGCTCATCCCGATGTTCCTGATCATCGGTGTGTGGGGCGGGCAGCGGCGCGTCTACGCGGCGTTCAAGTTCTTCCTGTACACGCTGCTCGGCTCCGTGCTGATGCTGATCGCCATCCTGTCCATGTGGTTCGTCGCCGGCACCACGGACATCCCGACGATCACCGCCACCGCCTTCAGCCGGCAGGCGCAGATCTGGCTGTGGCTGGCCTGCTTCGCCTCCTTCGCGGTGAAGGTGCCGATGTGGCCGGTGCACACCTGGCTGCCGGACGCCCACGTCGAGGCGCCGACCGCCGGCTCGGTCATCCTGGCGGGCGTGCTGCTGAAGATGGGTGGCTATGGCTTCCTGCGCTTCAACATCCCGATGCTGCCGGAGGCGACGCAGTATTTCACGCCTCTGATGTACACGCTGTCGGTTGTCGCGGTGATCTACACCTCGCTGGTCGCCCTGGCGCAGGAGGACATGAAGAAGCTGATCGCCTACTCGTCGGTCGCGCACATGGGCTTCGTCACCATCGGCATGTTCACGCTGAACCAGCAGGGGGTCGAAGGCTCGGTCTTCCAGATGCTGTCGCACGGCGTCGTGTCGGGTGCGCTCTTCCTGTGCGTTGGCGTGGTCTACGACCGCCTGCACACCCGCGAGATCGCGCGTTACGGCGGCCTCGTCCACAACATGCCGAAGTACGCGATCGTGTTCGGCTTCATGACC
The DNA here is from genome assembly GCF_053470425.1 of Azospirillum terrae. Classification (NCBI taxonomy): domain Bacteria; kingdom Pseudomonadati; phylum Pseudomonadota; class Alphaproteobacteria; order Rhodospirillales; family Azospirillaceae; genus Azospirillum; species Azospirillum terrae. The sequence goes on along the minus strand of NZ_JBPXMR010000001.1, from coordinate 752,935 downwards.
ATGGCGTCGGTCGGCCTGCCCGGCACGTCGGGCTTCGTCGGCGAGTTCCTGGTTCTGCTGGGCGCCTTCCAGGACAACACCTGGGTGGCGGCGCTGGCGGCCACCGGCCTGATCCTGGGTGCGGCCTACGCGCTGTGGCTGCTGCGCCGCATCGTGTTCGGCAAGCTGACCAAGCCGGACCTCAAGGGCCTGTTCGACATGAACGCCCGCGAGATCGCCGTGTTCGTCCCGCTGATCCTGGTGGTGCTGTGGATGGGCGTCTATCCCAGCAGCTTCCTGAAGATCACGTCGGCGTCGGTTGGCCACCTGATCCAGACCTACGAAACCAAGCTGGCCGCCGCCAGCGGCGTCACCGTCGCCGCGCGCTAGAGGGTATGCCATGATCGCCCAGTTCCCCAACCTTTGGCCGGCGTTGCCGGAAATCTTCCTGGCGGTCGCCGGCATGGCGCTGCTGATGCTCGGCGTGTTCCGCGGCGACGGGGCCACCCGTCCCGTGGCCTACCTGACGGTGGGGGCGCTGCTGTTCGCGGCGTTCCTGTCTCTGGGGTATGGCAGCGGCCGCGTCGTCACTTTCAACGGCCTGTTCGTGATGGACGCCTTCGGCGTCTTCATGAAGGTGCTGGTGCTGGTGGCTTCGTCGCTCGCCGTCATCATGTCGCTCGGCTACATCGAGCGCGAGGAGATGGGCCGGTTCGAGTTCCCGGTGCTCATGCTCTTCGCGACGCTGGGCATGCTGATGATGATCTCGGCCAACGATCTCATCTCGCTGTACGTGGGCTTGGAGACGCAGAGCCTGTCGCTGTACGTCATCGCCGCCTTCCGGCGTGACTCGGCCCGCTCGTCGGAGGCCGGCCTCAAGTACTTCGTGCTGGGTGCGCTGTCCTCGGGCCTGCTGCTGTACGGTGCCTCGCTGGTCTACGGCTTCGCCGGCACCACCAGCTTCGACAAGATCGCCACGCTGTTCGCCGGCGGCACCCATCCGTCGGTGGGCGTCATCATCGGTCTGGTGTTCGTGGCGGCCGGTCTGGCCTTCAAGATCTCCGCCGTGCCCTTCCACATGTGGACGCCGGACGTCTACCAGGGCGCTCCGACGCCGGTGACCGCGTTCTTCGCGGTGGCGCCGAAGATCGCCGCCGTCGCGCTGTTCACCCGCGTGCTGATCGAGCCGTTCGGCCACATGGCGCACAGCTGGCAGCAGATCATCATCGCCAGCTCGATCCTGTCGATGGCGCTCGGCTCCTTCGCCGCCATCGTGCAGACCAACATCAAGCGCCTGATGGCCTACAGCTCCATCGGCCACATCGGCTACGCGCTGGTCGGCCTCGCCGCCGGTACGCAGGAAGGTGTGCGCGGCGTGCTGATCTACATGGCGATTTACCTGTTCATGAACGTCGGCACCTTCGCGGTCATCCTCTGCATGAAGCAGAAGGGCCGCATGGTCGAGGACATCAAGGATCTGTCGGGCCTCGCCCGCACGAATCCGATGCTGGCCGCGGCGATGGCGATCTTCATGTTCTCCATGGCCGGCATTCCGCCGATGGCCGGCTTCTTCGGCAAGCTGTACGTGTTCCTGGCCGCCGTTCAGGCCGGGCTGTACACCACGGCCGTCATCGGTGTGCTGACCAGCGTGGTGGGCGCCTACTACTACCTGCGCATCATCAAGGTCATGTACTTCGACGAGCCGGTGGAGGCGTTCGACAAGGTGACGGACGACGGCATGTCGGCCATTCTCGTCGGCACCTCGCTGTTCACGCTGCTGTTCTTCGTCGTCCCGTCGCCGATCCTGACCTACGCCGCGACCGCGGCGGCGGCGCTGTTCGCCGGCTGATGGGATGACCGACCGGCCGTTACCGGGGGCAGGGGATTTGGCCCTGCCTCCGGGGTTCCGGGTCGTCGCGCTGGACAGCGTCGGCAGCACAAACGACGAGGCCAGGGACCGCGCACGCTCCGGCTCCCCAGACCGCACCATCGTCTGGGCCAAGCGGCAGGAGACCGGCCGCGGCCGGCGTGGCCGCGCCTGGACCTCGCCCGAAGGCAATCTCTACACTTCCACCATCCTGCGCCCCGGCGTGAAGCCCGCCGTTGCCGCGCAGATGTCGTTCGTGGCCGCCCTCGCCATCGCCGAATCCGTCGAAGCGTTCCTGCCGGCCATGGCGGCGGTGCGTTGCAAATGGCCGAACGACGTGCTGGTCAACGGCCGCAAGGTCGCCGGCATCCTGCTGGAGTCGGAGGCCGACGCCGATGGCCGGCTCCAGTGGCTGGTGCTCGGCGCCGGCATCAACCTGCTGCATTTCCCCCAAGGAACCGAGTTTGCCGCCACCTCGTTGACCGAAGAGGGGGCAGAGCATCCCGATCCAGCCGCCGCGCTGGAAATCTACGCCGGCCGACTGTCCGCGTGGTACGACCGCTGGCAGGCGGAGGGCTTCGCCCCCGTGCGCGCCGCTTGGATGGCCCGCGCGGTCAACCTCGGCGGCCCGGTGGTGGTGCGCCTGTCCGATCGGGAGTTGATGGGTACGTTCGTCGACCTGGACAGCGACGGCGTTCTGCTGCTCGATAGGGGGGACGGCGGCGCGCCCGAGCGGATCGCCGCCGGCGACGTTTTCTTTCCCAACAGTTCCTCACAGGGAACCTAAGGCATGCTGCTCGCCATCGACGCCGGCAACACCAACGTGGTCTTCGCCGTGTTCGACGGCGACGAAAAACGCGGTCAGTGGCGCATCTCCACCGACAGCCGCCGCACCGCCGACGAGTACGCCGTCTGGCTGTTCAGCCTGATGGCGGTGAAGGGCCTGAAGCCCACGGACATTCACGCGGCTGTCATGTCCAGCGTGGTGCCGGCGGCGACCTTCGACCTGACGCGGCTGTGCACCAACCACTTCCATTGCGAGCCCATGCGGGTGGGCGACCCCGGCGTCGACCTCGGCATCAAGGTGCTGCTGGACAACCCCAAGGAGGCGGGCGCCGACCGGCTGGTCAACTCCATCGCCGCGGCGCACACCTATCCGCCGCCGCTGATCATCGTCGACATCGGCACCGGCACCACCTTCGACGTGGTGGATCGGGACGGCAATTTCGTCGGCGGTGCCATCGCGCCCGGCCCCAGTCTGGCGCTGGACGCCCTGCACAAGGTGGCGGCGCAGTTGCCCAAGGTGGAGATCGTCCGGCCGCCGCACGTCGTTGGAAAGGGCACGGTCGCGGCGATGCAGTCCGGCATGTTCTGGGGTTATACCAGCATGATCGAGGGCCTGATCACCCGCATCTCGGCCGAGCTGTCGCCCACCGGCACTCCGCCCGTCACGGTCATCGCGACCGGCGGCCTGGGCCGGACGTTCGCCGAGGCGACCCCGATGATCCATCACGTCGACAACGAGCTGACCATGCGCGGCCTGTTGTCGGTCTACAAACGCAACACGCCAGCCAACAAAGCGGTATCAGCATAGTGGACAGCCAGTTCACCCCGGATGGGGACGGCCTGTATTTCCTGCCGCTCGGCGGGTCGGGCGAGATCGGCATGAACCTGAACCTGTACGGGCACCGCGGCAAATGGCTGATGGTGGACTTAGGCATCTCGTTCGCCGACGACACCATGCCCGGCCTGGATATCATCATGCCGGACCCGGCCTTCATCCGGGAGCAGCGCGACAACCTCGTCGGGCTGGTGCTGACGCACGCGCACGAGGACCATCTGGGCGCCATCCAGTATCTGTGGCCGGAGCTGAAGTGCCCGGTTTACTGCACGCCGTTTACGGCGTCGGTGCTGCGCGCCAAGCTGTACGAGCGTCAACTCGCCAACAAGGTGCCGATCCACGAGATCCCCATGGGCGGCCGCTTCGAGTTGGGGCCGTTCCAGCTCGAGTTCGTCAGCGTCACCCACTCCATTCCCGAGCCCAACGCACTGGCGATCCGCACCGGCGCGGGCGTCGTGGTGCACACCGGCGATTGGAAGCTCGACCCCGAGCCGATCATCGGCACGGTGGCCGACGAGGCACGGTTGCGCGCGCTGGGCGACGAGGGCGTGCTGGCCCTGGTCTGCGACAGCACCAACGCCATGGTGCCCGGCCGCTCCGGCTCCGAGGCGCGCGTGCGTGAGACGTTGACCGACCTGCTCGGCCGCTTCGAGAACCGCATCGCGGTGACCTGCTTCGCCACCAACGTGGCGCGGCTGGAGAGCGTCGCCGCCGCCGCCGCCGCCAACGGGCGCAACGTGGCGCTGGTCGGCCGCTCGCTGTGGCGCATCAACGAGGCGGCGCGTTCCAACGGCTACCTCGCCGACGTGCCGCCGTTCCTCAGTGAGCATGACGCCGCCTATCTGCCCAAGGACAAGCTGGTGATGATCTGCACCGGCAGCCAGGGCGAGCCGCGCTCGGCGCTGTCGCGCATCGCCGGGGGGGACCACCCCCAGGTGACGCTGGAGCCCGGCGACACGGTGATCTTCTCTTCGCGCGAGATCCCCGGCAACGAGCGCGCCATCGGCCGCGTGCAGAACCATCTGGTCAACCGCGGCATCGAGATCGTCACCGCCGACGACGCCTTCGTCCACGTCTCGGGCCACCCGGCGCAGGACGAGCTGGTGCAGATGTACCAATGGGTCCGCCCGAGCATCGCCGTCCCCGTGCACGGCGAACAGCGCCACCAGCTGGCGCACGCCAAGCTGGCGCAGGGCTGTCAGGTGCCGCACGGGCTGGTGCCGACCAACGGCGACGTGGTGCGCCTCGGTCCCGGCCCGGTGGAGGTGGTGGCGCAGGTCCGCACCGGCCGGCTGGCCATGGACGGCAAGCGGCTGGTGCCGCTTGACACCGGGCTGATGCGGGCGCGCACGCGCATGGTGCACAACGGCGCCGCCGTGGCGACTCTGGTGCTGAACGCCAGGGGGGAGCTGGTGACGGCGCCGCAGGTGGCGGTGATGGGCCTGCTTGACGGCGAGAACGATCACGACGTGCTGCTGGACGTGGTGGACGCCGTGCGCGAGGCCATCGCCGCCATGCCCAAGCCGGACCGCCAGGACGACGATCGGGTGAAGGAGGCGGCACGCATCGCCGTGCGGCGCTGCTTCAACGCCTCGCACGGCAAGAAGCCGGTGACGGACGTTCACCTCGTGCGCGTTTGAGGGTAGGTTGGGGCCAAGCGTCAGCGCGGCCCAACGCCGTTTCCTCGCAAACAATAAGAAACCTGGGGAAGTCATATGATCGGCAAACTCAACCACGTCGCCCTCGTCGTTCCGGACCTGCCGGCCGCGACGGCGCTCTATCGTGACACGCTCGGCGCCCAGGTTTCGGCGCCGACGGATCTGGCGGCGCACGGCGTCACCGTCGTCTTCGTCAACCTGCCCAACACCAAGATCGAGCTGCTGCATCCCTTCGGCGAGACATCACCGATTGCGCCGTTCCTGGAGAAGAACCCCTCCGGCGGCATCCACCACATCTGCTACGAGGTGGATGACATTCTGGCCGCGCGTGACCAACTCAAGGCCAAGGGGGCGCGGGTGCTGGGCGATGGCGAGCCGAAGATCGGCGCGCACGACAAGCCGGTGCTGTTCCTGCACCCGAAGGACTTCTGCGGGACGTTGGTGGAACTCGAACAGGCCTGAGGCATGGGACCAATCACCTTTGCCGCGATCTTCTTCACTGTCTGGTGGACGGTGCTGTTCGCCGTCCTGCCCTGGGGTGTGCGCACCCCGGAGCAGGTGGAGCCGGGCATGGCCGACAGCGCTCCGCAAAAGCCCCGGCTGCTGCTGAAGTTTGCCGTCACCACGGTGCTGTCGGCGCTGATCACGCTGGGCATCTGGCTGGTGTACCATTCCGACCTCATCTCGTTCCGCGACATGGCGAAAGGAATGTAGGCATGGGAGCCGCCACCTACTGCGAAGCCGCGCCCGGCCATCCCATCCACGCCCCCTACCACGACTCCGAATACGGCTTCCCCTCGGACGACGACTCCGTCCTGTTCGAGCGATTGGTGCTGGAGATCAACCAGGCCGGCCTGTCCTGGCTGACCATCCTGAAGAAGCGCGACGCCTTCCGCGCCGCCTTCGACGGATTCGACATCGACCGCGTGGCCGAATACGGCGAGGCGGAGCGGGCAAGGCTGCTGGCCGACTCCGGCATCATCCGCAACCGCCTGAAGGTCGAAGCCGCCATCGAGAACGCCCGGCGCATCATCGCGCTGCGCCCGCAGTTCGGGTCCTTCGCCGGCTGGCTGGCTGCCCACCACCCGCTGCCCAAGGCCGAGTGGGTCAAGCTTTTCAAGCGCAGCTTTCGCTTCATCGGCGGCGAGATCGTCGGCGAGTTCCTGATGAGCCTCGGCTACCTGCCCGGCGCCCATCACCCCGGTTGTCCGGTGTGGGCCGTCGTCGAAGCGCGCAACCCGCCCTGGATGGCTGCCATGCGGCAGGGTTTCGCAGGGTACGGTGCCCGCGATGCGAGCAATTTCCTGCCCGCTGATTGAGCATTCGCACATCCGTTCAGCAAAATATCAAGAAAATGTGGTGGTGATTGGCGTTAGCTCGCCCGTGGTCTTGTCTTTTCTCAAGGCGCGGCGCAGTATTTGTTGCAGAGAAGGGCGCATTCCCTTTTCCGACGCCTGGTGGCGATTCCTCCCTAGACTCGGGTCGCGCGGCGCAAGCCCCGCGGCCCGCTCTTTTTTCGGCGTCCGTTACCGGCCGAGCCCGAGATTCACGTTGGGCGGTGCCGGTGTGTCGCCGGGAAATGATTGGGCCTTTAGGAATTATTTAATTTTAGGAACTCAAATGACGCCTTAAAACAGTACGGTCGCACGCGATGTTCGCGTGGCCGACTACCCATTGTGCTGGCACCGTACCGCTACGGTGCCCTATCGTGGGCAAGGGAGAGTCATCGAGGCGTCCATGACCGTGTCCGAAAGCGAACGGTTCGAGCAGTTTTCCTCGGTCCTCCTGACCGAACTGCTGGAACGCACCAAGAAGAACATGGAGCTGCTCCAGCCGGAGCGGACGCCGTGCTCGCCGCTGCCGTTCGCCCAGGCTCCTGCGTTCGTCGACATCTACGCCGAGGTGGTGCGGGTCGGCATCTTCCCGGTTGTGCTCAGCCGCCGGCCGGTGCGCGCCATCATGGGCGACGTGGACTGGGCCAAGGACGGGCGCGAGTACCTGCTGACGCTGATGGACGACCGCTCCAATGCGGTGTTCACCGCCTGGGATTTCGCCTGGGACGCGCTGTGGGACGAGCGGAAGGCCTCGGCGCCGACGGCGTCCGACTCCGACAAGAAGAAGGGCGGCGGCTTTTTATCCTCGCTGTTCAAGCGCAAGGGCGCCGCCAAGCCCGAGCCCGAGCCCAAGCCCACCGAGGGCGAGGAGGAGGGCAACGTCATGGCCGGCCTCTACACCATGCTGAACCAGCTTTCCGACAAGCGCGGCTACCTGCCGCTGTTCCGTGACGACACCAGGGTGTTCAAGGCGCTGATCCGGGTGAAGCCGGGCAAGATCGCCTCGGCCCTGAAAGAGCTGAGCCAGTACCACCACCAGGAATTCGTCGTTCAGGGCAAGGAGCAGGCCAAGGCCGGCGTGCTCAACGAGGCCTTGCAGAAATGGCAGTTCAACCTGCCCGACCGAGTCGGCGAGATGCTGGTGCTGAAGTGTGCGGTCGACCTGGAGCACGTGAACAAGACCTACGTCGGCAAGTACATCCGCCAGTCGGCCCGTACGCAGGAAGAGGCGGAAAAGGGCATGCCCTACCTCTCCATCTACTGGAAGACGATGCCCAATGCGGTCGCCGTACAGGATTGACGCGGCGGTTTTCGTGGCTTTGCTGCTGGCCGGCGCGCCCGCCGCGGCGCAGGCGCCGGTGGATTTGACCGTGTGCCGCTACCTGCCGCGCCACCGTCCGGCGGCGGACGTCGAGTACAAGCCCGGCGTTGATGCACGCGGCAACCGCGTGGCTCCCGCCGACCTCCCGGGCTCGGCCGGGGCGATGCCGCCGATGGACCGCTTCGACATCCCGGTGTCGCTGGACTTCGCCCGCACGCTGGGCTTCGCCGCACCCGGTGCCGGCGCGCTGCCGGGCACGGCGGAGGTCGGGCGCCTGACCATGCAGGGCAACCGCATGGCCTTCAACGGCCAGCCGCTGAGCGGCAGCAACGAGGCGGAACTGTACGCGCTCTGCCGCACGGTTCGTTAGAACGCTGGCCGGCAGGACGCCGGTGGACAAGCGCCGCCGTCCTACCTAAAGTCCCTCACCCGATTTTAGAAAGACTGGGACCATGCGGCTTTCCACCTTCTTCCTGCCGACCCTCAAGGAAACCCCGACCGAGGCGCAGATCGTCTCGCACCGGCTGATGCTGCGCGCCGGCATGATCCGCCAGACCTCGGCGGGCATCTACGCCTGGCTGCCGCTCGGCCACAAGGTGCTGAAGAAGATCGAGCAGATCGTCCGCGAGGAGCAGGACGCCGCCGGTGCCCAGGAACTGCTGATGCCGACCATCCAGTCCGCGGACCTGTGGAAGGAAAGCGGGCGCTACGACGATTACGGCAAGGAGATGCTGCGCATCACCGACCGCCACGACCGCGAGATGCTGTTCGGCCCGACGAACGAGGAGATGATCACCGACATCTTCCGCGCGTTCATCCGCAGCTACCGCCAGTTGCCGCTCAACCTCTACCACATCCAGTGGAAGTTCCGGGACGAGATCCGCCCGCGCTTCGGCGTGATGCGCGGCCGCGAGTTCCTGATGAAGGACGCCTATTCCTTCGACATCGACCCGGCCGGCGCGCGGCGCTCCTATCAAGCGATGTTCCTGGCCTACCTGCGCACCTTCGCCCGCATGGGCCTGAAGGCGATCCCCATGCGCGCCGACACCGGCCCGATCGGCGGCGATCTCAGCCACGAGTTCATCATCCTGGCCGAAACCGGCGAGAGCGGCGTGTTCTGCGACCGCGAGTGGCTGAACCTCGACGTGCTGGGTGATGCGCCGGACTACCAGGACGATTTGCAGCCCTTCTTCGACAAGTACACCTCGATCTACGCCGCCACCGACGAGAAGCACGACGCCGCCACCTGCCCGGTCCCGGCCGAGCGGCTGGAGAGCGCGCGCGGCATCGAGGTGGGGCACATCTTCAACTTCGGCACCAAGTACTCAAAGCCGATGAACGCCACCGTCGCCGGCCCGAACGGCGATCCCGTCTTCGTGGAGATGGGCAGCTACGGCATCGGCGTGTCGCGTCTGGTGGCGGCGATCATCGAGGCCAGCCACGACGACAACGGCATCATCTGGCCGGACGCCGTGGCGCCGTTCAACGTCGGCCTGGTGAACCTCAAGCCCGGCGACGCCGAGACCGACCGGGTCTGCGAGGAGCTTTACATCAAGCTGCGCGCCCAGGGCGTGGACGTGCTGTACGACGACCGCAACGAACGGCCGGGCGTGAAGTTCGCCGACATGGACCTGATCGGCCTGCCGTGGCATCTGGTGGTCGGCCCGCGCGGCCTGAAGAACGGCGTCGTCGAACTGAAGCGCCGCGCGACGGGCGAGCGCGAGGAGTTGTCGGAGGAGAGCGCGCTGGCGAAGCTGACGAGGTAAGCTCGCCCTCTACAGCACGTTCACCGGCACCTTCAGATAGACCACGCCGTTGCTGTCCGGTGCCGGTAACCGGCCGGCGGCGGCGTTCACCTGCACGGCCGGGATGATCAGCGCCGGCATCGCCAGTGTCCGGTCGCGGGCGGTGCGCAGCGCCACGTAATCCGCCTCGTCCACGCCGTCGTGGACGTGGATGTTGGCGCGGCGCTGCTCGGCGACACTGGTTTCCCACGCATGATCCCGGCCGCCGGGGGCGTAGTCGTGGCAGATGAAGATTCGCGTTTCCGGCGGTAACGTCAGCAGCCGGCGAATCGAGCGGTACAGCTGCGCCGCACAGCCGCCGGGAAAGTCGCAGCGCGCGGTGCCGCCGTCGGGCATGAACAGCGTGTCACCGACGAACACCGCGTCTCCCATCCGATAGCTCACCGAGTCCTTCGTGTGCCCCGGCGTGTGCAGCACGCATCCATCAAGCGTGCCGACCGTCAGCGCCTCGCCATCGGCGAACAGGTGGTCGAAGGGCTGGCCGCCGGGGCGGAAGGCGAGGGGATCGTTGAAGACTTTGCCGAAATGCTCCTGCACATCGGTGACCCCGGCGCCGATGCCGATGCGTCCGCCCAGCCGGCGCTGGAGGTACGGGGCCGCCGAGAGGTGGTCAGCGTGGATGTGCGTCTCCAGGACCCACTCCACCGTCAGCCCGTGCTGGGCCACGAAGGCGGCGATGGCGTCGGCGGCCTGTGTGCCGGTGCGGCCCGCGGCAGCGTCGAAGTCGAGGACGGAGTCGATGATCGCGGCCGAGCCGCCAGGCCGGTCGGATATGACGTAGGAGATCGTCGAGGTCGGCGCATGGAAAAAGGGCTGGACGAGCGCGGGCATGACGACTCCCTATGGAGGCGTTGGGCGGCGTTGTTCAGTGTGTTCCCACGTCCCGCCGACGACAATGACGCAGACGTGGGAATCCTCATAGGACATAAGTGAAATCGCCCGGCCCGCACCACGCTTGCGCATCCGGCGCGCGGCACGTATCTACGCTTGAGCGCTGCCGTCCGGCAGGCCGCCGCAACTCGGAACACACCGCCCCCATGATCTTCTCTGCGTTCGAACGCATGGTCGCGATGCGCTACCTCCGCGCCCGCCGGCAGGAGGGGTTCATCTCCGTCATCGCGTGGTTCTCGCTGCTCGGCATCGGGTTGGGTGTCGCGACGCTGATCATCGTCATGGCCGTGATGAACGGCTTCCGGGCGGAGTTGCTCGGGCGCGTGCTCGGCCTCAACGGCCACCTCAACGTCTACTCGTCGCAGCCCGGACCGCTCGTCAATTTCGACGCGCTGGCCGACACGGTGCGCAAGGTGCCGGGCGTGGTCAACGTGACGCCCACGGTGGAAGGGCAGGCGCTGGTCACCGTGCGCGGCATGGCGTCCGGCGCCGTGGTGCGCGGCGTGCGGCCTGAGGATTTCCGGGTGCGCCCGACGCTGTCCCAGCACATCCTGCGCGGCACCGCCGACGCGTTCGGCGACGACAACGTCGCCATCGGCATCCGCATGGCGCAACGCCTCGGCCTGTCGGTGGGCGACCAGTTGACGCTGATCGCACCGCAGGGCAACGCCACCGCCTTCGGCACCGTGCCGCGCATGCGCGCCTACACCATCGGCGCCGTCTTCGACGTGGGCATGTACGAGTACGACAACTCGTTCATTTTCATGCCGCTGGAGCAGGCGCAGCTGTTCTTCCGCACCGGCGACGCGGTGACGTCGCTGGAGGTATTCGTCGCCGACCCCGTGCAGATCCGCGCCCAGCGCGACGCCCTCCAACCCGCCGTGGCGGGCAAGGGCCGCATCGTCGACTGGCAGCAGTCGAACGCCAGTTTCTTCACGGCGTTGCAGGTCGAGCGGAACGTCATGTTCCTGATTCTGTCGCTGATCATCATGGTGGCGGCATTCAACATCATCTCCAGCCTGATCATGCTGGTGAAGGACAAGGGCCGCGACATCGCCATTCTGCGCACCATGGGCGCCACGCGCGGCATGATCATGCGCATCTTCTTCCTGTCCGGCGCCTCGGTGGGCGTGATGGGCACGGTGGGCGGGCTGATCCTCGGCGTGCTGTTCTGCCAGAACATCGAGTCCATCCGGCAGTTCATCCAGATGCTGTCCGGCACCGAGCTGTTCTCGCCGGAGATCTACTTCCTGTCGCAGCTTCCCGCCAAGATCGACTGGGGCGAGGTGGCGCAGGTCACCGCCATGGCGCTGGGCCTGTCGCTGGCCGCCACGGTGTACCCGTCCTGGCGGGCGGCCCGCCTCGATCCGGTGGAGGCCCTGCGCTATGAGTGAGGCCCCCATGCTGGAATTGATCGACGTGGTGCGCACTTTCGATCAGGGCGGCACCAAGCTGGAAGTGCTGCGCGGCGTGCAGCTTGCCGTGCGGCCGGGCGAACTGGTCGGGCTGGTCGGGCCTTCGGGTGCGGGCAAATCGACGCTGTTGCAGATCGCCGGCCTGTTGGAGCGGCCGACCTCCGGCACCGTGCGCATCGGCGGCACCGACGCCGGTAAGCTGGACGACGGCAAGCGTACGGAGATCCGCCGCCGCGCCATCGGTTTCGTCTACCAGTTCCATCATCTGCTGCCGGAGTTCACCGCGCTGGAGAACATCGTCCTGCCGCAGATGATCGCCGGCCTGTCCCGCTCGAAGGCGAAGGAAAGGGCGAACGAACTGCTGCACATGGTCGGCCTCGACCAGCGCGGCACGCACCGCCCGGCGCGGCTGTCGGGTGGCGAGCAGCAGCGCGTCGCCATCGCCCGCGCGCTGGCCAACGCGCCGGGCCTGCTGATCGCCGACGAGCCCACCGGCAACCTCGACCCGCACACGGCGGACAGCGTCTTCGCCACGCTGACGCAGATCGTGCGGCAGGCGCGCGTCGGCGCGCTGATCGCCACCCACAACCAGGAATTGGCCCGACGCATGGACCGCGTGCTGGAAATGCACGAAGGCGTGCTGATCGAGCACGTCCTGCACCCCACGGAAATGTGACCTCAGCCTGGTTGTGGCGGTTGGACGGAGTTGGCACACTTCATCCAACGCACAACGGGAGGGGCCATATGGACCAGAAGATCATTGATCTTTACGATGAGTACACCCACGCACCGCTGGCGCGCCGGGTGTTCCTGGAGCGGCTGACCGCGTTGCTCGGATCCGCCGCCGCGGTTCCCTCGATCCTGGCGGCCATCGAGCCGAACTACGCCATCGCCGCCATTGCCGCCGACGATCCGCGCATTGCTGCGGAGTATGTGAATTTCCAGGGTGCCACCGGCGAAGTGCGCGGCTATGTGGTGCGGCCCAAGGCGGCCGAGCGGGCGCCGGCGGTCATCATCGTCCACGAGAACCGCGGCCTCAACCCGCACATCGAGGACGTGGCGCGCCGCTTCGCCGCCGAGGGGTTCATTGCGCTGGCGCCGGACCTGCTGTCGCCGCTGGGCGGCACGCCGGCCGACGCCGATCAAGCGCGCGACCTGTTCCCCAAGCTCGATGCCGGCAAGACGGTGAACAACCTCGTCTCGGCGCAGAGCTTCCTGCTGTCCTACCGCACCTCGAACGGCAAGGTGGGCGCGGTCGGCTTCTGCTGGGGCGGTGGCATGGTCAATCAACTCGCCATCAAGGCGCCGGACCTCAAGGCGGCGGTCGCCTATTACGGCATGACGCCGGACCCGGCGCAGGTCGGCTCCATCAAGGCGCCGCTGCTGCTGCACTACGCCGGCCTGGACCAACGTGTCAACGCCGGCATTCCGGCCTACGAGGACGCGCTGAAGAAGGCCGGTGTGCCGCACCAGATCTTCATTTACGAGGGCGTCAACCACGCCTTCAACAACGAAACCTCGGCCGAGCGCTTCAACGAGCAAGCCTCCAAGCAGGCGTGGGCGCGCACGCTGGAGTTCCTGAGGCAGTACCTGACTTAAAAAAGGCGCCGCCGCTCCTTCAGGTTTCGCTGTAGGCCATGAGGCCGCCGTCTCGCCATCGGGCGGGCGGCGGCCTTTTGTGTGTCATCGCCGATGAAACCGGATCACGCGGCAGCCTTCAGCGCCGCCGGCTCCGCCGGCCCGTGCGATGCCGCCTGTTCGGCGGGAGCGCCAACCCACTCCGTGTGCGCCGGGATGCCCTCGCCCTTCATGACCAGTGTCAGCGGCCCCAGCCTGGCATAGTCGCCGATGTGCGTGTCGTACAGCACGGTGGACCCGGCGCCGACGGTGACGCCGCTGCCGACGCTGACGCGGCCGACCTTCATCAGGCGGTCCTCGTAGAGGTGCGTCTGCAAGGCGGACAGCGCGTTGAGCGACGTGTAGTCGCCGACGCTGACACAGTCGAACTCGGTCAGGTCGGTGGTGTCCATGAAGACACCCTTGCCGAACTTGGTCCCGAACAGCCGCAGCACCCAGGGCAGCATGGGCGTGCCGCGCAGATGGTCGAGCAGCACCTTGCCGGCCAGCCCCCAGTACAGCACCGCCACCGCCTCGGTCCGCATCGCCCACCACGACCACATGGGTTTCATGGTCGGCTTGTAGCGGCCCATCAGCGCCCACTTCACCAGGATGACCACCGCCACCATGGCCGCCGGGATGGCGACGCCGGCCGCCACGAACAGTGGCAGGAAGGTCTTGTAGTCCGCCGTCAGGATGGAGGGGGCGAGCACCTCCACCGCCAGCGTGCCGAAGGTGATGAACAGCGCGGTCGGCATCGCCAGACTGAACGCCTCGAACACGGCGCGGCCGATACGGCGGGCGCGGGACGGCTCGTAGGTCCAGGCGGCGGACACGCCGTCGAAGGTCTGGCGCACCGGCAGCCGGATCGGCGGGCTGCCGAACCACGTGCAGCCGGGGGTCATCTCGGCGTTGGCCGGCGGCTTCGACTTGATGCCGATCAGCGAGCCCTCCGGGATGATGGCGCCGGCCGGCACCACGGCGTCGTTGCCGACGAACACGCGCGCCTCGGTCTTCACCGGCTTGAGGATCATCCAGCCGCGGCGGATCTCCTCGTCGCCCAGCACCACCTCGTCGGCGATGAAGCACTTCTCGCCGATCTCGACGAGGTCGTAGCGCCCGGCGAGGTTGGCCGAGATCTCCGCCCCCTTGCCGATCTTCGCGCCCATCAGCCGGTACCACGCCCGCATGTAGACGGTGGCGTAGAGCGAGCTGAGCGTTTCCAGCATCACCTCGGTCGCCAACGCGATGATCCATTTGCGCACATAGAACCAGCTGTGCACCGAGTAGGTGCCGGGCTGCACGCGGGGCAGGATGGTCCAGCGCATGGCGGCGATCAGCAGCACCGTGACGGCGACCAGCAGCATGGCCGTCGGCCACGCGATCACCGGCAAATAGGGCAGATAGCTGGCACCCACCAGCCCGCTGAGCCACGCTTCCAGATTGTCGAACAGGTAGAAGGCCGGGAAGATCGGCATCAGGCTGACCGGCGGCAGCGCCAGGACGGCCAGCGTGTAGACCGCCGTCTGCGCGGCTTTGCGCAGCCTACCGGCGGTCGGCGGCTCCGGCAGTTCGTCGCGCGCCACCATGCCCGTGTGCCGGGCCGGCGAGCCGTTCCACACCTCGTAGGCCCCCGTGCGGGCACCGGCGGGCACGGCGGACAGGTCGGCCAGCTCCGTTCCTGTGCCGAGCACCACGTCGTGGCCGATGACGCAAGAGGTGCCGACATAGGCGTCGGCGCCGATCTCCACGGTGCCGATAACCAGCTCGTCACCGATGACCTCGGCGTTGGCAAGCTTGACCTTGTCGCCGATGGAGGCACCGGCGCCGATGCTGACCAGATCGAAGGCGCCGGACTCGAACTCGCCGATCAGCGCGTCGCTGCCCACCTTGGCGCCCAGCGCCCGCAGCAGCACCCGCATCAGCGGCGAGCCCTGGAACCACTTCAGATGCACGAGGCTGATGAAGCGCTGAACCAGCCACCAGCGGTAATAATACACGCCCCACAGCGGATAGCGGCCGGGCTTGGTCCGCCCGATGATCAGCCACTTCGCGGCGATGGCGATGACCACCGTGGCGACGTTGATGCCCATGTAGACGCCGATCATCGTGCCGACGTCCTGGAAGAAGGTCGCGTCCTCGCCGGACAGCAGCATGTAGCTGACGAACACGCCCAGCCACTGCGCCGTCATCAGCGCCAGGATGATCGGCAGCGCCGCGGCCTGCGCGGCACCGCACAGGAAGCGGCGCAGGAGCGGCGGCGGGGTGAAGGACTGGTCGCGGCGGGCGGCTCCGGTACCGCGGGCGTCCATCTTCTCCGCCATGGCGCGCAGCGTGCGGGCGCCGTAGACGTCCTGGAAGGTCAACCCGTCGAGGTGCGCGGTCTCGCGGACAACCGACAGGAACTGCGCCGCCAGCAGCGAGTGGCCGCCCAGATCGAGGAAGAAGTCGGCCTCCAGCGGGATCGCCTGACCGGGGAAGACGCGCTTGGCGGCGTCGAGCAGGGTCGCCTCGGTCGCGGTGCGCGGCTCCTCCTGCTCGCTGGTGCCGGCGTCGGCGGTGAGCGTCGCGGTGCGCAGCGTCTTGCGGTCGGCCTTGCCGGACGCGAGGCGGGGCAGGGCCTCCACCACTTCGAAATGCGACGGCACCATGTAGACCGGCAGCCGGCCGCGCAGCGTCTCGCGCAGGATCGTGGGATCGAGCAGCGCGCCAGCCTGCGGCACCAGGAAGGCCACCAGCCGGTCGATGCTGTTGTCGGTGCGCAGCACCACCGTGGCCTGCGCCACGCCGGGGATGTCGGTCAGCGCGGCCTCGATCTCGCCCAGTTCCAGGCGGAAGCCGCGGATCTTCACCTGATCGTCGATGCGGCCGTGGAACAGCAGATTGCCGGCCTCGTCCACGCTGACCGCGTCGCCGGAACGGTACAGCACCGGGGCGCCGCAATCCGTGTCGAAGGGGTTGGCGATGAACTTCTCGTCGGTCAGGTTCGGCCGATTCAGGTAACCCTGCGCCACGCCGGGACCGCCGATCAGCAACTCTCCCTGCACGCCGGGGGCGACGAGTGCCAGGCTCTCGTCGGCGACATAGCACGTGTAGTTGGGGATCGGCCGGCCGATGGTGACCGTCTCATCCGGCCGCACCTCGGCCACGGTGGCGACCACCGTCGCTTCGGTCGGGCCGTAGCTGTTGAAGATCGTCCGCCCCGGCCGGCACCAGCGCGCCGCCACGGCGGGCGGGCACGCCTCACCGCCCAGGATGATGATCCGCAGGCTGGGCACGTCGCTCGGCAGCATGGCGAGCAGCGTCGGCACGGTGTCGAGCACGGTGACGCCGGCCTCGTTCAGCACGTCGGCCAGCCGGTCGGCGGCGTCCAGCACCTGCCGGCTCGCCACCCACAGTGTGGCGCCGACCAGATAGGGGACGAAGATCTCCTCCAGCGACAAATCGAACGCCACCGAGGCGCCCTGGAACACCACGTCGTCGGCCGTCAGGCCGTAGACCGTGTTTGCGGAGCGCAGATAGTGGCAGATGTTGCGGTGGGAGATGACGATGCCCTTGGGCTTGCCGGTCGAGCCCGAGGTGTAGATGGCGTAGGCCGGGTCGTCCGGCGTCACCCGGTCGGCGCGCAGGTCCGGCGCCCCGGCCGGGAGGTCTTGCTGGTTGAGGTCGTAGAGGTACAGCGCCTCCACCCCCAGCCCGCCGGCCTTGGAGCCCGTGGCGACGTCCACCAGGATCGCCGCGGCGGCGCAGTCGGCGAGGCTCACCGCCACGCGGTCGGCCGGCGCGTCGGCGTCGAAGGGCAGATAGGCGGCGCCGGCCTTGAGGATGCCCAGCAGCGCCACGTGCAGATCCAGCGACCGCGCCATCCACAACCCGACGAACGAGCCGCGGCCGATGCCGCGGGCGCGCAGCGCGTGGGCGACCCGGTTGGCACGGCGGTCCAACTCGGCGTAGCTGACCCGCCTGCCCTCGAAGACGATGGCGGCGCGCTCAGGCGTGGCGGCGGCGCTGGCCGCGAAAATCTCGGGTAACAGTTCGTCGCGCAGCAGCGACGGGTCGGCGGCGCCACGCAGCACCCCCGGTCGCGCGGCGCGCAGAGGGGAGGTGTCGGAGGCCAGGAGTGCCAGGGGCTGGTCGTGTACGGCGATATGCGCGCTCGAAAAGGTCACGCTGCCTCAGCCTTCATCGGTGGAGTTCAGCGCGCTGATTCCCCACTAACGGATAGGCTGGGGCATAGGGCTGAAGGTGGCTGAATGCCACCCAACCGTTCTATGCCGGCTTGGTTAATGAAATATTTCCGTCATCGCCGAAAGTTCGAATCTCCATTTACTGATGCCGCGAATCCCCACCCCGCGTTCTGACGGACCCGAACGCGGATCAGACCGCTGCCGCCGGGGTCGGCGTGGTCGGGTTTCAGCATGGCCTCCAGCAACCTTTCGTCGCTGGACCAGTAGGGTACGTACCAACTGCGATCGACGTCCATGACCAGGACGCGGCGGCGTGCCGAATCGTAGGCGCCCAGCGGGGCGATGTGGCCCACGGTGACGTCGCCGGTCAGCGTGCCCTGGTCGAAGGCCAGCAGGATGATGTCCTCGGCGCTGCGTTCGTTCTCGGTCAGGATGCGGCGCAGCTCGGCCAGCGTCCTTGGTGAGTTGTCGCGCGGGCGGAACACCTCGATCTCGGCCCGCAGGCCGAACGCCGCCAGGGACCGGCGCACATAGCCCACCAACTCGGTGAAGGAGACGCCCTCGCCGGACTCGGCGGTCGCTGCCTTCCAGTTCTCGTCGCCGACGGCGTCCAGCACCGACATCTGGGTGACCAGCTGCTCCGAGGCGTGCATCGGCAGGCCACGCAACGCGTTGATCATCATCGCCACGCTGGCGACCGAACAGGCCGCTCCCGTCTCCTGGGCGACGTAGTAGGGATTGAGCGTCCAGTAATCCGGCGCGTCGTGCGTGCGCAGATACTCGTTGTCCTGGGTGATCGGGACCGCGTCGGGGCCGTACTTCGCCTGCATCCTCTCCGATTGGGCGGGGACCTGCGCGAAGACGGCCAGCGACCCGCTGGCCACCGCCGCGAATACCAGCATCTTCAGTCTGCTCATCCCGTGCGTCCCGTTCCTCCTGTGCCTCAGGCTTGCTGAGATGCACATTGATCACCGCGTCGGGGGTTTCAACAGCGCAGACGGGGAATCGGAACGGACATGCGTGCGGAACGCTTGCGTATTCCCGGCGGCGCGCTAGAACCCGGTCTTCGAACCGTCCAGAGGAACCCGCATGCCCAAAGATCGCGTCGTGAAGCCGGAGAGTCCAGGCAGCGCGCAGGACCGTGCCGAGCGGCTGGTTGCCTCCCGGCGTTGGACGCGCAGCGACCTGGATCTCCTGCGCACCTTGCTGGCGGCGGAGGCCATCGACCGCGACGTCCTGCTGGAGGGCAACGAGACGCGCGCCCGTTCGCTGCGCTCGCTGACCATGCTGCACCTCGCCACCGAAGGGGCCAGCGGCGCCGTCACGATGGACGCCGACGCCAGGGCGGTCGCCACCGACGTGCTGGCGTGGCACGCCCGCAAGCAGGCCAAGGCGGCCATCGGCCCGGCGGCCGAGGGCCGCAAGCGCGGCGAGGACCTCAAGCGCTCCATCGCCGACGCGACGCGGGCGGTGTTCCCGCGCATTCCCACCGAGGTTGCCCTCGCCGCCGCGGTCCGTCTGTCCCCCGCGGCCGTCAAGATGGGGCGCATCCCGGCGGCGCAGGCCCTGGTGGAAGCGGTGGTGGAGATCCGCCTGGACCGCTGGCGCCAAGCCGTTGCGGCGGAGCCCGAGGTGGCGGCGCGGCTGGAACTCATGCAGGCGCGCGGCGAACCCAACCGGGCGGTCAAGCGCTTCCGCGACCAGCGCGCGGTCGAGCGCGTCGAGGCGGAAGTGGCACAGTGGCGCGGCGACCTGGGGCCGGTGACCTCGCGCCGCCTGGGCTAAACACCTTGTCTGATGGGGTTGGGCTGAAGGGGAATTCCGGCACCCTTCCGAAATGACGAGGCGACAGCCGGACCATTCGATCCCATATCGAAAGGTCCGACTGAAAAGGACTCGTGCCCATGCCGAAGGATGTTGTGCTCAGCGACGCCGCCGCTTGGGAAAGCGCCATCGCCGTTTGGTTGCGTGCGAACATTGCCGAGGACCCGGCGCACGACGTGCACCACCTCATGCGGGTGTGGCGGACCGCCCGCGGGCTCGCCGTCGAGGAGGCGCAGGCCCCCACCGCCGCGCGGGTCGACCTGTTGGTGGTTCTGGGGGCCAGCTTGCTGCACGACGTGGTGAACGTGCCCAAGGACCACCCCGACCGCAGCCGCGCGTCGCGCCTGTCGGCCGGCCGCGCCCGGGAGGTGCTCCGCGGCCTGGGCTTCCCCGAAGGATTGCTGCCGGCGGTGTGCCACGCCATCGAGGCGCACAGCTATTCCGCCGGGATCGCGCCGCTGACCATCGAGGCCAAGCTGGTGCAGGACGCCGACCGCCTGGAAAGCCTGGGCGCCATCGGCATCGCGCGGTGCTTCGCCACCTCCGGCCTGATGAAGCGGGCGCTGTTCCACGGCGACGACCCGCTGGCCGAGGGCCGGCCGCTCGACGATCTGCAATACGCGCTCGACCACTTCGAGGCCAAGCTGCTGCGCCTGCCGGCAACCATGCAGACGACCGCCGGCCGGCGGCGGGCGCAGGAGCGCGCCGACTTCCTGCTGACCTTCCGGGAGCAACTGCTGGCCGAAATCGCCGGGCAAGCCTGACCCCGCCACGCGAAGGAAGATAAGGGTTACCTCTGGCGAGGAGCGCTGCTCACGTTCGGATGCGGCTGCTCTACCATATTCTCGCGGCGTATTGCGCGTGTGCGTTGTTAGCTACCATGGCGCAAGCCTTTTGCTTCGTCAGGAAAGGGACCTGCCATGAATCGGCGCACGGTGCTATGCTTCCTAGGGTTTTCCGCCATCGTTCCAGCCCTGGGGCTGGCGGGCTGCTCGTCCATGGACGCCCCGCCCGAGCCGCCGGGCCTGGCGGAGGCCGGCGAGTACAAACTTGGTCCCGGTGACGCGGTGCGGATCGTCGTCTTCGGCGAGGATCAACTGTCGGGCGAGTTCAAGGTGGATGGCTCCGGCACGCTCGCCATGCCGCTGGTCGGTCAGGTCAACGCCAAGGGCAAGACCACGCGCGACCTGGAGAAGGACATCGCCCGGCGCCTGGAGCGCGGCTATGTCAAGAACGCCAAGGTCAGCGCCGAAGTGATCAACTTCCGGCCGTTCTTCATCCTGGGCGAGGTGCGCAACCCCGGCCAGTATCCCTATGTGAACGGAATGACGGCGCTGTCCGCCGTGGCGGCGGCCGGTGGATACACGTATCGGGCGCAGGACCAGTACGTGCTGGTGACCCGCGGCCGTGATCCGGAGAAGAAGATGTACAAGGCGCCGATCACCGCTCCGGTATTCCCCGACGATGTGTTGCGCATCCCGGAGCGGTATTTCTGACTTTTAAGCCCCTCTCCCGTCGCGGGAGAGGGGCTTCAACCATTGCCCTAAAACAACCGCCCCAGTATCATCGCGGCGATCACACCGACCGCTCCACCCAGCACCGCCACAACCAGCCGCAGCGGCCGGTCGGCGTTGCCGCCGGTGCCCTTCTTACCCTCTTCGACGAGCGACCACAGCGTCCCGTCGATGCGCATCAGGAACACCTCCAACCCGGCCACCCGCTCGTCCAGCGTGTGCTGGGCATCGCTGACCGCGTCCAGGCGGCTGCCGACCGCCGCCAACGCCTCGCGGGTGGCGGTGGCGTCGCCGGGGTCGTTGGCGGGCAGGCGGGCAGCCAAATCCCGCAACGCCCGGCCGACGCCGGCCCGCAACGCATCCAACTCGTTGCCGAGGCGGGTGAGGTGCGGGGTCACCGCCTCGTTCAGCAGCCGTTCGGTCTCGCTGCGCTGGCGCAACGCCAGCCCGGCACCGCCCGAGCGCGGCCGGGCGAACGCCACCAGCCGCGACGGGTCGGCGCCGGCCGGAAGCTCCACCTCCGCCTCGAAGGCGTGGCTGCCGATGCCGGCGCCGGTCAGATCCTCGCGGGGCTGGTCGGCGGTGACGATGGCGAGCGGCGTCTCGACACCGTCGAAACGCACCTCGATCTCAAGCGATTCATCCGGCGCGCTGCGGTTCCACGCCCAGCCGTAGACGCGGCGGCCCGCCACCGCGTCGATCCGGCCTTCGAACTGCGGCGCCTCGGTTGCGATGGCGGCGCTCATGGTCAGGCGACCTGACGCTGCGGCTGCGGCCGCGGCTTGGCGGTCACCGCCGGCATGCGGTGGGCGATCAGGTTCTCGTCCAGGAAGTCGCGCATGTCGCGGTAGCGCGTGTAGAAGCGCTGGTTGAACCGCTCGAACAGCGACTGATCCCAGTAATCCTCCAGCACGAACGGCTTGTCGGAGAAGACGTCGTAGCAGGGGATGCCGAAGGTCTCGGCGAACTCGGCGGTGCGGCTGTCGTAGCTGAAGTACACGGACGGCACGCCGTTGGACAGCGCCATCAGATTGCCGTGCAGGCGGTAGCCCAGCACCATGTCCTTCGAGCGCACGAGGTTCTCATAGTCGGCGACGATGTCCGAGTACCACAGGCGGGTGCGGTACAACTCGTCCATCTTCTCGTCGAAGTACCACTGCTTCAGCCATTCCTGCTTGTGCAGGGCGTCCCAGGCCTCGGCCTTCTGGGCGTCGGTGCCCCACAGCATCTTCTTCTCTTCGACCTCGCCCTGCATCATCAGCACGGTGTCGAAGCGGGCGGCCAGATCCTTCACCATCTGCCGGTGCTTGGTCAGGTAGACCTGCACGTCGCGGGCGTAGGCCTTGGACACCTCGCGGCGCATGGTGACGCCGACCCTCTTGATACGCTCCAGCGGCGGCAGGTCGATGCGCATGTCCGGGTTCAGGCCGCGGAAGGCGGTCGGGCAGCCGACGATGCGGGTGTTGCGGATGCCCAGGTCCCACAGCGCCTCGGCGGTGTAGGTGCCGCGCACGCCCACCGTCACCGACTTGTCGGCGATCAGGCGCCAGACGCGCTTGCTCTCCTCGGAAAGCTGGAGCTTGCCGCTCACCGGGGCCTGCGCGCCGACGCCGAAGGCCAGCACGGGGATCTTCAGCTTTGACAGCACCTGCTCGGTCGCCGCCGGCCAGGTGATCTCGCTGTTGATGTAGTTGGAGCCGCGCAGGAAGACGTAGTCGTATTCCGCGTTGACCCGATCCACCTCGGCCTGATTGAACGTGCGGATTTCCAGCACGTCGAGCTTGTCGAACTGCAACAACTTCAGAGAGCTGTCATAGACAAAGGCGTCGCCGATGTTGTGGTAGTGATCGATGCTGGCCTGGATGTTTGCGTAATCATACCACCGCACGCAGTCGTGGTCGTAGACTTCGCCCGACGGGATCATGACGAGGATTTTGGACAAGGATGCCTCCCTGAACTCTTAATGACTGGACGAGGCTGGCCGGATCGTGACCGGCAGCCGCACGAGATCGCGTTCCGTACCCGGCTTACAGCCGTTGAGCGCGTCGCGGGTGAGGTAAAGAAAGGCTGTCTCTCCGATGTCCTCGAAGTTCCGCGAGGGGCTGGCCGGATCGAGCAGCGCCGGATAGTCGTAGGCGTAGCGGCTGTTGCAGTCGGGCGCGAAGGCCGGCGGGGCCTCCCACACCAGCCGCGGCTCCGACCAGTTCGTCAGGTCGGCCGAGGTGGCCGCCCAGACGCCGCCCGGTTTTCCGCCCTGCATCAGGGCCACATACAGGCCGCTCGAGCGGTGGCGGACAAGGCTGGTCACCGTGCCCAACAGCTTCGGCAGCGGGGCGCAGACGTGCGCGGCGGGGTCCGCCGCATCGGCGTAAGGATCGGCGAAGGCGGTGGTGAAGCCCTTGCCGTTCCAGGCCCGCCACGACGCGGCGTCTGCGAGGTCGCGGGTGCGCATCAGGCAGACGCCGCGCTTCTGCGCGCCGAACGGCTCGGCGAACAGCATGGCGTAGTACCAGCCCTCGCGCTCGACGATGGAACTGGGGCTGAACAGCCCGGCGCGGTGGCCGAGGTCGCCCTGGTAGCGGTAGGGCAGGCCGGCGACGTAGCGCGGCGGCGCGAAGCTCCGACCGCCATCGGTGGAGACCGTTGCGGTGACGCTGTTCCACCAGCAGGAGGCATAGCGCTTGCTGGGGCACAGGGCAGGGCGGAGGTGGCCGTGGAACTCGTTGTGCACCAGGGCGTGGACGGTGCGGCCGTCCAGCGTGTAGGGCGAGACGAGCCAGCCCATGTCGTCGAAATGCTCGGGTGCTGCGTCGTGGTCGGCCTGGAAGACGATCCGGCAGTCGTGCTTCAGCGTGTCGAGGCTGGGGCCGGCCATCAGGCGGGCGCGGTAGTGGGTGGCCAGCAGCCGCACCTGTCCATCGGCGCCTCGCCACGCGCGGGCCGGCGCATCCGGCACATCCCACGGCTCGCACGCCTGGGTTTTCCAGTCGAAGACGACTTGGGGTGTGGCCGAAGTGGGGGTGATGTTCAAGTCCGCGGCGTGCGCGGGCAGGGCGAGGAAGAATGTGAGGGCGAGCGTGCAAGCCCGCGCAACGGCCCTTAAGCCCCTCTCCCCTTGCGGGAGAGGGGTTTGGAGAGAGGGGCTATGGACGGTGCTCATCGTCACGCCTTCTGCGCCACGGCGCGCCGCGGCGCGGCCGGGGCCGCGGCCTGCGGGGCCTTGGCCGCCAGCAGACGGTCGTAGATGTCCACATGCCGCCGCGCGCACTCCACGCGGTCGATGGGGCGGCGGATGCGCATGTGCAGCCGGTCCCACAGGTCGGGCGTGGTCAGCACCTCGGTCAGGCGGTCCACCAGATCCTCGACGCTGGCGTTGCGGAAGTGCAGGCCGTCCACCCCGTGCGTCACCTTCTCGCCCATGCCGCCGATGTTGCTGGTGATCAGCGGCCGGCCGTGCAGGAACGCCTCCTGGATGACGACCGGCGAGTTCTCCCACCAGATCGACGGCATCACCACCCAGTCCACGTCCTTCATCAGCCCCGGCAATTCGGCCGAGCGGTAGCTGCCATAGAAGCGCACGCGCTCGCCGGCCTTCTCGGTGATCTCCAGGAACTTCTTCTGATAGGCCTCGGGCTGGCGCTCCAGGTTGCCGCCGTAGATCATCAGCGCGCTGTCCTCGCCCCACACCTTGGCCGGCACGCGGCTGATCGCCTCGACCAGCACATGGGCGCCCTTGAACTCGGTCAGCTGGCCGAAGAAGGCGAAGCGGTTGCGCCGGCCGCCGCGCGGCAGCGGGCGGGGCGGGACCACCTCCTCCACCGTCAGACCGTTTTCGATCATGCTGAAGCGCTCGCGCGGCAGGCCCCAGTCCACATAGCGATCGATCAGGAAATGGCTCGGGCTGACGTAGAAGTCGGCCAGTTCCAGGAAGGTCTTGAGGAACAGCTCTCGCTTGAAGAATTCGGCTTCACTGATGTGCGGGAAGCAGCCGGTGCAGTCGGCCGGGCTGGCGCGGTAGCACAGCGCGTTGCGGCTGGTCTTCACCATCTGGCCGTGGTGGTTGCAGATGGACAGATACTCGTGGAAGGTCACCACGATGGGAACCTCGGGCAGCGCCTGCTTCAGCGCGAACAGCGTCTCCACGCCGAGCCCCAGGAAGTGGTGGAAATGCACCACATCCGGCTGCAAGTCGCGCACGTACCGCACGAAGTCCTGCTCCAGCCCCGGCAGGTTGCGGTTCGAGCAGCGCAGGTGATCATAGTCGTTGGCGTAGAAGAGGACCTCGCGCTCCTTCTGGCGCAGGCTCATCAGCGCCGATCCGCCGTGCGGCGTGATCGGCGGCGCCGTGCGGGCGAGGTAATGGCTCTCCCAGCCCGGCAGATCGTGCAGGCCCTGGAACAGATTGTAAGACGCCACCTCGGCGCCGCCCAGCGAGAAGGCCGGGTGACCGTGGCTGATGATCAGGACGCGCTTGTCTTTGCTTTTGGTCATCGCGGGCTCACCCCGAAATCGGTGTTGGCGGGCTTTATGGTGTTGGATTTTGGGGCCCACAGGCGGTTGAAGGCCCAGCGGTCCACCAGGGAGCCGGTCTGGCGCCAGTATTCGTGCGCGGATTGCCGCGCCTGCTCGTCCACGGCGACCAGCGCCACGGTCGGCACCCACAGGCAGGTGTGCCCGGCCTTGCCCAGGCGAAGGCAGAAATCGGCGCTCTTGTACTCGGCGCTGACGAACCCGGCGGTGAGGCCGCCGGCTTCCGAGACCAGACGCTTGGGCAGCAGCGCGCAGTCCACGGTGGCGGCGGGCACCGTCACCGGCTGGCGCTCCTTCAGCCACTCCCTGGGGTAGCCGGCGAACTGGGCGACCGGACGGTCGCCCTCGACGCGCACACCGGCGAAGCGGATGGAGAAGTCCTCGTACAGCAGCGTCGGGCTGACCATGGCCGGCCGGCCGAGCGTCGCCGCAGCGCGCGTCAGCTCCGACAGCCAGCCGCGCGCGGTCGGCAGCACGGCGGTGGACAGCAGCAGCACAGTCTCCGACGCCGCGTGCGGCAGCGCCGCGGCCATCGCCTCGAAGGCATCGTGCGCCTGCGGGGCCGGCACCAGACGCACCGCCATGCGATAGAACGCGGCGGCGCGGCGCAAAGTCAACGCGAGGCGTTCGGAACTGCCGGCAGCCGCCGCCACAAGGATTTCCGCCTGGGCGAAGTCCGGGTCGATGGCGAGGCGGGCGAGGTGCAGGTCCACGTCCTCGCGCCCATCGGTGACCGGCAGGATGACGGAGACGGTCGGGGCCGGCAGCGTGCGGCCCATGGCGAAGGCCGGTGCCACCGGGGCGTCCGGCACCGTGCGGCCGGCGGCCTGGACGATGGGGCCGACGTGCCGCTCGATCAGCGACTCCGCGGCCGGATTGTTGATGTCGACCAAGCACAGCAGATGCCGCACCAACTCGGAATTCGGCGGCACGGGGTTCGCCGGCAGATAGGCGGCACCGCCGTCGTTCAGCGCCAATTCCAGATGGAAAGCCGCGTCGTCCGCGATGCCGGCGGGTTCCGGCACGAAGGCCAGGAAGCCATGGTCGTGGCGGTCGGACGGCAAACGGCCGGCGAAGCGGCCATCGTGGGAGAAGCCCTCCGTCACATCCTTGCGCTGGGTGCGGAACCAATCGCCATCGATGGCGGCTTCCAGGCCGGGGCCGTGTAGGATCACCGACGCGATGTGGCGCTGCGGGTCGAGCAGCCAGCCGGTGACCAGCACGCCCACGCCGGCGACGCGCACCGCCCGGTCGAGCGCCGCGCACACCGGAACCTCCAGGCGCGACACCGTTTCATGCCCTTCATAGACCGCGGTGACGCGGCGGCGCAGCGCCCGCAGCACCATCGGGTCGGCGTTCAGGCGCGGCAGCAGGTCGCGCAGATGGTGCAGCGCCACGCCATCCGGCAGCAGGATGCGCTCGGCGAACAGCTCCAGCTCGCACCAGCGGTTGCCGGCGCGGTAGTAGATGTGGCGGATCTCGTCCGGCGTGTGCTCGGCCGCCGGCAGCACGGCGACGAGGCCCCAGGCGGTGTCCGGCAGGTCGGGGCGGCGGATGGTGCCGACCTCGGCGCGGTAGAGGCGGCAGGACTCGGTTTCGACCAGCAGTTCGACCCGGCCGGCCGCCAGTGACGAGGACCAGCCCTGGACCATCAGCCCATTGCCGGCCGACAGCCGGCCGAAGATCTCGGCGAAGCCCTCGGGCCGGGCGATGTGGGCGACGAAGGCTTGCAGGAAGCGGCTCAGCCGCGCCGACAGCGCCGGGCCGTCGGCCGACGCCAGAACGCGCAGCAGGAAGTCGAACACCGCCGGCATGGCGTCGGCGTGCTCCTCCTTCAGCGCGGAGAGCAGGCCCCAGGGGTTGACCTTGACGTTGCGCAGCCGCGGCAGCGCCAAACGGCTGCCGGCTTCGTCGGAAACGGCGATGCGGCTGGCCTGGAAACGCCCGGCGTCGGGGGCGCGCAGCGCCGCAACCATCCAGTACCCGCCATTCTCCTGCGGCCAGCAATGGGCATCGAAGCGGCCCACCGCGTCGCCGTTGACGCTGGCGGTGCCGCAGGCCAGGGCCGGCTGCTCGCAGGACCCCAACAGCAGCAGCGTGTCGTCGTCGATCAGCACAGCGACCGAGAGGTCCGGCTGGAGGATGGTGTCGTTCATCATCAGGCCCTTTCGGCCAGGACGGTGTGGACCCCGGCCAGCACGTCGTAGAGGGCGCGGTGCTTGCGCGCACACTCCACGGTGGTCGGCACGGCGGGGACATTGGAGGAAAGGCGCTCCCACAGGCCCGGCTCGTTCGCCGCGCGGTCGAGCGCGCGGGCGAGGTCCACCGGGTCGCCGGGGCGGAAGTGCAGGCCATCGATGCCGTCGCGCACCGCCTCGGCCATGCCGCCGATGCCGGAGCAGATCACCGGGCGGCCCTGCTGGAAGGCCTCCTGGATGACCAGCGGCGCGTTCTCCCACCAGATCGACGGGGTCAGCACCCAATCGACGCGGCCGAGCAGCGCCGCCATTTCCTCGCGGCGGTACGGGCCGTGCGGGCTGACGCGGCCGGCGCAGGCGGCGATGGCCTCGCCGACGTCGTTGGTGAAGGTCTCGGGCTGGAACGGGGCGCCACCGTGCACCTCCATGCGGAAGCCGGTCTCGCCGGACTCCACCAGACGCTTGGCGGCGGCCAGGGCGACGCGGATGCCCTTGTAGGGGCTGAGATTGCCGAAATAGCCGAACACGTCGCGCCGGCCGCCATCGGCCAGGGCGCGGGGGGCGGCGCGCTCGGCCTCGGGACGGCCGTTGTGCAGCACGTCGATGCGCTCGGCCGGCAGGCCCCAGGCGATGTAGCGGTCGCGCAGGAACCGGCTTGGCGACAGGAAGCGGTCGACCAGCCCCAGCATGGTCTTCAGGTGCTTTTCGCGCAGCACGAATTTGTCCGGCGTGCGCTCGGGGAAGCAGCGGTGGCAGGCGTCGGGCGAGGCGCCGGTGCACAGCGCGTGGGTGACCGGCGTCACCATCTGCCCGTCGTTGGCGCAGATCGGGTAATAGTCGTGCAGCGTGTAGACGATCTTCGCGCGCGGCAGCACGCGGCGGATCAGGAACAGCATCTCCACGCCCAGCAGCAGCGTGTGGTGGACGTGCACGATGTCGGGCTTGAACGAGCGCAGCAGGTTCGACAGGTCGGGCACGATGCCGTGCAGGTCGATCTGGCTCTGGTAGAAATGGTCGAAGTGCCCGGCCCAGAGGATGACCTCGTCGGCGCTGCGGCCCAGCGTCTGAAAGTTGGTGCCGGGCTTCTGCTGGCGGTGCACCTGGTTGGTGCAGGCGAGGAACAGCGCTGGCACGCCGTCGGCCTTCAGCGCGCGGAACAGGTCGTGCGCGAAGATCTCCGTGCCGCCGGGGTGCAGAGCCGGGTGGTTGTGGGCGATGAAGAGAACGCGGG
Source organism: Azospirillum terrae (assembly GCF_053470425.1). NCBI lineage: Bacteria > Pseudomonadati > Pseudomonadota > Alphaproteobacteria > Rhodospirillales > Azospirillaceae > Azospirillum > Azospirillum terrae. Next base: position 723,943 of record NZ_JBPXMR010000001.1, on the reverse strand, counting down.
GCGCGCTCATCGAACGGTCTCCGTCTTTTCGAGCACCAGCAAGTCCTGGTAGCTGTCGGCGCCGGACCTTTCGGCCCGCTCCCGCCCGCTCCAGTGGCCGCGGACGATGGGGCTGGCCGGACGCAGGCCGTGCGCGGTGCACAGGCCGAGCAGGAACCCCTCGTCGTAGGCCACCGCACCGTTGGGCGCGTTGGCGTCGGCGATGAATTCCGGCCCCGCACCGTCCATGAATACCGGCCTCGTGGTACCGTCGCGCAGCGCCGTGCGCGCGGCGTGATCGACCAGGAACAGGCTGAGGAAGCAACGCCCGCCCGTGCGCAGCACACGGGCGATCTCCGCCACGTAATGCTCTGTTTCCTGCTGGCGCAGGTGTGTGAAAACTGAGGTCAGGAGAACGAAGTCGTAGTTCCCCGTGCGCATCGGCAGCGACACCCGCGCCGCGTCGAGCCGGCCATCGGGGTTGTACAGCGCGTTGGCCGCGTCCAGGTGGTGGAAGCGGAACTCCGGGTAGGCGGGGGTGATCGTCTCGCGGCACCACGCGATGCCGTCCTCGACGATGTCCAGCCCGTCGTAGGCGCCGGTCAGGTATTGCGTCAGCGGCAGCGCCATGCGGCCGATGCCGCAGCCGATCTCCAGCACCCGGTCGGTGGGCTTCAGCCCGCCCAGACGCACGAAGTGGCCGAGGAACTCGGCCCCCACCGCGCGGAAGTCGCCGTCGCCGACGAAGCAGCGCTCGGCCGGCGGCACGGGGATGAAGCGGTTGCGGGCGACCTGCTCGCACAGCCACTCGATGGTCGGGGCGCTGCGCTGGGCGCGCAGCAGAACGACCTTGCCGGTGCGGTCGGCTGCCGGCATCGCCTGCGCGTTCATCGGCGACCCTTCCGGTTCTTGCGCTTGGCAGAGACGGGGGCGGGGGCAGGGGCGGCGACCGGTGCGACGGCGTCGTCCGCCGGCCAGTCGCGGTTCATCAGATCGCTCATCAGCGCGCTCCAGCGGCCGGCGTGGAGCCAGCGGTTGTAGTGGGCGGCGACGCCGCGGGTGTAGCCGGTGTTGCGGGTGATCGACTGGCGTTCGAGGTGGTACAGCTCGACGTCCGGGACGTAGCGAATCTCGTGCCCGGCGCGGCGCACCTTCAGGCAGAGGTCGGAGTCCTCGTAGTCGCCGATGATGTAGTCCTCGGTGAAGCCGCCGACCGCCTCGAACAGGGCCTTCGGCATCATCATGCAGGCGCCGGTGACGCCCGGCACGGCGCGGGCGACGGTAGCCGGCGCGTAGTCGCGCGGCATGCCCTTGAAGTAGTGGTGGTTGTACCAGCCGCCCTCCAGATCCTGGAGGAACAGCATGCCGGCGTGCTGGAGCGATTCATCGTCGAACAGCAGCTTCGGCCCGACCATACCGGTGCCCGGCCGCTCGGCGAGGCCGGCGGCCAGCTTCGGCAGCCAGCCCGGCCGGTCCGGCACCACGTCGGAATTCAGGAATAGCAGCGTGTTGCTCCGCGCCACCGCGGCGCCCGCGTTGTTGGCGGCCGAGTAGCCGTAGTTGGCGCCGTTGACCAGCAGCAGCATGGGCAGGCCGTACAGGCCGTGCAGGCCGCGCAGCATGTGCTCGACCTCCTTCGCCTGTTCGGGCGAGTCGAGCACGAAGATCAACTCCGCCCAGGCCATCGCCGGATCGGTGGCGAAGGCGCCGAGCTGGAAGCGCAGGAAGTCCAGGTTCCGGTACAGCGGGATGATCACCGAAACGTCCGGCCGCTCGGGCAGCGTGCCGAAGCGCACCATCGTGGGCGCCGTCCGGCTGGCGAGGTGGGCGGCGTGCAGCGGCGCCACCGCGGGGGCGATCACCGTTTCCAGCAGCGTGTCGGTGACGAACCCCGGCGGTATGCTGCCGAGCACCAGCGCGCACGCCTCCTTGGGCGAGGACGGGGCGGGCGGCGGCACCAGCGTGATGCGCCCGCCGGAACCCAGGCGCAGCTCGCAGCGCACCTGGAGCGACGGGCCGGGCTCAGGCGGGCCGGGCAGGAAGGCGGCGAAGCCGTGCATCGCGCCGGGGGCGCTGTGGAACAGCTTCGCCACGTCCTCCCTGGGGAAGCGGAAGGACAGTGTGTCCAGCGAGCGCTCCTCGCCGAACGGCGACAGGATGCCCAGGCCGGTGGTCAGCGCGTGCGGGTCGTGCACCCAGCCGGCCAGGAACAGGCCGCCGTCGCCCGTCGGCACCGCCACGTCGACCGCGGCGCCCACCGGGCGCTCGGGGTCGGCGAGCTGGCGCTTGGGCTGCGGCATCAGCACCTGCATCTCATAGGCGGTGGCGCAGGCCGCGGGCTCGTGCCGGCCGCGCTCGGCGAGGCAGCGGGCGAGGTGGTGGCGCAGCGCGGTGGACATGCCGCGGCGCTGCTGCACATGCTCCAGCAGCGTCGGCAGCCCGGTGCCGGCACCGGCCACGGTGCGGCAGGCAAGGCCATTGCGGCCGAGCAGCACCACCAGCGTCTCCGGCCGGCTCAGCGCGCGCTCCAGCACGAGGTGCATGGACAGCCGGCCGCGCGCGTCCGGCGCGGTGCCGATGTGCGCAGCGAAGGGGATGGTGGCCAGCGTGTCGCCGGTCAGCGCCACGACGCCGAGCACTGCGCCGAAGCTGGCGGACAGATTGCCTTCGCACAGCACCAGCGTGTCGGTCAGCAGCGCGCTGGCGGTCAGCGCCGAGGGGCGCGGCGACAGCTCGCTGACCAGACGGCGGCAGGCGGCGACGAAGCCGGCGTCTTGCTTCAAGGCGCCGGTCGAGCGGCAGAAATCGAGAATGAGACGGGCGACGCGCAGGCGCGCCGCGGCGTCCAGGCCGCCCAACAGCAGCGCCGGGTCGAAGTCGGGCAGGCCGGCGCCGGCCCGGGCTTCCGCCAGCAGGTGGCCGGACTGGTCGTGGAACGCCGCGACACCGCCGCGCCCGCCCGGCCAGCGCAGCACGGCGTAGCTGCGCTGGCTGCCCCAGGAGGTGCGGACGGTTAGCGTGGTGTAGGGCAGCGGTGCTTCGCCGCCGTTGACCGAGGGGGTGATGCGTGAGGGCGCATCGGTATGGCTGGCCTCCCAGACCGCCAGGAGGAAGCCGCCGCCAAGGGCGTGCAAGCTGGCGGCCGCCACGGCCTCGCTGCTTCGAAGGACTGCGATCTGGGTCATGGTTCCTGCGGGGTGAGGGCCGGCGGCTCAGACGGGCTGGGCCGCCGGCGTTGCATCGGTCGTCCGTGCGTCAGTCGATGGTGAAGTAGGCGTGCGGGTTGTGGTGGACGTCTTCGGCGTGGACGCCCACCAGCGTGATGGTGTCTCCGTGGCCCAAGTCGATCACGGTGTTGCCGTGCACGTCGCTGACGCGGCCGGCCAGATCCTCCGGCGAGTGGATGTGCAGGCCGTTGATGTTGCGGGAGATCTGCAACAGATCCTCGCCGGCCTTGAAGTCGAGCACCACGTCCTGGCCGCCGCCGCCGCTGAACACGAAGGTGTCGTGGCCTGCGCCGCCGGTCATGGTGTCGTCACCCTTGCCGCCTTCCAGCGTGTCGTTGCCGTCGCCGCCGGACAGGAAGTCGTCGCCCTTGCCGCCGTCGAGCTTGTCGTTGCCGGCGTTGCCCTGGAGCTTGTCGTTGCCGTCGCCTCCGTCGATCTGGTCGTTGCCGTCGCCGCCGACCAGGAAGTCGTCGCCCTTGCCGCCATCCAGCTTGTCGTCGCCCGCCCCGCCGCTGAGCGTGTCGTCGCCGGCGTTGCCGTTGAGGGTGTCGTGGCCGTCGCCGCCGGACAGGAAGTCGTCGCCCTTGCCGCCTTCGAGATTGTCGTTGCCGGCGTTGCCCTGGATGTTGTCGTCGCCCTTGCCGCCATCGGCGTGATCGTTGCCGTCGCCACCGACCAGGAAGTCGTTGCCCTTGCCGCCGTCGAGCGCGTCGTTGCCCGCACCACCGGCCAGCGTGTCGTCGCCGGTGCCGCCGTCGAGGTGATCGTTGCCGGTCAGGCCGGTGATGAGGTCGTCGCCCTTGCCGCCCTCGACATGATCGTCGCCGCTGCCGCCGAACAGCAGATCGTTGCCCGCGTGGCCGTTGATGTGGTCGTTCCCGTCCTTGCCGAGGATCAGGTCGTCGCCCTTGCCACCGTTGATGTGGTCGTTGTGGTCGGTGCCGACAGTCGTGTCGTAGGAGGCGCCAGGGATCGTGGACATTGGTTGGTTTCCTTATTGATTATCCGGGGGGAGGCGAGTGTCGCCGTTCGTCTGGGGCGCATTCTTCATTGGTGGTAGAAGAATCGCAAGTGGTGAATCGTAACGTATGACCCGTGGCCACTGAATGTCTCATGTGTATAGGCTATATGAGCCAGTAAAGAACCGCGTTGTTCCCATGCTATTTGCGGATCTGTTCTGGATTGGTTGTTGGATGTTTCGGTTTTCAAAGCTTTTGTGACCGGATTTGGACTGTGAAAGAGCCAATAAAAAGGCGATTTCAAAAGGCGCGCTGTCCGGCGTGTGGGCACAAAAAGCAAAAGGCGGGGAACCTGAGTTCCCCGCCTTCGTGCCGGCGTATCCTTGGTGGCGACGCGCTATTCCTCGCGCAGCGAGCGGCGCATGCTGTCGGTGATGGGGGAGATGAAATAGTCGATGGCCTTGCGGGCGCCGCTGGTGATCATCACTTCCGCCGGCATGCCAGGATACAGCTCGACCCTGTCGAGCTTTGCCAGCGCCGCCGGCAGCAGCCGCACGCGGGCCATGAAATAGGGCGCGCCGGTGCGCTGGTCCTTCAGCTGGTCGGGTGAGACCGACATCACCACGCCCTCTACCGGCGGCACCTTGCGCTGCTTGTAGGCGGTGAGGCGGACGCGCGCCTGCTGGCCGGCGCGCACGCTGTCGATGTCCGATGGGCTGACCGAGGCCTCGACCACCAGATCGTCGTGCTCCGGCACCAGATCGAGGATCGGCGCTCCGGCGGGAATGGCGCTGCCCGGCGTCAGGAAGTGCACGCCGACGACGCGGCCGTCCTGCGGTGCCGCGACGGTCAGGCGGCGCATCACGTCGCGGGTGCTGCGCAATCGCTCCGACAGGTCGGCCAGCGCAGCCTGCGTCCTTTGCAGATCGTCGGCGATCTCCGACCTGCGGGTGTTGGCGACGTCGAGGATCTCCAACTCGGCGGCGGCGATGCCCTGCTCGGCCTGGGCGCGGTTGGCTTTCAGCTCGCCGATTCGGCCCTTCAGATCCGAGACGAGGCGCTGCATCTCCAGAAGCCGCGGCCGGCGCTCGTAGCCCTTGTCCACCAGTGACTTGACCATGCGCAGCTCGTCGTCGGTGAGCGACAGGCGCTCGGACGTGGCGGCGCTCTGGGCGTCGATGGCGGCGATCTGCTCGCGCAGTTGGGCGATGCGCTTGCGCTGAACGGCCAGAAGCCCCTCGTTGCGCTCGCGCCGGGCGGTGAACAGGCCGCGCTCGCTGGCGATGGTGTCGGCGGCGGCCGAGTTCCCCGCCGCTGCGGCCACCACCTCGGCCGGGATCTCCAACGCGGAGCCCTCGGCCTGCTCGGCGCGCAGCCGCGCCAGACGGACCTGCGCCGCCCAATGCTGGGTCTGGATCTGCGCGATCACCGCCTGCACCTGCGTGTCGTCGAGGTTCAGCAGCGGTTGGCCGACGCGGACCACATCGCTTTCCTTAACCAGCATGGCGCGCAGGATGCCGCCTTCCAGGTGCGAGATGGTCTTGCGCTGGCTGTCGGCGACGATGGTGCCGGGGGCGATGGCGGCGGCGTCGAGGTCGGCGAAGCAGGCCCAGCCGAAGAACCCGCCGAAGCCCAATCCCACCGCCAGCGCCCCGCTCAGCATGACCTTGCGCAGGGCGGGATCGAGGCCGGAGTCGATGGTCGCGGGCAAAGCGGCGGCCTTCATCGCGTGTCTCCGGCCCGCACCAGTCGGGCGACGGGCTTGGCGGCGGCGGGGGTGACCGCCTTGATGATCTCGGTGCGCGGGCCGAACTGCTCGACCATGCCGTCCTTCAGCACCAGCAGCTTGTCCACCTCCGAGACGATGGACGGCCGGTGGGTGATCATGACGACCGTGGTGCCGGCGGCCTTGGCGCGCGCGATGGCCTGCATCAGCGCCTCCTCACCGAGGTTGTCGAGGTTGGAGTTCGGCTCGTCGAGCACCAGCAGGCGCGGCTCGCCGTACAGCGCGCGGGCGAGCGCCACGCGCTGGCGCTGACCGCCGCTCAGGCCCCCGGTGGTGTCGCCCAGCGGCGTGTCGTAGCCGTAGGGCAGGCGGCCGATCATCTCGTGAATGCCCGCCAGCTTCGCCGCCGCGACCACCGCGGCGGGGTCGCCTTCCTGCATGCGGGCGATGTTCTCGCGCACCGAACCCTCCAGCAGCGCCACGCTCTGCGGCACATAGCCGACGTGGCGGCCGAAGCTCTCGCGCTCCCACAGCCACGTGCTGTGGCCGTCGAGGAAGATGCCGCCGGCACTGGGCTCCCACACGCCGACCAGCAGGCGGGCCAGCGTCGACTTGCCGGCGCCGGACGGGCCGATGATGCCCAGCACCTCGCCGGGTTCCAGCGAGAAGGACACGTTGCGCAGCACCGCCCGGTCGAGCCCCGGCGGCACGTAGCTCAATCGGTCCACCGTCAGCCGGCCGTCGGGCCGCGGCATGGGGATGGTCTCGCGCTTCGACGCGGCGGTGGTCAGCACCTGACGGACCCGGCCGAAGGCGGACAGCGCGAACACCCACTGGCGCCAGCCGTCGATCAGATGCTCGAAGGGTTGCAGCAGGCGGCTCATCAGCATGCCCGCGGCCATCATGCTGCCCGGTGAGGCGTTGTTGTCGAGCACCAGCAGCACGCCCACCGCCGTCGTCCCGATCTGCAGCATCATGCGCAGCGAGCGGGTCAGCGCCGTCATGGCGCGGGCGCGCGACGAGCCGCGGTCGAGCAGCTCGCTGGTGCGGGCCTGCTGCTCCTGCCAGCGGCGCGACACCGCGGGCAGCATGCCCATGGCCTCGATCGCCTCGGCGTGGCGGACGGTGGCGCCGACCTCGGCAAAGGCGCGGGCGGCGGCCTCGTTGGCCTCGGCCAGCGGGCGGCGGGTAGCCAAGTCGGTGATGACGCTGAGCACCATCAGCAGCGCCGCGGCGGCGCAGGCCAGCGCGCCGTAGGCCGGGTGGAGCAGGAACAGCACCACCAGGAACAGCGGCACCCAGATCAGGTCCAGCGGCACGGTGATCGACGAGCCGGTGATGAAGGTGCGCAGCTCGTTAAGGTCGCGGATGGTCTGGCTGGTGCTGCGCCCGCCGCCCAGCGCGTCGACGACGGCGGCCTGCAACGCCGGCGCGTTCAGCCGGCGCGCCACGATGCCGCCGAGGACCTGGAAGGTGCGGCCGCGGATGTAATCGAGCACGCCGGCCAGCATCAGGCCGGCCATGGCGATCAGCAGAAGCATGACCAGCGTGTCGATGCTGTGGCTGCTCATGACGCGGTCGTACACCTGCATGGTGAACAGCGGCACAATCAGCATGAGCGCGTTGGCGAAGCAGTTGAGGGCTGCGGTGAACAGCAGCCCGTGGCCGATCTGCCGCAAGGTGCCGTGGAGTTCGGCCGGCACGCGAGAAGTCGGGGCGATCGTCATGGCCGTGCGGAACCTTTCGGGTGTCGCCGATGGACAATCCAGGACGGCGACGGTAGGCGCCGGTCGCGCGAAAGGTCAACGGAAAATGGTATGACGCAAATTGTTTGCAATCATTTGGATATGAGGCGCAAACTGTTTGTTTGTTGTTTCGGAGTTCGAAATATCAGTGTTGCTGAATTGTGCGGAGCATTATGAAGTGCATAGATATTTCTGAATCGAAAACAACCCGTTTTGTTTGGTCGTCGCGTTTTGACGTAAAAGTAGGTTGGCGTGTTGTTGCTTTATTTTGCTGGACAGATTTCTCTCTGATGACATAGTTGCTTTCGCAAATACTGCGATTGGCCGGATCGACTTGACTCGGCTCGCACGCTTCATCCACTCGATGTCCCGGTCACCGCAGGGCTGAAAAATGTCCCAACAATTTGAAGCGATTATCCGGCAAATCTTGCTGCACGCCATCTCCGACGCCTGCGCGAGATGGCGGAAAAAGCCGGCAAACACATTGGTACGACACGATTTTTCATGCCGCCGGAGCAGCACCAGGAGCCACCGATGAACGCCGCCACAGCCACCGCCGCCGTCGAACCACTGCCAGCCGAAACCGCCCGTCCGGGGCGCTTCGTGGGGAAGGGCGTCTGTTACGATCTGGCCCGCATCATCGAAAGCATGAACCGCCGCTTCCAGGACGTGGTGCGCATCGAGCTGGCGCGCATCGGGGTGGATGACCTCAGCGCCGTTCAGGTGCTCATGCTCATGCACATCGGCAATGAAGAGTTGTCGGTCCGCGACCTGCTGGAGCGCGGCAACTATCTCGGCTCCAACGCATCCTACAACCTGAAGCATCTGGTCGAGGCCGGCTATGTGGACCGCGCCGCTTGTGCCCGCGACCGCCGCACGGCGCGCCTCAAGCTGTCGCCGCAAGGGCTGCGGATGTGCGACGAGCTGCGCCGGCTGGAGGCCGTGCGCAGCGAGGCGATGATCCGCAGCGAAGCCGACGCCCAGGAATTCGAGGCCACCTACCGCACGCTGCGCCGGCTGGAGCGCGCGTGGTGCGACCTGATCCGCTACGACGTCGGCAGCCTCGACTGGGGGAACGGGGACCTCCCGTGAGCGCACACGCCCTGACCTCCGACGACGTCGCGAACCTGTCGGCCGCGCCGACCACCGACACCCGCATCGTCACCATGACCAAGCTGGTGCACGATCTGGAGGCCGGGGCGCTGAGCCCGGTCGAGCGCACTCTGGCGACCGACATCCTGCACCGCTTCGCCGCCGACGCCGAAGCCACCGTGCGCGAGGCGGTCGCCTGGCAGATCCACAACAGCACGCTGCTGACCGAATCCCTGGCCGAGCGTTTGGCCCGCGATGTCGGGTCGGTGGCGTTTCCCGTGCTGCGCCATGCCCAGGCGCTGGGCGACGAATTCCTGTTGCAGATGGTCGCCGAGAGCGATGACGGCAAACAGCTGGCCATCGCCGGCCGCCGCACCGTGTCTGCCACGGTGGCGAACGCCATTGTCGAGGTCGGCAACGTGGTGGTCGTCACCCGCCTGCTGCGCAACGCTGGTGCGGCGCTGCCCGAACCGGCGCTGCACAAGGCGGTGGACCGTTTCGGCCAAATCCGCGCGGTGACCGACGCCGTGGCCGCCCGGCCCGAGCTGTCCATGGCGCTGGTCGAGCGGCTGATCGCCTTCGTGTCCGAGGAGATCCGCGCGTCGCTGGTGAAGACGCACAAGCTGTCGCCGCACCTCGCGGCACGGCTGGTCGAGCGGGGACGGGAGTCGGCGACCATGCTGCTGCTCCAGCCCATGGTCCACGAAATCGCCGATGTCGAGCTGGTGGCCCGCCACTTGGAGGTGAACCACCGGCTGACCGCATCGCTGCTGTGCCGCGCGGTGTGCGCCGGGGAGTTCAAGCTGTTCATCGCCGGTGTGTCCGTGCGCGCCGGCATCGCGATGGACAGCGTTCGTCTGCTGGCGTGGGACGACGGCCCGCTCGGCCTGGAGGCGCTGTTCCGCAAGGCGCGTCTGCCCAGCGTCCTCCAGGCGCCGGTCCGCATCGCCATCGCCGTGGCCCGCGAGATGGGTTACAACGGCGGCGACGAAGGGCGGGCCGCGTATCAGGCGGAGGTCATCGCCGAGGTCTTCACCGAGTGCGCGGAAATCGACGAGCGCGAGATGGACGATTTGCTGCTCCAGCTTGTCGATCAGGCGCCGGCCGAGGTGGTGGACCGCGCCATGGCGCGCGCCGGCCTGTCGCTTCCGGTCCCACCCACCCGCCGCCCCGCCTCGGGCGAACGCGTGCTGCCGGTTAGCGCTTCTTAAGGGCTCAACCCAACCTAAGAATGCTGAACGCTCCCCAATTCGTCATGCCCGTGCTTGACACGGGCGTCCACGGGGGCGTTGCCAAGTGCCGCGCGTGGATGGCCGGGTCAAGCCCGGCCAGGACGGCAAAAGGACTTTCGCACCGCGAGGAAACGGGCCGCTAATCAGATCGGCCAGTCCTCGCGATCCGTCTTTTTGCGACGTTGACCAAACCAAAAATCCGGCCTGCACTTTCCCAATTCGGCGGCGGCAATGACATTTGTCGGGCTGGCTTTCGCGGGGGTATGGCAAGATGAAGCGCAGTAATAGACGTGTTGTGCTGTGTTCGATGGCCTTGGTCCCTCTGCTGTCATTCTTTATTACGAGTCTGACTCCTGTAGATCACGTTCGTGTCACAGACTCGCAGAGAGTCGAAATCGCTGATTCAGAGTCATTTAACCAATACGCGCTAAAATCACGTCATCACACGACGCATGGCGTCTTAGGAAAAGCGCGGAGAAAAGACATGGCTAGCCAGATGCTCTTTGATGACGAGTTCAACTCGTTCGATGCCTACAGCAAGACCGACGCTTGGCATACGGCTTACCACTGGGGACCGAACTCGGTAATCAATGGTGAGAAGGGTTACTACGTCGACACGGAGAATGCTGGAACGACGGGCCCGGCTGGAGCGGTCAATCCCTTCAGCGTGAACAACGGTGTCCTGACCATCACGTCCGCCCCGACGACCAAGGCGCTGCCCACCGGCCAGTCCTACACCACCGGTGTGATCTCCAGCATGGGGACCTTCGAGCACACCTACGGCTATTACGAGATGCGCGCCGACTTGTCGGGCGGGAAGGGGTTCTGGCCGGCGTTCTGGCTGATGCCCGCCGACAAGATCTCGCCGCCCGAGCTCGACATCATGGAGTTCTCGTCGCGTCTGCCGAATGAGTACGTGACAACTTTGCATTCCAATGCCGGCGGCACTTACAAAATGTCGCAGCAATTCACCCAAAATTTGCCGGATCTGTCACAGGGTTATCACACGTACGGTGTGGACTGGCAGTCGGACAAGATCACGTGGTACTTCGACAACAAGGCGGTCTACTCGGTGGCGACGCCGTCCGACATGCACAAGCCGATGTACATGCTGCTGAACCAGGCGGCCGGCAGCAGCAACAGCTGGATCGGCCTGCCGGACGGCTCCACCCAGCAGTACAACATCGACTACGTCCGGGTGTACGACACCAAGCCGACCGACACCGCCACGGCTCCGGCGCCGACCCCGACGCCCACCCCGACTCCCACGACGGGTAACGCGACCGTCGTGGTCAACGCCTCGGGCACCCCGGCGGCCGGAGTCAACGCGCACTTCAACGTGCTGATCGACGGTGTGAAGATCGGCGAGGCCACGGCCGGCACCACCGCCAAGGACTATTCCTTCACCGCCGGCGTCGCGGCCAGCACCGCGCACAAGGTTGAGGTGCAATTCGACAACAACGCCAACACCACCACCGAGGATCGCAACCTGATCGTCAACAAGATGACGATCAACGGCAACGCGGTGCTGCCCACCAGCTCGACGGTGGTTTACGACCGTGGCGCGCTGGACGGCGTGGACGTGCTGCCCGGCCAGTCCATGATGTACTGGAACGGCACGCTGGTCGCCAGCACCCCGTCCAGCTACTACCCGGCGGCGACCACCACCACGCCGACCACGCCGACCACCACCGCCTCGGGCATCGTGGTGAACGCCTCGGGCAGCCCGGCGGGCGGCGTCAACGCCCACTTCAACCTGCTGATCGACGGCAAGAAGGTGGGCGAGGGCACCACCGACACCACGGCCAAGGACTTCGTCTTCAACCCGACGATGACGACGGATGCCGCGCACAAGGTGCAGGTGCAGTTCGACAACGACGCCAACATCAATGGCGCGGACCGCAACCTGTTCGTCAACAAGATCACCATCAACGGCCAGGCCGTAGCGCCGACCGCGTCGATCGTGACCTACGACAAGGGTGCGCTCGACGGCAAGGACGTGGTCGCCGGCCAGTCGAGCCTGTGGTGGAACGGCACGCTGGTGGTCAACGCCGACAAGTCCTACTTCCCGGCCGCGAAGGCCGCGGCCGCGGCGGCGGCGCAGGCCGACACCTCGCTGGAGACGTGGCTGCACCTCAACCCGCAGTCGACCGACGCCCCGGCGTCGGGAGCGGCGGCGGCCGACCATCCGGTGATCGATCCGAGCGCCTTCACGCTGCACGACATGGCGCACACGCCGGACATCCACACCGACATGACGATCCAGAACTACAACGCGGGGCACTAACCGGGTGGTTTAATCCGAGGGGCGACCCGCACGGAACGGGGCCGGCAGCCAGCGCTGCCGGCCCTTTTCCGTTCCGGCTACCCACGCCTGGGTCCGTACTTGGAGGTATGCGGACGTCCGATGCACCCGCTCGCTTCGCCCGGAATCCGTACGGCGACCGCCGGTATCCGCCCGAAGACGATCCTTCGCATTGCGAATTTACCGGCCGGGGCGGCTCTCGCACTATCAATCCAAGGTCACGGCATCCGACCGGCCGTGACACAGCTGAGGTGGGAGCAAAGGTCCGGGAAGAGCGGCGGCGCTGTTCAGGGAGGGATGCCGCCGTCCCTTCGAGAGGGACGCAAGTCGACACCGCTGATCCGTGGCCGGCCAACTCCTGGCTGATACGTGGCACACAAACCTGTTCAAGCAAGGGAGCCGGCATGGGGCTGAATTTGACCCAGAATTTCAGCGTGCGCCAAGCGCTGGACCAAGTGCCGGACGCGGCGCAGCAACCTCCGCGGGCGGGAATCAACGTCCTCGGCGTGCGGGTCGATGCCCTGAACCTGCGCACCGCCACCGAGGCCATCGCCGAAGCGGTGCAGACCCGGCGGCGCGGTTACGTCACCGTCACCGGCGTGCACGGCGTCATGGAATCGCAGCGCGATCCCCGCTGCCGTGCGATCCACAACGCCGCCGCTCTGGTCACGCCGGACGGCATGCCGCTCGCGTGGCTGCTGAAGCTCGCCGGGCACCGTGACGCGGACCGCGTCTACGGCCCCGACCTAATGCTGTCGGTCTTCGCGCACGGTGAGAGCCGCGGCTTCCGGCACTTTCTGTACGGCGCTTCGGAGGACACGCTGGCCCGGCTGCGCGCCAGCCTGCTGAAGCGCTTTCCCGACGCTCGGATCGTCGGCAGCCACGCGCCGCCCTTTCGCAACCTCACCGACGCCGAGACCGTGTCCGCCGCAGCGGCCATCAACGCCAGCGGCGCCGACATCGTCTGGGTTGGGCTGAGCACGCCCAAACAGGAATTCTGGATGGCGCGCAACCGTGATCTTCTCGACGCGCCGATGTTGATCGGTGTCGGCGCCGCCTTCGACTTTCACGCCGGGCTCAAGCCGCAGGCCCCCGCGGTCCTTCAGCGCGCGGGTATGGAATGGCTGTTCCGTCTGGTGTGCGAGCCGCGCCGGTTGTGGCGGCGCTACCTCACGAACAACCCACGTTTCGTCGTCGCGATCGCCTCGCAGATCCTCGGCCTGAGGAAGTACTGAGCGGCGATCCGGCCAACGCACAAAAGCCCTAACAAGGAGCAGGCGGATGATGGACAAGGACAATCTGGTCGTGGTGACCGGCGCCGGCGGTTTCATCGGCGGGCATCTGGTCGCGGACCTTCTCCATCACGGGTTCAGACGGGTGCGCGCCGTCGACGTGAAGCCGGTGGAGCAGTGGTACCAAGCCTTCCCCGAGGCGCAGAACCTGCGCCGCGACCTGTCGCAGCGCGAGGCCTGCTTCGAAGCCTGCGCCGGTGCGGCCTACGTCTTCAACCTTGCCGCCGACATGGGCGGGATGGGCTTCATCGAGACCCACAAGGCCGAGTGCATGCTGTCGGTGCTCATCAACACGCACATGCTGATGGCGGCGCGCGAGGCCGGCGTGGACCGGTACTTCTTCAGCTCGTCCGCCTGCGTCTACGCCGCCGAGAAGCAGACCGACGCCGCCGTGGTGCCGTTGCGCGAGGAGGACGCCTATCCGGCCATGCCGGAGGATGGCTACGGCTGGGAGAAGCTGTTCAGCGAACGCATGTGCCGCCACTTCCGCGAGGATTACGGGCTGGCGACGCGGATCGCGCGCTACCACAACGTCTACGGCCCGCACGGCACCTACGACGGCGGCCGCGAGAAGGCGCCGGCCGCGATCTGCCGCAAGGTGATCCAGGCGAAGGAGTCCGGCGACCACAGCATCGAGATCTGGGGCGACGGCGAGCAGAGCCGCAGCTTCATGTACATCGCCGACTGCGTGTTCGGCACCGGGCTGATCATGCGCAGCGATGTGGTCGAGCCGCTGAACCTCGGCAGCGACGAGCTGGTGACCATCAACCAGTTGGTCGACATCGTCGAGGACATCGCCGGCATCCGCCTCAAGCGCAACTACAAGCTCGACGCGCCCAAGGGCGTGCGCGGCCGCAACAGCGACAACACGCTGATCCTGGAGCGCACCGGCTGGGCGCCCTGCATCCGCCTGCGGGACGGTATGGAGCGGACCTACCGCTGGATACACGACGAAATGACCGGCGCCGCCGGCAAGCCCTTGCTCGCGCGGGCCATCTGATCGCATTCACGGGCGAGGAAGCACCATGACCGGACGAAGCCTAACCACCACCACGATCAACACCGACACCGGCGGCGAGCGTGCCGCCCTGCGCCCGTTGACCGTGGCGGATCTGTTCGCGCCGGTTCTGCGGCACAAGATGCTGCTGCTGGGAACGCTGGGGCTGTTCCTGGCGGCGGCGGTGACGTTCCTGGCCATGGTGGAGCCCCGCTACACCGCCTCGACCGTCGTGCTCATCAAGCCGACCACGCCCGAAAGCGTGGTCGGCGAGGCCCGCGAGCGCCTGACGCGGCTGCCGGTGGAGCAGGACGAGGTGCGTAGCCAGATGGAGGTGATCCGCTCCGCTGCCCTTCTGGTGCCGGTGACGGAACGCCTCAACCTCGCGGCTTATCCCGATTTCAACCCGACCCTGCAACCGTCGCTGCTGTCGGGCCTGAAGGCGAACGTGCGGGATTTCCTGACGGACCGCCTGTTCCCGCGGCTCGGCAGCCTCGGCGAGTGGCTCGGCGAAATCCTTCCCAAGCGGAACGCGCAAGCGGTCAACCCGACGGATGTCCTCCATGAAAAGTTGCAGGTTTCCAGCCTGAACCGCTCCTACGCCATCGAGATCGCGCTGGAGACGCGGGACGCGGACCTCGGCGCGCGCACGGTGAACGCGCTTGCCGAGACATATCAGGCCTTCACCTTGCAGAGCAAATCGTCGATGACCGAGGCCGCCAGCGTCGAACTGGCGGGCGGCATCGAGAAGCTGCAACAGAAGATCGGCGCGGCCGAGAAGAAGATGGAGCAGATCCGCGAGCAGGCCGGCATGATGCAGGGCCGCACCTCGTCCCTCATGTCCGAGCGGGTGTCGGACGTCAACGCCGAGCTGTTCCGCGTGCGCTCCCAGGCGGAAACCCTGGAGACCAAGCAGCGGGTCATCTCCCAGGCGCTGCGCGGCGGCGGCGACCTCTCCTCGGCCATCGACGTGAGCGCCTCGCCGGTGATCGGCGGCCTGCGGGCGCGCGAGGCGGAGGCCCGCGCCCGCTTGGCCCAGGTCTCCACCAACCGCGGGGAGAAGAACCCCCAGGTCGTCGCCGTGCAGTTCGAACTGGCCGAGGTGCAGCGCTTCATCCGCGGCGAGCTGCGCAAGATCGAGACCTCGCTGGCGAGCGAACTGTCCGTCGCCCGCCAGCGCGAACAGGCCCTGCGCCAGGAGTTCGAGACCCTCACCAAGGACGTGTCGGCGACCGGTCAGGCGGATCTGGTCATCAAGTCGCTGGAGCGCGAGGTGACCTCCGACCGCACCGTGCTGGAGACGTACATGAGCCGTCTCAACGGGTTGCGCTTGCAGGACACGCTGGAAAAGCCCGACGTGCAGATCATCTCCAAGGCCGATGCGCCGCAGGAGCCGTCCTACCCGAAGGTGCCGATGGTGCTTGGGCTGGCGACAGTGTCGTCGCTGGTCGTCGGGTTCGCCCTCGCCACCATCATCGAACACCGCGACACCAGCTTCCGCACGCTGGAGCAGGTCGAGGACGTGACGGGCATCCCCGTCGCCGCCGCCCTGCCTTTCGTCCGCCAGCGCCGCGGCCCCTCGCCGGAACAGGGCGTCGTCAGCAATCCCACCGGCCTGTACGCGGAATCGGTCAAGCAACTCCTGGTCTCCACCTGCCGCAACCGGGTGGGCGGACCGGGCGCCATGAAGCTGCTGGTGACCTCGTCGCTGGCGGGGGAGGGCAAGACCACGTCCGCCGTGGCGCTGGGCCGCGTCGCCAGCCTGTGCGGCTTCCGCACGCTGATCATCGACGGCGACCTGCGCCGCCACTCCATCGGCCGGCTGCTCAAGCTGAAGAGCGAGCCCGGCCTGATGGAGATCCTGAACGGCGAAGCCGCCTTCGACGAGGCCGTGCAGGCCGACCCGGTGTCGGGCGCCCACGTGCTGCCGGCCGGCCACTTCAAGCCGAGCAAGCAGAGCGCCCTGAACGTCCCGGCGGTGCAGGCCCTGTTCGCCGGGCTGGAGCCGCATTACGACCTGATCGTCATCGACACCTCGCCGATCCTGGCGGTCTCCGATCCGCAATACTTCCTCGACGTGGCGGACACCCGGCTGTTCGTCGTGCAGTGGGGCAGCACCTCGCAGGCCGTGGTGAAGACGGCGCTCAAGCAACTGGAAAACTCCGGCGAGAGCATCGACGCCATCATCCTGTCGAAGGTGGACATGAACCAGCAGGCCGCCTACGGCGTCGCGCAGTACGGGAACTACAAGTCGAAGCTGCGCCACTATTATTCGAGCTGACCGGAGGGCGTCGCCGTCATGCCGACCGTCGATCCCCTGATCGCCACCGCCATCGTCCTGCTGCTGGCCGGGCTTTGGATAGTCTGGTGGACGCGGCTGCGCGGCGTGTCGGGCCCGCCGCTGGCGACATCGGGGCGTGTGGTGAGCTGGGCGGTGGTGATCGTCTACTTCACCTGGAAGACCTTCTTCTATGAGCCGCGCGAGGACGTGCTCGAACTCGTGAACAGCGGCATGTCGGACAGCAATCGGATCGAGGTGGCCATCACCGCCGTATCGGGGCTCTGGGCGGCGTGGCTGGTGTTCTCCCAGCGGATGCCGTTCATGCGGCTCGTCCAGGGTGCGGGGTTCTGGATCGTCGCGCTGGTCGCGCTTTACAGTCTCAGCACCCTGTGGTCGGTGTGGCGCGACCTGACGCTCTACAAGTCGCTCGAACTTGGCATCTACTGGGTCATCACCGCCCATCTCTTCGCCACCGGGGCTTGGCGCGACACGCTGGAGCGGCTGGCGCTGTGGGCCGTCATCGGCGGTCTGCTGCCCCCCATCGTCCAGGGAACGGGACCGGAGACCGGCGTCGTCGCGCGCGGGGCGGTGGTGGGCGCCTTCTACAGCAACGGCAGCGCCTTGATGGCCGGCGCGCTGCTGCTGATCGCCCTGCACCGCCTGCTCACCCGCCGCGACCTGACGGCCAAGGCGCTGACGGTCTTCGCGCTGGTGTCGCTGCTGCTGTTCCATTCCTTCACGACGTATCTGTCGGTCGTCCTTGCGCTGCCGGCGCTGTTCGTGCTCGTGCTGATGCCGCGGGCGACGCCGATGGCGACTGCCGTCATGATCTGCGGGATTGTCGGGGCCGGCGTGTCGATTGCCTATCTGGCGGCGCACGCCGAGCCGCATCTGGTGGCGGCGATCGGTGGTGCCGCGGGCAAGGACGCCGACCAGATCGGCTCGATGACCGGCCGGCTGCCGCTCTGGGAGGCATTGTGGGAGGTGTCCAAGGACAAGCCGTTCGGGACCGGATTCCTGGCGATGGAGCGGATGATTCCCGAGATCATCAGCCAGCGGGCCGTCGGCTGGTCGGCGGCGCACAGCCACAACGGCTTCCTCTCCGCGTGGCTCGCCGCCGGGTTCCTGGGGATCGGCGTGCTGGTGTTCTTCACCGTGGCGCTGTTCTTCCAGATCGTCGGGCAGGACGCGGACGCCCGCGCGCTGGCGATCCCGTTCGTCCTGTTCGTCCTGGTGAACAACATGAGCTTTCCGGCCTTCGGCGGCCGGCTCAACGGGGCTTGGCTGATGATCATGGGGGTGGCGTTCGCGACAAGCGCTGTGCGTGTCCGGCCGGTGCAGAGGGCGGAACCTCGCGCTCCGGCCGTCCGGTGGGGCGGCCGACCGGCGCTGCCGCATCGTGGAGGTTGAAGGCGACGAGGGGGTGTGGATTGGGTTGAGCCGTAGGCAAAGCCCAAATCGATGGTCTTATAAAGAGTATTGAATGAGGAGTGTTGGGCTTCGCAAAAGTTCAGCTGAATCTACAGTGCTGCCTAATGTTTGAGAGTTGAGTTTGCTTGTGCGATGCGTGCGTAGGTGTTTGTTATTCCGAATACCACATAATATAAGTATTCATAAGTGTTGGTCGTAGTCCGTTTTATTTCATGACACGGGTGGCGTGTTCATTCAATAATCTGTGGAGCGATGTCCAGCTTGAGCAATGATGGGGGGTTGCTCGACATGGTCGTATCGACACTGATCTCGACACTGTTCGTCATTCTGCTGAGTTGGGCCGTCATGGCGCCGTTGGTCATCGCAGCGGCTTGGCGTTTGCTGCGGGCGACCGGCCGCAATCCCCTGCTTTCCTTGCTGCTGCTGGTTCCTTACGCCGGCTTCCTGGCAGTCCTGGTGATCCTGCGGCAGCCGGACATTGACTGACGAACGTGAGTGCTTCCTTTTCCCTCCAGCACGGATGGCGGGGTCATGTCCTTTCAAATCTTTCAGATGCTCATGCTGGCCGCACTCGCACTGGCGGTCCTGCTGCCGATGCCGGCCTGCTGGCGCTTGTGCCGGAGAGCCCGTCTGCCGGGGTGGGCATCGCTTCTGATCCTGATCCCCGTCGTGAATGTGGCTGCGGTCTATTGGTTCGCCTTTGCTGCAGGCGAGAGGATGAGTCCTTCACGTCGTTCGATACCCGGAGACTTTGCCGATGCCGTCGATTCAGCGCCGACACATCCTCGAGCTCGCCGCCACGCTGCCGGTGCTGGGGGCCGTTACCGGACCATCGCCGGCGCTCGCCGCTGAGTTGCCCGCCGGGCCGGCCGTCTGCGCCGTCTTCGGCAGCGCCGCCGAGATGCGCCGCATCGGCAGCCGCTGGCTCGACCTCCACCCCGAAGAGATCGACCCGTCCCGGCAATGGCTGGACGCGTTGAACGCCGCCGGGCGGGTCTGCAACGACCAGGTCCGGCATCTGGTCGCCGGGAGCGTCCAGGTGGATCTCGACAGGGCGGAGATGGTGGTGCTCGACGGCTGGGTGGTTCCGCGTGCGCTCGCGCGCACCTGCTCCGCACTTTCGCTGGGATAGGCCGCCATGTTCATTGATCTCCGCGGCCTCGACAACGGGCCTACGCTCGACGCCGACATCTGCATCATCGGCGGCGGCCCGGCCGGTATCGTCATGGCCCTGGAGTTCGCGGGGGCGTCGAAGTCGGTCATCGTGATCGAGTCCGGCGGCCTGGATCTCGACGCCGAGACCCAGGACCTCACGGCTGGTCCGAACGTCGGGCTGCCTTATTACCCCCTGGAAACGGTGCGGCTGCGCCTGCTCGGGGGCAACACCAACCATTGGCAGAACTGGTGCGGTGAACTGGATCCCATCGACTTCCGCGTGCGCGACTGGGTGCCCGACAGCGGCTGGCCGATCGGCGCCGAGGAGCTTGCCCCCTACATCACGCGCGCCCGCCCGATGTGCGGTCTGGTGCCGGACCTGCCCGACGAGGAGATCTGGCGCCAGCTCAAGATCGAGCCGTTGAAGTTTGACCCGGCGCACCTGACCACCAGCTTTGTCCAGTTCGCCGGCCCCACGAATTTCGGCCACAAGTACGAGCAATCGCTGCGCAACGCCCAGAACATCCGCGTGCTGCTGTTCGCCAACGCCACCAATATCCAGACCGACGAAGCGGCTTCCAACGTCGAGCACGTCGCGGTCAGCAGTCTTACCGGGCGCAAGGCTACGGTGAAGGCGCGGACCTTCGTGCTGGCCTGCGGCGGCATCGAGAACGCCCGCCTCCTGTTGAGTTCCGATACCGTGGAACCGAACGGGCTGGGCAACCGGCACGATCTGGTTGGGCGCTATTTCATGGAGCACATCGAGGCGCCGGTCGGCACGGTGCTCACCGAGAACCCCTACCAACTCCTCGCCATGCTCGGCTCCACCTGGGTTGGCGAACACGGCTACGTGCCGTTCCTCCAACTGTCCGAGGAGGTGCAGGTCCGCAAGGGGCTGCTCAACAGTTGCCTGATGCTGGGGCTCGAAGAATCGTCGCGCAGCGCCGTCGCGACGCTCAAGAGCTTTGCCCGGTCGGCGCGCAAGGGCCAGATGCCGGACGACCTCGGCCGTGGCCTGCTGACCATCATCCGCGACGTGGATATGGTGGCCTACAACACCTACCGTCGGCGCCTGCTCGGTCTGCAGGTCCTGCCCAAGCTGGAGGACCTGAAGCGCATCTACCTTCTCAGCCAGACGGAGCAGGCGCCAAATCCTGACAGCCGCGTGGTGCTCGCCGACGAGCGCGATGCGCTTGGCATGCGCCGCACCGCCCTGGACTGGCGCCTGACCGAACTCGACCGGCGCACTCTGATCGAGCATGCCAAGGTCGTGGGAACGGAGATCGCCCGCGTCGGCGTCGGTCTGTTCCGGCTCGAGGACTGGCTGGAGCAGGCGCCCGGCACCTGGAGCAAGGAGCTCGCCGGCCACTACCACCACATGGGCACGACGCGGATGGCGGTGGACGAGCGCAAAGGCGTGGTGGACACCGACTGCAAGGTTCACAACGTGAACAATCTGTACGTGGCCGGGTCGTCGGTGTTCCCGACCGGCGGCTACATCAACCCCACCCTCACCCTGCTGGCCCTGAGCCTCCGCCTGGCGGACCGATTGAAGGCGAGCATTTAGGTGCCTTGCCCTTGCCAGTGATTTACAATAGGATGAAATTCCTCGTTGGCTAGGCGCGTCCGCATGATGCCGAGCGGACGAGACGTTTGGCAAAAATGCGTCTCATAGCGTCTCACTCCGTCTCATCTGATATTGCCGGACGGATGCAACACTCCCTGGAATCGCGTTTCATAGCGTTTCATAGCGTTGCATCCGCCACCGTTGGGCTCGGCCAAGTCTTTGATTTGCAACAATACCTGTGAGCGGTCGCCGACGCGTGGATGCAACGCTGACGGTCGCGAATGCAACACGGCGTTTCACGGCGAACGGGAAAGCCCTCCAATTCTCGCGTTCGGGAATTTTTCCCGGTTGCCGACCCTGTGCCCCGCTGAACGCTAAGCGTTCAGCGCCTTATCTGCGTGGCGTGATCCTTGCTATGGTCCGGCGGGTTCCTTTCGCGAGCACAGCCATGGCCTGGACCGGGGCGCCGTCCGTCAACACCGATGCCGCCGCGGGAGCGGGGTGGCGGTCCATCCTGCACGGGCCGGGCGCGCTGGCGCTGGGCCTGCTGATCGTCGCCGCGTCCCAGGTGGCCCTGGTGCGGCTGGGTATCAGCCCGCTGGCGGCGGACGGCACCTGGACCCAGCTCTACGACGCCGACAGCTACGCCCGTGTGTTGCGGGTCGAGCAACTGCACGCCACCGGCGGCTGGTTCGACCCACTGCTGAACCGGCTGAACGCGCCCTTCGGGCAGTCCTTGCACTGGACGCACCCGGTGGACCTGCTGCTGCTGGCCGGGGCCGGGATCGGCAGCTTTGTCCTGCCCTACCACGACGCCCTGCTGTGGACGGCGGTGCTGGTGAGCCCGCTGCTCAACCTGCTGTGCGTGCCGATGCTGTCCGCCGCCACTCGGCCGTTCCTTGGCGACCGCTGGTTCGTCGGCGCGGTCCTGCTGCTGAGCGTGCAGGCCAGCGTCGGTGCCGGATTCTCCGCTGGCATGGCCGACCACCACGGGCTTCTGGTGCTGCTGCTGCTGGCGACCCTGGCGGCGCTGCTGCGTCACGCGGCCGAGCCGGAGCGGCGCGCCCCGCCGATGCTGGCGGCGCTGGCCGTCGCCCTGGCGCTGTGGACCTCCGTCGAGGGCGTGCTGTTCGCCGCCACCGCCGGTGCGGCGCTCGGCCTTGGGTGGGTGCTGAACGGCCCGCAACGCCCTCGGGCGCTGGTGCGCTACGCCGCGGTGCTGGCGGCGCTGTTGCCGGTGGCGCTTCTGGTGGAGCGCGGGCCGTGGGGTGTTTGGGACCTGGAGATCGACCGGATTTCCGCCTTCCACACGGCGCTCGCCGGGGCGGCGCTGGGTGCGGTGCTGCTGGTGGACCTGGCCGCCGCGCGCGGCCTGCTGGCGACGCCCGCCCGGCGGGTCGGCGCGCTGGTTGCGTCGGCCATAGCGGTGGCCCTGTTCGCGTTCGCGGCCTTTCCGGGCATGCTCGTGCACCCGTACGACACGGTGGACCCGCTGGTGAAGCGGCTGCTGACCGGGGCGGTCCAGGCCGACTTGCCGCTGAGCGTCGCCACCTGGGGCGAGCGGCTGGCCTTCGTGCTGGACTGGGGGCCGTTCTTTCCGGCGGCCATCTACACCGGCATCGTCCTGTGGCGGCGCTCGGGCGGCGAGGCGGGGCGCCGGCACGCGACGCTGGCGCTGTTTCTGGCGGTGTACCTCGCCTCCAGCCTGCTCGCCGTCCGCGAGGTGGCGATGCTGGAGGTGGTCTGCACCATCCCCTGGATCGAGGGGCTGGCCGCGCTGGCGCTCTGGTGCCGGGGCGCGCGCGGTTGGGCGCGGCGGGCGGCGGGGGCGGCGGCCTTCGCGGCCTCGGCGGTCGGGTACTGGGTGGTGGCCGCGGTCATCCTCCTGGCCTTCGTCGGCGGGTCCGTCGGGCTGGGCGCCCCGCGCCCGTGCAACTACGCCGACGTGGCGCCGTTCCTGCGCGGTGTGGACGCCACCGTGATGACCAGCATCTTCGACGGGCCGGAGATCGCCTACCGCACCGGCGCGTTGGTGGTGGCCGGCCCGTACCACCGCGCCGCGGACGCCATTCTGGACACGGCGCGGTTCTTCATCGGCAGCGACGCCGAGGCGCGGGACGTCGTTCGGCGCCGCAAGGTGACCCACGTCCTGCTCTGCCGCGCCTCCGGCGCCGGCATCGAGAGCCTGATCGGCAAGCAGCCGCGCGGCATCCTCGCGTGGATGTGGATCGGCCGGACGCCGGTGTGGCTCCGCCCGGCGCCGCTGCCGGCGCCGCTGTCCCGGCAGTATATGATGTACCGCGTCCTGGCCGACTGAGGCTTGCTCGTACCAACAATGGCGGTGGGCGGCGGCTGGAAGGCCGCCGCAATGGGTACGGCTGTGTCTGCTGCATCGCAACGCATCCATCCTATTGCGAATTTACGGACAATGCTCAACCAAGCACATTGCTTGAGTAGTCTTGCGGTCTGCTGACGGCCGTGCTTCGCAATTAATGGTTTTGCCGTTTTCATTATGGATGCTTCACCAGAACATTGTTCCCGAGCCCGTCGCCACGTCGGCGCCTCCACTCGCACCATGTCCGAAGCTGAGACTGGAAGGGGAATCCCATGGTCCATCGCGGCAGAATCGTCCCTGTGCTGTTGTCGGGCGGCGCCGGTTCGCGCCTCTGGCCCCTCTCGCGGGACCTGTATCCGAAACAGTTCCTGCCGCTGACCTCCGAGCGGAGCATGGTGCAGGAAACGGCGCTGCGGGTCACCGATCCCGGCCGCTTCACCGCCCCGATGGTCGTCTGCAACCAGGAGCACCGCTTCCTCCTGGAGGAGCAGCTTCGCGACGCCGGCGTTCCCGCCAGTGAGATCATTCTCGAACCGGCCGGGCGCAACACCGCCCCGGCGATCGCGCTGGCGGCGCTGCGGGCCTTGGAGATGGCGCCGAACGCGCTGCTGCTGGTGCTGCCGACCGACCACGTGGTGCGCGGGCAGAACGCGTTCCTCGACGCCGTGGGCATCGCCGCGCAAGCGGCGGAGCGCGGGCTGCTCACCACCTTCGGCATGCCGCCGACGCGGCCGGAGACCGGCTTCGGCTACATCCTGACCGGCGAGCCGATCACCAGCGAGGTGTCGACCATCGCCGCCTTCGTGGAGAAGCCCGACCGGCCGACCGCCGAGCGCATGGCCGCCGATGGCCGGTACCTGTGGAACAGCGGCATGTTCCTGCTGCCGGCCAGAACCTATGTGGAGGAGCTGGAGCGGCTCCAGCCCGACATCCTATCGGCCGTGCGCGCCGCGCTGGCCGGCGGCAAGGCCGCCGATGGCGTGGTGACCGTCGATGCCGAGGCGTTCGCCCAGGCGCCGGCCCTGTCCATCGACGTGGCGGTGATGGAGCGCACGCAACGCGCCGCCGTCGTCCCCGCCCATTTCGAGTGGTCGGACCTCGGCTCCTGGTCGGCGCTGTGGAGCCATCTGGAAAAGGACGGCGACGGCAACGTCTGCCAGGGCGACGTGTTGATGCAGGACAGCCACGGCTGCGTCGTGCACAGCGAGGGGAAGCTGACCACGGTGCTCGGGCTGGACGACGTGGTGGTGGTGGTGACCGACGACGCGGTGCTGATCGCCGCCAAGGACCGAGCGCAGGAGGTCAAGGAGCTGCGCAACCGGCTGGTGCAGGCCCGCCGCGCCGAGGCAACCAGCCACACCTGCGTGTACCGCCCATGGGGCCATTACCGGACGCTGCAAATGGGCGAGCGCTTCCAGGTCAAGTGCATCACCGTACGGCCGGGCGGGCTGCTCTCGCTGCAGAAGCACTACCACCGCGCGGAGCATTGGGTGGTGGTGAACGGTACCGCCCTGGTGACCCGCGATTCCGAGGAGCTGCTGCTGCGCGAGAACGAGTCCCTCTACATCCAATTGGGCGCGGTGCACCGGCTGGCGAACCCCGGCAAGGTGCCGCTCAACCTGATCGAGGTGCAGTCGGGGGCCTATCTGGGCGAGGACGACATCGTGCGCTTCGAAGACACCTACGGGCGGTCGTGACGGCGAGGCCGGGCAAGGATGGGCAACCCGATGACGACCGGCTCACAGGCCGTGCGCCTCGTCCCGCGGCTTAAGAACGCGCAGCGGGTGCTGGCGCCCGCCGCCTGGGGGGTCGCCGACCAGACCCTGTCGGCGGCGGCCAACTTCATCATCAACCTCGCGCTGATCCGCTGGCTTGAGCCGCAGGAGTACGGCGCCTTCGCGGTGACCATGTCGTGGCTGCTGCTGCTGGGCGGCCTGCACAACTCGTTGCTGCTGGAACCGATGCTGGTCTTCGGCTCGGCCAAGTACCGCGATGCCGGGGCCGGGTACCTCGGGGCGATCACGCAGGGGCATTGGGCGGTATCGGCCGTGCTGGGGGGCGTTCTCGTCCTGGCGGGGGCGGGCGCGTTCCTGTTCGGGCCGCAGACGCTGTCGCACGCCTTCCTGGGGGGCGGGATCGCGGCGCCGGGCATCCTGTTGCTGGCACTGGCGCGGCGCGTCCACTACCTCAAGAGCGCCCCGCGGCCGGCTGCGATCGGCGGCGCGCTGTATCTTGCGGCGGCGCTCGGCGGGGTGTTCTCGCTGGACCGGATCGGTCACCTCTCGCCGTTCTCCGCCTATCTGCTGATGGGCGCCGTCGGCCTGGTGGTCGGGGTGGGGCTGCTGCGCCGGCAGGGGGTGGCGCTGCGAGGCCGGCCGGAGCAGCTGCCGGTCGGCGGCATCGCCCGCGACCATTGGGACTACGGGCGCTGGGTCATCGCCTCGACCATCGCGTCGTGGATACCCGGCAATCTGTACTTCTTCGTGCTGCCCGCCATGCACGGGCTGGAGGCCACCGGAATCCTGGCCGCGCTGATGCTGTTTCTGCGGCCAGTGATGACCGTGGCCCAGCCGCTGGCCATGCTGATGGTGCCGCGCCTCGTCCGCCTCGGCAGCACGCCGGATGCCACGCGCGAGATGATCGCGGCGGTGGCCGCCTTCTCGGCCGGTTCGCTGGCTTACTGGGCCGCCCTGGCGCTGTGGCACGAGCCGCTGACGGCGCTGGTGCTGGGGCCGGAGTACCGGGCGCAATCGCACCTGCTGGTCACGCTCGGCGGTTTCGCACCGCTGCTGGCGGTGGCGGTCGTGCTCGCCAGCGGACTGCGGGCCGGAATGCGGCCGGACCTGGAATTCAAGGCGCACCTGTTCTCGGCGGTGGTCGCCATCGTGGTCGGCCTGCCGCTCGTCCTCATCATGGGGCTGAACGGCGCCGCCATCGGGCTGCCGGTGTCCATGGCGGCGCTGGCGGTGGCCATGGGCTTTTTGTTCTTCACGCGCGTCTCCCACACATCCCTGACGAAGAGGTGCGGTCCATGACGACTCGGAACGCCAACACGACGGCTTACCTGTTCCCTTCCTCGCCGATCTTCGGGGCGTACCGCGTTCCGCTGTTCGACGAGCTGCACAACCGCCTTGGCGACGATTTCCTCCTCATCGCGGAGCGCCAGCAGCGCGACCCCAATTCGCAGATCGCCGTCCATGCCGGGCATTTCCCCCGGTTGCTGCTGAACAGCCGGCGCATCGACATCTCGCGGCGCCACGACGACGCGCTGGAGACGCCGTTCGGCGTGACGCTGACGCCGGGGTTGCTGCCGGCGCTGCTGCGGGTAAATCCCAAGGCGGTGATCAGCAACAACTTCAGCACCTGGACGATGACGGCGCTGATGGCCGGCTACCCGACCATCCTGTTCTGGGAAGGGACGGCCCACACCGAGCGGACGGTGACCGCGTGGCGCCTCGCCCTGCGGCGCTGGATTGCGCAGCGCGCCACCGCCTTCGTCACCAACGGCACGCTGTCGCGGCGTTACCTGGTGGAGAACCTCGGTGTCGATCCGGAACTGGTCGTCGAGGGCGGCATGGGGCCGGAGCTGCCGCCGCCGCACCTCGCCCGCAACACCGCTCGCGAACGTCCGGCTGGGGCGCCGCTGCGTTTCCTGCTGGTCGGGCGACTGGTCAAGCTGAAGGGCGTGGCGACGCTGGTGCGGGCGGCGGCGGCGTTGCGCCGCCGAGTCGGCGATGCGCTGCCGTTTGAAATCCACATCCTCGGCGACGGGCCGGAGCGTGGCGCGCTGGAGCAGTTGACGCAGGAACTGGGCATCGCGTCGCACGTCACCTTCCTTGGCGCCGTGCTGGCGAGCGAGGTGTGGCGCAGCTATGCGGAGGCCGACGTGTTCGTCCTGCCGACCTTCCAGGACAACTGGCCACTCGTCGCGCCGGAAGCCATGTTCATGGCCATGCCGATCCTGCTGTCGCGGGATTCCGGCTCGACGGTCGATCTGGTGCTGGAGGGACAGAACGGCTTCGCCTTCAACCCAGCCGACCACGAGCAGTTGGCGTCCTTGATGGAGGTCTACCTCCGCGACCCGGAGGCGGTGCGGCAGCACGGGGCGAAAAGCCGGGAGATGGCTGGGCGCTATACCCCGCAACGCGTCGCCGATGCCTATCTGGCGGCGCTCCAGTGCGTTCCGGGCGTGCGCGACCGGCAGCACTACGCGAACGTGACCTGAGGCCAAGAGACGAACGGCCAAGTGACGAACGGGAGGCGAGCATGAGGGTACTTCTTCTCATCAACGGCGTGGCGGCGCCGCTTCCCGAACGGCCTCCGGAGAACCCGGAGCGTCCGACGCTGGACTATCACGCGCTGGCTCGTGGATTGATGCGGGGGCTGGGGGCCGATGTAGACCTGCTGGACCATAGGGCCGCCCTGGAATCGCGTGATCCGCGCGTGCAGCTCGCGCGCGCTGCGGCCGGTCCCGATGCGGCGACCGCGTGTCTGGGTTTCCTGCGCCGGGACCGTTACGACGCCATCTTCACCATCGGCGAGAGCGTCGGCATTCCCCTGGCGCTGCTGCTGAAGGCCACGGGCCGCCGGCCGCGCCACGTGACGCTTGGCCATCGGATGACGGCGCCGAAGAAGGACTTCTTCTACAAGGTGCTGCGGGTGCACGGCGCCATGGACCGCGTCCTCGTCTACTCGGCCTTCCAGCGCGACTATGCCCGGCGGGAATGGGGGGCCACCGAAGAGAAGGTCCGCATGATCCCCTATTGCGTGGACGCGGACTTCTTCCGGCCGAATCCGGACGCCGAGGTGCGGGACGGGCAGATCTGCTCCATAGGGTCGGAGTGGCGGGATCAGGACACGCTGATCCAGGCCATGAAGGCGCTGCCCGACCTGACCTTGAAGCTGACCGCCTTCTCACCCTGGACGAAGGACGCCCGCGCCATCAATCCCGACACGCTGCCGGAGAACGTTCAGGCGCAGCGCTACACCTACCTCGAACTGCGGGCGCTGTACGAGACCTCCATGTTCTCGGTGGTGCCGGTGCAGGACGCCGACTTCGCAGCGGGCATCACGGCGATCATCGAGGCCATGGCGATGGGCAAGGCGGTGGTCACCACCGCGACCCGCGGATGCCACCCGGACATCATCCGGGACGGTGAGAACGGTCTGCTCGTCCCGCTGCACGACGTGGAGGCGATGACCAAGGCTATCCGCCGCCTCGCCGACGATGCCGAGCTGCGCGCCCGGATGGGGGAGAATGCCCGGCGCTGGGTGGAGGAGAACGCCACGCTGGCCCATTGGGTCGGCCACATCAGAAACGCCATCGAGGCGTCGTTGCGCGCGGTTCCCTCGGTGGCCAGCTACCGAACCGCTCGCCGGGCGCCGCCGCAGCATTGGCTCTGAAGCCGGCTAGACACAAAGGTGTAGCGCCGGTGTACCCCTCCGTCGAGAGGATGAGATGATGCCGGATCTTTCGATGATTTCGTCTCTGATCGGTCCGCCCTATTGCGAATTTACGGCTGCGGCGCTTTGGGGAATATCTCTCGGAGATAGCGGGATTCCAAGGGGGCGCAAACACTCCCGGCCCGCTTGAAAACAGGATGGAACGACCATTTCAGCGTGCTGTGCCAGGGGGGAGCCATTGTGTCTCCAATCATCGTCTTGCGCGGCCTCGACGCCCTATATTACTCCCAGCTGTACCGGCTGGCCGACCGGATGATCTCCGGCGTCGGGGCAATCTTCTGCTTCCACCGCGTGACCGAGCAGGGCCATCGCTCGGGCTTCGCGCCGAACGCCGAGTTGGAGTTGCGGACCGGCTTTCTGGAAGAGCTGCTGAAGATGGCCCGCGCCGAGCGCTGGGACATCGTCACCCTGGACGAGGTGCGCCGCCGGCTGGTGGAGCACCGCTTCGACCGCAAGTTCGTCTGCTTCACCATTGATGATGTCTACCAGGACACCCGGCACTTGGCGTTGCCGCTGTTCCAACGCTACGACGCGCCGTTCACCGCGTTCGTCACCACCGGCATTCCCGATCGCTCGTTCCCGATCTGGTGGTTCAGCCTGGAGCAGATCCTGCGCGTGCGCGAGGCGTTGTTGGTTCCCGGTGCCCAGGGGGCACGCTGCCTGGACCTGACGACGCCCGAGGCCAAGCAGGAGGCTTTCGACGACCTCGTCGGCATCATGCGGCAGTGCAGCTCTCCGACGGCAGCGTTCGCCGACCTGTGCCGGCTGAACGACCTGACGGCGGCGGAACTGGCCGACGACATCGGCATCACCTGGGAAGACCTGAAGGCGATGAGCGTCAGCGGGCTGGTGGAGATTGGCGCGCACACGATGAACCATCCCTGCATGGCCGACCTCCCCGCCGACGAGGCGGAGCGCGAGATGGTGCACTCGCGCCGGATCATCGAGGAGCGGCTCGGCTGCCCGGTCCGGCATTTCGCGTTCCCCTACGGCCACGCTCCGGCGTGCGGCCCGCGGGACTTTGGTATGGCGAAGGCGGTCGGCTACGCCACAGCCGTGACGACGCGCAAGCGCGTGCTGGTGCCGGCCGACGCTGAGCGGCTACACGCGTTGCCGCGGCTCGTCCTCAACGGTCACTTTCAGAAAAGGCGCTATGCCAAGGTGTACATGAGCGGCGTTCTCGGCCCTATCGAGTCCGCCATGCTGTGGTTCTCGCAGAACGTCGCCAAATCGAGCCCGTCGAAGAAACGGCAACAGACCGTTTGAGATGGGGTCAGCCCGCCGCCCGCTTGCTCTCGATCAGTTGGGCCATGCGGTCGATGGTGTCGAAGTTCTCGGGAACCAGATCGTCGCCATCGATGACGATACCGAAGTGCGTTTCCATGTAAGAGACGATCATCACGAAGCCGGTGGAGTCGATCAGCCCGGACTCGAACAGCGGCTGCGACGTGCCGATGGACGGCCCGAGCAGCAGTTCTTCGGCAAGGTAGCGCTTGATGTCCTGCGCCACGGTACCGTTCGACGACAGCTGAGACTGCACGGCGGCCACTCCCTTGATATCGCACGGGAATGGTAGCAGCGCGCGGGATGCCGTCCACCCGCACTTACGGCGATGCCCCACCGCCAAGCCTCCCCAATTCGGCGGATTCCACCGCCGTCTGCTAAGTCATCTTGCTGGTGCGGTGGGTCATCTTTGCCAGCGTGGCTGTTGCATCGCTGGGGCGTAATGGCGCCCTCTCTCGGAAGGGGTGTGTGCATGTCTGTCGGAGACGAAGCGCTGGCGTGCGTCATGGGCGGTATGAATCTGGTGCGGTCGTTGGGGCTGGCCGGCGTGCGTTGCGCCGTGGTGGCCCCGCCGGGCAGCCCGACTCTGCACTCTCGCTTCACCTGCGCCGCCATTGACGGGCCGGAGGTGGCGCAAGGCGATGAGGCGCTGGTGGACGCGCTGCTCCGCTTCGCCGCCGCGCAGCCGGCGCCACCCGTCCTCTACTACGAAGAGGACGACCAGCTCCTGCTCATCTCCCGCCACCGCGACCAGCTCGCCCCAGCGTTCCGCTTCGTGATCGCCGAACCCGAGTTGGTCGAGACCCTGGTGGACAAGGCCCGCTTCCAGGCGCTTGCCGACCGCCTCGGGCTGCCGGTGCCCAGGACGCGGCGGCTGTACCCGACGCCGGGCTCAGCGCCGCCGGACCTCGACCTGCGCTTCCCGCTGATCGTCAAACCATTGACCCGGGGTGAAACCTGGTTCCGGATTGAGCCGGCCGGCAAGGCCGTTCAGGTCGATGCTTCGGAGGATCTGCGGGCACTGTGGCCACGCCTCGTCGCGGCCGGGATCGAACTGCTGGCGCAAGAGCTGATCCCCGGCCCGGAGACCCGCATCGAAAGCTACCACGTTTATGTCGATGCCACCGGCGCCATCGCCGGAGAGTTCACGGGGCGCAAGATCCGCACCTACCCGCAGGCGTTCGGGCACAGCACGGCGCTGACCATCACCAACGCCCCCGACGTGGCGGCGCTGGGCCGCGATCTGGTGCGGCGGCTGGACTTGCGCGGTGTCGCCAAGTTCGATTTCAAACGGGCGCCGGATGGGGCGCTGTACCTGCTGGAGGTCAACCCGCGCTTCAACCTCTGGCACCATCTGGGCGCAATCGCCGGGGTCAACCTGCCGGCGCTGGTCTACGCCGACATGACCGGGCGCCCCCGACCAGCGACCGGGCCCGCCCGCGCCGGGGCAAACTGGTGCCGCCCGGCCGGCGACCTGTCCGCCGCTCGGGCCGGCGGCGTGCCGCTGGGGTCATGGCTGCTGTGGACGTTGCGTTGCGAGGCGAAGCAGGCCATCGCCTGGGACGACCCGATGCCGCTGGTGCACGCCGCGTGGCGCAAGCTGATGCCATGGCGCTATATCGGCAAGAGCACCAGTTCCGTGTAGAGGTTGTCAATCTGCTCACGCGTCAGCCGGGTGGAGCGCACCATGCTGATGCTCTTGAGGAAGAAGGACCGCGGTGGGGCATCGCCGAACAGCCGGCGGTCGCCCGACACGGCCAGCGTGCGCTGGCGGACGGTCAGCGTCCAGGCGATGGCGTCGATATGGCGGGCCAGGAAGTCCGGGGCGCTGGCGAACAGGATCTCCGACAGCGGCACGCGGCGCACCGTGCGCCGCTTCACCACCAACAGGCAGCGCCCGCCGTCCCGCTGCGCCAGCAGGGCGAGGCAGCCGTAAGGAACATGGTCGTCAAGAATCCGGCGCATCGGCTGATCCAGTTCGAGGCGGATGCGGTCGGGGTCGCAGGTGATCGCCGGCCGGCCATGGGCCAGCGTCCCCGCGTTGAGCAGGGGAGGGATGATCAGCTTGCCGGGGTCGAGCAGGGTGAAGCCCGCCTTCTCCAGTAGCCGCAGCACCGACGGTCGCGGCGACAGGTCGGTCACCGTGCAGTCCGTGCGCCGGGCCGCGGCCATGATCAGGAACGGCGCCATGCCCCGGTGCTCGACGTCCACGCACATACTGGTGAGATTGCAGAAGCGCTGGGGCCGTCCGTCGATGTCGCGCTCCGCATAGACCGCGCCCAGGAAGCCGACGATGCGCCCGCCCTGGTCCAGCACCCAGCCGCACTCCTGCGTGCCGCCGCTCCACGAACACTCGAACAGGCGCCGCCACAGATCGCGGTTGATCCCGGTGCCGAAGTGCCGCTCGATGAGCGGGAGGATCGCCTCGGCGTCCTCCGGCCCGGCTGGCCGGACGCGTGCGGGCATCGGGCGCCGGGGGGTGGAATCGTCGCGCATGGCGCCTCAGTCCCCCGCCTTGGCGGCAGCGGCGAACACCATGTCGCACAGATGGCGTCGGTCGATCTTGCCGTTGGCGTTCTTCGGCAGCGGATCGAGCACCGCCCAGCGCGTGGGCAGCATGTAGGCGGGCAAGCGGCCCGCCAGACGGGCGCGCAGCTCCAGCGGTGGCAGCTCTGCGCCGTCCTTGGGGGCGTAAGCGCAGCAGATCGTCGCCCCCTCGAACCCGCCCTGGTCCACCGCCACGACAGCGTGCTCCTTCAATTCCTCGATGGTGCCGAGGGCGGCTTCTATTTCGCCCAGTTCGATGCGGTAGCCGCGGCTCTTGACCTGCGTGTCGGTGCGCCCGACGAAATGCACCAACCCGCCGTCGCCCAGGCGCGCCAGATCGCCGGTGCGGTACATCAGGCTGCCGTCGGCGCGCCCGAATTCCGGTACGAAGGCCGCCGCGGTCTTCTCCGGGTCTTCCCAGTACCCTTCGGCGAGTCCGGCCCCGGCGATGTACAGATGGCCGATCTCGCCACGCGGTGCGAGGGCACCAACATCGTCCAGCACATACAGCCGCTCGCCCGCGCATGGCACGCCGATGGGGATCGGCGCTGCCGGGTCCTCGGGGCAGGCGGTAACGGTGTGGTAGGACGAGGCGATGGTCGCCTCGGTCGGGCCATAGAGGTTGGTGAAGCGGACGTGCGGCAGGCGTCTCATCCAATGGATCAGCGCCGGGGTCGGCAGCACCTCGCCGCACCACAGAACGCGCTTGAGGTCCGGGAAATCGCCCGGCTGTACGGCGTCCAGCCGGGCCATGTAGTTCAGCACCGACGGCACCGAGAACCATTGGGTGAGCGCGCGGTCGCGGATGAACGACGCCAGCTTCAGAGGCATGACGACCAGTTCCGCCGGCACCGGGTGCAGTTCCGCTCCCACTGTGAAGGCGCCGTAGATGTCGAAGGTGGACAGGTCGAAGTGCAGGGGCGCGTGGCCGGACACGCGGTCCTCGGCTGCCATCCCGAAATGGTCCACTGCCCAGTCGACGAAGGCGGCGACGCTGGCGTGGCGGATCACCACGCCCTTCGGCTGCCCGGTCGAGCCGGAGGTGAACAGGATGTGGGCGCGAGGTTCCGGGGCGCCGATGAGGGGCGGCGGTGAGTCCGGCTGCGCCGCGACGTCTTCCGATCCAAAGGCGAAGGACAGCCCCTCTGCATTCGGCGGGTTGGCGCCCAGCCAGCCGAGCGTCGCCGCCTGCGCCGCCGGGCTGGCGGCAACGATCTCGGTCAGCTTCGGCGCGGCGGTAGCGGAGGTCAGGATGACGCGCGGGCGGCAGGCATCGACGATGCGCGCCGCCCGCGCTGCGGGGTTTTGCACGTCCACCGGCACATACAGGCAGCGGGCGCCCAGGCAGCCGAGCATGGCGACGATGGCGTCCGCCGATTTGGGAAGCAGGATGGCGACGCGGTCGCCATCCCGGCACCCCGCCTCGCGCAGTGCGCGGGCGAGGCGGTTGGCCGCGGCCTGCATCTCGCCGTAGGTGAGGCGATGGCCGGGCGACGCGATGGCAGTCCTGTGGGGATGGCGGCGCGCGGTCTGCGCGACGCGTTCATGCAGAAACACGGTCATCGGCGGATGGCCTCCTGCGGGTCGTGCCGGTCAGGTGGAATGCCTGTGGTGGGTGAGGTAGACGGCCTGCGTGCGGTTCGTCGCGCCGAGCTTCTTCAGGATGTTCCGCACATGCACCTTGACGGTGCTCTCACACATCCCGAGTTCGTGTGCGATGATCTTGTTGGCTTTCCCCTCGCGCAGGCAGTTGAGCACCGCGACCTGACGCGGCGTCAGCTCGCTGGGGCCCTCGCCCGCCTCGTCGTCGCCATCGCCGCCGGGGGCGGGCGACGGTCTGGAAGGCTGCGGCTTGCCCTGCATCAGCGCGTCCAGCGACGTGGCCGGGACGAAGGTGCCGCCGGCCGCCACCAGCCGGATGGCCTCCAGCGCCACCGACAGGCCGAGAGTGGTCGCGATGTAGCCGCGCACGCCGAGCCGGAAGGCCTCCAGGATGGCGTTGATGTCCTCATGGTCGGTGAGGACGATCAGCGGCACGCCGTCCAGCATGGCCATCAACTCCCTGATGAGCGCCAGCGCTTGCGGATCGCCGGGCGTCATTCCAGTGATGTTGTACAGGACAACCTGGGGCGCTGCCGGACCGCGCAGCATGGCCTCGGCCTCCTCGGCGGACGGCACCGGCACTACGTGCAGGCCGCGGTCGCAACTGTTGAGGCTCATGGTCAGGCATTCGCGCGTCAATGGGGTTCCGTCCAGCAGCAGCGCCGTGATCCGGTGGCCCGGCTGTCTCCGGAAACCGTCGTTCGCCTGATCGTCGATCGACGGTTTTGCGGGCGTCTCAGGGTACGCCTTGTGCAACCGTACGGTATTGTTGTCCAAATGCATGCTCTCCTCGTTCAGCGCCAACCGCTCGCTGTTCGCGCCCAAAGAATGCAGCATTTCTTCCCGGGCCCGAACCTTGTGCGTGACGTCGACGCCGTCCTTGCAAGGCCTCTCACCGCGGCGGTTCGAAGAAAGCCATGCTTCCTCCACCAGAGCGGTGCGAGTTCTCTAGTTTTTTTCGGTCGTCTATCGTTTTTGGTTAGTCATCACTGCGGAGATCATCGTCTCCGGCGGGCCGCGCTTATGACATCGCACGCCCTTCTGCGAGTCAATCTGGAATCTGGAATTACCACATAATTGAGAGGTGAGCCTTAGGTACAGGTTCGCATGATGTGCAGTTAAAATGCTATATCAAATCCGATGGGGCCCTTGTTCGTTGGTGGCTGGCCTTAACATGGAAAATCTCTGGCAGGTGTAATGCTGGAAAATTGATATATGTGCGGAATAGTTTCTGTCTCAGAATGGCGCCACTTCTGGGTGGTTAGGGCAATAACGGCCGATGTTCGCGGGGGCACTGTGCTGCATCGGCCCGATGGTGCGTGTTGTGGCGGAATTGCGCGGGGCGAGCCGCGTCGTGGTCTGCTCTCACTTGGCCGATGCCCCCGACGACGAGCTTCACCAGCCCCGCCTGCCGGTGCACGCCGGTCTTCCCGAAGATCTGCTTCAGGTAGCTGCGCACAGTGTGGATGCTGACGCGCAGGGTCGCCGCGATATCGCCCAGGCTGCGCCCCTCGACGATTTGAGTCACCAACTGCGCCTCCAGGCGCGTCAGGCCGTAGAGGCGGCACAGCCAATCCTGGTACGGCGCGAACAGGCGGCCGGTGTCCGACAGGAACAGCGCGGTGCTGGGCTGTGGGTGCTGGACGTCGCCGTTCGGCCGCGCCAGCGGTGTGGCGAGCACCGATATGCGGCTGTCTTGCCCGCCCTCCAGCCGCGCAAAGGCCGCCGCAGCATCGGCGGTGTGGCCGTTGGAGCGCCGGACGGATTGCGACAGTGTCTGGAGCAAGTGATGCTGCGCTGGCCGGCCGGGGGCGCCCTCTGCGTCGTGGTGCGCGGCCTCGCTGTGGGTGAGTGCCATGTCGCGGGCTGTGCGGTTGCTCGCCAGCACTTCGCCCCCGGCGCCGATCATCACGACACCGACCGTCAGCCGGTCCAGCACCTGCATGGAACCCTTCCACAGCGCCGACAACTCGGTCGCGGTGCCGGCGAGGTCGAGGATCGACCCGGCCAGTCCACCCATGCTGTCGAGCGCTCGGGCGTCCGCCTCGGTGAACGCCGGTTCACCGCCTCCACGCAGCGCCACGATGCGCAGGATGCCGCCGGCGACAGGAAATGTGCCGCTCAGCCCTTGTGCAAAGCCGAGGCGGCCGATGGTCCGGTCATCCGGCGCCATGCCCAGGCGTCTCGCCTCGGTCGCCGGGATCCCGTCGCGGCAGAGGACGGCCCGGCCCTCATCCCGGCCGCCGGCCGCCTCGCCGGTGAACAGGATGACGCAGGCCTGGGCCTGCAACACCGACCGGACATGGTGGCAGAAGCTCCGCTTGGCGGTGGCGAGACGGCGCGGGAGCGTGGAGGTGCGGCCGGCGGTGCGGCTGTCATTGTGCTGCATGCGATGCTCCTGCGCAGGCAAAGGAATGGTGTGTGCCGTGCGTTGATCGCGCCTGAAAAATTGCCGCTACCCCACGGTTTCCTTCCGGTTCGTGAGTGGAGGCTCGCCGGCCGATCCGGTCAATTTCTCAAAAAGGGGGAAGCGTCGCGGCACAGTCCGGGGGCCGCCATGGCCAGTCGGCAGGGCTTACGCACTTGGGAGAAGGAACACTCCCTCCAATGGCTTAGGGGTTGGCCCTTCCCTACGCCGATAAGTATTCGGTTCGTGAAATCCTGTGGTGCTTGGCGGTGTTCCGTATAAGCCGGCGGGGCAGGGTGCCGGGTACAAGAAAGTGGAAAAGGATGAAACCTCCCGATTGTGGGCGGCGGAAGGAACTTTTTGCGAATTCAGGCCGCTGCACTCGATACTCAAATGGGGACTGACGCCTTGGGTTTGTCTCGCTACCGTCTTTGTCATGACGGCGCAGCAAATGGAGGCCGCTTTCCATGACGCAAACGACCATCCCAGGGGTCATTCGGACCATCGCGAGGCCCCTTCGGAAATCCCGCGGGCAAGGGCGGCCGTTGCGTGCGAAGCGCGTTTTGGACTTCCTCCTCGCGTCGGTGATCCTGCTGGCCATCCTGCCGGTCCTGCTGCTGATCGCGATGCTGATCCGCCTGGAATCGCCCGGATCCGTGCTGTACCGACAGCCCCGCAACGGCAAGGACATGCGGGTCTTCACCATTTTCAAGTTCCGCACCATGCGGGCCGATACGGAAGTCTGCCGGCAGGCGCAGCGTGGCGACGACCGCGTGACGCGGGTCGGCCGTATCCTGCGCCGGACCAGCCTTGACGAACTGCCGCAGCTTCTCAACGTGCTGCGCGGCGAGATGTCGCTGGTCGGACCGCGCCCGCACCCGCTGTGGCTCGATGAGCGGTTCGGCCCGGAGGTTCCCAACTACGCGCGCCGTTTCGCGGTACCGCCGGGTATAACCGGGCTGGCCCAGATCAACGGCTGCCGGGGTGAGACTCCGGATGTGGCGACCATGGCGCGCCGGGTTGAATGGGACGCGCGATACGTGGACCGCTGCTCGCTGTCGCTCGACGTCAAGATTTTGCTGCGGACGCTGGCGGTGATATGGACCGACCGGCGGGCGTACTGAGCGCGCACGGCTGTAGCGCTGGGCCGGAGAAAATCCCTTATAAGTGGATCGACTGTGTGATACAGCGCCGTATATCGAAGAAAGTGGAAAGGCTGATGTCTTTCCGTAACCTTTGCGTAACAGGTGTGGCGAGTGGCTGCGGCGGCTGGTGCTACGCCTTATTACGGTCTGGATGGGTAATCCCTTCCGTAGATAATGCGGAATTCTAGGCAGGGGCCAACGCGACATCAACACGCGCGGCCGCACCGAAGGCGTATGGACCCGGTGGAGAACGTGATGGTTCGCTTCGGCGTGATCGCCGAGAATTGCGTCGCGACGTACTACGTTGCTTCCGGCGAACGGTCGGGGGGAGCGGTCGGGCGCGACATCCCGTTCCGGCGCGAACGCAGCCGCATTCTGGTGCGGCTGATCGACGATCGCTTCCTGTTCGCTGAGAGCCTGGCCGCCGCCGTTCACGCCACCGCCCCCGACATCGTGGTCGAACATTTGACCAGCCTCGACGCCCTGGCCGACGTGCCGGGAGTCGCGCAGGACGCCGGGGTCGTGCTGGTGAATCTCGGGCGCTCCGGCCTGACCGATGGGGTGGCCGGCAAGGCACTGCTCTCCCTGCTGGCGCTGGACGGGCATCCGCCCATCGCCGTCGTCGTACAGAAGGCGCAGCGGCCGGTGGTGCGCCGTGCGCTCGGCCTCGGCCTGAAGGGCTTTCTGCCGACCTCCGCCCCGCTGAGCGTCGCCATCGATGCCATCCGCCTGATCCAAAGTGGCGGCACCTTCATCCCGGACCCGATGTAACCGGCTCTGAGCAAACGGACGAAAAAAGGGCCGCTGCGCATGCGCGGCGGCCCGAAGTCTAGGGAGGAAACGCCCAAGAAGGGCGAACTCCACTATGATGCTGCATTGCAGCGGAAACGCAACCCTACTTTAGGATGAGCATTCGAGACCGGGTCCCCCGAACAGGGCATCGCGGCTGCGTGCGGCGGTTCGCCGTCCGGCCCGTTGCCTCGGTCGCAAGAACGGATAGTCTGCCCTCATACAGCGATGCTGATGGGAGGAAGCGAAGTGCCAACGGTCATGATCATCGGGGCCAACGGGCTCCAGCGGGGCGGCCTGCGTCACCTTCTGGGCGAAGAGGGGTTCGACGTGATCGCCGAAGCGGCGAACGCCCGCCAAGCCGTTCAGGGCGCCACCCCCGCGGCC
This sequence comes from Azospirillum terrae, assembly GCF_053470425.1. Lineage (NCBI taxonomy): Bacteria > Pseudomonadati > Pseudomonadota > Alphaproteobacteria > Rhodospirillales > Azospirillaceae > Azospirillum > Azospirillum terrae. The sequence goes on along the minus strand of NZ_JBPXMR010000001.1, from coordinate 684,996 downwards.
GACGCCGTGCTGTTCGACGCCACCGGCTGTCAAGCCATCGGCGAGGACATCGCCACGCTGCATGGGGCTTTTCCCGACTCCCGCATCCTTCTGCTCGCCACCACCATCAGTGGCGCGGTCCTGCGCGAGGCGCTGGCGGCGGGTGCCGATGGCTGTTTGACCGCCGACACCTCCAGCAGCGCGCTGGCGCAATGGGTCCGCTACGCGCTGGCCGGCGGCAAGGTGTATCCGCGCGACATGGCTCAGATCCTGGCGCAGACCCCGGCGTCGCCGGGCTCGACCAGCGTGGGCGGGCGGACGCTGTCCAACCGTGAGATGGAAATCCTCACCCGCCTGACCACCGGCCACGGCAACAAGCAGATCGCCAACGAGCTGGGCATCACCGAGGCGACGGTGAAAGTCCATCTCAAGAGCCTGCTGCGCAAGATCGGCGCGGTCAACCGCACGCAGGCGGCGATCTGGGCGATGAACAACGGCATGGCCGGCAGCAGCGGCAGCCGCGTGGCCGCCACCGGCTGAGACGAAGCGGGCCATGGGTTGGGTGGGAGGGCGTCCGGTCAGCCGGACGCCTCCGCCACGTTGCCCTCCAGCCCGAATTTGACGCGGACGGCGTGGCATGCGTCGCTCCCGGCAGCGAACTCCATGCACACCAGGGGGCGGTCCTCGTAGACGATGCAGGTGACCTCGTCGCCGATGGTGCCCTTCAGCGCCATGCAGCGGTCGCCGTCACAGCGCATCCGGCCGTTCTCCGTGAGGTGCCGCGGGATGCCGTCGCCGTCGTGGATGCCGACGAACGTCGGCCACGTCCACGAAAAGGCGCAGCAGGCCCCGCAGCTCTCACAATCGGGCACGGTTCCCGACGGCATCCGGCTAGCGCGCGTCGTTCTTGCGCGGGCCGTTGATGGCCGACACCAGATCGCCGAATCCCGCCCCGGACCGGCCGCGCGACGGAGCCGCCCCGCGGTTCTGCTGGGGACGGTCCTGCCGCTGCTGGTCGTTGCGCTGCGGGCGGGCCTGCTCATTACGCTGCTGACGCGGCTGCTGGTCATTCCGCTGCTGACGCGGTTGCTCGGCGTTGCGAGCCGGCCGGGGCTGCTCGGCGTGGCGGGCCGGACGCGCCTGCTGCTCGCCGCGGGGCTGCCGCGGCTGCTCGCCGCGCGGGCGGCGCTGGTCGTCGCGGCGGGGCGGCGGGTTGTGCCGCGAAGCGCCATGCGCCGATTCCGCTGCGGCCGGGCGGTGGAAGGCCGGCAGGCCGAGGACGGTCAGCGGCTTGCGGGTCAGCTTCTCGATGTCGCGCAGGTAGATGCGCTCCTCGCCGTCATCGCAGAACGCGATGGCGATGCCCGAGTTGCCGGCGCGCGCCGTGCGGCCGATGCGGTGCACGTAGCTCTCCGGGATGTTGGGCAACTCGAAGTTCACCACGTGCGACACGGCGTCCACATCGATGCCGCGGGCGGCGATGTCGGTGGCGACCAGCACCCGTACGGTGCCGGACCGGAAGCCCTCCAGTGCGGCCTGACGCGCACTCTGCGACTTGTTGCCGTGGATTGCCGCGGCCGAGACGCCACCCTTGGCAAGATGCTCGGTCACCTTGTTGGCGCCGTGCTTGGTGCGGGTGAAGACCATCACCCGGTCCATGCCGGCGTCCTTGCCGAGCATGTCGAGCAGCAGATGGCGCTTGTCGCCGGCCGGCACGAAGATGACGTGCTGGTCGACGCGCTCAGCGGTGGTGGCCACCGGGGCGACCTCGACGCGCACGGGGTCCTTCAGCAAGCGCGCCGCGAGGTCGGTGATCTCCTTCGGCATGGTGGCCGAGAAGAACAGCGTCTGGCGCTCCTTGGGCAGCTTGGCGATGACCTTACGGACATCGTGGATGAAGCCCATATCGAGCATGCGGTCGGCTTCGTCGAGGACGAAGACCTCCAACCGGTCGAGTCGCACGTGCCCCTGGTTCATCAGGTCGAGCAGACGGCCGGGAGTTGCCACCAGGATGTCGAGGCCGCGGCGCAGCGCGTCCACCTGCGGCGACTGACCGACGCCGCCGAAGATCACCGCGTGGCGCAGGCCCAGACCCACTCCGTAATTGGCGATGCTCTCGCCGATCTGGATGGCAAGCTCCCGAGTCGGCGTCAAAATCAGCGAGCGCACGCCGTTCGGGCGGGGGGCGCCGATGTTGGCCGACAGTCGCTGCAGCATCGGCAGCGTGAACGCCGCGGTTTTGCCGGTGCCGGTCTGGGCGATGCCCAACAGGTCGCGGCCGAGCAGCAGGTGCGGGATGGCCTGCGCCTGAATGGGCGTCGGAGTCACATAGCCCTGGGTGGCCAGGGCGGCCTGGATCTCGGGGCGGAGCGAAAGTTCGGAGAAGGAGGTCATGGTGTCCTTGGTCGCGCGCACCGCCGGTCTTCCCGCGCCGACGGCGGGGAAGCGGACAGCCCTGAAGGGCGTCCTGTCCAATGGCGAAGCTGCAAAGCGGATTGCGCTCGTAAGCCCCGGAACCGCGCGCGCGCCGGTAGGGCCGTATGAGGAGGTACGTCTCGAAATGCACCGGCGCCGGGATAAATCCGGGCTGCGGTTCCGCGCGATCACGATACGCAATGGAGCGGCCCGCGGGTCGGCGGGCGTCCGTCTTGGCTTACCGTATGACGCCGAACGGCGCGCGGGTCAAGGAACATCGGCCTGATGAGTGGGCGGCGCACCGGCATACCCTCGAATGTTCTTCATCTGCGGCGCGCAATTACGATTGCATCGGCTGCTGTGGACAGGCATTGTTGCTCAAGCCCTCCATAGAGGATGCGGCATCTTTTACGTTTTACGAGACCCCGATGTACGATCGTCCCCAGCGCGGTGGTTTCCGCGCTTCTACTCCTGAAATCACCCAGCGCAACATCACGGCGACGGTGAAGTGGTACAACCCCGAAAAGGGTTTCGGCTTCGTCACCCCCGAGGACGGCTCGCCCGACGCGTTCCTGCACGCTTCGGCCGTGCAGTTCGCCGGTCACGACACGCTGCCGGAAGGCACCACTGTCGTGTGCGACCTGTCGCGCGGCCCGAAGGGTCCGCAGGTGGCGGCGCTCCACTCCGTCGATAAGTCGACGGCGTCGAACGACCGTCCGGCTCGTGGCGGCTACGACCGTCCGGCTCGCGGTGGCTACGGCGGCGGTTACGACAACTACGGCGGCGGCGCCAGCAGCGGTGAGACCGTTGACGGCACGGTGAAGTGGTTCAACGTCACCAAGGGCTTCGGCTTCATTGCCCCGGACAACGGCGGCAAGGACGTGTTCGTCCACGTCAAGGCAGTCGAGCGCTCCGGCCTGAACGGTCTGTCGGATGGTGAGCGCGTGCGCATCACCGTGCGTCAGGGCCAGAAGGGTCCCGAGGCCGAGCGTATCGAACTCGCCTGATCGGCGGTCTCGAGTGTGCCGGGTCCGCTCTGCGGACCCGGTTCCGCTTCGTCTTTTTCTTTACCCTCAGACTGCGGGCGCCGGGCCTGAATGGCTCAGCCGTGCGGTGAGGGCTCTAAGGTTACTCGGTGCGATCCGTGATCAACGGGCGCAGCGCGTCGACCAGTGCCGCCGTTCCGGCGAGCAACGGTGCGCCTCCGGAAAAGTCCGGGCGTAGCCGGTAAGGCGCGGCTGCACCGCCGGCCTCTTCCACCAGCAATATCCCCGCCAGCACGTCCCACGGCAGCAGGTACGGATCCCACGTGGCATCCAGCCGGCCGCAGGCGACGTGGGCCAGTTGCAGCGCCGCTGTCAGCAGGTTGCGCGTCTGTGCTCCTGCCTCCAGCACGTGGGTGAACGGCTCCAGGAACAGGTGCGACGCGTGGCGCGGTGAATGACCGACGCCGATCACCGCCTTGCCCAGTTCCGTGCAATCCGACACCCGGATCGGCTCGCCGTTCAGGAGGGCACCGCCACCACGCCGCGCGGTGTACAACTCATCGGTGTTGGGATCGTAGATGATTCCCAACTCGGTGCGGCCATCCACCATCAGCGCCAGCACGATGCCGAACCACGGCAGGCCGCGCAGGAAGTTCTGCGTGCCGTCGATGGGGTCCACCACCCACACGCGCGATGCCGCCGGCCCGCCGGCCTCTTCGCCGACCACGGCGTCTTCCGGGAACAGGGCGGCGAGTCGGGTGCGGATCAGTTCTTCCACGGCGCGGTCGGCGACGCTGACAAGGTCCTGCGGCCCTTTGATCTCAACGGTCAGCTCGGCGCGGCGTTCGAAATAGCGGCGTGCCAGCCAACCCGCCTCGCGGGCCACCGCGGCACCGGCGGCAAGGCGGCGGTCGAACTCGCGTTCAGCTTCAACGGTCATCGGTCTGTTCCCAAGGCAGCCATGTGCGCTCTTGTGTCACGAACACTGCCTCCAACGCCAGGATGGGCCTTGCGGGCGAAGCTGCGGCGCTGCTTCAATAGGGTCCGCGCGCACCACAGGACCCCTAATGGACCCGATGACGCCCCGGCAAACCGAGATCCTGGCGTTGGCGCGCACGTCCGGCCGGGTGCTGGTGGACGATCTGGCGCTGCGCTTCGCGGTCACGCCGCAGACCATCCGCAAGGATCTCAACGGCCTGTGCGAGCGCCGGCTGCTGCAACGGGTGCACGGCGGCGCCATCGCCGGCTCGGGGGTCGAGAACCTCGGCTACGAAGCGCGCCGGATGATCGCGCGCGAGGAGAAGCAACGCATCGGCGAGCGCGCGGCGGCGCTGGTGGCCGACGGCTCGTCGCTTTTCATCAACATCGGCACCACGACGGAAGAGGTGGCGCGCGCCCTTCAAGGCCGCTCCGACCTCGTGGTCATCACCAACAACATCAACGTTGCCAACCTCTTGCGCCCCGAACCTCGCATCGAGGTTATCGTTGCCGGCGGTGTGGTCCGGCGCGCCGACGGCGGCATCGTCGGCGAGGCGACGACGGATTTCTTCAACCAGTTCAAGGTGGACTACGCCATCGTCGGCACCTCGGCCATCGACGAGGACGGCGCGCTGCTCGACTACGACTACCGCGAGGTGCGGGTGTCGCAGGCGATCATCGCCAACGCCCGGCACGTGATCCTGGTCGCCGATCGCACGAAGCTGGAGCGCACGGCGCCGGTGCGCATCGGCCACATCGCGCAGATCCACACCTTCGTCACCGACGCGCTGCCCTCCGAGCGGCTTGCCCGCGTCTGCCGCGAGGCCGGCGTGCGGGTCGAGGAGGTGCTGCCCGGCGCCCCCGATGAGCCGGAGGCGTAGGGGGAACCGACGCGGGGCGGCGGGCGTTGTCAGCGCATGGACCTGATACGCATCATCTTTGCGCTGCTGCTGCCGCCTTTGGGCGTCTTTCTACAGGTTGGCCTGGGCTTGCAGTTCTGGATCAACGTGGTTCTGACGCTGCTCGGCTACATCCCCGGCATCATCCACGCGCTGCACGTCATCGTGAAGTACAAGTCGCGGGCGGGTTGACGCCGCTCCCCACAGCCCCAGCCGCCCCAGACCCGGCAGCTTGAGCGCCGGAGCCTTCGGGTCGATGCCGACGGTGAGCCCGAGCAGGTTCACCTCCAGCCCTTCCTCGACCGCCAGCAGGACGCCGGCCACCCCGAAGAGGTTGATCTGCCAACCCGTGCCGCTCGGCGCCCGCGCCACCAGACCGCCGCCCAGATAATCCTTGCCCAGCGCCGTCGCCGGCAGGTCGAGCCGCAGTTCCGGCACCGCTCGGCCCACCCAGGCGGCGAAGGTGTTGCTGTTGGGGCCGGGCCACAGGCGGTACTCGCCGGCGTGGGGATAGCTGCGCGCCGCCGCGTCGATCTTCGGGATGGCCGCCTCGGCGGTCGGGCCGCGCAACTCTGCCAGGATCTCCGGCTCGGAGCCGAACCAGCGCCCGTCCGGCGGCCGGTTGCCGACCGACACCGCCGACATGCCGCTGTAGACCCGCCAGCCGATCACCTCGTAGACTGTGTAGCGCGCTGCGCCCGCCGGCTTCACCGCGAACCACGGGTGCACGCCGAAGGCGCCGCGCCAGGAGAAGGCGCGTGCCGCGTACACCTGCACCACCGCCTCAGGCGTGCCGGCGGGGTCGGGGGCGAGACCGGCCGGGCTGCGGTCCGCCGTCGCCCAACTGCCACCCATCGGCACCGCGCCGGTGGCGAGCACGAAGCCCGGTCCGCCCAGGAACAGCGCCAGGACCGCCAAGCACACCAAGACCGCCGTCATCAACCCTCCGAAGCAGGCATGAGCCGATGTATGTAGGCGTCAGAGGGCTTCCTTGCAGGCCCCGGCGCGATGACAATGCTGTGCGCGGCGCGATCTTCCCGGCGCGCCGTGGTTTCCCACCCCAGGCCTATCCCCGACCGGAGTCCCCGCCGCGTGTTCGCCCCCGAATCGATCCGCCACGCCGACCTCATGCCGGAAGGCGTGCCCACCTCGCCGTGGCGGCTTCTCTGGACCTTCGTGCGCCGTCGCTTCCTCGGCCGCACGGTGCTGCTCAACCTCCTGGCGGCCGGTGGGATCGGCTTGATGACGCTGGAGCCGGTGGCGCTGAAGAAGCTGGTGGACGGGCTGGCGGCCGGGCAGGGCTGGGGCGGAGGCGTGCTGTTCTGGTTCCTGGCGCTAGGCGGGCTGTGGATCGGCTCGGCGCTGTTCAACCGCGCTCGGGAGATCGCCGGGATCTACACCGCACCCGTGATGCGCTACGAGATCCAGTTCACCCTGTTCTCCTATCTGATCGAGCATGCGCCGCGCTATTTCCAGGAGAACTTCGCCGGCAACCTCGGCCAGAAGGTCAAGCAGGCGGCACAGAGCGCCATCGATCTGCTCGACATCCTGACCAACGACATCATCCGCATCGTCATCGTGCTGTCGGTCAGCCTGTATCTGCTCTACGCCGCGCACACCTTCTTCGCAGTGCTGCTGGTCGGCTGGACGGCGGTGCAACTCGCCATTTCAGCGCTGATGGCGCGGCGCTGCTACGCGCTGTCGCGCGGGCTGTCCGAGGCGTACTCAGCCTCCACGGGGCACATGGTGGACGTCGCCGCCAACATCGAACTGGTGCGCGCCTTTGTCGGCCGCGCGCACGAGTTCACGCTGCTTTCCAAGGCGTTGGGGGCCGAAGCCGCGCGCTCGCATGATCTGCGCTGGTATCTGGTCAAGATGTGGCTGATCCTGTTCAACGCGCTGCTGCTGTTCCAGATCGCGCTGATCGGCATCGCCGTGTCGGAGGCCGTGGCCGGCCGCATGACGGTCGGCGACTTTGCCATGGTGTTCTCGCTGGCCAGTGTCGTCGGCCTCAACGTGTGGAACCTGTCGCACCGCATGCTGGGCTTCTTCGAGCATCTCGGCACTCTGTCGGGCGCACTCGGCCTCATCGTTCGCCCGCACGAGGTGGTGGACCGCCCCGGCGCCAAGCCGCTGGAGGTCGCCGTTGGCGCCGTGGAGGTGCGCGGCGTGCGCTTCGCGCACGGCGACGGCACGGGCGTGTTCGAGGACCTGAACCTGTCCATCGCTCCCGGCGAGAAGGTGGCGCTGGTCGGGCCATCGGGGGCCGGCAAGAGCACGCTGGTCAAGCTGCTGCGCCGCCAGTACGAGCCGCAGGCCGGCGGCATCCGCATCGACGGGCAGGACATCGCCGCGGTGACGCTGGACAGCCTCAACCACGCCGTCGCCGAGGTCCCGCAGTCACCGGCGCTGTTCCATCGCACCATCCGCGAGAACATCGCCTATGCCCGCCCGGACGCCGAGGAGCACGCCGTGCTCGAAGCGGCGCGCAAGGCGCACTGCCACGACTTCGTTGTGCGGCGGCCGCAGGGCTATGACGCGGTGGTGGGCGAGCAGGGCATCCGCCTGTCCGGCGGCGAGCGCCAGCGCGTCGCCATCGCCCGCGCCTTCCTGAAGGATGCACCGATCCTGGTGCTCGACGAGGCGACCTCGGCCTTGGATTCCGAGACCGAACACTTGATCCAGGACGCGCTGTGGGAGCTGTTCAAGGGCCGCACGGTCATCGCCATTGCGCACCGACTGTCCACCGTCACCGGCATGGACCGTATCCTCTACATGGAGCATGGCTGCATCCTGGAAACCGGCAGCCATGCCGACCTGCTGGCCCGCAACGGCCGGTATGCCGACCTTTGGCGCCGGCAGGTCGGCGGCTTCCTGCCCAGCGAGGCGATGGACATGGTGTAGGCTCCTGCGAGGTATTTCTTCCGGACCTTGGGCTTTCGCCGCCCCGTCGTGGTTGAACCGGCCGCGCCGTGACGGGACTGGAGGACGAGCCGCATGCCGGAGATCGAGGTTTGGGCCGGGGTCGAATGCTCGGTCGCGCGCGTCGGCGACACCTATTCCGACCAGACGCGGCTGAGCGGGCACCACGACCGCCCCGGCGACCTCGACGCCTTCGCGCGGCTGGGCATCGCGCGGCTCCGCTACCCGGTGCTGTGGGAGCGCGTGGCCGCCGATGGACTGGAGCGCGCCGACTGGACGTGGAGCGACGAACGGCTGAACCGGCTGCGCGACCTCGGCGTCAAGCCCATCGTCGGCTTGCTCCATCACGGCAGCGGGCCGCCCGACACCAGTCTCGCCGACCCGGACTTTCCAGGAAAGTTCGAGGACTTCGCCGCGCAGGTGGCAGAACGCTATCCGTGGGTCGAGGACTGGACGCCGATCAACGAGCCGCTGACCACCGCGCGCTTCAGCGGGCTCTACGGCTTGTGGTACCCGCACGCCCGTGACCACCGGGCGTTCCTGGTCATGCTGCTCAACCAAGTGGACGGCATCCGGCGCGCCATGCGGGCGATACGCGCGGTCAACCCTTGGGCGAGGCTGGTGCAGACCGAGGATCTGTGCCGGGTGTTCAGCACGCCGCGCTTGGCCTATCAGGCCACCTACGAGAACGAGCGGCGCTGGCTGGGCTTCGACCTGCTGACCGGCCGTGTCGGTCCCGACCATCCGCTGTGGGCCTATTTCGAGATGGCGGGGCTCGACCGGCAACACACCGCCCTGCTCGCCTCGCTGCGCGACGAGCCGTGCCCGCCGGACATCATCGGCGGCAACCATTACCTGACCAGCGAGCGCTTCCTCGACGAGCGGCTGGAGCGCTATCCACCCGAGGCGCACGGCGGCAACGGCATCGACCGCTACGCCGACGTGGAGGCGGTCCGCGTCGTCGCCGAAGGTGCCATCGGCTTCGAGACGCTGCTGCTGGAGGCATGGGAACGCTACGGCCTGCCGCTGGCGGTCACCGAGGCGCACAACGGCTCGACCCGCGAGGAGCAACTGCGCTGGCTGAAGGAGGTCTGGGACGGCGCCGTGCGGCTGAGGGCGCGCGGCGTGGATGTTCGCGCAGTCACCGCGTGGTCGCTGCTCGGCAGCTTCGACTGGTACAGCCTGCTGACGCGGCGGGACGGCGTCTACGAGAGCGGCGTCTTCGACCTGCGTGCGCCGGCACCGCGGCCGACCGCGCTGGCCGGCTTGGTGGAATCGCTGGCCCGTGGCGGGGAAGCCGACCACCCCGTGCTCGACACGCCGGGGTGGTGGCACCGGCCGGACCGCTTTTTCTGGCCGCCGGTGCGCTGCCGGCCGTTCACGCTGCCGTACTCGGCCTGGACGCTGTCGGAGCGGCGCGGCGAGCCGCGGACGCTGCTGATCGCCGGGGCCACGGGCACGCTCGGCCGGGCGTTCGCCCGGCACTGTGCGTTGCGCGGCTTGCCCTTCCGGGTGCTGACCCGGCAGGAGATGGACATCGCCGACCCCGCCTCGGTGGGCGCGGCGCTCGACAGGCACCGTCCCTGGGCGGTGATCAACGCCGCCGGCTGGGTTCGTGTGGACGAGGCCGAGGCGGACCCGCGGGGCTGCCGGCGCGAGAACACGCAGGGGCCGGCGGTGCTGGCCGCGGCGTGCGCGGCGCGCGGCGTCGGGCTGGTGACCTTCTCGTCCGATCTGGTGTTCGACGGGGCCAAGCGGGCGCCCTATGTGGAGAGCGACGCGCCGGGACCACTGAGCGTCTATGGCGCTGCCAAGGCGGCGGCCGAGGCGGCGGTGCTGGAGACACTGCCCTGTGCCCTGGTGGTGCGCACCAGCGCCTTCTTCGGGCCGTGGGACCAGCACAATTTTCTGGCCCACGCGCTGTTGCGGCTGCGCGCCGGGCAGCGCTTCGCCGCGGCGGCCGACGCGCTGGTGTCGCCGACCTACGTGCCCGATCTGGCCGACGCCGCGCTTGATCTGCTGATCGATGGCGAGCGGGGGATCTGGCACCTCGCCTCGGGCGGCGCGGTGAGTTGGGCGGAACTGGCGCGGCTGGCGGCGGAGCGTTGCGGCGTGAACGCCGACCTGATCGACCCGGTGCCGGCGGCGGAGTTGGGATGGACGGCGCCGCGGCCGGCGTACAGTGTGCTCGGGTCCGAGCGCGGCGCCATCATGCCGCCCCTGGACGACGCGCTGGCGCGCTATGTCGAGGCGGTGTCGTCCATGGCGACGACGCGGCTCGGTCCGGCGGAGGGGCTGGCGGAGTACTTCCGCGCCCATCAGACGCGGTGAAGTGGAACAGAATGGAACACTATGGAACAGTGTGCAGGGGGTGTTCCGTTCGTTCCGCACCACGCGGGCACGGCTTTCCGGCGAGGAAAGTCATCCTAGGGTAAATCGCCGGCCAGTGCAACCGTGCCGTTTGAACCTACCCTGCCTTTGTCAGCCGTCCGCTGCGGATCAGCGACTCCTCCCAATCCAGCGCGTTGCGGATGATCTGTTCCAGGTCATCGTGCTTCGGCGTCCAGCCGACGGTGCGGCGGAGCAGCGTGGAATCCGCCACCAGTTCCGGCGGATCACCGGCACGGCGGCCAGCGATGTCCACCGGCAGCGGACGGCCGATGACCTTCTCCATCGTTTCCAGGATCTGCTTCACCGAATAGCCGCGTCCGTAGCCGCAGTTGGCGATGAAGGAATCCGCTCCGCCCAGCAGATGGGTCAGCGTCTGCTCGTGCGCCGCCACAAGGTCGGTCACGTGGATGTAGTCGCGGATGCAGGTGCCGTCCGGCGTCGGGTAGTCGTCGCCGAACACCGACATGCGCGGACGCAGGCCGAGCGCCGTCTGCGAGGCGATCTTGATGAGATGCGTGGCGACGCGCGAGGACTGTCCGGCGCGCCCTGCCGGGTCCGCCCCGGCGACGTTGAAGTAGCGCAGGCAGGCATAGCGCAGGCCGTGCGCCGCGGCGGCGTCGGCCAGCATGCGCTCGGTCATCAGCTTGGAGGCGCCGTAGGGGTTGACCGGCTTGGTCGGCATGGTCTCGACGATGGGCACGCGGTCGGGCGCGCCGTACACCGCCGCCGTCGAGGAGAACAGGAACGCCCGCACCCCGCCCGCGATGCAGGTGCGGACCAGCGACAGGCTGTTCATGGTGTTGTTGGCGTAGTAGTCGAGCGGCTTTTCCACCGATTCCGGCACGACGATGGAGCCGGCGAAGTGCATCACCGCCGTGACGCCCATCCGGCCGATGACGTCCGCCACCGAGGCAGCGTCGCCGATGTCCGCCTGGACGAATTCGGCCTCGGCCGGCACCGCCTCGCGGTAGCCGGTGGACAGATCGTCCACCACCACGACCCGGTAGCCGGCGTCGAGCAGGGCGAACGCCGCGTGGCTGCCGACATAGCCGGCGCCTCCCGTGACGAGAACCGTTTCCTTGCGCACGAACAATCTCCTCGAAGGTCCCGGCCACACCTGGGTATGGCCGGGGTAAAGGTCAGTCTGACTTACCGGAATGAACCGGCGGTTACGCCTTACGGACAGCAGGGCTCCAACCGGAAGCGCACCTCGGTCGTCTCGCCGGGGACCAGCACCATGCCGCCGACCTGGGGACCGCCGAGGTGGGTGAGATTCGGCCAATCCGTGCAGTTGCCCACCGGCTCCAGACAGAAGAATTTCTCATGAGCCGGCGTGTAGGCTACCAGGAAATCGAGCAACGGGTCGGCGGTCATGCGCAACGCGGTGCCGTGTTCCGGCCAGCGCACCGTTGCGGTGCGGTCCCAGCCGGTGAAGTTGTTGTCCAACGAGGCGTCGGCGACGCGCAAGCCCTTGGCGAGGCGCTCGGTCACCCAGTTGCGCTCCAGCGTGGTCGGCATCACCTCGCGGTCGGAGAACCAGATGGCGTCCACGTTGGCGGTGATCGTCGTCTCCGGTGTGCGCGGCAGGTAGGGATGGTGGCCGAGGCCGAGCGGCATGGCCGTCGTTCCGGTGTTGGTCACCATCAGGCGTACGGTCAACTCCCTGGCGGTCAGTTCGAAGGTCTGACGGGCGGCGTAGGCGAAGGGCCAAGCGCCGGGTGCGTGTTCCAGATCCAGGGTCAGCATGGCCGGTCCGTGCTCCAGCACGGTCCAGGGGCGCTGCCACGCGTCGCCGTGGATGGCGTGGCGCGAGGCGGCGTAGTTGGCGGGCAACTGCACATCGACGCCGTCGAAGCTGAAGCGGCCGTCACGGATGCGGTTGCAATAGGGGATCAGCGGAAAGCTCGCCATGCCCAGCGGGTCGCGGGCGGCCAGGGCCTCGGGCGTGGCCGGGCGCAGCCAGTCGATGCGCCGGCCGTCGCGCAGACTCGAAAAGCGCGCGATGGAGCCGCCGACCTGCGGTGCCACGTCGAGTGTGAGCGTGCCGGCAGAGATCGTGACGACGTCAGGCAGACGCAGGGCCGCGGGGCGGGTCGACATGCTTGGAAGATCCTCGAACTGGGGCAAAGCCATCGTGCGCGAGTATCCCCGCCGCCCACCAGCCGGTCGAGGCCAAGAAAGCGGGCGAGCGGGCATGTCGCCGTTTTGTCTCAGGTGACCCCACCCTATGCGTCGCGGCGCGCGCATCGGGTTACCAAGTGCGTGTTATGCCGGAAGAAAAGTCGGGGCTGCGAATCCCGGCAGCAAAGCATACATGTCGATGAACTGCCGGTCGTTGTTCGATCCTGTATAGCAGCGGCAAAACCGATGAATATCAGCGCACTGCCACGTTAGACCGAGGCAAATGCACGACCCATTGGAAAACGCGAGTTAACCCGGTTCGGTGTCGCCGACTACGGGAACCCTTGGGATTACGCGCTGTTGCCCGACGCCGGAAGAGAATGCCGGTTTGGTGTGTTTACCTGACGCGACCCTGTGGGGGGATTGCCGCAGGAGGTCGGATTTTCGCAACTCATCGGCTCTTGGGAGACGTGGCGCATGAAATACAATGGAGGCGAGGGCTTGGCTGTACGGGGCGATTTGCAGATTAAAACCGAAGATATTGACCTAAGTTCGACGAAATTATTGTACGACCAACGGCGGCCTCACGATTTTGTCTGCTTCTCGCACCTGCGCTGGCATTTCGTTCACCAGCGGCCGCAGCACCTGATGACGCGGTTCGCCCGCGAATTCCGCCTGTTCTTCGTCGAAGAGCCGGTCGGCACCGACGCCGCCGAGCCGTTCCTGGACGTGCATGAGACCGACGTCGGCGTGAAGATCGTGGTGCCACGCATCCCCCGGGGCATGGACCACGAGGCTGCCCAGCGCGCCCTGCTCGATCGCTTCTTCGTCCAGATGGGCATCGAGCGGCCTCTGCTCTGGTACTACACGCCCATGAGCCTGTCGTTCTCCGACCATCTGCCGGCGGCGGCGGTGGTCTACGACTGCATGGACGAGTTGTCGGCCTTCCGCGGCGCGCCGCCCCAGCTCATCAAGCGCGAACGCGCGCTGCTGGAGCGCGCCGACCTCGTGTTCACCGGCGGCTACAGCCTCTATGAGGCCAAGCGCGGCCTCCACCCCAGCGTGCACGCCTTTCCCAGCAGCGTGGACATCGCCCACTTCGCGCAGGCGCGCCACTCCATCACCGAGCCCGAGGATCAGGCGGCGCTGCCGCGCCCGCGCCTGGGCTTCTTCGGGGTGATCGACGAGCGGTTCGACATCGACCTGCTGGGCGCCATCGCCCGCATGCGGCCGGCGTGGCAGTTCGTGATGATCGGGCCGGTGGTGAAGATCGACCCGGCGACGCTGCCGCAAGCGCCGAACATCCACTACCTGGGCATGCGCGGCTACGCCGACCTGCCGCGCTACCTCCAGGGTTGGGACGTGGCGCTGATGCCGTTCGCCATGAACGAATCCACGCGCTTCATCAGCCCTACCAAGACGCCGGAGTTCCTGGCCTCCGGCCGGCCGGTGGTGTCCACGCCGGTTCGCGACGTGGTGCGGACCTACGGCGACACCGGGCTCGTCTATATCGCCGCGACGCCCGAGGATTTCGTTGCGGCGTGCGAACGGGCGCTGGCCGTGGAGCGCACCTCGCCCGCGTGGCTGGCGACGGTGGACCGGGTGCTGGGCGACATGTCCTGGGATTCGACCTGGGGCCGAATGAAAGGACTGATCGAATGCGTGATCTGAACTCCGGTGCCATCGGCGCCGCCGGGGGCGAACCCTTCGTCAGCCCCTTGCACGGGCATCGCAACGGCGTCGCGCTGACCGGCCGTGCCGGCTTCGACTATCTGATCGTCGGGGCGGGCTTTGCCGGCAGCGTGCTGGCCGAGCGGCTGGCCCGCGGGCTTGGCAAGCGCGTGCTGCTCATCGACCGGCGCCCGCACATTGGCGGCAACGCCTACGACCACTACAACGACGACGGCATCCTCATCCACCGCTACGGCCCGCACATCTTCCACACCAACTCGGCGCAGGTGGCCGAGTACCTGTCGCGCTTCACCAAGTGGCGCCCGTACGAGCACAGGGTGTTGGCACGGGTCGACCGGCGCCTCGTGCCGATCCCCATCAACCGGACCACCGTCAACACGCTGTACGGACTGGATCTGGACGAGGCCGGCGTCGCCGCCTTCCTGGCATCACGCGCCGAGCCGGTGGCGGAGGTCCGCACCTCGGAGGACGTGGTGGTCGGCGCCGTCGGGCGGGAGCTGTACGAAACGTTCTTCCGCGGCTACACCCGCAAGCAATGGGGCCTCGACCCGTCCGAGCTGGACAAGGCGGTCACGTCGCGCGTGCCGACGCGGACCAACGACGACGACCGCTATTTCGGCGACAGCTTCCAGAACATGCCGCTGCATGGCTACACGCGGATGTTCGAAAACATGCTGGACCACCCGAACATCAAGATCATGGTCAACGCCGACTACCGCGAGGTGGCGCGCGAGGTGCGTCATGACAATCTGATCTTCACCGGCCCGATCGACGAGTTCTTCGATCACCGGTACGGCAAGCTGCCCTACCGCTCGCTGCACTTCCGGCACGAGACGGTGGACCAGGAGCAGTTCCAGCCGGTGGCGGTGGTGAACTACCCGGCCGAGGACGTGCCGCACACCCGCATCACCGAATACAAGCACCTGACCGGCCAGCGGCACGCCAAGACCAGCCTGACCTACGAGTTCCCCTCGGCCGAGGGCGACCCGTACTACCCCGTGCCCAAGCCGGAGAACGCGGAGCTGTACCGCAAGTACCAGGCGTTGGCCGATGCCACGCCGAACGTGCATTTCGTCGGGCGGCTGGCGACCTACCGCTACTACAACATGGATCAGGTCGTGGCCCAGGCGCTGACGCTCTACGGCCGCATCGCCAAGGCCGATGAAGAGGAGCGGGCTCTGTCGGGGGCGGCACGGGCGCTGTCCACGCTGGCGCACGGCGTTCCCATGGAAAAACGAGTGGACGCGGCCGAATAGGCCGCCTCCCAACGGTCCGACGGACATCATCCGGGAGGGGAAGACGGATGCTTACGCCGACCTTGTTCGAGAGCATTTTCCTCGGCGGTTTCGAATGCTCGACCCACCGGCGCGACGATGGCCGGCGCCTCGATCTGATCGCGGCGACCGGTCACGACCGGGCCGCTGCGCAGGATTACCGGGCAATGCTCCGGCATGGCATCCGCACGGTGCGTGACGGCGTGCGCTGGCACCTGATCGAAACGGCGCCCGGCCGCTACGACTGGTCCAGCTTTTTGCCCATGCTGCGCGCCGCGCGGGACCTGGGGGTGCAGGTTGTCTGGGACCTCTGCCACTACGGCTTCCCGGACGGCATCGACATCTGGCGCCCGCAGTTCGTCGACCGCTTTGCCCGCTTCGCCGGAGCCTTGGCGCGGCTGGTGCGCGAGGAGACGGACGCCGTGCCGTTCTACTGCCCGGTCAACGAGATCGCCTACTGGTCCTGGGCCGGCGGCGATCATGGCCGGATAAATCCATGCGCGTTCGGGCGCGGCTTCGAATTGAAGCATCAGCTGGTCCGCGCCGCCATCGCCGGGATGGAGGCGGTGCACGCCGTGGACTCGCGCGCCCGCTTCGTGCACGTGGACCCGGTGATCAACGTCGCCGCATCGCCGGACCGGCCCGAGGACCGCGAGGAGGCGGTGGCCTACACCCGCGCCCAGTACCAGTCCTGGGACATGATCGCTGGCGGCCTGTGGCCGGGCCTTGGCGGCCGGCCGGATCTGCTGGACGTCATCGGCGTCAACTTCTACTCCGACAACCAATGGTGCCTGCACGGTCCTACCATGGAGCGAGGCCACCCGCTCTACAAGCCGTTCCGCGCGATGCTCGCCGATGTGTGGGAGCGCTACCGCCGGCCGATCCTGGTGGCCGAAACCGGCGCCGAGGGTGCCGCGCGGGCGCCGTGGCTGCGCTACGTCGCCGGTGAGGTGATGGCCGCCATCCAGGCCGGCGTGCCGGTGCAGGGCATCTGCCTCTACCCGATCCTCGACTATCCGGGTTGGACCAACGAGCGCCATTGCCCGGTGGGGCTGCTCGGCTTTCCCACCGCCGAGCACCGCTCCGTCCATCTGCCGCTCGCCGACGAGCTGCGCCGCCAGCAGGCGCTGTTCGACCATTCGCTCCAGGGCCGCAGCCGGCACACCATCGCCGCCGCCGTCTGACCAACCCGAGGACTTGTGCCTATGCCTCCCGCCATATCTCCCGCTTTGCCGGCCGATCCTCGGTTCCCGCAACGCCCGATCCTGTTCTTCCTGCGCTACGTCGCGCGCTGGCCCTGGCACTTCGTCGGGCTGGCGCTGCTGGTGTCCGGGGCGGCGGCGTGCGCCGTCGCCGTGCAGTACGGCATGAAATTGCTGGTGGACGCCATGGCGGTGCCCGAACGCAGCGTTGTCGCCGTCTGGTGGCCGCTTGGGCTGTTCATCGCGTTGATAGGCACGGAGAACGTTCTGTGGCGCCTGGGCGGCTGGCTCGGCTGCCGGACCGTGGTGGGCGTCGGCGTGGACATCCGTCTCGACCTGTTCCAGCACCTCTGCGGTCACCCCATGCGCTATTTCTCCGAGCACTTCGCCGGCTCGCTCGGCAACCGCATCACCGCCACGGCAGGGGCGGCGGGGGCGCTCATCGGCACCTTCAGCTGGAACATCCTGCCGCCCTGCGTCGACTTCCTCGGCGCCGTGCTGGTGCTGACCACGGTCGACTGGCGCATGGCGGCGGCGCTGGTGGTCTTCACCGGGCTGGTCGCGGGCGGCATCGCCTTCGTCGGCGCGCGCGGCCGGCCGCTGCACCGGGCCTACGCCGACCACGCCTCGACCGCCGGCGGCGAGCTGGTGGACGTGGTGTCGAACATCTGGGTGGTGAAGGCCTTTTCGGCGCTGCGCATCGAACGGGGCCGGCTGGCCGAGCGCTTCGGCCGCGAGGCCGACGCCCAGCGCCGCAGCTGGCTGTACCTGGAGAAGACGCGCGTGCTGCACGACGCCTGCCTGTGGCTGATGGCCGGCGGCATGCTGGTGTGGGCGGTTCTGCTGTGGACCGAGGGGCGGATCACGCCGGGCGATGTGGTGCTGGTCAGCGCGCTGACCTTCCGCATCCTGCATGGCTCGCGCGATCTGGCCTTCGCGCTGGTCGGCACGACGCAGCACTTCGGCCTGATCGCCGAGACGCTGCGGGTGATCGGCCCGCCGCACGCCGTCAGCGACCGGAGCAACGCGCATGCGCTGATCGGGCTGGGCGGTGCCATCGACTTCGAAGGCGTGCGCTTCGCCTATGCGGACGGGCGCGAGGTGTTCCAGGACTTCACGCTGCACATCCCGGCCGGACAGCGCCTTGGCGTCGTCGGGCCGTCGGGGGCGGGGAAGTCGACGCTGGTCGGTCTGCTCCAGCGCCTGGACGACGTGCAGGGCGGCGCCATCCGCATCGACGGCCAGAGCCTGGAGAGCGTCAGCCAGGACAGCCTGCGCAACGCCATTGCCGTGGTGCCGCAGGAAATCTCGCTGTTCCACCGCTCGGTCCTGGAGAACATCCGCTACGGCCGCCCCGAGGCGTCGGACGAGGCGGTGATCGCCGCCGCGCGCGCCGCCTATTGCGACGACTTCATCCGCGATTTGCCGCAGGGTTACGACACGCTGGTGGGCGAGCGCGGCGTCAAACTGTCGGGCGGCCAGCGCCAGCGCCTGGGCATCGCGCGGGCGTTTTTGAAGAACGCGCCGATCCTGATCCTCGACGAGGCGACCTCGGCCCTGGACACCGAGAGCGAGATCGAAATCCAGCGGGCGCTGAGCAAGCTGATGCAGGGGCGCACGGTGCTGGCGGTGGCGCACCGGCTGTCGACGCTGTCGGGCTTCGACCGCATCATCGTGCTGTTGGACGGCCACATCGTCGAGGACGGCCACCCCACCGATCTGCGCCGCCGCGGCGGCACCTTCGACGCGCTGTGGCGCTTGCAGGCCGAGGGATTCAGCATGGACGAGGCGCTGGAGCGGGGATTGCGGGCGGCGGAGTAAGGAAGATTGGCCCTCCCCCGCCGGGAGCGGAGGAGGAGGGCTTTTGCTTTCCCCTTACTCCACGCCTTCGCGTATCTGCTCCGTCACAGTGGCCGTGCGTCCCTTCAGCGCCAGTTCCACCAGCCCGTCCAGCAACGTCGTCGCGGTCGGGTCGGCGCCGGGGGCGTCTTCCAGCAGGCGGAAGGTGGTCGCCACCATGCGGCCGTGGCCGCAGTTGCGCTCGACGATCAGCGCCGCCGGCTTGTGCACCCAGCCGACCACCATGCCGGCGTGCACGCGGGCCTGGAAATCCCAGGTGGTGCAGTTGGCGATGACGTGGTTGGGGATCACGCGGTCGAAGCTGTGGTCGATCAGCGGCCCGCCCGGCAGCCGGGCGAACGGGCCGGACCGCTTCACCCACGAGAAGGATGAAGCCCACGCCCCCAGCCACATCGACCCGTGGCGCGGCGTCACCCGCACGTTCTGGAAGTGCGGGAAGATCGGCTGCAAGTCTTGCGGCTCGTCGGCCAGCAGCACCAGCCGCGCACCGGCCCGCACCTCGGCGCAGCGCTCTTCGTCCAGCCGGCGGGCGATCACCACGTCGGCGGACGCCGCGTCCGGCGCCGCTGTGTAGCCCAGCGCCGCGAAGCGCTCGCCCAAGTCGGCGTCCGGCGTCCACACCGACACCGGACCGGCTGATGGCCCCTGCCGACGCGGGTGGATCGCCAGTTCCACATGGTTGGTGGCGAGCAGATCGTTGCGGGTGGCGATTTCCAGCTCCAGGCGGTGCATCTCCGGCACGGCGACGTGCGGTGCCGCGAACACCGCCTCGCGGCCATGGCGCACACCCGGCGTCAGGTCCATCGGCTCGGCCCCGCCGGCATCGGCGGCGTCAAGGCTCCAGCGCAACTCGGTGCCCTGCACGCTGTCGCCCCGGCCGTGCGCGGCGGCAAGTCCGACGCGGACCTCCTCACCCTCCCAGTACGCCACCCGGTCCCATTGGGGCACGACGATGGTGTCGGCGTTGATGGTGTGGAAGACGCTGTGGAAGGCGCGCGGGTTGCGGCGCATGTCCAGCAGGCCGTTCGACTCCCAATGGCAGTCGGTGAACTCGGTGATGACGTAGCCGGCCAGCGTCGGCTGACGGCGCATCGCCTCAATCTGGTACTTGAGCGCGCGGAACTGCTGCCACTGCGCCGCCTCGACGAAATTCTCCATGCTGCCGAACACGCGGTCCAGGCCGTAGGAGGTGAAACGCGTCTCGACGCCGTGGGCGTACATGACACCCTCGCCCCAGTCGTGGCCGGTCTCGAACCACCACGGCTCCTTGCCGTCCGGGCTGCGCAGCTTCTTCGGATCGGGCAGGCCCCAGTTGCCGAACTCCGAGCACATCAGCGGCTCGGCTCCGGTGCGCCTGGCGTCGCCGTGGTGGGTGTAGGTGGCCTCGCGCCGGTTCGCCATGCGCTCGACGAAGCCGTCCCACGAGCCGCGGTGATCGGGCATCGCCGCGTAGAAATGATAGTCCTCGATGTCCGACTGGACGTGGAAGCTTGGCCACAGCGGCGAGTTGTCCACCACCAGCCGCGTCGGGTCGAAGCCCTTGAGCCACGCGTAGGTCTTGTTGACCCAAGCCCGGTGCTCCGCGTTGTGGACGAGGTCGGTGCCCCAGTTCTCGTTGATGATCGTCCAGCAGATGATCGATGGATGGTTGCCATCGCGCTCGACGATACCCTTCAGCGTCGCCTCCAGCCGCTCGGCGGCCGGGCCGGTCAGGCGGCCGGCGTTGGGCAACTCGGTCCAGATCAGCAGGCCGACGCGGTCGGCAACCTCATAGTAGCGCGGGTCCGGCACCTTGATGTGACAGCGCAGGCAGTTCAGGCCGAGTTCCTTGGCCTTGCGGAACTGGTCCTCCAGGAACGCCACCGAGGGGACGGTGCAGATGCCGTCCGGGTAGTAATCCTGATCCAGCGCCGAGCGCAGCATGATGGGCTGGCCGTTCAGGTGGATGCGGCCGTCTTTGGTCTCGACGGTGCGGAAGCCGAAGCTCTCCGTGCGGTGGTCCACGCTCTCGCCGTCCTGGCGCAGCGTCGCGGTCAGGCGGTAGATCGTCGGGCTCTCCGGCGACCACGCCTGCACGTGCGGCACGACGAGGTCGGCCGTGACGTGGTCCTGCCCGGCGGCGGCGGTCACCACCAGCGAGGCGCAAACGCCATCCGGGCCGGTAACCTCAAGGTCGAAGTCATGGTTGCGGCGAAGCCGCTGCCCCAACTGGATCGCCACCTTGACCGAGCCGTCCGTCAGGTCGGGG
Organism: Azospirillum terrae; assembly: GCF_053470425.1. NCBI lineage: Bacteria > Pseudomonadati > Pseudomonadota > Alphaproteobacteria > Rhodospirillales > Azospirillaceae > Azospirillum > Azospirillum terrae. Next base: position 664,029 of record NZ_JBPXMR010000001.1, on the reverse strand, counting down.
ACGAGGCGCAACGCGGTGATGTGGTCGGCGGCACGGCGCTCCAGCGTCACCGACTGCCAGATGCCGGACAGCGGGCCGTACCAGCTCTGCTTGCCGAACGGCGTCTCGGCGAAGGGGAACTCGGGGTAGGCGTCGGGGTCGTCGGTCGGCGCGGTCACGGCGACGGCGATCTCGTTGCGGCCTGAGCGCAGGAAGCGGCCGACCGGCGCTTCGAAGGGCAGGTAGCCGCCCTCGTGCGTCATCACCTCGATGCCGTTGACCAGCACGCGGGCGTGGTAGTTCACCGCGCCGAAGCGCACGAACACCGGAGCGCCCTGCCAGTCGGCCGGAACCTCGACGGTGCGCCGGTACCACGCGCGGCCCTGGCGCTCGCGCAGATCACCGAACTGCGCCTGCCACGGGCCGGGCACCGCGCAGGTCCGCCAGACGGTCACGTCGTCGAGTGCGACGGCCTCGTCGCCGAAAAACTGGAAATCCCAATCGCCGTCGAGAGAGAGGGTGGTGCGCTGCACGCTTCGCTCCGCATTTTTTGGTCGGGCTTGCCCGGAAAAGGTGAGCGAAGTCTTCGAAGGTTATGGTTAACAAAAGATAACCAATGCCGGGCCGGGAAGCCGGCGCAAAAGGGGGCGTTCCGCCGAGCCGCGGTGCGCCTGTACTTCGGCGGCTGTGACAAGAATGGGCAACGACTTGCGGTGTGACAAAGTCCGGCACGACCCTGCTTCCGGCATTTCTTAACATCCCGGTAACCACGTTTGCGCGACACCGGAGGCGGTCCCATCACGCCGCCAGGAGGACGGGTTTTGCCGTCACGCGCAGACACCACGCAGCCACACCCCATTGAGCTTTGGGGCGGGTTGGAGTGCTCGGTCGTCCGGCTCCGCAACAGCGTCGTCGATCAGACGCGCTTGAGCGGGCACCAGGACCGGCCAAGGGATCTCGACGCCTTCGCCGGGCTCGGCATCACGGCGATCCGCTATCCCGTACTGTGGGAGCGGGTGGCGCCGCGCGGCCTGGACAAGGCCGACTGGCGCTGGACCGACGAGCGGCTCGGGCGCCTGCGCGACCTGGGCGTCAATCCCATCGCGACGCTGCTGCACCACGGCAACGGCCCGCGCGGCACCGACCTGACGCAGCCGGATTTTCCGCAGAAGTTCGCCGACTACGCCGCGCGCGTGGCCGAGCGCTATGCGTGGATGGACCTCTACACGCCGATCAACGAGCCGCTGACCACCGCGCGCTTCTGCGGCCTGTACGGCCTGTGGTACCCGCACGCACGCGACCACAGCGTGTTCCTGCGCATCCTCATCAACGAGGTGCAGGCGACCCGACTCGCCATGAAGGCGATCCGCTCGGTGAACCCGGCCGCGCGGCTGGTGCAGACCGAGGATCTCGGCAAGGCGCACAGCACGCCGCGCCTCGCCGCTCAGGCCGAGCATGAGAACCACCGGCGCTGGCTGACCTTCGATCTGCTGACCGGGCGTGTGAACCGCGAGCACCCGCTGTGGGGGTATCTGACGCAGTCCGGGCTGGAGCGCGACCTTGACGAATTGGCCGCCGACCCGTGCCCGCCGGACATCCTGGGCATCGACCATTACCTGACCAGCGAGCGCTTTCTGGACGAGCGCGTGCGGCGCTACCCCGGCGTCCGCACGACGCAGGAGGGCGGCGAGCGTCACGTGGACGTCGAGGCGATCCGCGTCCTTGCCGAGGGCGTGGAGGGGATGGAAAGCCTGATCGAGGAGGCGTGGAACCGCTACCGCCTGCCGGTCGCCGCCACCGAGGTGCACAACGGCTCCTCGCGCGAGGAGCAACTGCGCTGGTTCAAGGATGCCTGGGACGGCGCGCACCGACTGCGCGCGCGCGGCGTGGACATTCGCGGCGTGACGGCGTGGGCGCTGCTGGGAAGCTATGACTGGAACAGCCTGCTGACCCGGCGTGACGGCTTTTATGAATCCGGCGTGTTCGACGTGCGCGGGCCGGAGATCCGGCCCACCGCGCTGGCCCACCTGCTGCGCGATCTCGCGCGGACCGGCAAGGCCGACCATCCGGCGTTCGACGGGCCGGGCTGGTGGCAGCGCGAGGACCGCTTCCACTGGACACCGGCGCGCGGCTGTCCGTTCGTCGTCACCCGCCACCGCTGGACGGCTCCCGACCGGCAACCGCGCCCGGTGCTGATCGCCGGTGGCGGCGGGACGCTGGCCGACGCGGTGGCGCGGCTGTGCGTGGTGCGCGGGCTGGCCTATGTCCGGCTGTCGCGGACGGAGTTGGACCTCGCCGAGACCGGCGCGGTCGCCGCGGCGCTGGAGCGCCACCGGCCGTGGGCGGTGGTGAACGCCGCCGGTTTGACGCGGGTGGACGAGGCGGAGATCCGCGCCGAGCGCTCGCGCCGCGACAACGTCCACGCCGCCGAAGTGCTGGCGCAGGGCTGCGCGGCGGCGGGGGTGCCGTTGCTGGGGTTCTCCTCGCATCTGGTGTTCGATGGCGAGGCTGCCGCGCCCTATGGCGAGGACGACGACGCCCGGCCACTCAGCGTCTACGGGCGGACCAAGCTGGAGGCCGAGCGGGCGGTGCTGGCGGCGCATCCCCAGGCACTGGTGGTGCGCGCCGGGGCGCTGTTCGGGCCATGGGACGAGCGCAACGACGCCACCCGCGCCATCCGCGCGGTGGCGAGCGGGCGGTTCTTCTCGGCGGCTTGTGACGTGACGGTGTCGCCCACCTACCTGCCGGATCTGGTCAACGTGGCGCTCGATCTGCTGATGGACCGCGAGCGCGGGGTTTGGCACCTCGCCAACACCGGTGCCGTGACCTGGGCCGAGTTCGCCCGCGCAGCGGTGCGCGGGGCGGGGCTCGACCCGGACCGGGTGTTGGGCGTTCCGGCGGCCGACCTGGGCTGGATCGCCAAACGGCCGGCCTACAGCGCGTTGCGCTCCGGCCGCGGGGCGGGACTGCCGTCGCTGGACCACGCGCTGCACCGGTACCTGGCGGCGCGGAAGGTCGTCGAGGTGCACGCGATGGAGGCGGTGGGTTAACCCTCGCCCCTCCGGGGAGAGGATGGCCGCGCAGCGGCCGGGTGAGGGTAGGTGCAAGGATCCTTGGAGGCACCCTCACCCTCCCACGCTGCGCGTGGGCCCCTCCCTCTCCCGGGGCGGGAGCGGGGATTATTCCCTCCGCCCACACTTGGAAAAGCATTTGTGGGACACTTGGCGAAGTTCATCTTCACTTAATGCCCTGGCGTCAGTCTGCTCCTCGAGACGTACACAGTCATACAGGGGTTCCTATGCTGCCGATCGTCAGAAGGGTGCTCACCCTCTTCCTGCCGTTCTGGAAGCCGCTTGCGCTGATTTCGTTGATTATCATGGTGCAGAAGGCCGGCGACTTGGCGGTGCCCCTGTTCGGCGGGCAGGTGATCGACGCCATGGCCCAGCATCGGCCGCTGGACGCCACCTACACCATGATCGCCACGGCCTTCCTGTTCTGGGTCTGCCACGGCAACATGCTGCCCTATGTGCTGGGGCGGGTGGACCTTGCCGGGTTCCAGTACGCCGGGCCGCGGCACCTGGGCGTCAGCATGTTGAAGCGCGTGCTGCGCCAGCGCGTGAAGGATGGCCGCGACACCGCCATGCAGCAGGCCATCGTCGAGCGCGGCGAGGTCGTGCTGGTGCAGTTCATCAACGCCTTCGTCCGCGTCGCCATTCCGGTGACCATTCCCGGCATCGTGACGCTGGGGATGCTGCTGTGGTGGTACCCGCTGATCGGTTTGATCGCCATGGCCGGCGGCGCGCTGGACGTGCTCGCCACCATCTACCTGAACAGCGTGCTGAAGCCGCTCTACACCCGGCTCCAGGAACTGGATTACGAGCGCCAGCGCGTCCACACGCATGTTTTCCGCAACCTGCTCGCCATCATCATCGAGAACAAGCAGCACCGGACCGCCGAGGACTACGACGAGCGCTTCGCCACCTACGCCGGCTTCGGCGCCCATACCGGGCGGCGCTTCCTGGTGTTCAACTTCGGGCGCGGGCTGATCGTCAACGTCACCAACCTGTGCACCTGGGTGGTCGGCGCGTGGTACGTGGACGGCAACGTCTATTCCCTCGGCTACTTCCTGGCCTCGCTGAGCTGGTCCACCTACGTGCTGAACTGCGTCGGCGCGGGCATCGAGCTGCAAAAGCAGTGGATGGAGACCATGCCGGCCATCAAGGCCTTCTTCGTCGAGATCGATGCCTGCGGCCCGGCCAACGACGACGCCGAAATGGGTAGCGCCCCGTCTTTTGCGCCCGCGGCGCTCGCCACGGCTTTAAGCCCGCATTAACCAGTCGAGTGCGAATAATGCGTCACACGATGCATTAACCATAGGAGCGTTGGAGATGGCGACCAAGCCCGTGTGGACGAAGCTCTCCCCCCGCCACTTCCGTGTGCAGCACGGCAACCGCCGCGTGGACATCCAGTACGAAGGCGCCGGTTTCCAGAGCGCCTGGGGCGTGTACACCGGCGGCAAGCTGGTGACCCGGCATCCGGGCTTCCTCGACGCCCGCGGCCTCGCCCTGTCGCTGGCGACCGAGAACACCTGAGCGTCAGCGCGGGTACACCAGCCGCGCCTCCGGGTGCTCGCCGGCCACGGCCGGCCACCAGGACTCCGGGTCTTCCACCAGGGCGATGATGCAGCCGCCGAAGCCGCCGCCGGTCAGCCGGGCGCCGATGGCGCCGCGCCGCAGGGCGGTTTCCACCAGCGCGTCGATCTCCGGCACGGAGACCTTGTAGTCGTCGCGTTGCGAGGCGTGGCTTTCCACCATCAGGCGGCCGAACGCCGCCACGTCGCCGCGCTCCAGCGCCGCCACGCCGTCGAGCACGCGGCGGTTCTCGGTGACGACATGCCGGGCGCGGCGGTTCAGCGGCTCGGGCAAAGCCGCGATGGCCGGCAGGTCGGCCACATCCACGTCGCGCAGGCTCGCCACCGTCAGGGCGGATGCCGCCGCCTCGCATTCCGAGCGGCGCTGGCGGTAACCGCCATCGGTCAGCCGGTGCGACACGCCGGAATGCACCACCGCCAAGCGGTGACTCTGCGGCAGCGCAAGCAGCCGGTGTTCCATAGAGCGCGTGTCGAGGAACAACGCCTGTCCCGGTGTGCCGAGCGAGCTGACCATCTGGTCCATGATCCCGCAGGGCATGCCGACGTAGCCGGACTCCGCGCGTTGCCCAAGGCGGGCGATCGCCACCTCGTCCAGGCCGAGCCCCAGCCACTCCCGCAAGGCCCGCAGCGTCGCCACCTCCAGCGCCGCGGAGCTGGAGATGCCGGCGCCCATGGGCACGTCGCTCTCGACGCTGACGCGCAGGCCCTTCACCACGGCGCCGTCCTGCATCACCACCCGCACGCAGCCCAGCACGTAGTCCAGCCAATCGCCGCCCGGCGGCGCGTCGAGCGGGCGGGTGAGCGTCTCGTGGAAGCGCGCGGCGTGCGCCTCGATCACGCCGGGGGCGCCCGGCCCGACCGCGACCGTGGTGAAGTAAGGCAACGGCGTCGGCAGCACGAAGCCGTCGTTGTAGTCGGTGTGCTCGCCCAGCAGATTGGCGCGGGCCGGGGCCTTGGCGGTCGCGGCGGGGGTGCGGCCGAAGATCTCGGAGAACAGCGCGCTCATAGGGTGACCTCGCGCAGGCGGGCGGCCATCTGCTCGGGCAGGCCGTCCACCAGGAACATGCCCGCACCCTGCTCGCAGCCGGCGAGGTACTTCAGCCGGTCGGCGGTGCGCAGGAACGGGTAGAACTGGATGTGGAAGTGGAAATGCTCCTCCTCGCCGCGCGGTGCGGCGTAGAGGATGCACAGGTACGGCATTGGTTTGCCGTACAACCCGTCGTAACGCGCCACCACCTCGCCCAGCAATTCGGCGAAGGCGGTGACGTCCTCGTCCGAGAAGGTCCAGGGGCCGGGGTGGAACGCCCGCGGCATCAGCCACACCTCGGATGGAAAGCGCGCGCAGGGCGGCACGAAGGCCACCACCCGGTTGTTGCCGGCCACGTCGTAGACGTCACCGATCCCGCGCCGCATGTCCTCCAGCACCGGCGCTTCGCGGAACGCCGCCACCAGCGGCGCCACGGCGGGCGGCACGAAGGGGAAGGCGTAGATCTGGCCGTGCGGGTGGTGCAGGGTGACGCCGATCTCCTCGCCGCGGTTCTCGAAGGGCATGACGAAGGCGACGCCGTCCTGCGCCAGCAGGTCGCGGTAGCGGTCGGCCCACACCCGCACCAGCAATTCGCGCCGCTCGCGCGTCAGCACCGCGAGGTTGCCGCTGTGCGCCGCGCTGTAGACCACCACCTCGCACTGCCCCTTGGCCGGGGCGGTGGGGATGGGCAACTCGGGCGGCGGCGGGGCGGCGGGGGCGAAGGCCGGGAAGCGGTTCTCGAACACCGCGATCTCGAAGTCGGCGAAGGGGATCTCGCCGGGGAAGCCTTGCGCCTGCACCGGGCAGAGCGGGCAGAACTCGGCCGGCGGCTTGAAGGTGCGCTCCTGGCGGTGGCTGGCGTAGCCCACCCATTCGCCGCGCAGCGGATGCCAGCGCAGATGCGGCTGCGGGGCGGGGCCGGGCTCCAGTTCCTGTGTGACCGGCAATTCGTGCGGCTGCCAGCCGAAAAGGTAGAGTTTGCGCCCGTCCGCCTTGACGTGCGTGCGCCTGTGGAACGGTCGGGATGCTGCGTTCGGCTGCACCACTGTCTCCGGTGTTGCGGGTCCCCCGCACCAGAACAGTTGCCCGCAGCTCCCGTCGCAGGCCTATCGCCGAAGGATGCCTGCCTCCTCCGACAGAGCCAACTCCGCCGCCGCGGGCGGCCTGCCGTCGAGCAGGCGGGCGATGGTGGAGCGCAGCACCGTCGGCTCGAACGGTTTGGACACATAGGCCGACATGCCGGCGGCGGCGTAGTGCTCGTCCATGCCGGCCATGGCGTGGGCGGTCAGCGCCACGATGGGGATGGCGTGGCCGGGCGGCTCCTCGGCGCGGATGCGGCGGGTCGCCTCGATGCCGTCCATGCCCGGCATCTGCACGTCCATGAGGATGAGATCGTACGGCGTCGTCCGCCACGCGGTGATCGCCTGCACGCCGTTCTCCACCACGTCCACGCGGTAGCCGCTCTTCTCCAGCAGCCGCTTGGCGAACAGTTGGTTGATGTGGTTGTCCTCGGCCAGCAGCAGGTGCCAGCCATTGGCGGTCTGCGGCTGTGCATGGGCGGGACCGTGCACAGCCTCCGCCGGGGCGGGCTGGCCGAACAGGCTTGCCAGCGCATCCAGCAGCAGGCGCGGGCGCAGCGGCTTGACCAGGATGCAGTCGAAGCCGACGCGCGCCGCCTTTTCCGACGCGTTGGGCCGGCCGATGGACGAGGCCAGCAGCAGCTTCATCCCGGTGTGCGAGGGCAGGGCGCGAATGCGCTCCGCCAGCGTCTCGCCGGCCATGCCCGGCATCATCTGGTCGAGGATGGCCAAGTCGAAGGATTGCCCGGCCGCAGCCGCCCGCTCCAGCGCCGCCAGCGCCGCCGGGCCGTCCTCGGCGGTGGTCACCTCGGCGCCCAGGCCGCCCAGAATCTTGACCAGGATGCGGCGGTTCATCTCGATGTCGTCGACGACGAGCACACGGCGCCCGACGAAGCTGTGCAGCACCCGCCGCTCCGCCGGGGCGGCGCTGTGGGCCGGCCGCAGGCTTGCGGTGACGCGGAAGGTCGAGCCGGCGCCGAGCCGGCTGGTCACCTCGATGTCGCCGTCCATCAGTTCGACCAGCCGCTTGCAGATCGACAGGCCGAGGCCGGTGCCGCCGAAGCGCCGGGTGATCGAGCCGTCGGCCTGGGTGAACTTGTCGAACAGCTTGCCCACGGACTCCGGGGCGATGCCGACGCCGGTGTCGACGATCTCGAAGGCCAGCTCGACGCTGCCGTCCGCCTCGCCGACATGCTGGACCTCCAGCATGACCGAACCGCGGTCGGTGAACTTGACGCCGTTGCCCACGAGGTTGAGCAGCACCTGCCGCAGCCGCGTCGGATCGCCGCGGAACGAACCGCGCGCCTTCGGCGCGATCCACACGCCGATCTCCACCAGCTTTTCCTGCGCCTTGGGTGCGAGGATCTCGACGACGCTTTCGACCAGCGGCTCCAGCTCGAAGTCCACATCCTCCAGTTCTACCTTGCCGGCCTCCAGCTTGGAGACGTCGAGGATGTCGTTGATGACGGTCAGCAGCGCCTCCGACGCCTCGCGCACCGCCTCGGCGTACTGGCGTTGCTCGGGGTCGAGCGGCGATTCCAGCAGCAGGCCGTTCATGCCCAGGATGCCGTTCATCGGCGTGCGGATCTCATGGCTCATGTTGGCCAGGAAATCGCTTTTGGCGGTGTTGGCGGCCTCGGCGCGCTCCTTGGCGGCGGTCAGTTCGGCCTGGGCGTGGCGCAACGCCTCCTCGGTGCGCCGGCGCTCCTCGACCTCGGTGCTGAGGCGGGCGTTGGTGGCGGACAGCTCGACGGTCCGCTCGGCCACCCGGTGTTCCAGATCCTCGTTGATCTCTTCCAGGCGCCGGCCGGCTTCGCGCAGATCGTCCTCGCTGCGCACCAGCGTGTCGAGCATGCGGTTGAAGGAGGCGGCAAGCCGCCCGACCTCGTCCACACGGTCGACCGGCGCGCGCAGGTCGCGCCGCCCGGCGCGCGTCGCCTCGGCGACCTCCAGCAGTCCGTAAAGGCCGCGGGTCAGCCGGCGCGCCATCAGGAACGCCAGCGTCGTGCCGATCAGGATGGCGGCCAGCGTGTAGAACAGCCCCTGCCGGGAGACGAGTTGCAGGCCGCGCTGGTCGCGCTCCAGGCTGGTGCCGAGGCGCGCCCAGCCCACGATCCGCCCCCCGGCCAGCACAGGCGCCGCCGCGTCGATGAGGTCGGCACCGTCCACCAGGATCTGCGGCTTGGCCGGCGCGTCGTACAGGCGGCGGCTGACCGGGTCGGCGGGGTACTTGCCGATGAGCGCGGGATCGGAGTGCGCCAGCACCTTGCCGCCCTCGTCCACGACGAAGGCGTAGCGCAGCTCAGGGTACGCGGCGAACGCCTGCACCAGTTCCTGCAAGCCCACGACGTCGCCGGCCAGCACCCAGGAGGTGGAATTGCGCGCCACACCCTGGATCAGGCTGAGCGAGCGGTCCACCCCCTCGCGGTGCAGGAAATCGCGCTGGCGTTCTACCAGATCGTAGACGAACAGGGTCATCATCACCGCGTGCAGCAGCGCGATGCCCCACATCAGTTGCCGGCGCAGCGACCCGGACCACAGGCGCGTCAGGCGTGTCATCACGGCCCCCCCACCGGCCGCACGTCGCGCTCGAAGCGGGCGACGAAGTCGCGCACGGGCTGGTAAGTCCGGTCGTCGGCGACCTCGAACCGGCTCAGTTCCATGGGGGCGAGGATGGCGCGGCCCTCCTCGCCGGTGTGCAGCGCGTTCAACAGCCCGCCGATTTGGCGGACCAGCGCGTCGGGCATGTCGTCGCGGGCGACCAAGCCGTTGTTGGGCAGGGCGTCGGTTTGCCAGCGCACCTCCAGCTGGGCGGCGATGTCCGGCCGCTCGCGGGCGAAGGCGCGCCATGGCGGCGGCCACGTGGCGCCGGCCGCGGTGGTGCCCAGGTAGACGTTCATGATCGAGGATTCCTGCGAACCGACGTAGCGGTTGTCGAGATCGTTGCGCACGTCCACTCCGTGGGTGTGCAGGAACCACTGCGGCAGCATGGTCGCCGCCAGGGCGGTGGGGGCGGGGTAGCTGACGGCCTTGCCGCGCAGATCCTCCACGGCGGTGATGCCGCTGTCCTTGCGCACCAGGATGATTCCGCGGAACTGGTCGTCGTCGCCCATCTTGCCGAACACCCGGTAGCCGTGCGCGGTGCTGGTGATGGTCTGGTACGGGTTGGGCAGGGCGAAGTGAAAGTGCCGCTCGGCCAGCTTCTTTTCAAATCCGGCGTAGTTGCGCGACGCCTCCAGCCGCACCCGCACGCCGTCGAGCCGCCGGTTCAGCAAATCCACCAGCGGCTGATAGACGTCGAACAGGCGCTGCGGGTTGTGCAGCGGGTGGATGCCGAAGACGTAGACGTGCTCGCGCAACGGCGAGCTGTCGGTGAAGGCGGGGCGGTACACCTCCTCCCCCTCGGGCTTGCAGCCGGCCATCAGGGGGGCGGCGCAACCGAGAAGGCCGGCAAGCACCGTTCGGCGACTCAATGTCGTTTCGGGTCGATCCTGTGTTGGTTCCAAGTCCGTCGCCGTTCCTGTGCCCCCGGTATCCTGGAACGCTAGAATAACGATAAAATTTGTACTGTCTATTCCGACGTTGCGGATGCCTGTGACTACTGTCGGATGCTGGAATTCTAATGGTCGTCGCCCAGGATGCCGCCGATCAACTCGAAGAAGGCGGGGATGGCGAAGGGCTTGCGCAGGAAGGCGGTGTAGCCGTCGAAATGCTGGCGCAGCGCCGCCTCCGGCACCGCGCTCATCAAGATGATGGGGATGCCGCTGTACGCCGGGTCGGCGCGCATCGCCGCCCCCAGCGCCGCACCGTCCATCAGCGGCATCATGAAGTCGGTCACCACGAGGTCCGGCTGCGCCTCGGCCAGACGCTCCAGTGCCTGCCGGCCGTTGGCGGCGGCGAAGACGCGATAGCCCTCGTCCTCCAAGAGGAGGGTCAGGACGCCGGCGATGCCGAACTCGTCTTCGACAAGGAGGATGGTCTTCACGCATCACTCCTGGCGTGGGGGGCGTTTGGACGGACGGCCCTGGCCAGCTGACGGCGACGCCTCCGGCTGGTGGGCGAACCCGCCGAGGAGCGCCTCGTAGGCCGGAAACGGCCCGACGATGCCGACTCCGCGGTCGGTGATCTCGAACTCGTGCAGGGCCGGGTCGAAGCCGCTGTCGCGGATCTTCATAATGGAGAGCAGACGCCGGGTGTGCGCCTGCACCTCGACGTAGCGCAACACCACCACGCTCTCGACCAGCGAGGAGACGCCGGAGATGGGCATCTGCACCGTGGGGCCGACGACGTCGCGCGTCTCCAGCGAGTATATCGTCGTGACGTCCAGCGCCCGCAACTCGTTCGACAGCACCGAGAGGTAGCGGCTGATCCGATCCGGGTGGATGGCGGATTCGATGAAGCCGCCAAGACCGTCCACGAACAGCCGCCGCACGCCGCGCCGCCGCACCGCGTCGAGCAGCCGGTGCCCGAGTTCATCCAGCAGGTTCTCGCCCTGCGCCTGCCAGACGATCTCCAGCGCCCCGCTGGCCTCCAGTCCAGCCAGATCGATGCCCAGCATCGCTGCCTTGGTCTTCAGGCGCTCGGGCGTTTCGTAGAAGCCGAACAGCAGGCCGGGTTCCGCGGCGCTCGACCCTTGCAGGAAATGCAGCCCGAACGTCGTCTTGCCGACCCCCGTCGGCCCCACCGTGGCGGTGGTCGTCGCCCGGATCATGCCGCCGCCGATGAGGGCGTCCAACCCGTCCACGCCGGATGACGTCCGCACGTGCAACGCCGGGGGGTGCCGGGATGGCGCTGCGAACGCCGCCTCGATGCGCGGGTAGACGACCAGCCCTTCGGAAGTGATGCGGAACGGGTGCCGGCCGCGCAAACTCGCGCTGCCACGGAACTTGCGCACGTGCAGGCTGCGTTCGCTGCGCACGTCGAACAGTTGGTCGTCCAGTTCGATCAGCCCGTCCACGATGGTGTGCTCGGCGCTGACCTCGCCGGTCCCGCCGGTGGTGAGCAGCAGCACGGTGCAGTCGTTGGCGACGGCGTGGCTCTGCACCTCGTGGACGAACTTCTTGAACTCGCGGGCGGAGGTGGCCGTTTCCTCCGCCGCCGCCAGCCCATCGAGGACCAGCAGGCTGGCCCGGTGGCTGCGGATCTCGCGGCGCAGCAGGTCGGTCAGGCCCTTCAGCCCCTCGTTCTCCAACATGTGGAAGGCACTGACGTAGTACAGCCGGTCGGGGATGATCGTCTCGTCGAAGAAGGCCATGGGGCGCAGGTGCTGGAGCATGCGCGTGTGCGATTCCGCCAGCAGTGTGATGTACGCCGCCCGCCCGCCGGAGGCCACGTGGGTGAAGCACATCTGGTTGGCCAAGGTCGTCTTGCCGGCCCCCGGCGTGCCCTGGACGATGTAGACGCCCCCCTTGAGCAGCCCGCCGCACAACACGGCATCCAGGCCGGGGATGCCGGTCGGCACCCGTTCGATGGGCGGTGTGTCGTCTCGCGTCGTCATGGGTGTGGCCCTCCGGCGGAGGGATGGGCGAGGGGCAGACGCGCGGTGAAGACGGCCCCTCCACCGGGGGCGCTCTCGACCGCGATACCGCCGCCGTGCGCCTCCAGCAGCGAACGGACGAGCCACAGCCCGACGCCGAAGCCGGCGCGTCTGTGGCTGCCCACAACCTGTTCGAACCGCCCGAAGATCCGCTCCCGATCCTCGGCGGGGATGCCCGGCCCGCGGTCCCGCACGGTCAGGCGGACATTTGCGCCGTCGCACGCCAGCGTCACGTCCACCGGCGCGTCGGCGCCGTACTTGATGGCGTTGGAGACGAGGTTGCCAACGATCTGCTCCAGCGCCAGCCCGTCCCACCAGCCCATCAGACGGTCGGGAAGGTGCAGGCGGAGGTCGGAGCCGGTGTACGCCGCCTCGGCCGCGTAGCTGGCGGCCACTTGCCGCACGATGGCGGCGAAATCCACCTCCTCGAGCTGGAGCTGCTTGTGGCCGGCGTTGATGCGCGAAACGTCCAGCAGCGTCGTCGCCCGCTCCACATAGCGCTCCAGCGACAGCCGGGCGGCGGTCAGCGACCGCACCAGCCCCTCGTCGCCCAGCGTCTCGGCCGCCTTCAGCGCAAGGTCCAGGTGCAGGCTGAGCGCATACATTGGGTTGCGCAGTTCGTGCGCGGCGACGGTCAGGAAGGTGTCGCGCGCCTGGATGGACGTCTCCAGCTCCGCGACCCGCGCCGCAAGCTCGGCTTCCCGGCTTGGCGTGTCGGCAGGCTGCGCGCGGCTGGTCCGCTGTTCCAATGGTGTCCCCTGAGCCCTGCGTGTGATGATGGCCCGCTCCGAACGCTTGCCGGTCAACAGCCCTTGGCCGTTGGCGTTCCTTGTCCTACGACAGCTCTATCGTCCTAGGGCGACAGCCCCGCGCGGGCGGCGATCAGCGCCAGTTGCGTGCGGTTTCGCACGCCCAGGCGCAGCATGACCGTGCGCAGGTGCACCTTCACGGTGCCCTCCAGCACACCCAGCGACCGGGCGATCTCCTTGTTGGACTGGCCCTGGAGCAGCAGGCGCAGCACCTCGCGCTGGCGGTGGGTGAGGGCGTCCATGGCACCGTTCGGCGGCTGTGGTGGTGGCTGGCCCGGCGGGCCGGCGGCGGTGGAGGCGGCGGTGGCAAGGGTGCGCGGCAGCGGGGCGTAGATGCCGCCGCCCAGCACGATGGGCAGGGCGTGGCTCAGCACATCCGGGTCGCATCCCTTGGGCAGAAAGCCGCGGGCTCCCGCGCGGATGCAGGCGGCGACGATGCCCGCGTCCAGCGACGCGGAAATCACCAGCAGCGGAATCCCGCGCAACGCTTCCAGCATCGCCTCGACGCCCGGCAGCCCATCGGCGTCCGCCATCTGCAAATCGTAGAGCACCGCCGTCAGCTTGCTGATGGAGCGCACCCGCCGTAGCGCCTCGGCCAGCGAGCCGGCCTCGAACAGTGTTGCCTTGGGGTAGCGCAGCTTGAGCGCCAGCGTCAGGCCGTGGCGCACCAGCGCGTGGTCGTCGACCACCAGGAACCGCGGGGCTTCGGTAACATCGACGCCTTTTTCCAGCGCGGCGCCCAGGCGTTGAGGGTCGATGCCGTAACGTTCATGGTTCCGCATCGGGGGCTTCCTTCGCATTTTCTTTCGCTTCCGGCGTATGCCGGAACGGTCAGGCCATCGAGGAAAACACCCCGGAAAGCGGAAAGATCGCAGCCGAGGTTCGAAACAGCCTGAATTGTGGGCTTTTTCCGCTTGTCCGATGGGATACGGCCTCCGAGACGCGCGCCAAGCCGCGGATACGGCGTGTTGGGAAGGCGTGGCCCGCGCAGGAGGGGCCGGGGCGCCGGCAGGTTCGGTGTCGGTTCCATGCCTCCTCATGCGCCGTGCTGTGGCTGCCTTTCCGGCCTCCCGCAACTCCGCGCGGGCCATACTGTGGAGCGACTCAAATAGGGTGCTTTGGGCGAAGCACCTCCAAAACTCGCAGGCGCGCCTTCCGGCGCGCCTGCTTTTCCGTGCGCCGGGTGTTTTGTGCGGGAGGAGGGGAGAGGGCGGCAACCGCGCGAGGGGGGCTGCGCGGCTGCCGCTCTGTGACCCAGCGGCCGGGGGCAGTCGCTGGGTCGGCCGCCCTGCGTGCTTGGGCGGGTCCTTTCCGGGTGGGGGGACACCCTGCCGTAAAAACATCGCCAAATCAGTCCCGGTGCCCAGACACGGACGCCGTATGTCGGAAGGTAGGGACTGCCCTGTGATACATTTTGGCTTTTTTCCTGAGTTTGAAAATCCCTTGATCCAGGTCAAAGGTCATACGGCTGATGGTGCTACATTCGCATCACGCTTTATGCGTTTCCTCCCTGAAGACTTCGGGCCGCTGCTTCACCGCAGCGGCCTTTTTCTATCGGGAATAAGGGCTTGCGGCCTGGCGTTCGTGATGGTGGCGCGCATCCGGGCCACGCCGGCCGGGGTGCTGCCGAAGAACCCTCGCCCCCGCGGCGCTCCGGTCCATTCTGTGGGTGGGCTGTGCCCGGCAGCGATCACCCTCGGAGACGACGGCGGCATGACCGACGACGTGGTGCCTTCTCTCTCCCAAAGCCGCGGGCCGGCTTCGCTCGGCGGGGCGCGCGCCGCGTGGCTCGGCACCGGAGCGCTTGGCACGCTGCTGTTGCTGTTGCCAGCCCTCTACAACGGGTACCCGCTGGTCTATTTCGACACCGGCGGCTACCTGGAGCGCGGCTTCGAGCTGACGCTGTTCCCCGGCCGCTCGCTGGTCTACGGGCTGTTCATGCGGGCGACGCTGGCGCTGGGCGGCGGGCTGTGGCCGCTGGTGGCGGTGCAGTCGGCGCTCGTCGTCTGGCTGGCGCTGCGCACCGCGCGGCTGGTCGAACCGGCGTTGCGCCCGGCCGATGCGCTGGCGCTGGCCGGATTGACGGCGCTCGTCACCGGGCTGCCGTGGTACGCGGCGCAGGCGGCGCCGGACTTCCTGAGCGCGTCGCTGGTGCTGGCGCTGTACCTCGTGGCCTACCACTGGACCCACCTGTCGGTGGCGGAGCGTTGCGCGGCCGGCGGTGCGGTCGTTCTGGCCGTGGCGTCACACCTCTCGCACATGCCGCTGGCCATCGGTCTGATCGTCATCACCGCAGCCGTGTCGGCGGACTGGCGGCATTGCTGGATCCGCGTGCGGCGGACCGTGGCGCTGGTCATGGCCGGGGTGGCGGCGGTGCCGCTCGCCGCCGGGGTGTTCACCGGCGAGTTCCGCCTGACGCCCGGCGGCGCCGGCTTCGTGTTCGGCCGGCTGGTGCAGGACGGCATCGTCGCCCGCTTCCTCGACGACCACTGCCCATCGCCCGCGTACCGGCTGTGCGCCTACCGCGCGGAGCTGCCGCGCACCGCCGACGACTGGCTGTGGATGGAGAGCAGTCCGCTGGCGAAACTCGGCGGTTGGGAAGCCGCGACGCCGGAGATGCAGCGCATCGCCTGGGAGAGCCTGCTCGCCTATCCCGGTCAGCACCTGCTGAGCGCGGCACGCGCCACCTGGGACCAGCTTCGGCTGGTGCGCACCGGCGAGGGGCTGGACGAGGTGCAGCACCACACCGTCTATACCATCGGCCGCTACCTGCCGCAGGAGGTGCCCGCCTTCGCCGCGGCGCGCCAGCAGGCGTTCGCCCTGCCTCTAGGCGACCTCAACGCCGTCCACGTGCCGGTGGCGCAGGGCGCGCTGGTGCTTCTGTTGCCCGCGGCCGCGCTGGCGTACCGGCGGCGCTGGGGCGGGCTGGCGCATCTCGGCCTGTTCACCATCGTGGCGCTGCTGTCCAACGCGTTCGTCTGCGGAGCGCTGTCCAACCCGCACGACCGTTACCAGAGCCGCCTCGTCTGGCTGGCGGTGTTCACCGTGGCGCTGACGGCCTGCCGGCTGTTGCGGGAAAGCGCCGTGCGGCAGCCCTGCGCGGACACGGCGACGGATTAGGGCGCCGTCAGCGATGACCGCCATCGCCGGATGCAACGGAATGAAACGCTATGAAACACGATTCGATGGAGCGTTGCATCCGTTCGGCGTCGGACGAGACGGAGTGAGACGCTATGAGACACATTTTTGCCGAGTGTCTCATCCGCTTGCCATCATGCGGACGCGGCTTCGCTGATGAAGACTATCATCCTATGCCAAAGTGACCGGCGAGAGCAAGTTTCCCTATCGCCTCCAGATCCCCAGGCCCGGCAGGCGGGCGCGGTCGTGCGGGCGGTCGAGGTCGATCAGCGGACCCTTGGGCACGATCAGCGTCGGGTTGATCGCCGGGTTGACGTAGTAGCCGCGCTTGATGTGCTCGATGTTCACCGTCGCCCGGACGCCGGGCCACTGGTACAGCTCGCGCAGATAATTGGACAGCGCCGGGTAATCCTCGATGCGCCGCACATTGCACTTGAAGGCGCCGTGGTAGGCGGGGTCGAAGCGCACCAGAGTCACGAACAGCCGCCAGTCCGCCTCGGTCAAATGCTCTCCGGCCAGATAGCGGCTGGCGGACAGGCGCTCCTCCAGTTGGTCGAGCGTCTCGAACAGCGTGGTCACCGCCTCGTCATAGCTCGCCTGCGACTTGGCGAAGCCGGCGCGGTACACGCCGTTGTTCACCGTGTGGTAGATCCGCTCGTTCCAGCCGTCGATCTCCGCCCGCAAGGGCGCGGGATAGAGGTCCAGGCCGTTGCCGCTCAAGGCATCGAAGGCGCTGTTGAGAATGCGGATGATGTCCGCGGACTCGTTGTTGACGATGCGCTGCCGGTGCTTGTCCCACAGCACCGGAACCGAGACCTTGCCGGTGTAGGTGGGGGCTGACGCGGTGTAGAGGCGGTACAGATGACGGAAGCTGCCGATGCCCGGCCCGCCGTCCTGCGGCTCGGTGAAGGTCCAGCCGTCCTCGCCGATGACCGGCTCGGCCACCGAGACGCCGACGATGCCCTCCAGCCCCTTCAGCGCGCGGAAGATCAGCGTGCGCGACGCCCACGGGCACAGGTACGAGACGTACAGGTGATAGCGCCCGGCCTCGGCCGGCAGGGTCGGGTTGCCCGCGGCGTCGGGCGCGCCGTCCGGGGTGATCCAGGTGCGGAAGCGGGTCGGCTCGCGGTGGAACGCGCCGTCCTTGATCTCGCTTTCCGCGATGGGGCCCTTGACCCATTCGCCGTTCACCAGGCCGGGCATCGTTCGCTCCCTTTGCATGTGGCGAAGGGACCGGCCGGGCCGGTCCCTTCGTGTTCAACAGACCGCGACGCGATCCGGTCAGGGTCAGGACTTGGTGGCTTCGGCCTCGATCAGCAGCTCGATCTCGTCGCTGATGTACGGGGCGCCGTACTTCATGCCGAAATCGGTGCGCTTGATCTTGCCGCGCGCCGAGAAGCCGACCGTCTCCAGCTTGCTGGCCGGGCTGACGCCTTCCTTGTTGAAGGTGACGTCGAGGACCACCGGCTTGGACGTGCCGAGCAGCGTCAGGTCGCCATACAGCTTACCCGACTTGTCGCCGGTCTTCTCGATCTTCGTGCTCTTGAAGGTCATCTGCGGGAACTCCTTCGTGTTGAAGAAGTCCGGCGAACGCAGGTGCTCGTCGCGCTTGGCGTGGGCGGTGTCGACGCTGGCGGTGTCGATGGAAACCTTCAGCGTGCTGTTCTGCACCGCGTCCTTGTCGAAGGCGACATCGCCCGAAGCGGTGTTGAAGCGGCCGATCACGTTGGAAAAGCCGAGGTGGTTGACGATGAACGCCACGCTCATGTGCGACGGATCGAGCTTGTAGGCGACGGGGGCGGCCTGGGCGGTGCCGGCAACGGTGGCGAGGAGGGCGGCGGCGAACAGGGTCTTCTTGAACATGGGGTAGGCTCCGATGGGGATGGGTTGGATCAGTAGCCCGACGCGGAGGAACCCGCGGCGGAGATGAGGTAGGCGGCGCCGACGGCGGCCACCGCCGGGATGACGGCGAAAACGGTGACGGCGGCGGTGCGCAGCGCCTGGCCGAAGGTGGTGTCCGGCGTCGGCAGGCGGCTGCGCAGGCGGTCGGCGAAGAAGGCGGGCACGGCCAGCAGCAGGACTTCGGCGCGGGCCTGGGTGAAGAAGGCGAGGGCGGCGGTGAGCAGGACCAGGATGCCGAAGCCGACCCGGCCCGACACGCCCCAGACGTGCCGCTCGATGGGCCAGTTCCACAGCAGGAACCCTCCGGTGGCTGCCGCCAGCGCCAGGGCGGCCTGCGCCAGCGACGCCGACGAGCCGACCAGCGCGGTGCCGCCGACCGCCAGCGCCAGCGCCAGCAGCACGGCACCCGAGGTGGCCGGGCCGTCCTTGCCGGCCGGCAGGCGGCCGAAGGCGACCCAGGCGCCGGCCGCCAGCAGCGGCACGGCGATCAGCGCCTCGGCGGCGCCGGTCAACGCCGGCAGAATCATCCACAGCAGCGAACCGAGCAGCCAGACGCCGGTGAGGGTGGACGCCTTGGCGCCCTTCACCCCGGTGGCGTCACCGGCGAGGCCGATGGCCACGCCGGTGACGGCGCACCAGAACAGCCGGCCCATGCTCGACGGCGGCGGGAAGGCCGGAATGCCGACCACCAGGGCGAAGACGCCCAGGAATGCCAGCGCGATGCCGCCAGCCGCCAGCCGACGCCCGGCGACACCGCCGCCGGCCAGCCGCAGCAGCCCGACCGCCGCGAGGGCGGCCAGCAGCGGCAGCACGCTCGATTGCAGGAAGGGGTCGTTCAAGGCGTCCATCAAGTGGGCCATCATAGGGTGTTCCGTCGTTCGACGTTGTCCGTGGCGGCACAGTATGCTGTGCTGGAATAAGCGGAAATTCCGATAAGGCGCAGAGGGGGTGTGCGTGCCTGCACAGTATGACTGGGACGATTTCCGCTTCTTTCTGGCGGTGGCGCGGCATGGCTCGCTGTCGGGGGCGGCGCGTGCGCTGGGGGTGAACCACACCACCGTGCTGCGCCGGGTCGCCGGGCTGGAGGCGACGGCGGGGGTGCAGCTGTTCGTCCGGCTGCCCGCCGGCTACGCCCTGACCACGGAGGGCGAGGAGGTGCTGGCCATCGCCGCGCGGGTCGAGGAGGACATCGCCGCCGCCAGCCGCAGGCTGTCCGGCAAGGACGCCCGCGTCGGCGGTTCACTCAGCGTCACCACCATCGACATCCTGGCGCTCCACATGCTGCCGCGCCCCATGGCGGCGTTCCGAGCGGCGCGGCCGGAGATCCAGGTGAGCCTGATGGTTGCCGAGGCGCGGCTGAGCCTCACCAAGCGCGAGGCCGACGTCGCCGTCCGCTCGACCAGGAAGCCGCCGGAGAATCTGGTGGGGCGGGCGGTGTCGGGCATGGCGTTCGCCGTCTACGGCTCCACCGCCTACCTGGAGCGCGCCGGGGCTGGGGTGGATCTGGCCGGGCACGACTGGGCCGGGTTGGACGAGAGCTACGCGCACACCTCCATGGCGCGTTGGCAGACCCGGCGGATCCCGGCCGACCGCGTCGGCTACCGGGTGAACTCGGTGGCGGCGCTGCTGGAGGCGACGCGCGCCGGCGGGGGGCTGGCGTTGCTGCCCTGCGGCCTGGGCGACGCGGCGCCCGACCTGCGGCGCATCGGCGATGTGGTGGAGGAGGCGGAGTCGCGGATCTGGCTGCTGACCCACGAGGATCTGCGCCACATGGGCCGGGTCCGCGTCTTCCTCGACTTCATGGCCGAGGCGCTGAGCGCAGAGCGCGACCTGTGGGAAGGGAGGCGGGGCGGGTAGGGAGAGGGGCTTTCCCTCACGTCGCCGTCTCGGCTCCGGTGATGCGTTCCAGGCAGGCGGCGAGTTGGCGGGGGGTTACCGGCTTGTGGATGATGCTGAAGCCGTGCTCCGCGGCCTCGCGCGCGCATTCGGCGCCGGTTTCGCCGGTCAGGATGATGCCGGGGACCGGGCGGCCGACGCGGGCGCGGATCGCCAGGATGGCGTCGGTGCCCACCGCGCCGCCGCGCAGCCGGTAGTCGGAGATGACCAGATCCGGCTCCCGGCCGGCAGCGGCGAGGCGTTCCAGCGCCTGCTCGGTGGAGCCGGCGATCACCGTCTGGTAGCCGCAGGACTCCAGCGTCGCGCGCAGGCCGAGCAGCACGATGGCGTCGTCGTCCACCAGCACCACCAGCTTGCCGTCCCGCGTCACGGCGGAGGGCGCGTCGGGGGCGGCCGGTTGGCTGGCCGCCGCGGTGTCGAGCGGCACGCGGATCGAGAAGACCGAACCCCGGCCGAGCGCCGAGCGCACCTCCACCGGGTGGTCGAGGATGCCCGCCAGACGCTGGACGATGGCGAGCCCCAGCCCGAGGCCGCGCGCCTTGTCGCGCCCGGGATTGTCCACTTGGTGAAACTCGTCGAAGATCCGCTCCAGTTGGTCGGGCGCGATGCCGATGCCGGTGTCGCTCACCTCGATCAGCAGGAAGTTGCCGGTCGTGTGACAGTCCACCACGACGCCGCCGCGTTCGGTGTAGCGGATGGCGTTCTCGACGAGGTTGCGCACCATGCGGCCGAGCAGGGTGGGATCGCTGAGCGCCTGGACCTCGCAGTCCTCGCCGATGCGGACGGCGAGGCCGCGCGACGCGGCGATGGGTTGGTAGGCGGCGACGATTCCGTCGAGGAACGGGCGGATGGCGATCGTCGATATGCGCGGCTGGATGACGTTCACGTCGAGCTGCGACACGTCGAGCAGGCTGTCCAGCAAGCCCTTCAGCGTGTCCAGCCCGCGCTCCAGCATGGTCAGCATCTCCTGCCCCTGGACGTCGGCGATGCGCGGGCGCAGCGCCCCGGCGAACAGGAACATGGACTGCATGGGCTGGCGCAGGTCGTGGCTGGCGGCGGCGAGAAAGCGGGACTTGCTCTGGTCGGCGAGTTCGGCCGCGGCGCGCGCCTCCTCCAGCGCCTGTTCGGTGCGCCGGCGCTCGGTCACGTCGCGCGACACGGCGATCACCGCGCCGATGCGGCCGTCGGCGCCGGTCATCGGGTTGAACCTGTATTCGTGGCGTCGCGGGCCGCCGGGGGTGGCGTGGGTGATCTCCTCGGTGGCGGCGGCGCCGGTTTCGGTCACCCGGTGGTGCATGCCGTCGAGCGCCGCTGCCGCCTCGGGCGACAGGCCGAGGTCGGTCCAGCTCTTGCCGCTGATCGATCCGCCGTCGATGCCGAAGTCGCGCAGCGCCGAAGGGCTGGCGTAGAGCAGCGCGCCCGACCAGCAGATCATGAAGACATGGTCGTCGGTGGTGGACAGAATGCCGTTGAGCTGGTGGTTGACCGCCAGCAGGGCGTCGGTGCGCTCGCGCACCTGCTGTTCCAGGCTTTCCGCCAGTTGATGCTTCTCCTCGGTGAGTTCGAGGCGGCGGGTCAGCGCGTCGTGGAAGTTGCGGCCGATGAGTGCCAGGCCAACGGTGAAAACCGCGACGAGCGCGGCCATTGTCAGGCTGACGCGGTCGCCCTCGGCCACCAGCCGTCCGGCGAGCGGCAGTATGCTGGTCAGCAGGTAGGAGTAGAAGGCGGGAAGATGGCTGGACAGGGCGGTGACCGCCCCGGCCGCCATGCCGGCGACGACGAAGGCGATCAGCAGCAGGGTCAGGGGAGCGCCGGGCTGGATGAACAGCAGCGCCGTGATCCCCCACAGAAGGCCGGACGCCGCCGAACTGACCGTGTAGCGCAGACCCCAGGGCGCCATGTCCGCGTCGGCCGGCCGGCGGCGCAGGTACCAGGCCCACAGGCCGGTGCGCACGGCGGTGACCAGGGCCAGCCCGCCGGCCCATTCCAACAGGCGCGGCGCCGAAGCGGGGCTCCACAGCGCGAAGACGATCAGCGAGGCGTTGAGAACGTTGGCCGTCAGAACCAACGGCATCTGCCGGTACAGCAGACGTATCCGCTCGGCGGCAACGGATGGGCTCTGGTCGTGCATGCGAGCGCCCCTCAGCCTCGTCACCACCGGGGTGGTCCGTAGCGCGGATCGATGATGCGCAAAATAGGGTTAGTCACCGAGTGTCTGCCGTCAAGGCAAATCTAATCTGGGGCGGTGTTGTCGAAAGAAAGTGCGGCAGACAACGCATCCGTATGTCTCGAAGGCGCGCTGCATTATCGGCGAAATTTTCCGGAGTTTTGCCGAAGACTGTGAGCGGACTGGGTTCTCCTATACGGCGGCAGCCCGGTTGCGGTCCAACGCTTTGCCGAGCTGGCGCGGGGTGACGGGCTTGTGGATCACCCGCAGGCCGTGAGCCGTGGCGTCGCGCTGCGCCTCCGGGCCGGTCTCGCCGGTCAGGATGATGCCGGGGATCGCCATCCCGTAACGCTGGCGGATGGACAGGATCGCCTCGGTGCCGACGCGGCCCTCGCGCAGGCGGTAGTCGGCGACGACGATGTCCGGCCGGCGCTCCGCCCGTTCCAGGCGCGCCAGCGCGTCGTCGGTGGAGCCGGCGACCAGCACCTGATAGCCCCATTCCTCGAACATCGCCTTGAGGCCCAGCAGCACGATGGCGTCGTCGTCCACCAGCACGGCGAACTGGCCGGTGCCACGGTCGATGTCCGGGGCCGCCTGCGGCTCGGCGGTGGGCGTGGCCGGGGTGGCGGGGGCGGTGATGCTGAAGACCGAGCCGCGCCCCGGCGCCGAGCGGACCTCGATGGGGTGGTCCAGCAGGCCCGAGATGCGCTGCACGATGGCGAGGCCGAGGCCGAGGCCCTGGGTTCGGTCGCGTTCGGCGTTGCTCACTTGATGGAACTCCTCCCAGATGCGGTCCAGGTGGTCGGGCGGGATACCGATGCCGGTGTCGGCGATCTCGATGCGAAGCGTGTCGCCGGTGGCGCGGCCCTCGCTATGGCAACTCACGCGCACGCCGCCATGCTCGGTGTAGCGCAGCGCGTTCTCCACGAGATTGCGCAGCATCCGGCCGAGCAGCGTGCGGTCGCTGCGCACCGCAACGCCGCAGCGGCGCACATCGAGCACCAAGCCCTTGCCGACCGCGACCGGCAGATAGGCGGCGGCGACGTGGTCGAGCAGTTCGTCCAGCGGGAATTCCTCGACCTCGGGCTTGATGATGCCGGCGTCCAGGCGGGACACGTCGAGCAGGCTGTCCAGCAGTCCCTTCAGCGCGTCCAGCCCGCGTTCCAGGTGCATGAGCTGCTCGCGCCCGCGCTCGTCGCCGACGTGATGGTGCAGCGCCGCCGCGAACAGGAACACCGACTGCAACGGCTGGCGCAGGTCGTGGCTGGCGGCGGCGAGGAACTTGGACTTGGTCAGGTTGGCGTGTTCGGCGCGGTCGCGGGCGTCCTGCAACTCGCACTCGACTTGGTGCGCCTCGGTCACGTCCATCACAGTGCCGATCAGGCGGACCGGCGTGCGCACGCTGCCCTCGATGAAGAGCACCTTGCCCACGGCCTCCAGCCAGCGGATCGAGCCGTCCGGCCAGAGGGAGCGGAAGCGCACGTGGTATTCGCCGGTGCCGGTGGGGTCCAGCGCGCCCGTCTCCGCCGCGCGCACCCCCGGCACGTCGTCGGGGTGGACGCGCGACAGGTAGACGCGGCCGGACACCGCCTCGTCCGCGCCCAGGCCGAACATCGCCTTGCAGCGCTCCGACCAGGTGAGCGTGTGGGTCGGGATGTCCAGGTCGAAGGTGCCCAGGTCGGCGGCGCCGACGGCCATCTGCAGCCGCTCGTCGGCGACGCGCGAGCGCGCCTCGGCGTCGTGCTGGCCGGTGACGTCGAGGATCAGGCCGTCCCACACCACGCTGCCGTCGCGCTCGCGCCGGGTGTGGGCGAGGCTGCGCAGGATGCGGCGCTGCCCATCGGGCGACACGATCTTCAACTCGACCGAATAGGGATCGCCGGTTTCAGTCGAGGTGCGGATTGCCTCGCGCCAGCGCACCTGCGTCTCGGGCGTCATGCGGGAGACGATGACGTCCCGGAACGCCGCGCCGTCGATGCGGATGCCGGCCAGATCGGCGAAGATGTGGCGGCAGTCGCTGACGTAGGGGTAGTCGATGACGCCGTCCCTCAGCACCCGCCGGTAGATGACGCCGGGAAAGTGCGTTGCGATGTCGGACAGGCGGTCGGCTACGGCGCGCTCGGTCCGCGCCTCCGCCATCAGCCGCTCGGCCTGACGGCGGCGGCGGTGGGCGCGGATCTGGCTCCAGGCGAGCGCTGCGGCGGACAGCACCGCCAGCGCGCCGCCGGCTCCGGCCGCGAGAACCGAGCGGCGGGCCGCCCACAGCACCGCGTCGGTGGAGGTGCCGGCGACGATCGTCCACCCCGTCAGGGCGGAGTGCACGAACGCCCCGGTGGCGCGGAATCCGTCGTCGGTCACCGCTTCGAAGACGCCGTTGCCCGGCCACGCTACGCCGGCCCGCAGGGATGGGCTGGGCGGTGCGCCGATCTGCGCGGCCAGAGGGTCGGTCGAGTTGGTGTTCGCCAGCAGGTTTCCGGCCTGATCCAGGATGGCGATGCGCCAGCCCTCGGGCACGCCCTGCTCGCGCAGCAGTTCGGTCAGCGCGTGGGCGCGCACCACGGCGGTCAGCGTGAAGCGCACCGAACCGTCCCGCGACACCGGAACGCGCACCGGCACGACCGGCTCCGGATAGCGGTCGGGCGCGCGGAGCACGGCGCCGACCTGCGGCTTGCCCGTGTCGAAGACGCGATCCTTGCTGACGTTGTCGAGGACGGCCGGCAACGGCTGCCCCAGCGCGATGCGGGTGTTCATGATCTGGTTCTGGCGGTCGGTCAGCACGATGCCGAACCACGCCGGAAGCGTGGCCAGCAAGCGCCGCGCCTGCGCCTGGAACGCCTCCAGATCGGGAGTGTCGAGCGCCTCCGAGGTGGCGAGTGCGTTGAGCACGCCGAACTCATTGGCGATTTGCCGCTCGACCGCCGTGGCGGCGGCGCTGGCCTTGGCGTGCAACTCGTGCTCGACCACGGCCTCCCGCTCGCTGCCGTAAAGGAACAGCATCACCGTGGCGAACAGCACGACCGGCAGCGCCGCCCCGGCCGCCGCCAGCGCCGATAGACCGTTATCCGACTTCATGAACCGACCAGACCAACCCGGAACCTTGGCTGCCGATGCTCCGCCGTTATAGTTAACAGTTAGTTAACGAAGCTTTTGGCGCGCCCCTCAGCGCTCCACCTCGACGTCCAGCTTCATCTTCGGGTGGATGCCGCAGTACACGTGGTAGTGGCCGGGCTCGGCGAAGGGGACGCTGACGGTCTGGCCGGGTTCCTGGACTCCGCTGTTGTATTCGCGCCCTTCCAGCGCGTAGCGCACGTTGTGGTCGCGCACGTCGTCGTTCTGCACCGTCAGCGCCTCCCCGGCCTTGAGGCGAAGCTGCGCCACGCTGAAGCGCTTGTGGCGCTGTCCGACCACCGGCGGTTTGGTCGCCGTCGTGACCGGGGTGGGGGCCGCTGCGGCTTCCGGCACGGCCACGGCGGGGGCGGCGGGGTCGAGGCTGTGCAGGAACGCCAGCAGGTCGGCCTTCTCGGCGGCGGTCAGGGTCAGGCGCGGCAGGTCCGGCGACAGGGTCGGGCGGTCCACGTAGCCTCCCGAATAGTGGTCGAGCACCGCCTCCAGCGTGGCCACCGAGCCGTCGTGCATGTAGGGCGCGCGCTTGGTCACGCCGCGCAGGCCCGGCGTCTTGAAGGAATGATCCAGCGCCGCTTCGCCGAGGATGGCGCCGCGGCCACGGTCGTCGCCGGGCAGGCCGATGTCATGGAAGGCATGATCGGTGAAGGTCCAGCCGGAATGGCAGGACGCACAGCCGGCGGTGCCGGTGAACAGCGTGAAGCCGCGCTTGGCCGACTCGGACACGGCACCCGCGTCGCCGGCCGCCCAGCGGTCGAAGGGCGTGTCGCCCGACAGCAGCGTGCGTTCGAAGGTGGCGAGCGCCTTGGCGACGTTGGCCGCGGTGATGCGCGGCTCGGCCGGAAAGGCGGCGGCGAACAGCGGTGCGTACTCGGGTCTGGCCGACAGCGCGGCGACCATGCCGTCCAGCGTCTGGTTCATCTCGCGCGGGTTCTGCACGGGGCCGAGCGCCTGTTCTTCCAGCGTGGCGGCGCGGCCGTCCCAGAAGAAGCGCTCGCCCCAGGCGACGTCCGCCACGAACGGCGTGCGGCGGCCGAGCGGCGTGCCGTCCAGCCCATCGGCGCGGGCCCGGCCATCCTGAAAACCCTTGGCGGGTTCATGGCAGGACGCGCAGGCGCGGTCTCCCTTGCCGGACAACGCCGTTTCGAAGAACAGCCGCTCGCCCAACGCCACCTTCTGCGGCGAATGGGG
This sequence comes from Azospirillum terrae, assembly GCF_053470425.1. NCBI lineage: Bacteria > Pseudomonadati > Pseudomonadota > Alphaproteobacteria > Rhodospirillales > Azospirillaceae > Azospirillum > Azospirillum terrae. The sequence goes on along the minus strand of NZ_JBPXMR010000001.1, from coordinate 637,531 downwards.
GGTGGCGGCGGGGAAGGGCACCGTCGCCGGCCGTGCGTAGGCGGCCGGTTCGGAGGGCGAGGGATCGCCTGTCATGGGTCCAGTGAAACCAGCCCTCTGCGCCGACAATGCCGCCGTAGCAACGACGATGACGGCTGCACTGACGAGCGGGAGGAGGGCTGGTTTCATGGCGGCGGTACCTCAGCGGAAGGCGGGGGCGAGCTTTTCGATCTCGGCCACCATGTCGTAGAGACCTTTCGCCGAGGTTACCGGCTGCTGCGGCGGCACGGCGGCCGGGTAGGCGTTCTGCACGGCGTCGAGTTGCCGTGCGACCTTGGCGAAGGCGTCGGCGTTCTTCGCCTTCAGCGCCTTGGCGTGCTGGTCCAGGTGGGCGCGGGCGGCCCAGACGAAGCCGCGGGAGTCCTGGTACTCCACCGCGTTGGCGATGGTCTCACCAGCGAAGCTCTCCTTGTACTCCTCCACCGACTGGACCAGCACCATGGCCGTGGTGTCCATGACGAAGGCGGCGTTGTCGGTGACCTTGCGGCCGGGCTTGGCGAGCGCCGCGTCGATGGCGCGCACGACCTCGTCCTGCTTGGCGAAGACCTTGGCGGCGGGCTTCTTCTGCTTGACCATCTGGTAGAGCTGGTTCAGAGGCGTCTCGAACGAGGCGATCTTGCGCTTGGTCAGCTCGGGCTTGATGAGGCCGTAGATCTCCTCGCTGGGGTGCAGGTAGTGGGGGACGGCGTCGTCGGGGCGGTTCTGCGTGTACAGTTCCTTGCCGACCAGCAGGTGGCCCTTGATCATCAGCAGCCGCCCGACCAGCGCCTGATCGGCCGGCGCGTCGGTGAACACGTCCTGCTCCTTCTTCTCTTCCTCCGCACCGGCCGGGGCGGCGGCGGAATGGTCATGACCGTGAGTCTCGGCGGCGAATGCGGGGGCGGCGGCACCGAATGCCAGCAGCGCCAGGGCCGCGACGGCGGAGCGGGTCTTCATCAGTGAGGTGTTCATCGTTGCCATGACCTCTCGTGGGGGCTCATACCTCCTTTGATAATGCGAGTAATTTGCAATTGCAATACGGAACCGTGCGGCGAGGTCTCATAGGTTGGGCCGGCGGCCCAGCCTACGAAAGCCGCTTGATCAGGTCGCGCAGGAAGCGCTCGCAGGCGGTGACCTGGGCGATGTCGATGAATTCGTTGGGCTGGTGGGCTTGGTCGATGGAGCCCGGTCCGCAGATCACCGTGGAGAAGCCGGCTTCCTGGAACTGCCCGGCCTCGGCGGCATAGGACACCACGGCGGTGTCGTTGCGGCCCGTGAGCGCGTGGCAGAGCTGTGCGGCCACGCCGTCCGGTTCCGGGGCCAGACCGGGGACGCCGGCCAGAACTTCCGTGACGATGGCGCATTCCGGGGAGATTGCCTGCATCTCCGGCAGCAGCGTGCCGCAGAACGCCTGGAAACGCTCCAGATAGGTCTTCCAGTCCTCGCCGTTGACCGTGCGGATGTCCCACAGGAACTCGCAGCGCTTCGCCATGATGTTCAGCGCCGTGCCGCCCTGGATGGTGCCGACGTGCAGCGTGGTGTAGGGCGGGTCGAAGGGCGAGGCCGGGTCGGCGTCGGCCTTGTTCTGCGCCATCATGTCGGCGATGAAGGTCGCCAGCCGTGCCGCGATCATCACCGCGCTGACGCCGCGGTTGACTTGGCTGGAGTGCACCTCGTGCCCGGTCACCGTCGTGCGCAGCGCGTAGCAGCCCTTGTGCGCCAGCACCACGCCCATGCTGGTGGGCTCGCCGACGATGACGGCGCTGGGGCGCGGCAGGTCGCGCACGAGGCGCTCGATCATGTGGGGGGCGCCGAAGCAGCCGATCTCCTCGTCGTAGGACAGCGCCAGATGGATCGGGCGCTTCATGCCGGCGGCGAGCATCTCCGGCACCAAGGCCAGGGCGACGGCGGAGAAGCTTTTCATGTCGGCGGTGCCGCGGCCGTACAGGCGGCCGTCGCGCTCGACCAGCGTGAAGGGATCGGTGTCCCAGGCCTGCCCGTCCACCGGCACCACGTCGGTGTGGCCGGACAGCACGATTCCGCCCTCGGCTGAAGGGCCGATGGTGGCGAACAGGTTCGCCTTGCTGCCGTCGTCGTTGGGAACCAGCCGGCTGTCGACGCCGAACCCCTCCAGATACTCCCTGACCCAGTCGATGAGGGCCATGTTGGAGCGGCGCGATACCGTGTCGAAGCCTACCAGCCGGGCGATCATGTTGCGTGAGGTGTCGTCCAAAACCCTGCCCCGCCTGTCCTTGTCGCCGGAACAATGTCGGGGACGAACGGCGGGAGTCAAACGGCTCGACGCGCGGGCGCCCGTCTCGCCCTGATCCGCGCCTGCACACGAATGCGTAAAATGTATGCAGTTGGCTGGCGCGGGATTGGGCGTGCTCAATAATGGTGCATTCCGCAGCGGTCCGCCGCCGCTCGCTCGTGCGGCAAACATCAGCGTCGGCAGGCTTTTTCCGCGGCAAGCGCGCTTGGCACCGCATTTGCGAATGCTTCGGTCCGTAAAGCGAACCCGGCAAAAAAAGGGGAGACTTATGGGCATCAAAGCGCTTGCGATGAAGGGGATGGTTGCGGGCTGTGCACTGGCCGCGGGCTTGTTCGCCGCGACGGCGGCTCAGGCGGCGGACCCGATCAAGATCGGCGTCCTGCACTCGCTGTCCGGCACCATGGCGATCAGCGAGACGACGCTGAAGGACACCGTCCTGATGATGGTGGACGACATCAACAAGAAGGGCGGTCTGCTCGGCCGCAAGGTCGAGGCGGTGGTGGTCGATCCGGCCTCCAACTGGCCGCTGTTCGCCGAAAAGGCGCGCGAGCTGATCCAGAAGGACAAGGTCGCCGTGGTGTTCGGCTGCTGGACCTCGGTCAGCCGCAAGTCGGTGCTGCCGGTCTTCGAGGAGATGAACAACCTGCTGTTCTACCCCGTGCAGTACGAGGGTGAGGAGTCCTCGCGCAACGTCTTCTACACCGGCGCGGCGCCGAACCAGCAGGCGATCCCGGCGGTTGATTATCTGATGGGCGCGGAGGGCGGCTCCGCCAAGCGCTGGGTTCTGGCCGGCACCGACTACGTCTATCCGCGCACGACCAACAAGATCCTCGAGGCGTACCTGATCTCGAAGGGCGTGCCCAAAGACGACATCATGATCAACTACACGCCGTTCGGGCACTCCGACTGGCAGACGATCGTCGCCGACATCAAGAAGTTTGCCTCGGCCGGCAAGAAGACGGCGGTGGTCTCCACCATCAACGGCGACGCCAACGTGCCGTTCTATAAGGAACTGGCGAACCAGGGCATCAAGGCGACCGACATCCCGGTCGTCGCCTTCTCGGTCGGTGAGGAAGAACTGGCCGGCATCGACACCAAGAACCTCGTCGGGCATCTGGCCGCCTGGAACTACTTCCAGTCGGTGGACACGGCCGAGAACGACGCCTTCATCAAGCAATGGCGCGCGTTCATCAAGAATGACAAGCGCGTGACCAACGACCCGATGGAGGCCACCTACATCGGCTTCAAGATGTGGACGCAAGCGGTCCAGCAGGCCGGCACCACGGACGTGGACGCGGTGCGTCAGGCCATGTACGGCCAGAAGGTGCGCTCGCCGTCGGGCTACGACATCGTGATGAACACCAACCACCACCTGTCGAAGCCGGTGATGATCGGCGAGATCCAGTCGAACGGCCAGTTCCAGATCGTCAACCAGACGAAGAACGCCATCAAGGCCGACGCCTGGAGCCCGTTCATCCCGGAAAGCGCCAAGCTGACCGCCGACTGGACCTATCCGTGGGTCTGCGGCAACTGCGCCGAGCCGAAGTACGGCAAGAAGTAAGGGCGCGTCGGAACCCTCTCCCGTCCCGGGAGAGGGTGGCCGCGCAGCGGCCGGGTGAGGGTGCCGTCGAGGATCCGTACAGGCTCCGCAGCGGTACCCCCACCCCGACCCTCCCCCGGGGCGGGGGAGGGAGAAGAAGGGACCCCACCATGCCGCTTAACCGCCTGCTGTCCGCGCTCTGTCTTGCCCTGAGTTTGCTGAGCACCCCCGCCCGCGCCGACGACGCCGCGTTCTCCGCCGCGCTGTCCGGCCTCGCCGGTGAGGGATTCTCGGAGAAGGCCGCCGCCGCCGAACGCCTCGCCGACACCGGCGACGCGCGCGCGCTGGGCGTGCTCCAGGCCATGGAGACCGGCGCGCTGTTCGTGCGCAAGGACGATGGCAAGCTGGTGACGGGCGCGGTGAACGGGCGCGAGGTGACCATCACCGACCCGCTGACCGGCGCTGCGCTCGGCACCGTCGCCAGCCGCGACCTGTCCAAGATCACCGTGAACAACGCGCTGCGCAGCGCGATTTCCGCCGCCATCGGCCGCCTCGACCTGACCTCGCCGGACCCGGCGCGCCGCCTGAGCGCGGTGGAGAGCATGGCGCGCAACGCCACCCCGGAAACTGCCGGAAAACTGCGCGAAGCCCTAGCCCGCGAGACCGATCCCAGCGTCAAGGCGGTGATCGCCCAGGCCTTCGCCCGCACCGCGCTCGCCAGCCCCGACCCCGCCGAGCGGCTGAAGGCCGTCGAAGACCTCGGCTCCGTACAGACCACCGAGACGCGCACGCTGGTGGCGCCGCTCGCAAAGGACCCGGACGCCAAGGTGCGTGCCGCCGCGGAAGCCCTGGTCTCGTCCATCGAGCGGCGCGAGACGCTGGTGTCCGGTGCGCTGACGCTGTTCCAGGGGCTGAGCCTGGGGTCGGTGCTGCTGCTGGGGGCGGTCGGGTTGGCCATCACCTTCGGCGTGATGGGCGTCATCAACATGGCGCACGGCGAGATGATCATGCTCGGCGCCTACACCGCCTTCGTGGTGCAGGAGGCGTTCCGCGCCTTCCTGCCGCCGGGCGTGTTCGGGCTGTACCTGATCGTCTCCATCCCCGCGGCGTTTCTGGTAGCCGGCGCCATCGGCGTGGCGCTGGAGCGCGGCATCATCCGCTTCCTCTACGGCCGGCCGCTGGAGACCATGCTGGCGACCTGGGGCATTTCGCTGATGCTTCAGCAGGTCGTGCGCTCGATCTTCGGCGCGCCCAACAAGGAGGTCGCCAACCCCGCCTGGATGACCGGTGCTTGGGAAGCCATGCCCGGCCTCGTGCTGACCTGGAACCGCATCGCCATCGTGGTCTTCGCGCTGGGGGTGCTGGGCGCGCTGGCGGCGACGCTGCGCTACACCAGCCTCGGTTTGCAGATGCGCGCGGTGACGCAGAACCGGCCGATGGCCGCCAGCATGGGCATCCGCACGGGCTGGGTGGACGCGCTGACCTTCGGGCTCGGGTCCGGCATCGCCGGGGTGGCCGGCGTGGCGCTGTCCCAGGTCGGCAACGTCAGCCCGAACCTCGGGCAGGGCTACATCGTCGACGCCTTCATGGTGGTGGTGTTCGGCGGGGTGGGAAGCCTGTGGGGCGTGCTGGCCGGGGCGCTGAGCCTGGGCGTGGTCAACAAGATCCTGGAACCCTATGCCGGCGCCATGCTCGGCAAGATCCTGGTGCTGGTCTTCATCATCCTGTTCATCCAGAAGCGCCCGCGCGGCCTGTTCGCCCTCAAGGGCCGCGCGGCGGAGGCATAAAGATGGGACCGTTGACCTCACGTCTTCTCGCACTCGAATCCCGCCGCGGCTGGTCGGTGTTCATGGGCCTGCTGGTGGTGGCCGCGGTGCTGGTACCGGTGCTGCACCTGTACGCGCCGCCGGACTCCGTGTTCCACGTGCCGGCCTACATGGTCAGCCTGCTCGGCAAGTATTTGTGCTACGCCCTGCTGGCGCTCAGCCTCGATCTGGTGTGGGGGTATGCCGGGGCGCTGTCGTTGGGCCACGGGGCGTTCTTCGCGCTGGGCGGCTATGGCATGGGCATGTACCTGATGCGGCAGATCGGCACCCGCGGCGTCTACGGCAACGCCAACCTGCCGGACTTCATGGTGTTCCTGAACTGGAAGGAGTTGCCCTGGTACTGGTGGGGCTTCGACAACCCGGTCTGGGCGCTGCTGATGGTCATGGCCGTGCCGGGGGTGCTGGCCTTCGTGATGGGCTGGTTCGCGTTCCGGTCCCGCATCAACGGCGTCTACTTCTCGATCATCACGCAGGCGATGACCTTCGCGCTGATGCTCGCCTTCTTCCGCAACGAGATGGGCTTCGGCGGCAACAACGGCCTGACCGACTTCAAGGAAATCATCGGTTTCCCCATGCAGTCGACGGGGATGCGCGTCGGCCTCTACGTGGCGTCGGCGCTGCTGCTGGCGGCGGGGTATCTGGCGGCGCGCTTCATCGTGGCGTCGAAGCTCGGCCGCGTGCTGATGGCGATCCGCGACGCCGAGAGCCGGGTGCGGTTCCTCGGCTACGACGTGACGGCGGCCAAGCTGTTCGTCTTCACCGTCTCGGCGGTGCTGGCGGGGCTGGCCGGGGCGCTGTACGTGCCGCAGGTCGGCATCATCAACCCGTCTGAGTTCTCGGCGGCCAACTCCATCGAGGTGGCGATCTGGGTGGCGGTCGGCGGGCGCGGCACGCTGGTGGGCTCGATCCTCGGCGCCTTCGCGGTGAACGGGGCCAAGAGCTACTTCACCGGGGCGGCGCCGGAGATCTGGCTGTTCTTCCTGGGCGGCCTGTTCATCCTGGTAACCCTGTTCATGCCCAAGGGGCTGATGGGCCTCGCTGCCCAGCTGCGCGACAAGCTCAAGGGAGGCGTCCGGGTGGCGCAGAACCGCAATGCGTGACGACACCTCGACCCTGTCCATGGCCGAGCCGGGCTACGGCATGGCCGGCGACCCGCACCCGGCGCACGGCTCGATCCTGTACCTCGACGGCGTGAGCGTCGCCTTCGACGGGTTCCGGGCGATCAACAATCTCAGTCTGGTTTTGCGGCCGGGCGAACTGCGCACCATCATCGGCCCGAACGGCGCCGGCAAAACGACGATGATGGACATCGTCACCGGCAAGACCAAGCCGGACAAGGGCGACGTGCTGTTCGACGGCGGCGTCGATCTGACCAGGCTCGACGAGACGCGCATCGCCAACCTGGGGATAGGCCGCAAGTTCCAGAAGCCCACGGTGTTCGAGCACCTGACCGTATTCGAGAACCTGGAACTGGCGCTGAAGTGCGACCGCCGCACCATGAAGACGCTGTTCTTCCTGCTGCAATCCGAACAGGCGCGCCGCATCGACGAGGTGGTCGGCCTGATCCGCCTCGGCGACCGCTTGGGCGCGCCGGCCGGGGCGCTCAGCCACGGGCAGAAGCAATGGCTGGAAATCGGCATGCTGCTGATGCAGGAGCCCAAGCTGGTCCTGCTGGACGAGCCGGTGGCCGGCATGACCGACGCCGAGACCGAACGCACCGCCGACCTGATCCTGGAGATCAACCGCGACCGCTCGGTCGTGGTGGTCGAGCACGACATGGAGTTCGTGCGCCGGCTGGGTGCGAAAGTGACGGTGCTGCACGAGGGCTCGGTGCTGGCCGAGGGCTCGCTGGACACGGTGAAGGCCGACCAGCGGGTGATCGAAGTCTATCTGGGGCGGTGAACACATGCTGACCGTCGAGAACGTGCATCTCTACTACGGCGCCAGCCACGCGTTGCGCGGGGTGTCGCTGGAGGCGCCCAAGGGGGCGGTGACCTGCCTGCTGGGCCGCAACGGCGTCGGCAAGACCAGCACCCTGCGCGCCATCATGGGGCTGGAGTCCGCCCGTTCGGGGCGCATCACCTGGGAAGGGCAGGACATCGCCAAGCTCCCGACGCCCGAGCGCGCCCGGCGCGGCATCGCCTTCGTGCCGCAGGGCCGCGAGATCTTCCCGCGCCTGACCGTGCTGGAGAACTTGCAGACCGGCTTCGCACCGCTGCCCAAGGCGCAACGCTCGATCCCAGAGGAGATCTTCGAGCTGTTCCCCGTGCTGAAGGACATGCTGCACCGACGCGGCGGCGATCTGTCGGGCGGGCAGCAGCAGCAGTTGGCTATCGGCCGCGCGCTGGTGACGCGCCCGCGCCTGCTGATCCTCGACGAGCCGACCGAAGGCATCCAGCCCTCGATCATCAAGCTGATCGAGCAGGTGATCCGCATGCTGGGGGAACGCGGCGACATGGCGATCCTGCTGGTCGAGCAGTATTTCGAGTTCGCCCGCGACCTTGCCGACCGCTTTGCCGTGATGGACCGTGGTGAGATCGTGCTTGCCGGAATTGCCGCCGACATGGTCGAGTCCGACGTGCGCCGCCACTTGACCGTCTGAGGCCGCCCCTTTGGCCGTTGCCGTCCTGCCCAAACGCCTGACCATCCACGGTCGCGCCGACGTTGCGTTCGACGCCGCGTCGGGCACCACGCGCCTGCGCGACTTGTACCACACCGACCCGCTGCGGCTGCTGTTCCCCAATCCGGGGGCCGGCGATCCACCGACCGCGGTGGTGGTGACCACGTCGGGCGGGCTGGTCGGCGGCGACCGGCTGGAGGTCGCGGCATCGGTGGGCGCGGGTGCGAGCGCGCTGGTCACCGCGCAGGCCGCGGAGAAGATCTACCGCTCGACCGGCGCCGACGTGCGCTTCGACGTGCGGCTGACGGTGGGCGACGGCGGCTGGCTGGAGTGGCTGCCGCAGGAAACCATCCTGTTCGACGGCGCCCGCCTGCGACGCAGCACGTGCGCGGAGGTGGCGGGCTCCGGCCGCTTGCTGGCCGGGGAGTCGCTGGTGTTCGGCCGCATCGCGCGGGGGGAGCGCTTTACCCAGGGCTTGGCGCGGGATGCCTGGGAGGTTCGCCGTGACGGGCGGCTGGTGTGGGCGGACGCGCTGCATCTGGACGGCGATGTGGCGGCGGTGCTCGACCATCCCGCGGGCTTTGCGGGAGCAACGGCGTACGGCACCATCGTGTACGTGGGCAAGGACGCGGCGGACCGGCTGGACGGCGCCCGCACGCTGCTGGAGGATTTGGCTCCGCACGCCGGGGCGACGGTGCTTGGCGAGGTGCTGGTGATCCGGCTGCTGGGGTGCGACGCGCACCGGCTGCGCAACGATTTCGGCCGCGTCTGGGCGGGGTTGCGGGCGGAACTCGCCGGTTTGCCGGCGCGCCTGCCGCGGCTGTGGCATGTGTAGGTGCTTTTATTCACCGGCATCCCCGCCTGCGCGGGGATGACGAAAAAAGAAACGAGGGGGAACGGGGATGAACCTGACACCGCGGGAAAAGGACAAGCTGCTGGTCGCCATGGCGGCCATCGTCGCGCGCCGTCGCCTGGAGCGCGGCGTCAAGCTCAACCATCCCGAGGCGGTGGCGCTGATCACCGACTTCGTGGTCGAGGGCGCCCGCGACGGCAAGTCCGTAGCCGAGCTGATGCGCGACGGCGCCTCCGTGCTGACCCGCGAACAGGTCATGGAGGGCATTCCCGAGATGATCCACGACATCCAGGTCGAGGCCACCTTCCCGGACGGCACCAAGCTCGTCACCGTCCACAACCCGATCCGCTGAGGAGCCCTCCCATGATCCCCGGCGAAATCATCACCGCCCCCGGCGAGATCGAGCTGAACGCCGGCCGTCCGACGGTCACGCTCGACGTCGCCAACACCGGCGACCGGCCGATCCAGGTCGGCTCGCACTACCATTTCTTCGAGACCAATGAGGCGCTGTCCTTCGACCGCGCCCAGGCCCGCGGCCACCGCCTGGACATCCCCGCCGGCACCGCGGTGCGCTTCGAGCCGGGGCAGACGCGCACGGTCACGCTGGTCGCCTACGCCGGCAACCGGGTGGTGCACGGCTTCAACGGCAAGATCAGCGGCGCTCTGTAGAGGGGGACGGAACCATGGCTCATCGCATCGAGCGCGCCGAGTACGCCGCGCACTACGGCCCGACCACCGGCGACCGCGTGCGCCTCGCCGACACCGATCTCATCATCGAGGTCGAGCACGACCACACCCTCTACGGCGAGGAGGTGAAGTTCGGCGGCGGCAAGGTGATCCGCGACGGCATGGGGCAGGGGCAGGCGACCTGCGCCGAGGGGGCGGTGGACACCGTCATCACCAACGCGCTGATCCTCGATCACTGGGGCATCGTCAAGGCCGACATTGGGTTGAGGGACGGCCGCATCGCCGGCATCGGCAAGGCCGGCAACCCCGACGTGCAATCGGGCGTCACCATCGTGATCGGTCCCGGCACCGAGATCATCGCCGGTGAGGGCAAGATCATCACCGCGGGCGGCATCGACGCCCACATCCACTTCATCTGCCCGCAGCAGGTGGACGAGGCGCTGTATTCCGGCGTCACCACCATGCTGGGCGGCGGCACCGGCCCGGCCGCCGGGACCAACGCCACCACCTGCACGCCCGGCCCGTGGCACATGGCGCGCATGCTCCAGGCCGCCGAGGGGCTGCCGATCAACCTCGGTTTCTTCGGCAAGGGCAACGCCAGCCGGCCGGACGCGCTGGTCGAGCAGATCGTCGCCGGGGCCTGCGGCCTCAAGCTGCACGAGGACTGGGGCACCACGCCCAAGGCCATCGACACCTGCCTGACCGTCGCCGACCAGCACGACGTGCAAGTCGCCATCCACACCGACACGCTGAACGAGTCCGGATTCGTCGAGAACACCATCGCGGCGTTCCGGGGGCGCACCATCCACGCCTTCCACACCGAGGGGGCCGGCGGCGGTCACGCGCCGGATATCATCAAGGTGGCGGGCTTGCCCAACGTTCTGCCGTCGTCCACCAACCCGACGCGGCCGTTCACCATCAACACGGTGGACGAGCATCTCGACATGCTGATGGTCTGCCACCACCTCAGCCCGCGCATCCCCGAGGACGTGGCCTTCGCCGAGAGCCGCATCCGCCGCGAGACCATCGCGGCCGAGGACATCCTGCACGATCTGGGCGTGTTCTCCATGCTGTCGTCCGACAGTCAGGCCATGGGCCGGGTCGGCGAGGTGGTGATCCGCACGTGGCAGACCGCGCACAAGATGAAAGTGCAGCGGGGGCGGTTGCCTGCGGAGACGGGAGAGAACGACAATCTCAGGGTGAAGCGCTACGTCGCCAAGTACACCATAAACCCGGCGCTGGCGCACGGCATCGCGAGCCAAGTCGGTTCGGTGGAGGTGGGCAAGCTGGCGGATCTGGTGGTGTGGTCGCCGGCCTTCTTCGGGGTGAAGCCGGACATGGTGCTGAAGTGCGGCACCATCGCCGCCGCACCCATGGGCGACCCGAACGCGTCCATCCCGACGCCGCAGCCGGTGCATTACCGCCCGATGTTCGGCGCGCTGGGCAAGGCGATGCAGGCCAGTTCGGTGACCTTCGTCAGCGCCGCCGCGCTGGATCTGGGGGTGGGGGAGCGGTTGGGGTTGTCGCGCCAACTGCTGGCGGTGCGCGGTTGCCGGACGGTGAACAAGGCGAGCATGATCCACAACAGCGCGACGCCGGACATCGAGGTCGATCCGGAGACGTACGAGGTGCGCGCCGATGGCGAGCTGCTGATCTGCGAACCGGCCGCCGTGCTGCCGATGGCGCAGCGCTACTTCCTGTTCTGAGGCCGTGATGATGAGACGTGCGACGGGTGTGCAGGCGGCCGGCACTTGGCCCGAGGGTGAGGCTGTCGGTAGCGTCACGCTGACCTACGACGACCGCTTTCGCCGCCGGGTGCGGCTGACCGACGATGCGGGGGAGGCGTTCCTGCTCGACCTCGCCCGCGCGCAGGTGCTGAACGAGGGGGATGGGCTGGAGTTGGAAGGCGGCGGCTGGCTGCGGGTGCGTGCCGCGCCGGAACGGCTGGCCGAGGTGCACTGCCACGGCGAGGGCGAGCTGGCGCGGGTGGCCTGGCACTTGGGCAACCGGCACTTGCCGGTGGAGATCGGCAACGGTGTGGTACGGCTGCGTTGGGATCACGTGATCGTGGACATGCTGCATGGGCTGGGCGCGCACGTGCATGAGGTGCAGGCGCCGTTCACGCCGGAGAGCGGGGCGTACAGTGGTGGTCATGGCCATGAGCATTGAAAACCCTCTCCCGCCCCGGGAGAGGGGGGCCGGCGCCAGCCGGCCGGGTGAGGGTGCGTCCAAGGATCCTTGCGGTACCCTCACCCGGCGCCTCGCGGCGCCACCCTCTCCCGGGGCTCCCGGCGGATCTTCGATCCGCCTGACGCCGTCAGCGCAAACTTCGTTTGCGCGAGAGGCGGGAGAGGGGAATCTGCTCCGTCTCCTCGCGTGGCTGAGTCCGTCGTTTCCCATCGGTGGCTACACCTACTCGCACGGCGTCGAGCGCGCGGTGGACGTTGGCTTCGTCCACGACCGCGCCACCCTCACCGACTGGATCGCCGCCATCCTGGAGCACGGCGCCGGCCGCACCGATGCGGTGCTGTTCGCCGCGGCCCACCGGGCGGTCAGCGACGGCGACGAACCCGCCTTCGTCTGGGCGCTGGAACGCGCCGACGTTCTGCGCGCCAGCCGCGAAACTGCGCTGGAATCCTCGGCTCAGGGCAAGGCGTTCCTCTCCACCGTCACCGCCGCGTGGCCGCTCCCCGGCCTGGAGCATTGGTCGGCGATCATCGAAGCCGAAGCCCGCGCCCCCGCCCACGCCGTTTCCGTCGCCCTGTGCTCCGCGCTTGCCGGGATTCCGCACGGCCAAGCCCTCGCCGGGTTCCTGCACGCCATCGCAGCGAACCTTGTTTCGGCGGGGGTGCGCCTCGTGCCGCTCGGCCAGACCGATGGGCAACGCGCGCTGGCGGCCCTGGAACCCATCGTCGCCACCCTCGCCCAATGGGCCGAGACCGCATCCCTCGACGACCTCGGCAGCCGCGCGCCGATGGTCGATTGGACCTCCATGACCCACGAAAACCAGTACACGAGGTTGTTCCGCTCATGACGCCCACCGCCGCCCCGATCACCAAGAGCCACTCCGGACCGTTGCGCGTCGGCATCGGCGGGCCGGTCGGCTCGGGCAAGACCGCGCTCACCGACGCCCTGTGCAAGCGCATGCGGGAGGGGTGGGAAGCCGCCGCCATCACCAACGACATCTACACCAAGGAGGATGCGCAATTCCTCACCCGCTCCGGCGCGCTGGCGCCCGAGCGCATCATGGGAGTGGAGACCGGCGGCTGCCCGCACACGGCGATCCGTGAGGACGCCTCCATCAACCTCGCCGCGGTGGACGAGATGGTGCGGCGCTTCCCCAACCTCGACGTGATCTTCATCGAGTCGGGCGGCGACAACCTCGCCGCGACCTTTTCGCCGGAACTGGCGGACATCACGATCTACGTCATCGATGTGTCGGCCGGCGACAAGATCCCGCGCAAGGGCGGGCCGGGCATCACGCGCTCCGACCTGCTGGTGATCAACAAGATCGACCTCGCCCCCCTGGTCGGCGCCAGTCTGGAGGTGATGGAGCGCGATTCGAAGACCATGCGCGGCGAGCGGCCGTTCCTGTTCTCCAACCTGAAGACCGGGCAGGGGCTGGACGAGATCATCAACTTCGTCATCACCGCCGGCGGCCTGCCGGAGCCGGGCTGACGCTCGGCCGGAGCGCTCCCTAGCGGTTGTCGCCCCCGCAGTCCGGCGTGCCGGGTGGGCAATGGGAGCCGGTCGCCATCTGACTGGCGCGCGGCGACACACCGGATTCGCCCTGGTCCGGGAGGCGATGGTCGCTGGGGCTGTTCGGCGTGTAGCCGGCGGGCGGCAGCACCGCCGTACCGGGCGAGTAGATCGTCGTGGTCGTGGTGGTGGTCGTCGTGGACGAACCGGCCAGCGGCGGCGCCGTGCGGCCATCCCAGTTGGTGGCGGCGGACGAAGAACTCAGGTCCGCGGCGGCGGCACCGCCGGCGGCCAGGATCAACGACGTTACGGTGCCGATCAGAATTGTACGCATCGTTTCTCTCCATCCTGAAAAGGGCGGCCGGGGGAACCGATCCCCCGGCCACCGGGTGCCTCAGGTGCGTGTCTTGTCACCGGTGCGCGTGGTTGCGCCGACGGCCCCGCCGGCCGCCGTCGTCCCGCTTGTGGTGCTGCCGGTCCCGCTGCCGCCCATACCGGCCATGGCGCTGGCGCCGGCCGCGGTTCCAGTACCGGAGCTGCTGCCCGTGCTGATTCCGCTGGACTGGCGGACGCGCAGGTTGTTCTGCACGTGGGTGACGCCGGAAACCGCCTCGGCGACGTCCTCGGCGCGGCGCTTGGCGCTGCGGTGCTCGACGTGGCCGGTCAGGGTCACTTCGCCGTTGTTCACCGAGATGTCGATGTCGGACGCATCGACGTACGGGTCGTCGGTCAGACGGTCGCTGACATCCTCGCGGATGCGGTCGTCCGAGCGCGTGTAGCCGCGTGGGCCGCGCCCGCGGTGGCTGCGTTGCTCGTCCATGCGCCGCCGCCGCTCGGCATCGTCGTCGCCGAACCAGGAAGCGACCTCGTCGCCGGCCTTCTCCAGCCAGCCGCGATCCTCCCGGCCGCCGCGTCCCCTCCAATCGCTGCGTTCAGACCGCTCGCGCCCGTAATCGCGCCCGTAGCTGCTCCCGTAGCTCCCGCCATAGCTGCCGCCGCCGTAGTCGCGGCTGTAGTCGCTGCCGCCGTACCCGCGCTCGCCCATGGAGCGGTCGCGCTCGTAGCCGTAGCTGCGGTCCTCGCCGCCATAGCCGGAACCATAGCCATATCCGCCGCGGCTGCGGTCGTCGTCGCGGTCGTAGTCGCCGCGCGCGTAGCGGCGCATGTCGTCCATCATGCTGCCTGGGTAGTCGGCGCCGCGGTCGCGGGCGCGGCTCTGGCCGTAATCGCGCCCATAATCACGGCTGTAATCGCGGCCCGAGCCGCGCTCGTAGTCCATGTCCTGCCGGTAACCGCTGCCGCTGCCGCTGCCGCGGTACTCGTAGTCGCGGCGCTCATAATCCTGGCTCTCGTCCCTGTCCCGGCGCGACCGGCCGTAGCGATCCTCGTAGTCTCGCATGGCCTCTTTCCTCCATTGGTTGTCAGCTTTGGCTTCCAGGGCCCACGCTCGGCCCTTGTCTTGAAAACGGCGTTTGCCCGCCGGTGGTTCCTCCCCGGCCGGTCGGCGGCCTTGAACGGGGCGGCCCGATTGACCACCTGAAAGTGCGAGGGTGACGGGCGGCAGCGCATGGTGCGGGCCGTTCTCCGGCACCCGCTCCGCGCCTCCCAAGAGGGCGGAACCCATAACGGAGTGCCTGATGGACTTCGGTCAATTCACCGAGCGTGCGCGCGGCGCGCTGCAAGCCGCGCAGATGACGGCCCTCGCCGGCCGGCACCAGAATTTGCTTCCCGAACATTTGGTCAAGGCGCTGCTGGACGATTCCGACGGCCTGACGCGCCGCATCGTGCGCGATGCCGGCGGCGACCCCGACCTGCTGATGCGCGCCGCCGAAGAGGCGCTGGAGCGCCTGCCGCAGACCGAGGGGCAGGGGCCGCACCCGATCTTCATGTCCCCGGCGCTGGCCGGCGTGCTGAACGCCGCCGTGCAGGCCGCCCGCAGCGCCGGTGATCGCTTCGTCACCGCCGAACGTCTGCTGGAGGGCCTGACCGGCCCGCTGCGCGACGCGTTCCTGCGTGCCGGCGTCAACCCGGAGGGGCTGGCCCAGGCGGTCGAGCACCTGCGCCAGGGCCGCAAGGCCGAGGACGAGTCCGCCGAGCAGGGCTGGGAAGCCCTGAAGAAGTACGCCCGCGACCTGACCGAAGAGGCGCGGCAGGGCAAGCTCGACCCGGTCATCGGCCGCGACGACGAGATCCGGCGGACCATCCAGGTCCTGGCCCGGCGCACCAAGAACAACCCCGTGCTGATCGGCGAACCCGGCGTCGGCAAGACCGCTGTCGTCGAAGGGCTGGCCCAGCGGCTTGCCTCCGGCGACGTGCCGGAGGGGCTGAAGGACCGCCGCGTGCTGGCGCTCGACCTCACCGCCCTGCTGGCCGGCGCCAAATTCCGCGGCGAGTTCGAGGAACGGCTGAAGTCCGTGCTGGCCGAGGTGCAGGCGGCGTCCGGCCGCATCATCCTGTTCATCGACGAGCTGCACAGCCTGATCGGCGCCGGGCGGACGGATGGCGCCATGGACGCCGCCAACATGCTGAAGCCCGCGCTGGCGCGCGGCGAACTGCGCTGCGTCGGCGCCACCACGCCGGACGAGTACCGCCGCTACATCGAGAAGGACGCCGCCCTGGCGCGGCGCTTCCAGCCGGTGAACGTGGACGAGCCCTCGGCCGAGGACGCGGTGTCGATCCTGCGCGGCATCAAGGGCAAGTACGAGGTGCACCACGGCGTGCGCATCGCCGACGCGGCGGTGGTCGCGGCGGTCAGCCTGTCGGCGCGCTACATCGGCGACCGCCGGTTGCCCGACAAGGCCATCGACCTCGTGGACGAGGCGGCCAGCCGCCTGCGCATGGCGATCGACAGCAAGCCGGAATCGCTGGACGCCGTCGGCCGCCGCGTGGCGCAGCTGAAGATCGAGCGCGAGGCGCTGAAGGCCGAACCCGACGCCGCATCCCGCGACCGTCTGGTGAAGCTCGACGCCGAACTGACCGATGCTGAAGCGCGGCAGGCCTCCATGGAGGAGGACTGGCGGGCGAGCCAGGCCCGCCGCACCGAGGGCCGGCGCCTGAAGGAAGAGCTGGACCAGGCCCGCACCAAGCTGGAGCGCACGCAACGCGACGGCGACTGGGCGAAGGCCGGCGAGTTGGCCTACGGCGTCATCCCCGACCTGGAGAAGCGTCTGGCCGAGGCCGAAGCGCGCGCCAGCACCGAGCGTGAAGAGGTGACGGCCCGCGACATCGCCGCGGTGGTGACGCGCTGGACCGGCATTCCGGTGGACCGGATGCTGGAGGGCGAACGCTCGCGCCTGAAGGGCATGGAGGACAAGCTGGCCGAGCGCGTCGTCGGTCAGGCGGAGGCGGTGCGCGCGGTTTCCAAGGCGGTGCGGCGTGCCCGCGCGGGCCTCAAGGACCCGAACCGGCCGACCGGCTCGTTCCTGTTCCTCGGGCCGACCGGCGTCGGCAAGACCGAGCTGGCCAAGGCGCTGGCGCAGTTCCTGTTCGACGACGAGACGGCGGTCACCCGGCTCGACATGTCCGAGTACATGGAGAAGCACACGGTGTCACGCATGGTCGGCTCGCCGCCCGGCTATGTCGGCTATGACGACGGCGGCACGCTGGCCGAGAAGATCCGGCGCCGGCCGTATCAGGTGGTCCTGCTCGACGAGGTCGAGAAGGCGCACCCGGACGTGCTGAACGTGCTGCTTCAGGCGCTCGACGACGGGCGGCTGACGGACGGGCAGGGGCGCACGGCGGACTTCCGCCACGCCATCCTGATCATGACCTCGAACCTCGGCGCCGAGGCGTTGAGCAACCTCGGCGAGGGCGAGGGGATGGAGGGTGTGCGCGTCGAGGTGATGGACGCGGTGCGCCGCGCCTTCCGGCCGGAGTTCCTGAACCGGCTGGACGACGTGCTGATCTTCCGCCGCCTTGGCCGCGAGCAGATGGCGTCCATCGTCGACATCCAACTCGCCCGTGTCGGCGAGCGGCTGGCCGAGCGCGGCCTGACGCTGGCGGCGGACGAGGAGTCGCGGCGCCGGCTGGGCGACCTCGGCTGGGACCCGGCGTTCGGGGCGCGTCCGCTGAAGCGGGCGGTGCAGACCTACGTCGAGGACCCCATCGCCGAACTGCTGCTCGACCGCGAGGAGGGCGAGCGGGTCACGCTGACCCTGTCGGTGGTGGACGGCCAGTTGGCGCTGGACGGGGTGCCGGTGGAGGATGACCGCAGCCACGGCTTCAAGGCGCCGGAGCGCCCGCCGCTAGGGTTCGCGGTGAGCGGCCGGAGTGCGTCGGTGCATTGACCTTCGACCAAGGCCCCTCTCCCCGGAGAGGGGCCTTTTTCATTTCCCTTTCTCCCTCTTGCGTAATTGTTCGGTGTCACTGATAATCAGCAATGCTAACAATAAGCCAGGACGAAGGGGAAACGGTCATGGACATCAGGACCCGCGTCGATCGCCTGCTGGAGCGCATGCACGCAGAGCCGCAGTTCCCGACGCAGGGCGCCGTCCTCTTCGTTGACCTGGAGCGCCAGGAAACCCGGCGCGCCTACCTGGACCGCAACGTGTTACGCCATTTCCTCGGCGGGCGCGGCGCCAACATGGTGTTGCTCTACAACCTGCTGGAACAGGGGCGCAAGCCGCTCGACCCGGAGGTGCCGCTGATCTTCGGCGTCGGCCCGCTGACCGGCAACGTCGGCGGTGGCACGCGCGGCAACGTCACCAGCCTGTCGCCGGACAGCAGCGCCATCCTCGATGCGAGCGCCGGCGACTATTTTCCGGTGTGGATGAAGCGGCACGGCTACGACCACATCGTTCTGTACGGCCGGGCGCCACAGTGGACGGTGATGCGCATCGAGCGCGACGACATCAGCTTCCACGACGGGACGCCGTATCTCGGCCTCGACAACATGGACACCACCGCGGCCATCGAGCGCGACTTCAAGGGCAAGGAGCGCAAAGACATCGCGCTTGCCCGCATCACCTCGGCCGGTGAGAACCTCGTGCTGAACGCCGGCATCATGGGCGGGCCGAAGGCGATCTGGGCGCGCGGCGGGGCGGGCGCCAAGATGGGCTCGCTGCGGCTCAAGGCCATTCTGGTGCAGGGCCGCCTGCCGGATGCCCAACACGTCCGCGACCCGAAGGCGGTCAACCGCAGCTTCGTCGATCAGGTGTTGGGCACCAGTGTCATCAAGAACGCGCTGCGCAAGACCGGCACGCCGTTCCTCTACCGGCCGAGCCGGGTGCTGGGCGCCCTGGGCACGAAAAACAACCAGGAAACCACCTGGGTGGACAGCTTGGACGCCGACAACTTCGATGTCTACCGGCCGGGCATGGACGGTTGCCACAAGTGCCCGGTGCGCTGCCGGGCCGCCAACGACCTGACCCCGCAGGGCAAGAGCGGCTGGGGCAGCCACGCGCTGACCGGGCTGACCGGCAACGCCAGTTACGACAAATCCCAGGCAACGCTGGAGCACCAGCGCGAGAAGACCTGGAAGGGCGTGAACGGCGACGGCGTCTTCGACCGCTACGACCACGGTGACGGGCCGGAGTACGTGACGGTCGGCAAGTTCGGCCCGAACATCGGCATCACTGAGCCGGAACACGTGCTGCGCCTCAACAACATCCTGAACGACCTGGGTCTGGATTCCGCCGGCACCGGCGGCGCCATCGCCTGGGCGATGGAGCTGTACGAGCGCGGCATCATCACGCAAGCGGACACCGGCGGCCTCGACCTGTCCTGGGGCAACTACCCGGTCATCGAAAAGCTGCTGTTCATGACCGCCAGGCGCGAGGGCTTCGGCGACACCATCGCCGATTCCGCCCGCGCGGTGGAGCGCGGCAAGTACCCGGCCAAGGCGCTGGATTACCGCATGGCGGTGAAGGGCCTGTTCCAGTCCGACCCGCACGACGCCCGCATTCTCAAGGCCTTCGCGCTGGGACTGGCGGTGGCGACGCGCGGCATGGACCATCTGCGCAACCGCGTGACGCTGGAGATCAACGCCCGCGTCAACGACGACCCGGCGTTCAAGACCGCGCTGTACGGCGGCGTGGTGGCGCCGGAGCCCAACAGCTACGACGGCAAGGAATATGCGGTGCGGCGCTGCGAGAACACCTACGCGGTGGGGGATTCGCTGGGCATCTGCCGGTTCCAGACCAAGCTTTTCAATTCCCCCACGCTGCCCGGCTACGATCTGTTCGCCGAACTGCTGGACACCGTCATCGGTCAGCCCTTCACCGAGCCGGAGCTGGACGAGGCCGGGCGCAACATCACCGGCCTGGAGCGCCTGATCAACCACCGCATCGGCCTGCGCGCCAAGGACGACACGCTGCCCAAGCGCTGGTTCGAGGAGGGCACGACGGCCGGCCCCTTCAAGGGCGAGCGCATCGACCGTGGCCGGTTCGAGGACCTGAAGCGCCGCTTCTATGCGCTGACCGGTTTGAACGCCGAAGGGGTTCCGGCGGTGGAGTGGCACGCCCGGTTGGCCGAGGTGGTGACCGGCTTTGCCATCCGCGTCTCACTGCCACGCCCGCTGCCCGGTGCCCCGGAGCGCGCGGTGGTGATCGACGAGCCAGTGGGCACGGTAGCCGAGCTGCGCGCGGCACTGCGCCGCCGCCTGCCCGAGGCCGCCGCGGAGTTGGAGGACGAGACTCTGAACGTGGTGGTCAACGGCAGCATGCTGCTGTCCGGCGAGCGCGGCAAGACGGTGCGGCCCGGTGATGACGTGACCATTGTGCAGATGCTGGCGGGGGGGTGAGGCCCCCCGCCCTATTTCACGCCTTTCGGTCCGGATCGTGCGAATGCCGGACGTCGCGTTCGCCGCCGCCGGTGCCTTTGCGGCTTCGGTCGGGGTTGGTGGGCTCGCCGGGCTTCGGGCCGGCGCGGTCCTCGGTGGTCTGCTTCTCGTTCACGCGATTGTCGGTCTGCGAGGCAGGCCGGCCGTGATCCGACTTGGTCATGGTCAGCGGTCCTGCTGGTAGCCCTGGTGGGTGGTGTTGATCTTGCTGTTGCCCTGCCGGTCCTGCTGATCGACGTTGTCGGGCACCGCCCGGTTCGGGCCGCCGGTGTCCACGGATGCCTCGGGCGAGCTGCCGGGGCCCTTGTCGCTGCGGCCGGCGGGCGGCACCTGCGGGATGTGCTTGGTCATGGATCCACCTCGTGTCAGCACGGGTTCGGACCCAAGCCAACAGGAGGAAGCCGAGGGGGTTCCGCTCAGCGGCCCAGCAGGTCGAGCGCCGCCATCGCCATCACCTGGGCCGAGTGCACCATGTCGTCGATGCCCACGTACTCGTCGGGCTGGTGGGCCAGATCGAGGATGCCCGGCCCGTAGGCGATGCAGTCCTTCAGGTGCCCCACACGGACGATGTGCTTCTGGTCGTAGGTGCCGGGCGAGACCACGTGCTCGGCCTTCTTGCCCAGCACGGTCTCGATGGCCGCCTCCACGGCGCGGACGACGGGGGAATCGGCGTCGGTCATGGTCGGCAGGAAGGCCAGCACCTCGCGCAGGTCGTAGTCGAAGCCCGGCCGGGTGCGGCGCAACTCTTCGAGGATGGCGACGATCTCGCTCTTCACCTCCTCGGGGTTCTCCTCGATGAGGTAGCGGCGGTCGATCACCATGCGGCAGGAATCCGGCACCATCGGGCTCGGCAAGCCCTCGCGGTCCTCAATCTGGCCGCCGTGGATCGCGTTGATGTTGAGCGTGGACTGGCGCGCCCCCTCCGGCACCACCGGCATGGTGGTGCTCTTGGAGGCGAGGCGGGGGATCAGCTCATGCTCGATGCGGTGCAGCACCTCGCCCATGTGGCGGATCGCGCAGTTGCCGAGGAACGGCATGGAGCCGTGCGCGACGCGGCCTTTGGTCTCGATCTCCGCCCACCAGACGCCGCGGTGGCCGATGCAGATGCGGTCGACGTTCAGTGGCTCGGGGATGATCACGTGATCGACGCGCGGCTTGGAGAAATAGCCCTGGCGCGCCAGATAGCCGACTCCGCCATAGCCGCCCGATTCCTCGTCCACCGTGCCGGAGATTTCCAGCGCGCCGTGGAAGGGGTGGCCCGAATCCAGGATCGCCTCGACCGCGATGATCGAGGCGGCGATGCCGCCCTTCATGTCGCAGGCGCCGCGACCGTAGACCTTGCCGTCGATCACCTCGCCGCCGAACGGGTCCACCGTCCAGCCGCGCCCGGCCGGCACCACGTCGATGTGGCCGTTGAAGTGCACGCAGGGGCCGGGGCCGCGCCCTTCGATGCGGGCGATGACGTTGGTGCGCGGGTAGCGGTCGCTGTCGCCGGTCACCCCCTCGGCCCTGACATACTCCACCTGAAAGCCGCGCGCGGCGAGGCGGCGGCCGATGAACTCGGCGCAGTCCGTGTAGACGTCGCCGGGCGGGTTGACGGTGGGGATGCGGATCAGGTCGCGAGTCAACTCGACCAGTTCGTCGGTGCGGCCGGCGATCAGGCGGGACAGCGTGTCCTGTGGGTCGAGCGGCATTCTTCCTCCCCGGCAACTCCTTGCGAAGCAGTTTGGTTCAGCAAGGCTTTCGGGGCAAGCCGTTCGAAGGGGAAGGAAACCCCCTTCCCCGCAGGGAAGGGGGTAAGCGGCCTCACATCTCGCTGTAGTTCCCGTCGTGCCAGACGTAGATGGAGTAGGCGGGGTTCTTCACGTCGCCCTTGGCATCGAAGCCCAGCGGACCCAGCACCGTGTCGGTCGGGGCAGCCTCCTTCAGCGCCTTGGCGACGGCCTCCGGCTTGGTGCTCTTGGCGCGCTCGATGCCCTGGGCGATCACCTGCACCGCCGCCGTGCTGAACAGCGTGAAGCCTTCCGGCTCGAAGCCCTGCGCCTTGAACTTCGCCACCATTTCCTTGGCCGCCGGGATGTTGCGCGGCTCCTTGGGGAAGCTCATCAGCGTGCCTTCGCCGGACGGGCCGGCGATCTTCCAGAACTCCGGGCTGGCCAGCGCGTCGCCGGTCATCAGCGTGGCGTTCAGGCCCTGGTCGCGCGCCTGACGGATCAGCAACCCGGCCTCGCCGTGATAGCCGCCGAGGTAGATGATGTCGACGTTCGCCTGCTTCAGCTTGGTGACGAGCGCGGAGAAATCCTTCTCGCCCGCGGTGATCGCTTCGTAGGTGACCTCCTGCAGGCCGCCGGCGTTCATCGCCTTCTTCACCTCGTCGGCGAGGCCCTTGCCATAGGCCGACTTGTCGTGGAGGATCGCGACGCGCTTGCCCTTCCGGGCCTCCGCCAGCCACTTGCCGACGTAGGTGCCCTGGGCGTCGTCGCGCCCGTAGGTGCGCAGGATGGTGTTCCAGCCCTTCTTGGCGGCTTCGTCCGTGAAGGTCGGGTTCGACGAGGCCGGGCTGATCATGAACACGTCGTTCTCGCCGTACACCGACGCGGCCGGGATCGACGAGCCGGAGCAGGCGTGGCCCACCACGAACTGGACGTTCTTGCTGACCATCTGGTTGGCGACGGCGACTGCCTGCTTGGGATCGCACTGGTCGTCGCCGACCTCGATCTTGAGCGTGTTGCCCTGCACGCCGCCCTTGGCGTTGATCTCGTCGATGGCGGCCTGGACGCCGCGCTTCATCTGCTCGCCGATGGCGGCCAACTGGCCGGTCATCGGCCCGACGACGGCGATCGTCAGGTCGGCCGCTTGCAACGGACCAGCGGCAACGCTCGCCAGCAGCGCCACGCCCAACAGAAGACTCCGCCTCATACTTTCCTCCCGGTTTCTGGTATGACCATACAGGACACCATGGAACGCCCGGCTCGTGGGCGTCAAGCGGCCGAGGAGATGCAGCGCATGGCGGGAAAGGATCGGGGCGCCGTCGCCGAGCGCCTCAGCCGCGCCGACTGGATCGCCGCCGCGCGCCGCGCGCTGGTCGAGGGCGGCGTGGCCGAGGTGAAAATCGACCGCCTTGCATCCCGCATTCCGGTGACACGCGGCAGTTTCTATTGGCATTTCAAGAGCCGGGCGGAGTTGCTGGACGCGCTGCTGGAGGAGTGGCGCCACGCCAACGTCGACCCCTTCCTGCGCGTGCTGGACGGCGAAGCGCCGCCGCTCCTGCGGCTGAAGCGGTTCTTCGCGGTGTGGCTGGACGGTGGGGCGTTCGACCCGGCGCTCGATTCGGCGATGCGCGACTGGGCACGCGGCGACGAGCGGGTGGCCGCCCTGGTGCGCGAGGCCGACTCCACGCGCACCGACGTGCTGCGGCGGATCTTCGAAGGGCTGGGCTACGCCGCCGGAGAAGCGGAGGTGCGGGCGCGCGTCGCCTACTACCATCAGGTCGGCTACTACGCGCTGGGCATCGTCGAGAGCCGGCGCGTGAGGGAAACGCTGTTTCCCACCTACTTCAAGGTGCTGTCGGGGTTCGATCCGCCGGAGGGATAGTGCCGGCAAGTCCCGGAACGGTTGGCGTTGCGGGCAACATTCACACGGATTTTGGGGATTTGAACACGGATTACACGGAATTTTTTTTGATGCTTGCGGCGCGCCGGGGCATCCCGAAGGCCGCTGCTGCGCACGATTAAAAAAGATTCGTGTAATCCGTGCATAAATACGTGCAATCCGTGTGAATGTTGCCTCGGGTACGGACACTGGCGCTATGGCCTGGCCCCACCATACAGTCCTGTATTGAAAGCTCCGCCCCGGCTGCGGTACCGTCCGCCGGCAAACCCTCTGGGTGCGGGAGCTGCCGTCGTGACAAAGGATCGCTATTCGCTGCTCGGCCTGCTGCGCCACGGGCTGACCGGGCACACCGGCTGGAAGCCGGCGTGGCGCAACCCAGAGCCGAAGCCGGAGTACGACGTGGTGATCGTCGGCGGCGGCGGGCACGGGCTGGCCACCGCCTACTATCTTGCCAAGGAGCACGGTGTCGGCCGCATCGCGGTGCTGGAGCGGGGCTGGCTGGGCGGCGGCAACACCGGGCGCAACACGCAGATCGTCCGCTCGAACTACCTGTACCCGGAGAGCGCGGCGTTCTACGAGCTGTCGCTGAAGCTCTATGAGGGGCTTTCCAGGGATCTGAACTTCAACGTCATGTTCAGCCCGCAGGGCATCGTCACCCTGGCGCACAGCCGGCATGATCTGGACGCGGTGGCGCGTTGGGCCAACGCCATGATCGTCAACGGGATCGACGCGGAAATCCTGAACCGTGAACAGGTGCGAGACCTCATCCCGGCGATGAACTGGGGGCCGGAGGCGCGCTATCCGGTGCTGGGCGGCTTCATCCAGCGCCGCGCCGGCATGGCTCGCCATGACGCGGTCGCCTGGGGTTACGCCCGCGCTGCGGACTCGCGTGGCGTGGACATCATCCAGAACTGCGAGGTCACCGGGTTCGTCCGTAATGGCGGCCGGGTGCTGGGGGTCGAAACCTCGCGCGGGGTCATCAAGGCGGGCCGGGTGGGGCTGGCGGTCGCCGGGCATTCCGGCGTGCTGGCGGCCATGGCGGGGTTTCGGTTGCCCATCGTCAGCTACGCGCTCCAGGCCATGGTGTCGGAGCCGGTCAAGCCGATCCTGAACACCGTCGTCCTGTCACCCTCGACCGGCGTCTACGTCAGCCAGTCGCCGAAGGGGGAGATGGTGGTCGGTGGCGCGCTCGACCTGTTCCCCAGCTATGCGCAGCGCGGCAGCTTCCGCACGACGGAGGATGTGATCGCCGGCTTCTGCGAGATGTTTCCCGGTCTGCGCCGCCTGCGCATGATGCGGCAATGGGCGGGCATCACCGACGTGGTGCACGATTCCAGCCCGATCATCGGGCGCTCGCCGGTAGAGGGGCTGTACCTCAACTGCGGTTGGGGCACCGGCGGGTTCAAGGCGATTCCGGCGGGCGGCTTCACCTTCGCGCACCTGCTGGCGACGGGAACGCCGCACCCGCTGACGGCCGCCTTCGGCCTGGACCGCTTCCACACCGGCCGCATGATCGACGAAGCCGCGGCGGCCGGCATCGCGCATTAGAGGAACGCAGCCATGATGCAGATCCCCTGTCCCTGGTGCGGCTCGCGCGACGAGGCGGAGTTCCTCTGCGGCGGCCAGACCCACATCGCCCGGCCCGGCCTGGAGTCGTCGGATGCGGAGTGGGGCCGCTACCTGTTCGAGCGCGACAACCCCAAAGGCCTGCACTTCGAACGCTGGCTGCACCGCATGGGCTGTCAGCAGTGGTTCAACGTCGCCCGCGACACGGTCACCCACGAGATCAAGGCCGTCTATCGCATGACCGACGCCAAGCCAGAGGTGTCGGAATGAGCCCCTTCCGCCGGCTGGCCGCGGGTGGCCGCATCGACCGAAACGACGAGCGTCACATCACCTTCAACGGCCGCGCCTTCACCGGCTATGCCGGCGACACCCTGGCCTCGGCGCTGCTGGCCGGCGGGGCGACCATCGTCGGGCGCAGCTTCAAGCTGCACCGTCCGCGCGGCATCTTCGCGGCCGGCGTCGAGGAGCCCAACGCCATCGTCACCATCGGCCGCGGCGCCCACGCCGAGCCGAACCTGAAGGCGACGCTGGTCGAACTGTACGACGGCCTGGAGGCCAGGAGCGTCAACGTCTGGCCCTCGGCCGAGTTCGACCTGACGGGCGTGGCCGGGGCGCTGTTCGGCCGCTTCATGCCGGGCGGCTTCTATTACAAGACCTTCCAGTGGCCGCGCTGGAAAACCTGGGAGCCCTTCGTCCGTCACGCCGCCGGCCTGGGCGAGGCGCCCACCGAGCCCGATCCCGCGACCTATGAGACGCTGAACGCGCATTGCGACGTGCTGGTGGTGGGCGGCGGCCCGGCCGGGCTCAGCGCAGCACTGGCCGCCGGGCGGGCCGGGGCGCGGGTCATCCTCGCCGAGATGGACCGGGAGTTCGGCGGCTCGCTGCTGTGGGAGGACGCGGAGATCGACGGGCAGGACGCTGCCGGGTGGGTCGCGCAGGCGCTCGGCGAGCTGGCGTCGATGCCGGATGTGACCTTGCTGCCGCGCACCACCGTGTTCGGCGCCTACGACCACGGCTTCTTCGCCGCGGCCGAGCGGCTTCAGGAGCACGTCGCCCCGCGTGTCCGCATCGGTCCGCGTCAACGGCTGTGGAAGATCCGCGCGAAACAGGCGGTCTACGCCCAGGGCGCCATCGAGCGGCCGGTGGCCTTCGCCGGCAACGACCGGCCGGGCGTCATGCTGGCCTCCGCGGTGCGAACCTACGCCAACCGCTTTGCCGTGGTGCCGGCCGGGCGGGTGGTGGTGTTCACCGGCACCGACAGCGGATACGCCACGGCGCTGGATCTGGTGAAGCACGGCGTCACGGTCGCTGCCATCGTCGATTCCCGCCCGGATGCCTCCGGGGCGCTGGTGGAACAGGCGCGCCGGCAGCGGTTGCGCATCCACGCCGGGGCGCTGGTCGCGGCAACCCATGGCACGGGCTGGATCGGCTCGGTGGACATCGTCCCGGCGTCGGGTCACGGCCATGCGGAGCGCGTGCCCTGCGACCTGCTGGCCGTCTCCGGCGGCTGGAACCCGACTGTGCATCTGTGGGCGCAGTCGGGCGGAAAACTGGAGTGGAGCGATGAGGCCGTCGCCTTGCTGCCCGGCAGCGGCCCCGGCTTCCTGCACATGGCCGGCGCCGCGGCCGGCAGGCCCGCCACCGCCGACGCGCTGGCGTCGGGCTTCGCGGCGGGATCGCGCGCGGCGCGGGCGGCCGGGCAGACCGGCGCGGTGGGCGAGGCGCCGCGAGCGCCGTTCACCGAGACCGGCCGTCCGGCGGCGCTGTGGTCGGTGCCCGGCAAGGGCAAGGCGTGGGTGGATTTCCAGAACGACGTGACCACCGCCGACATCGCGCTGGCCGCGCGCGAGAACTACCGCTCGGTCGAGCATCTGAAGCGCTACACCACGCTCGGCATGGCGGTGGACCAGGGCAAGACCTCCAACGTCGTCGCGCTGGCGCTGATGGGGCAGGAGACCGGACGCGCGCCGGCCGAGGTCGGCACCACCCGCTATCGCCCGCCCTTCGACCCGGTGAGTTTCGGCACCATCGCGGGGCTGAATCGCGGCGCTCTCTACCGTCCGCGCCTGCACCTGCCGGCCGAGGCGGTGCATGTCGCGTGCAAGGCGCACTTCGCCGATTTCGGCCCGTGGTGGCGGCCGGAGTTCTACCCCTTGGAGGGCGAAGCCGCCGAGGACGCCATCCGTCGCGAGGTGCTGGCGACGCGCGAGCGCGTCTCAGTGCTGGACGCCTCGCCGCTTGGCAAGATCGAGGTGAGCGGGCGCGACGCCGGGCTGTTCCTCGACCGCATGTACGTGCAGACCGTCTCGACCATCCCCGTGGGCAAGACCCGCTATGTGGTGATGGTCAGCGAGCACGGCGTGGTGATCGATGACGGCGTGATCACGCGCTTGGACGAGGACCGTTTCCTCGTCGGCACCACCAGCGGCAACGCCGCCCGCGTGCCGCAGATCTTCGATGAATGGCTGCAATGCGAGTGGCCCGACCTCGATGTCTGGGTGGTTCCGGTCACCGAGCAGTGGGCGGTGATGACGCTGGCCGGCCCGCGCGCCCGCGACGTGCTGCGCGACCTTGGCACGGACATCGATCTGTCGCCGGAGGGCTTCCCGCATCTGGCGTTCCGCGAGGGCACGGTGGCCGGGTTGAAGGCGCGGGTGGCGCGCGTCAGCTTCACCGGCGAGGTGAGCTATGAGGTGTCCGTGCACGCCCGCCACGCCGGGGCCTTCCTGACGGCGATCCTCGATGTGGGCAAGCCCTACGGCATCACACCCATCGGTGTGGAATCGCTGCTGGTGCTGCGGCTGGAGAAGGGGTTCATCCACGTCGGCGTGGATACGGACGGCACGACGCTGCCGGACGACATCGGCATGGCGCGCGGCGTGGCGAAGAAAGCCAGCGACTTCGCCGGCCGCCGCTCGCTGACGCGGCCGGCGGGCACCGACCCGGAGAGGCTGCAGCTCGTCGGTCTGCTCAGCGCCGACACCCACACGCTTCTGCCCGTGGGCGCCCAGGTGCTGGGCGAGCGGGGCAGCGACGGGCATGTCACCTCCAGCGTGCTCAGCCCGACGCTTGGCCACCCGGTGGCGCTGGGCATGGTGCGCGCCGGCCGGTCGCGGATGGGCGAGAACGTCGATGTGATGGCCGGCGGTTGCCGCATCCGCGCCAAGCTGGTGCCGCCCGCCTTCTACGACCCCCGAGGGGAGCGCTTCCATGGCTGACACCGTGCACCTCATGCCCGCCGCCGGGCGTATCGCTCTGCGCGGCCGGCCGGACGACCGTGGGTTCCTCGATTCCGTTTCGGCGGTGCTGGGCGTGTCGCCGCCCGAGCCGAACGTCGCCGTGTTGGGGCCGGTGAGCGTGTTCTGGCTGCAACCGACCTCATGGCTGGTGGAGTGCGAGCCTGACGACGCCGAGGCTCTGACCGTTCGCCTGCGCGACGCCATCGGCCCGCGCGGCACGGCGGTGGACGTCAGCGACGCGCGGATCACCTACGCCTTGCGCGGGCCGGGCGCGGTGCGGTTGCTGAACAAGGGGTGCTCGCTGGACCTGCACGTCCGCGCTTTCCCGGTGGGCCGCTCGGCGCTGTGCGCGTTTGCGCAACTGCACGCGCTGCTGGTCAAGACGAGCGACGCGCCGCTGTTCCAGCTGACCATCCAGCGGGCGGCGCAGGCGCATTTCGAGGCGTGGCTGAAGGCGGCCGGGACGGCTTAACGCGGGATCGCCCGCCGCACGTCCCGTGCCGTCAGGTGGATGTTCGCGTCCGGGTCCAGCGCGCGGTCCATGATGCGCGTCTCTACGGCCTTCTCGAAGACCGGGCGGTTGGCGTGGAAGAAGGCGTCGGCCTCCTCGCCCGTGGGGCGGCGCTCCATGAGAGAGGTGAAGACCGCGCGGGGGACGAAGACGATTCCCTCGTACTCGCCGACCCTCACGGTGAAGGTCAGCGTCGCGGTCGTCTCGTCCCACTGCGCTTCGTCGGGGAAGCTGAAGATCGGCATGCGCCGACCCTGTCACATGTCCAAGCCCACGTCCAGGTTGGGCGCGGAGTGGGTGATCCATCCCACCGAGATCATGTCCACCCCGGCTTCGGCGATGGGGCGCACGGAGTGCAGCATCACGTTGCCCGACGCCTCGGTGATCATCCGTCCCGCCACCATGCTCACCGCGCGCTTGAGCGTCGCCGGGTTCATGTTGTCGAGCAGCACGGCGTCGGCCTTCAGGCCCAGCAGTTCCTCCAGCTGGTCCAGCGTATCCACCTCCACCTCGATCTTCACCATGTGGCCGACGGCGGCGCGGGCGCGCTCGACGGCCGGGCGGATGCCGCCGGCGATGGCGATGTGGTTGTCCTTGATGAGGATCGCGTCGTCCAGGCCGAAGCGGTGGTTCGCCCCGCCGCCCAGCCGCACCGCGTGCTTCTCCAGCGAGCGCAGCCCCGGAGTGGTCTTGCGGGTGCAGACGATGCGGGCGCGGGTGCCCTCCACCGCCTGGACCAGGGAGCGCGTCGCCGTGGCGATGCCCGACAGCCGGCCCAGCAGGTTGAGCGCCGTGCGCTCGCCGGTCAGCAGGGCGCGGGCCTTGCCGTGCACGGTGGCGATGGTGCCGCCCGCGGCCACGTCGCCGCCGTCCGGCACCGTGATGGCGATCTCGACGGCCGGGTCGAGGATGCGGAACGCCGACAGTCCGGCCTCCAGCCCGGCGATCCGGCCGTCCTTGCGGGCGGCGACGATGGCGGTGGCGGTGGCGTCGGCCGGAACGATGGAGTCCGTCGTCAGGTCGCCGGCACGGCCGAGATCCTCCAGCAGGGCGCCGCGGACGATGGGCTCATAGATCATAGGATTCGGCATGCGGTGTCTCCGGCGGGCGCGGGGCGGTCCAGGTCTTCGATGGTGAAGGCATAGCGCGTCCCGCGCGCGTCTTCTTGAGGAAAATCGAGGCGGAAGTGCGCGCCGCGGCTTTCCTCGCGCCGCGTTGCCGCGTGCAGCACCAGCCGCCCGACCAGCAGCAGGTTGCGCGCCTCGCCCCAACGGCGCACGGCGTCGGCGCCGGCACGGGCGGAGGAGGGCAAGGAGTTGAGATCGGCATCCAGCCGTTCCAGCCGCCGCGCCGCGGTGGCGAGGCTGTCGCCGTGACGCACAAGGCCGGCGCACGTGTAGAGGCCGCGGCGCACCGACGCGGCGATCATGGCGATCAAGGGTGCGGCGGTTTCGCTGGGCACGGCGGGCGGTTCGGGCAAGGCGAAGGGCAGGGGCGGGGCGGTCGGGCGCCCGGTCACGTCACGGGCCACGCGGGCGCCGAACACCAGGGTTTCCAGCAGCGAATTGCTGGCAAGGCGGTTGGCGCCGTGCACGCCGGTGCAGGCGACCTCGCCGCAGGCCCACAGGCCCTCGACGCTGGTGCGGCCGTGCGCGTCGGTGCGCACGCCGCCCATGTGGTAATGCGCGGCCGGCGCCACCGGAACCGGCTGGCTCCACGGGTCGAACCCGGCTTGCGTGCAGAAACCCAGCACGGTCGGGAAGCCGTCCGGCTTGGCGGCCAGGGCAGGGCGGAGGTCGAGGAACACCGGCTCCCCCGCGGCGACGCGGCGGCCGATGGCGCGGGCGACCACGTCGCGCGGCGCCAGTTCGGCCAGGGGGTGCTCTTCGGGCATGAAGCGGTGGCCGTGGCGGTCCAGCAGCAGGGCGCCGGCACCGCGCAACGCTTCGGTCAGTAGCGGCGCCGGGCCGCCATCGGACTCGGGGCCGGTGTCCGTGGCCAGCGCGGTGGGGTGGAACTGCACGAACTCCACGTCGGACAGCCATGCCCCGGCGCGGGCCGCCAGCGCCAAGCCGTCGCCGGTGGCCTCCACCGGGTTGGTGGTGCGCGCGAAGGCTTGTCCGATGCCGCCGGTCGCCAGCACCACCCGCGGGCAACGGTGCAGCACCCAGCCTTGCGCGTGGTGGGCCAGGACACCGCACACCCGGCCGTGCCGCACCACGAGGTCGGTGACGAACGCCTCCGTCTCCACGGTGACCGAGGGGGTGGCGCGCACCCGCTCGGCCAGTGCGGTGACCAGCGTGCGGCCGGTGGCGTCGCCACCGGCATGAACGATGCGGGCGGCGCTGTGCGCGGCCTCGCGGCCGAACAGTGGGCGGCCCTCGGCGTCGCGGTCGAAGGGCAGGCCGGCGGCCAGCAGTTCGGCGACGCGCTCGGCGCCCTCCTCCGCCAGCAACGCCGCCATGGCGGCGTCCACCAGCCCGGCGCCGGCCGCGACGGTGTCGGCGGTGTGGCTGTCCGGCGTGTCGCCGGGCGCCAGAGCCGCGGCGATGCCGCCCTGGGCGTGCAGGCTCGACCCGCCAGGCAGGTCGGCGGTCTTGGTCAGCAGCGTGACGGGGGTTGGGGCCAGCTTCAGCGCCACGGTCATTCCCGCCAAACCGGACCCGATGACCAGCACG
This sequence comes from Azospirillum terrae, assembly GCF_053470425.1. Lineage (NCBI taxonomy): Bacteria > Pseudomonadati > Pseudomonadota > Alphaproteobacteria > Rhodospirillales > Azospirillaceae > Azospirillum > Azospirillum terrae. The sequence goes on along the minus strand of NZ_JBPXMR010000001.1, from coordinate 605,632 downwards.
TGCGAATCGCGGACGGTTAGCATGGGCGTGCCCTCACGCACGGGGTTTTGGCTGAACGGCCAGCATGCGCTCGACCGAGCGGCGGGCGCGGTCGGCCAGTTCCGCCGGGATCTCGACGCGCGGCTCCAGAGTCTGCAAGGACTCCAGGATGTTGGTCAGCGTGATCCGCTTCATGTGCGGGCACAGATTGCAGGGCCGGACGAACTCCACGTCGGGCAGGTTGGCGGCGATGTTGTCGCTCATCGAGCACTCGGTGACCATCAGCACGCGGGGCGGCCGGCGCTTTTCGACCATCTGGATCATGTGCGCGGTGGACCCGACATAGTCCGCGGCCTCCAGCACGTCCGGCGGGCACTCCGGGTGGGCGATGACCATGAGGTTGTCGAAGCGGCCGCGGAACTCGGCAATCTGGGCACCGGTGAAGCGCTCGTGCACCTCGCAATGGCCCTTCCAGGCGATCACCTCGATGCTGGTCTGGGTGGCGACATACTTCGCCAGATATTCGTCGGGGAGCATGATGACGCGCGGCACGCCCAGCGATTCCACCACTTCCACCGCGTTGCCCGAGGTGCAGCAGATGTCCACCTCCGCCTTCACCTCGGCCGAAGTGTTGACGTAGGCGACGATCGGCACGCCGGGGTAGGTCTCGCGCAGCAGCCGCACGTCGGCGGCGGTGATCGATTCCGCCAGAGAGCAGCCGGCGGCGGCGTCCGGGATCAGGACGATCTTACCGGGGTTCATCAGCTTGGCCGTCTCGGCCATGAAATGGACGCCGGCCAGCACGATCACCTCTGCGTCGGTGGCTTCGGCCTGTTTCGCCAGGGCCAGACTGTCGCCGACGATGTCGGCCACGCCGTGGAAGATCTCCGGCGTCTGGTAGTTGTGGGCCAGGACGACGGCGTTGCGCTCGCGCTTCAACTCGTTGATGGCGTGCACCAGCGGGGCGTGGAACGGCCACTCGATCTCCGGGATCACGCGCTTCAGCCGCTCATAGGCCGGCGCGGTCGCGGCGGCGACCTCGGGCGTGTACTCCAGGCGCAGGGCGGTGGGCGTGATCGCGTCCATGGCTTATGCTCGCATTGAGGTAAATATATAATTCTCAATGAGAGCATAAGCGCTTTTCGTGGCGAGTCAAGCCGGGTGCGGCGATTTGGCCCTTCGGGGGGCATCGTAAAGGCGCTTCAAAATCGTGCGTTATGCCCGCCGGGAGCTGGCAGCCGCCTGCTTGGGGTTGATTGGCGGGGTCACTCTCTATGGCTTTCCATAACGTTCAATGCAGCCGCAGCATGCAATTAAGCGCCAATCAAAACGCGAAAATGCATCGGCCGCTCGGGGGGTGGCCGTATATTGGGAGAAAGACGGCGAGCAAACCAAAGTCAGGTTCGCGGCACAGCCGGGATAAGTCGCTGCATGATCCCCAGGAAGCGCTCAAGCGTGCCCCTTGGTAGTGAGTCCAAGAAGGCCGCCAGGGGAGCATCCATATCGACGACGTGCTTATGTAGAAACTCTTGAACAAACTTGACTAAGGCAGTGTTCTGCTCAGTACCTTGGCATTCTGCCTCAAGAATGGCGCTGACTTTCCGGAACATGGCCCAATGTGCAGCATAATGTGGTTGGAAGCCGTGGTAATTGGACAACGACATCAGGCATTCCTCCTGAAGGGCATGGCGGATGAGCACGTCCAGGAACTCTTCACGGGCTCGCAGGATGGTGTCCGGAGCAGATTGGCCTTCCATTAGAAAAACGAAAATCTTCAATTTTGCTATGATTTCGTCATGGGGTTTGTCGATCAGATCTGAACCCGTCTGCAACATTATCTTCATGAAGTTTTCCCTTGGCCAACGGTCGTAACATGGCCGTCGTTGTAGCCATCACCATGCCCATGAGATTTACAGTAGTGGCTCAACATCGCCCATGTCAGTCGTCAGCGATCAAATCCAACAATGAGGCGTTCTGGAAAGTGGCGGGGCTGCGGCCCTACCTGTATCTGCCACTTAGCAGCATGTCAAAAGTAATCGCCCTTAGTTCCAGACATATAACATGGCGCATTTCAAAGCATAGATAAAATTTAGGCCGCTGAATTGCTTCATCGACCGCCGCAATAGACAGAAAAATGAAGAAAGTGGTTGCTAGTAGGCGATCGCGCCTGCCAAGCATTGGTGGTCCATTAAACGAAGGCATGATTTCAGAAATGTTCCAGGGCATCCACCCGTAATTCGGAGATAACCCTATCTGCTGCGCCGCGGCGTTGCTTGTGTTCATGGCCCGCTCTCGCCGGCCGGATAATTTAATCAGTCTTGACCTCACACAGGACACCGCAAATTTAGAAAATGTCTAAATGCTTGATGGAAATCACGCCGCCATCCTTAGGGGTGGCGTTATATATCTGCAGCGAGCTTCCTGGCTTGCTTAAGGATGCAGACTTAGGGCCGCCCTCGTGGTGGCCTTTTTCTGTTTTTGATACAGCGTCCAGAAATGAGACGGTTTGGAAAATAACCTTATTTATTTTGTGTCAATGTTGGATAGCCGCCCCTCTTACCCTGCTGCGTGGCCCTGCTACGTGGTTGCCGGACGCACACCAGAAACAGATTTTCTGGACGAGGCCGGGGTCTGCGATTGCCGTCTTTCGGTGAGGGGTCAGGCTTCCGGGATTGCCCGCGCGCTGGTGCGTTCGTGGATGGCTTGGCGGCGGAAGCGGAACAGCTCGGCGGGGCGGCCGCCGGTCTGGCTCTCGTAAGCGCCGGTCGGCTCGACGAAGCCGCCGGACACCATCAGACGGCGGAAGTTCTGCTTGTGCAGCCGCGCGCCCGACAGCGCCTCCACCACCTGCTGGAGCTGGTTCAGCGTGAACGTCGGCGGCAGCAGTTCGAAGACGATGGGGCGGTACTTCAGCTTGCCGCGCAGGCGCTCCAGCGCGGTTGCCAGGATGCGCCGGCCGTCGCGCGCCATAGGGCGGCCGAGGGCTCGGGGCATGTCGCGGCGCAGGCCCGGCTCGATGCCGGCGAGGCGTTCGAACTCGCGGTCGCGGAACGCCTCCACCACCAGCCCGGCCTCGTACAGCAGTTCATAGCGCTCCAGCACGCGCTCGGAATCCCATCCCTGCCCGTCGTCCAGCGCGAAGGCGAGCTGGGCGCGTTCCTGGCGGCGGGCGCGCTCGGCCTCGCCGGGCGCCGCCTCGACCCAGCGCCGCAGCGCGGGCAGAACGATGGTGTCCAGCAGCGCCGGGCGCTCGTCGCGCCAGTCCTCCCAGGGGAAGTAGTCGTAGAGGTCGCGCCACTCCGCCGCGTCGTGGCCGCCGGTGGGCTCGTCGCGCACCAGCGCCAGATAGCCCACGGTGACCGAGCGCGCGCCGCCGAACAGCTCGTGCGGGTCGCGGTGGCGGTCGCCGAAGGTGTAGAGCTGCTCGACATAGCGCAGCGACAGGCCGGACAGATCCTCGGCCACCGCGCGCAGGCCCTCCTGGAGCGTGCGGAAGCGCTCCGGCTCGAAGGCCGCGCCGGGCAGGGCGTCGCGGTGCGGCGGCGGCGTGTCGCCGCGGCGGAACGGCCCCGGCACCTCGAAGGCGCTGCGCACGGTGACGATGCGCGGCGTGGAGCCGGCCACCGCCACGATCACCGCCGTCACGCCGAGCTGGGGTTCGTCCGTCACGCGCTGCCTCGTCCAAGTTCCGATCCGCGGAGAATAGACGGGCGCGGGTGGCACCGCCAGCGCCGGCCTTGCCCTGGACGGCCGGTGCGCTAGACTTGTCGCCATGACCGTCAAGGAACGCAACGCCCTCCTCTACCTCGCCAAGCACCTCGCCGCCGGTGTCACGGCCGGGCTGGTGTTCTGCGGCGCCATGCTCTGGCTCGACGTCGGAGGGCTGCGCACGCTGCTGGTCGCGGCGGATTCGGTGGGGGTGGGGCTGTACCTGTTCATCGGCTCGATCTGCATCACCTTCGGCAGCGTCGCGATGGGCGTCGGCGTCATGGGGCTGGGCGACAACGCCGACCGCCCAGACCGCGAGTACTAATCCCCGCTCACCACCGTGCCGAACACGGTGAGCAGCGCGGTGCCGGAAACCAGGACCACCAAGGGGTCGGCGTCGATCAGCGGGATCACCTGCCCGGCCAGCCCGAGGTCCACCGTGCTGACCACGAAGGCGACGGCAAGGCGCGGCAGGCCCAACGCCGCAAAGGCGACGGCCAGATACGCCAGCCCCAGGCAGATGAGCGTCGCGACGGTCATGCCTGCGACATTAATCCGATGCGGCGAAGGGCGAGGGAGAGCAAACGGCCGGATGCGGGTCTCTGGTGGTGCCACCATCCGCACGCTTGCTCAGCGGACGGAGAGCAACCGGTCGATGCGCCGCAGATCCGGAAAGCGCCACGCCCACAGCGCCGCGACGGCGACGGCGCCTAACCCGCCGGCCACCACCGCCGGCACGGTGCCGAACAGCGCCGCCGTGGCGCCCGATTCGAAGGCGCCGAGCTGGTTGGAGGCGCCGATGAACAGTCCCGACACCGCACCGACGCGCCCGCGCATCTGGTCGGGTGTGGCGAGCTGGATCAGCGTCTGGCGGATGAAGACGCTCACCTCGTCGGCGGCACCCAGCACGAACAGCGCCACGCCGGACAGCACCGCGTCGGTGGAAAGGCCGAACGCCACGGTGCCGGCGCCGAAGGCGGCAACCGCCCCCAGCAGATGCAGGCCGGCGTGCCGGTTCACCGACCAGCGCGCCAGCGTCACCGCCATCAACAACGCCCCCAGGGCCGGCGCGCTGCGCAGCAGGCCCAGGCCCCACGGGCCGACGAACAGGATGTCCTTGGCGTACACCGGCAGCAGCGCCGTCGCCCCGCCCAGCATCACCGCCATCATGTCCAGCGATATGGCGCCGAGGATCGCCGGCCGGCTGTGGATGAAGGCGACGCCGGCCAACAGCGAATTCCACGACACCGCCCGCTTCGCCAACTCCACCCGGCGCGGGCGCAGCGTGGCGACCAGGGCCGCGGCGGCGGCCAGCAGCAGCGTGGCGGTGCCGTACACCACCGCCGGCCCGGCGAGGTAGAGCAGCCCGCCCAGCGCCGGGCCGCCGATCATCGCCGTCTGGATCGCCGTGGAGTTCCAGGCCACCGCGTTGGGCAGGTCGTCGGCCGGCACCACGGCGGAGATCAGCGCGCTGTGCGCCGGCCCGCCGAACGCCTTGGCGACGCCCAGCGCGAACACCACCGCGAAGATCAGCCCCGGCGTCGCCGCACCGGCCGCGGTCAGCGTGAACAGCACGCCCAGGCCGGCGGTTTCCAGCAGCAAAGCGGCCATCAGGATGCGCCGCCGGTCGTGGCTGTCCACCACGTGCCCGGCGACCAGCGACAGCACCAGGGTGGGGAGGAACTGGAACAGCCCGACGAGCCCGAGGTCGAGCGGGTCGCCGGTCAGCTCGTACATCTGCCAGCCGACGGCGACCGCCTGCATCTGACCGGCCAGCCACGCGCTCAGCCGCGCCGTCCAGAACAGCGCGAACGAGCGGTGGCGGAAGGCGGAGCGGAAATGATTCGTCGCGGCGGCTGCGGCAGGGGCGGCATTGGGCATGGTGACTTCAATCCGCCGCGTTCGGCCTCTGTCCGGTCCACCGGGCCGATGCCTCGGCCAGGAAGGCGCCGAGCGCCTTGTCGGAGCCCCGGATGTGCCGCTCGATCCAGGTGCGGATGAAGCCCAGCGCGTGCGCCTCGAACTCCGGCCCACTGTCCAGTTCGGCCTTCAGCGCGGCCAACTCGCGGCGGAAGCTGGCGTGCTCGCCGCCGTGCTCCTTGACGCGGGGGTAGCGGCAGACGCGCATCAGCGCCTCTTCCGTGCCGAAATGATAAAACGCGTAGGTGTCCAGCTCTTGCAGGAGCTTCTGCTTTTCGGCAAGGCCGCAGCCGGCGGCGAACGCACGGGCGGCGTCGCTGTACAGACCGAGCAGGACCTTGTGCTCGCCATCGATTTCCGGCACGCCGACGGAGAGTGTGTCCTCCCATTCCATCGGTTTGAAAAGATCCGCGTTGTCGGCCATGGCAGCCGTTCTCCGATCAGGTCCGTAGTACGCAGTGTAGTGCATTATGCAGCACTCCAGCGCGGATTGCGCGGGGTGCGTTGCCGCGCCATCGAAGGGCGGAGATGGAAATCCTCCCGGCGCTCCCGACATCAGTATCGGGTCGGCTCAAAAGGGCATTGGGCCAAACGGGCATCGGGAGGGAATGGTGGACGCGACCGACGAGAGCGGGCGCCGCATGTGGGACATCAGCCCGGCGCTGCGGCCCGGCATGCCGGTGTGGCCCGGCGACACCGCGTATGACGAGGTGCGGACCTGGGCGATCGCGCCCGGCTGCCCGGTCAACGTTTCGCGCGTCACGCTGTCCACGCACACGGGGGCGCACGCGGACGCGCCGCTGCACTACGACGCCGACGGGCGGCCGGCGGGCGAACTGGACCTGTCCCTCTATCTCGGCCGCTGCCGGGTGGTGGACGTGCGCGGCTGTGAGGCTCGGGTGCCGGTGGACGCGCTGGCTGGCCGGCTGGACGGAGCGCCGCCGCGGGTGATCCTCAAGACCTACACCCGCAACCCGGTGGAGCGCTGGGACGCGACCTTCACCGCCGTGCACCCGGATACCGTGGATATTCTGGCCGCGCACGGCGTGCGGCTGATCGGCATCGACTCGCCGTCGCTCGACCCGCAGGAGTCCAAGACCATGGATGCCCACAACCGCGTAAAGGCGCACGGCCTCGCCATCCTCGAAGGGCTGGTGCTGGACGACGTGGCGCCCGGCGACTACGAGCTGATCGCGCTGCCGCTCAAGCTCGCCAATCTCGACGCCGCGCCCGTGCGCGCCGTGCTGCGGGAGTGGCGGCCGTGAGGGCGCTTGGTCGTGACGACGTGGCGGTTCTGGACGCCTGTGACCCGCTGGCCTCCCGGCGGGAGCGGTTCGCGTTGCCGGACGGCGTCATCTACCTGGATGGCAACTCGCTGGGCGCGCTGCCCAAGGCGACCCCCGCGCACCTCGAACGCGTCGTCCGCGCCGAATGGGGGAACGGGCTGATCCGCAGTTGGAACAGCGCCCGCTGGATGGACCTGCCGCAACGGGTCGGCGATAAGATCGGCCGGCTGGTCGGTGCGGCACCGGGCCAAGTCGTGGTCGCCGACTCCACCTCGGTGAACCTGTTCAAGGCCCTGGCCGCCGCGGTGCGCATGCGTCCGGGGCGGACGGTCGTGCTGTCGGAGCGCGGCAACTTCCCGACCGACCTCTACATCGTCCAGGGCCTTGGTGACCTGATTGGTGGGGTTGAACTGCGCATGGTCGAACGGGAGGAGATCGCGCACGCCATCGACGGGCGCACCGCCGTGGTGATGCTGACCCACGTCGATTACCGCACCGGAGCGATGCACGACATGGCCGCGATCACCCGCGCGGCGCACGATGCCGGGGCGCTGATGCTGTGGGATCTGGCGCACAGCGCCGGGGCGCTGCCGGTGGACCTCGACGGTTGCGGCGTCGATCTGGCGGTGGGCTGCGGCTACAAGTACCTGAACGGGGGCCCCGGCGCGCCGGCCTTCCTTTATGTGGCGATGCGGCATCAGGAGGCGTTCCGCCAGCCGCTCGCCGGCTGGATGGGGCACGCGGAGCCCTTCGCCTTCGGCACCGCCTACGAGCCGGCGCCGTGCATCCGCCGTGCACTGTGCGGCACGCCCGCCGTGCTGGCGATGGCGGCGCTGGAGGCCGGGGTGGACGAGGTGCTGGCGGTGGACATGGGCGACCTCCGGCTGAAGAGCCTGGGGATGACCCGGCTGTTCCGCGCTCTGGTCGCGCAGGAGTGCGCCGGCCTGGGTCTGTCGCCGGCCGGCCCCGACGCACCGGAGCGCTGCGGCAGCCAGGTGTCGGTGCGGCATCCGCAGGGCTATGCGGTGATGCAGGCGCTGATCGCGCGCGGGGTGATCGGCGACTTCCGGGCGCCGGACATCATGCGCTTCGGCTTCGTGCCGCTCTATCTGCGCTTCGCCGACGTCTGGGACGCCGTGCAGGTGTTGAAGGACGTCCTGTCCACCGCGACCTGGGACCGCCCCGAGTTCCACCAGCGCGCTGCGGTGACCTGAGGAGGAACCCCATGACCGACGAACCCGGGCACCACGGCGCCCACCTCGACTTCGCGCAGGACATGAGTTACGGCGACTATCTCGGCCTCGACCGGCTGCTCCATTCGCAGATGCCGCTGTCGTCCAGCCACAACGAACTGCTGTTCATCATCCAGCACCAGACCACCGAACTGTGGATGAAGCTCATCCTGCACGAGCTGGGGGCCGCCAAGACGCACATCGCCGCCGACGATCTGGGACCGGCCTTCAAGATGCTGGCGCGGGTGGCGCGGGTGAAGAACCAGTTGATCCAGGCGTGGGACGTGCTGTCCACCCTGACGCCCAGCGAGTACACGGCGTTCCGCGACTATCTCGGCAAGTCGTCGGGTTTCCAGTCCTACCAGTACCGCACCATCGAGTTCACTCTGGGCAACAAGAACGCCGCCATGGTGCAGCCGCACCGCCACCGCGAGGATTTGGCGGGCATGCTCGACCGGGCGCTGACCGCGCCCAGCCTCTACGACGAGGCGATCCGCGCGCTGGCCCGCGCCGGGTTGAGCGTGGATCCGGACTGCGTGGAGCGCGACTGGACGCAGCCTTACCGTGCCAACGACAGCGTGCTGAACGCGTGGCTGGCGGTCTACCGCGACCCCGGCCATCACTGGAGCCTGTACGAACTGGCCGAAAAGCTGGTGGACCTGGAAGACAACTTCCGGCAATGGCGCTTCCGCCACGTCACCACGGTCGAGCGCGTCATCGGCCACAAGACCGGCACCGGCGGCACCGCCGGTGTGTCGTACCTGCGCAAGATGCTGGAGGTGCGGCTGTTCCCGGAGCTGTGGGATGTGCGGACGCATCTTTGACGGGCCGAACGCGGTTAGCCCCTTTTTGCGAACGGCGGTTGCCGATATACAACCTCCCGACCGCCGCCGACAGAGCGGCCAACGGAGGAAATGCCATGACGGAAAGCACCAAGTATGTGCTGAGCGAAGACCGCATGCCGAAGGCTTGGTACAACCTTGCCGCGGACCTGCCGGTGCCCCTGCCGCCGCCGCTGCACCCGGCGACCGGCCAGCTCATCGGCCCGGACGATCTGGCGCCGATCTTCCCCATGGCGGTGATCGAGCAGGAGGTTTCGACCGAGCGTTGGATCGACATCCCTGAACCGGTGCGCGACGTCTACCGTCTGTGGCGGCCCAGTCCGCTGGTGCGCGCCCGGCGGCTGGAAAAGGCGCTGGGCACGCCGGCCAAGATCTACTTCAAGTACGAGGGCGTCAGCCCGGCCGGCAGCCACAAGCCGAACACTTCGGTTCCGCAGGCCTTCTACAACCAGCAGCAAGGCGTCAAGCGCCTGACCACCGAGACCGGGGCGGGGCAGTGGGGTTCGTCGCTGGCGTTCGCCGGCTCGCTGTTCGGGTTGGAGGTGGAGGTCTTCATGGTGAAGATCAGCTATCACCAGAAGCCCTACCGCCGCGCCTTGATGGAAACCTACGGTGCCACCTGCATCGCCAGCCCATCGGACATGACCGAGTCCGGCCGCGCCATCCTGGCGAAGACCCCGGACAGCACCGGCTCGCTGGGCATCGCCATTTCCGAAGCGGTCGAGCGCGCGGTGCAGCGTGACGACACCAAGTACGCCTTGGGCAGCGTGCTCAACCACGTGCTGCTGCACCAGACGATCATCGGCGAAGAGGCCATGGCACAGATGGAGATGGCCGGTGCCGAACCGGACGTGATCATCGGCTGCGCCGGTGGCGGCTCCAACTTCGCCGGTCTGGCGTTCCCCTACCTGCGCGAAAAGCTGAAGGGCAGGGACGTGCGCCTGCTGGCGGTCGAGCCGGCGTCCTGCCCGACGCTGACCAAGGGCGTCTATGCCTACGATTTCGGCGACACCGGCCATCTGACGCCGCTGGTCAAGATGCACACGCTGGGCTCGACCTTCATGCCGCCGGGCTTCCATGCCGGTGGCCTGCGCTATCACGGCATGGCGCCGATGGTCAGCCACGTCAAGGAATTGGGCCTGATCGAGACGCGGGCCTACCCGCAGACGACGTGCTTCGAGGCGGCGGTGACCTTCGCCCGCAACGAGGGCATCGTGCCGGCGCCCGAGTCCTCGCACGCCGTCAAGGCCGCCATCGACGAGGCGCTGCGCTGCAAGGCCGAGGGCAAGGCGGAGACCATCCTGTTCACCCTCTCCGGCCACGGGCACTTCGACATGCAGGCCTACACCGACTACTTCGCCGGCAAGCTCCAGGACGTGCCGTACGACGAGGCGGCCCTCAAGGACGCACTGGACCATCTGCCGAAGCTGGCGGCGGAGTAGCGGGAAGGATATTAAGGTCCTCCCCCGACGGATTCGGGGGAGGGCTTTGAAGGAGACTCCCATGCCCCACGGCATCGACGGCATCGACCATCTGGTGATCGCGGTGCGCGATCTGGAGAAGGCGCGCGACGCTTACGCACGGCTCGGCTTCACGCTGACGCCGCGCGGCCGGCACACCGAACTGAAGTCGGCCAATCACACCTTCATGTTCGCCGACGACTATGTGGAACTGCTCGCCATCGAGGAACCGAATCCCGCCACCGCGGCGTGGTCGGAGTTCCTGAAGACCCGTGAGGGGCTGGCCGCCGTCGCGCTGAAGACCACCGACGCCCGCGACGCCCAGCGCCAGCTCGCCGAGGCCGGGCTGTCGGGCAGCGAGGCCATCGATTTCGGCCGTCCGGTGGACCTGCCGGAGGGCAAGCGCGACGCGCGCTTCACCATCACCCAGGTGGCGGCGGAGGCGACGCCGGGCGGGCGCATGTTCCTGTGCCAGCACCACACCCGCGATGTGGTCTGGCGGCCGGAGTACCTGACCCACGAGAACGGCGCCACCGGCTTGGCCGCGCTGATCGTCGCCGCCGACGACCCGGAGGCGGTGGCCGGCCCCTACGCCCGGCTGTTCGGCACGCACGTCGAGCCGCGCGGCGTCCTTCGGGTGGTGCAGACCGGTGCGGCAGCCGCACCCATCGTCGTGGCGCCGCCGTCGGTGCTGACGCAGCTGTGGGGGGACGATCCGGTATTGCAGGCGCCACGCCCGTGCTTCGCCGGCTTCGCGGTGCGGGTGGCGGATTTCTACAAGGCGCAGCAGGCGTTGCAGAAGAGCAAATTCCCGGCCATCGCCGGGGAAGGCGTGCTGCGCGTCAGCTCGCAGCACACGCACGGCGCCGCCGTGGCCTTCGCGGAGAATTTCGACCTTCTGCGGGTGCTGCCGGGGTAGGAGCCGGGCTAGGGAGTCGACGGCTTCCCCACCCGCGCCGGTGCGCAAGGGCCGGCGATCTGGCTGAGCACGCGTTTCAGGTCCAGCGGGTGCAGCGGTTTGTGCAGGAAGGAGCAATGGCGGCGCTGGCCCTCGGTCAGCTCCGCCTGCCCGGTCTCGCCGGTCAGCACGATGGCGGGGATCTCGCGGCCGTAGAGCTTGCGCACCCGGTCGATCACCTCGAATCCGGTCACCTTGTTGGGCAGCCGCAGGTCGGTGAGGATCACGTCCGGTGGGCCGTCCAACTGGTCCAGGCGCATGAACACCTCGCGGATGTCGCCCGCCGGAACCACCGTGCAGCCCCACCCCTCCAGGCTGAGCTGGAGGCCGGTCAACACCATCGCATCGTCGTCCACCGCCAAAACCGTGGTGCCGGCCAGTGGGCCGGCGGCGTGGCGCGGCTCCTCCGCCCGGCGCGGCGCTTCCGGCTCGGCCAACTCCAGCGACACCGAGAAGACCGAGCCGCGGCCGACGCGCGAGTGCACGTTCACCGGCGCCTTCAGCAGTATGGACAGGCGCCGCACGATGGCAAGCCCCAGGCCAAGGCCGCGGTTCGGGTCGCGCGCCGGGTTCTCCAACTGGTGGAACTCGTCGAAGATCAACTCGGTCTGCGCCTCGGGGATGCCGAAGCCGGTGTCCCACACCTCGATCCGCACCCGCCCCGGCCCCGGTCCAGACTGCCGGCGCATCGCCAGCAGCACCTTGCCCTGGCGGGTGTAGCGGATGGCGTTGGACACCAGATTGCGGACGATGCGCTCCAGCAGCACCGGGTCGCTGCGCACCAGCGCCGGGAACAGGCGGGCCTTGAGCACCAAGCCCTTTTCCTCGGCCTGTGGGCGGAATTCCTCGACCAGACCCGCCAGCAGTTCGTCAAGGTCGAACACCTGCGGGTTGGCCTTCACCGTGCCGGCGTCCAGCGTCGAGATGTCCAACAGCGCGTTCAGCAGCTTCTCGCCCGCCGCCATGGCGTTGCCGAGCAGGCCGGCGGTCTGCCGCGCCTTGTCGTCGGTGATCTGCATTTGCAGCACTTCCAGGAACAGCCGCATGGCCTGGAAGGGCTGGCGCAGGTCGTGGCTGGCTGAAGCGAGAAAGCGCGACTTGGCGGCTCCGGCGCGTTCGATTTCGGCGCGCATGTCCTCGGCGGCGCGCAGCGCCGTGCCGTCGCCCATCGCCAGGACGCCGTGCGTGCGGCCATGCTCGACGATGGGCAGCACACGCAGGCGCAACGGGGCCTGCCCATCGGGAAGCGGCAGATCGACCGGCAGCCCGGATTCCGGCGCGAAGCCGTCCTGCGCCATCAGCGCGCGGGCCACCGCCTCGAACGCCGGCCACGCGTCGCGCAGGGCCGCCTGCGCCGGCTCGCCGGGAGCCGGGGCGCGGCCGAGCAGCGCGCCCAGCGCGGCGTTGGCGTGCACGGTGGCCAGCGACGAATCCACAAGCAGCGCCGGCACCCCGGCCACCTGACAGATCCGCCGCGCGGTGTCCAGGCTGACCGGAGCGGGGACGTCCCCGTGGGATCGTTCGACCGGCTGCTGAGCGGTCAAATGGGCCTCGCTTCCATAGTTGTGTATCATGGTTGTGTGACGGCGCACCGGCCCCAGCCTTGAGGTTAACGGACCATAGTCCCCTCGCGGTATCACTCGAAAGCAGTATGACTTACCTGTTGGTCGTAGCGGGGGCCGACAAACGGTCATCCACGAAGAATTTGCAGCGCAGAAGCGCCATCATCTTTGCCTTGAGGATGTCCATGGGACGCGACTTGCCGACGAAGTCGTCGGCCCCGGCCTCCAGACAGGCGATGAGCTGTTCGTCGGTCTCCTGACTGGTCAGCATCAAAATGGGGAACAGCACGCCGTGGTCGTTGCGGTGCTGGTGGAAGTGCCGGCAGAGCTGGACGCCGCTGGTCCCCGGCATCACCAGATCGAGCAGCACGCAGTCGAATCCGCCGGCGTTCAGCGCCGTCTCGGCTTCCGTGGCGTTGCGGGCGATCAGCACGCGGCAGCCCTCGGCCTCCAGTTCCAGGCGCAGGAACTCGCGGTAGGTAACGCTGTCGTCCACCACAAGGATGCGGCCGCGGCGCAGGATGTCGGCGGGTGCCGTCACCGGAAATGCTGCCGGGGCCGCCAGCAGGTCGGCCAGCGCGCGCACGACCGCCGGGGGATTGGCGCCGTCGGCGCGCTGCACGCCGGAATCGGCGGGAAGTGCGGCGCTGCCCAGCACCAGCATGGGGGCATCGACACGGCGGCGCAGCTCCGTCACCGCATCGGCGCCGAGCGACGAGGAATCCACCAGCAGCGCCGCGGGTTTGGACTTGGCCAGGGCCTCATGGGCCTCCGGCATGCCATCGACGCACTGCGCCTCCAGCCCCTCCTGTTCCAGCAGGTGCTTGAACAGCAGACCTTGCGTCTGTGAGCCGATAACGACCAGAATCTTGGCCGGACCCTTGACCGGCATCAGACGTCCTCCATTTGCTGCGACGCCAACGCCAGCAGGCGGACGGAAACCTGCGGCAGCGGCAATTCCTCTACAACGGCCCCCAGGCGGACGGCGGTGCCCGGCATGCTGTGGATGACCGCGGTCGAGGCGTGTTCGGCGATGGTGTAGGCGCCGGCGCTCCGCATGTCCAGCAACCCGCGCGCCCCGTCCTCGCCCATGCCGGTCAGCAGGACGCCGATCGCCGCGGACCCGTACGCCGCCGCCAGCGAGGTGAACAGCACGTCGCCCGAGGGCCGCTGCCCGCAGGCCGGGGCGGCGCCGGACAGCACGATGGTGCCGCGCTCGACCATCATGTGCAACTCGCCCGGCGCCATGTAGACGCGGCCGGGCAAGGGCTTGGTCCCCATGCGCCCCAGTTCCACCGGGAACGGGCAGACGGTTTCCAGCCATTGCGCGAAGCCGGCGACGAAGGGGGCTCCGATGTGCTGCACCACGAAGATCGGCAGCGGAAAGGTCTTGGGCAGGCCGCTCAGCACCTTGACCAGCGCCGGCGGGCCGCCGGTGGACGCCACCAGCCCGAGCGCCGAATAGTGCCCGCCGGCCGGTCGCGGCGGTGCCGCGGCGCAGGGCGCGGGGGCGGCGGCAGGGCGGCTCAGGAAGCGCTCGGTGCGTTGGCGGATCACCTTCACTTGGCTCATGCTGTGCAGCTGCGTGCACAGGTGGCTGGCGACCGCTTGATACTCGGCGCGACCCAGGCCGACCGGCTTCTCCACCACCGCCAGCGCGCCGGCCTGGAGGGCGCGCATGGGGATGTTCAGGTCGTTGACGTCGGCGGCCACCACCACGATGGGCAGTGGGTTCTGCCGCATCAGACGCTTGGTCACCTCGAACCCGTCGATGCCCGGCAAGCGGATGTCCAGCGACACCACATCAGGCTTGGTGCGCTCGACAAGGCGCAACGCCTCCTCGCCGGTGGAGGCGACGCCGGCAACCTCGAGGCGTCGGTCGTCGCCGACGATGTGCACCAGCAACTGCTGGACCACCGGCGAATCCTCGACGATCAGCACCCTGACCTTGCGCGCTGAGCTCATAGCAGCCGCCTGATCCTTTCCAGAAGATCGTTCTGGTCGAAGCGGGCCTTGACGATGTAGGCGTCGGCACCGAGGTGCATGCCCCGCTCGCGGTCCTCGTCGCTGCCGCGCGAGGTGACCAGAATGACGGGGATGTCGGCCAGCCGTGTGTCGGTTTTCACCGCCTGCACCAGCGCGAACCCATCCATGCGCGGCATCTCCACGTCGCTGACGATAAGGTCAACGCGGTCGGTGCCCAGGCGTTCCAGAGCCTCGCGGCCGTCCACGCACAGCGTCACGTCGTAACCATGCGCCTCCAGGATGCTCTTTTCCAGCGTGCGCGTGGTGATGCTGTCGTCCACCACCAGAATGCGCGGCCGGGCGGCCGGGCGGGGGACGCGGGGGGCGGGCAGGGCCATCGGCTCGGCCGCCCCCAGCGCCGCGGCGTTGAGGACCAGCGCCGGGGAGCCGTCGTCCAGCAGCACCGTGCCGATGAAGCGCGCCGGGTCGAGCCCGGACTCCTCCGCCGAGGCGACCACGGCGTCGCGGGTGGCGACCAGGGCGTCGACCACCAGGGCGGTGCGCCGCTCGCCGCTGCGGACCACGGCCAGCAGCGGGCGTTCCGGCGTCTCGTCGGGCACCTCCAGCCCCAACAGCGCTGCGAGGTTGGACACCGGCACGTCGTCGCCGTCGAGGCGCAGCATCGCCCGGCCCTCCAGGGTGTACAGCGCGTCGGCGTGGCCGTGATGCAGGTGCACCACGTCGGCGGCCGGCAGCGCCATCACCTGACCGCCGGCCTCGACGAAGACCAGCCGCTGGCCGGACAGGCTGACGGGCACCTCGATCAGAATGACCGTGCCGCCGCCCGGCCGCGGCGCCAGCGTGAGCTGGCCCTGCAAGCCGGCGACCTCGCGCCGGGCGATGGACAGGCCCATGCCGCGCCCGGCGATCTCGGTCACCGTCTCGGCCGTGCTGAAGCCGGGTTCGAACAGCAGTTCCAGCAAGCGGTCGTCGGGCAATTCGCCGTCCTGCGCCGCGAGTGAGCCGGCCCGGCGGCGGATGGCGGCGAGGTCGAGGCCGCGGCCATTGTCCTCGATGCGCAGCCGCAGCCGGCTGCCGGACACCGACGCCTCGAACAGGATGTGGCCGCCGGGGCGCTTGCCGGCCGATACCCGCTCGTCGGGCGGCTCGATGCCGTGGTTCACCGCGTTGCGGACCAGATGCAGGACTGGGTCCTTGAGGCGTTGCAGGACGACGCGGTCGGCCTCCACCTCCAAGCCGCGGATGTCGGCCTCGATGTCCTTGCCCTGGCCACGGCCGAGGTCGCGGATCATGCCGCCCAGCCCGCCGAATTGCGTCTCCGCCGGCACCATGCGCAGGCGGCGCACGTCGTCGTGCAGCGCGCCGCCCCAGCGGCGCAACGCCCACAGCCCGCGGTCGTGCTGGCGGTGCGCGGAATCGAGCGCGGTGCCGGCGGCGCGCAGCCGCCGCTCGAAGGTGTTGAGCGCCGCGGTGAAGTGAGCGTCGCGGCTGCCCTTGTCGAGCGAGCGGCGCAGCCGCTGCCACGCCTGCGCCATGCCCGCCCATTCGCGGCGCAGGATGCGCAGATCATCGGCGACGCGGCCCTGGCCCTCGACCTCGGGAAGCAGTGCTGCGGCAGTGTCCAGAAGGCGCTCCAGCCCTTCGCTCTGGATGCGCACCAGCGCGCGGCCCGGCGATGTCGGTCGGGGAGCCGGCGTCGCGGCGGCACGGCGGGGGGCGGGCAGCGCGCTTTCGTCGCCGGACAGCCGGGTGAGGTCGTCCAGCAGATCGGCGGTGTCCACCGGCGGGCCGCCGCGGGTCGCCCAGGCGACGGAATCCTCGATGGCGTCCAGCGCCCGGCGCACCGGCACCCGCGCCCGTGCGTCCAAGGTCAGCGCGCCGCGCTGCACGGCGGTGAACACCGACTCCAGCCGGTGCGCCAATGCCTCCACGTCGGGCAGGTCGACGGCACGCGCAGCCCCCTTCAGGCTGTGCGCCCGGCGGTGGATCTCCACCATGTCGATGTCGCCGCCGTGCCCTTCATCGACCGCCCGCAACGCCTCGCGGATGGCCGAGAGGTGGTCCTTATGCTCCAGGTCGAAGGCGGCGAGCAGGCGTTCGCGGATGTCGTTCATGGCGGGTTCCGGGGCGCCCCACTCACACTCGATAGTTCCGCACCGCCTCGACCAGCCCCTGGCCGAGCGCGTTGAGGTTGCTGGCCGCTCCCTCCAGCTGGCGGGTGCCGGCGGCGGTCTGGGTGCTGGCCTCGCGGATGTTCTGCAAGGCTTGGATCACCTGCTCCAGGCCGATCTGCTGCTGGTTGGTGCCGGCGACGATCTGCTGGAAGGCGATGACGCTCTCCTGGATGTTCTCGGCCATCTCGCGGATGGTCGCCTCGGTGGCGTCGGTCTGGCGCTTGCCGGCGGCGACGCGCTTGACCGCCTCCTCGGTCAGCATCACGGACGCGTTGATGCCGTGCTGGATCTCCGACAGGTTGGAGCGCACCTGCGAGGTCGCCTCCTTGGCCTGATCGGCGAGGCTTTTGATCTCGGTGGCGACGATGGCGAAGGTCCGGCCGTGCTCGCCGGCCGCCGCCGCCTCGATGGCGGCGTTGAGCGCCAGCAGGTGTGAGCGCTCGGCGATGTCGTTGACGGTGACGATGATCTCGCCGATGGCCTGCGTCCGCTCGGACAGCAGCACGATGTTCTCGGCCACCGCCTCGGCCTGCTCGCGGATGGCGTTCATCGCCTCGTTGGTGTCGGACACCGCCCGCAGGCCCGAATCGCTGACCGACGAGGCGGCCTGGGCGCCGCGCGCCACGTCCTGGGCGCGGCGGTTGATCTGGCCGCCGGATTCGGTGATCTCGCTGAGCGTCGCGGTGGTCTCCTCCACCGCGGCGAGCTGCTCGGCGACGCTGGCCGCCTGCTGCTGGGTCGAGGCGCGAATTTCCGCGGTCGCTCCGTGCACGCTTTCCGCCGTGGCGCGGGTGGTCTCCGCGACCGTGCGCAGGCGCTTGGTCATCTCGCCCAGATGGTGGCCGAGTTCCGCCAGCTCGTCGTTACCGGACAAGGCGATGCTCTGGGTCAAATCGCCATTGCCGACGTGCCCAACGAAGGAAATGGCCGTGCCGAGCCGCCGGGTGATCGAGCGGCTGATGAGGTAGGCGATCAGCACGGCCATCACCACCACCCCGACCAGCGTCGCGAACACGGAGTTGGTGAACTCCTCGTACAGCTGTTCCAACTCGATGCGGCCGGTCTCGTTCAGGTGGCGGATGACGACGCCGAAGGTCGTCAGCCGCTCGTCGAGGGTCCGGCGCATCTCGTCGAGGCGCGGGCGGCGGGCTTGCGCCTCATCCCACTGGCCGTGGTCCAGCAGGTCGTAGGTGGTGGTCGCTTCGCTGACGATGGATCGCGCGGCGCGGTCCAGGTCGTTGGCGGTGGCGGCGGCCTCCCGCCACGCGGCGCGACGGCGTTCGGTAATGCCATGACTGGAGCGTTCAGCGGTGAACGCCTTCATCTCGGCGATGGCTTCGAGCAGCACGCGCGCGCCATCGAGATAGTGCACGCGTTGCGCGCCAATGTCGGCGGTGCGGTTCTGTGCCCGCGCCAGCGCCACGGCGTTGAGCGCCGTCTCGCGGTCGCTGCGCAGGTTGGACTGCTGCTCGGTGACGGAGCGCAGCATGTTGGCCACCTGCACGTCGTTCACGACGACCGCCTGCATGATCCGCATCGCCGCGCCGAAGCGGTCGATCTGGTACAGCGCCAGCCCCGCCGCCAACAGGCAGACGGCGCCGAAGCCCAGCATCAGCTTGTTCCTGACCGACAGTCTCATGGTCCCCCCGCCGCACCGATTCGTTCGAGAATCGCGGCGACGTCGAGCAGCGCCACGCGCTCCTCCGTCACCGCTCGTATCACACGCCCGCTCGCCATGGGCCGCAGCGCCTCCGCCGGCAGCAGTCGTACCTCGTCCACCGCCGCCACCCGCAGCGCAACCGCGCGCCCCTCGGCGCGCAGCGTCACCGCGAACCCCGCGGCATCGGCCTCGGCCGCCGGCTCGCCGCACAGCCGGTCCACGTCGAACAGGCGCAGCACCCGCCCGCCGACCGCGACCAGCCCCAGCAGTTCAACCGGAGCCCCCGGCACCGGCGCCACCCGCGGCAAGGGCAGGATACGCGCCAGATACCGCACCTCCAACGCATAGGTCGCGGCGGCTCCGCGGGCGATCAGGACGTGCAGGGCGTCGGGCGCCGGCTTGGCCTCCGCGTCGCCGGCCAGCGCCTCGGCGCGGCGGCGCAGCAGATCGTCCGCCCACGGCCCGCGGCCGGCGAACGCCTCCTCCAGCGCCGCCTGCTGGCGGGCCAGCCGGGCGTGGACCTCGTCCCAGTCGATGGACTTCGCCGCGACGGTCATCCGCGCGTCTCCTCACCGGACAGCCACAGATCGACCATGTGCCTCAGCTCGCCGACCGTCAGGCCGCGGCCGTGCGCCACCGGATCGCCGTCGCCATGCTTGTCCAGCCCGTCGCGCGCGTTGCGGAAGTGCCGCTGCGCCGGCACCAGCTTGCCGCGCCGCCAGTAGGCCAGCGCCAGATGGTAGTTGGCCAGCGCGAAGTCGGGCTCCAGGTACAGCGCCCGGCGGAACGCGCCGATCGGGTCGCCGGCCCCGGCCTCGTCCTCCAACTGGCCGAGGCGGAAGTGCGCGGCGGCGTTGAGGCGGTCGCGCTCGACCAGATCCATGCAGGCCTCCAGCGCCGCGGCGTGCTCGCCGCGCTCGGCCAGATCCTCCACGTCTTCCAGGGTGGGGGTGGGGGGTGGGGGGGCTTCCACCGGCTTGGGTGCGGTGCGCGCTTTCGGCGGCTCCGGCAGGGCCGGCGGCAGCCCGGACTGCACGGGGGCGGGCCGCGGCGGTGACGGCTCGGCGGCACGACAGATCGGGTCGGGCTTGCGGTACAGCGTCGCGCCGGGCACCGGGACCGAGGTGAAGACGGAGCCGATCTCCGCCCCCGTCTCGGCGTGGCCGACCACCAGCCAGCCGCCATCGGTCAGCGTGGCGCGCAGGCCGCGCAACAGGCGGGCGCGCGTCGGCTCGTCGAAATAGATCATCACGTTGCGGCACAGCACGATGTCGAACCCGGCCAGCCCGTGCCCGGCGTTCGGCAATCGGCCGTCCACCAGATTGAACACTTCGAACTGCGCCCACTGCCGGTACTCCGGCCGCACCTGCCAGACGTTGCCGTGGTGCAGGAAATACCTGTTCAGCACATCCTCCGGCAGGCCGCGCACCGCCCATGGGCCGTAGGCGGCGCGGCGCGCGTGGTCGAGGAAGGCGCGGTTCAGGTCGGTGCCGAGCAGCGTCACCTGCCAGCCGTTCAGCTCCGCCGCGAAGTCGCGCTTCAGCAGGATTTCCAGCGTGTAGACCTCCGGCCCCGTGGCGCAGCCGGCACTCCAGATGCGCAGCGTGCGGCGCTCGCGGTTGCGGCGCAGGCACTCGGGGATGGCGACGGCGCGCAGGGCCTCGAACTGCTCGATGTACCGGAAGAAAAAGGTTTCGCCGACCGCCAGTTCGTTGAACAGCGCCTGGAATTCGGCGGTCGCGGGAAGCAGCGCCAGATAGTCGGCCAGCCGCGCCACCCCGCGCTCGTCCAGCCGGCGGGTGAGCCGCTCGGCCAGCGCCGCGTCCTTGTCGGCGTAATAGGCCAGCCCGGTGCGGGCGATGATTTCCGCCTTCACCCGCGCGAAAGCCGGGTCGTTCAGCACGGCCTGCGTGCGAGCGCTCACGGCGCCTGCCATTGCACGAGCCTTTCCTCGGCTACGGCGCGGAAATCCTCCAGCAGCCGTTCCTCGACGTGGGTGAGCAGGCGGCCGGGGTCGAGCACTGTGGCGGTGCCGCCGGCATGCTGGATCACCGCCAGCGCGCAGCCCTCGAAGCTCAGATCCTCGGCGATCTCCCCGGCGTCGGGGGCGGCGGCGATGCCGTGAACGCGCTCGACCGCCAGCGCCAGCGGGCCGTCGTCGCGAATCAGCAGCAGCAGCGTCGTGTAGAGCCCGATGGCCGACTCCGCCAGCCCGAGCAGCCGGTCCATGCGCAGCACCGGCACCACGCGGCCCTGCCAGCGGAACACCCCGGCCATCACCGGCGCCGCCGTGGGCGGGCGGTCGAGCGCCGGCAGCGGCAGGAAGCGGGTGACCGCTGCCGCCGGCAGCGCCAGCGTGTGCCCGGACAAGCCGAACACCACGTAGCGCGCCGAATCGTCGAATTGGGCACCGGTCATCGGGGCTTCGCCATCGTGCTTTCGAACGGAAGAATCAGGGGGAACACAATGCCCGCCGCGGACCGGCGCGCAAATATCACCATTGGCCGAAGGCTCAACCGGCCGGAAGCAACAGCGTCTCGCCGAATCCGGGCACGCGGAACGCCGCGTCGTCCACGCCGTGCGCCGCACGCGCACGGGCCAGCGCTTCGACCGGTTCGGCGATTCCCTCGGGCGTCAGGCGGAAGGTGCCGAAATGCATGGCGATGCTGGTGCGGGCGCCGAGGTCGCGGTGCGCCCGCACCGCCTCGTCCGGGTTCATGTGCTGCGGCGCCATGAACCAGCGCGGTTCGTAGGCCCCGATGGGCAGCAGCGCCGCATCGATGCGCGGGAAGCGCTCGCCGATCTCGCGGAAATGCGGGCTGTAGCCGGCGTCGCCGCAGAAAAACACGGTCAACCCGCCGGCCTCGATCACGAATCCGCCCCACAGCGTGGTGTTGCGGTCGAACAGAGTGCGGCTCGACCAATGCTGGGCCGGCACGAAAGTGATTCGGGCGCCGCCCATGTCCACGGACTGCCACCAGTCCAGTTCATGCACCGGACGAACACCGCGGCGCTCCAGATACGGCCTGTTGCCGAGTCCGGCGACCATCGGCGTGCCTGACAGCCGTTTCAGGGTCGGCAGGTCGAGGTGGTCGTAATGCCCGTGGCTGACCAGGGCCGCGTCGAGTTTCGGAAGCTCTTCAACAGGCAGGGCGGGTGGCCGCGCACGCTTTGGCCCCATGCGGCCGAACGGCCCGGCGTGCGCCGACCACACCGGGTCGGTCAGCACCGCGCAGCCGCCGAAGCGAATCAGGAACGTCACGTGGCCGATGAAGGTCAGCGCGACGTGCCCGTCCGGCACGGGGGTCAGCGTGGGCGGGCAGGGGAGATCGTCCACCCGGCTCGGCCAGGGCGCCCAAACGCCCCTGGAGCGCCAGAAGCGCAGAAGATCGGCGAATCGCTTGTCCGTCGAAGCGTGGACGTTGTGGAAACGCCGGCCGTCGCAATGGTCGGAGGGCGGATAAAAGGAACGCGGCATGCGGCGCCTCAAGCGCGGAACACGCCGCGGTACACTGCGGCCAGCGGCATGGAAAAGCCGATCGCCGGCACCGCCAGCGAATCCTCCGTGCCGGTCAACCGCTCGTAGCGCCAGCCGTCACCGGCGCCGCGGGCGAACAGCTCCACCGACCATTCCGCCTCGTCCACCAGCACGTAACGCTCCAGCGCCGCCACCTGCTGCATGGCCTTCCACTTGAAGCCACGGTCGCGGGACGCGGTGTCGGGCGCCATCACCTCGACCACGAGCTGGGGGCCGCGCAGATGCACCTCGTCGCCCGCCGGGGTCCAGGTGCCGAAGACGAGGTCGGGGCTGAGGAAGCCGACCCCCGGCACCTCCACCAGCGCGCCCATGAAGACGTGCCGGTCGATGCCATCGGCGCCGGCGTGCAAGGCGGCGAACAGGTTGCCGCAGATGGTGTCGTGCGCCAGCGAGCCGGCCGGCAGGTGCTGCGTCGTGCCGTTCACGAACTCCGCCCGGCCGCCGCCGCGTCTGGCCCAGGCAAGAAAATCGGTGGTGGCGGGCAGCGTCTCGGCCGGCATGCGTGTCCTCGATGGTGTGTCGTGCGCGGACGACGTTAGCACCATCCGGGCGCCGCGCCAGTCCGATTCAGTGCCGCGAGGCCGTTCATTCGAATTTAGTGAATAAAGATCTATCGATATTGGTATCTCGACGGAATAGGAGTAACATTTACCTTCCATTAATGGTATTGCGTTGTACTGGTGTGCAGTTGGTTCCTGAATGTCTCCCGTTTTTTGGTTCCTCCCTGAAACTTGGGCCGCTTCGGCGGCCCAATATTTTGTCAAGGTAGGCGGTATTTACCTGGAATGCTGTGTTTTTGGGTGGCGTTGACCTTCCGAGAGCTTTCCATCGGCGGCCCAAAGGGGTATGCCCGTTCGTCCCACGACGAACAGGCGGAGGCCGGTCATGAAGGCGCTGTGCGGATGGCGCATGCCCGAGGACGAAACGCGGGCCATGCTGGCGCTTCTCGACCGGGAAATCGCGGAGTGCGCCGACCGACCGCAACGCCGCAGCGCGCTTAAGCGGTTCCAAGTGCTGCTGGAAGCCGACCTCCAGGCCATGCAGGCGGCGCAACGGCGTTCCTCTGCCGCCTGACGCTTCCCGGAGCAGGGCTTACGCCGCGTGCAGTTCGTGGAATTGCAGATGCTTCGGCCGCCGGCCGCGGCGCTTGGGGACGGCCTGGAAGGCAAGGAGGCTGCCATCGATGCCGTCGGCCTCGGCGCGCAGTTCCTGGATGCAGCGCTCCAGCAACTCCTTCTCGCGCATGTCCTCGCGGTCGGTGATCTCCAGGCAGCTCAGCTTGATCTCGGCCAGATCCAGAAGTGTCTCGACGCAGCGCTTTGACATGCTCATGGCGGCCTCCCGCACTTGGTGTTCGTTCGTATGGCTGACATCGTAGCCGGCGCCCCATACAATGTCCATAAAATTTTATCCGAATTTGTCACGAATGATTCGTCTTTGGGTGAGGCAGGGTGTCGCATGGGAAGGCTGTGCCCGCGGCGCGGATATCTCTCCCATCCGACGCTGCTAAGGCGTTGACAAGCCCCTCTCAGGGCCGCTAGAACGCTCCACACCACGGCGCCCCTCCCAAGGGGTGTCCACCGAGGAGCGGTGGGTGAGTGGCTGAAACCAGCAGTTTGCTAAACTGTCGTACGGGGATTACTCGTACCGGGGGTTCGAATCCCCCCCGCTCCGCCACCTTTTCCAGCCAAGCCTTCGACCGGAATGGTCGAACCGGGAAGCTGAAGAGGTCCCCCCACGGTCCGCAGACGATTCCAGCCCAATCCTATGGCCCGCCGACCGGCGATGAGCTGTCTCCGCTGGAATCTGCGCACTCGCCTGAAATTTTATGAAAATTTTGTGTGCGATGCGTCACGTGTGACGGCCATCACAGCGTCCCACCGCCGTTCGGCCGAAGGTGTCTTTGCGAGGCCCAAAAGGGGCACCGCTTGGTGTTGACGAGGAGGTCGCCGTCGCCCTTGGGTGGCGGCGACTTTGCTGCGTCCGCGGGTTGACACTGGTCAAGGCCCCGACCTGCCCTCTATGGCTGTTGCAAGGATGAGCGTGGGCAGCGACGATGCCCACCGCGCACCATTTGAGGACATTCCATGGCCATGGATTGCTACAGCCCCGCCAAGGGTAGCGGCCCGATGCCGCTCGACGAGGCGCTGGCCCGCGTCGTCCGGGATTTCGGTCCGGTCACAGGTGTCGAGACCGTGCCGTTGCGCGACTCGCTCGGGCGCATCTTGGCCGAACCGGTGACGGCCCCGGTGGATGTGCCGCCGGCCGCCGTATCGGCCATGGACGGCTACGCCTACGCAACGCCCGAAGGCGCCGCCACGCCGTTGCGGCTGCCGCTGGTCGGCCGGGTTCCGGCGGGCTCGCGATTCGAAGGCACTGTGCGACCGGGCGAGGCGGTGCGCATCTTCACCGGCGCGCCGGTGCCGGCCGGGGTGGACACCATCGCCATGCAGGAGGATTGCCGGGCCGAGGAGGGGGCGGTGGTCGTGCTCGACCCACCCAGCCGCGGCGCCAACATCCGCCCGGCCGGCGAGGACATGATGGCCGGCGCCGTGGTGCTCGACGCCGGCCGCCGCCTGCGCGCGCAAGAGGTCGGGCTGGCGGCGGCGGTCGGCCGCGCCGAGCTGGCCGTGCGCCGGCGCCTGCGCGTCGTGCTGTTCTCCACCGGCGACGAACTGCGCGAACCGGGCGGCGACAAGCCGTCACACGCCATCTTCGATGCCAACCGCTACACTATCGGCGCGCAGCTGGCGGCGCTGGGGGCTGAGGTCCGGGATCTGGGCATCCTCGCCGACAAGGCCGACGTGGTGCGCGTCGCCTTGCAGGAGGCGGCCGGCACGGCGGATCTGATCGTCACCTCGGGCGGCGTCTCGGTCGGCGAGGAGGACCACGTCAAGACGGCGGTCGACGCGCTGGGCTCGGTGGATCTGTGGAAGCTTGCGATCAAGCCGGGCAAGCCGCTGGCGCTGGGGCAGGTGGCCGGGACGGCGTTCCTCGGGCTGCCCGGCAATCCGGTGTCGGCGATGGTGACCTTCATGCTGGTCGGCCGGCCGCTGGTGCTGCGGCTGATGGGGGCCGAGGACGTGCACGTGCCGCGCTGTCTGGTGGTGGCGGGGTTCGACTTCGCCAAGAAGGCCGGGCGCCGCGAGTTCCTGCGCGCGCGGCTGGAGATCGGCGCGGATGGCCGTCCGGTGGCGCGCAAGTTCCCCATCGACAGCTCCGGCGTGCTGACCTCCATGGTGGAGGCGGACGGTCTGGTCGATATGCCCCAGGACGCCACCGAGATCCGCGACGGCGATATGGTGACGTTCCTGCCGTTCGGCGGGCTGTTCGGGTAGGGAGTCGGCAGGGAAGGAGGCGCGCGTTCAGGCGCGCCGCTTCTTCTTTTCGTGCTCCATGTAGGAGCGGAGCACGGCGTTGATCTTTGTCTGGTAGCGTTCGCTGTTGTCGCGGAACCACTCCAGCACTTCCCGGTCGAGCCGGATGCTGACGGCCTGCTTGGTGGCGGGCTCGACGATTTCGGCTGTCTTGAACCACTCTTCGTCCGCAAGGGGAGCGGCGTCGGGATCGCTGTTCACAGCCGCCGCGACGTCGGCATCCGTCATCGCGTCGAACCGTGACCAGTCAGCCGTCCGATTCCGGGGCGACGCGAGAGAGCGCCGCGTAATACGCTCGTTGCTCACGGTCGTTCGCCTTTCTTGCTGAGATGACGCGGCACACGTCGCCACGCCATGTGTAGACGATGGCCAGTACGCGGCCATCGACAGTTCCATAAGCCCTGAACCGTGTTTCGCCACCGTGGTCGCGCGGATCTGCTCGAACGACGGTACGACCCTCGAAGATGTAGATGGCGTCATCGAACCAGACGCCGTGCTTGTCAAAATTGCTGAGCCGCTTGGCCTCGTCCCATTCGAATTCCATGACCGGGAACTCCCAAACTTCGGTCACCCGAAGTACGCGCCCAGGCGTTCCCCGGTCGGAGCGGCCCTGAATGCTCTGTCGTCATCAGCGACGTATGTATATACAATTGTTGTACGCTAGCGTCAAGGTGCACACATCACCGCGGCATATGCCCGCTGATCTCGGCGTGCAGCGGCTTGGTGTCCTCGAAGCGTTGCTTCTGCTCGTCCGACGCCTCGGTCTGGTGCTTGGCCTTCCATTCCTTGAAGGGCATGCCGTAGACGATTTCCTTCGCCTGGTCCTCGGTCATCTCGACGCCGCGTTCGAGAGCGGCGGCGCGGTACCATTTGGACAGGCAGTTGCGGCAGAACCCGGCCAAATTCATGAGGTCGATGTTCTGCACGTCCGTGCGCTTCTGCAAGTGCGCGACGAGGCCGCGGAAGGCGGCGGCTTCCAGTTCGATGCGGGTGCGATCGTCCATGGTGTCCCTCCCTTGTATCAAGCCCGGTGCAGCGTCACGAAGCGGCCATGCACATGGAACTGCTTGGACGAGCCGCCGGCCAGGATTACGTCGGCTAGCGCCGGCACGTCCACCGCCACGAAGCCGCTCAGCGTCTCGATGCCGTAATCGAACAGCCGCGGCGTCAGCGGCGTGCCCGGCCCGACCAGCGCCAGCCTTGCCCCGCGCCCGGCGGCCAGCAGGCGCGGCAGCGTCCGGTTGGCCAGCGACGAGGCAGTGACCACCGCGGCCTCGGCGCCGGGCAGCAGCCAGTCGCAGGCGGGTTCCGGGTACTCGCCGGGGCGCGGGTCGATCTCGATCACCTGGGCGGCGGGCAGGCGCTCCTTGATCTTCGGGAAGCCGCCGATCACCACCACGCGGCCCTCGACTCCAGAGTACAGGTCCAACCCGTTGGTGGTGGCGCCGCTCTGGGCGGCGTGGTTGTAGTGCGCGTTGAGCGCGGCGACGCCGATGGCGATCTCCAGCGCGTCCCAGCCGCGTGCCGCCTGCGCCGCCAGCGCCGTCAGGCTCCAGCCGGCCCAGGACACGGGCGCCGGCACCGCCGCGTCCGCCGCTGCGGAGGGACGGGCCGCGAGGCCGACGGCGCCGGCCACGGTCTCGACCATGATCCATTTGGCGCCGATGACGACGCGTTTCACCTCGGCATCCTCGACGCCCAGCACGAGGTCCTCGTACAGCCGGTGCGGCCCCCACCAGCGCCACAGCGTGTCCATGTCCGGCGTCAGCAGGTCGGCGTAGCCGCCGGCAAAGGTCTGCCACTCGTTGATGAAGCGGCTGCCGACGCTGGTCAGCACTGGGATGCCCTCGGAGATCGCGGTCAGCATCTCGTCCGACAGGCCCTCGCCGTGCGCCTCCAGCCCGGCGAACTTGTTCACCACGATGAGGTCGGCGTGCTCGGCGATGGCCCGGCGGATCGCCTGGCTGGCGTCGGCGACGCCCGCGGGATCGACGCGGCAGGCGCGCGATTCCCGGCCCAAATTCTGCGAAATGCCGAAGGCGGTGCCGGTCGCCACGTCCACCAGTTCCATCTGGTCGGCGCAGTCGTCGCGCGAGCCGTAGTTGCGCTGGACGACGCCGCCGACGCGGAAGCCGCGGCGCTTCAACTCGGTGGTGAAGCGGTCGAGCAGGCTGTCGACGTGCTCGGAACCAGGGCCGTGCACCACCGCACCTGGGCGCAACGGCGGCGGGGACATGGGAACGAGCGTGGTCATCGCGGAGCCTCCTCAGACGTGCCGGCGGATGTGGTAGACGAACACCTCGTCGCGCTTCTCGTGCGAGACCAGTTCGTTGGCGGTGATGTTGCAGAAGTGCCGGAAGTCGATGACGGACGCCGGGTCGGTCACGTAGACCATCACCTCCTCGCCCTCGGCCATGGTGTCGAGAAGTGCGCGAGTCCGCAGGATCGGCAGCGGACAGAACAATCCCCGCACATCCAGTTCCCTTGCCGCCACGCCCGTACTCCCCTGCTTAAGCCGATTCGATGCCGAATGGGACTGTAGCGCCTTTGACGGTCCGCGCAACCGTCGCCGTGTTCCGGTGTTGACACCGGCAGGCGGTGGAAAACGACGGGAGCGGGGGCGGGCCATGGCTTCGCGCATTGCAGACAAGGTGGTGGTGGTGACCGGGGCCTCCAGCGGCATCGGACGGGCGACGGCCGCGGCGTTCGCACGGCAGGGCGCCACGGTGGTGCTGGCGGCGCGGCGCGACACGGCGCTGCACGACGCCGCGGAGGAGTGCCTGGACGCCGGCGGGCGGGCCATGGTGGTGCCCACCGACGTCACCGACCAGGAGCAGGTCAACCACCTCGCCCGGCGCGCCATCGAGGCGTTCGGCGGCATCGACGTGTGGGTGAACAACGCCGGTGTCATCGCCTTCGGCCGGTTCGAGGAAACCCCGGTCGAAACGTTCGAGCAGGTGATGCGCACCAACTTCACCGGCACGGTGAACGGCTGCCGGGCGGTGCTGCCGCACTTTCTTGACCGCGAGGAGGGGGTGATCGTCAACAACGCCTCGGTCGTCTCCACCGTCGGCCAGCGCTATGCCAGCGCCTACGTCGCCAGCAAGTTCGCTGTGCGCGGCTTTTCCGAGACGCTGCGGCAGGAGCTGGTGGACGAGCCGGGCATTCAAGTCTGCACGGTCATGCCGGGTTCCATCGACACGCCCTTATGGCAGCACGCCGCCAACTACACCGGCCGCGCCGTGCGTCCGCCGGGGCCGGTGACGGCGCCGGAGATCGTGGCCGACACCATCGTGCAGTTGTCCGTCAAACCCGAGCGCGAGGTGTTCGTCGGCGGCGCCGGCCGCTTCGCCGAATTGCAGCACGCCATGGCGCCCGGTCTGGCCGAGTCCGCCGCCGCGCACCTCATCGAGCGGGAAATGTTCGAGAACCGGCCGGCGCCGGAGACCGATGGGGCGCTGCTGCACCCGATCGACGACCGCCACGACGCGCACGGCGGCTGGATGGAACCGGCGGCGTACGAGCCGCGCCAGTCGCAGTTCTCGTGGACCAACCTTGCGCTGTTCCTGCTGCCCATCAGCCTGATGAGCCGCCTGCCGCACGCGCGGTAAAAAGCCCTCTCCCGAGGCGGGAGAGGGGAGTGCTCGTCAGCCGCCGCCGATGCCTTCGATGAACTTTTCGCCGGTCTTCGGGTCGATGTCCTCGCCGGTGCCGGGCGTGCCGGGACGGGCTTCGTCGCGCTTGGTCATGCTGGGGTCGTCGGGCTTCATGCCCTTCCACTTGTCTTGCGCGTTTTCCGGGGATTGCTGCTTGTCGCCCATGGTTTCCCTCTCGCGTTCGGGACAGAGGTCCACCTTCAAACAGGTCGGCACGGCGATCCTCACGGCGGCCAGAATCGTGCTGGCCCGCGTGTGCGGTGGCGCTTAAAGTCCGGCGGCCATGACCCCCGACATCGACCCGAACCTCGTCTTTGCCGTCGCCAGCGCCCACCCGGAGGTGCTGACGCTCGGCGCCACGCGGTTCTCGCGCGTTGAGCAGGCGGAAGCGGCGGGGCTGGTGCCGCTCGGCCTGCCGCTGCCCAAGGGCAAGCGCGACCTGCTGGTCCCCGCCGAGCGCCGCGACGCCATCGCACGCGAGATCCACGGCGCCATCGACCGGGCGCAACGGCGTGACGCGCTGCTGGCCCAGGGGCGTCGCGCGCTGGAGGGAGGGCGTACGGCGCTGCACCCCGCCGAGGACCGCACCCGCGTGCGCGCCGCGATGGCCGACGAGCTGCGCTGGCCGGGGATGCCGGCGCCGGTCCGCCTTCAGGTTTCGCGCACGCTGGACGCGCTGGAACTGGCCGATCTGACCGACGAGGAGATGGCCGGGCGCCTGGAGGGAGACCCGCAACTGACCTCCGCGCTGGAAGACGCGCTGTCGCTCACCGCCGCGCGTTTGCGCGCCTATGCCGAGGAAGCCGGCGAAGCGGCGGATTCCTGGACCTTCGCGACCCTCGCCGACCGCCTGTCCCGCGCCGCTCGCAACCGCGACGGCGTGGAGGATCTGCTGGCCCGCTGGGACCGCGAGTTCGACACATGGCGGCGCGAGCGTGCCGAGGCGCGGGGCAGGGCCTATGTGGACCGGCATTTCGACTTCGCCCGCTTCGAGAGCCTGTTCCCGGTGGCGCGCGGCATGGGCCGGCGGCTGGTGCTGGTGACCGGGCCGACCAACTCTGGCAAGACGCACCGCGCCATCGAGGCGCTGAAGGCGGCGCGGGACGGCGTCTATCTGGCGCCGCTGCGACTTCTGGCGCTGGAGGTGATGGAACGCCTCAACGCCGAGGGAACGCCGACGACCCTGCTGACCGGCGAGGAGGAACAGCGCGTTCCCGGCGCCCGCCACACCGCCTCGACCATCGAGATGCTCGACCCCGACCGGCCGGTCGAGGTGGCGGTGATCGACGAGATCCAGATGCTCGCCGATCCCGAGCGCGGCTGGGCGTGGACCGCGGCGCTGATCGGCGCGCCGGCCGACACGCTGTACATCCTCGGTGCGCCTGAAGCCCGCCCGCTGGTCGAACGCGTCGCCGCGCATCTGGGCGAGCCGCTGGAGGTGATCGAGCTGGAGCGCAAGACACCGCTGACCCTGCTGGAACGCCGTCTGGAATGGCCGGACGTGGAGGTGGGCGACGCGCTGATCGCCTTCTCGCGGCGCGAGGTGCACAGCGTGCGCGACACGCTGCTGGCGCGCGGCCTGTCGGTCGCCACGGTGTACGGGGCGCTGGCGCCCGCGGTGCGGCGGCGCGAGGCGGCGCGGTTCCTGTCGGGGGAGGCCGACGTGGTGGTCGCCACCGACGCCATCGGCATGGGCCTCAACCTGCCGTGCCGGCGCGTGCTGTTCACCGCGCTGGAGAAGTTCGACGGCAGCGGCGTGCGGTCCCTCACCGCGACCGAGGTCAAGCAGATCGCCGGTCGCGCCGGCCGCTTCGGCCAGCACGAGGCCGGGGAGTTCGGCGTCGTCGGTCGCGGCACCCCGCAGGCGTTGCGGCGGCTGCTGGAGCAGGCCGACCACCGGCTGCGCGCGCAAGCGCCGCTGGCGGTGCGCCCGACGCGGGCGATGCTGCGGCGGCTGGCCGGGCATCTGGGGACGGAGGAGACGGTGCTGCTGGTGGACTGCTTCGCCGACGCCCGCACGGCCGGGTCTCCGTACCGGGTCAGCCCTTTGGCGGCGATGCGGCGGGTGGCGGTGCTGCTCGACGCCCGGCGGTTGGGGCTGGCGACGCGGCTGGACCTTCTGTTGGTGCCGGCGGATCTGGACGAGGCGGCCGACGCGCGGGTGCTCGGCGCCATCCTCGATGCGGTGGAGGCGGGCGAGGCGCTGCCGCTCGGCCGCGTGGTGCCGGGGCGGATCGACGGCCTGGACGCCGAGGCGTTGGAGGGGCTGTCGCGCGCTTGCGACCTGTACCACTGGGCGGCCCGCAAGTTTCCCGACCTGCTGCCGGACCGCGAGCGCGTCCGCGCGACCCGCGAGGCGGTGGGGCGGCGCTTGTCCGAGCTGCTGGCGTCGCGGGCGCGGCGGCGGGAGGCCGCCCCGCCCGCCGGGTTCCGGGGAGCGCCGCGGAAGCGGTTCGGGCCAAGGCGGCGCTGAGGGCTTTTACGCCCCCACCAGCCCCCTGTGCTTCAGCAGCGGCTCGATGCGTGGCTCGCGGCCGCGGAAGGCGGTGTACAGCTCCATCGGGTCGCGGGTGTCGCCGGACGAGTAGATGTCCTTGAGCCGCGCCGCCAGCGTCGGCTCGAAGATGTCTCCGGCCTCCTGAAACGCTTCGAAACCGTCGGCGTCCAGCACCTCCGCCCACAAATAGGCGTAGTAGCCCGCCGCGTAGCCGCTGCTGCCGAACAGGTGCTGGAAGTGCGGCGGGCGGTGGCGCACGCCGATCTCGGCCGGCAGGCCGATCCTGGTCAGCACCTCATGCTCGAACGCCGCCACGTCCAGTCCGCTCGGGTCGGGCAGCGTGTGGAACGCGAGGTCGAGAAGCGCCGCCGCGGTGTACTCCACCGTGGCGAAGCCCTGGTTGAAGGTGCGGGCGGCGAGCAGCCGATCCAGCAGCGACTCAGGGATCGGCTCGCCGGTCTGGTAATGCAGCGCGTAGGTCCGCAGGGTTTCCGGCGCCGACATCCAGTGCTCGAAGACCTGTGAGGGGAACTCGACGAAGTCGCGCCGCACCGCCGTGCCGGACTGCGACGGATAGCGCGCCCGGCTCAGCAGGCCGTGCAAGCCGTGCCCGAACTCGTGGAACAGCGTCTCCGCCTCGTCGAAACTGAGCAGCGTCGGCTCGCCGCGGGCGAAGTTGTTGTTGTTGACGATGATCGGCGTCACCGCGCGATCGAAATTCTCCTGGACGCGGTAGGCGCTCATCCAGGCACCGGAGCGCTTGGCGGGACGCGCGAAATTGTCGTGCAGGAACACCCCGATGTGACCGCCGTCGGCGTCCCGCACGTCGTAGGCGCGGACATCGGGGTGGTAGACCGGGAGGTCCGGGCGCTCGACGAAGCTCACGCCGAACAGCCGCCCGGCGGTGTCGAAGGCCGCGCGCACCATGTTGTCGAGCACGAAGTACGGCTTCACCTCTGCCTCGTCGAGGTCGTATTTGGCGTGCCGGACCTTCTCGGCGTAGTAGCGCCAGTCCCACGGCTCGATGGCGGCGTTCAGGCCCTCCGCGCGCGCCTGCGCCTGCAACGCATCGCGCTCCGCCGCCGCCTTGCGCTTGGCCGGCTCCCAGACCTGGAGCAGCAGGCGCTCCACCGCCGCGGTGTCCTTGGCCATGGTGTCGTCGAGCTTGTAGTCGGCGTAGGTGGCGTAGCCCAACAGCCGCGCCTGCTCGGAGCGCAGTTCGACGATCTCGCGGATGAGGGGCGTGTTGTCGTGTTCGCCAAGCAGGCCGCCGCGCGCTGTCCACGCCTGATGGAGCGTCTGCCGCAGATCGCGGCGTGCCGAGAAAGTCAGGAACGGCTCGACCGAGGAGCGGGAGAGGGTGACGACGTACTTGCCCTCCAGCCCGCGCTCCTTGGCCGCCTGCGCGGCGGCGGCGCGGGCGAAGGCGGGCAGGCCGTCCAGGTCGCCCTCGTCGAGGACCAGATGCCATTCCCGCTCGTCGTGCAGGATGTTCTGGTTGAACAGCGTGAGCAGGGTCGCCAGGCGTTCGGAGATGGCGGACATGCGCGCCTTGTCCTCCGGGGGCAGGGCGGCGCCGCTGCGCACGAAGTCCAGGTGCATGCGCTCCAGCAGGCGATGCTGGTCGGCGTCGAGGCCCAAGTCGTCGCGCCGGGCGTAGAGGTCGGCGATACGGGCGAACAGGTCGGGGTCGAGCGCCACGCGCATGTGGTGCTGCGCCAGCTTGGGCGCGTAGTCGCGGGCGATGGCTTCCAACGCGTCGGAGGTGTTGGAGGAGTTCAAATTGTAGAACACCCCGCTGACCCGGTTCAGCAGCCGGCAATTGCGCTCCAGCGCCTCGACCGTGTTGGCGAAGGTCGGCGGTTCGGACTGGCGGGTGATGGCCTCGATCTCGGCGATGTTCTCCGCCATGCCGCGGTCGAAGGCCGGCGGGACGTGCTCGGGACGGATGCGGTCGAAGGGCGGCAGGCCGAAGGGCGTGGTCCAGGTCGCGAAAAAGGGATTGTCGGTCATGCTGGCTCCAGTCGGGTCGTCATGGATCTAAGCCGTCCGGCGCCGGGCGCCAACCGATTTCACCGGGCCGGCTGATGCGGCCCGCCCTGAAGCCGAAGGCTCTCGAACCTCTTACGACCCGGTGGAATGCATAGCGTTGAGTGTTATCCGGGCGCCCATTTTGGGCTGCCATTCGCGAAACCCCTCATCCTTGCGGTGCACACAAGCCGGAGCGAAGAGGCGCTTTTGGCGGCATCGGAAGACTCCGGGAACTAGACGAACGCGACTTTGCCAGCAGACATTATCCAAACTAAATTGAACATCACGAGGCCGGAACAAAAGCTTCGTTGACAAAAACCCAGATTACAGACAAGAGGACAAAGACATGTCGAAGTTCATTTCCCCGATTGCTCGCCTGTTCTCCCGCGTCCAGAAGGACGAGAACGGCACCCAGCTGGTCGAGACCGCCATCTGGATTGGCGTGATCTCTGCTGCTGCGCTCACCGCCGTCATCAGCATGCAGGGTCCTGTGTCGACTGTGCTGACCCGCGTCGGCACTGCCGTCGGGACGCTCCAGTAAGCGGCCCGGTCCCTTCGCAAAATCCGCGGTCCGTGGCGGCGGCAGTCACCCTGTCGCCGCCACAGACATGCTCGGAAGCAGCCGGTTGGAGGAGAGACAATGCGACAGAGAGCGGTGCTCATGCTGCTCCTTGCCTGTGTGATGGGCGGGTCGGCGGTGTTTCTGGCACGCGGCTGGCTTGAGCGCCAGGTTCGTCCGCAGATCGTCGCCGCGGCACCCCAGGCGCCGACCCAGGCCATGACGACCGTGGTCGTCGCCAAGCTGCCTTTGCGTTTTGGTGACGAGTTGAACCGCGAAAACCTGCGGGTCATGAACTGGCCCAGTGACGCGGTGCCGGACGGCGGTTTCACAGCGATCGACGATGTTCTCGGCGGCACCGAACGCCGTGTCGCCCTTCGGGACATCGGCGTCAACGAAGTCGTGCTGAAGAACCGGGTTTCCGGGTTCGGCGGGCGGGCGACGCTGTCGGCCCTGGTCGCGCAGAACATGCGTGCCGTCACGATCCGCGTCAACGACGTGCAGGGCGTGGCCGGCTTCGTGCTGCCCGGCGACCGCGTCGATGTGATCTTCACGCGGCCGGAAGGTGCCGCGGAGTCGGCGCATTCGCAGACCCCGCCGGTTTCCGACGTGATGTTGCAGAACCTGAAGGTGCTCGCCATCGACCAGTTCGTCGACAGCCAGAAGGACAAGCCGGTCGTCGCCAAGGCTGTGACGCTCGAAGCCACGCCCGACGAGGCGCAGAAACTGACCCTCGCCGCGCAGGTCGGCAATCTGGCGCTGGCGCTGCGCAACTTCGGCAACACCGAGGTCGCCGACTCCGGCCGGATCACCGTGAACGGACTGCTTGCGCAGGCACCCGCGCCGGTCGCGGGCGAGCCGGCGGCCGAACCGGTCCGTACTCGGATGCACAGCGTGCACATCCTCCGCGGCACCGATGAGTCGACGCAGGAAGTCACGCCGGAGCGCATCCCCCAGCCGACATCCAACACAGCTCCCGCCGCTCCGGCCCAGCCGCCGCGCACGTCCGAGCGGGTCGCCTGGACGGACCCGAACGCGAAGACCGCTCCGTAACCGCATCACTTTCACGGAACTGCCATCATGCGCCGCAGAAACTGGCTTGCCCCCACCGGCTTGCGGTCTGTCTCGGATCTGGCCGGCGACGACCAGGGTACGGTGTTCCTTTACTTCACGGTGTTGGCGGCGGTGCTGTTCGGCTTCGCCGGTCTGGCAGTCGACGTCGGACGCCTTGTCTCCACCAACACCCAGGCCAAGTCCGCCGCCGACGCCTCGGCCCTGGCCGCCGTCACCGCCCTGGCGGCGGCCGTGCAGGCGCCCGGCGCCGACACCTCCAAACCCCAGCCGGTCATCGACGCCATCTGGCAGGCCGCCCAGCAGGGGGTGACCAACCGGCAGAACTACGCCACCGTCACCAAGGGCGGTTCGACCAGCACCGGCGGCACGGTGCAGATCACCAACGTGCGGATGCTGACCAGCCTGCCGGAACTCAACGGCGGCTCGTCGAGCGCCCCGCCGGACGCCTACGTCACCGGCGACCCCTGGCAGGCGAAATTCGTCGAAGTGACGACGGAGACGCTCAGCCAGCAGAACTTCTTCATGACCGCCGTCGGGGCAACGCCGACCAGCACCACGCGGGCGACGGCCATCGCCGGTGTGGATCAGACCGCCTGCAACATTCCGCCGCTCTGGATCTGCAACCCGGCGGATGACGGTTCGGCCAACGGCAGCACGCTTCTCGACCCTGCCGTGTGGCGCGGCCGCGAGGTGCTGCTGAAGGCCGCCGGCGCCGGTTCCCAGTGGGGGCCGGGCAACTTCGGGCTTCTGGATACCGCCTCCGGCAACGGGACGGCGGCCGTGGCCCAGAACCTGGCTTCGGCATCGCCGAGCCTGTGCTTCAACCTCAAGACCGTGAACCTTCGTCCGGGTCAGGCGACCCCGGTGAAGGGCGGCATCAACACGCGCTTCGACATCTACGAGAACCCCTATTTCGGGAGCGCCGCCGACGCCAAAAACCCCGATTACCGTCCGGCCGAAAATGTTGCCAAGGGCTTCCACTACACCACCCCTTCCTGCAACAAGACGCCGGATCCGGACGGGGAACTCCTGACGCGCGATATGAACCTGTCCTCGACGAACCGCATCGGCAACGGCGTGTGGGACTGCGCAAAATACTGGAGTGACAGCAAGCATACCGGCACTCCGCCGTCTGGGTGCACCGCCACTTCAAGCATGACGCGTTACGAAATGTATCGCCATGAAATTGATAATGTCGACTATACAAAATATGGACGGCCTTATTGCTACAAAGGAGATAAATCGACCCTCAATCAGGGGCCGGACCGGCGGGTTCTTTACTTTGCGATGATCAATTGTTCGCAGTACCAGTTGAACGGCAATCGCGACAACGTCCCGATAGCCGCCGTCGGCAAGGCATTCCTGCCCGAGCCAGTGAAAAGCTCGCCCGGCGATGAGATCGTCATCGAAATCATCGACATTGCGCGGGCCGGCAAGGACAGCGTGCTGCATGAAATCGTCCAGCTCTACAGGTGAGACGATGACCGCACAGCCCATGCGCCCGTTGCTGGTACGTCTGCGCCGGGACCGCCGCGGCACCGCCATCGTGGAAACCGCGATCGTCCTTCCGGTCATTATGCTGCTGCTGTTCGGCCTGATGGAGGCGGGGCGCGCGCTTCAGCAGCAGCACACCCTGGCCAAGACCGTGCGCGATGCCGCGCGCTATCTCGCCCGCGTGTCCCTGGCCTGTCCGGCCAACACCGATCCCAACTGGGCCGCCGCGCGGAGCACCGCGCAGCACCTCGCCATGACCGGCAAGTTGAGCGGCGGGACCGCGCTGGTCAAAGGCTGGACCGAGGCGTCCTTCACCGTGGCCGACCCGACTTGCTCCAACTGGTCGGGCCGTCCGGTGCAGTTGATCACGGTGTCCGCCAACGTCCCTTACCAGGACCTCGGGCTGCTCGGATACCTCGGGCTCGGCCCCATGCGCCTGGGGGCGTCGCACCAGCAAGTTCACATCGGCGAGTAGGGGGCTGCGATGAAACGCAAGCTGCGGCGCGATGAGCGGGGAACGGCCATGGTGGAGATGTCCATCGTGTTCCCGATCATCTTCCTCACGACGCTGGGCATCATGGAATTCGGAAACCTCTTCGCCCAGTGGATTCTGGCGGAGAAGGCCACGGAGATGGGTGTCCGCTTCGCCGTCACGTCGAACATGGCGGCCACCGCCGTGCCGGACTGCGGCGTGAACACGTCGCAACCGGTGGGGACGCCCTGCCGCCAGGTCGCCGGGTCGTCCACCTGGGCGCGCACCTGCTCGGCCGGTGCGGGCGGCTGCGACGCGACCGCTTTCAACGCCATCGTCGCGAAGATGCAGAGCGTCTACGCACGCGTGGCGCCGGCCAACGTGGTGGTCGAATACACGGGAACCGGGCTGGGCTACGTCGGCCGCGGCATGCCGGTTCCCGACGTCACGGTGCGCTTGCAGAACATGACGTTCACCTTCGTCGCCCTGGGTGGGCTCGTGAGGACCCTCTTCGGCGGGGCGCTCGGCGACACGGTTCAAATGCCCGATTTCCGGGCGACGCTGACCGGAGAAGACCTCCAGTCTTAAAGGCATAAAGGAGAAGACATATGAAACGCATACTGTCCGTTCTCGCCATTGCCCAATCCCACGCCTGTGCCGACGACATGCGCTCCGCGCTCTCCGGGATCGCGGGCGTGCGTGTCGAGACCAAGGTCGTGTCCGGGCCGGAGATCCCCGCAGCCGCGGGGGCGGCGACCAACCGAATCCTCGTCGTGGAGTGCCGCACCGAGCAGCCGGAGGATCGCCGGATGCTGGCGCAGCTTGCCGGCGCCAGCGGGCAGCCGCTGATCGCCGTGGTGCAGGACGCGACCATCGGCGACGTGCGCGAGCTGATGCACCTGGGCGTGGTCGACGTGGTGCCGTGGCCCATGGACATCGCCGATCTGACGCAGGCGCTGGAGCTTGCCCGCGTCCGGCTCGATGCCCTGCCGCAGAGCCGCGGGCGCGTCTTCTCCTTCCAGGGCAGCTGCGGCGGCGCCGGCACCACGACGCTGGCGATCCAGACGGCGATGGAACTGGTCCAGCGCGACAAGCGGCGTCCGGCGAAGGTCTGTCTGCTGGACCTCGACGTGCAGTTCGGCAACGTCGCCTTGGCGCTCGACCTCGGTGCGGTCACCGGGCTGAGCCAGATCCTCGACGCCTCGTCGCGGCTGGACCCGGCGCTGTTCCTCTCGGCGATGGCCCACCACGAGAGCGGCCTCGACGTGCTGACCGCGCCCGGCGAGATCATCCCCTTCGACGCGCTGACCGTCGGCACCGTGGAGCGGATGCTGTCCTTCGCCCGCGAGGAATACGACCATGTGGTGGTCGACCTGCCGCACGCCTGGGCCGCCTGGACGCCCAGCGTGCTTGCCGCCTCGGCGCTGTCCACCGTCGTGTTGTGCCCGAACGTCTCCGGCGTCCAGCGGGCGCGCCGCCATCTCAAGCTCTTGGCCGAGGAAGGGCTGGAGGCGCTGCCGAGGCTGGTGGTGGCGAACCGCGTCGAGCCGGGGTGGGGCAGCGGTTGGCGCCAGCAGATTCGCGAAGCGGCCAAGGCGCTCGGCCACGATATCGCCTTCACCGTCCGGCGCGACGACGAGACCGCCGACGCCGCCCGCGAGGGCGGAAAGCCGCTGCGCGCGATCAAGCGCAACAGCGTCATCGAAAAGGACGTCCGCAGCATCGTCGAGCACGCGTTGACGCTGACCGCGCCGGAGGCCCCGCAGGTTCAGGCCGTCAGGTCCGCCGCGTCCACCTCCGGCGTCGGCGCCCTTCTTCCCCTGCTGTCGCTCAAAGCCGCGCGTTGAGGAGAGCCGCCATGTTTGGTCGTTTCCGTACCGGCAGCGCGGCTGCCGAAATCCCCGAACGCGCGCTGCCCACCGCTCCAGCCGGTGGCCCAAAGGGAGGCGTGATCCAGCCGCTGCGCCCGACCGGCATCGGGGCCGCCGCCCTGGCAATCGCCGGCTTCGAGCACAGCGAGCGCTACCTCGACCTGAAGGTGACGCTGCACCACAAGCTGCTGGAGATCATCAACCTCGGTGCCATCGAAAAGATGGAGCGGGAGGAGATCACCCGCGACGTGAACGAACTGGTCAAGGAACTGCTGGACGACGCGCAGGAAGCGCTCAGCGCCACCGAGCAGGCCCAGCTGACCAACGACATCGTCGACGAGCTGCTGGGCCTCGGGCCGCTGGAGCCGCTGCTGAAGGACCCGACCGTCTCGGACATCCTGGTCAACACGCACGCCCAGATCTTCGTCGAGCGCCGGGGCACGCTGGAACTCACCCGCGTGAAGTTCCGCGACGAGGCGCACCTGCGGCGCGTCATCGACCGCATCGTCTCCAAGGTCGGCCGGCGCATCGACGAGTCCCAGCCCACGGTTGACGCGCGCCTGCCCGACGGCTCGCGCGTCAACGCGGTGATCCATCCGGTGGCGGTGGACGGCTCGCTGGTGTCGATCCGCAAATTCTCGCGCATCCCGCTCGACATGCAGAAGATGGTCAACATCGGCTCCATCACGCAGGACATGGCCGATCTGTTGCAAGCGATGGTGCGCTCGCGGCTCAACGTGCTGATTTCGGGCGGTACCGGCTCGGGCAAGACGACGATGCTGAACGCGCTGTCCAGCTTCATCGACCCGCGCGAGCGCATCGTCACCATCGAGGACGCCGCGGAACTGCAACTCCAGCAGATTCACGTCGTCCGCCTGGAAACCCGTCCGCCGAACATCGAAGGCAAGGGCGCCATCGCCCAGCGCGAGCTGCTCAAGAACGCGCTGCGCATGCGGCCGGACCGCATCATCGTCGGCGAGGTGCGCGGCGGCGAGGCGTTCGACATGCTCCAGGCCATGAACACCGGCCATGACGGCTCGATGACCACCATCCACGCCAACACCTGCCGCGACGCGCTCGGCCGCCTGGAGCAGATGATCGGCATGGCCGGGCTGGATCTGCCGACCCGCTCCATGCGCGCGCAGATCGCCTCGGCCGTGCATGTGGTCGTGCAGATCCGCCGCTTCGCCGACGGACGCCGGCGGATGATCAGCCTCAGCGAGATCACCGGCATGGAGGGCGAGGTCATCTCGATGCAGGAAATCTACCGGTTCAACCAGACCGGCGTGGACGCGGATGGGACGGTGCAGGGCCATTAC
Organism: Azospirillum terrae; assembly: GCF_053470425.1. Taxonomy (NCBI): domain Bacteria; kingdom Pseudomonadati; phylum Pseudomonadota; class Alphaproteobacteria; order Rhodospirillales; family Azospirillaceae; genus Azospirillum; species Azospirillum terrae. The sequence continues at coordinate 564,977 of NZ_JBPXMR010000001.1, read as the reverse complement.
GCCGCTACCGGCGTCCGGCCGCACTTCTTCGACCATCTGGTGGCGTGCGGGCAGGACGTTCCCACGCGCCTGTTCTCCACCACCGGCCACCACGGTTGAGGAGGCGGGCATGACCAATTTCCTGTCGGATATCCAGTTCACCTATCTGCTGCTGTTCGGCGCGACGCTGTTCCTGGTCGAGGGGCTGTTCTACCTGTACCGCGACGCGCGGGGAGGGACCGCGGCCACCATCAACCGCCGCCTGCAACTGATCAATTCGGGCAAGGACCGCGACACGGTCCTCGGCACCTTGCGGCGCGCCGACCTCGATCCGGCCTCCGCGGTGATCGTGCGGGTCGTGCCGGCCGTGGAGCGGCTGATCCGCGAGGCGGGCCTGACGGTGACGCCGAAGCGTGTGGCCGTCATCTGCCTCGCGGTCGGCGCCCTTGCCTGTACGGTCCTGTCGGCGACGCTGACGCTGCCGTTCGCATTGGTGCTCCTCGCCTCGGCGGTGATCGGCGGCGGGGTGCCGGCGCTGGTGCTGATGCACTGGCGCCGGCAGCGGCTCAAGGAGTTCGGCGCGCAGATGCCGGAAGCCCTCGAAATGATGGTGCGCAGCCTGCATGCCGGGCATCCCATCGCCTCGGCCCTCGGCATGGTGGCGAGCGAGATGCCCGACCCGGCCGGTTCGGAGTTCGGCATCGTCATCGACGAGATGACCTACGGCCTCGACATCAACGTGGCGCTGAAGAACCTGACGGGCCGGATTCCGCACCCCGATCTGGCGTTCTTCATGGTGGCCGTGCAGATCCAGCACCAGACCGGCGGCAATCTCGCCGAGGTCCTGTCCAATCTGGCGTCCGTCATCCGCGACCGTTTCACCATGAAGATGAAGGTGATGGTCATCACCGCGCAGGGGCGTTCCAGCGCCTTTGTCGTGGCCTTGATGCCGCTCCTTACGGCGGCGGGCCTGAACGTCATCTCCAAGGGGTATTTCGGCGACGTCGCCGACGATCCGATGTTCATTCCCGCCATGGCGCTGGCGGGCGTCCTGTGGGTCCTGGGCGTGGCGATCATCGTCAAGCTCGTCAACTTCCGCATGTGATCGGGGAGGGCGTAATGAACACCGTGATCGAACAGGTTTCCCTTGCCGCCTCCGGTTCTGACCTTCCCCTGTTGTTCAGCATCTTCGCCGCCGTGGTCCTGCTGGTGATGGGCGGCCTGGCCGTGCGGCCCGCGGCGCCGAGCATGGAGAAGCGGCTGGGGCTCGCCGCAACCCAGAAGAGCGCGACATCCCTCAGCTACGAGGACAAGAGCGCGCGCTCGCTGCTGCGGCGGCTCGACCGCTCGCTGGCGCCGCAGGACGACAAGAAGCGCTCCTCTGTCCTGCGCAGCCTCGTGCAGGCCGGGTACTACAGCCGCTATGCGGTTTCCGTCTATTACGCGATCCGCGTCGGGCTTGCCCTGGCGTTGCCGCTGGCTACGCTTATCGCAATCCCCGTGGCCGTGGGCGTGCTCCCGGTCCATCAAATGTACACGTTGGGCATGGCGGCGCTCGCGACCGGCTTCTTCGGCCCGTCGATCGTGCTGAACAGTTGGATCAGCGACCGCCAGCGAGCGGTGCGGGAAGCCTTTCCCGACGCGCTGGACCTGCTTCTCATCTGCGTCGAGGCGGGGCTTGCCCTGAACGCCGCGCTGGTCCGTGTGTCGAACGAACTCGATCAGGCGCACCCGCTGCTGTGCGAGCATTTTCGCATGGTATCCCAGGAAATGCAGGCGGGCGCCAGCCGCGAAGCCGCTTTGCGCAAAATGGGCGAGCGCGTCGGCATCGAAGAGGTGACGGCGCTCGTCAGCCTGCTCGTGCAGTCCGAGAGCATGGGCGTCAGCGTTGCGCACACCTTGCGCGTCTACACCTCGGAAATGCGGCGCAAGCGCCTGCTCCGTGCCGAAGAGCACGCCAACAAGCTGCCGGTGCGCATGGTGCTGCCGCTCGCCGGCTTCGTGATGCCGGCGTTCCTGATCGTGATCATCACCCCGTCTGTCATCCGCATCTCAGGCGCGCTTCTGCCCGCTCTCGCCGGCAACTGACCGCCGGCCTTCGGAGGCATTCATGAACGAGCTGTTTCTTATCGCCGCTTCGGCGCTCTTAGTCGTGGCCGCCGCCTGGGATGTTCGGAGCTACCGTATTCCCAACACCATCTGCGCCGGCCTTGCCGTGCTCTTCGTGTTCCGGTCGCTTGCCATCGGGCCACCGTTCCCATTTTCGCATCTGGTCACGGCGGCCTTGGCGTTCGCCGCCGGCTTCGTGTTGTTCGCCCGCAACCTGATGGGTGGGGGCGACGTCAAGCTGCTGGCCGCCGCCGTGCTCTGGATTCCCCCGGCGCTGGTGCCGGCGCAGATCACCTGGATGGCGATGGCCGGCGGCGTGTTCGCGGCTCTGCTGCTGGCGGCACGCGGCGTCGCGCAGCGCTTCGCGGTCGCTTCGGGCGGTGAGGGGGCGCTTCCGCTTCTGCTCCAGCACAATGCGCCGGTGCCCTATGGCGTCGCCATCGCCGTGGGAACCCTGGCCTACCTGCCTATGGCGTGATACGACTTGTAGAGAATACGCCTACACTATGACCCTTGGCAGCAAGGCCCCGACGGCTGGCCCGATGACAATCGGCCGAATTGACCCATGGGGTTATCTGATGCCTCCTTTGAGGGAGCCCTGCTATACCTGATTGATCTGAACACGCGAGGTCGCGAGAGATGACGAGAGCCTGGAAGCATCTTTTGGTTCTGGTTCCTGCAGCATTGATCGCGACCGGTTGCGCAGGCAGTATGGGCAGCGTTGTGCCGGTCGCCTCCCAGGACATGAGCGTTCGGCAGATCGCGCCGGATCAGGTGAACCCGACGCTGGCCCAGGCGGAAAACGAACTGCGCGAGCGGCGGCCCGACGCGGCCCTGGGCAACTTCCAGTCCGTCTTGCGGGTGCAGCCCGACAACCCGCGCGCCCTTACCGGCGTTGCCGAATCCTACATCGCCATGGGCAGCGGTGATCTTGCTCTCCAGGCCTACGCGGCGTGGCCGGAGCAGACGGCCGAGCAGCCGCAAGCGCTTCAGGGGCGCGGGATCGCCTCCCTGCTCACCGGCGACGAGGCCGCCGCCCACGCGCTTCTGACCAAGGCGGTGGAGGCCGACCCGTCGCTGTGGCGGGCGTGGAACGCCCTGGGACTCAGCAACGACCGCAAGCGTAATTGGGCGCAGGCGGACCAGTGCTACCAGCGCGCTGCGCAATCCAATCCCGGCGGCGCGGAGATCCTCAACAACCGCGGCTACTCGCTCCTGCAACGGGGCGACCACGCCGGATCGATTCCGCTCTTCCGCCAAGCGCTGAAGATCGACCCGACGCTGGAGGCGGCGCGCAACAACCTGACCCTGGCGAACGCCTTGCAAGGCCGTTACGAGGGAGCGCTGACGGCCATCCCGTCCGAAGCCATGCCGGTCGCACTCAACAACGTCGGCTATGCGGCCCTGCTGCGCGGCGACTATTCGTCGGCGGAGACCTATCTCTCCCGCGCGGTCCAGACCAGCCCGCGCCACTTCGAGCGGGCGAACGAAAACCTGCGGTGGTTGACCTACCTGCGAACGGCAGGGCCGGATTCCGCCAAGGCGCCGCCGAAAGCCGCCAAGCCGTCGGCCCCCGTGCCACTCGCCCCAACCAGTTGATCCGACTCCGCCGGGAGCAATCCCCGCCGCTGTGCGTTGTGCCCATGGTGCCACGCACAGCGGGAGCGGAGCGACATGCTTCCTTGGTGGAAAAGCCGGGTGCGCCTCGCGCACGCGGCGTTTGCCATTTCAGCGGCTCTGCTGATTTTCCCCGGTTCCCGCGCTTTGGCCGGCACGGCCGTCGTCCGCGACATCTTCATCGAGGAACGCGCCCCCGTCTATCCCGACGCCCGCCGCCGCGCGCTGCAACGCGCCATGCAGGATGCCGTCAAATCGGCGATGGTGCGGCCCGCCAGCGTATCCCCCCAGCGCGCCGAGTCGATGGTCACCTTCATCGAAGTCCTCGATGAGACGATACGGCCCGAATATTACGCGATTCGCGTGTCCATCGCCGTGACGGGGGACGACATCCGCTCGCCCGAGCCCACGGAGGGCGGCCCCCTGCCGGTCGTGCACATCGTCGCCGGTGGCGACCATGGCCTGACGGAGTTGCGGCCGCCCCGGCCTTCCAGGGAGCCGCCGGGGCTGCGCCTGGGGATCAAGGTCCCGCTGGGCAATGCCGGAGCACTCAACGCCTACCGCTCCCTGCTCTCCAGCCTCGACGTGCAGCACGTGGCCATCCACGCGAACCCCGAACTGCTGCTGGACGTCACGGTGAAGGTGCGCCATCGCCCGGCCGTGATCCCTACGCCCGCCCCGGACAGCGGCATCCTCATTGCCGAGGAGCCGCCCGATGACCAAGGGCCGGCACCCTGAGAAAAGTTTTATTCCCTTTCGTTTCGCGCTAGCGAAATGGCGAGGCAATAAGCCTTAGGATGTTGCCCTAAGGTGGATTGCAAGACCCTTCGGTGCTTTGCCACATTTCTATCACGCTCATTTGCACGACCCCTACCGGGCGTGTGTCGGGTGTTGCCTACTCATTAGGCGGCGCGAACGTTGACTGAGGCGGAAACAATGAACGCTCGGCCATTTGTCATATTCTCTTGCGCTCTTCTCCTGCTGGTCCCCAATGGACGGCCTGTCGCCGCCGCGGAACCGAGCGTCCGTGTGGAGGCAGCCAATCCACGTCTTTCCAGTGAAATTCAGCTGCCCGTCCATAAGTCGCGTGTGATTCGCGTCGATCGCCCGGTGAACGACATCCTGGTCGGCAGCCCGGAGGTGGCGGACGTCATGGCGCTGTCGGACCGCTCGGTCTACGTGCTCGGGCGCAAGCTCGGATCGACCAGCCTCGCCCTGTACGGGGAGAACAAGCAGCTGATTTCGGTCATGGATCTTACGGTCACGCCGGACCTGCCGACGTTGCGACAGCGCCTGCACGAGATCATGCCCAACGAGCGGATCGACGTTCGCGCCGCCAACGAGTCGGTGGTGCTGAGCGGGCCGGTGTCCAGCGGCAGCCAGCTGAAGCAGGCGCTGGCCATCGCCGAGAGCTTCGCGCCCGGCAAGGTGACCAACATGATGGTCCTGTCGGGAGGTCAGCAGGTGATGCTGGCGGTCCGCTTCGCCGAGGTGCAGCGGTCGGCGGCGAAGGAACTCGGCATCTCGACGAACATCAAGTATTCCGCCGGCAGCACCGCGCTTTCCCTGGCGACGGGCATCGTTCCGGCCTTGACCCCCTTCGCCGTGGCGAGGGGGGTGGCGGCTGTCGGCAACTGGACCATAGACGCCATGCTCGACGCGCTGGAGCAGAAGGGCGTGATCAAGACCCTGGCCGAGCCGAACCTGATCGCCATGTCGGGCGAAACCGCCAGCTTTTTGGCGGGTGGTGAGTTCCCGATCCCCGTCGGCGTCGACAGCGTCAACGGCGTCAACCGCATCACCATCGAATTCAAGGAATTCGGCGTGAAGCTGGCCTTCACCCCGACCGTGGTCGGCGGTGACGTCATCAATCTGGTGGTCAAGCCCGAGGTCAGCGCCATCGACCGCGTCAACGGGATCACCGTGACCGGTCTGGTGATCCCCGGCCTCACCGTCCGCCGGGCGAACACCACGGTGGACCTCCGGCATGGCGAGAGCTTTGCCATCGCCGGGCTTATTCGAAGCAGCTTCTCGGACTCGGTCGATCAGTTTCCGGGCCTCGGCAATGTGCCCATCCTCGGCGCGCTGTTCCGCAGCGCCAACTTCCAGCGTGAAGAGACCGAACTGGTCATCATCGTGACCCCCTATCTGGCCCGCCCGGCCCGGCCCGGCCAACTGCGGGTGCCGACGGAAACCTTCCGCCCGCCGACCGAATCGCAACTCTTCCTCAACGGGCGGACCGATGGGGCTCCGCTTCCGGGTGAGAACAGCGCGGCCGGCACCTCCATGCCCCCTGGGGCAGGGCTCGCCGGGAACGTCGGCTACGTGATCAAGTGAGGGACGGACATGAGCACAATGCGAGTGACGCTGTTGGGAGCCGTCCTGCTGGCCGCGGCCTGCTCCCCCGAGAGCGCGCCCATCCCGCCGCAGACCTTTGGCGATACCGTGCGCAACAACATGGCGGTGCACATCTTGCCGCTGCCGCTGTCGCCGGATGTGGGTATTCCCACCACGGTTCCGGGTGAGCGCGCCAACGTGGCGATGGAGCGGTACATGACGGGCAAGGTCAAGGAACCGGGGAACGGCTCCAGCCGCCCGTCCGTGACGACCACCAACGGGCCTTCGGGTCAGTAGGCGCTTAAGAGCCGCATCCCCTCCCACGAAGGATGGCGCCGGTTGCGCCGTCCGCCCGCTGGACGGACCATGATCAGCTTTGGATTCCGCGTGATCCGGCGCGCCCGGACGATGGTCGTTGCCGCGAGTTGTGTGCTGGCCCTTATCCTGGTGCGCCCTGCTCTGGCCGAGACCGCGGACTGCACCGGTCCGGGGCCGGACGAAATCACCTGCCTTGCCTGCAACATCTACTATGAGGCCCGCGACCAGAGCGAAGCCGGCCAGTTGGCGGTGGCCATGGTGACGCTCAACCGCCTGCGCTCGCCGAACTACCCGAAGTCCATCTGCGCGGTGGTCTGGGAAACCCGTCGCAGCGCCCGTACGGGCGCCACCGTCGCCCAGTTCTCCTGGACATTGGAGCGCCGAAACCCGCCGACGGAGGCTTCGGCGTGGCGCACGGCGGTCCAACTCGCTCAGCAAGCCGTGCAATCGCTCGATCAGCCGGAGCCGGGGGCGGACCCCAGCCTGGGCGCGATGTTCTTTCACGCCTGGTATGTTTCACCCGATTGGTCGAGCGACGGCTCCATGGACATGGTCACGCGCATCGGCGACCACCTGTTCTACCGGGGCCGCGGCGCTGCGGATGCCGTTGCCCGCGGTGCATGGGAGGGGTTCCGTCCCTCCCGCGCACTCCCCCTGGTGCGCCACAACACACCGATGACCGCGTCCGCACAGGTGGCGGATCTCCCCGGCGATGGTGCCCCCTGGGTCAAGCAAGGAGCAAAACTGATCCGCATCTCTTCCGGCTCGTCCCCAAACACCGCGCGCATCAGCAGCTATGAGAACGGGCGAGTCCGGGTCGTGATGGTCGGTCGCGAGCGTCCGTAAGGCAAAGCTGACCAGCATGACGCCCCGCGCACCGCTTTGGCTCACCCGAGCCGAAAGCGACTGCCATCACCCTGACTTTCAAAACGGGCTGTAAGGTTTTTGAGGCGGTGGCGGATGGGGTGTCCTTAGAACAGTAAACTCTGAGTGTATCTCCCTGTCTCATCAGCGCCAACAAGCTACTGAAATCGCCCGATATTCGCTGAGAGTTCTTGTTATGTTCGGCTCTTGCCGTCTCACTCCATCTCACATACAGTGTGGGGAAGCGTGTGGGGAAAGGGAGGTTGATGTGGGGAAGCTGACGGTGATGCAGGTCAAAAGCCTGAAGGAGGCGGGTCGCTACTCGGACGGTGACGGGCTGATGCTCGATGTCGGCAAGAGCGGATCGCGGAGTTGGATCGTCCGCGTGCAGCACGAGGGAAAGCGGCGGGACATCGGGCTGGGATCGGCGCGTGATGTCGGGCTCGCTCAAGCGCGCACCGCCGCCGCCGCCGTGCGGGAGAAGGTCCGTGCGGGCCTTGATCCCACCGCCAAGCCGGTGGAGGCGCCCACCATCCCCACGTTCAAGGAGGCTGCCCTCCAGGTCATCGAGGAACACAAGCCGTCCTGGAAGAATGCCAAGCACGCCGCGCAATGGACGGCGACGCTCGAACAGTACGTGTTCCCGACGTTGGGTGCCCTCCCGGTCGACCAGATCACCGGCCCACAGGTGCGCGACGTGCTGTCCAGGATCTGGCTCAAGATCCCCGAGACAGCGCGGCGGGTGCGTCAGCGCGTCGGTGCCGTGCTCGACTGGGCGCACGCCAAGGGCTACCGACCGCATGAACTGACGATGCGGTCGATCACCAAGGGGTTGCCGCGCCAGCCCAAGGGGCAGGAGCACTTCTCCGCACTGCCGGGGCAGGAAGTGCCCAGCTTCCTGGTTAAGCTCCAGGAGACGGACAAGGCCGGCACCATGGTCAAGTTGCTGTTCCGGTTCCTGGTGCTGACCGCCGTCCGGTCGGGAGAGGCGCGCGGCGCCCGCTGGTCGGAAATCGACTTCGACGCGAAGCTCTGGACGATCCCGAAGGAGCGCATGAAGGCCGGCAAGACGCACGTGGTGCCGCTGTCCGCTCCCGCGCTGGCGGTGCTGGAGGAGGCCCGCAAGCTGCGCAGCAACGACGATGACGCCGCGCTGGTCTTCCCCGGCGAACGGACGGGCAAGCCGATGTCCGACATGACGTTGACGATGGTGCTGCGCAGGATGGGCGCGGGCTGCACCGCGCACGGCTTCCGTTCGTCCTTCCGGGACTGGGCGGCGGAGGAGACGAACTTCCCGCGCGAGGTGGCAGAGGCTGCGCTCGCCCATGCGGTCAAGGACCGGGTAGAAGCCGCCTATAGAAGGTCGGACCTGCTGGAGAAGCGGCGCAAGCTGATGGATGAGTGGGCCGCCTTCTGCGCCGGCTGATCCAGTGTGAAACGAAACGGGATTGTCCTGGACATCGTTCTAGCCCAGATGGTGTACTCCGTTTTGGAGCTAGACGGTGTCACGAGCACCAAAGGCTTGGGTAAGCGTCGACGTGGTGGGAACGCGTCTTGACGTGGGTGGCGACCCCCCGAGACTGCCTAGCTAAGAACCGCTACAGCGGTTCAGCCGAAAGCAAGAGCGCTGTCGAGAGCCAACCAAACCCGGAACGTTGGCCCGCGCCCCTAGATCCGGTCAATTTAGCCTAGAAGGCTATTGACCATGAAGTTCAATACTATCCCTGATGTCCTGAACCGCGCCAAGATCTCACGCGCGACACTCTACCGCTTGTGGGGCGCGGGTGAAGGCCCGGAGTTCTTTGTTCATCTCGGTCGACGCAAGGTCACAGAGGAAGCTCTCTGTGTTTGGCTGGCGCGCATCTCGGGGGAGGCAGTCCAATGACCAGCCCCCAAAAAGAAGAAAGCCCCCAGGTGGGAACTGAGGGCTTCCAAAACGACGGTGCTGGGGACAGCGAAGACCTTAACACTGCTGGCGTTGTTCTGCAAGCTGATGATGCCCCAAGAACTCCTGAGAAGTGGCTTAGCGCCTTGTTCGGCAACGAAGCCCCCGGCTTCACCACGATCTGTAAGCCCACTCCTGCGTCCACATGGGAAACGGCCTTCTTCGCGGCTTTAAACCACGAAGGTGCCGCGAACAGAGCCCGCACACTGGCCCAGGATGCGAACGTTTACTATGGCCTGGGCCTACAGCCCCAGGATCTGGGATCGAAGCGTCGAGGCAAGGCCGACGACGTTGTCGGCATCGGTGCCCTGTGGATGGACTTCGACATCAAAGGACCGAACCACAAGGAGCCGAACCTCCCTACGTCCAGGCAGGACGTGGAGGCTCTCCTTGAGGCGGTCCCGCTGAAGCCTACGGCCATCATCTCCACGGGCGGTGGCATCCACGCCTATTGGTTCTTGCCGAACCCGTGGGTGTTCAACTCGGACGAGGAGCGCGTCAGGGCGGTCCGGCTCTCCAAGGCATGGCAGAAGGGGTTCATCGACAGGGCCGCCGAGAAGGACTGGAAACTCGACAATACGGCGGATCTGGCCCGCGTGCTCCGGCTGCCCGGCACGCTGAACCACAAGAGCACGCCGCCAGTGCCTGTCAATCTCGACAGGTGGACCGGGGAGCGGTACGCGATTGAGAAGCTGGAGGAGGCGGCGGGCGTGGTCCCCGCCGCTGCCACGGTGGCACCAGCGCCGTCCGGGAAGCGCGGCGGTAGTCGGCTCAGCTTGGACGAGACGCCAACCGCCTCCGCCGACCGCATGGCAGAGGAATGCGCGTGGATCGCCCATTGCCGGGATGATGCCCCCACGCTTCGTGAGCCCGAGTGGTATGCGATGCTCTCCAACGTGGGGCGCTGTTCTGATGGGAAGACGGTGGCCCACCTGTGGAGCCGCCCGCACCCGAAGTACGATGCTGGCGAGACGGAGCGGAAGCTCACTCAAGCGCTTGAGAAGAGCGGGCCGGTGACGTGTGAGTACGTCCGCACGTCGCTGGGGGGCTCCGGTCACTGCGCTGTCTGCCCTCACGCGGGGAAGGTGCGGAGCCCGGTGGTGCTCGGGCTGCCGGGGTCCGATTTCGCCGTCCGGTGGGCCTACGTGCTCGACACGTTGCAGTTCGTCGACATCGAGGACGGCAGGCGGCTAAGCAAGGAGCAGTTCAATGATGCCTTCTCTCACGTGCTGGGCGATGGTGCCCACCGACGCATGCTGGCGAACCCTCTCCTCGCCAAGGTGGGGGCGTGGACGTACCACCCCGGCGTCGGGTTCTTCGTGGAGGAGGACGGAGCCGAGAAGGCGAACCTGTGGCGTGGGGGTGGCGTAAAGCCCACCCCCGGCGATGCGAGCCCGTTCCTTCGTCACGTCGAGTATCTCCTCCCTGATGATGCCGTTCGGAGCCACGTGCTCAATTGGCTGGCGTTCACCGTCCAGCACCCCGCCGAGAAGATCTATCACGCCATCGTGCTCCAGGGGATGCAGGGTGCAGGCAAGTCGTATCTTGCCCGCGTTCTCAAGGCGTTGCACGGGGCCAAGAACGTTCATGAAGTCTCCACGGACGAGATCCATGGTGATTTCACGGGCTGGCTCGAAGCCAAGCAGGTGATCTTGGTCGAAGAACTCATGGCCGCTGGTCGGCTTGAACTCGCCAACAAGCTCAAGCCGATGATCACACAGGAGGAGATCAGGATTAATGAAAAGCACGTTCGTCCTTATCGGATCAAGAACGTTGCCAACTTCTTCTGCACGACGAACCATGAAGATCCGATCATCTTGGAGCGCGGTGACCGACGCTGGTTCTTCTACAAGAGCCCAGCCGAGCCGAAAGAGGTCTCCTACTACCAGAGCTTGGAGGCATGGACCGAGGACAGCCTCGGGGTCATCGCCCACTACCTTGCTGGACGGGATCTGAGCCGGTGGAACCCCAAGGCACCGCCTCCGATGACGGCTGACAAGGAAGAACTTATCCGGGCGGGCCTGCCTCCGCTTCAGGACTTCTTGTTGACCCGGCGGGATGAAGAGGCTTGGCCGTTCAACAAGGAGGTGCTGACACAGGATCAGGTCATGACCATCCTGCCGAACAGCCTCAGTACGGCCGGACCCGAGAGGATCGGAAGGGCGCTCCGAGCCATTGGTGTGAAGCCCATCGGCGAGCGTCGTCTACCAGGGCGGGGAAAGGTTAAGGTCTACGCCCTCCAACGAGCCGAGCTTTGGAAACAGGCGTCCCAGGACGCGCTGTCAGCCGAGTTGGGCAGGACGCGGGCTCCCAGATACGGTACTGGCGACCTGTAGATCGCAGATTGTCCGCCCCCAAGGTTCTTGTGGTGCCTGCCCTCCCAGTGGGGCGGGCACCGCTTTTTTGTGGTGGCTGTCGCGGTGTCGCGGTGTCGCGGTGTCGCGGTACTAAACCTATTCCCCTATCGACGATACAAATGATACCCACTCATAGCTCGTAGGGTAATATAATTAGTTTCGTTTGGCTGCAATGGAAGAGAACCGCGACACCGCGACAGTGGGTGAAAACCCTCGCAATTCCAACGCTTTCCAGCCGTCGCGGTTGGTGTCGCGGTGTCGCGGTTTTGGTTGCGGTGGGGGGCGATATTCCCCGGCAGGCCTCGATCTGAGTCATTCTGTCGCGGTGCAACCGCGACAGAATGCAGGTATGGTTCACCCAGTCCACGCGGACCATATGACGCGCTCCACCCCGGCAACCAGCGCCGAGCGGTGCTCCACCCTGATCCTCTGATCACTGTGACGAGCAAGCCCCCCCCCCACCACGGGGCTCCATCACCCATCGGGTTCTATGACGAGCAAGCGGCGCCCTTCTGGTCGCCGTCGCACCCACGGCGGCCCAGTGATGGGCCGCCGTTTTCTTTCATAATGATCTGTTTGACAGATCGCGTTTTTGGTGGGCGCGTCGAAGATGGGGCTGCCCGCACACATGCAGTGCTGCAAGTAAAAAACAGGCAAACAACAGCTTGGTATCAAAGTGATACCAGTAAAAACCTTTGTGCAGTTCTATTTGACAGCATAAGTTAACCTGTCAAATAGATGGTAGGAGGCATGCAAATGCCGAGAAAGACAAACATCGACTACCTTGAACCCGGTCCGGCGCCGGATGTGTTTCCTTGGCGCTTCCTCAGCACCCGCCAACTGGCAAAGTGGCTGAATGTCTCCCAGAACTCGCTGATGACATGGCGACTGCGAGGGAACGGCCCCCGGTTCGGCAAGGACAGCCGGGGGAGGTGCTGGTATCGCGCCTGCGAGGTGGCGGCCTGGATGCGTCGAGGCGAGCAATCTCCCGAGGAGATCTGCCGCGAGTTTGTGGCAGCACGGTTCCCCAAGGTGACAGTTCCTGACGGGTTGCCGCTGGCCGACACCATTCCGTGGCTGGAGCTTCAAGACAAGACCCGCGTCTTCTCGCCGAAAGACCCCGGCCGCTTCCCCCGCCTCAAATACGAAAGCTGAAAAGCATGATGCTCCACGTACCTAAATCAATCCAACAGGCCGAGGGTTGGTTCGCCAAGTACAAGAGCGAGGACGGCACGCTGAAGCTGCGCCGTGTACGCTGCTGGGCCACCGTCTCCGGGTTCGGTGTCGTCGGCATTTCCGACGACTACTGCGAAACATCTCCGGTCTTCTGCGGCTACGTCCATAAGGACGACCTGCAACATCTGACCACCCCCTACGCCATCGCCGTCGAGGACTGACCAATGACCATCACTCGTGATTATCGCTTGGGCGAAATCAGCGCCCGTTCGACCGCAGCCTTTCCGGGGCCGTGGGCGATTGCCGCGAACCCGAGCTTGCTTTTCTGCCCGACTGCTCCGCGCTTGCCGGACCGGAGCAGCGCCATGGATTGCCGGTTCGCGGATCGAACCGTCGCCAGCATGTGCCGGCGGTCCGATCTGGAGTTCATCGCCGAGGGGCGGAACTTCATCGTCGAAGCCCTGGCCGCCCTGGCGGCTGGGCGGCCGGTGGCGAGCACGACATACTATCGTGTGCAGACGCTGCTGGCCGGGGCGACCGCCGGGGCGTGGGTGGTGTCGTGGCAGACGCCGAACCATGAGCGGGCGCAGATCCGGGCAAAGGTCAGGGTGCAGACCGGCGACGATGCTTTCGAGAACAAGTTCACTCTGATCGGCGAGTTCTTTAGGCGCGATGGCGAGACCATCGCGCCTGAGGTTGAGCTGATCGCCGCCCTGCCGGTGGATGTGGCGTTCCTGCTGGGCCTGCTGGAGCCGCTTCAGACGGTCGAGGTGGACGGCTTCGTCGTCGATTGGGAGGACGCCGACGACGCTCGCCGGCATGGGCCGTGGGAGCCCTGCCCGGTGAATGCCCGTCGCGGCTGGAACGAGAGGACCGGTGCGCGGCTGGATCGGCTGTTGCTGCCGAGCGATCCCACGCGGACTTGGATTGAGTACATCGACAGGGACACGCGGAACTGCCGGCGGAGCAACCTTCGGGTTCGGCACGATCTGGAGGCGCTGACGCTTCGGGTCACGCCGCAGGCCAAGCGCGATATCGAGGTCGCAGTGAAGGACGGCGACTATAGTTCTCTGGAAGAACTGGTTCTTGAGAAGTGTCTGTAAAAAGAAAGGCCCCGAGCGTGCGAAGCACTCGGGGCCTTGGTCTCTTCACCCACCAAGAGGAAGAAGGAACGAACCTCTTGATGGAGGAATAATACTCAATGGCAGAAGAACATGGCAACCGTCACGCTTGAACTCAACGACAAGTTTTTTACTCAACTCGACGCGACGGCCAAGGCGCGGGGCGTCTCCGTTCAAAGCCTGATCCTGGCCGCGCTGGTTGACCAGCCGGTGACGGCTACGCTGACCGCGGCGCCTGCGCCTGGGGCGGGGCCGGCGCGGCTCGACGCCTTCCGGGCGCGGCGATGATGACGCGCATGGGTGGGGCGCAACCGTCAGCGGGGCTGATGATGGCCGCCGCCCTGGGGCCTTTGCCACTTTGGGGCGCGGCTTTCGCTGCGGGGAACCTCCCTCTCGCCCGCACCCTTATTCGCCCCAGGCTTCCTGCCACGGCCAGAGTGGTCCGCAGCTCGGGTGGCGGCATAGGCCACAGCCTTGACGGAGCATGCTGGCTTCCCGACCACGCGGAGGTGATGGAAGTCGATACCCGCCTAATCGGCCTGCTGTCGCGGTCCATCCCCGGCGTGGAGTTCGTGTCCGACGCTGGTGACGCATCAGGGCCGTTCGAGCGGTTCACGTGGGCCTACCGCGCCACCCCGCGCCCCGAGCCCTGGTTGAAGCCGCCCTACGACCTGCGAGGCCGCTACGGGGCCGGGCCGGTGGTGGGGCTCTCGTGGCACTCTGAAGGGACCCACGGGGCTCTCCGCTCCGTCCCGGTAGAGCAAATGGGGGAGGCCCTGGCGGGGTTGCCGGTGACGCTGGTGTCCTTGCAATATGGCGCGCGCGACGTACCGCCGTCTGTGGTGACGGACCCAATGATTGATCCGCTTCGTGATCTGGACGGCTTCGCCGCGCAGGTCGCGGCCTGCGATGCCGTGGTGTCCATCGACAACAGCACGACATACTTTGCCGGCGCACTGGGCGTGCCGACCTGCGTTTTGACGTACGACTTGTTTGATCCGAACTGGTCAGCGTACCGACGCATCACGCACCCAACGACCCAACGACCCCGGCAGGTACATACCGGTGACTGGTCAGCCCCGCTGGCGGTTGCGCGGGAGTTCGTGGCCCGGTTGGTCACATAGACATGCCCACCACCTTGTGGTGTTCATGCTTCTAGTTATAAACTTTTCAGACCGATAGAGGAGGACACCATGTACCGAATTGCGCTTCTAGCCACTGTCATAACGCTCAGCGGATGTGCGACCACGGTCTACAACAAGCCCGGCGCCACACAGGCCCAGCTCGATCAAGATATCGCAGCCTGCCAATACAAGCTTCAGACGGTCGGTGACGGGGTTCCGTGGCCGCACCTCCTCCAGGGCTGCATGCTTTATGAGAAGGGATGGACGCTGGCAAAGAAGTAAGTGGAGACAGGGAAGCTAAGATGGATCAATTTAGTGAAATGGTCTATATCGCTAAAAATAATTGTGAGAAAATCGACCCAATCAATCGTGTCAATACTGAATTTCGTTAAAAAAACCTACCCACCATTCGCCGCTTGACTTGCTGTTGATCTTGTGGTCCGCTGCTTGGCTGAGACGGCGACCTAGAGCCGCGAGCTAGGGACCACGCAGAGGGCAACGACGTACCGATGGTGGTGGGCAGGGACGGCGACGAACTCGCTCAGGGCCTGCCAAGGGCGCGGCGACATAGGCCGCGTCCGATCATCGACGTGCGTGACGAGGCGGAGGGCATCGACAACGGTGTCCTCCCCATCACCCTCGGAAGCACAGCGAACCCCACTGTGTGGGGAAAGATGTGGGGATGAGCTTGGGCTCTGCTGGGAAACCCCAGTAATTTCAACGGTTTGAGCCATGGCAGTGGCGGATGGGGTGGGATTCGAACCCACGGTGGAGTTGCCCCCACGCCAGTTTTCAAGACTGGAGCCTTAAACCACTCGGCCACCCATCCGGCTCAGGCAAATGGCATATGGGATGGACGCCCGCCGGTCAACCCTCTGGTGCGCGCTTCAGGTGCGGATCGGCCGACCCAGCGTGCGCAGGCGTCGCACTGGCTTGGGGGCCGCGGGCGAGTCGGAGAAGTCGGGCAGTTGGGGGGCGCGGAGGATGATCTTGCGGATCATTCCGGTCGTCTCGTCCAGGTCGGCCAGAACCGAGTCCGGCACTTGGCCCGCGAAGCGCGGCTGCGCCAGCTTGGTACGGGTGTCCTCGACGCTGCGCAACTCCGGCTCGAACAGTTCGCGCGCACCCATGGGCAGCACTTGGTCATCGCGCATCGTGGCGAAGTAGCTGTGCGTCGCCTTGACCAGCATCAGCGTGAGCAGCAAATCCAACTGCTCGAACTGGGCACGCAAATCATCCAACTTCTCGCCGGCGAAGGCCCGCAGGCGGTCCTCGGTTAACGCCACCAGCGCACGGACCTCCTCGACCTTGCGGCGGAAATCGAGGAACGTGGCGAAGCGGTCGTCGTCCATGTCGCGCTGCGCCTGGTCGGCCAGAACAACCGCCTCACGCGTCTGACGCTCCAGCGCGATCAGAAGACCTTCGACCTCCTGCCGGATGTTGTTGCGCCTCCAAACCATACCCGGAGTCCCCGTTTCCGGCATTCCGAAGGGAAGCCGCTCAATCCCATTTGTAGGAGGTAAGCGATTAAAAAACGTTTATTAAAATCATTCCCAACTACGCAGTTCCAGCACCACCGGCGTGTGATCGGAGGCCTTCTCCGCGCCGCGCGGGCGGCGGTCGATGGTGCAGTCCACCAGCCGGTCGGCGGCCAGCGGCGACAGCAGGAAATGGTCGATGCGCAGGCCCAGGTCGCGCGGCCAGGATCCTGCCTGATAATCCCAGAACGTGTAAGCCTTGGCGTCGTCGTGCAGCGCCCGGTAAGCGTCGGTGAGGCCGAGGTTGACCAGTTCGCGGAACTTGCGCCGCGACTCCGGGCGGAACAGCGCATCCGATTGCCAGCCCACGGGGTCGTAAACGTCGCGCGGCTCGGGGATGATGTTGTAGTCGCCGCCCAGCACGAAGGGCGCCTCGGCGGCCAGCAGCGTGCGGGCGTGCGCGATCAGCCGGTCCATCCAGCGCAGCTTGTAGTCGTACTTCTCGGTTCCCACGGGGTTGCCGTTCGGCAGGTAGAGCGAGGCGATGCGCACGCCGGCCACCGTGGCCTCGACATAGCGGGCCTGCTCGTCCTCCGGCCCGCCGGGCAGGCGGGTCAGCAGATCCTCGGCCGGCTGCTTGGACAGCAGCGCCACGCCGTTGTAGGCCTTCTGCCCGACCGCCGCGACGTTGTAGCCGAGATCCTCGAAGACGGCGCGCGGGAAGGCGTCCGTCTCGCACTTGATCTCCTGCAACAGCGCCACGTCGGGCGAGACGGCGCGCAGCCAGTCGGTGACGACGGGCAGACGCGCCTTCGCCGAATTGACGTTCCAGGTGGCGATCTTCACGCGCTTGCCGCCGCTCAGACCGCGAACGAGGTGCCGCAGCCGCAGGACGACGTGGCGTTGGGGTTCTTGACCTGGAAGGAGGCGCCCATCAGATCCTCGACATAGTCCAGCACGGCGCCGTCCAGCAGATCGAGCGAGCAGTCGTCGGTGACCACCTTGGTGCCGTTGTGCTCGAACACGTGGTCGTCGGCGTTCACCGCGTCGTCGAAGTTGAACCCGTACTGGAAGCCGGAGCAGCCGCCGCCGGAGACGGTGAGGCGCAGCATGGTGCCGGCCTTGCCTTCCATCTGCACGAGAGTGGCGATGCGCTCGGCCGCGCTGTCGGAGATGCGGAGCATGCGGTCGGTCGTCACGTCGGACATGGAGGTACCCTCAAAAACGGAAAGCCGAAACCCGTAGCCGAAATGTAGGTGGACCTGGGCCGTTCGTCAAAGGTGGCGCCAGAAAGCATAGCGCCGCCTTCCCGGTTGCGCCGCACCGTGCCCAAGGCTAGTGTCCGCGCCATGACGGCGGACATGTACCAGGCACAGCTGGCCCCCTACGCCTGCCACCCGGCATCGAGCCGCGGACGGCTGGTGGCGGAGGCGGAAAGCCCGACGCGCTCGTGCTATCAGCGCGACCGCGACCGCATCGTGCATTCCGGCGCGTTCCGCAAGCTGAAGTACAAGACCCAGGTCTTCATCTACCATGAGGGCGACTATTACCGCACCCGGCTGACGCACAGCCTGGAGGTCGCGCAGATCGCCCGCTCGATCAGCCGCACGTTGGGCCTCAACGAGGATCTGGCGGAGGCGATGGCGCTGGCGCACGACCTCGGCCACACGCCGTTCGGGCACGCGGGGGAGATCGCGCTGAACGTCTGCATGGAGCCCTACGGCGGCTTCAGCCACAACGATCAGGCGCTGCGCATTCTGACCCGGCTGGAGCACCGCTACGCCGACTTCGACGGGCTGAACCTGACCTGGGAAACGCTGGAGGGCGTGGTCAAGCACAACGGCCCGCTGCTGCCGCTGCCGCCGGGCAAGGATCTGCCCACCACCATCCGCGCGTTTCAGGACCAGTGGGACCTGGAGTTGCACACCAACCCCGGCGCCGAGGCCCAGGTGGCGGCGCTGGCCGACGACATCGCCTACAACAACCACGACATCGACGACGGCCTGCGCGCCGGCCTGTTCGAACTGGACGAGGTGGCGGAATTGCCGCTGTTCGGCCCCATCGTCCGTCAGGTCTGCGACGCCTACCCCAGGCTGGAGCGCGGCCGGCTGATCCACGAGACGGTGCGCCGCCTGATCGACCGCATGGTCATGGACCTGCTGACCGAGACGCGCGTGCGGCTGGCCGACATGAAGCCCGGCTCGGCCGCCGAGGTGCGCGCGGCCTCCCGGCCGGTCGTGTCGTTCTCAGACGCCATGGACGAGGAACAGCGTCCGTTGCGCGCCTTCCTGCGCGAGCGCATGTACCGTCACTACCGGGTCAACCGGGAGATGAGCAAGTGCAAGCGCGTGGTGCGCGCGCTGTTCGACCTGTTCATGGACGAACCCGATTGCCTGCCCACCCAGTGGCGGGCCGACCTCAATGTCACCGGCGGCACGGCGGACACGATCGTCCGCGCCCGTCTGGTGGCCGACTACATCGCCGGTATGACCGACCGCTTTGCGCTGGCCGAGTACAGCCGGCTCTTCGACATGGATGCGAAGACCTGAGAGATGAATATTTTCAAGGCGTTCGAGAACGACATTCGCAAGATTCTGGAGGAGCTGGCGGCGGAAGGCGTCCTGCCGTCCGGGTTGGACACGTCGCGGCTGACCGTCGAACCGCCGCGTGAGGCGGCGCACGGCGACCTCTCCACCAACGCCGCCATGGTGCTGGCGAAGCCCGCCGGGCAACCGCCGCGCAAGCTGGCCGAGGCGCTGGTGGCGAAGCTGAAGACGCGCGCCGACGTGACCGGCGTCGAGATCGCCGGCCCCGGCTTCGTCAACCTGCGCCTGTCGCCGGACGTCTGGCGCGACCGGCTGAAGGACATCCTGGCGGCCGGCACCGGCTATGGCGACAGCGACATCGGCAAGGGTGAGCCGGTGAACGTCGAGTACGTCTCGGCCAACCCGACCGGCCCGCTGCACGCGGCGCACGGCCGCGGCGCGGTGTTCGGCGACGCGCTGGCGGCGCTGCTGGAGAAGGCCGGGCACAAGGTCACGCGCGAGTACTACATCAACGATGCCGGCGCCCAGGTCGAGGTGCTGGCACGGTCCACGTATCTCCGCTACCGCGAGGCGCTGGGCGAGGACATCGGCGAGATCCCGGCGGGGCTGTACCCCGGCGAATACCTCAAGGACGTCGGCCAGGAACTGGCGCAGCGGGATGGCAAGACCTGGCTGCAAGCCCCTGAAAACGAATGGCTTCCGGCCTGCCGCGACTTCGCCATCGCGCGCATCATGGAGTGGATCAGGGGGGACCTTGGCGTTCTCGACATCCGCATGGACGTCTACACGTCCGAGCGCGCGCTGGTGCAGGCCGGCGCGGTCGATACGGCGCTGAAGGCGCTGGACGAGCGCGGGCTGATCTACACCGGCGTGCTCGAGCCGCCCAAGGGCAAGAAGCTCGACGACTGGGAGCCGCGGCCGCAAACCCTGTTCAAATCCACGGACTTCGGTGACGACGTTGACCGTCCGCTGAAGAAGTCGGACGGTTCGTTCACCTATTTCTCGAACGACATCGCCTATCACCACGACAAGTACGTGCGCGGCTTCGCCAACCTGATCGACGTGTGGGGCGCCGACCACGGCGGCTATGTCAAGCGCATGCAGGCGGCCACCAGCGCGGTGACCGAGGGCAAGGCGGCGCTGGACGTCAAGCTGTGCCAGCTCGTTCACCTCATGCAGAACGGCCAGCCGGTCAAGATGTCGAAGCGCGCCGGCACCTTCGTGACCTTGCGCGACGTGGTCGAGAGCGTCGGCAAGAACGTCGTCCGCTTCATCATGCTGACCCGGCGCAACGACCAGACGCTGGAGTTCGACTACGCCAAGGTGACCGAGCAGTCGAAGGACAACCCGGTCTTCTACGTGCAGTACGCGCACGCCCGCTGCCGCTCGGTGCTGCGCCACGCGGCCGAGGCGCTGGCCGGAAAAGATCTCTCGCCGGCCGGGCTGGGGCAGGCCAATCTGGCGCGTCTGGACGACGAGGCGGAACTGGCGCTGGTCAAGCGGATGGCCACGTGGCCGCGGCTGGTCGAATCGGCCGCTGAGGCGCACGAGCCGCACCGCGTCGCCTTCTACCTCTACGACCTCGCGTCGGACTTCCACGCGCTGTGGAACAAGGGCCGTGACGACGCCAGCCTGCGCTTCCTCATCGCGGATGACGAGGAGGTGACTCTGGCGCGCCTCGCCATGGTGCAGGCGACGGCGACGGTGATCGCGTCCGGCCTCCAGGTCATGGGGGTCGAGCCGGTCGAGGAGATGCGGTGATGAAGCACGACGGCGAACTCAACTACGCGACCAATCCCTACGGCTACCCGCCGGCACCGCGCCGCCGGCGCGGGCTGCTGGCGCTCGGCGCCTCGGTGGTCGGCATCGCCGCGTTCGCCGGTGTCATCCTCTACGCGTATCGCGGCGACCGCGCCGGGCCGGACGGCGGCCCGCCGGTGCTGGAAGCCGACGCCACGCCCACCAAGCTGCGGCCCGAGCAGCCCGGCGGCATGGAAGTGCCGCACCAGGACAAGCTGGTCTTCGACCGTCTGAACCAGAGCGCCAAGGACGACCGTCCGAAGGTCGAGCACCTGCTGCCGCCGCCCGAACAGCCGCTGCCGCGCCCGGTGGTGACGCCGCAGGTGCCGGCCATGCCGACGCTGCCGCCGCCGCCTGCCGTGGCGCCGCTGCCGTCCGGGTCGACGACCACAGTGCCGCGCGGCATTCCGGATGACGTGATGCAACCGGTGGTGCCGCAGCCGCCCGTGCAGGTGCAGGCCGGGCTGCCGCCGGCATTGCCCGCGGGAGGCCAGTCGAGCCAGGTGGCGTCCCTGCCGTCCGTCCCGCCCAAGGCGGTTCCCAAGCCGCCGCAGCCCGTCACGGCTCCCGGCGCGCTGGCGCCATCCAAGGCCGCGCCCACGCCGCCGGCTGCCGCCGCTCCCGGCACCGCGCCGAAGGCGGCGCCCGCGGCACCGCAACCCGCCACGGCGCAGCCGCCGAAGGCGCCGGCTGCGGCGACGGGGGGCGGGTTCCGCATCCAGCTCGCCTCGGTGCACTCCGAGGCCGAGGCGGCGGCGGAGTGGAAGCGCCTTGCCGCGCGCCATCCCGACGCGCTCGGCGGGCTGAGCATGCAGGTCGCCAAGGCCGACCTGGGCGAGAAGGGCGTGTTCTATCGGGTTCAGGGCGGCAGCGTCGACGAGGCGCGCGCCAAGTCCATCTGCGCGCAGCTCAAGACGCAGAATGTGGGGTGTGTGGTTGTCCGTCCCTGATTTGCCTCGCCCGCGCGCCATCATCCTGGGCTGCGCCGGTACCACGCTGAGCGACGACGAGCGTGCTCTCTATACGCGCGCCGATCCCCTCGGCTTCATTCTGTTCCGCCGCAACTGCGAGACGCCGGAGCAGGTGAGGGCGCTTGTCGCCGCCATGCGGAAGGCGGTCGGACGGCCGGATGCGCCGGTGCTGATCGACCAGGAGGGCGGCCGGGTGGCCCGCCTGCGCCCGCCGCACTGGCCGAGCAACCCGCCCGCCCGGATCTTCGGCGAATTGGCCGAGCGCGACCGCGCGGCCGGCCGCGAGGCGGCCTGGATCAACGGCCGGCTGCTGGCGCACGCGCTGGCCGATGTCGGCATCACGGTGGATTGCGCGCCGGTCTGCGACGTGCCGGTCGAGGGGGCGCACGACGTCATCGGCGACCGCGCCTTCGCGCGCGACCCGGCCCTGGTGGCCGAGCTGGCGCGGGCGACCTGCGAGGGACTGTTGGCCGGCGGCGTGCTGCCGGTGGTCAAGCACCTTCCCGGCCACGGCCGCGCCTTTGCCGATAGCCACGCCGAGTTGCCCGTGGTGGATGCGCCGCGCGCGGATCTGGAGGCCACCGACTTCGCGCCGTTCCGCAATCTGGCGGACATGCCGCTCGGCATGGTGGCGCACGTGGTGCTGAAGACCGTGGACCCGTTCCGCCCGTCCAGCACCTCGCCGACCGTCATCGCGGACATCGTCCGCGGCCCGTCCATTGGCTTCGACGGGCTGCTGTTCAGCGACGATCTGTCCATGGGCGCGCTGTCCGGCAACGCCGGGGAACGCACCGCCGCGGTGCTGGCCGCGGGATGCGATGTCGCGCTGCACTGCAACGGCAACATGGCGGAGATGGTGCAGGTTGCCGCCGCCGCCCCCATATTGAGTTATGCCGCCGCCCAGCGCTGGGCGCGCGCGCAGGCTGTGCGCGGGGTGCCGGAAGCGGCGGACGCGGACGCGCTGCGTGCCCGCCTCGATGCGCTGCTGGCTGGTCCGGCGGCGTAACAGGAGGGGTTGGGTGGAGGACTGGATTCTCAAGATCACCGCGGTGGCGATTCCCGCCATCCTGGCGATCACGCTGCATGAGGCGGCGCACGGCTGGATGGCGCAGAGGCTGGGCGACGACACGGCGGCCCGCCTCGGCCGGGTGACGTTCAACCCGCTGCGCCACATCGACCCGTTCGGCACGGTGATCCTGCCAGCGATCATGTATTTCACCACCGGGTTCGTCTTCGGCTGGGCCAAGCCGGTGCCGGTGGACTTCGCCCGCCTGCATCACCCTAGGCGCGACATGGTGTGGGTGGCGCTCGCCGGGCCGGGCACGAACTTCCTGCTGGCGCTGGCGTCGGCGTGGGGGCTGGCGCGGTTCGGCGACGTCGGCGGCATGTTCGGGGCGTGGCTGAGCGCCGCGCTGACGGTGTCGGTGCTCGCCAACGTCATTCTGATGATCTTCAACATGATTCCGCTGCCGCCGCTGGACGGTGGGCGCGTCGCCGTCGGCGTGCTGCCCGACGCGCTGGCCTTCCCGCTGGCTCGGATGGAGCGCTACGGCATCCTGATCTTGGTGTTCGCGCTGTTTCTGCTGCCCTATGTCGGCCGCGAACTGGGCGTGAACCTCGATGTCTTCTCCTGGATCATGCAGCCGGCGATCGGCTGGGCCATCAACGTGCTCGAGTTCCTCACCGGCCCGCTATGAGTGATCCCGGCGGCTTCCAGGAAGATCCCGACCGCGCGCTGACTCCGGCCGAGCAGCTGATGCTGGCGCTGGACGGCTTCGAGGGGCCGATCGACATGCTGCTCACGCTGGCGCGCGAGCAGAAGGTGGACCTGACGAAGATCTCCATCCTCGCCCTGGCCGACCAGTACCTCGCCTTCGTCGCCGAGGCCCGCAAGGTGCGGCTGGAACTGGCGGCCGACTATCTGGTGATGGCGGCGTGGCTGGCCTACCTCAAATCGCGCCTGCTGATCCCCGAGCAGCCGGCGGACGAGCCGTCGGGCGAGGACATGGCGGCGGCGCTGGCTTTCCAGCTTCAGCGCCTGGAGGCGATGAAGGCGGCGGCGGCCACGCTGCTGGCGCGCCCGCGCCTGGGCGTGGACGTGTTCGCCCGCGGCGCGCCGGAGGATCTGGATATCCAGCGCAAGTCGGTGTTCCAGGTGACGCTGTACGACCTGTTGAAGGCCTATGGCGAGCACCGGCGGCGGCGGGACACGTCGGTCCTCCACATGGAGCCGATGCGGCTCTATTCCATCGAGGACGCGGTAAAGCGGCTGTCGGAGATGCTCGGGCGCATGCCCGACTGGACGATTCTGTCGAGCTTCCTGCCACGCGAGGCGCAGGGATCGTTGATGGGCCGCTCGGCGCTGGCCGCGCACTTCGCGGCGACGCTGGAACTGGCCAAGGCCGGGCAGGTGGAGCTGCGCCAAGACGGGGCTTTCGCCCCTCTCTGGGTGCGCCGCGCGCGGCCGGAGCAGGAGTGACGGCATGATCGAAATGGTCAAGGACCCCGAGCGGGTCGAAGCGAAGATCCAGAAGCTGCGGCTCTTGGAGGCGCTGCTGTTCGCCTCGGCCGACCCGCTGGACGAGGCGGCGTTGGGCGGCCGGCTGGGGCCGGACGTCGACGTGCGCGCTCTGCTGGACGATCTGCGCGTGCACTACGCGCCGCGCGGCGTCAATCTGGTGCGCACCGGCGGCGGCTGGGCGTTCCGCACCGCGCCGGACCTCGCTCCGCTGATGCGGCTGGAGGAGGAGGTCTCCAAGAAGCTGTCGCGCGCCGCCATCGAGACTTTGGCGATCATCGCCTACCACCAGCCGGTAACCCGCGGCGAGATCGAGCAGATCCGCAGCGTGGCGACCAGCAAGGGCACGCTGGACATCCTGATGGAGCACGGCTGGATTCGCCCCGGCCGCCGGCGCGAAACGCCGGGCCGGCCGCTGACCTGGATCACCACCGATCATTTCCTCGACCATTTCGGCCTGGAAAATCTGCGCGATCTGCCGGGACTCGAGGATCTGCGCTCCGCCGGCCTGCTCGACTCGCGCCCGGTTCTCTACGGCGTGTCGGGGGGCGTGTCGGACGGCGCGGAGCCGGCACCCGCGGAAGACGATGAATCGGGCGAGTGAAACCCGGAATCGCACGACGAACCCCTCGTTTCCTCCGCCGAAATGCCTAACTGACTCGGGTAGGCGGCCCGGTTCCCCCATCGTTGCGGGCCGGAAACGTTTCTGCCATAGTGCCGCCCCAACATGGGGCCAACGCTCGGGAACTGGAGACCATGGGATTTACCAGCATCTGGCACTGGATCATCGTTCTTCTGATCGTGCTGCTTCTCTTCGGCGCCGGTAAGCTGCCGAAGGTGATGGGCGACCTGGCCAAGGGCATCAAGAACTTCAAGGCCGGCCTGAAGGAAGGCGAAGAGGACGAGGTCGCACCCGCGCAGCCCGCTGCAACCGTGACGCCGCTGCCGACCCATGCCGCTGCCCCGGCCGCCGCCGAGCCCGGCATCAAGAAGGACGAGGCGGCCCGCACCTGAGCGGCGCCGTCGCCGCTCACGAAGCCGGCTGAGAGGTTCGAGGACGCATGTTCGACATCGGCTGGTCCGAACTGATGGTCATTGCGGTCGTGGCCCTCGTGGTCATCGGCCCGAAGGATCTGCCGCAGGCGATCTATGGCATCGGCAAGTGGGTTCGGAAGGCGCGTCTGGTGGCGCGCGATTTCCAGGGCCACATCGATGAGATGATGCGCGAGGCCGAGCTGGACGACCTGCGCAAGCAGGCGCTGAAGGCCCGCGACCTCAACATCAAGCAGATGGTGGAGGACCAGTTCGACCCGAAAGGCGAGCTGAAGAAAGCCTTCGACGTGCCCCCCGAGATGACCGGCGCCACCGGTCACCCCGGCAGCCCGGCCGAGGATGCGCCGCCGCCCGCACCCGAGCCGACCGCGGCCTTGCCGCCGGTGCCGGCTGAGGCTGCGCCGGCCGAAGCGCCCAAGGCCGCCGCCGACTCCGTGGTCGCCACCGCAGATCCGGGCGCCGCTCCGGCGCCGCAACCCGCCACCGACAAGACGACATGACCGACGCGTCCACGGAACCCGAGCACGACGAGATCGAAGAGAGCAAGATGCCGCTGATCGACCATCTGGTCGAGCTGCGCAACCGGCTGATGTATTCGATCGCGGCGCTGCTGGCGGCGTTCCTGCTCTGCTATCTCGTGTCGGACAGGATCTACAATTTCCTGCTGCAGCCTCTCTCCGACATTCTGGCCGGGCAGGGGCGGCGGATGATCTACACCGGCCTAACCGAGGCGTTCTTCACCAACGTGAAGGTGGCGTTCTGGGCCGGCTGCTTCCTCTCGTTCCCGATCATCGCCAGCCAGATCTGGATGTTCGTGGCGCCCGGCCTGTACAAGCACGAGCGCAAGGCGTTCCTACCGTTCCTGGCCGCCACGCCGGTGTTGTTCTTCCTCGGCGGGGCGATGGTCTACTACTTCGTGTTCCCGCTGGCCTGGAAGTTCTTCCTGGGCTTCGAGTTCCACCCGACCCAGCCCGGCGAGCTTCCCATCGAGTTCGAGGGGCGTGTCGGCGAATACCTGCATCTGGTGATGACGCTGATCTTCGCGTTCGGTATCGCCTTCCAGATGCCGGTCATCCTGACATTGCTGGTCCGCGCCGGGCTGATGACCACCGAAACGCTGGTCGCCAAGCGGCGCTACGCCATCGTCTTCGTGTTCATCATCGCCGCCGTGCTGACGCCGCCCGACGTGGTGAGTCAGGTCAGTCTGGCGATCCCCATGCTGGTCCTGTACGAGGTCTCCATCTGGATCGGCCGATCCATCGAGAAGAAGCGCGCCGAAAGCGAGGCCGCCGACGAGGCCGGCACCGCCGCCGACTGACCGGGGTGCTGTCGGGGCTCAGGTCCCGACGGGCTCGGGCTGATGGACGATGGCGCGGTTGCGTCCCAAGGACTTGGCGCGGTAAAGCGCCGCGTCGGCCTCGGCGACGAGGGTGTCGAAGCTGGCAGCTCCCGGTAAGCTTTCCGCCACACCGATGCTGACGGTGGTGGAGATGAGATTGCCGTCGTGCGGCACCACCAGTCCGGCGAGCATCGCGCAGATGCGCTCGCCCACGACCAGCGCGGCATCCTGGCGGGTTTCCGGCAGCAGGATGCAGAATTCTTCTCCACCGTAGCGGCCGAACAGATCGACTTGGCGCAGGCTGCCGGCGATGGTCGCGGTGACGGCCTTCAGCACCGCGTCGCCGGCCTGATGGCCGTAGGTATCGTTGACCTGCTTGAAATAGTCGACGTCCATCACGAGCAGCGAGTGCGGCACGCCGCTGCGTCGCGAGCGCGCCATTTCCCGTTCGGCGAGGTCGAGAAAGGCGCGCCGGTTGAGGATACCGGTCAGCATGTCGTAGGTGGCCGTGCGGCGCAGGTCCGCCTGCAAGCGCTCCGTCGTCATGATGACGAGACCGATGCCGATGGCGACGAACACCAGCAGGTTTTCCATGAAGGCCAGGGTCTGAACCACGCTTGGCGCCAGGAGATCGGGCAGCTGCGCGTCGGCCAGCGACAGCCCGGCGCGCAGCACATTGAAACCGGCGTGGCCGAGCAGGATGAAGCCGACCACGCTGACCGGCGTGCTCGGGAACCCGCGCGCGTTGCGCAACAGATCGGTGGCGCACAGAGTGCCCATCACCGCCGCGTAGCAGGAGACCAGGGCGATGCGCGCGCTGACGCTCGGCACCACGGCGCTGAAGTACAGAGCGCCGAGGAGGTAGGCGGCCACCAGCGCGGCCAAGGGCCGTAGCGGTATCGGCTGGCCGGTGAAAAAGCGCACGGTGCGCCACAAATAGACGTGGAACGCCGCCAATGCCGCGTTGGTCGCTACGAGCGTCCACACCGGTGGATCCGGTCCGCGCAGGGCGACCAGCAGAAATCCGAGCGCGGCGATGAGATCGGCGGTCGCGCAATAGCGCAAGGCCATGGCGCTGCGGTTGATCCGCCATGTCAGGAAATGCGCGGCGCCAAACATCGCGGCGAGCAGGATGGCCACGACGACCAGCGTGCGGGAATCGAGGATCATTCTGGCGGCGTGTTCCCGATACGGAAGGTTGGCCCCCAAGCTGTATCACACACGCCGGATTGGAAAAAACCGCACAGCCGTCATAGACGGCCCCGCTCTGGATTTGTCGGGGGAGGCGGACTATAACCGGCGTCCCACCTTCAATCACCGAAACCGCCCGCCATGCACGACCTCCGCGCCATCCGCGACAATCCCGAAGCCTTCGACCGCGGGCTGGCCCGCCGGGGGCTGGAGCCCATGTCCGGCACGGTGCTCGACCTCGACCAGCGCCGCCGTGCCGCGCAGACGCGCATGCAGGAGATGCAGGCGCGCCGCAACGAGGCCGCCAAGGAAATCGGGCTGGCCAAGCGGGAAGGCCGCGACGTTCAGCCGATCCTCGACGAGATGGCGCTGCTCAAGGAGCGTCTGCCGCAGGCCGAGGAGGAGGAGGCCCGCATCGGCGCCGAGTTGGACGACCTGCTCGCCCGCCTGCCGAACCTGCCGGCCGACGACGTGCCGGACGGCAAGGACGAGCACGACAACATCGAGATCCGCCGTTGGGGCGAGCCCAAGCCCATCGCCAACGCCAAGCAGCATTTCGAGTTGGGCGAGGCGCTGAAGCTCATGGACTTCGACGCCGCCGCCCGCATGTCGGGCTCGCGCTTCACGGTGCTGAAGGGCGGTCTGGCGCGGCTGGAGCGGGCGTTGGCGCAGCTCATGCTGGATGTGCACACCGGCGAGCACGGCTACACCGAGGTGGCGCCGCCGCTGATGGTGCGCGACACCGCACTGTTCGGCACCGGCCAGTTGCCGAAGTTCGAGGAAGACCTCTTCCGCACCAACACGGACCACTTCCTGATCCCGACCTCGGAAGTGCCGCTGACCAATCTCGCCGCCGACCAGATCCTCGATCAGGACAGCCTGCCGCACCGCTACACGGCGCTGACGCCATGCTTCCGCGCCGAGGCCGGGGCGGCGGGCAAGGACACCCGCGGCATGATCCGCCAGCACCAGTTCTGGAAGGTGGAGATGGTCTCCATCACCACCCCGGAGCAGTCGGAGGCCGAGCACGAGCGTATGACCCGGTGCGCCGAGACGGTGTTGCAGACGCTGGGCCTGCCGTACCGCACCATCGTGCTGTGCACCGGCGACATGGGCTTTTCGGCCCGCAAGACCTATGACGTCGAGGTCTGGCTGCCGGGGCAGAACGCGTATCGCGAGATTTCCAGTTGCTCCAACTGCGGCGACTTCCAGGCGCGCCGCATGAAGGCGCGCAGCAAGGCCAAGAGCGACAAGCAGACGCAGTTCGTGCACACGCTGAACGGCTCGGGCGTGGCGGTGGGGCGCTGCCTCATCGCGGTGCTGGAGAATTACCAGCAGCCGGACGGGTCGATCCTGGTTCCCGAAGCGCTCCGGCCCTACATGCGTGGGCTGGAGAGGATTGAGGCGCATGTTTAAGCTACCGCTCGATCTGTCGAAGGCGCGCATTCTTCTCAGCAACGACGACGGCATCCACGCCCAGGGTCTCCAGGTGCTGGAGAAGATCGCCCGGTCGCTGACCGACGACGTCTGGGTGGTGGCGCCGGAGGCGGAGCAGTCCGCCGCCAGCCACTCGTTGACCATCCACCGCCCGCTGCGCCTGAAGAAGGTCGGCGAGAAGCGCTACACGGTGGACGGCACGCCGACCGACTGCGTGCTGTTGGCGATCAACCACGTGATGAAGGGCGACGACAAGCCGACCCTGGTGCTGTCCGGCATCAACCAGGGCTCCAACATCGGCGAGGACGTCACCTATTCCGGCACCATCGCCGCCGCCATGGAGGCGACGCTGCTGGGCGTGCCGGCCATCGCGCTCAGCGCGCACTTCGTCAACGGCGAGCCGATCAAGTGGCAGACCGCGGAGCGCTGGGGGGCCGAGGTGATCCGCAAGGCGGTCACCGTGGCGTGGCCGAAGAACGTGCTGCTCAACGTCAACTTCCCGGCGGTCGAGCCAGGCGAGGTGACCGGCATCCAGGTGGTGCGCCACGGCAAACGCAAGATCGGCGACGAGCTGATGGAGCGCGTCGATCCCCGCGGCCGGCCGTACATCTGGATCGGCGCGTTGCGCGGGGAGGCGGACATCGCGACGGACACGGACATCCACACGGTGTTCAATGGCGGGATCTCGGTAACCCCGCTGTTCCTCGACCTGACCCACACCCCGACGCTGGCGACGCTGAAACAGGCGTTTACGTGAGCATCGACGCGCGCAAGATCCGCTTGATCATGGCGCTGCGCCGGTCGGGGGTAACCGACACCAATGTGCTCGCCGCCATCGAGCGGGTCCCGCGCGAGATGTTCGTTCCTCCCTCGTTCCTGGATCAGGCGTGGGAAGACACCGCCCTTCCCATCGACCTCGGCCAGACGATCAGCCAGCCGCTGATCGTCGCGCTGATGACCCAGGCGCTGGAACTGAGCGACCGCCACCGGGTGCTGGAGATCGGCACCGGGTCCGGCTATCAGGCGGCGGTGCTCTCGAAGCTGTGCCGCCGGCTGTACAGCATCGAGCGGCTGCGGCCGCTGCTGCACGAGGCGGAGAGGCGCTTCCACCAGCTTCGCCTGCACAACATCACCACCCGGCACGGCGACGGCACCCGCGGCTGGCCCGAGGCTGCGCCATTTCACCGCATCATGGTCACAGCCGCTGGTGGTCCTGATGCGCCAAAAGACTTGACGGATCAGCTCGCGGTTGGTGGTGTCATGATCATTCCGCTGGCGGCGGGGAACTACGGCGAGCAACGCGTGGTCCGCATCCGGCGCACCGACAACAGTTTCGTCCGGGAGGATCTGTGGCCCGTCCGCTTCGTGCCCCTGCTGTCCGACCAGCCCGCGGATACCGACCTGCGGGCTCGTCAGGCATGAGCGTGCGTACCCTGCTCGCCCTGGCCGTGATGCTGCCGCTCGCCGCCGCCTGCCAGCGCACCGGGCCGCCGCCGCCAGTCACCAGCGTCGGCAACGCGCCGGAATCGGCCGGTGGCGCCGTCATCGTCGCGCGCGGCGACAGCCTGTACACGCTGTCGCGCCGCTACAACGTGCCGCTGCGCGACCTCATCGAGGTGAACCGGCTGACGCCGCCCTACAATCTGGAGCCCGGCCAGCGCGTGGTGCTGCCCAGCGCACGGCAGTACATCGTGCAGAAGGGCGATACGCTGACCAGCATCTCGCGCATGTTCAATGTCGAGATGACCGAGTTGTCGCGCCTCAACGCCCTGAACGCGCCCTACGCCGTGCACTCCGGCCAGCCCCTGCGCCTGCCGGCCGGCGGCAACCGGATCACCGAGACCGCCGACTCCGGCGGTGCACCCACGGTCGCTGCTGCGCCCGCGGCCAAGGTCAGCCGCGGCGGCGTTCAGGTGACCGAACTGGCACCGCCCGGCGGGGCCTCCGCCCCGCCGACACCGATCGCCACTCCGGCCGGCAAGCCTATGGGCGTGCCGCTGCCGGCCCCCAGCGTGGCACCGGTGGCCGTCGCCGCTGCCGGCGCTGTTCCCGGTGCTCCGGGCTTCCAGCCCGGTGAAGGGCCGAAGTCGCTGCGCCCACCGTCCGCCAAACCGGTACCGTCCGAACCGGCTGCCGCCCCGCAGCCCGTCGCCGAACCAACTCCCGTCGCCGCCCCGCAGGAGGTCGCCGTCGCGGCGCCGCCGAAGGCCGAGGTCGGCACGCCGCCGCCGCGCGGTGCGGCGCGCTTCATGTGGCCGATCAAGGGCAAGCTGATCTCCGGATTCGGGCCGAAGTCGGACGGGCTGAACAACGACGGCATCAACATCGGCGCCGCCAAGGGGACGCCGGTGCTCGCTGCCGACAACGGCGTCGTCGCCTACGCCGGCAACGAGCTGCGCGGCTTCGGCAACCTGCTGCTGGTCAAGCACGACGGCGGCTGGATCACCGCCTACGCCCACCTCGACAAAATGGAGGTCGAGCGCGGCGCCAAGGTGAAGCGCGGCGAGCGCATCGGCACGGTCGGCCAGACCGGCTCGGTGAACGCGCCGCAGCTCCATTTTGAGCTGCGCAAGGGGAGCCACGTGGTGGACCCCCGCGACCAGATGGAGGCGAACCCCCAGTTCAGCGAAGGGGCTTCCCCAGCCGGCCGGCAAGGTCCTGGATGAACTGCCACGCCACGCGGCCCGAGCGGCTGCCGCGCGTGACCGACCATTCCACCGCCTCGGCGTGCAGTTGCTCGGCGGGAACGTCCAGGCCGAAGCGCTTGGCGTAGCCGTCCACCATGGCGAAGTAGGTCGGCTGGTCGCAATTGTGGAAGCCCAGCCACAGGCCGAAGCGGTCGGACAGCGAAACCTTTTCCTCGACTGCCTCCGCCGGGTTGATGGCGGTGGAGCGCTCGTTCTCGATCATGTCGCGCGGCATCAGGTGGCGGCGGTTGGACGTGGCGTAGAACATCACGTTGTCCGGCCGCCCCTCGACGCCGCCCTCCAGCACCGCCTTCAGCGACTTGTAGTGGTTGTCGTCGTGGTCGAAGGACAGATCGTCGCAGAACAGGATGAAGCGCCGCTCCCGGCCCTTCAGCAGGTGCAGCAGGCGGGGCAGGGTGGGGATGTCCTCGCGGTGGATCTCCACCAGCGCCAGCGTGCCGGGCTTCTCGGCGTTGACCTGGGCGTGCACCGCCTTGACCAGCGAGCTTTTGCCCATGCCGCGCGAACCCCAGAGCAGCGCGTTGTTGGCCGGCAGCCCGGCGGCGAACTGCCGGGTGTTCTCTAGCAGGATGTCGCGCGCCCGCTGAATGCCCTGGAGCAAGCCGATCTCGACGCGGTTCACCGCCGGTACCGGGTCGAGCCGGTCGGGGTCGGCGTGCCAGACGAAGGCGTCGGCGGCGGCCAAATCCATCGGCCGGGCCGGCGGCGGGGCGAGGCGGTCGAGGGCGTCGGCGATGCGGGTCAGCAAAGGCAGGATCTGGGATTCGGGCGTGGACACGGCGAAGTCCGTTCGGAAAGTGATGGAAAGCCGCCCCGGCGGGGCCATCTTTGGGCGGTAGGCCACCGTACCGGCTGTGCCGGCGGCGGACAAGCGACGCGCGCTGCCCAATCCCATTGCATCGCGGGCGGGGGCGGCTATAGTCGCGCCCGTATCATGCCGCGCGCCAACGATTCAAAAAACAAGGAGCCTCCAGGATGTTCGTATCGACGGCCTTCGCCCAGACCGCTGGGGCCCCCGCTGCCGGCGGCGACATGCTTGTCCAGTTCGCGCCGCTGATCCTGATCTTCGTCGTCTTCTACTTCCTGCTGATCCGTCCGCAGCAGAAGAAGATGAAGGAGCATAAGGCCATGCTCGATTCCGTCCGGCGCGGCGACCGCGTCGTCACCGGCGGCGGCATCATCGGCACGGTGACCAAGATCGGCCCCGACGACGAGGTTCAGGTCGAGATCGCCGAGGGCGTCAAGGTGCGCTGCATGCGCTCCACCATCAACCTCGTCCTCGCCCGCACCGAGCCGACCAAGGGCTCCGCTCCCGCCGCCGAAGGCGAGACGGCCGCGCCCGCCGAAAAGGCGGAAGAGGCCAAGGGCCTCGGCAAACTGTTCGGCCGCAAGTAACTCCGCGGTCAGGTCCCCAAGAGGGTTCGGCACAGCATGCTCTACTTCTCGCGTTGGAAGATCTACACGATCCTGGCGGTCTGCCTGCTGGGTGTCGTCCTTGCGTTGCCGAACGTCCTCGGCCGGGACATGCTGGCGGCCCTGCCCCATTGGTACGCGCAGACCCGCGTGCACCTCGGCCTCGACTTGCGCGGCGGCTCGCACCTGCTGCTCGAGGTCGACATGGGCGCGGTCATCCGTGACCGCCTGGAGGCCCTGGTGGACGGGGCGCGCACCCAGTTGCGCACCGCCAACATCGGCTACACCGGCCTGTCGGCCGGCGACCGTCAGGTGACCGTGCAACTGCGCGACGCTGCCCAGGCCGACGAGGCGGTGAAGCAGCTCAAGCAGCTCGCCATCAGCGTCGGCGCCGGAGCGATGGGCGGCGGCGTGCCCGACGTCACCGTGTCGGCCAACGGCCCCACGGTCACGCTGGCGCTGAGCGACGAGGCGGTGCGTCAGCGCGCCCAGCAGGCGGTCGAGCAGTCCATCGAGATCGTCCGCCGCCGCATCGACGAAACCGGCGTCAGCGAACCGATCATCGCCCGCCAGGGCCTGGACCGCATCCTGGTCCAGCTTCCGGGTATCGACGACCCGGACCGCATCAAGCGCCTGCTCGGCACCACCGCGAAGATGACCTTCCGGCTGGTGGACCCGAACGCCGACCCCTCGACCGGCCGCGCCCCTCCGGGCTCGGAGATCCTGCAAAGCACCGAGGGCGGCCGTGGCCCAGCCAGCTACGTCATCCGCCGCAAGGTCGAGGTGGACGGCGCCAACCTGACCAACGCCACCGCCGGCACCAACAACCAGACCGGCGACTGGGTGGTGAACTTCGAGTTCGACTCCCTGGGCGCCCGCCGCTTCGCCGAGGTGACCAAGCAGAACGTCAACCGGCCGTTCGCCATCGTGCTCGACAACAAGGTGATCAGCGCGCCGGTCATCCGCGAGCCGATCACCGGCGGCCGTGGCCAGATCAGCGGCAACTTCAACGCCCAGAGCGCCAACGACCTCGCCGTGCTGCTGCGCGCCGGTGCGTTGCCGGCGCCCTTGAAGGTGATCGAGGAGCGCACGGTCGGCCCCGACCTTGGTGCCG
This sequence comes from Azospirillum terrae, assembly GCF_053470425.1. Lineage (NCBI taxonomy): Bacteria > Pseudomonadati > Pseudomonadota > Alphaproteobacteria > Rhodospirillales > Azospirillaceae > Azospirillum > Azospirillum terrae. The sequence continues at coordinate 530,462 of NZ_JBPXMR010000001.1, read as the reverse complement.
ATTCGATCCACGCCGGCCTGATGTCGGTGATCGTCGGCTTCAGCATGGTGTGCGTCTACATGCTGGCCGCCTACGGGCTGTTCGGCGCCATGGCGTGCTTCGGCCTGCTGGTCAATCTGGTGCTGACCGTGGCCGCGCTGTCGGTGATGCAGGCGACGCTGACTCTGCCGGGCATCGCCGGCATCCTGCTGATGCTGGGTCTGGCGGTCGACGCCAACATCCTGATCAACGAGCGCATCCGCGAGGAGGCCAAGAAGGGCCGCACGCCGTTCGCGGCGATGGAGGCCGGCTTCTCGCGCGCCTACGCCACGATCATCGACGCCAACCTGACCACGGCCATCAAGATGGCGCTGCTGTTCGTGTTCGGCGTCGGCACGGTGAAGGGCTTCGCGGTCACCATCACCTTCGGCATCCTGATTTCCATGTTCACCGCCACCGTGCTGGTCCGCCTGCTGATGGTGAGCTGGCTGCGCCGGGTCAAGCCGGCCGCGCTGCCGGTGTAAGGGGTAATTCCATGTTCCATCTGCGTCTGGTTCCCGACAACACCAAGATCGCCTTCATGAAGGGGCGGTACGCCGGCATCATCCTGTCCATCGTGCTGTCGGTCGCCTCCATCGTCCTGTACTTCTACCCCGGCCTGAACTACGGCATCGACTTCGCCGGTGGCATCGTTATCGAGGCGCGCACCACGCAAGCCGCCGACTTCGGCAAGATGCGCCACACGCTCAGTGGCCTCGGCATGGGCTCGGTTGCGTTGCAGGAGTTTGGCTCGCAGCAGGACGTGCTGATCCGCCTGGAGCGCCAGCCCGGCGACGACGCCGCCCAGCAGAAGGCCGCCGACAAGGTGCGCGCGACGCTGGCCCAGGAGTTTCCGGGCACCCAGGTGCGCCGGGTCGAGGCGGTTGGCGCCTCGGTGTCGGGCGAGCTGTTCCGCAACGGCATGCTCGCCCTGGGCCTCGCCATGGGGGCGATGCTCGTCTACATCTGGTTCCGTTTCGAATGGCAGTTCGGGTTGGGCGCCGTGGTCACGCTGCTGCTCGACGTGACGAAGACCATCGGCTTCTATGTGCTGTTCGACATCCAGTTCAACCTGACGGCCATCGCCGCCATCCTCACCATCATGGGCTACTCCATCAACGACAAGGTGGTGGTGTACGACCGGATGCGCGAGAATTTGCGCATCTACAAGAAGATGCCGCTGCGCCAGCTGATCGACCTGTCGATCAACGAGACGCTGAACCGTACGCTCGGCACCTCGCTGGCAACGCTCCTGTCCATCGTGCCGCTGGCGATCTTCGGCGGCGAGGCGTTGCAGGACTTCGGCATCGTGCTGATCTTCGGCATTTTCCTGGCGACCTCCTCGTCGATCTTCATCGCCGCGCCCATCTTGCTGTTCCTGGGCGAGAACCGCCTGCGCCGTGGTGCCCCCGAGGCCGCAGCTCCGGCGCCCCAGGCGCAGCAAACGCCGTAATCAGGGTGTATTCGGTATGGACGTAACGCCGCTCATCCCGGCGGACCGGCAGGTCATCGACGGCTACGGCGAAGGCCAGTTCTGCGTGCGCGGCACATGGCTGCCGGGTCCGCTGATCATCTTCCCGGAGCGCACGCTGGCTTGGGACGTGCCGGACTTCGCCGGCCTGACGGTCGAGAGCTTCCGGGCCATCCTCGACGCCGCACCGCGGGTGGAGATTCTGCTGCTCGGCTGCGGGATCAAGAATCAGCTCGTCCCGCGGGCTCTGCGCGAGGGATTGCGGGCGCAGGGCATCGTGCTCGACAGCATGGACACCGGGGCGGCGTGCCGGACGTACAATGTGCTTCTGGCCGAGGGTCGGCGGGTGGCTGCGGCGTTGATGCCAGCGTAACAAACAAGAAAGGGGCTCCTTGCGGAGCCCCTTTTGGTATCCGTACGTGTGTACGTGTACGCGTCAGGCCGGGGCCTTGGACAGGCGCTCGGCGACGAATTCCCAGTTCACCAGGCTCTCAAGGAACGCCTTGACGAAGTCGGCGCGGCGGTTCTGGTAATCGACGTAGTAGGCGTGCTCCCATACGTCGACGGTCAGCAGCGGGAACAGGCCCTTGGCGACCGGGGTGTCGGCGTTGCCGGTCTTGGAGACCTTCAGCTTGCCACCCTCCAGGTACAGCCACGCCCAGCCCGAGCCGAACTGCGTGATGGCGGCCTGCGAGAACTCTTCCTTGAACTTGTCCACCGAACCGAAATCGGCGGCGATGCGCTTCTCCAGCTCGCCGGGGATGTTGCCGCCACCGTTCTTCTTCATGCTCTGCCAGTAGAAGGTGTGGTTCCACACCTGCCCGGCGTTGTTGAAGATGCCGACCTTGCCGGCGTCACCGGCGCTCTGCTGGATCAGCTCTTCCAAGCTGGCGTTGGCGAGCGGCGAATCCTTGGTCAGGTTGTTCAGGTTGGTGACGTAGGTTTGGTGGTGCTTGTCATGGTGCAGATGCAGCGTCTGCGACGACATGAACGGCTCCAGAGCGTCGTACGCGTACGGGAGCGGCGGAAGTTCGAACGCCATAGGATCGTGACCCTCTTCTTGATTGCGTGCGTGCGGGCGGAATGCCCGGTGCCGAGTGGCACTGCGCCTCCTGCGCTGACATATGTCCGCTGCACCGCAAAGTGAAGGCCGGAAAACGAACGAAATGCGCAAAAGAGGTAATTCGCGTGGATCGAGCGGCCTTCAGACTGTCACTGTGTGATCCCTCGCGCGATGCCTCGGGCCAGAGCGAGCATCTTCTGGTGTGCCCCGAGCTCCACGCGCTTCTTCATTGGATCGCGCACGCGGAGTCGGTGCGCAAGCGATTCCGCAACGCTGAGGATGACGGCCGCCTCCATGCGCAGGCCGCGGTGCTTGATCAGGCCGGGCAGCGCGGAAGCCCGCTCGACCAGCCGGTCGGTGTGGTCGAGCAACCGGTCGAAGATGCCCCGCAGCTTGTCGTCGGCCCCGGTCTCGACCAGCCGCTCGACACTGACCCCGGCCTCTTCGAACCATGCCAGCGGCACATAGCAGCGGCCGAGCTGCACCCAGTCGTCACGCACGTCCTGCAAATGGTTGAGCACCTGCAAGGCCGAGCACAGCGCGTCCGCCGCCGGGCCGGCCTCCGGCCCCTCGCCGTGCAACTCCAACAGGTAGCGGCCGACCGGGTTGGCGGAGAATCGGCAATACAGCAGCAGGTCGCTCCAGGTGTGGCAGCGCGCCCCCACGGAGTCGCGGCGGAAGGCGCGCAACACCTGCCGGGCGTGGCGGTCGGACACTCCGGTTGCCTGGAGGCTGGCGCGCAGGTCGAGCGCCGGCTTGAGGTAGGCGTGCTTGGCTTGGCCCGACGTCAACGCGCGTTCCAGCGCGTCGAGGTAGGCGAGCTTGCTCTCGGCTTCCAGCTCCGAATCGTCGGCGATGTCGTCGGCCAGACGCACGAACTTGTAGAACGACAGCACGTGTGGCCTGAGATGGCGAGGCAGCAGCCGCGAGGCGACCGGAAAGTTTTCATTGCGCGCGTCCTTGCGCGCAAAAGGACCGGGCTTCGAGGTGGTGGTCGGGACGACGTTGAAATCGGCCATGACGATAGCCTGCTCCTGCTGCCAATCGGGGCTGGCGCGGTGACCCCTCCACCCTAATATAATCGCCGCCCGGACCTTGACCCGTCCCCAGAACGCATCCACCCCTAATTTTCCGGACAGGCACCCGATGGCGAACGAAACGACCGACCTGTCCTATTGCGGACAGGAGGTTCGGCGATACGACAACGACCGCTTCCTGATCAGCCTATTCGCTCCGGCGGACCGGCGCGAGTCACTCTTCGCGCTCAGCGCCTTCAATCTGGAGATCGCCAAGACGCGCGAAGTGGTCAGCGAACCGATGCTCGGCCAGATGCGCCTGCAATGGTGGCGCGACGGCATCGACGCCGCCTACGCGGGCGACCCGGTACCGGTGCACGCCGTGGTGCAGCCGGTGGCCGCGGCCATCGCCGCGCACGGCCTGACGCGCGACCACTTCGACCGGCTGATCGACGCTCGCGAGGCCGACCTGGACGACGAACCGCCGGCCAGTATGGCGTGTCTGGTCAACTACGCCGAGGTGACCTCGGCGCCGCTGGTGCTGCTCGGCCTGGAGACGCTCGGCGTGCGCGATGCCGCGGCGGCCGAGGCCGGGCGGCACGCCGCCATCGCCTACGCGCTGGTGGGGCTGCTGCGCGCGGTCCCGCACCTTGCCCGGCGGAACCGCGTGCTGCTGCCGGCCGACCGTCTGGCGGTGCATGGCCTGGGGTCGCGCGCGGTGATCGAGGGCAAGGCGGGGGAGGCGCTGCGGCCGGTGGTGCGTGAAGTGGCGGAGGTGGCGCGCGAGCACTTGGGGCGGGCGCGGGCGTTGCGGCGTGAGGTGCCGCGCGCGGCGGTACCGGCGCTGCTGGGGGCGACGCTGGCCGACATTTACCTCGGCGCGCTGGCCGGAGCGGATCACGAGGTGATGGCGGCACGGGTGCAGATGCCGCATCCCATGCGGCAGCTCAAGCTGGCCTGGGCGGCGATGCGGGGGCGGTATTAGGGGCAGCCTATTCCCTCCCCCGCCGGAGGCAGGGGAGGGGTAGCTTCCCTACGCCGACCTCACCTGCCGAATAAACCGTTCCACCTCGCCCGACAGGCGTTCGGACTGTTGGGACAGCGCGCGAGCCGCGTGCAGGACCTCCCCGGCGGCGCTGCCGGTGCCGTCGGCGGCCTGCTGGACGCTGCCGATGGTCGAGGAAATCTCCTGCGTGCCCACCGCCGCCTGCTGAACGTTGCGGGCGATCTCGCGTGTCGCCGCGTCCTGTTGCTCCACCGCGGCGGCGATGGTGGTGGCGATCTGGTTGATCTCGGCGATGGTCTGGACGATCTCGACGATGGCGTCCACCGCACTGCTGGTCGCCCCCTGCATGGCCGAAATCTGCTGGCCAATGTCCTCGGTGGCCTTGGCGGTCTGGGTGGCGAGGTTCTTCACCTCCGACGCCACGACCGCAAAGCCCTTGCCGGCCTCGCCGGCCCGCGCCGCCTCGATGGTGGCGTTCAAGGCCAGCAGATTGGTTTGCGACGCGATGTCGTTGATCAGGTTCACCACTTCGCCGATGTTGCGGGCCTGATCGGCCAGCGTGCGCACGGTGTCGCTGGTGGCTTGGGCACGGCCTTGGGCGCGCTGGGCGATCTCGGCCGATTGGCCGACCTGCCGGGTGATCTCGCCAATGGAGCTCGTCATCTCCTCGGCCGAGGCGGCGACCGTCTGCACGTTGGCGGCGGTCTGGTGGGCCGAGTTGGCGACCACGGCGGCCTGGGCGCGGCTCTGCTCGGCGGTGGAGGACAGGCTCTGGGCATTCGTTTCAAGCTGCGTCGCCGAGGTGGAGACACCCTCCACCACCGTGCGCACGCTGGCCTCGAAGCTGTCGGCGAGTTGGGTCAGCGCGCGGCGCTTCTCCACCTCGGCCCGCTGCTCCTGCTCCTTCTGCTCGCCGCGCATACGTTCCATGGCCTGGGCGTTTTCCTTGAACACCTGCACCGCCTGCGCCATCTCGCCGATCTCGTCGCGCCGGCCGAGACCCGGCACTTCCGTGCCCAGTTCGCCGCGGGCGAGGCGGTCCATGGCGCTGGTCATGGCGTGGACCGGCCGGGTGATGCCGCGGCCGATACCCCAGGCGGCGAACAGACCGAGCACCACGGCCAGCACCGTCAGGACGATGGAGCGCTGTTCGGTGGACTGAGCCTCGTCGGCAGCCTCGCGCTCCACGACGCCCTGGTCGGCCTTGACCGCGGTGCGGATGGTGGTGGCCTTTTCGGCGATCTGGTTGGCGATTCGGTCGAGCGTCTCCGTCCGCAGACGGTTGCGCTCGCTGACGACCTCGACCAACGTCTCCATGGACGATTCGAAGCGGGGAATGCTGGCCAGGACGCCGGCCAGCAATTCGCTGTGGTGGACTTCCTTGACCTGCTTTTCCAGCTCGCCGATGGCGGTGGACAGCTCCCGCAGTTGCCCCAGCGTGTACACCGCGTCCGACGACGCGTTGGTGTCCAGGTACTTCATCGAGTAGACCTGCGCGGTCACCAGCTTTTCGAGCGCAGCTCCGGCCAAGTACGCCACCTGATAGTCGCCGTCCATGCTGGCGGACTCCATCAGCTCGCTGAGCTTGGTGCGGATGTTGCCGCCGCTGCGCGCCAGCGCCCCGTCGACCACCTCGTTGCGCTTGATCATCAGCTCGCCCATGCGGGCGAGGGTGGTGCGGTAGGCTTCGGTCTGTTTGGCGATCTCCTCGATCAGCGGCGAGCGCGTCGGGTGCTGCACCTCCCGGCGCGCTTCGGCAACGGCACGGCTGAACTGCTCGAAGGCCCGCTCGGCCTCCTGGAACGCCTCCGGCGTGCGGGCCATCAGGAAGGTGCCGGTGCGCAGCTGCACGGTGACCGCGCTCAGTTCCAGCTCGTCCACCGCAGCGGCGTCGTGCGACATGTCGGCGAAGCTGTCGAATTTGCCGCGCACCGCGTCCAGCCCGATGACCGCGATCACGTTGAGCACGATCACCAGGACCTGAACGATGCCGAACCCGGCGAAGATGCGCCCGCCAATGCGCAGATTGCTGAAGCTCATACCCTGCCTCTTTCGTTTTGGCCCGCCATGGGTGGCATTACCATAACGTCAAGGGACGTGCGTATGAAAGATGCTTCGTGTGCCGAACAATAATAAGGCGAATGCCTAAGCGCCGGCCAGCCAGCCCGCCAGATCCTCCAGCGCCCGGCGGGTGTAGGCGAGCTTGCGCTCGCGCCCGCGGATTCGCTCGTCCACCGGCGGGAACAGGCCGAAGTTGACGTTCATGGGCTGGAAGGTCTCCGCCTCGGCGCCGCCGGTGATGTGCCCCAGCAGAGCGCCCAGCGCCGTGGTGAGCGGCGGCGCCGGCTGGTCGCGGCCCAGCCGCTCGGCCAAAGCGAAGCGGCCGGCCAGCAGGCCGACGGCGGCGCTCTCCACATAACCCTCGCAGCCGGTGACCTGTCCGGCGAAACGCAGGCGCGTCTGCGCCTTCAGGCGCAGGGTCTTGTCCAGCAGGCGCGGGCTGTTGAGGAAGGTGTTGCGGTGCATGCCGCCGAGGCGCGCGAACTCGGCGCTCTCCAGGCCGGGGATCATGCGGAAGATGCGCGTCTGCTCGGCATGGCGCAGCTTGGTCTGGAAGCCGACGAGGTTGTACAGCGTGCCCAGCGCGTTGTCCTGGCGCAGCTGCACCACCGCGTAGGGCCGGCGCTCCGGCTTGTGCGGGTTGGTCAGGCCGACCGGCTTCATCGGGCCGTAGCGAAGCGTGTCGACGCCGCGCTCCGCCATCACCTCGATGGGCAGGCAGCCTTCGAAGTACGGCGTGGTCTTCTCCCACTCCTTGAAATCACCCTTTTCGCCGGTGATCAGGGCGTCGATGAAGGCGCGGTAGTCGTCCTTCTCGAAGGCGCAGTTGATGTAGTCCTTGCCGGTGCCGCCGGGGCCGGGCTTGTCGTAGCGCGACTGGAACCATGCCTTGGAGAGATCGATGCTCTCCAGATAGACGATGGGCGCGATGGCGTCGAAGAAGGCCAGCGATTCCTCACCGGTGAACGCCCGCACCGCTTCGGCCAAGGCCGGCGAGGTGAGGGGGCCGGTGGCGACAATGACGCTGTCCCAATCCTCAGGCGGCAGGCCGGCGACCTCTTCGCGGACGATGGTGACCAGCGGGTGGCCGGCGACCGCCTCGGTCACGGCGCCGGCGAAGCCGTCGCGGTCCATGGCGAGCGCACCGCCCGCCGGCACCTTGTGCGCGTCGGCGCAACGCAGGATCAGCGAGCCGCAGCGCCGCATTTCCTCGTGCAGCAGGCCGACCGCGTTGTACTCGGCGTCGTCGGAGCGGAAGGAGTTGGAGCACACCAACTCGGCCAGCTTGTCGGTGTGATGGGCCTCGGTGGCGCGGACGGGCCGCATTTCGTGCAGCACGACGGGCACGCCCGAGGAGGCGAGCTGCCACGCGGCTTCCGAACCGGCGAGGCCGCCGCCGACGACGTGGACGGGACGGGGAGTGGTCATGGGAGAGGAACCAGTCGTAAATGGGTGACGTCAGCGGCCCGAGAGGACCGCACGCATGGCCTTCAACCAAGCCTCGATGAGTTTGGCGTGGGCCGGCAGACGGGAGAACAGCTCATTGGCCTTCTCCTGGTCGTAGGTGTGGATGGTCAGATTGCGGTCGTCCATCATCTCAAGCGCAGCTTCGGCTTCAGCCTCGGTCAGCAGACCGGCAATCTGGCTCTCGCGGACAATGGGCTTCGGGCTGGCCGAGGTCAGCTTCTCCGACCCGTTGCGGCTGACGATGACGGTGCGGGCCGCTTTCCACGCCGTTTCGACGGACAATGTGAAGCGCAGGATGGCAGAATCCCGGACCATTTCGTCGGCGGGCCGCGCGAGGACCTCCTGGAACCGCCGCAGCGCTTGCTCCGCGTTGTCCAGTTTGCGCTCTACCGGGTCCATTCGATGCCTTCGCGTTTCACTTCGTCGCGGAACTCCGGTCGAGCCGTGGACAGATCTACGACATCGACGAAATAGGGAACCGTGCTCTCTTCGAGGTCTTCCTCGATGTCCGAGCGCACTCCCGGCGGCAGCGGCTCCAGCGGTTCGATGGCGATGTCGATGTCGCTCCACCGCTGCGCATCACCCCGCGCACAGGAGCCGAACAGATAGACGCGCGCCGGGTGTCCGGCAAGCCGGTCGAAGACGATGCGCCGGATCTTTTCCAAGGCGCGTTGACGGACGGGGTTCAGCATGGGGGCATCCTAGCACGGATCGCGCCAGGAAACGAAGACGGCCCCTCCGCGAAGGAGGGGCCGGGATCGCGGATCTGTGAGCGGCCGATCAGTAGGTGCGCGTGGTCGTGTTGCGCTCGATCGTCGTGCCGGAGCCCGGCGCCGGGGTGACGACGGTGGACGAGCCGGCGCTCGGTGCGGTCGTGGTGGTCGTTGTGGTGCTCGAGCGGGTCGTGGTGTCGTCCGAGCCGCAGGCGGCAACGAGCAGGGTGGCACCGAGCGCCAGGGCAAGGCCGGTCAGGGGGCGCGCCATCGTGGTTCCTCCACACGAAATTGGACCAATGGCGCGTCAACACCGCAAGCGGGACGTTTGTTTCCTCGGCCCCCCGCTTGCGCCGGGGGGCCGAGCGCCACGGATCAGTAGGTGCGGGTCGTCGTGGTCCTGTTTTCGATGACTTGGCCCGGCGCCGGGACCACCGTGGTGGACGAGCCGGCCATGGGCGTGTTGGGCGCCGTGGTCGTGGTGGTGGTCTGGCTGGTCACCGGCGGCGTCGGCACCGCCACGGTTGCGGGCTGGCGCTCGACGTAGGTGCAGGCCGACGCGAGCAGGGCGGCACCGGCGGCGAAGGCCAGGGTCAGAGCGGTCTTCATGAGGCTCCCCTCAGTTTCGTTGCGAATGCCACAAAAACACGGGAACCCGTACGTTTGTTTCCTTACGCCCTCTTTCGGGTCTTCACCCGCTCCTTGAGGTACGGCGCAAGATACTGCCCGGTGTAGCTGCGCGGAACGCGCGCCACGTCCTCCGGCGTGCCGGCCGCGACGATCTCGCCGCCGCCGGTGCCGCCCTCCGGGCCAAGGTCGATGATCCAGTCCGAGGTCTTGATGACCTCCAGATTGTGCTCGATCACCAGAACGGTGTTGCCCTGGTCCACCAGCGCATGCAGCACCTCCAGCAGCTTCTCAACGTCGGCGAAGTGCAGGCCCGTCGTCGGCTCGTCGAGGATGTAGAGCGTGCGGCCGGTGGCGCGCCGGCTCAGTTCCTTCGACAGCTTGACGCGCTGCGCCTCGCCGCCGGACAGCGTGGTCGCCGGCTGGCCGATGTGGATGTAGCCGAGGCCGACGCGCTGCAAGGTGTCCATCTTGTCGCGGATGCCTGGCACCGCCTTGAAGAATTCCGCCCCTTCCTCGACCGTCATGTCCAGCACGTCGGCGATGGACTTGTCGCGGTAGAGCACGTCCAGCGTCTCGCGGTTGTAGCGCTTGCCGTGACAGACGTCGCAGGTGACGTAGACGTCCGGCAGGAAGTGCATCTCGATCTTGATGACGCCGTCGCCCTGGCAGGCCTCGCAGCGCCCGCCCTTGACGTTGAACGAGAAGCGGCCGGGGCCGTAGCCGCGCGCCTTGGATTCCGGCAGGCCGGCGAACCAGTCGCGGATCGGCGTGAAGGCACCCGTATACGTCGCCGGGTTGGAGCGCGGCGTGCGGCCGATGGGCGACTGGTCGATGTCGATGACCTTATCGAGATGCTCCAGCCCGCGCACGTCGTCGTGCTCGGCCGGGTGCTCGCGAGCACCCATCAGGCGGCGGGCGACGGCCTTGTACAGCGTCTCCACCACCAGCGTCGACTTGCCGCCGCCGGACACCCCCGTCACGCAGGTGAAGGTGCCCAGTGGGACCTTGGCGTTGACATTCTGCAAATTGTTGGCGCGGGCGCCGATCACTTCGAGGAACTGACCCTTATGGCCCGGCCGCCGGCGGTCGGGGACGGGAATGGCGCGGGTGCCGTTCAGGTAGGCGGCGGTGATGCTGTCGGGATTCGCCTGCACCTCGGCCGGCGTGCCGTGGGCGATCACAGCGCCGCCGTGCGAGCCGGCGCCCGGCCCCATGTCCACCAGATAGTCGGCGGTGCGGATGGCGTCCTCGTCGTGCTCGACCACGATGACGGTGTTGCCGATGTCGCGCAGCCTCTTGAGCGTGCCGAGCAGCCGGTCGTTGTCGCGCTGGTGCAGACCGATGGAGGGCTCGTCCAGCACGTACAGCACGCCGGTCAGGCCCGAGCCGATCTGCGAGGCCAGGCGGATGCGCTGGCTCTCACCGCCGGACAGCGAGCCGGAACCGCGGCTGAGCGTCAGATATTCGAGGCCCACGGCGTTGAGGAAGCCGAGGCGCTCGTTGATCTCCTTGAGGATGCGATAGGCGATCTCGCGGTCCTTGGGGCGCAAATGCTCGTTGAGGCCGGCAAACCAGCGGCCGGCGTCGGAGATCGCCAGTTCCGTCACTTCGGAGATGTGCTGGCCGGCGACCTTGACCGCCAGCGCCTCGGGCTTGAGGCGGGCGCCCTTGCAGGCTTCGCAGGGCTGCGCCGATTGGTACTTGGACAGCTCCTCGCGCATCCAGGCGCTGTCGGTTTCCTTGTAGCGGCGCTCCAGGTTGTTGACGATGCCCTCGAAGGCCTTGTGCGTCTGATAGCTGCGCAGGCCGTCGTCGTAGGTCATGGTGATCGGCTTGCCCTTGGAGCCGAACAGGATCAGCGCGCGCACATCCTCCGGCAGATCCGACCAGGGCGTCTTCATGTCCACATCGAAGTGCTGGCAGATGCTGACCAGCGTCTGCTCGTAGTACTTCGACGACGAGCCGGCCCACGGCGCCACCGCGCCCTTGGCGAGCGACAGCCGCTCGTCCGGCACCACCAGCATCGGGTCGAAGTAGATCTTCGAGCCCAGGCCGTCGCAGGCCGGGCAGGCGCCGAACGGGTTGTTGAACGAGAACAGCCGCGGCTCGATCTCCGGGATGGTGAAGCCGGACACCGGGCAGGCGAACTTCTGCGAGAACACGGTCTGCTCGTGGGTGTCGGCGTTCTCGACGAAGACGATGCCGTCGGCGAGGTTCAGCGCCGTCTCCAGCGAATCGGCGAGCCGGGTGCCCAGGCCGTCGCGCACGACGATGCGGTCGACCACCACCTCGATGTCGTGCTTGAGCTTCTTGTTCAGCGCCGGGACCGAATCGATCTCGTGCATCTCGCCATCGACGCGCACGCGCTGGAAGCCGCGCTTGCGCAGGTCTTGGATCTCCTTCCTGTACTCGCCCTTGCGGCCGCGCACGAACGGGGCGAGCAGCAGCAGGCGCGTGCCCTCCGGCATCTCCAGGATGCGGTCGACCATCTGGCTGACGGTCTGGCTCTCGATGGGCAGGCCGGTGGCGGGCGAGTAGGGAATGCCGACGCGCGCCCACAAGAGGCGCATGTAGTCGTAGATCTCCGTTACCGTGCCGACTGTGGAGCGCGGGTTCTTCGACGTCGTCTTCTGCTCGATGGAGATGGCCGGCGACAGCCCCTCGATCGAATCGACGTCGGGCTTCTGCATCAGCTCCAGGAACTGGCGCGCGTAGGCGGACAGGCTCTCGACGTAGCGGCGCTGGCCCTCGGCGTAGATGGTGTCGAACGCCAGCGACGACTTGCCCGAGCCGGACAGGCCGGTGATGACCACCAACTGGTCGCGCGGAAGATCGACGTCGACGTTCTTGAGGTTGTGCTCGCGAGCGCCGCGGACGCTGATGAACTTGTTCATGGAGTGTTCTTAGCCGAAAGCCGTAGGGAATGCCACCCGGAATCGGGTCGCCCTGATATGTGCGGGGTAGGGGGAAATTGCTACCCGTGGCGCAAGAAGCGGTTTGCAATGCCCCACCGCTCTGCTATATTTGTTCTTGGAACGTTCTTGCCGGCGAGGCGGGTGCGTGGTTTCGGCCGGGGTGCGGGAAGGTTCCAGGCGGCGGTTGACCGCGCGGCTCTGCTCGTGCTTGGTTGCGGCGACGGGCGGGCGGTGCGGCGGCTGAAAAATGCTCAACGAACCGGCCCTGCGAACAGGAACCCTCGACATCCGGACGCCCCGCCGCGGGGTGGCCGATCGGGCCGGAAAGGGTGTCGGGACACGCGCGTCAGGAGACCTCAGGCAATGAATGTGTGGACGTTTACGGGGCGGCTCGGTGCGGATGGTGAGCTTCGCACCACGCAGAGCGGCGAGAAGGTGCTGGGCTTCCGCGTCGCCAACGACGTCGGCTTCGGCGAGCGCAAGACGACGCAGTGGGTGGACTGCTCGATCTGGGGGCGCCGTGCGGAGTCGCTGGCTCCGCACCTGACCAAGGGCAAGGGCGTGGTCATCTCCGGTGAGGTGCAGTTGCGCGAGTACGAGAAGCGCGACGGCACCCGCGGTGCGCAGATGTCCGTGCGCGTCAACGAAATCGACTTCATGGGCGGTGCGCGTGAAGGCGAGGGCGGTGGTGGCGGCTACGGTGGCGGCGGCGGCGGGTACGAGTCGCGCGGCGGCGGTTCCGGCGGTGGTGGTGGCTATGGTGGGGGCGGCGGTGGTCGTGGTCCCGCCGGTGGCGGCGGCAGCGCTCCGCCGCGCCACGACGATCTGGACGACGAGATCCCGTTCTGACGAACGGTGGATCGAAGGAATGCGGGGCTCTCGTGCCCCGCATTTTTTATGGCCGGCGGTGGAGCGTGTGCTCGACCAGCTTGGCCGACGCGTAGCCCAGCAGCAGACCGGCCGCTCCATCCGACGCCCAGTGCCGGTTGGCGACGACACGGCTGGCCGCGGTGATCGCGGCCAGAACCATGCCGGCCGCCAGCACCGTGTCGCTTTCCGTCACTGTGGCCAGCGCCGTGGCGGCGGCTGCGACGTTCGCCGTGTGCCCGGAAGGCATGGAGCGGGTGTCGGAACGCTGTCCCGCTCGGGGCGGGCGGCGACGCCGCGCCGTCATCTTCAACGCGGTCGCCGCGGCCATTTCGGCGGCCAGCGCCGTGACGACGGCCCGGCCGCCGGCCGCCAGACGGTCACGTCCGCGGGCGCTCCCCAGTGTCCACGCAGCCGCCGCTACCGGAATCAGCACGAATCGCGAGGTCAGCGCGGCGAGGACGGCGGCAGCTGTTACGGTCCGTGGGCCGCAGGCCGGCACCACCCGGTGGCGCACGGCCTTGTCGAACGTCACGACGGCGCGCCGCGTCCTCTCCAGTGTGTCCGGCATCATGCCGCCCGGTGGATCTGCTGGATGCGCTGCGGGTCGATGTTGAGCCGCGCCGCGAGGTACTGGAGGTACGAGCGCTCCGCCTCCGACGCGTCCGCCACCGCCATGACCGAAGCCATGTAGACCTGCTCGGCGGTCTGCGGGTCGCCAACCTGCTGGATCAGCGTATCGACCGGCTGCGGGTGGTCCAGCTCGTGCTCGACCATGCGCCGCTCCTCCGGGCCGGCGCCGGCCTCGTCCAGGGCGGAGAGGACGCCCTGCCGCTCCTCGGGGCTGACCACGCCGTCGGCGTTGGCGGCGGTGATCATGGCGCGGATCAGCAGCAGCGCCTGCTGGTCCTCCATGGCGAGCGCCGGGAAGGCGCCCTCGCCGCCGCTGGCCGGTGCCGGTGTTTGCGCCGCGCGGTTTTGCAGGACGTTCGACAGGCGGTCCACCAGCGAGCCCCCGCCGCCGAAGATGCTGCCCAGGATGCCACCGGATTGGGCGCCGGTCTGGCCGCTCTGCGTGCCGCCCCACGGGCTGCTGCCGGCATTCGGGGCGTCGCCACCGGCCCGCGCCTGGTTCTGCTGGCGTTCCTGGAAAGCGCGATACGCGAGGTAGCCCAGCGCCGCCAGCCCCGCGGTCTGTTTGAAGCTCGGGCCGCCCCCGCCGTCGCTCATGCCCATCATGCCGGAACCGCCGAGCACCGAGCCGATGTGGTCGGTGTTGAGGCCGCTGCGCCCGCCCATGCCGGTCGCCAGCATGGTGCCGAGGATCTGCTGGAGGTCTGCCATCGCCGTACCCTTTTTCGTGGTGGTTGGGTGCCCTTCCAACAGGCGGCGTCCCGGAGCGTTCTGCCGGAAATGAAAACGGAGCCGGGCAGGGCTGCCGCAGCTCCGCTTTCTTGTGGCGGGTCGGGGGCTCAGGCCGTGAACGGCCTTGGCGTGCCGGGCATGGGCTCGTCCGCAGGCGGCGTGAACTCCGGCGGGGTCTCGGGGTTCGGGTCCACGCGCGGCTGGGACGGCTTCGGCGCCGGACGGTCCGGCGAAGGTGATTTCGGGCCGGCGGGAGGCGGCACTTCGGGGGTCTGGGGATCGGCCATGGGGCGCCGCCTTACTGGGCGGAGCGTTCGATGGCCCGGCCGCCGGCCTTCATGTCCTGCCCGGCCCCCTCGACCGTGTTGCAGCCGCTGAGCAATGCTGCCGACGACAGCAGGATGCTGAACAGCATGATCTGCGTGAGCGGGAAGCGGATGCTGCGCGTCATGTGCCTCACTCCTCATCGGATATGGTCCCTTGTCAACGCCATGCCCGCCGGGTTGGTTCCGCACCGCGCGCCCGGAACGGTGCCGCGCCGTCGCTGATTGTTTTTGGGCGCCATGCCGTTGTGTGCACATGCGAAAGCTGCTAGGGATTACTATATATTTAGTGCGTAGCGACGGGCGGTCGGCATAGGCTGGCCCGGCGCGTTTCGCCTGTGCGTTTCCTTGTCCCGATTCACGAGTTCCGCTCCTTGAGCACGACCCCGCTGCCCCCGGCCCCCGCCTCCGACATCGCGCCCGTCACCATCGAAGACGAGATGCGCCGCTCCTACCTCGATTACGCCATGAGCGTGATCGTGAGCCGGGCGCTGCCCGACGTGCGCGATGGGCTCAAGCCCGTGCACCGCCGCATCCTCTACGCGATGAAGGAGGGCGGATACGACTCGACCAAGCCTTACAAGAAGTCCGCGCGCATCGTCGGCGACGTGATGGGTAAATATCACCCGCACGGCGACTCGGCGATCTACGACGCCATGGTCCGCATGGCGCAGGACTTCTCCATGCGCCTGCCGCTGATCGACGGGCAGGGCAACTTCGGCTCCATGGACGGCGACCCGGCGGCGGCCATGCGCTACACCGAGGCGCGGCTGGCCAAGGCGGCCGAATCGCTGCTCGACGACATCGACAAGGACACCGTCGATTTCGGGCCGAACTACGACGATTCGGGTCGCGAGCCGCTGGTCGTCCCGGCGCGCTTCCCGAACCTGCTGGTGAACGGCGCCGGCGGCATCGCCGTGGGCATGGCGACCAACATCCCGCCCCACAATCTGGGCGAGGTGATCGACGCCTGCTGCGCCTACATCGACAACACCGACATCACGCTCGACGAGCTGATGGAGATCGTCCCCGGCCCGGATTTCCCGACCGGCGGGCAGATCCTCGGCCGTTCGGGCAGCCGCTCGGCGCTGCAGACCGGGCGCGGCTCGATCATCCTGCGCGCCAAGACCGAGATCGAGGAGATCCGCAAGGACCGCCTCGCCATCGTGGCGACGGAGATCCCGTACCAGGTCAACAAGTCCAAGCTGATGGAACGCATCGGCGAGGTGGTCAACGACAAGATCATCGAGGGCATCTCCGACCTGCGCGACGAATCCGACCGCGACGGCGTGCGCGTGGTGGTCGAGCTGAAGCGCGACGCCGTGCCCGACGTGGTCCTGGCCCAGCTGTTCCGCCACACCCAGCTGCAGACGTCGTTCGGCGTCAACATGCTGGCGCTGAACGGCGGCCGGCCGGAGCTGCTGAACCTCAAGGACATCATCGGCGCCTTCGTCCGCTTCCGCGAGCAGGTCATCACCCGGCGCACCGAGTACCTGCTGGGCAAGGCGCGCGAGCGCGCCCACACCTTGGTGGGCTTGGCGGTCGCGGTCGCCAACCTTGACGAGATGATCGCGCTGATCCGCCGCGCCCCCGATCCGGCGACGGCGCGCGAGCAGATCACCACCCGCGAGTGGCCGGCGCGCGACGTCGCCCCGCTGATCCAACTGATCGACGAGCCGGACCGCGGCGTGTCCGAGGCCGGCACCTACCGTCTGTCCGATGATCAGGCCCGCGCCATCCTGGAACTGCGCCTGCACCGCCTGACCGGGCTGGAGCGCGACAAGATCGGCGCCGAGCTGAAGGAAGTCACTGACCAGATCGCCGATTACCTGGAGACGCTGGCGAATCGCGCCAAGCTGCTGGGCATTCTGCGCGACGAGCTGGTTGAGATGAAGGAGCGCTTCGGCACTCCGCGCCGCACCGAGCTGCTGGAACTGGAGTTCGAATCCGACATCGAGGATCTGATCCAGCGCGAGGACATGGTCGTCACCGTCAGCCAGTCCGGCTACGTCAAGCGCACGCCGCTCAGCACCTACCGCGCGCAGAAGCGCGGCGGCAAGGGCCGCTCGGGCATGAGCACCAAGGCGGAGGATGCGGTCGCCGACCTGTTCGTGGTCAACACGCACACACCGCTCTTGCTGTTCTCGACCAGGGGCGTCGTCTACAAGCTGAAGGTCTACCGCCTGCCGCTCGGCAACCCGCAGAGCCGCGGCAAGGCGTTCGTCAACCTGCTGCCGCTGGAGGACGGGGAGACCATCTCCACCGTCATGCCGATGCCGGAGGACGAGGCGACCTGGAGCGAGTTGCACGTCATGTTCGCCACCTCCAAGGGCGGCGTGCGGCGCAACAAGCTGTCGGACTTCCAGAACATCCGCTCCAACGGCTTGATCGCCATGAAGCTGGAGGAGGAAGGCGAGCGGCTGATCGCCGTGCGCACCTGCTCGGAGGAGGACGACGTCCTGCTGGCGACGCACCTCGGCAAGTGCATCCGCTTCCCGATGTCGGATGTGCGCGTCTTCGCCGGCCGCACGTCGACCGGCGTGCGCGGCATCCGTCTGGCGGACGGCGACGAGGTCATCTCCATGTCCATGCTGCGCCACGTTGAGGCTTCGCCCGGCGAGCGCGCCGCCTACTTCAAGCGCAAGCGCGAAGAGGGGCTGGACATGGTCGGCGATGCCGCGCCCGAGGCGGAGGACGTGGCGGACGAGACGGTCGTCCTGACGCCCGAGCGCTATGAGGAGCTGAAGCGGCAGGAGGAGTTCATCCTCACGGTGTCGGAGCGCGGGTTCGGCAAGCGGACCTCGTCCTACGAGTACCGCATCGCCGGCCGTGGCGGGCTGGGCATCTGGAACATGGAGATGGGCGAGCGCAACGGCGCCGTCGTGGCCGCGTTCCCGGTCGAGGAATCGCATCAGGTGATGATGGTCACCAACGGCGGGCAGGTCATCCGCATGCCGATCCACGACGTGCGCGTCGCCGGCCGCAAGACGCTGGGCGTCACGCTGTTCCGTGTGGACGCCGAAGAGCGTGTCGTCTCCGTCGCCTCCATCGCGGAGGAGGAGAACGGCGCCAACGGAGAAAACCTCGGCCCGTCTGTCGACGAGGCCGGTGAGAACGGTGCTGGGGAGCATAGCGGCCCGGAAGCCACCACGGACTGATCGAGGCGGAAGGAAGCATTCATGTCCAAGCGGCGTATCGGAGTCTATCCCGGCACCTTCGACCCGATCACCAACGGGCACCTGGACATCATCCAGCGTGCCTCGCGGTTGGTCGATACTCTGGTCGTGGGCGTCGCCCGCAACGCCGGCAAAGGCCCGCTGTTCTCCACCGACGAGCGGCTTCAGATGGTCCGCGAGGAGGTGACGGCGCTGGAGACGAACGGCTGCACCGTCGAGGTGCGGGCTTTCGACACGTTGTTGATGCACTTCGCCATCGAGAACAACGCGTCGGTCATCATCCGCGGCCTGCGGGCGGTGTCGGATTTCGAGTACGAGTTCCAGATGGCGGGTATGAACGCGCGCCTCAACCCGAAGATCGAGACGATGTTCCTGATGGCCTCCGAGCGCCACCAGTTCATCTCGTCGCGCTTCGTGAAGGAGATCGGGCGGCTGGGCGGCGACATCAGCACCTTCGTCAGCCCGCGCGTCACCAAGCATCTGGGCGAGCGTTTCGCGCTGGACAACGACACCTCGAAGCGGGTGCAGACGCTGAAACAGTGAGGCCGGCGCGGTCGATTGGCGGTTGATCGGGGAAGGAAGCGCTCCAGCTTCACTCCTGCGGTTGACCGGACCGCCCCATCCCCCTATGGTGCCGCCCTCCCGGCCATGAAGGCCGATGCAGAGCTGATCCGGTAGCTCAGACGGTAGAGCACGTGACTTTTAATCATGTGGTCGTGGGTTCGAGTCCCACCCGGATCACCACTCCCTCCCCATGGCTCGGGCCACCCCGGTAATCCTTGTCCGCCGCCGGCATCCCGCCGCGGTTGTGGGCGCAAGCCCTTGTCCGAATTGGGTTTTCATCCGTTCGGAAGGGCATTCGGCTCCCCAATTTGCGGCGCAGCATATTTATGCCGCACAGCGGAACCGCCCCCAAGGGGACCTGTTGGGATGCTACGGCAGTGGCAAACGGGAAATGATTTATGGCCACAGACCAGGAACTCACAGGTGTTAGCCTTCCGATCGCGGAAGAGACGGTGACTGTGGACAAAAAGAAGCGGGTCAGCGGGAAGGTTGCGGCAACGATCAGAGCTGTCGAAGACGCGTTCACTATTGACGAGCATCTGGTCAACGAGAGTGTGAATATCGAACGACTAGCGGTCGACCGGTGGGTCGACGCTCCCGTCCCGGTCCGCCACGAGGGAAACACCACCATCGTCTCCATCATGGAGGAGGTCGTGGTGGTGGAAAAACGCTGGAAGGTGGTCGAAGAGATCCACCTGACCAAACGCGAAAACATACGGCACGAGCCGCAACAGGTGGTTGTCCGCCGCACGGAGGCGACCGTGGAACGGCTGCCTCCCGATCCCGATGGCAGCGCCTGACCCGGCGGCTCTCCGCATCGTCAACGAATAAGGCATCAGTGCGTAGGAGAACGACAATGACGATCGTCATTGGGGTGTACGACGACTCTGCCAAAATCGAACCGGTTCGCAAGGCGCTGGCCAAGCTGGGGTGCCGCGATCAGGACATCGCCGTCCACAAGGGCCGCGGTGCCGACACCTCCTTGTCGCGTCTGGGCTTCGAGCAGGACGAGATCGAGGACCTGCGCCCTGATCTGGATCAGGGGCGGGTCGTCGTCACCACCGAGGTTGCCGACGAGAAGGCCGACCACGCCCTGGACGTGCTGCGCCAACACGGCGCCCGGCCTCCCGAGGAGGAGAGCGGCTCGCAGGGGAAAGGAAAGACCCTGGAATCGCATCGCCTTCAGGAGGTCGAGGAAGAGGTTTCCGTGGGCAAGCGCGACCACGCGCGGCGTGCGCATCCGCACCAACGTGGTCGAGCAGCCGGTCCGCGAGACGGTCGCGCTGCGCCAGGAAAAGGTGAACATCGAGCGCCGCGACCGGGACGAGGAACTCAGCCCCGAGGAGGCGGAAAAGGCGCTCAAGCCTGAAACCATCGAAATGCAGGAAACCGTCGAAGAGGCCGAGGTCCAGAAGGCCGCCCGCTTGATCGGCGAGGTCAATGTCTCCAAGTCGGTAGAGACGCACAAGGAAGCCATCAACGAAACGGCGCGCAAGACCGAGGTGGAGGTCGAGCGCACCGACGATGACCGCGGCCGCGGCAAACGCTGATGCCGCAGCCTGCCGAGGGGGCGCTACCCGCGTCCCCTCTGGCCCCGTACAAGCACAGGAGGCTTGACCCATGGCTCACGACACTTCCCAGCGCAAGCATTTCGAAGACCACCGGCCGGGCGGCGAAGCCGCCCGCCGCATGGCCGGAACCAGCTTTGGAGCGGCCAGCCAGACGATGCAGGACGTGAGCGATCGCTTCACCAACGTATTCTCGCTGGCCACGCCCGAAGCGCAGAGAACAGTGCGCCGCACCTCGCAAAACCTGAGCGTGGTAATGGAAGCCGGTACGAGGCTGTCGGAAGCCAGCCAGGCGATCTGGCGGGAATGGCTCGACTGCGCGCCCAGCAGGCGGCCCGGCAGCAGGTGGACGGTCTTCAGAAGATCGCCGCGGCTCGCTCACCCCACGATCTCGTCGACGCGCAGACCGCGCTGTTGCGTGAGGAGATGCGGATCTTTCTGGACAGCGCGTCGCGCATCTCGGCGATCTCGTCGAAAGCGGTGCGTGCGGCCGCCGATCTGGTGCGCGAGGATGGAGACGACGGCAGCGATCAGCCCGACCATCCGCAGCGCCGCCGCGCCTGACGCCTACGGCGCCTGTCGTCGGACAGGCGTCGATCAAGCTCCGATGGGGCGGTTGTGGTCGCGGGTGCGGTCCTCCAACTCGCGGGCGGACTCCTCGGCCATGGCGCGCACCTTGGCGGCCACAAGTTCCTCGAACGCCCTGCGGACGGTCTCGGGGTAGGGGACAAGGCCGGCAAGTGCCTGATCGAGGGTGGTGCGAGCGGCGTCGAGCCGGGCGATGGCGTCGGGCATGGCATCCTCCTTGTCGGGATGCATATGGTGCGGCCAAGCGCTGTGGCCATGTTCGGGTTTGCACCGGACGCGTCGGCCGTGCATCCTGCCGGCTTGACCACAGCCATTCGCCGCAGCCGTTCCCAGGAGTTCCGCACCATGCGCCGCATCGCCCTCTTCGCCATGCTCGCCCTGGCGGCTTGCGGGACCTCCGACCACCTCGCGGCCTACCGCTACGCCGGGCCGCAGGCGCCGCAGACGGCCGGCAACCAGAGGCCGGCGACCGCGGCGGAGATCGAAAAGGCAGTTACCGGCAGCACGCTGGTCGCCGTGAACCGCGAGGGCCGCCGCTGGGTGCGGTACATGAAGCCGGGCGGCTATTTCACCTCCTACGACTTCCCGGACAAGCCGCCCGCCACGGGGCGGCAATGGGCCTTTGTGCGTGGCGTCTGGCGCGCGGCCGATGGCCGGCTGTGTTTCCGGCCCGAGGAAAGCCGGCAGGAGTTCTGCGTAAAGATCATGACCGCGTCGGGCGTGCTGCACGCCTACAACGAGAAGGACGGCCTCTGGCAATTCAGTGCCGAACTGCGGCCCGGCAACCCCTTCGAACTTTGACGGAACGGCTGCCCTCCCTTTCCGGCGCGGGGTTGCTGGGGTGGCCTCGCCTGCTATATGTTTGGGTAACAATCCCCTTCTAACACACCTGCCAATCGGCTCCGGCCGCGGGCTGCCACGCCTGCGGCCGGATTTTTGTTATCGGGTGCGACATTTCGAACGTGTGGGGCGCCGGGCATTGCTCCCCCGCCACCGGCTCCTCTATACCAGAGCGCCTAGTACCTATTGCTCTGGCAATCGGGACTGGGCGCAACCCGTTTCTACTCTTCTTTCTCGCCTGCGCATCGAAAGCCGCGGCCACATCGGTGGAAGTGTTGGAAATCGATGCGAGAACCGTCATAATTGCCACCCGGCCTTGTGGCCTTGGACTCTCTAGAACTGCGGGCAGCTTTTTGGAAGCAGGTACGGCCTTGTCACTCCGATCCGCGGCCGAACTCGAGAATGAGGACGGTCCGCTCGCGGCCGGCTTCCCGCGCGGAACGGACTTCCTTGCCTCGCTGGCGTCGAGCTTCCTGGAGCACGCGGCGTTCGGGCTCGTCTACCTGGACGCTGACCTGTTCTGCCGCCACGTGGCCCCCCGCTTCGCCGCCCTGCTGGAAGCCCCGGTCGAGGAGATCGTCGGCCGCCGTCTGGGTGAGATCGACCACACTGCCGCCCGCGGCATCGCCGAAGCGATGTCCAGGGCGGCGCTGACCGGCGCTGCGGTGCCGGTGGATTGCCTCGCCACGCGACGCAACGGGCGGCGCGTCATGCTGACCGGTTGCGTGGTGCCACACAGCAGTGCGGAGGGTGACGCTCCCGGTTTCCTGGGGGTCTTCCAGGACATCGCCGACGAGGAGCGCATCACCGACTTCCTGCTGCGCCGCGACCCGTTCGTGACGACGCTGCTGGACGCCGCGGTGGACGGCATCGTCATCTCCGACAGCAGCGGCGCCATCCGCACCATCAACAGCGCCTGCTGCCAGCAGTTCGGCTATGAAGAGGCGGACCTGTTGGGCCAGAACGTGACGGTGCTGATGCCGGCGCCGTTCTCGCGCGACCACGACCGCTACATCCAAACCTATCTGAAGACCGAACGCCCCAAGATCATCGGCACCGGGCGCGAGGCGCTGGGCCGGCGCAAGGACGGCAGCGTCTTCCCCATCCACATCAGCGTCGGGCAGGCGCGGATGGGCGAGGAGATCACCTTCGTCGCCATGATCCGCGACATCTCCGACCGGCTGGCGGCGGAGCAGCGCGCCTCCTATCTGGCGCGGCACGACCCGCTGACCGGGGTGTTGACCCGCACCGCCTTCCTCGACGAGTGCGAGGCGGTACTGGCGCGCGCCACCGGCGAGGACGGCAGGCCACCGTGCTTCGCGCTCTATTCGCTCGACGTCGACCAGTTCAGCGACATCAACGAGGCGTTCGGCTTCCACGTCGGCGACGCGGCGCTGAAGGCGCTGGTCAGCCGCGTGACCGAGGTGCTGCCCAAGGAAACCTACATCTGCCGCATCGCCGCCGACGAGTTCGCGGCACTGTCGCGGGTGGACGATCTGGAGATGGCGCGCACGCTGGCCGACGTGCTGCACGACCGCCTGACGGCATCGATCTACGCCGACCGCCATTGGGTGAGGCTGCGCGTCTCCATCGGCGCCGCCGTGTTCGACGAATCGGTCCAGCGGGTCGAGGAGTTGAACGCCAAGGCCAAGCTGGCTTTGCAGGCGGTGCAGCACAACGGCGGCAACGCGGTGTGCTTCTACACGCCGGAGATGGCGGCGGCAGCCACCCGACGCATGCTGCTGACCATGCACCTCGCGCACGCCATAGAACGCAACGAGCTGCACCTCGTCTACCAGCCCATCGTCGAGGCCAAGACCAGTCTGGTGACCAGCGCCGAGGCGTTGCTGCGCTGGACGCACCATACGCTGGGCGCCATCTCGCCGGTGGAGTTCATCCCGGTCGCCGAGGAGAGCGGCCTGATCGTGCCGATCACCGACTGGGTGCTGTCCACCGTGGTGCGGCAGATGGCGGTGTGGGACGAGCAGGGCGTGCTGCCCAAGCGGGTGTTCCTCAACATCTCCGGCCAGCAGTTCCTGCGCGGCAGCCTGACCCACCGGCTGATGGAGCTGCTGGAGGGACAGGACCATCTGCGCAGCCACCTTGGACTGGAGATCACCGAGCAGGCGGCGGTGCGCGACCTCAAGGTCGCCGTGCGGACGCTGAGCGAGCTGGCCGACATCGGCGTGCAGGTGGCGATCGACGACTTCGGCTCCGGCTACTCGTCGCTCAGCTATGTGCAGCAGTTGCCGGTGGCGAAGCTGAAGATCGACCGCGCCTTTATCATTGACGTGCCGGAGAACAGCCGCAACGCCGCGCTGGTGCGCGCCGCCGTCGGCATGGCGCACGGCCTCGGCCTCGTCACGGTGGCCGAGGGAGTGGAGACGGAGGAACAGCGCGAGTTCCTGGCGTCCACCGGCTGCGACCAGCTCCAGGGTTACCTGTTCGGCCGCCCGATGATGCCCGAGGCGCTGGCCGAGATGGTGCGCGGGCAGCAGCAGGACGCCGTGGCGGCGGTCTGAGGCTTACCGTCTCTGCCGCTGCTGCCAGCGCCGGAAGGCCGTGCGGCTCCACCACGTCTCCATACGCTCGCGGATCTGGCCGGGACGCAACAGCAGCGGCAGCCGGGTCTTGTTCGTCGGCACCGGATCGAGGTCGAGGCCGACCGAGGCGATCTCGCCCTCATCGTCCAGGTCGCGCACGATCAGCTCGATCCCGCCCATGCGCAGCCGGTCGCCCAGCTCGAAGCCCTTCGGATACTCGTGGTGAAACAGCGCCCGCAGCGACCGGGTGGCGTTCTGCAACGCCAGCGGCAGGCCGTACATCTCGGCGATCTGCTCCACCGTGGCATCGGGGCTCAGCACCAGATCGCCGTAGAATTCCCGGTCGCTCTGGTCGAGCGGGCGCGTGCCGCCCATCAGCTTGTCCAGCAACGCCAGCCGGTTGGGGGCGATGAACATGTAGACGCGGTCACCGGCGCGAATCGGGCGCGCCTTGTGCAGCGGCACCACGCTGCCGTCGCGCACCACCAGCGACGGGCGCGCCCAGCGCGGCAGCGGCTGGCCGCGCGCCACGGCGCTTTTGGGGTGAACGGTGTAGGCGACCAGCTCGTGGCCGATCTCGCCGGGCAGTTCCAGCTCGACGCGCTCCACCGGGCCGGTGCGTGGCGGCACGATCAGGCGCAGCCAGCGCGCCATCGGCCCGATGGTCCAGCCCTGCACCAGCAGCGAGACGATCACCACGATGAACGCCGTGTTGAAGATCGTCTGCCCGCCGGGCAGATCGCCCATGATGGGCACCAGCGCCAGGAGCATGGACACGGCGCCGCGCAGGCCGACCCAGCCGACGAAGGTTGTCTCGTTGGCGGTGAAGCGGAAGGGCAGCAGGCACAGCCACACCGCCAGCGGCCGCGCCGCCAGGATCAGCAGGAAGGCCAGCGCCACCGCCGGAATGGCGATCTCCTTGAAGGCGCTGGGCGTGGCGAGCAGGCCCAGCATGACGAACATGACGATCTGGCTCAGCCACGTCAGGCCACTGTGGAAGCGCCGCAGGTTCTGGGCGCCGCGCAAATGGACGTTGCCGGCCACCAGCCCGGCCACGTAGACTGCCAGAAAGCCGCTGCCGCCCAGCGCCGCTGTGCCGCCGAAGACGAACAGCGCGATGGCCAGCGACACCACCAGATTGAGTCCCGATTCGAGCCGCGCGCTGTTGATCAGCGTCACCAGCAGCACGCCGCCCACCAGCCCGCCCAGCACGCCGCCGCCCATCTCGCGCAGGAACTCCAGCGCCATGGCCGCCGGGTCGAGGTGGCCGAGCTGGGCGGCCTCGACCAGCACGATGGTCAGCAGGATCGCCATGGGGTCGTTGCTGCCCGATTCGATCTCCAGCGTCGAGCGCACGCGGTCGCGGATGGTGATGCCGCCGACTCGCAGCAGCAGGAACACCGCCGCCGCGTCGGTCGAGCTGACCACCGCGCCGAGCAGCAGCGCCTCGAACCAGGGCAGGGCCAGCAGGTAATGCGCCGCCACGCCGATGACGCCGGTGGTGACGCCGACCCCCAGCGTGGCGAGCGTCAGCGCCGGCCACGCCGCGGTGCGGTAACTCTGGAGTCGGGTGTCGAAACCGCTCTCGAACAGGATGACGGCGAGCGCCACCGAGCCGATGAGGAAGGTGCCCGGCGCGTCGTTGAACGGGATGCCGCCGATGCCGTCCTGGCCCGCCAGCAGGCCCACCCCCAGAAAGATCAGCAGCAAGGGCGTGCCGAAACGCAACGCCACGACGCTGGTCAGGATGCTGGCGATCAGCAGGGTGGAGCCGATCAGGATGATGCTGCTGGATTCTTCCATGGCGCCGATCCTGCCGGTTCGGTGCCATGGAAGCAACATTACCCTCTCCCGTCCCGGGAGAGGGTGGCCGCCGGAGGCGGCCGGGTGAGGGTGACAGCAAGGATCCTTGACTTTACCCCCACCCTAACCCTCCCCCGGGGCGGGGGAGGGAACAATCAACTCACGAGCTGCCAACTCCCGTCGGGTTGCCGGCAGGCGGTGCCGTGCGCGGTTTCGGCGCGGCCTTCCACGTAGATGGTGTGGCTGTACTCGCGGCAGGTCTGGCCGGCGGGGTTCTGGTAGGTGCGCTGCGGCTGAATGGTGCCGCGGTTGCCGGTCTCCGGGTTGTTCCAGGTGATCGGCTCGTTGCTCGTCATGGCGCGCTCCTCGGCAGCGGCGGCGCGGCGGCTGTCGTTGCCGGTCATGTAGCGCGACACCTCGCGGCCGGCCAGCGCCCCCAACACCGTGCCGATGCCGATGGTCGCCACCTTGCCCGCACCCCCGCCGAAGCGCGAGCCCAGCAGCGCGCCGCCCACGGCACCGCCCAGCGTGCCCACGGTCTCGGAACTGTTCATGTTGCCGAACCCGCCGCCCGGAGGCTGGCAGGCGCCCAGCGACAGCGCCAGGACGGTGCAGGTCAGCGTCTTGCGGATGCTCATAGGGCTTAATCCTCGTTGTTGCCGGGAAAACCCGGCGCTCTAAGGTTGGTTCCCGTCAGCCGCGCCGGCCGAGCTTCACCGCGACATCGCCGGAATAGGTCGAGAAGCCGATGTGTTCGAGCCGGCTTTGCAGGTCGGCCCAGATCGGCTCGCCGATCTCATGGCAGAGGTCGCAGAAGGCGTAGTCCTCGGACAGATACCGGCCGGTGGCGGTGTCGATCTTCGTCTCGAACAGCGCGTAGCGCGGAGACGGCGTGCCGCCGCGCTGGAAAAAGTCCTTGTCGGCGGAATCATCCGTGTAATAGCGCGTCTCGGGGAACGCCTCGCACAGGCGCTCGATGACGTCGCGCGCGATCAGGAGGAAGCCGGTCCCGACATACTCCACCTTCAAGAAACCCTGGGCGTCCTCCTCGGGAGAATCGCCGGCACCGACCACGTATTCGAGCGACCGCGCCTCGCGGATGTCCGGCGGCAGTCCGTCCGGGGCGATGCGGTCCCAGAAGACGTTCTTCAGCGGATAGATGCCGCCCACGACGCCGTGCCCGCTGTTCAGCAGGCGGAGCACCTGATCGGTGCTGAAGCCAATGTCCGCGTCGATGAACATCAGGTGCGTGAACTCGGGATTTTCCAGGAACTGGCCCAGCAGCCGGTTGCGCGCCCGCGTGATCAGGCTGTCGCCCGCGGTGTAGATGGCCGAGAAGCGGACCCCGCGATGGGAAAGCTCCGCGGCCAGGGTCATCATGGAGGTGTGGTAGGCGTGCGTGATGTTGCCGGCGAAGCAGGGTGTGGCGACACACAGATGCGGGACGGGCGCGGACATGGCGTTCCTTTGGGCGTGGAGGACGCAAGGCTAACACACCGCCATCCGTCCAGCATCGGACATCGCGAGGAGGTCGAACCCGCGGCCGTGAAAGCACCTCGAAAGGGTGTCGGAAGCATTTTCCCCTCTCGCGCGTTTATCCCGTGTGTCGTTCCTTCATGGAGGGCTTTCGAGATGAAACGCATGCGCCTGATTGCAGCCGCCCTTTCGGCAACCATGCTGCTGGCGGCCTGCAACACGGGCACCGTGCTCGGTGGGGCGGGTGGGGCGGCCGGCGGCTACGCGCTGGGTGGAAAGCGCGGCGCCATCATCGGCGGCCTGGGTGGCGCCGCGGTCGGTACCGCCTTGGGTCAGTAGAAGCGCCGCGGCGGGGTGGTGCCGGCATCAGGCCCGCACCACCTCGCGCGCGCCGGCACTGAACACCGCCAGCGCGTCGTGCAGTTCGGGCAGCACCCGCTCGACCGCCTGCTCGCCTTCGCGGATGCAGTCGTCGGCGCGGTCGAACTCCAGCAAACCGATGTGGCCGAGCCGTGGCGCAACGTGAACGTCCGGCGGTTCTCCGGCCAGGCGTGAGCGGGTGATGCGGTCGGTGATGATGCCGAGCGACGAGACCATCACGCCGAACACGCTCGGCCCGTCATAGTCGCGCCGGAAGATGCGGCGCGCCAGCGCACCGATGGACGACAGCGGCCGGGTCTCGCGCGGGGCCTCCGCGATCAGCTTCAACAGGTCGAAGCCGGCCGCGGTGGGTACCGTGGCGCCGGGTTTGCGCGCCTTGCCGATGATGTCGCCCGACAAATTGACGGCGATGACCATCTGCGCGCCCAGCGCCCGGCAGCACGACACCGGTACCGGGTTGACCAGCGCCCCGTCCACCAGCCAGCGCCCGTCCATCGCCACCGGCGGGAACACGCCGGGCAGCGAGAAGGAGGCGCGCAACGCCTCGACCAGTTCGCCCTTTTGCAGCCACACCTCGTGCCCGGTGACCAGATCGGTGGCGGTGGCGACGAAGGGGACGGGCAGGTTCTCGATCCGGGTGTCGCCCAGGTGCCGGCGCATTTCCGCCATCAGCTTGTCGCCGCTGATCAGGCCGCCGCCCTGGCGCAGCCGCAAATCCAGATAGCCGGCGATCTTCAGGCGGGAGAGGCCGCGCGCCCAATCCTCGAGCGCGTCCAGCTTTCCGGCCAGCTTCACGCCGCCGACCAGGGCCCCCACCGAGGAGCCGCAGACGATATCCGGCTCGATGCCATAGCGCTTGAGCGCCCGCAGCACGCCGATGTGTGCCCAGCCCCGCGCCACGCCGCCGCCCAGGGCCAACCCGATGCGTGGCCCAACGCGGGACTTGCTGCGCACCATACCGCCGTCCATCGCCATGGGACCCTCCACGACTATCCTTTCGTAGTATGCAATGCCCGACTCTAACGAGTGGTTAAGGCGCGTGGCTGGACAGGCAACATCGTTGTCCGCTATGGCTTCGCGCCATGGGACAGGGAAGGGGCTTGCGGTGAGCGGCAAGACGAACACGGTGTTGGGCCTCGACGGCGACACTCAGGCGCTGATGGGGCGCGTGTGGCGGGAGTGGATACGGCCCTACCGCGGCCGGCTGATGCTCGCCTTCGTGCTGATGGCGGTGCTGGCGGCGGCGACCGGCGCCTACCCGCTGCTGATCGACCGCTCCTACGCCATGTTCGAGACGCAGGACCGCACCATGATGGTGCTGGTGCCGCTGGCCATCGTCGTGGTCTCGATCATCAAGGCGTGGACCATGTTCGCTCAGACCGTGGTGACCGCAGACATCGTGCAGCGCATCCTCACCGACGTGCGCATGGCGATGTTCGGCCATCTGCTGAGCGCCGACATGGCGCACCTGCACGCCTCCCCCACCGGCACGCTGACCTCGCGCTTCATCAACGACGTGGACGTGGTGCGCAACGCGCTGTCGCGCACCGTCACCAACCTCGTGCGCGACATCCTGACGGTGATCGCCCTGGTCGGGTCGATGTTCTACCTCGACTGGATGCTGTCGCTGATCACCTTCCTGGTCTACCCGCTGGCGGCGATGCCCATCGTCAACATCGGCAAACGCATGCGCCGGCTCTCAAGGCAGACACAGGCGCAGATGGGCGACATGACCGCGTTGCTGACCGAGAGCCTGTCCGGCGCCCGCATGGTCAAGACCTACTGCCTGGAGGATTACGAGCGCAAACGCGCCGGGGCGGCGTTCGAGGACAACTACCGCCTGTCCATGAAGGCGACGCGCCAGCGCTCGGCGGTCGATCCGATGATGGAGGCGTTGGGCGGCGTGGCGGTGGCCGGGGTGATTGCCTTCGCCGGCTGGCGCATCGCCAGCGGCAGCGGCACGGTCGGCGAGTTCACCGGTTTCATCGGCGCCCTGCTGATCGCTGCCCCGTCGGTGCGCGCGCTCGGCACCCTGAACACGGCGCTCCAAGAGGGATTGGCGGCAGCCCAGCGCATCTTCGAACTGATCGACGAGAAGCCCGCCATCGTCGAAAAGCCCAACGCCCGGCCGCTCGCCGCTGGACCGGGTGCGGTGCGGCTGGACGCGGTGCGCTTCGCCTACGAGGCTGAGGGCAGCACGCTGAAGGACCTGACTATCGACGTGGCGCCGGGGACGACGGTGGCGCTGGTCGGGCGCAGCGGGGCCGGCAAGTCCACGGTGTTCAACCTGATCCCGCGGCTTTACGACGTCACCGGCGGCCGGGTGCTGATCGACGGGCAGGACGTGCGCGACGTGACGCTGGCGAGCCTGCGCGGAGCGGTGGCGCTGGTCAGCCAGGATTCCGTGCTGTTCAACGACACGGTGCGCACCAACATCGCCTTCGGCCGCCCCGGCGCCTCGATGGACGACATCGTCTCTGCCGCTAAGGCCGCCGCCGCGCATTCCTTCATCGAGAAGCTGCCGGAGGGCTACGACACGGTGATCGGCGACCGCGGCACCAAGCTGTCGGGCGGCGAGCGCCAGCGCGTGGCCTTGGCCCGCGCCTTCCTGAAGGACGCGCCGATCCTGCTGCTCGACGAGGCGACGAGCGCGTTGGATTCCGAATCCGAGCGGCTGGTGCAGGAGGCGCTGGAGCGCCTGACCAAGGGGCGGACCACGCTGGTCATCGCCCATCGCTTGGCGACGGTGCGCACGGCGCACCTGATCTGCGTGATGGAGGACGGCCGCGTGGTCGAGCGTGGCACGCACGAGGAACTTCTGGCCGTCGGCGGCACCTACGCCCGCCTGTGCGCACTCCAGTTCGGCGAGGACGCGCGGGCCTCGGCGTGAGGAGCAGATCTTGCACCTTTCCGCAACAGCCGCTATGTTACATGTAACGCATGCGGAGGAGGCCATCATGGCGCAACCCGTTCGCCGTCGTGTTCAGGCGCATCGAGCCCAACTCCGCGCCCAGGGATTGCGGCCGATTCAAATCTGGGTCCCGGACGTCCGCTCGCCCACCTTCAAGGAAGAGGCTCGGCGCCAATCCCGCTTGGTCGCCGAGGCGGACTGCCGCGACGACATCATGGATTTCCTTGAGGACAGCCAGGATTACGGGAACGAGCAGTGAGGCGCGGCGATCTGGTCACCGTCGCCGGGCGCGGCGACTACGCCGGCAAGCCGCGTCCAGCGGTCGTCATTCAGTCGGACGATTTCGCGGAGACCGACAGTGTAACGGTCTGTCCGTTAACGCATGTCGAGGCAGACGCGCCGCTGCTCCGTCTGCGACTTGAACCGGATGGGGAGAACAACCTTCGCGCCATCTCGTGGATCATGATCGATAAGGTGGCGACCTTCCGTCGCGCCAACGTGGGCGCTGTTTTCGGGTGTATTTCCGATGCCGACGTGGTGCGGATCAACCGGTCGCTTCCGGTGTTCCTTGGCCTCGCCGGCTGAGCGCCGTGAGCTACTCCCGCGCCAGCAACCGGTCCACCACTGTGTTGGCCCACTCCTTCGTGCGGAAGCTTTCCTTGGCCGCCACCGGGTCGTAGACGGTGTCCACCCACTCCCAGAAGTCGATGGGGTTGCGCTCGTTGTAGGCGCGGTACAACTCGAAGAAATAATCGAGGATGCCGGTCTTCGCCTGCTTGAAGTGGCCGTATTTCCAGTGCAACTGCTTCACTGCCTCGTCCAGCGGCACCTTCTCGTGCACGAACATGTAGAAGGCCGACATGAAGCCGGCGCGGTCGGCGCCCGACTTGCAGTGCATCAGCGCCGGATACTCGATGGTTTCAAACAGGCGCTTGGCGGCGTGCAGCCTGTCCTTGCGCGGCATGTCGCGGGAATTGATGGGGAAATCCGCCAGCGCGATGCCCGCCTCACGGCACGCCTCGGCCTCCAGGATGTAGGAGGCGCAGTCGCGCGAGCCGCGCAGGTTCACGATGGTCTTGACGCCCTCGTCGGCCCAGCGCCGGATGTGCGAGGGCGACGGCTGCGCCGCGCGCTGCATGTTGGGCGACATGTGATAGCGGTTGGCGTAGATCAGCCGGAAGCAGGCGTGGTCGATGAACACGCTTTCGATATGGCCGAGCGCGCGCTGCCACGGGGTCTTCATCCGCCCGCGGGTCTGCTTGATCTGGTCGGCCAGACCGGCGGCGTACCGGCGCAACAGCCACTTTTTCGACAACACGCACCTCGTCCCTGCAAGGCCGCCAAGATAGGGGGCCGGCAGCCCGCGTCAAGCCTTCCGACTCAACGGCCCCCATCACGGCTTGGCGACGATACGGCCTTCCACCTTCGGCTCGATGATCCCCTTGGCCGCCACGTACTCCATGACGATGCTGGCGATGAGCACCGCGCCCGAGGGATCGACGATCACCTTGGCCTGCGGGAACGTCGCGTAGCCGTCGCCGCCGCGCAGCAGATAGTCGGTCGATGCCACACGGTACACCGCGGCCGGGTCGAGCGGCTTGCCGCCGACCTTGGCCTCGATGACGCGGCGTCCGGCCGGCAGCGTCGGGTCGTAGGCGAACGTCACGCCGGAGACCTGCGGGAAGCGCCCGGCCTTGTCCTCGACGTGTGACACGCCGTTCTCCAGCGCCGCCAGCAGCCCGGCACCGGACATCTCCACCAGGATGGCGACGTTGCCGAACGGATTCTCGGCGAAGATGTCCCGGCGGCGGAGATCGGAGCCAGCGGGGTACAGCGCGTTGCCGCGCAGCCCGCCGCCGTTGGTGATGGCGACATCGGCCTTCAGCGTCTCACGCAGCGCGTCGGTGATCAGGTTGCCCATGCTGGATTCGCGTGAGCGCACCACGTCCTTGCGGCTGTCCAGGTCGGTCAGCGTCTTGCCGATGACGACGTTGAGTTCGCCGTCCAGGCGGTCGGTGTAGGTCTTCACCCGCCCCGCGATCTCCGCGTCGGGCGCCACGCCCGTCGTCGTGACCATCCGCCACTCGGCCGGGACGATGGTGGTCTCCGGGCCCTTGTCGGTCGCCTTCGTGCTGACCGTCAGGTCGGCCACCCCCAGGAAATGCGCATCGGACCCGGCCTTGAGGATCAGCGTCTCGCCCTCGTAGAAGGTGATCGGGTCGTGGTCGTGGCCGCCAAGGATCAGGCTGATGCCCTTCACCTCGCGGGCGAGCTTGCGATCCTCGGCGATGTCCAGATGGGTGAGCGCTACCACGACGTGCGCGCCGGCCGCCTTGAGCTGAGCCACTGCGGCTTCTGCGGCGGGCTTCACGTCGGTGAAGGCCACGCTGGGGCCGGGGCTGGACAGTTTGGCGGTGACCGGCGTGAGTACGCCGAAGAAGCCCACCGTCACGTCGCCGGCCTGCTTGGTCCAGGTGGCGACGGCACCGCCGAACGGCTTGCCGTCGTTGCCCAGCACGTTGGTGCCCAGCCAGGGGAAGCGGGACTCGGCCAAGCGCGTGCGCGCGACCTCGGCGCCGAAGTCGAATTCATGGTTGCCGAACACCGCCACGTCGGTGCCGATGGCGTTGAACAGATCGACCATCTGCACGCCCTTCGTCGTGCCTGACATCAGCGATGGTGATAGGAAATCGCCGCCCAGCGTGGTGATGGCCGCGGGGTTGCGTGCCCGCTCGCGCTTCAGCAGCGTCATCAGCTCGGCCATGCCGCCACGGCCGCGCACCGGGGCGATCTCGTAGACGTCGTTGACGTGCAGGAAGGTCAGCGTGCCGTTCTGCGCCAGCGCCACACCCGGCAGCAGAGCGGCCAGGACAGCGAAGGCATGGGCGAGCGGGCGGAGCATGGGTGTCCTCGGATAGCGGGCGCGGATGGCCCATCATGCGCACGAAGGGCGCTCGGGACAATCACCGGATGCTCTCAGTCCGGCAGAGCGAGGTTCACCTCAACGAGCACGGTGTCGGTCTCGAACACCGCGCTGTGCCAGGCGTCCGGCGCGAAGTGGATGACCATGCCGGGCCGAAGGGCAACGGTGCCGGTTTCGCACTCCAGGGTGCCGGTGCCCTCCAGCACTTGGACGAACTGCTCGTGCGGGTGGCTGTGGCGCCCGGCGCGGGTGCCGGCGGCGATCGTTACCATCTTCAACACGGCGCCTTGGCCGGCGATCTCCCGGCGGACGGTACCCTCGCCCCGTTCGGGCGGTACGGTGTTCCAGGTGTAGACGGTCGTCTTGCCCATCAGATGATGCCTTCTCGCGTCAGCTCTGCTTCAGCAGCCGCGCCAGCCCGTCCGGCGTGTCCACGTCGTCGAGGACGCCGTTCTGCTCCACCGTCACCTCGCAGACCTGCTCGGTGTTCTGGCCGATCAGGTGCTTGGCCCCGGTGTCGCCGGTGACGCGTGCCATGTCGGCGAAGAAACTCCGATCCCACAGCACCGGGTTGCCGCGCCGGCCATGCGCGACCGGCAGGCAGATGGCGCGCCCTTCGGTCGGGTTATAGGCGGCGATCAACCGGTCGAGCACACCCGGCGCCACCGCGGGCATGTCGCCCAGGCACACCAGCGCGCCGTCCACCTCGGCCGGCAGCGCCGCCAGTCCGGCACGCAGCGA
The DNA here is from genome assembly GCF_053470425.1 of Azospirillum terrae. NCBI lineage: Bacteria > Pseudomonadati > Pseudomonadota > Alphaproteobacteria > Rhodospirillales > Azospirillaceae > Azospirillum > Azospirillum terrae. Next base: position 496,033 of record NZ_JBPXMR010000001.1, on the reverse strand, counting down.
CGTGCTCAGCCCATCGGCAAAGTCCGGGTTGTCGGCGAACGTCACCGGCCGCCCCGCCAGTGCGGCGCGCACGGCCTCGCCCTGGTGCCCGGTGACCACGACCACCGGCCGCGCCGACGAGGCCAGCGCCGCGTCCACGGTGCGGGCGACCAGCGGCACGCCATGCACGTCGGCCAGCAGCTTGTTGGTGCCGCCCATGCGGCTGGAGCGCCCGGCGGCCAGCACGATGGCGGCAATGCGCGGAGCACGGGGAGGTTCGGCAATGCCGGCGCGCGGCAGGCCGCGGCTGGGGATTTCCGCCAGCAGACCGCCGACGCCCATGCGCATGACGTCCGCCGGCGTGACCGGCACGCCGGCCGCCAGCCGTTGCAGCACCCAGTCGAAGCCGTTGAGCTTCGGCGACCGCGCGCAGCCCGGCAAGCCCAGCACCGGCACGCCGTCGAGGTGTGCCATCAGCAGCAGATTGCCGGGATCGACCGGCATGCCGAAGTGCTCCACCGTGCCGCCGGCGCGCTCGATGGCGGCGGGCAGCACGTCGCGCCGGTCGGTGATCGCCGAGGCGCCGGCGATCAGCAGCAGGTCGAGCCCGAGCGGCCGCGTGGCGTCGATCAACGCTGCCAGCCTGGATTCGTCGTGCGGGCACCGCGCCTCATGCACCAGCGTGCTGCCGAGCGCCGCCAGCCGCTCACGCGTCACGGTGACGGTCTTGTCCAGCATCGCCCCCTTGGTGCCGGCCAGCTCGGTTTGCAGCAGCCCGGCGCGCAACGGCCGGTAGGGCGCGACCATCAGCGGCGGCCCGCCGTCCCGCAGCGCCGCCTCGACGCGGTCGACGATGGCGCCCGGCGCGGCGAAGGGGATGATCTTGACGGTCGCCACCATCTGCCCCGGCACGACCTGGGCGAAGGCGGGCAGGGTGGCGATGGTGACGGACTCGTCGGCTAGGTTGACGGCCTCCAGCCGCGCCGGGTCGAGAACGGCCAGCCCCGCCGCTTCGGCGAACAGGTTGACGCGGCCGGTGAAGGCGGCGGCCACGCTCAATCCCTCGCCGCGCAAAGCCGCCGCGATGCAGGTTGCCGCGTCGTCCTCGCCAACGTCGCCTTCCTCCAGGCGCGCAACGGTGACGGTCTCGAAGTCCGCGGCCTTGAGCGCGGCCACGTCCTCCGCGCTCAGCACGCGGCCTTTCTTGAAGATCAGGCAGCTCTTGCGCACGGAGTGCGCCAGGATCGTGCCGGCTGCGTCCGCGACCGGAACCGGGCCGAAATACATCCGCTTCCTCCCACGACGGCGACCACCTGATTATCTAGAGCGCATTGCGGCGGGCCGCCACCACCTGGGCGATGATGGACAGCGCGATCTCCGCCGGGGTCTCGGCGCCGATGTCCAGGCCGACCGGGGCATGGATGCGCTTCAGTTCCGCTTCGGTCAGACCGATGTCGCTCAGCCGGTCGAGGCGCTTGGCGTGGGTGCGGCTGCTGCCCAGCGCGCCGATGTAGAAGGCCGGAGAGCGCAACGCCACCAGCAGCGCCGGGTCGTCCAGCTTGGGGTCGTGGGTCAGCGTCACCACCGCGGTCCGCGCGTCGATGCCCAGCGTTTCCAACGCCTCGTCCGGCCACGACACGACAAGCTTCACGCCGGGGAACCGCGCCTCGGTGGCGAAGGCCTGCCGCGGATCGACCACCGTCACCGCATAGCCGGTAAGGTCCGCCAGGGGCGCCAGCAACTGTCCAATGTGCACGGCGCCGACGACGATCAACCGCAGCGGCGGGTTGTGGGCGTGCACGAACAGGCGCGGTCCGTCGCCCTCGTAACCCTCGACGTCGGGGAACTCGACCAGCCCACTGTGGTCCTGGCGCAAACGCGCGCGGATCTCCGCCAGATGGTGCTCCTCCAGGCCGAAGCCGCCGTGCACGGCATCGTGGAAGATCAAGCTTTGCAGGCCGCTGCTCAGGTCGGTGACCAGCGCCACCGGCACCTTGTCGGCACGCGCCTTCAGCAGGCGCTCAAGCAACTCGCGTTTCATTCCACCGCCTCGACGTAGACCTGCACCTTGCCGCCGCAGGCCAGCCCGACCTCCCAGGCCATCTCGTCGCTGACGCCGAAGGACAGCAGGCGCGGCTCGCCGTCTTCCACGGTTTTCTGCGCCTCGTGCACGACGGCGCCCTCGATGCAGCCGCCGGACACCGAACCGACCATGGCCCCCGCCTCGTCCACCGCAAGCAGGCTGCCCACCGGCCGCGGCGACGAGCCCCAGGTCGCCACCACGGTGGCCAGCGCCACCCGGCGCCCCTCCGAGCGCCAGCGCGCCGCCTGTTCCAGGATGTCGTCGCTCATGCCTTCTCCCTCAGCCAAGCCCGCATGCCCTCATGCCGGCGCGGCCCCGTGTGTTCCAGCGCTCCGGCCAAGGCCGCGAGGCTGTTCAGGTTGTGCACCGGACGGAAGTCGTCCACGTGCGGCAAAAGCGCCCGCACACCGGACGACTTCGGCGCAAACCCCTCCCAGCGCAGCAGCGGGTTCAGCCAGATCAGGCGCCGGCAGCTCTTGTGCAGCCGCTCGGCTTCCCTGGCCAGCCCCTCGCCGGCGTCTCGGTCCAGCCCGTCGGTGATGAGAAGCACCACCGCGCCCTGGCCGAGCACGCGGCGCGCCCACACGCGGTTGAAGTCGTGCAGCGTGGCGCCGATGCGGGTTCCGCCGGACCAATCCTGGACGGCGGCGGACACCGCGTCCAATGCGACATCCACATCCCTGTGCCGCAGATGGCGCGTGACATGGGTGAGCCGCGTGCCGAAGACGAAGCTGTACACCCGGTCGCGGTCGTTGCTCAGCGCGTGCAGGAAGTGCAGCAGCATGCGCGAATAGCGGCTCATGGAGCCGGAAATGTCGCACAGCACCACCAGCGGCGGCGGCCGGGTGCGGCGACGCGAGCGCACCAACTCCGCCACGTCGCCGCCCTGGCGCAGCATGCGGCGCAGCGTGGCGCGCGGGTCGATGCGGGGCCCGCGCGGGTCCAGGCGGTGGCGGCGGGTCGCGGCCTCGGCCACCGGGAGCGCGATGCGGGTCATCAGCTGCTTGGCCTCGGCCAGTTCCGCGGCCGACATCTTTTCGAAGTCCTTTGCCTGCAAAAGCTCGCGGTCGGAGACGGTGAAGGCGGCGTCCACCTGGATTTCGGTCTTTTCCGGCTGCTGTTCCTCCTCGTCGGTGCCGGCAGCGCGGAGCGCCTCGGCGACGCGGCGCGACAGTTCCTTCTGGTCGGGCGAGGGTGCCGTGCGCAGGCCGGGCAGCATCATGCCGATCATGCGCTTCAACAGGTCCGGGTTGCGCCAGAAGACGTGGAACGCCTGATCGAACACCGGGCGCTGATCGCGCCGGTTCACGAACACCGAATGCAGCGCCCAGTAGAAGTCCCGCCGGTTGCCGAGGCCCACCGCCTCGACGGCTTCCAGAGCTTGCAGCACCTTGCCCGGCCCAACCGGCAGGCCGGCGGCGCGCAGCGCGCGGGCAAAGTGCATGAGGTTGGCCGCGAGCCGCGCCTCGCCGATCGGGGAAACGGGGGCGCTCATGGCGCGCGGGCGGCGGCCAGCTCGGTCTTCACCTGGGCAAGCAGCCGGGCCGCCTCGCTGCCCTGGATGCGGGCGATGTCGTCCTGGTACTTCAGCAGTGTGCCGAGCGTATCGTTGATGGTGGCGGGGTCGAGTTCGAGCTGGTTCAACTCGACCAGCGCCTGCGCCCAGTCCAGCGTCTCGGCGACGCCCGGTGCCTTGTAGAGGTCTATGGCGCGGAGTTTCTGCACGAAGCCGACGACCTGCGCCGCCAGCCGGGCGTCGGCGTTGGGTGCCTTGACGCTCAGGATCTCGCGCTCGCGCTCGGCCGAGGGGTAATCCACCCAATGGTAGAAGCAGCGCCGTTTCAGCGCGTCGTGGATCTCGCGCGTGCGGTTGGAGGTGAGAATGACGATGGGCGGCTCGGGGGCCTTGATGGTGCCGAACTCCGGGATCGTCACCTGGAAGTCGGAGAGCACCTCCAGCAGATAGGCCTCGAACGGCTCGTCGGTGCGGTCCAGTTCGTCGATCAGTAGGACGGGGGCGCCGTTGAGGTCGGGTTCGAGGGCCTGGAGCAGCGGGCGCTTGATGAGGAATTTGTCGGAGAACAGGTCGGACGCCAGCGCGTCCCGGTCACGGTCGCCGGACGCTTCGGCGAGGCGGATCTCCATCATCTGGCGGGCGTAGTTCCATTCGTAGACGGCGGAGGCCACGTCCAGCCCCTCGTAGCATTGCAGGCGCACGAGACGGCGATTGAGGGTGCGCGACAACACCTTGGCAATCTCGGTCTTGCCGGTGCCGGCCTCGCCTTCGAGAAACAAGGGGCGCTTGAGCTTGAGCGCGAGGTACAGCGCCGTGGACAGCGCCCGGTCGGCGACATAGTCGCCGTGGCTCAGCAGATCCAGCGTTGTGTCAACGGATTGGGGGAGGGAGGTGGGCATGCGACAGGACGGTCCTTCAAACCCTCCCCCGGCGGGGCCGGGGGAGGGTAAGTTTGTATTACCCGCACGCCTCCACCGCCCGCTTCGCCATGACGGTGACCAGATGCGCCCGGTATTCCGGGCTGGCGTGGATGTCGCCGTTGAGCCCTCGCGGGCTCACCGTCACCCCGTTCAGCGCGTCGGCGCGGAAATCCTTCGCCAGCGCCGCTTCCATATCCGGCACGCGGAACACGCTCGGCCCGGCGCCGGTCACGGCGACGCGCACCTCCGCCCCAAACTTCACCACGAAGACGCCGACCATGGCGTAGCGGCTGGCCGGGTTGCGGAACTTGGTGTAGGCGGCCTTGTCCGGCACCTGGAAGCGCACGCCGGTGATCAGTTCACCCTCGTCCAGCGCGGTTTCGAACATGCCGGTGAAGAAGTCGTCGCCCGCGATCTCGCGCTTGTCGGTCTTCACCGTGCCCTTCAGCGCAACCACCGCGGCGGGATAGTCCGCCGCCGGATCGGAATTGGCGATGGAGCCGCCCAGCGTGCCGAGCGCCCGCACCTGCCGGTCGCCGATGTGCACTGCCAAGTCGGCCAGCGCCGGGATGCGGCGCTTCACCACGTCGCTGGTCGCGACCTCGACATGCCGGGTGAAGGCGCCGATGAACAGACCGCCGGCCTCCTCGCGGATGCCTTTCAGCTCGGGCACCTGGCTGAGATCGATCAGCTCGGTCGGGCGGGCGAGGCGCTGTTTCAAGGTGGGGAGCAGCGTCTGCCCCCCGGCGAGGATCTTGCCGTCCTCGGCCTTGCCCAGCAGGGCGACGGCGTCGGCCAGGGATGTCGGGCGGCGGTACTCGAATGCGTACATGGGTCGTCCTCCCCTATTCCGCGGCCATGGCCGGGCGGGACTGGTTGATGGCGCGCCAGACGCGCTCGGGCGTCGCCGGCATGTCCAGGTGGGTGATGCCGTGCTCGGCCAGCGCGTCGATCACGGCGTTCATCACCGCCGCCGCCGCACCGATGGTGCCGGCCTCGCCGCAGCCCTTCACGCCCAGGGGGTTGTGCGTGCAGGGTGCGTCCTCGTGGTAGCTGACCTGGAACGACGGCACGTCGTCGGCGCGCGGCATGCAGTAGTCCATGTAGGAGCCGGTGACCAACTGCCCGGTTTCCTCATCGTACACGCAGTTCTCATAGAGCGCCTGCCCGATGCCCTGGGCGATGCCGCCGTGCACCTGCCCCTCGACGATCATCGGGTTGATGACGTGGCCGAAATCGTCCACGGCGGTGAAGGCGACCACCTCTGTGACGCCGGTGTCCGGGTCGATCTCGACCTCGCAGACGTGGCAGCCGTTGGGGTAGGTGAAGTTCTTCGGGTCGTAGAAGGCCTGCTCGTCCAGCCCCGGCTCCAACTCGTCCAGCGGATAGTTGTGCGGGATGTAGGCGGCCAGCGCGATGTCGCCGATGCCCACGCTCTTGTCGGTGCCGGCGACGGTGAAACGGCCGTCCTTCACTTCGATGTCGGTCTCGGCGGCCTCCATCAGATGGGCGGCGATCTTGCGGGCCTTGCGCTCGACCTTGTCCATCGCCTTGACCAGCGCCGAGCCGCCCACCGACAGCGAGCGCGAGCCGTAGGTGCCCATGCCGAACGGCACCTTGGCGGTGTCGCCGTGCACGATCTCGACGTTCTCGATGGGGATGCCGAAGCGTTGGGCAACGATCTGCGCGAAGGTCGTCTCGTGGCCCTGGCCGTGGCTGTGCGAGCCGGTGAACACGGTTACCGAGCCGGTGGGGTGGAAGCGCACCTCGGCCGATTCGTACAAGCCGGCGCGAGCGCCCAGAGCCCCCGCCACGTTGGACGGCGCGATGCCGCACGCCTCGATGTAGGTGGAAAAGCCGATGCCGCGCAGCTTGCCCCGCTTGGCCGAGTCCGCCTTGCGGGCGGCGAAGCCGGGATAGTCCGCGGCGGGCAGTGCCATGTCGAGGTTCTTGGCGAAGTCGCCGGTGTCGTACTGCAAGGCAACCGGCGTCTGGTAGGGCATGGCCTCGCGCGGCACGAAGTTGCGGCGGCGGATCTCCGCCTTGTCGATGCCCATCTCGCGCGCGGCGGTGTCCACCATGCGTTCGATCAGGTAGCACGCCTCCGGCCGCCCGGCGCCGCGGTAGGCGTCCACGGGCGCGGTGTTGGTGAACAGCGCCTTCACCTCGGCGTAGATTGCGGGCGTCTTGTACTGGCCGGCCAGCAGCGTGGCGTACAGGTAGGTCGGGATCGAGGTGGAGAAGGTGGACAGGTACGCCCCCATGTTCGCCAGCGTCGAGACCCGCAGCCCCAGGAAATGCCCGTCCTTGTCCAGCGCCAGTTCGGCGTGGGTGAGGTGGTCGCGGCCGTGCGCGTCCGACAGGAAGCTCTCCGCCCGCTCGGCGGTCCACTTAATCGGGCGGCCGACCTTCCGGGCGGCCCAGGTGACGATGGCCTCCTCGCCGTAGTGGAAGATCTTCGAGCCGAAGCCGCCGCCGACGTCCGGCGCCACCACGCGCAGCTTGTGTTCGGGGATGCCCAGCACGAAGGCGCCCATCAGCAGGCGGATGACGTGCGGGTTCTGCGAAGTGGTGGTCAGCGTGTAGTCGCCGGTCGCCGCGTCGTACTCGCTAAGCGCGGCGCGCGGCTCCATGGCGTTGGGGACGAGGCGGTTGTTGACGAGGTCGAGCTTGGTCACGTGCGCGGCCTGCGCGAAGGCCGCATCCACCGCCGCCGCTTCGCCCAGGTGCCAGTCGTAGCAGACGTTGCCGGGCACCTCGTCGTGCACCAGCGCGGCGTTCCCGTCCACCGCCTGGCGCAGCGAGACGACGGCCGGTAGATCCTCGTAATCCACCTCGATCAGCTCGGCCGCGTCCTTGGCCTGCTCGCGGGTTTCGGCGATGACCACGGCGACCGGATCGCCCACATAGCGGGCCTTGTCGCGGGCGATGGGGAAGTGCGGCGGCTCCTTCATGGGGGAGCCGTCCTTGGAATGGATCAGCCAGCCGCAGGGCAGGCTGTTGACGCTGTCGGCGGCCATGTCGGCGCCGGTGAACACCGCCACCACCCCCGGCGCGCTCAGCGCCGCCGACGCGTCGATCCCGCGGATGCGCGCGTGGGCGTGCGGCGAGCGCAGGAGGTGCAGGTGAGTCTGGTTCGGCCGGTTTATGTCCTCGGTGTAGGTGCCGCGCCCGGTCAGGAAGCGCTGGTCCTCGCGGCGGCGCACGGAGGCGCCGATTCCGGTGGGGTTCGCCATCGCACAACTCCTCCCATGATGCCCTTTTTCTTTGCTATTCGGCCGCGGCCTTGACCGGGCTGTCGCCACGCATCGCCTCGGCCCCCGCCAGCACCGCCTTGACTATGTTATGGTAGCCGGTGCAGCGGCAGATGTTGCCGTCTAGACCCTCACGGACGTCCGACTCGGTGGGGCTCGGGTTGTGGGCGACGAGGTCCACCGCGCTCATCACCATGCCCGGCGTGCAGAATCCGCATTGCAGGCCGTGGTGCTCGCGGAACGCCGCCTGCATAGGGTGCAGCGTGCCGTCGGCCGCCGCCAGCCCCTCGATGGTGGTGACGGCGGCGCCATCGGCCTGGACCGCCAGCATGGTGCAGGACTTGACGGACTGGCCGTCGAGATGGACGACGCAGGCGCCGCACTGGCTGGTGTCGCAGCCCACGTGCGTGCCGGTCAATCCGAGATGCTCGCGCAGGAAGTGGACGAGCAGGGTGCGCTCCTCGACTTCACGGGTGACCGCCTTGCCGTTGACGGTCATCGTAACGGTGCAGGACATGCCTGAAATCCCTCCCTCTGGTGCGGACTGGTGCCCGCGGCCCTGGCCGGGCCTTTGCGCAAGGATAGGGTGTCTCAACCGGTTGAGGTCAAGCCACCGTATGGGGTACGCCCAAGGCAACCACTTGCGGTCATCCACACTGGCGAAGCGCGCGGGCGCAGTCTACATTCGATCCAGCGAACATCGCCGTTGCAAACAACGCGAACAAAAAACCTTGAGGGAGGTCGCGCAATGAAGCGCTTTGCTGCCGCGCTCGGAATCTGTCTGGCTGTCGCCGCCCCGGCGCGGGCCGATGAATTCATCACTGTCCTGACCGGTGGCTCCAGCGGTGTGTACTACCCGCTGGGCGTGGCGCTGAACGGCATCTATTCCAAAGCGATTTCCAGCGCCAAGGTGACCGTACAGGCGACCAAGGCGTCGGTGGAGAACCTGAACCTGCTGCAAGCCGGCCGGGGCGAGGTCGCCTTCACGCTGGGCGATTCGCTCTCCGACGCCTGGAAGGGCCGCGAGGAGGCGGGCTTCAAGGCCAAGCTGACCAAGCTGCGCACCGTCGCTGGCATCTACCCCAACTACATCCAGATCGTCGCCGCCAAGGATTCGGGCATCAAGACGCTGGCCGACCTCAAGGGCAAGCGCATCTCGGTGGGCGCGCCGAAGTCGGGAACGGAGCTGAACGCCCGCGCCATCTTCACCGCCGCCGGCATGACCTACGCCGACTTCGCCAAGACCGAGTATCTGCCGTTCGCCGAGTCCGTGGACTTGATGAAGAACCGCCAGCTCGACGCGACGTTGATCTCAGCCGGCCTCGGCGTGGCGGCGGTGAAGGACCTCGCCACCTCGCAAGAGGTCACCGTCGTCTCGGTCCCGGCCGACATCGTTCAGAAGATCGGCGACCCGGCCTATATCACTGAGACCGTGCCCGCCAACACCTACAACGGCCAGACCGAGCCGGTGACCACCGCGGCGGTGCGCAACTTCCTGGTCACCCACTCCGGCGTCCCGGCGGACAGCGTCTACGCCATGACCAAGGCGATTTACGACAACCTCGACCAGCTCACCTCCGCGCACGCCGCCGCCAAGCAGATCAAGCTGGACGCCGACGCCGCCAAGTCGCCGGTGCCGCTGCACCCCGGCGCCGAGAAATTCTACAAGGAAAAGGGGCTGCTGAAGTAAGCCGCGCGCCGCAGGGTCTCCCATGACCGCACATCAAGGCGAGCCGGACGCCAAACTCCGCCAGATCCTCGATCGCGAGAACCCCTCCACCGTCGTCGCCTTCGAGGGCGGGACGGGCAAGGTGGTGTTCCTCATCGCGGTCCTCTTCTCCATCTTCCAGGTGTGGACGGCGGCCTTCAACCCGCTGTCCAGCCTCGTCGTGCGCTCGATCCACGTCGGCTTCCTGCTGCTGATGACCTACACGCTGTTCGGCTTCCGGCAGGAGGAGCGGCGCACCATCCCCTGGTACGACTGGATGCTGGGCCTGCTTGGCTTCGTGCTCGGCCTGTACCACTGGTGGTTCGAGGCCGACCTGATCCTGCGCTCGGGCGACCCCGACACCATCGACTTGGTGGTGGGCGCCATCGAGGTGGGGCTGGTTGTGGAGGCGGCGCGGCGCATCATGGGGCCGACGCTGCCGATCATGTGCGTCGTCTTCATTCCCTACGCGCTGTTCGGCCGTTATCTGCCCTTCGGTCTGGGGCACCGCGGCTACGACATCGATCAGGTGATCGACAACCTGTTCCTGTCCACCGAGGGCATCTACGGCACGCCGACCTTCGTGTCGGCGACCTACATCTTCCTGTTCATCCTGTTCGGCTCGTTCCTCGAACGGGCCGGCATGGTGCAGCTGTTCAACGACGTCTCGCTGGGCCTCGTCGGCCACACCAAAGGCGGGCCGGCCAAGGTGGCGGTGATCTCCTCGGGCTTCATGGGGATGATCAACGGCTCGGGCATCGCCAACGTGCTGACCACCGGGCAGTTCACCATCCCGTTGATGATGCGCTTCGGTTACCGCCCGGCCTTCGCCGGCGCCGTGGAGGCGACCGCCAGCATGGGCGGGCAGATCATGCCGCCGGTCATGGGGGCCGCGGCCTTCATCATGGCGGAAACCATCGGCGTACCCTATTCCGAGGTGGCGCTGGCCGCCGCAATCCCCGCCGTCCTGTACTTCGCCAGCGCCTTCTGGATGGTCCATCTGGAAGCCGGCATGTACAACCTCGTCGGCATGCCGCGCTCTCAGTTGCCGAGCGTCAAGCGGGCGCTGATCGAGGGCTGGTACCTGATCCTGCCGCTGGGGGCCCTGGTTTACCTGCTGTTCTCGGGCTTCACGCCGCTGTTCGCCGGGGTCATCGGCATCGCCGCGACGACCGCGCTGATCCTCGGCACCAAACTGGTTGGCGAGATGCGGTCCTTCGTGCTCCGTGTCGTCTTTTGGGTGGTCGTCGGCGCCGTGGCGGCCGGGCTGTGGAACCTGGGCTGGCGCACCGAGCACATGGCGTTTGCCGTCGTCGCGCTGATGGCGGCGGCTTGCCTGATGTTCCGCGGCGGGCGCGAAACGCTGGGCCTGCTGGTGCAGAGCCTCGCGGACGGCGCCAAGAACGCCATCGGCGTCGGCATCGCCTGCGCGCTGGTGGGGGTGCTGATCGGCATGCTCCAACTCACCGGATTGGCGTCGAGCGTCGCGGGCATGGTGGTCGAGATGTCCAACGGCAACCTGCTGGCGGCGCTGGTGCTGACCATGATCGCCTGCGTCGTGCTGGGCACGGGGCTGCCGACCACGGCGACCTACATCGTCATGGCGGCGATCACCGCGCCGGGCCTGAAGCTGATGGGCGTGCCGCTGATCGTCTCGCACATGTTCGTCTTCTACTTCGGCATCATGGCGGACCTTACCCCGCCGGTGGCCCTGGCGGCGCTGGCGGCCTCGTCCATCTGCCGGGCCGATCACATGGAAATCGGCTGGATAGCGACGCGCATCGCCATTGCCGGCTACGTGGTGCCGTTCATGGCGGTGTACGACCCGGCATTGATGCTGCAAACCGACAGCTGGACGGCCGTGGTCTACGTCGTCGTCAAGGCGTGCCTGGCCATCGGACTGTGGGGAGGGGGAACCATCGGTTTCTTCCTGACTCCGCTCAATTGGATCGAGCGGGCCGTGGCGGTGACGGCAGCCTTCCTGTTCGTCCTCGCGGTGCCGTGGACCGACGAAGTCGGCTTTGCCATCACCATCGCCTTCATCGCGTGGCAGCGCTGGAAGCAGAAGGCGGCGGGGCCCGTGGTGCGCCCGGCGCCATGAGCGCACTGTGTCTGGCGCTCGCCGGGGCTGCGGCGGTCCTGGCGAGCGTCCCGGCGCAGAGCTTCACCCTCTCCTGGACCCATTCGGTCGAGCGCACGGAGTGGCGCGAAGAGTGGCGGATCACCGGGAACCGCCTCGTGCTGGAGACCGCCCGCGTCAAGGGCGGCGGTGCCGGTGTCGAGCCGCCGCCCGATGCCCGCGTCGAGGCGGGCTGGATCGTCTGGCACCCAAGCCTGCCACCACAGGAGCGGGTGGTGCTCGCCGCCTCGACGCACACCGCCGACCACCGGCTGTGTGTGGACGGCACCTGCCGGCCGCTGCACGACTGGCTGGGCGGTGGCACGACCGACGGACCGGTCGAGTTGCGGCCTTGTCCGTAGGCGTTTCCGGCTTGGCTTGCGCTTACCCCGCCCGCATACTGCGGCCTCCCACCGGACAATTTTCCAGACGATGACCGACGTTCCGCACCGCCGCGCCCTCCGCTTCCGAATCCTTCCGGCACTGAGCGTCCTTGCCGTTCTGGCGCTGCCGGCGCTGGCCTTCGCCATGGAGGGCGAGACCGCCGGGCTGCCGCACCTCGATGGGCGCGATCTGGGGCCGCTTTGGGTGGTGCCGTTCGTCGGCGTGTTGCTGTCCATCGCGATCCTGCCGCTGGCGGCACCGCTGATCTGGCACCACCATTTCGGCAAGATCGTCGCTGCCTGGACCCTCGCGTTCCTCATCCCGTTCGCCGGCCGCTACGGCCTGGGGCACACGGTGCACGAGTTGCTGCACACAGCCCTCTTGGAGTACGTGCCCTTCATCGTGCTGCTGACCGCGCTGTTCACCGTGGCCGGCGGCGTACGGCTGAAAGGGGCGCTGGTCGGCACGCCGCTCGCCAACACGCTGGGGCTGGCGCTGGGCACCGTGCTGGCGAGCCTCATGGGCACGACGGGTGCATCCATGCTGCTGATCCGGCCGCTGCTGCGCGCCAACGACCAGCGACGCCACAAGGTGCACACCGTCGTCTTCTTCATCTTCCTGGTCGCCAACATCGGCGGCTCGCTGACGCCACTGGGCGACCCGCCGCTGTTCCTGGGCTTCCTGAAGGGCGTGGACTTCTTCTGGCCGACGCTGCACCTGCTGGGGCCGATGGCCTTCGCCTCGGCAATCCTGCTGCTGGTCTATTTCGTCACCGACTGGGTGCTCTACGCCCGCGAGGGCGGCACGGAGCCGCTGGCGGAGGAGTTCAAGGAGCCGGTGGGCATCGAGGGCAAGGTGAACTTCGCCCTGCTGGCCGCCATCGTCGGCGCGGTGCTGTTGAGCGGCGTCTGGCATCCCGGCGGCGGGCTGGCCATTTTGACCGTCACCGTGCCATGGGAGAGCATCGTCAGCCAGGCGCTGCTGCTGCTCATCACGTGGCTGTCATGGACGCTCACCGCGGCCGAGAGCCGGCGGATGAACGCCTTCACCTGGGGGCCGATGGTCGAGGTGGCGAAGCTGTTCGCGGCGATCTTCCTGACGATGATCCCGGCCATCGCCATCCTGCGCGCCGGCACCGAGGGCTCGCTGGGCGCGGTCATCGCCGCGGTCAACCACAACGGCCAGCCGATTCCGGGAGCGTATTTCTGGGCGGCCGGCATCCTGTCGAGCTTCCTCGACAACGCGCCGACCTACGTCATCTTCTTCAACACGGCGGGCGGCGACGCCGTGCACCTGATGGGCGAGCGGGCGCTCACGCTGACCGCCATCTCGGCCGGCGCGGTGTTCATGGGCGCCAACAGCTACATCGGCAACGCGCCCAACTTCATGGTCAAGGCCATCGCCGAGGAACGCGGCGTCGCCATGCCGAGCTTCTTCGGCTACATGGCGTGGTCGGTGGGGATTCTGGTCCCGCTGTTCGGGCTGGTGACGGTGGTGTTCTTCCGGTAGGGCGTGCTGGCGCAACAACGGTTTGCGTGCTGGTTCAAACAGTGCGCTTGCTCTTGCCTGCAATTTGCCATAGGATGAATGTCCTTACCGGGCGAGGTGCATCCGGGTGCTGCTGAACGAATGGAACATCCCTCTGCACAGTGTTCCATAGCGTTCCATAGCGTTCCATAGTGTTCCATCCAGCGCCGCCGGCCCAAGGCAAGTTGTTGATTTTCAAAGAAACCCACGAACCGCCGCAAAACGCCGATGAAACACCGGCGGTCGCGAATGAAACATGGCGTTTCAATGCGCCATCAGCGCCGGCACGTGCATGTGCTGAAGTACGGTGCGGGTGGCACCGCCCAGCACAAGTTCGCGGAAGCGCGAGTGCCCATAGGCCCCCATCACCAGCATGTCGGCGCCGACATCGCGCACGCAGGTCAGAATCACCTCGCCCACATCGCCGTTGGCGATGTTCGACTGGTGCCACGTGCGCACGCCGTGCCGCTCCAGGTACACCATGACGTCGCGCGCGGTGTCGGTGGTGTGGCCCGGCGGGTCGACCGTCAGCACCGTCACCTTCTCCGCCGCCTGGAGGAGGGGCATGGATTCGCGCACCGCCCGCACCGACTCGCGGGTGTTCTTCCAGGCCAGCATGACGTGGCGGCCGAAGCTCTCCGGCATCCCGTCGTAGGGCAGCACCAGCGTGGCGCAGGCGGCCTGCAAGGGCAGGCGGTCGGGGACGTGCAGCAGCACGCGGTCCTCGATGTGCGCCGGGTGCGACTGTGTGACGATGGCGAGGTCGGCGTAGGCCGCCCGCGCCGCCAGCAACTCGACGTGGTCGCCCTCGTCCACCGTCCAGGAGTAGGAACAGTCCTTGAGCGCCTGGCGCGCCTCCTGCTCGACCTGCACGGCCTTTTCGCGGGCAATCGCCGTCGCCTCGGCGATGTAGCCGTAGGATGCGGCTCGGCCGGTCGCGGCGGCCGGCATCGACACCGGGGTCGCGATGTACAGCACCTCGACGAACGCGTCGAAGCGCTTTGCCAGCGAAACGGCCACCTCCAGACGGGCGGAGTGGCGGTCGTCGTTCGCCATGTGCAGCAGGATGGTCTTGATGGTCATCGGTTCGCTCGCGTTGGCCAGCCCCGGCGGGCTCCTCTCTAGGTAACGCCCGCCGAGGCCGAATGGCAACGGGGCTACTTCAGCGTAACCGCATAGGCGTCCGCCGGCAGCGCCTGCTTGATCAGCCCGCGCGCCTTGAGGAACTCGGCGAAGCGGGCGTAGCGCGCCGCGTCCAGCGCCGCCGGGCTGTGCGAGAAGCGCGGCAGCGTGTCGGCCCAGGCGCGGCGGTTCAACTCGTCGTTCAGCTCCGGCCGGTCCTTGGTGAAGGCGGCGTGCGCCTCCTCCGGGTGGTTGAGGATGTAGAGCGTGGCGCGCTCGACGGCCGCCAGGAACTTCGGGAAGCGCGGGTCGGCCGCCTGCGCCTTGTTGGCGACCAGGATCAGCTCGTCGTAGGCCGGCACGCCCTCCTCCTCGGGGTAGAAGGCGCGGCCGGGGTGCTTCTCGATGGCCATCTGGTTGAGTTCGAAGTTGCGGAAGGCGCCGATCACCGCGTCGACCTGACCGGACAGCAGCGACGGCGACAGCGAGAAATTCACGTTGACCAGAGTCACGTCCTTGATGCTCAAGCCCGCCTTTTCCAGCATGGCGCCGAGCAGCGCGTCCTCGAACCCGCCGACCGAGAAGCCGACCTTGCGGCCCTTCAGGTCCTTCACCGACTTAACCGGCCCATCCGCCAGCACCACCAGTGAATTGAGCGGAGTCGAGACCAGCGTGCCGACGCGCACCAGCGGCAGCCCTTCGCCGACCTGCACCTGAAGCTGCGGCTGGTAGGACACCGCCAACTCGGCCTTGCCGGCGGCCACCAGCTTGGGCGGGTCGTTGGGGTCGGCGGGGGCAATCAGCGTCACTTCAAGGCCGGCCTCCTTGAAGAAGCCCTTCTCCTGCGCCACCACCAGCGGCGCGTGGTCGGGGTTGAGGAACCAGTCGAGCAGCACGGTCAGCTTGTCCTGCGCCACGGCGGGCAGGGAGGTCAGCAGCCCGGCGGCCAGCGCCGCGGCGGCGAACGGGAACTTCATCGGCTCAGTCCTTTTCATCGAAAGCATGGGAATCGGGAAGCCACGGCAGCGCGCGCTTCAGCAGCGCGTCCGTGACCGTGTAAAGCGCTACCGCGAACGCGCCGAGCACGAACAGGGCGGCGAAGAGGAGGTCAACCTGCATGCGCGCGTTGGCGTGCAGCATCAGATAGCCGAGGCCGGCGGACGAGCCCACCCACTCGCCGATCACCGCGCCGATGGGCGCCACCGCGGCGGCGACGCGCACGCCCGACGCCAGTGCGGGCAGGGCGGCCGGCAAACGGATGTGCCACAGCGTCGATGCGCCCGACGCGCCCATGGTGCGGGCGAGGTCGAGCCAGCCCGGCTCGGTCCGCCGCAGTCCGTCGAACAGCGCGGTGGTCACCGGGAAGTAGATGACCAGGGTCGCCATGGCGATCTTGGACACCATGCCGTAGCCGAGCCACAGCACCAGCAGCGGCGCCAGCGCGAACACCGGGATGGCCTGACTGACCACCAGCAACGGCATCAGCCAGCGCCGCGCCCCGCGCACGCTGGCCAGCAGGATGGCGCTGGCACCGCCCAGAACGACGCCCAGCGCAAGGCCTGTCAGGATCTCGGCCAGGGTCGTCGCCGCGTGCTGCATCAGCAGGCCGGCGTTGCGCTGCATGGCGTCGGCGACGGCCAGCGGGCTCGGCAGGATGTAGCGCGGCAGCCCGGTCGCCCACACCAGCGCCTGCCATGCCGCCAGCAGCACGGCCAACGTGACGAGGGCCCGCAACGCCCTCATGACGCCAGCCTCCGCAGCAGCTCGCCCTGCATCGCCAGCACCGCCGGGTCGTCCGGGGCGCGGGGCGGCGGGCCGGGCGGCTCCAGGGCCGGGCCGATGCGGGCCGGAGCGCCGCTCATGACGTGCACGCGGTGACCGAGGCGCAGCGCCTCCAGCGGGTCGTGGGTGACCAGCAGCACCGTGCGCCCGGCCAGCAATTCCGCCGCCAACTCCTGCAAGCGCAGCCGGGTGATGGCGTCGAGCGCCGAGAACGGTTCGTCCATCAGCACCACCGGGCGCCGCTCCATCAGCGTGCGGGCCAGCGCCACGCGCTGGCGCTGACCACCGGACAGCGCCGCCGGCCGGTCGCCCTCGCGCCCGCCCAGCCCGACACGCTTCAGCAGGCCGCGTGCCTCGTCCAGCAGGGCCGGCGTGCGCCGCTCGCCGCGCAGCTTGGCGCCCAGCAACACGTTGCCGAGCACGCTCAACCACGGCAGCAGCAAATCCTGCTGCGCCATGTAGGCGACACGGCCGGCCAGCGGTTGGCCGTCACCGGCGGTCACGGTGGTGGGCGGCTCCGGTTCGGCCAAGCCGGCGATCATGCGCAGCAGGGTCGTCTTGCCGACGCCGCTCGGCCCGAGCAGCCCGGTCACCGCCGCCGGTTCCAGGCGCAGGTTCAGGTCTTCGAACAGCGGAGCGCCGCCGTAGGTCAGGCGCGCCGCGGCGATGGTGACGGAAGTGGGGGCCGGGGTTTCGCCCGGCTGAACGATGGCGTGCATGGCTCACTGGTCCCTACGCCGGTGCGAACCGGATCAGGTTCCAGGGGTCGTCCCGATCATAGGACCTCTCAGCCGACAGCCGGCTCCCCCCAGTGAATGGCGTGAACTATGGCAACTCGTTGCAGTGCGGGCAAGCGGCGTGCTCGGTCGACGGGTCCGTGCCGGCTATTTCCAGCAGCAGCTTGGTGAGGATCGCCTGCGCGAAGGCGTCGAAACCGTCCGCCACGACGATGAAGGCGCCGGGGCCGCCGATCACGTTGTTGCGGTAGTACTGGTCCAGGTCGCGCGGCGGCTCGCCGCCCCACGGGTTCGGGCGGTCGTTGACGATGGGCAGGCCATTGATGGTGATGCCCTTGGCGACCAAAGCGTCGCGCACGGGAAGCAGCGGCGGGCCGCTGTTGTTGGGGCCGTCGCCGGACACGTCGATCACCCGCCGCGTGCCCTCGTAAGCGCTGCCTTCGAACAGGCCGGATGCGGCGGTCAGCGCCATGCTGATCGATGTCCAGCGCTCCCGCCCGATGCCGGCTTCCGCAAGCCGGTCGGCGAAGGCGGCGATGGCGTCGCGGCTGTCGAGCAGGGTCCAGCCGATCACCGTCTGTTGGTAATGGTCGCCGGCCCACTCCATGTAGACCACGGCAATGCGGCCGTAGGGGCCGGAGCGGATGGCGTCGATGACCTTGGGGTTGAGGAACGCCTGGACGTAGCCGCGGCGCTGCAACTCCGCCTCGTCCGGGTCGATGCTGCCGGAAACGTCGATCGCCAGCACCAGTTCCAGGTCCACCGGCACGCCGCCGGCCACCGCCCGGCCTGGCGGTGCCAGGATCAGGAGCAAGAGCAGCGCGGCGAGTGTGCGAAGCAGCATCGGCATGCCCAACAAGAAAGGGCGCCGTTCGGCAGCGGCAAGGGCAGGGCGTGTGCGTTGACGGACGCGCCGCGGCGGCCCACCTCTACGGGGCATGGCACGACGTCCGCTTTTCCTTGGCAGCGAGGTCTATCGCGGGTCGAGTTACGGCCCGAAGCACCCGCTTGCCATCCCGCGCGTCTCGACGACCTTCGACCTCAGCCGGGCGATGGGCTGGCTGGACATGGAGTCCTACATCGAAACCCCACCGGCCACGCCGGACGCGCTGGCGCGCTTCCACCACCGCGACTACATCGCAGCCCTGGCCCGCGCCGAGGCAGAGCAACGCGTCGATGCCGATACGGCGGCACGCCACAACCTCGGCAAGTTGGAGAACCCCATCTTCCCGGAGATGTACCGGCGTCCGGCCACCGGCGCCGGGGCGGGCATCCAGGCGGCACGCCTGCTGCTGGAGGAGCCCGGCATCGTCTACAGCCCGGCCAGCGGCACCCACCATGCTCGGCCCGGCCGGGCCAGCGGGTTCTGCTATCTGAACGCGCCGGTGCTGGCGATCCTGGAACTGCTCGATGCCGGTGTGGAGCGCGTCTATTACGTCGATCTCGATGCCCACCACGGCGACGGCGTCGAGGAGGCGTTCGCCGGCGACGACCGGGTGCTGACGCTGTCCGTGCACGAGCGCGGGCGCTGGCCCTTCACCGGCAGCGCGGAGGAGCGCGCCGGAGCGAATGTACGCAACCTGCCGGTGCCCAAGGGGTTCAACGACAGCGAACTGGACCATTTGGTGGAAACGGCGATCCTGCCACTTGGCCACCGGTTCCGGCCTGAGGTGGTTGTGGTGCAGAGCGGCGCCGACGCCTTGGCCGACGATCCGTTGAGCAAGCTGGAACTGTCCAACGGTGCGCTCTGGCGGGCCGTGGGGGCGCTGGTCGGGCTGGCACCGCGGGTGCTGGTGGTGGGCGGCGGCGGGTACAACCCGTGGTCGGTCGGGCGTTGCTGGGCCGGCATTTGGGCGGTGCTGAACGGGTTCGACCCCATGGCGCCTCCGACGCACGCCGCGGAGTCCGTGCTGCGCGCCCTGACCTGGCACCGTGGCGCCGGTCGCAACCCGCCGGAGCACTGGTTCACCACGCTGGTCGACGTGCCGCGGCCGGGACCCGTGCGCGAGGAAGTGCGCCGTGTCGCCTCTCTGACACTGGAGCCATAATGTCGTATTCCAAAAATGACATTCGATTATTCACTGAACAGTCCGAAATCGCAGCGCAGCGAGTTGACCTTGATTAAATATCGGCATTATCTTCCGTGAAGTGCACAAATGCGTCACGCTATGGTGCGGGACTTTGACGGAGCGCGCGGTCCGGGATATGTCGAACACGACCCTGCTTTTGATCGCCATTGCCGCGATCATGCTGGCGGCGCTCCCGGTGGCCGCGATGATGAAGGATTTCCTGCCGGGCATGCTGGAACGCACGGCTGGCCTCGAGCAGATCGAAAACCGCATTTACGTCCTGCATTCTGAAGCGCACGACCTGCAGGACCGCGTCAACGCCTCGGTGGCGCGGCGCAACCAGCAATCCTCCGAGAAGCACCGGCTGGAAAGCGATATCCGCAAGATGGAGAAGGCCATCACCGATCTGGCCGACCAGCCGCCGCTGTTCGTGCACGAGGTGGGCGAACCGGCGGCCCACGCGTCCAAATACACGGTGAACATATCGCGCGAGGCGGCGGCGGCGCAGGCCCGCGCCAACGGCGAGCGGGCGCAGGCCAACCCGATCTGGCGCTACAACAACGTGGCCGAGGTGTGGGCGACCAGCTTCGAGGACGCCAAGCAGCTGGTCGAGACCGCGTTCCCCTTCAAGCTCGGCTTCCAGAAAAGCTTCCAAAAGGGCGGCAGCGCGTCCGAAAAGATGGTCGCCGAAGCGCAGGCGAGAGCGCAGGCGGAAGCCAAGGCGGCCTCGCAATGATGCTGAATTTCCTGATCGTCCTGATCATCATCGCGCTGGCCGCGTGGCTGGGCAACACGCTGATGGCGCTGGAGGCCATCGTCGGGCAGTCGCGCAACCGCGTGAAGGCGGCGCGCGAGTCGATCTCCAAACTGGAATCCACCCTCAAGCGCCTCCAGCGCGAGGAGGAAAACGCCAACAAGGAAACCGACGGCCTGTTGAACGAGATGATGGCGTTGCGCAAGAAGCAGGCCGAGGTGCAGCAGAAACTGAGCGAGGAACAGGGCAAACGCCGTCCGCGCCTGCTGATCCTCAGCGACCGCCGCAATCCCGGCGACAAGGAGTGGCTGGTGAGCGTGTCCAACGCCCAGATCCGCGAAGTGGACGCCAGCCACCCCCTGGCTGCGGAGTGGGCGCGCGGTCGCGAGTATCTGGTGTGGGCGGAGACCGACCGCGACGCCTCCGAACGCGCGCTGCGCCGCTTCAGCGCGCGGCCGGGCTATGCGATCCGCAGCGTGACCCCGGTGAAGGAAGACCTGTACCCGAGCGGCCGGAAGACGTCGTAAGGCGCTGGACAGCGCGGCGCCGCGCGGGCAAGGTCGCCCGCACTGGATTCCCCTGGAATGGTTCCTAACGATGATCGGACGCCTCTTGAGCCGCTTCGTCCTCTGCTTCTCCGTCTTCCTGGCTGCGGCGCCCGGACCGGCGAACGCGCTGGAGCAGTTCCAGCGCTCCTCGCTGACGGTGGAGACGGCGGCCGGCGGGCGCTTCCGCTTCGACATCGAGGTGGCGCTGACGCCCGGCCAGCAGGCGCAGGGCCTGATGTTCCGCGAGAAGATGGAACCGGACGCCGGCATGCTGTTCATATACGATCAGGTGCAGCCGGCGGCGTTCTGGATGAAGAACACGCTGATCCCGCTCGACATGCTGTTCATCGCCGCGGATGGGCGAATCGTGAACATCCACGAGCGCGCCGTGCCGCAGTCGCTGGACGCCATCCGCTCCGCCGCACCGGTGAAGGCGATCCTGGAGATCAACGGCGGCATGAGCGCCCGCCTCGGCATCCGTCCCGGCGATCGGGTGGTGCATCCATCGGTCGGCGGCACCAAATAGGTTAACGCAGCCGCCGGTTTGCCGCATTTGCGGCCTATACCTCCGTGCGGCGATGCGCGGAGTGCGATGGTTCGATGAAGCGGCGGTTTTTCACGGTTCTGGTGGTTCTTCTGCTGGTGACGGCGGGGACGGCGGCCTATGGCTGGTTCGGCGCGGCGGAGCCGCCGGCCGCCTATCGGCTTGCCAAGGTGGAGCGCGGATCGCTGGTCAGCGCCATCACCGCCACCGGCAAGATGAGCGCCGTGGTGACGGTCGAGGTCAGCTCGCAACTGTCCGGCAACATCGCCGAGCTGAACGCCGATTTCAACAGCATGGTCACGCGCGGACAGGTGCTCGCCCGCCTGGACACGGCGCAGCTTGTGGCCCGGCTGAAGTCGGCCCAGGCCGATCTGGACTCCGCCAAGGCGACGCTGAGCGTCCAGCGCGCCCAGCGCGACAAGGCGCAGGCCGACATCGCCAACGCCCGCGCCGCACTGGCCAGCGCCGCGGCGCAGGTGTCACGCGCCGAACTGGCGCTCCAGGATGCCGACCGAGACCTCACCCGGCGCGAGGAACTGCGCGGGCGCGGCGTGGTGACCACCGCCGACTTCGAGAAGGCGCAGACCGCCGCCCGCTCGGCCCGCGCCGCGCTCACCTCCGCCGTGGCGCAGCGCCAGCAGGCGGATGCTGGCATCGCCTCGGCCGAAGCGTCGCTCAACGTGGCCGCCGCGCAGGTCCAGGTGGCCGAGGCGCAGGTCACCCAGCGCGAGGCGGCGTTGCAGCTCGTTCAGGTGGACATCGACCGCTCGGTCATCCGCTCGCCCATTGACGGCGTCGTGGTGGACCGTGAGGCCACCGTCGGCCAGACGGTGGCATCCAGCCTCCAGGCCCCCACTTTGTTCACCATCGCCCAGGATTTGCGGCAGATGGAGGTGCTCGCCAACATCGACGAGGCGGACATCGGCCGGGTGCGCGTCGGCCTGCCGGTGAGCTTCACCGTCAACGCCTTCCCCGACGAGACGTTCAGCGGCACCGTCTCCCAGGTCCGGCTGGCGCCGGAGGAGGAACAGAACGTCGTCAGCTATATTGTCGGCATCTCGGTGGAGAACCAGGACATGCGGCTGCTGCCGGGCCTGACCGCCAACCTGCGCATCGTTGTCGACGAACGCCGGGCCACCGTGAAGATTCCCAACGCCGCGTTGCGTTTCCGCCCGGCCGAAGCCGGTGCGGCGCGCGCCGACGCCGGGCCGACGCCGACGCTGGGCGGCCCGTCCGGCGGGCGCGGCGGCGCCGCGCTGGACGATCTGGCGCGCCGGCTGGTCGCCGAGCTGGCCCTGGACGCCAAGCAGCGCGCCGCGCTGGACGCGGTGCTGGCCGAGGCGAAGGACCGCTACGCCGGCATGAGCACGCAAGGCGATCCCGAGCAGCGGCGCGCCGAAGCGCGCGACATCCGCCGCCGGGCCGATGAGCAGATCGCAGCCGTGCTGACGCCCGAACAGCGCGAGCGCTTCGAGGACATGCGGTCCGGCAAGGGCCGCGACGCCGCAGCGCGCACGGTGTGGGTGGTCGGGCCGGCGGGGACACCGGTCTCTGTTCCGGTGCGTGTCGGCATCACCGACGGCAGCTTCACCGAGGTCACCGGGGGCGGGTTGACGGCCGGGCAGGAGGTCATCATCGGCATCGCCCCGCCGGAGCGGGACGCCAGGAGAGGGCCGCGCCTTGCCTTCTGACGTGCTGTGCGCCGAGCGGGCGGAACGGGGGGACGCGGCGCCCACGCCGCTGATCGCCGTGCACGGCCTGACGCGCAGCTACGTCATGGGAACCGAGCGCGTGGCCGCGCTGGCCGGCGTCACCGCAGAGGTGGCGCACGGCGAGTTCGTCGCGGTGATGGGGCCGTCCGGTTCGGGCAAATCCACCTTCATGAACGTGCTGGGCTGCCTCGACCGGCCGGATTCGGGCAGCTACCGCCTGGACGGCGAGGAGGTCAGCCGTCTGGACTCCGACGCTCTTGCGGCGATTCGCAACCGGCGCATCGGTTTCGTCTTCCAGTCCTTCAACCTGCTGCCGCGGCTTGACGCTGCCGGCAATGTGGCGCTGCCCATGGTCTACGCCGGGGTGGACCGCGCCACCCGGCTGCGCCGGGCATCCGAGGCGCTGGGGCAGGTCGGGCTGGCCGACCGCGCCCACCACCGCCCGGCGCAGCTCTCCGGCGGCCAGCAACAGCGCGTCGCCATCGCCCGCGCGCTGGTCAACCGGCCGGCCCTGTTGCTGGCCGACGAGCCCACCGGGGCGCTGGACACCCGCACCAGCGCGGAGATCATGGCGCTGTTTCAGGACCTCAATCGCGCCGGCATCACCGTGGTGCTGGTGACGCACGAGCCGGACGTCGCCGCCTATGCCGGCCGCGTATTGTCCTTCCGCGACGGGGTGCTGATCGACGACCGCCGGCAGGTGCCGCAGGAGGCCGTCCGGCCATGAACGCCTTCGACGCCATCCGCGCCGCGCTGGAGACACTGCGCGCCAACCCCATGCGCAGCGCCCTGACCATGCTGGGCATCGTCATCGGTGTGGCGGCGGTGATTGCCATGGTGGCGGTGGGGTCGGGCGCCCGCGATCAGGTGCTGCGGCAGATCGCCAGCCTGGGCACCAACCTCGTGCTGGTTGGGCAGGGCAGCATCCAGCGCGGCGGCGTGCGGCTGGGCGCCGGCACCGCGGCGTCGATGACCGAGGACGACGCCGTCGCCATCGTGCGGGAGATCCCCGACGCCCGCATCGCCGCACCCTCGGTGCGCTGGGGCTTGCAGGTGGTGGCAGGGAACCAGAACTGGCAGACGATCCTGTTCGGCGTCACGCCGGACTATCTGGAGGCGCGCGACTGGGTGGTGGCGTCCGGCCGCCCCTTGTCCGACGAGGATGTGAGCCAAGCCAACAAGGTGATCCTGCTGGGCCAGACGGTGGTGACCAGTCTGTTCGGCGGCGGCGATCCGGTGGGCGAGACGGTGCGCATCGGCACCACGCCGTTCACCGTCGCCGGGGTGCTGGGCGTCAAGGGGCAGAACACCAACGGCCAGGACCAGGACGACGTGGTCTTCGTGCCGCTGTCCACCGCCAAGCGCAACATACCCAAGATGGCCAAGGCCAACCCGCGTTTTGTCCATTCCATCGTCATCAAGATGGCCAACGGCGCCGATATGGACGAGGCTCAGCGCCAGCTCAAGGAACTGCTGCGCCAGCGCCATCGGCTGGCCGAGGGGCAAGAGGACGACTTCTGGATGCGCAACCTGTCCGAGGTGGCGGCGACCCGCGACGCGTCGGCCCGCGCGCTGTCTTTCCTGCTGGCGGCGGTGGCGGCGGTGTCGCTGCTGGTGGGCGGCATCGGCATCATGAACATCATGCTGGTCTCGGTCACCGAGCGAACGCGCGAGATCGGCCTGCGGCTCGCCATCGGCGCTCGGCGGCGCGACATCCTGATCCAATTCCTCATCGAATCGACGACGCTGTCCATCATCGGAGCGGCGGTGGGAGTGCTGGTGGGCGTGGGCGTGGCGGTCCTGGTGGCGCGGCTGGCCGGCTGGCCGACGCTGATCGAGCCGGACTCGGTGATCCTGGCGGTCAGCGTCAGCGGCGTGGTCGGCGTGTTCTTCGGGCTTTACCCGGCGCGCCGCGCGGCGTACCTCAACCCTATAGAGGCGCTGAGGCACGAGTGACCGCTCCCCCCCTTCATGTCATGGCCTTCACCGGCGGCGCCAGCGTTCCGGCGGCGCGGTTCCGCGTGCGCCAGTACGCCCCGGCGCTGACCGCGCAGGGCATTGTGCTGGAAGAGAGCTATCCGTCGCTGGGCGCCTACCCGCCGGTGTCACGGGCGCTACGCCCGGCCTGGGCGGCGGCGTCGCTGGCCCAGCGCATCCCTGCCGTGGTGGCGAGCCGGGCGGCGGACGTCGTTTTGCTTCAGCGCGAGATGCTCTCGACGCTCTACACGCTGGAGGGGCTGACCGGCCGGCCGCGGGTGCTGGACGTGGACGACGCCATCCACCTGTTCCGCGGCGGCCGGACGGCGCGACGGCTGGCGCACGCCTGCGATCTGGTGATCGCCGGCAACCCTTGGCTGGCGGAAATCTACGGCGCCTGGAACCGCAACGTCGCCGTTCTGCCCACGGCGGTGGACACCGACGCACTGCGGGCCGAGCCCTATCCGAGGGAGCCGGTAGTCGGCTGGATCGGCACCTCGGGCAATTTGCGCTACCTGTACGCCGTCGAAGACGCGCTGGCCGCGGTGCTGGAGCGGTTCAACCACACGCGGCTGCTGGTGTGCTGCGACGGTCAGCCGGCGTTCACCCGGCTGCCGATGGACCGGGTGGAGGTGCTGCCCTGGTCGCCGGGTGTGGAACCGGCGTTCTTCGCCCGCATCGCCGCCGGCCTGATGCCGCTGGAGGATGGCGCCTGGGAGCGCGGCAAGTGCTCCTTCAAAATGCTGCAATACATGGCGTCCGCCCGGCCGGTGGTGGTGTCGCCGGTGGGCATGAACGCCGACGTGCTGGCGCACGGCGAGGTCGGCTACGCCGCGCGTGACCGCGATGAATGGGTGGACGCCCTCTCGGCGCTGCTGGTCGATCCCGACCGCGCCGCCGGCATGGGCCGGCTGGGGCGCACGGTGGCCGAAGCGCACTACAGCCTCAAGGCGTTGGCGCCGAAGCTTGGGGCGCTGCTGCGCGGCGTGGCGCCATGACCGGTGCTCCGCTGTTCACCGTATTCACCCCGACCTACAACCGGGCAGCAACGCTGCCGCGGGTGTTTGCTAGCCTCGCGGCGCAGACCTGTCGGGACTTCGAGTGGCTGGTGATCGACGACGGGTCGCAGGACGACACGCCGGCCGTGCTGGCGGCGCTCCGTGAGCGTGCCGATTTCCCCATCCGCAGCCTGCGCCAGGACAACGCCGGCAAGCACCGCGCCATCGACCGCGGCGTGCGGGAGGCGCACGGCCGTTTCTTCCTCATCCTCGACTCCGACGATTCCTGCGTCCCGACCGCGCTGGAACGGCTGGCCGCTGTCTGGGAGACCATCCCCGCCGATGAACGCGAGGGCTTCGTCGGGGTCAGCGTCCTGTGCCGCGACGAGCACGGCGAGCGGGTCGGCGACCCGTTTCCGGCCAGCCCCCTCGATGCGTCCATGCTGGACATCGACTACCGCCACAAGGTGCGCGGCGAGAAGTGGGGGTTCGTGCGCACCGACGTGCTGCGCCGGTTTCCTTTCCCACACATCGAGGGCACCAATTTCATTCCCGAGGGCGTCGTCTGGCATCGGATCGCCCGGCACTATCGCCTGCGCTGCGTCAACGAAGACCTTCGCGTCTACCATCGTGATGAGCCGGGCGGGCTGACCGGCGCGGTGCGGACCCGATCGGCCACGGCCATGCCCGGCCTGCTGCTCTATCACAGCATGGTGCTGAACGAGGAAACCGACTGGTTCGCCTCGGCCCCGGCGTCCTTCTTCAAGTCCGCGGCCAATCTGGTGCGTTACGGGCTGCACGGCGGGCAGGGGCTTGGCGCCGTCTACCGGGGCCTGAGCACGCCGCTGGGGCGCGCGCTGTTCGCCGCGGCGCTGCCGCTCGGCGTCCTGCTCTATGCGGC
This sequence comes from Azospirillum terrae, assembly GCF_053470425.1. Taxonomy (NCBI): domain Bacteria; kingdom Pseudomonadati; phylum Pseudomonadota; class Alphaproteobacteria; order Rhodospirillales; family Azospirillaceae; genus Azospirillum; species Azospirillum terrae. The sequence goes on along the minus strand of NZ_JBPXMR010000001.1, from coordinate 469,399 downwards.
CGAGCGGTTGAGGAATCGGCGCGCGTAGAGGTCGGCGCTGGCTCGGCGGGCGGCCAGCAGGCGCGCCGGGTCGGCCGCGAGCCCGATCATCGCCGTGGCAAGGTCACCCTCCAGCACCGTCGTGTCGATGCCCTGCACCAGTTCCCGCGCCATCCACCAGCGCTGCAGCAGCGGCCCCGGCCGGATGCCGTTCCACATGGCGATGGGCGGGCTCAGCAGGGCGCCGTTCCGCCCCGGCTCGACCATCTCGCGCAGGGCGTAGACGTCCGTGGCGATCACGGCGAGCCCGTGCGCCAGCGCCTCTTGCGCCACCATGCCGTAGGAATCGGCGAAGGTCGGGTGGACCAGCACGTCGCACTGCGCCATGAACCGCTCCCAGATCTCGGCGCGGGTGAAGCGGGCCGGGTGCACGGTGACGCCGTCCTGCCGGGCCAGATCCTCGAACTCCGGCGGCAGGTGGGTGATGAGGTCGAGGTGCGCGGACGGGATCGCCTGCCGGACCTGCCGGAAGGCGCGCAGCAACGCCGGGCCGCCCTTGATCTCGAACTGCGTCGAGACGAACAGGAACCGCGGCCCGTCAGCCGAAACCTCGTCCACCGCACGGCCTGGCAGGGGGAGCGTCGGGTAGTGCACGACGGCCTTGGCCGCCACATCGTCGCCGAGCAGCCAGCCGAGCGTGGCGCGGCATGCCGCGCTCATGCAGCGGATCTCGCGGCAGCGGTCCTGGAGCAGCAACCGGCGCAGCACCGGCCGCCACAGCGGGACCGCCGGCAGATTGTAGCCGGTCAGCGCGTAGGGGTTCTCCAGCTCGACGATGAAGGGGCCGGTGGCGAGGATGCCGCCCCAGGCGTAGACCACGACGTCCGGCGGCAGCCCGGCGGGCCGGCGCTTCAGGTTGATCAACGGGACGATCTGCTTCCACGAACGGCGGGCGCCGCCGCCCACGGCGGTGCTCGCCGCCACCTGATGGCCGACGCGTCCCTCCGCCAGCTCGGGATTCGCCACGTCGCCGCGCGGCCATGCCCGCATCGCGTCGAAGTGGTGATCGCGCAGCACGCTGTGCGGATAGAAGAAGACCGTCATGGGGCAGGGCTCGTCAGGACGAAGGACGGACCGGGAACGGCCCGGTGTGGATACCGGTGCGGGTCGCCGCACCGCGGGCGATGAACAACTGTGCCCCGGCGCTGGCGGTCACCGTCGCCAGGGCGGCGCCCTCGATGCCGAACAGCGGGATGAACAGCAGGTTGAGCAGCAGGTTGCCGAACGCGGCGATGCCGAGGATCAGCGCCGCTCGCGTCTCGTTGCCGGTCATCGTCATCAGCAGCGCCGCGGCGCCGACCGCCGCCTTGAGGAGCTGTGCGGCCAGCAGCAGCCGCAACGCCCCCGCCCCGGCGACGAACGGCGCGCCGTAGAGCGACAGCACCAGTTCGGGCACCGCCGCCAGCGGCACCGCGATGGCGGCGGTGACGACCAGCGACCAGCGGCAGGTCATCGTCATCGTATCCTGCAACGCCGGCCGGTCGCCGCGCGCGTACAAGGCGGCGACGGTCGGCGCGAACACCGAGGCGACGGCCGACATCGGAAAGGCGCACACCTCCGACAGCGAGGTCGCGACGGCGTAGACGCCGGCGGTCGTCGTGTCGAGCAGCCAGCCGATCATCAGCAGATCGGCGCGCTGCAAAAGCATCTGGAGGCCGCCCATGGCCGCCATCACCGCGGCGGCGCGCAGCCACTCGGGAATGCGATACGCCGCCCGCGCGTCGCGCGGCAACTCGGCGCTCCAGCGCCGCAGGGCACCGCTGACGATGGCCAGCGCCACCGCAGTGCCGCAACCGAGGACCACCAACGCCTCCGCCGCGTCGAGAGCGACGCCGGCGCCGAACACCAGGGCGAGCAGCAACAGCATGGCGACGGCGTCGCGCGCCAGCCGCTCCGGCAAGAGGCCGAGGAACGGCTGTTCGACGGCGCACAGGATCGAGCCGCGCACGCGCAACATCGTGACCAGTGGCAGCAGCAGGAACCCCACGGTCATCGCCGACGCCAGATCCGCCGACAGGGTCGGAATCGTCTGGACGATGCCGGCACCAACGGCGGCGATCGCCATGGCGGCAAGCAGCGGCGTCGCCTGGGCGTGGCGGAGCACCCCGCGCAGGGATGACCAATCCTCGGCGGCCCGATAGGCCGCAACCTGGCGTAGCAGCAGCATGTCATGGCCGAGCACGGCGACGTAGCTGAGGATGTTCAGCCACGCCAACGCGTAGGCATAGGCGCCGAAGCTGGTGGCGCCGAGCACGCGGGCCAGCGTCAGCTGGAGCAGGAAGGCCAGCCCGGCCCCGGCGATGTTGGCGACGAACAGGCCCGATGCGCCGCGCAGCAGCCGGCCGACCGCCGTCGCATCGAGCAACGCCCGAAGCACGCTCAGCATGGCGCTGGCGCGGCGGCAGCGGCGCGTGCTGCGGTTCGCGGCATCATGGCGTGAGGCTCCTTTCGGCGACGCGTCGGTGCTACATCATCAAAAGGCGGAACGCACGTCTAAACCAACGCCGATGCCTTGCCGTCCGCGTTGGGTTCGTGTATTCCACACGCGTTGACGGGGCGTGGCGCAGTCTGGTAGCGCGCCAGTTTTGGGTACTGGAGGCCCCCGGTTCGAATCCGGGCGCCCCGACCATCGATCATCCGCTGTGATGCGAAGCAAGAAGCAAGGAGTGTCGCCCATGAAGGTCCGGATTTCCCAGCCGAGCAAGGCGGCCACGCAGTCCGGGCGGGCGAAGACGCATTTCTGGCTGCTGGAGTACGAGCTTGAGACCCCGCGCCGGCCGGAGCCGCTGATGGGCTGGATCAGCTCGGGCGACACGCTGAACCAGGTGAAGCTGCGCTTCGAGACCAAGGAAGACGCCATCGCCTTCGCCGAGCGCAAGGGCTGGGAATACACCGTGCAGGACGCCGCCGTCCGCCGCGTCCGCCCGCGCAACTACGCCGACAACTTCCGCATGGACCGGCCGCGCTTCTGAGCGGCCGCCCGCCGTCGCCCTTCCGCGGCAGTACGGCCCCATAGCTCAGCTGGATAGAGCAGCCGCCTTCTAAGCGGCAGGTCGCAGGTTCGAGCCCTGCTGGGGTCGCCATTCTTGTGACCGCCCGGCGGCACTGACGCAGGTGCGCTACCGCCCACAGACCACCCGTCGCGCCATCGGGGCGCCCCTCCTGCTCCGTTGAGAGCGCCGCCCCGATGCCGCAGGATCACAGGCGTGACGCGGGTTTGGTCCAGAGGTTGGGCACCGGCTTTCCAGGCTGGCCAGGTTGGTTCGAGTCCAGCAACCCGCTCCACATCCTTCCCGACGCCTCGCCCTCCATCCCAGATCGAGGGTTGATCCCATTCGGCGCGCGCAAATGGAAGTTATCCCCCGTCCATAGGGGGTGACGACCCGTGACAGATTTGCGACTTGACTTCACGTGCCGTCTGAAAATTCCGGCAAAAGCCTCCGCCGCAAAGGAAAATTGCCGCTGCCTATTTTTTGGGCATTCGCTCGCGGAGTATGGCGGCGCGGGTTCCTCCCGGCATCCTCCACAGAGTTATCCACCGATTCTGGGGATAAGGGGTAGGACGCGTTTTCCAGAGCGCCCGCGCTGATGCGTCATATCAACAATCCGCTGCAAGTGACTGCCCTATATGACGATTGCCCCGGATCGGCGGAGCCGAATGCAACACAATGAAACGCCATGAAACGCTGTTCGATGGGGCGTTGCATTCCGCTCGGGGGTGGGCACGAAAAAAACGGAGCGTCGATGAGGACGCTCCGGTCGAAGTCGATATAGGGAGGGTTAGAGACGACCCGACTATGGCGGTTCGGCCTATGACTCCCATTGATCTGGATCAAATATTTCCAAAACGGTGCAATTTGCGACACGCACGTTCGCTGAGCACAAAAAAATAGCCGGGGGTTCCAATCGGAACCTCCGGCAAAGGCGATTACAGGGAGGGTTAGAGACAGCTAAAGTTTTATCCCTTTGGTCGATTCGGCTCGTTGATATAGATCAATCCGACCGTGCGGCGCAGCAAAACTCTCCTAATCCGTAGTTTTGTTGCGCGCGTACAACACAGACGGGTCGGTCGCCACGTCCATCACAGTGACCAGCGCACCATCGCGCACGGCGCGAAAGAAGCAGGCGCGCCGGCCCGTGTGGCAGGCCACGCCGTCCTGCTGGACCATCAGAAGCAGGGTGTCGCCGTCGCAGTCGACGCGGAACTCCTTGAGATGCTGGGTCTGGCCCGACGTCTCGCCCTTGCGCCACAGCCCCTTGCGCGAGCGCGACCAGTAGCAGACCCGCCCGGTCGTCAGCGTTTCGACCACCGCAGCGCGGTTCATCCAGGCCATCATCAGCACCTCGCCGCTGCCGACCTGCTGGGCGATGGCGGGGACCAGCCCGTCGTCGTTGAAGCGGATGGCGGCGAGCACGTCGGAAAAGGCTTCGCTCATGGTGTCGGTCCTCTAAAGGGCTGCGTTCAGGCGGGCAAAGCCGCGGTCGAGGTCTCTGATCAGGTCATCCACATCCTCCAGCCCGGCGTGCAGGCGGATCAGCGGCCCCTCGGCCTGCCACGTGGTGGCGGTGCGCACACCGGCGGGGTGGGCGGGCAGGATCAGGCTCTCGAAGCCGCCCCAGGAATAGCCCATGCCGAACAGCTCCATGCCGTCGAGCATGGCGGCCAGCGCCGGCTTCGGCACCGGCTTCAACACCATGGAGAACAGGCCGCTGGCGCCGGTGAAGTCTCGCTTCCACAGCTCGTATCCGGTGTCGCCGGGGCGGGCGGGGTGGAGGACGCGCGCCACCTCCGGCCGCGCCGCCAGCCAGTCGGCCAGCGCCAGCGCGCTTTCCTGGTGGCGCTTCAGGCGCACCGACAGCGTGCGCAAGCCGCGCAGGCCCAGGTACATGTCGTCCGGCCCGGCGCAGGTGCCGAAGCGCACGGCGTTCCTCTTGACGGTGGCCCAGCTCGCCTCGTTGCACACCATCATGCCGAGCATGGCGTCGGCGTGGCCGACGATGTACTTGGTGGCGGCGTGCACCGACACGTCCACCCCGTGATCGAACGGCTTGAAGAACAGCGGCGTCGCCCAGGTGTTGTCCAGGATGACCGTGGCGCCGGCAGCCTTGGCCGCCTTGGCGATGGCCGGCACGTCCTGCACCTCGAAGGTCAGTGAGCCCGGCGATTCGAGGAACACCACCGAGGTGTTGGGGCGGATCAGCCCGGCGATGCCGGCGCCGATCAGAGGATCATAGTATTCGATCTCCACGCCATAGCGCGCCAGGATGTCGTTGCACACGCGCCGCGTCGGCCCATAGGCGCTGTCGGTCACCAGGATGTGGTCTCCGGCCTTGGTGAAGGCGGTGAGCGCCGTGGCGATGGCGGCGAGACCGGAGGCCGCGGTCACCGCCCGGTAGCCGCCCTCGATCGCCGCCACCGCCTCCTCGAAGGCGTGCGAGGTCGGCGTGCCGACGCGGCCGTAGTTCACGATCTCGAACGGGTTGCGGTCGCTGGCTTCCAGCGCCTCCAGCGTCGGGAACAGCACGGTCGAGGCGTGGTAGACAGGCGGGTTGATGATCCCGGAATTGGCCTGAGGATCGCGGCCCACATGGCCCAGGAGGGTGTCGGGCTTGGCGCCCTTAAGGTCTTTCATGGGAGACGGGCTCGGCAGATCGGATGAGGGGCAGTCATCTTGGCACCACCGCCAACCAGGGGCCACAGGGAATCGCCGCCATAAGCCTCTGGATTGGATGGAGTAACCACGGTTTTTCGACGACGGAAGATTCGACAACGCCCGCCGTATTGGTACACTCGTGTGACAAGCGCATGCCGCGTCCTGATAGGGATGCAGGACATGTGCGGGAAGAGACCAAACGAAAAGACACGGACAGGGTGGGGCCAACATGATCAAAGCGGGTACTATCGCCGCGGCTGCGGCAGCCTTCACGTTTGCGGTCGCGGGCGGCGCCCAGGCCGGCGCAACGCTCGACGGCATCAAGGGCAAGGGTTTCGTGCAGTGCGGCGTCAACGTCGGCCTGCCGGGATTCGCCAACCCTGACAGCGCCGGCAACTGGACCGGCCTCGACGTCGACTATTGCCGCGCGGTCGCCGTGGCGCTGTTCAACGATCCGCAGAAGGTGAAGTTCACGCCGCTGTCGGCGCAGCAACGCTTCCCGGCCATTCAGTCGGGCGAAGTCGATCTGCTGTCGCGCAACACGACCTGGACGCTGACACGCGACACCTCGGTCGGCCTGAACTTCGCGCCGGTCACCTACTATGACGGCCAGGGCTTCATGGTCGCCAAGAAACTCGGCGTGAAGAGCGCCAAGGAACTGAACGGCGCCACCGTCTGCGTGCAGTCCGGCACCACGACCGAGCTGAACCTTGCGGATTACTTCCGCTCCAACAACATGAGTTACAACCCCGTCGTCATCGAGAACAACGACGAGGTCAACGCGGCCTTCTTCGCCGGCCGTTGCGACGTGCTGACCACCGACGCCTCGCAGCTGGCGTCGACCCGCGCGTCGGTGGCGCCGAAGCCCGACGATTACGTCATCCTGCCGGAGATCATCTCCAAGGAGCCGCTGGCCCCGGCCGTGCGCCACGGTGACGACCAGTGGTACGACATCGTCAAGTGGGTGGTCTACGCCACCATCCAGGCCGAGGAGTCGGGTATCACGTCGAAGAACGTGGATGAATTCCTGAACTCCAAGAACCCCGAGATCCAGCGCCTGCTGGGCGTCTCGGCGGGCATGGGCAAGGCGCTCGGCGTTGACGAGAAGTGGGCCTACAACATCATCAAGAAGGTCGGCAACTACGGCGAGATCTTCGAGCGCAACGTCGGCGCCCAGACCCCGCTGAAGCTGGAGCGCGGCCTCAACGGGCTGTGGACCAAGGGTGGCCTGCAGTACGCAATGCCGATCCGGTAACGCCAGCGGTTTCGGCCCGCCGCCCATCCCCTGCGGATGGGCGGCGGTGCCGACCCCGGCTTTCCGGTTCGTGCCCTCAGCGCAACGGAGCGTATGTTGGCCACCCAAACGCAGGACAGCGGGCGGGCGCCGTCGCGCCTGTCCTTGAATGACCCGACCGTCCGGGCCATCCTCTATCAGGTGCTGGTGATCGGCGCCGTGCTGGCCGTCGGCTGGTACCTGGTGTCGAACACGCTGGACAACCTGAACCGCCGCGCCATCGCGACGGGATTCCACTTCCTCGATCGCGAAGCGTCCTTCGGCATCGGCGAGAGCCTGATCGACTATTCGCCCAAGGACACCTACGGCCACGCCTTCATCGTCGGCCTGCTGAACACGCTGAAGGTGTCGGTGGTCGGCATCATTCTGGCGACGATCATCGGCACGCTGATCGGCATTGCGCGGCTGTCCACCAACTGGCTGCTGGCGCGGCTGGCGACCGGCTATGTGGAAATCGTCCGCAACATCCCGCCGCTGCTCCAACTGTTCGTCTGGTATCAGGTGATCACCGAGAGCATGCCGCCGGTGCGTCAGGCGCTCAACCCGCTGCCGGGCGTGTTCCTGAGCCAGCGCGGCATCACCGTGCCGGTGCCGGCGTCCGATCCGGTGTGGAGATGGGTGTTCATCGCCTTCCTGCTGGGCTTCATCGCGTCGGTGATCCTGGGGAAATGGGCGAAGATCCGGCAGGCCGCGACCGGCCAGCCGTTCCCCATCCTGGCGATGACGGCGGTGCTGATGATCGGCCTGCCGCTGATCGCCTATGTGGCGGGAGGGGCGCCGTCGGTGATGGACGTGCCGAAGCTGCAAGGCTTCAACTTCAGCGGCGGGCTCGTGCTGTCGCCGGAGTTCGCGGCCATCCTGTTCGGCCTGTCGATCTACACCGCGGCCTTCATCGCCGAGATCGTGCGCGGCGGCATCCTCGCCGTCAGCCATGGGCAGACCGAGGCGGCGGCGGCGCTTGGGCTGAAGCGGACGCACTCGCTGCGTCTGGTGATCCTGCCGCAGGCGTTGCGCGTCATCGTGCCGCCGACGACCAGCCAATTCCTGAACCTGACCAAAAACAGTTCGCTGGCGCTCGCCATCGGCTACCCGGATCTGGTGTCGATCCTCAACACGACGATCAACCAGACGGGGCAGGCGATCGAGGGCGTGGCGATGATCATGGGCAGCTATCTCACGATCAGCCTGAGCATTTCTCTGTTCATGAACTGGTACAACAAGCGCATCGCGCTGGTGGAGCGCTGAGGCCATGGCAGACCACGTGGACACCGCACCCGGCCCTGTCGTCGAGCGTCCGCCGGCGCTGACTCTCGGCCCCCTCGGCTGGGCTCGCGCCAACCTGTTCAACACTTGGTACAACGCCGTCCTGACGGTGCTGATCGGCTGGGCTCTGCTGAGCATCATTCCGCCGCTGTTGCGCTGGGCCATCGTCAACGCCAGCGGCTTCGACGCAACCTCACAGCAGTGCCGGGCGGCGACCGGCGCCTGCTGGGCGTTCGTCAGCGAGAAGTTGCGCTTCATCCTGTTCGGTACCTTCCCCTATTCCGAGCAGTGGCGCCCGCTGGTGGCGACGGCGATCATCGTCATGACGCTGGCCGCCGCCGCCAACCGGCGCTTCTGGAAGCCGTGGTTCGTCGTGGTGTCGCTGGGGGCGCTGGCGCTGTTCGGCCTGCTGATGTGGGGCGGGGTGCTGGGGCTTACCTACGTCGAGAACTCGCTGTGGGGCGGACTGCCGCTGACGCTGATCCTGTCGGTGATCGGCCTGTCGGTGGCGTTCCCGTTCTCGCTGCTGCTGGCGCTCGGCCGCCGTTCGCACTTGCCGGCGATCAAGGCGATCTGCGTCGCCTACATCGAACTGATCCGCGGCGTGCCGCTGGTCAGCCTGCTGTTCATGGCGTCGGTTATGCTGCCGCTGTTCCTGCCCACCGGCGTGAACATCGACAAGCTGCTGCGCGCCCTGGTCGCCTTCATCCTGTTCGAGGCGGCGTACATGGCCGAGGCCATCCGCGGCGGCCTGCAAGCCATGCCCAAGGGCCAATACGAGGCGGCGGACGCGCTGGGGCTGAACTATTGGCAGGCGATGCGCAAGATCATCCTGCCGCAGGCCCTGGCGATCTCCATCCCGCCTCTGGTCAACACCTTCATCAGCACCTTCAAGGACACCTCGCTGGTCATCATCATCGGCCTGTACGATCTGCTCGGCACCGCCAAGGCGGCGCTGTCCGATCCGTCGTGGCGCGGATTCTACCGCGAGGCGTACCTGTTCATCGGCGTTATCTACTGGTGCTTCTGCTTCTCCATGTCGAAATACAGCCGCTGGCTGGAGAAGGACCTTTACCGTGGCCACAAGCGCTAGGGAGTTTTGAAGGACATGGCCGCCATCAACCTGCATGAGCGCGACGCCGCCGCGGGCCAGGAAATCATCCAGTGCCTGGGCGTGCACAAGTGGTACGGCGAGTTCCACGTGCTCAAGGACATCAACCTGTCCGTCGCCAAGGGGGAGCGCATCGTCGTCTGCGGGCCGTCCGGCTCGGGCAAGTCGACGCTGATCCGCTGTCTGAACCGGCTAGAGGAGCACCAGAAGGGCTCCATCGTCATCGACGGCATCGAGCTGACCGGCAATCTGAAGAACATCGAGTTGGTGCGCCGCGAGGTCGGCATGGTGTTCCAGCACTTCAATCTGTTCCCGCATCTGACCGTGCTGGAAAACTGCACGCTGGCGCCGATCTGGGTGCGCAAGAAGCCGAAGGCCGAGGCCGAATCCATCGCCATGAAGTACCTGGAGCGCGTGCGCATCGCCGATCAGGCGCGCAAGTATCCGGGCCAGCTGTCCGGAGGCCAGCAGCAGCGCGTCGCCATTGCGCGGGCGCTGTGCATGAACCCGAAGATCATGCTGTTCGACGAGCCGACCTCGGCCCTCGACCCGGAGATGGTCAAGGAGGTGCTGGATGTCATGGTGACGCTGGCCGAGAGCGGCATGACCATGCTGTGCGTGACGCACGAGATGGGCTTCGCCAAGTCGGTGGCCGACCGCGTGATCTTCATGGACCGAGGTGAGATCGTCGAGCAGGCCCCGCCCGAGGAGTTCTTCGCCAACCCGAAGTCGGACCGCACGAGGCTGTTCCTCAGCCAGATCCTGAACCACTGAGGAGTTGATCGGCCATTTGCCGCACCGCGTCAGAGCACTGGCGCGGTGTGGCCGATTGCGGTTGAATGGCGGCCCGTCATTGCCGCCCCGGAGTCGTCGATATGGAGCTGCTGTCCCCACGGCCCGGCGTCAGCCAGATCAAGCCGTACCGGCCCACCCAACCGCTGGACGGCGAGCGCGCCTGGATCGACCTGTCGCTCACCGTGAACCCGCTCGGCCCCAGCCCGAAGGCGATCAACGCCTACCGGCAGACGGCCGGGCAGATCCACCGCTACCCCGACTCCCGGCAGGAAACCCTGCGCCGCGCCATCGCGCGCCGCTACGACCTCGACCCGGTGCGCATCGTCTGCGGCAGCGGCTCGGACGAGATGATCCAGCTGTTCTGCCAAGCCTACGCCGGTGCCGGCGACGAGGTGCTGTGCCATGAGCATGGCTACCAGGGCTTCCTGAAGGCGATTCGCGTCAACGGCGCCACCCCGGTCATCGCCAAGGAGCGCGACATGGTGGTGGACGTGGACGCCATGATCGAGCGGGCCGGGGAGAAGACGAAGCTCTGCTTCCTCGCCAACCCGAACAACCCGACCGGCACCTACATCCCGCTGGAAGCGGTGCAGCGCCTGCGCGCCGGCTTGCCGTCGCACGTGCTGCTGGTGCTGGACGCGGCGTACGCCGAGTACGTCCGGCGCAACAACTACGATTGCGGCGCCGAACTGGTGGAAACCACCGACAACGTGGCGATGGTGCGCACCTTTTCGAAGATGCACGGGCTGGCCGGCCTGCGCGTCGGCTGGGCGTACGGCCCGCCGGCGGTGGTCGAGACGCTCAATCAGGTGCGGGGTGTCTTCAACGTCAGCGTCCCGGCCCAGGCCGCCGCCAGCGCCGCGGTCGCCGATGTGGAGCACGAGGAAGCCACCTACGCCCACAACAGCCATTGGCTGCCCTGGCTGACGCACGAGCTGGAGCATCTGGGCGTGCGGGTGTACCCCAGCGTCTGCAACTTCATCCTGGTGCGCATCCCGCCCGACCCGTCGCTGGGCGTACAGCAGGTGACCGACCATCTGGCGCGGCGCAACATCCTGGTCCGCCCGGCGCTGGACTACGGCCTGCCGGATTGCCTGCGCATCACCATCGGCTCCGAGGAGGAGAACCGCGCCCTCGTCGGCGCGCTGGCGGAGATCATGGCATGAGCATCGCCGATACACCGGAGCCGCCCTACTACGCGGTGATCTTCACCTCGTTGCGCACCGACGGCGACCACGGCTACGCCGAGATGGCCGAGACGATGGTCAGCCTGGCGCAGCAGCAGCCCGGCTACCTTGGCGTGGAATCAGTGCGCGACGGGCTGGGCATCACGGTGTCCTATTGGAAGGATCTGGAGTCCATCGCCGCCTGGAAGGCCAACGTGAAGCACCTCGCGGCGCAGAAAGCCGGCCGCGAGCGATGGTACGAGAGCTTCAAGACGCGCGTCGCGCGGGTGGAGCGGGATTACGGGTTCGAGCGCTGACAACGAAAAGGGGCTCCCGGTCGGGAGCCCCGCATCGTTCGCTTGACCGTATCAGCCCTGCGGCGGGGGCGGTTCCGGCGAGGCCGGGCGGTTGCGGCGCTCGGTCATGAACTGATCGAACTCGGCCTTGTCCTTGGCGGCGCGCAGCCTGCCGAGGAAGTCTTGGAACTCGCGCTGCTCGTCTTCCATCCGGCGCAGGGTTTCCTCGCGGTATTCGTCGAAGGCCCGATTGCCGCTCGACGGATAAGCCTGCCGCCCGCAGAAGCGCTCCATCGTCTCTTCCATGCGCTGCATCTTCCGCTGCCAGCGCTTGCCGCCATGATGTCCCCAGCAACTCATGTTCTTGCTCCACAAGGAAAAGGCCAGGATCGCGAGCCCGACCGGCCACCAGACGACGAACCCAAGGACCGTCAGAGCGATCCAGCCGGCCCGCATCATGGCGGGGGGTGGGCCGCGCCAATCCGGATGCCTGAAATTGTCCAATCGTGCTGCACAGGACATGAGGGGCCTCGCATGTGAATGTTAATAACATTCACATAGGGCGGGCCGCGGTGTCCGTCAAGACCGGTCCATGCGACAAATCCGCTCCGCCCGCTAGGCGCCGGCCCGGATGCCCAAGCCGCTCAGGTAGACCAGCACACCGGCTTCCAAAAGCTCCTCCGCCGACATTGGAAGCGTGCGCCGGGCAGAGTCGCCGCGTCCGAACAGCGAGGCGATGCCGTGCGCCAGTGACCAGACATGCAGAGCCACCATCAGGGCCGGCGGCCGGTCCTTGGCCGGCAGGTCGGCGACGAGCGTCTCCGCCGCTTCGCGGATGACAGAGAAGGCGCGCTCCGACGCTTGCGCCAGTTCCGGACTGGCGCCAGGGGGAATGCCCGCCTCGAACATGGCGGCGTAATAGGCCGGCTCGGTCCGGGCAAAATGCAGATAGGCCTTGCCGACGCGGTCCAGCGCAGCGAGGGAGTTCGGGCGGCCGTCGTCCCAGGCACGGCGCAAGGCCGCCTCGAACTGCTCGAAGCCGCGACGCGCGACATCGAAGAGCAGGTCGTCGCGGTCGCGGAAATGCCGATAGGGCGCGGCGGGGCTGACGCCCGCGCTGCGCGCCGCTTCGGCGAAAGTGAATCCGGACGGTCCCTTTTCCGCGATCAGGTCGAGCGCGGCGCGAACCAGCGCTTCCTTGAGGTTCCCGTGGTGATAGCCGCGGGGACCGCCGCCGTGCTTGGACCAGCTCATGTGAACAGCTCTTACATCAGTCGAAACAGGGCGTCGAGCACGCCACTCTCAACGCACCATCGGCACATGCGGTGCCGCGCTGCGCGGCAGCACCCCGTCTGCGCGCGGGTCGCGGACCACGCGCGTGACATGGCGGGCCGGGACGAAGCCCATGGACTGGTAGAGCGGCAGCGCTTTCGGGTGGTCGAAGGTGCAGGTGTTGACCACCAGCTTGCGCGTGCCCCCCCGCCACGCCATACGGATACCGCGGTCGAGCAGCCATGGCCCGAGCTTCATCCCGATGAAGTCCGGGATCAGCCCGAAATAGGCGAGGTCGGTCGCCCGCGTCTCGCGCCGGTCGATCTCCACATAGCCGGCCGGCGTGCCGGAGACGTACAGCACCTGCACCTCGACGCGCGGGTCCGTCACCGACTCTGCCAACTCCGCATCGCCCATGCGCCGACGCTCGTGCCACAGCCAGGGCTCGCCCACCGTGTTGTAGAGGTAGCGGTAGAAGGAGACCGTCGGCGGGTCCGCCCGCACCAGCGCCAACTCGCCGGGCGGCTGGGGCAGGGGCTTGTGGCCGGGAGGCTCGGGCATCTCCAGGTAGGTGATGATGACCTCGAGTTCTCCGGGACGCACGTCGGGCCGCGCGGACTTCCGGGTCAGGCTGAATTTTTGAGCCATTTCTGCATCATGGTGACGGGGGAACGGGCGTAGCCGAGCCGCTCGTAAAAGCCCTGCGCGGCGGTGTTCGTCTCGCGGACAAGCAAATGCACTTTGGGCATGCCCCGCGCCACCAGCCAGTCCTCCGCGGCAGCGACCAAGGCCCGGCCGAAACCGCGGCCTCGATGGTTCGGGTCGGCCGCAAGGTAATAGAGCCAGCCGCGGTGGCCGTCCTGGCCAACCATCACGCTGGCGACCACCCGGGCGTCCAACTCGCCGACCAGCAGGACGGCATTGCTCGGCTTCGAGCGGCACAGCGCGATGTCCGAATCCGGATCGTTCCACGGCACGACGAGGTTGCAGGCGCGCCACAAGGCGACGACCGCGTCGCGGTCGTCGTCACGGTACGCGCGGATCGTCAGACTCACGGCTTCGCCGGCCCGGTCTCGACGGGCAGGTCGGAGCGCAGCCCCCACTCGGCCCAGGACCCGTCATAAACCGCCACGTCCTCCTTGCCGGCCAGCGCAAGGCCGAGCGCCACAACGCAGGCGGTGACGCCGCTGCCGCATGACGCGACCACCGGCCGCGACAGGTCGACGCCTGCGCTCCGGGCCTTCTCGGCGATGGCGGCGGGGGGCAGCAGAACCTTGGTGTCGGGATCGACCAGATCGGTGAAGGGCAGGTTGCGGGCGCCGGGGATGTGACCGGCGCGCCCGTTGGCCCAGGGCTCCGGCGCGGTGCCTTCGAAGCGGCCCGTTGCGCGGGCGTCCACCACTTGCTCGGCGCCGCTGTCCACGTTGGCGCGGATGTCGTCGAGCCGGCGCAGCAGGTGCGGGCGCAGGCGGGCGGTGAAGGGGCGCGGGGCGACGGCGGCCGGGGCGTCGGACTCGGTCGGGCGGCCCTCGGCGAGCCACGCCGGTAAGCCGCCGTCGAGCACCGCGACGCGGTCATGGCCGAACAGACGGAACAGCCACCACACGCGCACCGCGGCCCCGGCGACGCCGTTGGCGTCGTAGGCCACCACCAGCGTGTCGTTGCCGATGCCCAGTTCGCCCACCTTGGCGGCGAATCGCGATTCGTCCGGCACCATGTGCGGCAGCGGCTTGGTGTCCGGCTGGGCGATGTCGTCGATGTCGAAGAAGACCGCGCCGGGAATGTGCCGGGCGGCGAACTCGGCGCGCTGGTCCTTGTTCTGGATCGGCATGTACCACGTGGCGTCGACGATGCGCACGGCCGGGTCGTTCAGGTGTTCGGCCAGCCACGCGGCGGTGACGATGTGCTGCGTCATGGTTCGGTTCCCCCGTCAGTCCTTAAGCGCCACGACGACGCGCCGGTTTTGCTTGCCCTTGTTCTCGATCTTCACCACCTCGACCGAGCCGATCTCGCCGGTGCGGGCGACGTGGGTGCCGCCGCAGGGTTGCAGATCCACCCCCTCGATGTCGAGCAACCGCACGCGGCCATAGCCGGTTGGCGGCTTCACCGTCATGGTGCGGACCAAGTCGGGCTGCGCCGCCAGTTCCTCGTCGGTGATCCAGCGCGGGGTGACCGGAGTGTCGGTCTCGATCAGGCGGTTGATGGCCGCCGCGATGCTGTCCTTGTCCAGGCTCTCGGTGGGGACATTGAAGTCCACCCGGCTGCGCTCAAGGCCGATCTGCGCCCCGGTGATCGAGCCGGGCACGACCGCGCACACCAAGTGCAGCAGCGTGTGCATGCGCATGTGGCGGTGCCGGCGGTCCCAATCGATCTCCGCCTCGACCGGCGCCCCGGCGACGGGCAGGGCGGCGCCTTCGGCCGGGACGTGGATGATGTCGTCCGGGCCGTCGTCGCCCTTCACCGTGTCGATGATGGTCACCGCGCCGCCAGGGTAGCGGAGTATGCCGGTGTCACCGGGTTGGCCGCCGCTGTTCGCGTAGAACACCGTGCGGTCCAGGCAGATGCCGCGCTCGTCCACCGAGGTGACCGTCGCGGTGCAGGAGCGCGCGTACGCGTCGTCGCGGAAGATCAGTTCCAAGGGGTCCCTCCCTGTCTTTCTTCAGGGAGAGGCTAGCACACCCCTGTCCTATATCCAGGCCCCTACATCCAGTCGGGAACGGGCAGGTTCTTCTCGCGCAGGAAGTCGGGGTTGAACAGCTTGGACTGGTAGCGCTGGCCGCCGTCGCACAGGACGGTGACGATGGTGTGGCCCGGCCCGAGGGTGCGGGCGATGCGCATCGCCGCCGCCACGTTGATGCCCGACGAACCGCCCAGCACCAGCCCCTGCGTCTTGATCAGGTCGAAGAGGATCGGCAGCGCCTCTTCGTCGGTGATCTGCAACGCATCGTCCACCGGGGCGCCTTCCAGGTTGGCGGTGATACGGCCCTGGCCGATGCCTTCGGTGATGGAACTGCCCTCGGCCTTCAGTTCACCGTGCTTGTAGTGATGGTACAGCGCCGCCCCCATGGGATCGGCCAGCACGATGCGCACATTCGGATCGCGCTCCTTCAGCGCCAAACCGACACCGGCCAGCGTGCCGCCGGAACCGACGGCGCAGGTGAAGGCGTCGATGCGCCCGCCGGTCTGCTTCCAGATCTCCGGGCCGGTGGTGTGGTAGTGGCCGTCGCGGTTGGCGGTGTTGTCGAACTGGTTGGCCCAGATCGCCCCGTTGGGCTCGGTCTTCGCCAGTTCCTCGGCGAGGGTGCCGGAGTAGCGCACGTAGTTGTTCGGGTCCTTGTACGGCACCGCCGGGACGAGGCGCAGGTCCGCCCCGCACAGGCGGAGCATGTCCTTCTTCTCCTGGCTTTGCGTCTCCGGCATGACGATGACGGTGCGGTAGCCCAGCGCGTTGCCGACCAGCGCCAGCCCGATGCCGGTGTTGCCGGCCGTGCCTTCGACGATGGTGCCGCCGGGGCGCAGCAGGCCCCGCTTCTCCGCGTCGCGGACGATGGCGATGGCGGCGCGGTCCTTGACCGAACCGCCGGGGTTCACGAACTCGGCCTTGCCGAGGATCTCGCAACCCGTGGCCTTCGACGGCCCCTCCAGGCGAATGAGCGGCGTGTTGCCGATGGTCCCGATGAAGCCGTCGCGCACGTCCACGGCGCCTCTCCTTGATTCGATGCGTTAGCCACAAAGAAGTATCGGGATTGGCGAGTGCGGTTCAAGTCCGCACTGTGAAATGCTGCGTTTCACAAATTTTAAATGCTATTTATGGCGCCTGCCAGCGTTTCCTCAGGGCGTCGCGGTGCCGGGCGAGCCAGCCCAGTGCGATGATGGTGATCGAGTTGGTCAGGCGGTTCTCGTCGAGCAGGCGAATCGCCTCGTCCGTCGGAACGACGGAGATGCGGATGTCCTCATGCTCCTCGGCCAGCCCGCCGCTGGTGCCCACGTTGGAGCAGTCCACGCGGCCGACATAGACGGTGACGAACTCCGACAGAATGCCGGGGCTGGGGTAGTAGTCGCAGATCGTCTCCAGTTCATGGACGGTGCAGCCGGCTTCCTCCACCGATTCGCGGCGGGCGACCTCTTCGGGCGATTCGTCGCCGTCCAGCATGCCGGCGACGATCTCCGTCATCCAGGCCGGGCCACGGGCTGCTGCGGCGGCGACGCGGAATTGCTCGATCAGCACGACGGAGTCGCGGTGGGGGTCGTAGAGCAGCACACCCACGGCGTGGCCGCGCACGCACACCTCGCGCGGCGGCAGCTTATCGGTCCAAGTACCGTCGAACTTCTTGTGGCGCAGGCGGTAGACGTCGACTTGAAGGTAGCCCTTGTAGGCGGTCGTCCTGTCGATCACCTCGACATCGGGGTGGTCCATGCGCCGGTCTCCTCCGCTGGGTTGCGTCACCGATGTAGCGCATCCCGGTGCGCCCGTCAGCGGGTGGGCCGATCAATAGGTCGGATTGAGGCGCAGGTAGCGGAAGCGGTCGCCCGAGGTGACGGTCATCGGCTGCAGTTGCGCACCGCGCATCACCTCCAGCGGCACGGCGACGCCGGCCGGCCCGAGCGCCCAGAGCTTGCGGTAGAAATCGGCCAGAGTGCTGAAACGCTCACCGCCCACGCCGACGATCTGGTCGCCGGGCTTCACGCCCGCCGATTCGGCGGGGCTGCGCGGGGCGACGCGCTCGACCAGCAGCCGGCCCTGCTCCTCGCGCACGTTGACGCCCAGCCAGGGGCGTGGCGTGTCCTGGCGCCGGCCATAGGCCAGCAGGTCGCCGAAAATCGGCTCCAGCGCAGAGACCGGAACGAACATGTTGCCGGCCATGCGCTGGCCCGGCATCGCGTCGCCGACCAGCAGCGAGCCAATGCCGACCAGACGCCCGGAGCTGTCCACCAGCGCGGCACCGCCGAAGGCGGGGTGGGGCGGGGAGGTGAAGATCGCCTCGTCCAGCAGGTATTCCCAATAGCCGGCGAACTCCCGCCGGTCGACGACGCGCACGGGCAGGGCGGTCTGCGCGCTGCGGCTGAGCACCACCGCCGCGTCCCCGACCTTGAGCGCCCGGGAATCGCCAAGCCGGATAGGCTGGGCGCGGAATCCGAATCCGGCGCGCACCAGCCCGAACCCGCTGACATGGTCGTAGGCGACGAACTCTGCCGGGAAGGCGTGGCCCTCGGTGTCGGTGACCTTGATCTGCGCGGCCTCCAGGATCAGGTAGCCGATGGTCAGGATCAGGCCGTTGCCGTCGATGACGGCGCCGCTCCCCGCGCGCTCGGCGCCGAGGGTGCGGGCGCTTTGCGAATCGGGCGGGGCGGTCACTTCGATGCGGACGATGGCGCGCAGCAGGGCCGCCGCGTCCGGCTTGGGCTCTGCGTCAGCGGCGCGGGCCGGGAGCGCCGTTAGCATCAGCAGGACGAGGGCCGCAAGATACCGGTGCATTGCGCGCATGTCGCCCTCCCGGCGGTCCGTGTTCCCCGTCAAGGAAAGATGAGGATGCCGCGGCGCGCATCAAGCGGCGGAAACCTTCGGCGTGGGCAAACTGTTCATGATGGCGACCCGTCCCACACGCAAAAGCAGGACCGCCATGCCGATCAGCAACGAACGCGAGCTGGAACGCGCCGTCGCCGAGTTCCAGCGCCTGAACGACGCTCCGGCCGATTCGCCTGACGCGCGCCGCCGCCGCGAGTTGGACGCCGACATCAAGGATTACTACCAGCGCTGCTCCAACGAGTTGCGCCCCGGCCGCCCGGTGTCCGACCCGGAAGGGGCGTGAGGCGCGATTAAGGATCGACGCGCACGGCCGGGTGTCCGAGAATGCCGGTGTATGGCCGCCACCCGGTTCGAAAGCGCGTTCGACGATGAAGCGATCTGATTCCTGCTACACCTGCCGCTATTGGGAAGGGCAAGGCATGCGCCAGCGCGGGCCCAAGGGCACCTGCCGCCGCTACCCGCCGGTGGTGACGCCGCGCGACCCGGACGGCCGATTCCCGATCACGCTGTCCACAGACTGGTGCGGCGAATGGAAACGCGACGGCGGTCAGGCCATCGGCTCGGGCGATCCGGAATCAGGCACGATCTACGACGACTTCGTGACGTAAGCTCAACGCAGATGCAGGGGTAGGATCACCATCTGGCGGGTGTTGGCGGTCCTCGGCGCGAAGGCGTCGCCGTCGCCGAGCATCGGCCGCCAGTCTATGCTTCCCAGCAGCAACGCCGCCATGACACCGGCGGCGAACACCAGCGCAGCGCCGAGCCAACCGTCATGCCGATCCAGGTCGGAGTCGTCTCTCAACGACATGGCACCCTCCATGGCAGCGGCTCAAGGCGTGTGGCGCGACCGCGCCGAAACGAGCCTCATCCATAAGAAGGTAAGCTTAACGGCGCGAAAGTGCATGTGCCTGTAAGGCAGGGGCGGGGCGTTCTTTCGCCACACCCCCGATCGGCCGGGTAATAACAAAAAAGGCCAGCCCCCATCAGGAACTGGCCTTTCTGTATTGGCTCCGGCGGTAGGATTCGAACCTACGACCAACGGATTAACAGTCCGCTGCGCTACCGCTGCGCCACGCCGGATCAGTGCGTGGGCGGCTATATAGCGGAAGGCGCCGCGGCTGCCAAGGCTTTACAGAAGATTTTTTCGGGATTGCGGTGGCCGGCTGGGGCGAAGCGCCACGCACGTCCGGCAAGGACCTGAAATCGGATGGAGGCACGGGCGGGAATCGAACCCACGTACACGGATTTGCAGTCCGCTGCATCACCACTCTGCCACCGCGCCATCCGGTGTCCGACCGGACGTTGCCGTCCGCGTCGGAGGGACCGTATAGTATCCTTCTTTGGCCCGGTCAAGCCGAGCGAGACCCTTGCAGGCTTATATTCTTCGCACGCCGCCTCCCGGCGCTCCCCTCGGCGTTGTGTTCGCGGTTGGTTACGGATATATAGCGGCAGGCAGCAAAGCCGGCTGGCCGGTTTGGCGCTGTCCCGTTTCAACCGCTGCGATTGCGACCGCCATGTCCGACTATGCCGCCGCCCGATTCCACATGGTCGAGTGCCAGATCCGTCCCAACAAGGTGACCGACCACCGCCTGGTCGACGCCCTGATGGATGTCCCGCGCGAGCTGTTCGTGCCGCAGCCGTTGCGCGGCGTCGCCTATGTCGACGGCGATGTCGCCGTCGGCAAGGGCCGCTACCTGATGGAGCCGATGGTCTTCGCGCGCATGCTCCAGGAGGCCGGCGTGGACGAGACGGCGAACGTGCTGGATATCGGCTGCGCCACCGGCTACTCGACCGCCGTTCTGGGGCGCATGGCCGCCAGCGTCGTCGGCGTCGAATCCGACCCGGCCCTGGCCTCGGCCGCCAAGAGCGCGCTGCTCCAGGCCGGCGTCGCCAACGCCGAGGTGGTCAACGGGCCGCTGGGCGAGGGCTGCGCCGCAAAGGCGCCCTACGACGTCATCATCTTCGAGGGCGCGGTCGCCGAGGTTCCCCAGGCAATCTGCGATCAGCTCGCCGAAGGTGGGCGCATGGTCGCCACCGTGCTGGGCGACCGCGGCCTGGGCGAGGTGCGGCTCTACCAGCGGTATGGCCGCGCCGTTTCCAGCCGGGTGCTGTTCGAGGCTCAACCGCACCTGCTTCCCGGCCTCGAGCCGAAGCCCAAGTTCGAGTTCTGATCACGGTGCGCCGGACGGGGGCGTCCGGCGCACTATGAAATCTGCGCTTCGGCCGGGGCAAGCCGGTCGGTCGGTTCGATGCTGGGGAGCGTTGGACTAATAAGAAAGAAGGTCTAGAGACATGACCGTTCGAACCCGTATTGCTCCGCGTTGGCTGGCGTCCTCGGTCGTCTGCAGTGTCCTTGCGCTCGGCAGCGGGGGCGTCGCCGCGCAGACGCTGGAACAGGCCCTGGCAGAGGCCTACTCCACCAACCCGACGCTCGCCTCCCAGCGCGCGGCGTTGCGCGCCGCCGACGAACGCGTGGCGCAGGCGCTGGGCGGCTACCGGCCGACGGTGCAGGGCACGCTGAGCGCGTCCGGCACCCGCACCAACAGCACGATCGAGGGGGCCGGCGGCCGCGGGCTGAGCAGTGCCACCACGCCGAAGTCGGCGGGCGTGAGCGTGGTCCAGCCGATCTACGACGCCACGGTCACGCCGAACGTCCGGCGCTCAGAGCGGCTGGTCGAGGCGCAGCGCGCCCTCGTCGTGAACACCGAGCAGCAGGTGCTGCTGAACGCCGCCACGGCCTATCTGGACGTGGTGCAGAACCAGGCGGTGCTGGCGCTCAACGTCAACAACGAGCAGGTGCTGCGCCGCCAGCTCGAGGCGGCCCGCGACCGCTTCCGGGTGGGCGAGTACACGCGCACCGACGTCAGCCAGTCCGAGTCGCGTCTGGCGGCCTCCATCGCCAACCGGATTTCCTCCGAAGGCACGCTCCAGGCGTCGCGCGCGGTGTACGAGCGCTTCGTCGGCACCATGCCCGGCAAGGGCATCAAGGCGCCGAAGCCGACTTTCAAGCTGCCGGCGACGCTGGACGAGGTGGTGGAGATGGCGCGCGCCAACCATCCCTCGGTGATTTCCGCCGCGTTCCAGGAATCGGCACAGCGCGAGGCGGTGGACCAGCAGTTCGGCCGCCTGCTGCCGTCCGCCCGGTTGTCGGCACAAGGCACGCGCACCTTCGACGCTGGCACTACCAGTTCTTTCGGCACAGGCGCGGCGATCTCCCGCCAGGACAGCGGCTCCATCCAGGCGCAGATCGTCATCCCGCTCTACTCCGCTGGCCAACCGGAAGCGCTGGTGCGCGAGGCCAAGGAGACGGCCAATCAGGCGCGCATCCAGATCGACGAGACCCGCCGGCAGGTCGCCGCGACGGCGATCAGCGCGTGGCAGGCGCTGATGACGGCACGGGCCAGCATCGAGTCCTTCCAGGCGCAGATCAAGGCGGCGCAGATCGCCCTAGAAGGCGTGCGCCAGGAGGCACAGGTGGGCTCGCGCACCGTGCTCGACGTGCTGAACCAGGAGCAGGAACTGCTGAACGGCCGAGTCAATCTCGTGCGCGCACAGCACGACGAAATGGTTCAGGCGTTCACCGTACTGAGCGCGGTCGGGCAGTTGACGGCGCAGCAGCTTCGCCTGCCGGTGCAGTATTACGATCTCGAAGTGCACTACCGGGCGGTCCGCGACAAGTGGACCGGCACTGGCGTGGCTGAGTGATCCCGTCGATCCACGCAAGCGGCCCGCCACGGCGGGCCGTTTTTGTCTTATGGCTTTTTATCCAGTCCTGCCCTAGGGTTGGACCCAGCTTGACGTCCCGGGTTTTGCCACGATGAGCGATAAAGGCCAGCAAGAACCGTCAATGGAGGAGATTCTCGCCTCCATCAGGCGAATCATCTCCGAGGATGGCGAACCCGCCGCCAAGACCGAACAGCCCGCACCGGCTCCGGCCGCCGCGGCGCCTCCGCCTCCGCCGCCCCCACCTCCGCCTCCGCCGCCCCCACCGCCAATGGAGGAAGAGGAGCCGGAAGACGACGTACTCGAACTGACGCAGGTGGCCGACTCCCGCCCCATGCCGGTCGAGGAAGAGGAGGAGGATGATCCGTGGGGTGCCGAGGAACCGGCGTTCCCGGAACCGCCGGCTGAGATGGACGAGCGCCCCCCGCCTCCGCCGCCGCGCCGGCCTCCACCGCCGCCGATGCCCGACTTTGACGACGTGACGGAGATGCCGCCGCCGCGCCGCGCGGCACCGCGCATGCCGGAGTTCGACGAGGCCGGCCTGATTTCCCGCCGTACGGCGCAGGATGCCTCACAGCACTTCACGCATCTGGCGCGCGAACTCGGCGACGACCTGTCCATCGGTCCGATGCCGGTCGGCATCCGCACCGTGGAGGAGGTCGTGCGCGAGCTGTTGAAGCCGCTGCTGAAAGAATGGCTCGACGAGAATCTGCCGACCGTCGTCGAGCGCCTCGTGCAACAGGAAATCGACCGGATGATCCGCCGGTCGCAGAAGTTCTAGTCAGGCGTCCCAGCCTTTAGCCCAGCCTTTAGCAATGCGTTAGCGGAAGCCATTTGTGATGCTTGAGAAGACTTACCGGCCGGCCGAGGTCGAGGAGAAGCACTACCGTCTGTGGGAAGAGTCGGGCGCCTTCGCCGCGAACACCCAGGCGAACGGCACGCCCTACACCATCATGATGCCGCCGCCGAACGTCACCGGCAGCCTGCACATGGGGCATGCGCTGACGTTCACCTTGCAGGACGTGCTGACCCGCTATTACCGCATGCGGGGCCGGGACTCGCTGTGGCAGCCGGGCACCGACCACGCGGGCATCGCCACGCAGATGGTGGTCGAGCGCAACCTCGCCGCCGAGGGCAAGACGCGCCACGATTTCGGCCGCGACAAGTTCATCGACAAGGTGTGGGAGTGGAAGGCCGAATCGGGCGGCACCATCACCCGCCAGCTCCGCCGTCTGGGCGCTTCGCCGGATTGGGCAAAGGAGCGCTTCACCATGGACGAGGGCCTGAGCAAGGCCGTCCGCAAGGTGTTCGTCGAGCTGTACCGGCAGAACCTGCTGTACAAGGACAAGCGCCTCGTCAACTGGGACCCGAAGCTGCACACGGCGATCTCCGACCTGGAGGTCGAGCAGCGCGAGATCAAGAGCAGCCTCTGGCACTTCAAGTATCCGATCGAGAACGAGCCGGGCCGCTTCATCACCGTCGCCACCACGCGGCCGGAGACGATGCTGGGCGACACGGCGGTCGCCGTGCACCCGGAGGATGAGCGCTACAAGGACCTGATCGGCAAGAACGTCGTTCTGCCGCTGGTCGGCCGGCTGATCCCCATCGTCGGCGATGAGTACGCCGATCCGGAGACCGGCTCGGGCGCGGTGAAGATCACCCCGGCGCACGACTTCAACGACTTCGCGGTGGCGAAGCGGAACGGGCTGGAGCTGATCAACATCTTCGACCGCGACGCCCGGCTCAACGACAACGTGCCGGAGGCCTATCGCGGCCTCGACCGCTATGAGGCGCGCAAGAAGGTCGTCGCCGAAATCGAAGCGCTGGAGCTGCTGGAAACCATCGAGCCGCACACCCACAAGGTTCCGCACGGCGACCGCTCGGGCGTCGCCATCGAGCCGTGGCTGACCGACCAGTGGTACGTGGACGCCGCGACGCTCGCCAAGCCGGCCATCGAGGCGGTGGAAACCGGCAAGACTGTGTTCGTGCCCAAGCAGTGGGAGAACACCTACTTCGAATGGATGCGCAACATCCAGCCCTGGTGCGTCAGCCGGCAGATCTGGTGGGGCCACCAGATCCCCGCATGGTACGGGCCGGACAACGCGGTGTTCGTCGAGGAGACGGAGGGGGCCGCCAAGGCGGCTGCCGAGAAGCATTACGGCAAGGCCGTGGAGCTGACCCGCGACCCGGACGTGCTGGACACGTGGTTCTCGTCGGCGCTGTGGCCGTTCTCGACGCTCGGCTGGCCGGACAAGACGCCGGAACTGGAGCGCTATTACCCCACCGACGTGCTGGTGACCGGCTTCGACATCATCTTCTTCTGGGTCGCCCGGATGATGATGATGGGTCTGCATTTCATGGGCGACGTGCCGTTCCGCACCGTCTACATCCACGCCCTGGTCCGCGACGAGAAGGGCCAGAAGATGTCGAAGTCCAAGGGGAACGTCATCGACCCCCTGGAGCTGATCGGCGAGTACGGCACCGACGCGCTGCGCTTCACGCTGTCGGCGATGGCGGCGCAGGGCCGCGACATCAAGCTGGCGGTCAACCGCGTCGAGGGCTACCGCAACTTCGCCACCAAGCTGTGGAACGCCGCGCGCTATTGCCAGATGAACGGCGCCGTGCCGGTTCCGGGCTTCAAGCCCATCGGGCTGACGCAGACCGTCAACCGCTGGATCGTCGGCGAACTGGCCGAAACCGCGAAGCGCGTTGCCGACGCCATCGAGGGATACAAGTTCAACGACGCGGCCAACGGGCTCTACCAGTTCACCTGGGGCACCTTCTGCGACTGGTACCTTGAATTCACCAAGCCGATCCTCAACGGCTCGGACGAGGCGGCGATCGCCGAGACCCGCGCCACCACGGCCTGGGTTCTGGACGAGGTTCTGCATCTGCTGCACCCGATCATGCCCTTCATCACCGAGGAGCTGTGGGAGCAGCTGGGCGAGGGCCGCACCAACCGCCTGATCTCCGCCGCTTGGCCGGAGTACGGGCCGGAGGTGGTCGATTCCGCTGCCCGCGCCGAGATGGACTGGGTGGTGCGGCTGATCTCGTCGGTGCGCTCGATGCGCTCGGAGATGAACGTGCCGCCGGCCGCGCAGATCGAGCTGAAGCTGAAGGACGCCAGCGCGGAGAGCCTGAAGCGGCTCGCCACGCACCGCGACCTGATCCTGCGCATGGGCCGTTTGGCCTCGGTCGAGCCGCTGGACGGGGCCGTCCCGAAGCAGTCGGTGCAGGCGGTGCTGGATGAGACCACGCTGATCCTGCCGCTGGAGGGCATCGTCGACATCGACAAGGAGCGCGTGCGCCTTGCCAAGGAGGTCGAGAAGCTGACGGGCGAGATCAAGAAGATCGACGCCAAGCTCGGCAACGAGCAGTTCGTCGCCAAGGCTCCCGAAGAGGTCATCGAAGAGCAGCGCGACCGCCGCGAGGCCGCCGATCAGGCGCGCGGCAAGCTGCAAAAGGCGCTGGAGATGCTGGGGGCGTAAAATGCCCCCTCTCCCGCCCCGGGAGAGGGAGGGGTCCGCGCGAAGCGTGGGAGGGTGAGGGTACAGGCAAGGATCCTTGGATTTGCCCTCACCCGGCCGCTCTACGAGCGGCCACCCTCTCCCGGGGCGGGAGAGGGTAAGTCTCCCGTGCGTCGATGAACCGAACGGGCGAACCCTTGACCTTCATCGCATCCAAAATCCTGTGGGGCCTCGCCCAGCCCGGCAACGCGCTGGTGCTGCTGCTGGCGTTGGGCACGCTCCTGCTGTTCAGCGCGCGCAACGCCCGCCGCCACGCCGGGCGCGGCATCGTGGCGGCGGTGTCCGTCTGCTTCCTGATCCTCACCATTATCCCAATCGGCGCATGGCTGCTCCGCCCACTGGAAGACCGCTTCCCGCCCCCCACGATGCCGAACCGCGTGGACGGAATCATCATGCTAGGCGGTGCGGTGAATCCACCGCTCGCCGCCGACCGGGGCGAGCCCTCGGTCAACGACGCGGCCGAGCGCATCCTCGCTATGGCCGATCTGGGGCGGCGCTACCCCGATGCCAAGCTGGTGTTCACCGGCGGGTCCGGCTCGCTGTGGGGCGGCAAGTACCGCGAAGGCGAGGTGATGCGCGCAGCGCTGGAGCAGGCCGGGCTCGACACCGGGCGTGTGCTGTTCGAGAACGACTCGCGCAACACCTGGGAGAACGCCGTCTTCAGCCGCGACCTCGTGACGCCCAAGCCCGGCGAGACGTGGCTGCTGGTCACCTCGGCGTGGCACATGCCGCGCTCGGTCGGCATCTTCCGGCGGATCGGCTGGCCGGTGCTGGCCTATCCTGTCGACTACCGCAGCCGGTCCGATGGCAAGCCCTACCTGCTGTTCGAACTGGACGCCAATCTGGGAATGGTGAGTGTCGCCGTGCGCGAGTGGATCGGGCTCGCTGCCTATCGCCTGATGGACCGCACCGATTCGCTGTTGCCGGCGTCCGACGCGTTGCGACTTCCTTAGGACAGGCCGCCCCGGTGTCTTGGCGGATCGAGGTAACTCGATTAGAGTGCGGCTACCAAATCTAGAGGGGTCGCGCGATGCGCCGTGGGCATATGCTGAGAGGGACGATGGTGCTCTTCGGAGTGCTGTCGCTCGCGGCGTGCGCGTCGCAGCCGACCGGCTCGGGCCTGCCCAAGAGCGGCGTCTACAAGGTCGGCAAGCCCTACCAGATCAACGGCGTCTGGTACTACCCGGCCGAGGATTTCAGCTACGACGAGACGGGCATCGGCTCGTGGTACGGGCCGGGCTTCCACGCCAAGGTCACCGCCAACGGCGAGATCTACGACGAGAACGACATGACGGCGGCGCACCGGACGCTGCCGATGCCGAGTCTCGTGCGGGTGACCAACCTGGACAACGGCCGCTCCATCGTCGTGCGCATCAACGACCGCGGCCCGTACGCCAACAATCGCGTCATCGACCTGTCGCGCCGCGGCGCCCAGCTGCTGGGCTATGAGAAGACCGGCACCGCCAAGCTGCGCGTGCAGATCCTCGCCGACGAAAGCCGGCAGATCGCCGCCGCCGCCCGCCAGGGCACACCGGCTCCCATCCTGGCGGAAACCGACGGGCTGGCGCCCAAATCGGCGCCGCGCTCGAAGATCGAGGTGGCCGGCTTGCCCGGCCCCGGTCCGTCGGCGCCGCTGCCGCCGGTGGCGAAGGGGGCGGGCGTCGTCGGGGGCGCCGAGATCCTGCCACCGGCGACGGTGGCCGGTGCGATGGTGGACGGGCGCTTCGTGCCGGCCCCGGTGGTCACCGATCTGCCGGTGCGCAGGAACGGCCAGATCTACGTGCAGGTCGGCGCCTTTGGCAGTGCCGAGAACGTTGCCCGTGCGCGGGCGCGTCTTGGCAGCATCGGCCAGCAGGCGCAGGTCAGCCAGGGCGCGCAAAAGCTCCAACGCGTGCGCGTCGGTCCGCTGGACACCGTGGACAAGGCCGACACCGTGCTGGCCCAGGTGATCCAGGCCGGCCTTACGGAAGCCAAAATCGTTGTGGAATGATCTGCCCGCATCTGGGAAGACACAGAGGGTTTCGAAGGGAGTTACTATGACCGCTGTCCGCATCCGCTTCGCCGCCGCCGCGGCGGCCGCGCTGGTCGCGGCCGGCCTTGCGCTGCCGGCGCGCGCCGCTTCGATCGAGACGGTCGGCAAGCAGGCCATTCTGCTGGACCTGTCGACCAACACGGTCCTGTTCGACAAGAACGCCGACGAGCGCATGGCGCCGTCGTCCATGAGCAAGCTGATGACCCTCTACATGGTCTTCGAGGCGCTCAAGGACGGCCGGCTGTCGTTCGACCACACCCTGCCGGTCAGCGAGCGCGCATGGCGCATGCAAGGCTCCAAGATGTTCGTGGAGCTGAACAACACCATCAAGGTGCTGGACCTGATCAAGGGCGTGATCATCCAGTCCGGCAACGACGCCTGCATCGTGCTGGCCGAAGGGCTCGCCGGGTCCGAGCAGGCGTTCGCCGAGAAGGCGAGCAAGCGCGCCAAGGAAATCGGGCTGAAAGCCACCAATCTGGTGAACGCCACGGGTTGGCCCGATCCCAACCACTACATGACCGCGCGCGATCTTTCGACGCTGGCGGAGCGGCTGATCCGTGACTTCCCGGAATACTATTATCTGTTCTCGGAGAAGGAGTTCACCTATCACGGCATCAAGCAGGGCAACCGCAACCCGCTGCTCTACCGCAACACCGCCGGCGTGGATGGCCTGAAGACCGGCCACACCGAGGTGGCGGGCTATGGCCTGACCGCCTCGGGCGAGCGCGAGGGTAGGCGGCTGGTGCTGGTCATCAACGGCCTGCCGTCCATGCAGGCCCGCGCCGACGAAACCACCCGCCTGCTGGAATGGGGCTTCCGCGAGTTCAACGCCTACGCCCTGTTCAAGGCCGGCGACACCATCGAGGACGTGCCGGTCTGGCTGGGCGACCAGAAGACGGTGCCGGTGACGGTGCCGCAGGACCTCAAGGTCACCATGGCGCGCAACGACCGCCCGAACATGAAGGTGACCCTGGTCGCCAACCAGCCGGTCGCCGCCCCCATCAAGAAGGGCGACGTGGTCGGCAAGGTCGTCATCTCCGCTCCCGGCGCGCCGTCGAAGGAAGTGCCGGTGGTGGCCGCGGTGGATGTGGACCGGCTGGGCTTCGTCGGCCGGGCGCTGGCGGCGGCCAAGTACCTCGTGCTCGGCGCGGGGTCGTGATGGCGGCCCGCGGGCGGTTCGTGACGCTGGAAGGCGGGGAGGGGGCGGGCAAGTCCACCCAACTCCGCCTGCTGGCCGACGCCCTGGGCGCCTGCGGGATGGACGTGGTGCTGACCCGCGAGCCCGGCGGCTCGCCCGGTGCCGAGGAAATCCGCCAACTCCTAGTGTCCGGCGAAACCGGCCGCTGGGGCGGCATGACCGAGGCGCTGCTGCACACCGCGGCACGCCGCGATCATCTGGAGCGCACGGTCTGGCCAGCGCTGGACGCCGGGCGCTGGGTGCTGTGCGACCGCTTCTTCGACAGCACCATGGCTTACCAGGGCTACGGTCTCGGCCTCGGGCGCGAGCCCATCGAGGCGTTGCAGCGTGTGGCGCTGGGCGATTTCCGGCCGGACCTGACGCTGATTCTCGACCTACCGGTCGAGGTGGGCCTGGAGCGCGCCAACGCCCGGCGCGGCGGCGAGGACCGCTATGAGCGCATGGACCTGACGTTCCACAAGCGCCTGCGCGACGGCTTCCTCGACATCGCTGCGCGTGAGCCGGAGCGCTGCGCAGTGATCGACGCCGCCCATCCGCTGGAAGTGGTGCAGGCCGCCATCCTGGACACGGTTACGCGGCGGCTGAAGGTTGCCGGGTAAATCCCTACCTATGGGCTGCCGGCCCGCAGGCAGAGGTGTGAGCCCATGCGCGCAACGATCCCGTTCATCCTGGCTTCGCTGATTGCAACGCCCGCGTTGGCCGCGCCGCCGGATGCCTTCGGCGTCTGGCTGACGGCGAACCGCGAGGCGGCCATCGAGGTCCAACCCTGCGGCACGACGGCGTGTGGGCGGCTGGTCTGGTACCTGGAAAAGCGCAGCGGCCCCGACGCTGGGCTCGACAGCAAGAACCCCTCGCCCGAGCAGCGCAGGCGGCGGCTGTGCGGCATCACCATGCTGGGCGGCTTCAAGCCGTCGGCGACGGGCTGGGAGGATGGCTGGGTCTACGACCCGGAGTCGGGCAACACGTACAGCGGCACCATGGAGCCGGACGGCCCCGATCGCCTGCGCCTGCGCGGCTACGTCGGCATCCCGCTGTTCGGCCGCACCGAGGTGTGGAGCCGCGCGCCGGCCAACCAGCAACGCTGCCGGTAACGGGCTGGACCGCGCCGCGCCGATGCGCCACTGTGCGCCCATGTTGAGAGGAACCGACACACTGTGAGCCGCGCCGCCAAAGCCGCCGAGCCTGTCGAGATCGACGCGCTCGCCCCGCGCCGCAACCCGGACTTGATCGGTCATGGGGACGCGGAGCGCACGCTGCTGGCCGCGTGGAATTCCGGACGGCTGCCGCACGCGTGGCTGATCGGCGGGCCGCCGGGAATCGGCAAGGCGACGCTGGCGTTTCGCTTCGCGCGTTTCGTGCTCGCGCACGGGGGGCAGGGCGACGACGCCGGCCTGTTCGGCGCGCCGGAAGCGCCGGCCTCGCTGCACCTCGCGCCGGACAACCCCGTCTACCGCCGCGTCGCCTCGGGTGGGCACGCCGACCTGATGACGGTTGAGCGGCAGATGGACGAGAAGCGCGACCGCATGAAGCGCGACATCGCCGTCGACGACGTCCGTAAGATTGCTCCCTTCCTGCGCAAGACCTCGGCCGAGGAAGGCTGGCGAGTCGCCATCATCGATGGTGCCGACCGCATGAACGTCGCCGGCCTGAACGCCATCCTGAAGATCCTGGAGGAGCCGCCGCCCGGCGCTCTGCTGCTGCTGGTGTCCGACAACCCCGGCGGCATGCTGCCGACCATCCGCTCGCGCTGCCGCAAGCTGACGCTGAACCCGCTGAGCGACGACGCGGTGGTTGGGCTGCTGGCGCAGCACCGGCCGGAGGTGACGGACGACGACCGCTGGGCGCTGGCGCGGCTGGCGGAGGGCTCCATCGGGCGGGCGGTGGCGCTGGCAGATGCCGGCGGGCTTGGCCTGTATCGCGAGCTGATGGGACTGCTGGGCTCGCTGCCGCGGCTGGACATCCCCGCGGCGCACGCCTTCGGCGACAAGCTGACGCGCAAGCAGGACGACGGCCTGTACGACACGGCGACCGATTTGCTGGTCTGGTGGCTGGCGCGTTTCGCCCGCGCGCTGGCGCGCGGCGCGTGGCCGGACGAGGTGGTGCCGGGCGAGGCGGCACTGATGACCCGGCTGGCCAACGCCCGCGGCCTTGATCGCTGGGTGGAGGTGTGGGAAAAGATCGGACGCCTTTTCGCACGTGCGGAATCCGCCAATCTGGATCGCAAGCAGGTGGTGTTGAACGCCTTGGCGACGCTCGAGGCGGCCGCCAACTGAACGGAATCCGGCCCAAAGCCGGACTGGGATTTTTCGGGAGTGCACCGACCATGGCCGGGTCGAAGACCTATTATTTGACGACGCCGATCTACTACGTGAACGACGTGCCGCACATCGGGCACGCGTACACGACGCTGGCCTGCGACGTGCTCGCCCGCTTCAAGCGGCTGGACGGCTTCGACGTGAAGTTCCTGACCGGCACCGACGAGCACGGCCAGAAGGTCGAGAAGTCGGCGCAGGCTGCCGGCGTGGCGCCGCAGACCTTCACCGACCGGGTGTCGCAGAACTTCCGCGACCTCGTCGGTGTGATGAATTATTCCAACGACGACTTCATCCGCACCACCGAGCCACGCCACGTCAAGTCGGTGCAGGCGCTGTGGACGCGCCTTAAGGACGCCGGGGAGATCTATCTGGGCGGCTACACCGGCTGGTATTCGGTGCGCGACGAGGCGTTCTACGGCGAGGACGAACTGACCACCACGCCGACCGGCAAGAAGATCGCCCCCACCGGCGCCGAGTGCGAATGGGTGGAGGAGCCCAGCTACTTCTTCCGCCTGTCGGCGTGGCAGGACCGCCTGTTGGAATTCTACGAAAGGAATCCCGACTTCATCCTGCCGCCATCCAAGCGCAACGAGGTGATGTCGTTCGTCAAGGGCGGCCTGAAGGACCTCTCGGTCAGCCGCACGACGTTCAAGTGGGGCATCCCGGTGCCCGGCGACGACGCGCACATCATGTATGTCTGGCTGGACGCGCTGACCAACTACATCACCGCCGTCGGCTACCCCGACGAAAGCGGCGAGTACGCCAAATACTGGCCCGCCGACCTGCACATGGTCGGCAAGGACATTCTGCGCTTCCACGCCGTCTACTGGCCGGCCTTCCTGATGGCCGCCGGTCTTCAGCCGCCCAAGCGCGTCTTCGCGCACGGCTGGTGGACCATCGAGGGGCAGAAGATGTCCAAGTCGCTCGGCAACGTCATCGCGCCCGAGCAGCTGGTGACCACCTACGGTCTCGACCAGACGCGCTATTTCCTGCTGCGCGAGGTGCCGTTCGGCAACGACGGCGATTTCTCGCACACCGCCATGGTGCAGCGGATCAACGGCAATCTGGCGAACGACTACGGCAACCTCGTCCAGCGCGTGCTGTCGATGATCAACAAGAACTGCGGCGCCCAGGTGCCGCAGCCCGGCCCGTTCACCGAGGCCGACGACAAGCTGCTGGGCGCCGCCCACGCGCTGTTGCCGGTGCTGCGCGCCGAGATGGACGTGCAGGCCTTCCACAAGGCGCTGGACGCGCTGTGGGCCGTCATCGGCGACGCCAACCGCTATGTGGACGAGCAGGCGCCGTGGGCGCTGAAGAAGACCGACCCGCCGCGCATGGGCACCGTGCTGTACGTGCTGGCCGAGACGGTCCGCCACCTTGCCATCCTGACGCAGCCGGTGATGCCCGAGGCGTCGGCGAAGATCCTCGACCAGCTGGGGCAGGGCGCCGACGCGCGCGGCTTCGGCAACCTTGGCCCGGCAGGCGCGTTGACGGCAGGGACGCCGCTTCCCGCCCCGCAGGGCGTGTTCCCGCGTTTCGTCGAGGAGCCCAAGGCCTGATGCTGGTCGACAGTCACTGCCATCTGGATTTTCCGGACTTCGCCGAGGAACTGGACGCCGTCGTCGAGCGGGCGAGGGCCGCCGGGGTGGGGCGGATGGTCACCATCTGCACCTACCTGACCCGGTTCGACCAAGTGCGCGCGGTCGCCGAGCGGTTCGACGACGTGTATTGCTCGCTAGGCGTCCACCCGCATCAGGCGCAAGAGGAGATTGCTGGAGTCAGCGTCGAGCGGCTGGTCGAGCTGGCGAAGCACCCGAAGGTGATCGGCATCGGCGAGACCGGCCTCGATTACTACTACGACAAGAGCCCGCGCGACGTGCAGCAGGAGTGCTTCCGCATGCACATCCGCGCGGCCATGGAAGCCGGGCTGCCGCTGATCATCCACACCCGCGACGCGGACCACGACATCATGCGCGTGGTCCGCGAGGAGGCCGCCGGGCGGCCGGTGAAGGGCTTGCTGCACTGCTTCAGCTCCGGCCGCGAAGTGGCTGAAGACGCTCTTGATTTCGGCTTTTCGCTGTCGCTGTCGGGCATTGTGACCTTCAAGAAGTCCGACGATCTGCGGGCCATCGTCAAGGACGTGCCGCTCGACCGCATCCTGGTCGAGACCGACGCGCCCTACCTCGCCCCCATGCCGTTCCGCGGCAAGCGCAACGAGCCGGCCTACGTGGCGCACACCGCGGCATCGGTCGCCGCCGTCAAGGGTGTCGCGC
Organism: Azospirillum terrae; assembly: GCF_053470425.1. NCBI lineage: Bacteria > Pseudomonadati > Pseudomonadota > Alphaproteobacteria > Rhodospirillales > Azospirillaceae > Azospirillum > Azospirillum terrae. Next base: position 435,914 of record NZ_JBPXMR010000001.1, on the reverse strand, counting down.
CGGAGGAGATGGCGCGGATCACCACCGACAACTTCTTCCGCCTGTTCGACCGCGTGCCGAGGCCGAACGCGTGACCGGCATGCGCGTCACCGTGCTGGGCTGCGGCGGCTCGTCCGGGGTGCCGGTGATCGGCAACCAGTGGGGCGACTGCGACCCGGCCAACCCCAGAAACCGGCGCTCGCGCGCATCGGTGCTGGTGGAGCAGGGCGGGGCGAGCATCCTGGTGGACACCTCGCCGGATCTGCGCCAGCAGCTTCTGGACGCCGACGTGCGGCGCCTGGACGGGGTTCTGTGGACGCACAACCACGCCGACCATGCGCACGGCCTGGACGAGTTGCGCGAGATCTGCCGGCTGATGCAGGCGCCGTTGCCGGTGTACGGCATGGCCAAGCACCTGGACGACATTGCCGCCCGCTTCGGCTACGCCTTCGCGCCGCTGAACCCGGGCGATCCGATCTACCGGCCGGTGCTGGTGCCGCACGTGGTCGAAGCGCCGTTCGACATCGGCGGACTGCGGGTCGTGCCCTTCGTGCAGGACCACGGCTACATGCCGACTCTCGGCTTCCGGTTTGGCACATTCGCTTACTCCACCGACGTGGTGCGCCTGGACGAGGCGGCCTTCGCCGCGCTGGAGGGCATCGACGTGTGGGTGGTCGATTGCGTGCGCGTCGAGCCGCCGCACCCCGTGCACTCGCATCTGGCGCAGACGCTGGAGTGGATCGCCCGCGTGAAGCCGAAGCGAGCCTACCTCACGCACATGAACCAGACCATGGACTACGAGACCGTCCTCCGCATGCTGCCGCCGGGCGTCGAGCCCGCCTACGACGGACTGGTCATCGAGGTGGACGGATAAAGACAGACGGGTAGGGCGGGGCTACTCGTCGTCCATCGCCTCCTCGGCGGTCAGCAGGACGACCCGGCTGGCGATGAAACGGTCGGCGGCGGCGCGGGCGGCCTGCTCGGCGGTCTTTGCAGACAGCTTGAACGTTTCCTGGTAAAGCTTTGATGTCGCTGCGATTGCCGGGGGCAGGGCGGCGACGGCAGCCTTGTGCTGCGCTTCCGGCCAGACCTTGAAATCCTTCCAGCCGCGGAAGGCGTCCACCGCCTTGTCGCGGGTCTCGGCGGCCTTCCTGGCCTCGGCGGAATGCGGCGCTTCCAGCAACGTGCTCGGCACCATGGAGGCCTGGAGGGCGTCCACGGCGAACTGCCGCTCATAGCCGTGGCGAATGCTGCCGCGCTCTTCCAGCGCCGGGGCGATGGCCGGGTCGATGACGGACGCGAGCTTCTTCCATTCCGCCATCTCGTAGATGGAGCGCATGTCGTGGCACAGCTCCGGCGTGTCGTCGCGCCCATTGCCCCAGAACGGACCGAACGCCTCGAAAGCCGGCTGGCCGTGTTTAGTGAACAGGAAGCACGGTGCGTCCAGCTCCGTGGTGGACAGCGCGTGGCGCAGGAACAGCAGCATGCCGCCGGTATCCGCCTTCGCCACGTCGCCGATATTCTTCATCTCTTCAAGCAGATACGGGTCGTTCGGGAGACTGCGGTCGAGGATCTCGCGCGCCAGCCGGCTGATCTCGGCATCCTTGTCCGGCACGGCCACCGCGCCGGTGTGGTACAGATAGACCAGCCACGCCTTGGCCGCCGCGCCATCGTAGCGTTGCAGGGCCGCCGCCGCGGCCTTCGCGTCCTTCGGGATGCTGGAGGCAATCGCGGACAAGCGCTTCTGCGCCGCCTGGGAGGTCTTCGCCAAGTCCTCGGTGCGCTTTTCATAGAGCGCGATGCATGCCTTCGCCTTGGCCTTGTCGTCGCAGCCGCGGTCGCGCTCGGCCAGCCATGCGGTGTGCGCCTGCTGAACGCCGTCACGCTCGTTGCGCGGCGTGTAGGCGATCAGCGCGCCATAGGCTTCGCCGAGCTGTTCGTCGCGAGCCCGCAGATCGGCGCTGGTGCACACGGTGCGCTCAACGGGCTTCGACGGCTTGCGGCAGTCGATGTTCTGGACGTTGACATTCTGGGCAAGGGCCGGCGACGTGGCGGCGCAAAACGCGACGACGGCGAGGCCTGGGAACCAGCGGGACAGGAAAAACGTCATGGGAAGCGGCGACCGGAGCTGCGGGGACGACGCCGGAGCTTATCCAACAAGGGACCTCACGGGAAGGCACCGGTTTCGGACATCGCCCTCTCCATCCTTCGCATTATTTTCCATAATATATCTTATACGATAATTACATGTGCACGCAGCAGCCTTCCCAGGGAAACGGCGCTCGGTTAAGGTCGGCACATCCTCCCGACACCGCCGAGCTGCCCCATGGCCCGCAACATCGACCGCCTGCTCGACATCATGGCCCGCCTGCGCGATCCGCAGAGCGGCTGCCCGTGGGATCTGGAGCAGACCTACCGCACCATCGCCCCACACACCATCGAAGAAGCGTACGAGGTCGCCGACGCCATCGAAAAAGGCGATATGCCGGCGTTGCGCGAGGAATTGGGCGATCTGCTGTTCCAGGTCGTCTACTACAGCCAGTTCGCCCGCGAGGACGGCCTGTTCGATTTCGACGAGGTGGCCGGCGTCATCGCCGACAAGATGATCAGCCGCCACCCGCACGTCTTCGGCTCCGAGGAGATCCGCACCGCGGACCACCAGACCTCGCGATGGGAGGAGCACAAGGCGGCCGAGCGCGCCGCCAAGGCCGCCGCGCAGGGGCAGGCCGCGCCTTCCGCCCTCGACGGGGTGATCGCCGGGCTCCCTGCCCTCACCCGCGCGCTGAAGCTCCAGAAGCGCGCGGCGCGCGTCGGCTTCGACTGGACGGACGCGCGCGATATCCTCGACAAGATCGAAGAAGAGGTCGGCGAGCTGCGCGCCGAGATGATGCAGGGTGCGGCGCAGGAGCGTATCGCCGACGAATTGGGCGATTTGCTGTTCGCGCTGGTCAACCTCGCCCGCCGGCTGGAGGTCGACCCGGAAGGCGCCTTGCGTGGCACCAACGCCAAGTTCGAGCGCCGCTTCCATCGCATCGAGGAATTGCTGTCCGGCCAGGGCCGCAAGCCCGAGGACGCCACCCTCGACGAGATGGAAGCGTTCTGGCAGCAGGCCAAACGCGAGGAGCCGAAAGCTTAGCGGTACAGCGTGTCGCGCAACCGCGTCCAGCTCTCGGCGTCGGGGGCCAGAAGCAGGCTGCCTTCCAGGATCGTCGGGCCGTAGGGCTGGCCTTCCACCAAGGCCGCGTGTCCGCCGGCTTCGGCGTGCAGCAGCACGCCTGCTGCGTGGTCCCACGGCATCAGGCGGTGGTAGGTCGAGAAGTGGCTGACACCCTCGATGAGCCGCAGATACTCGTGCGCCGCGCAGGCGAGGCAGACGACCTCCTTCACCGAGGAGCGGCGTCGCGTCAACCGTTCCAGGGCCGCTTCGTCGGTGAAGCGGGTGGAGAGCGCGCCGACCATCGCGTCGATCGGGACGGGCTCGGCGACGCGCAGGCGGCGGCCATCCATCCAGGCGCCCTGCCCCTTCGCCGCGACTGCGGTGCGGCCGGTGCACGGGTCGTGAATCCAACCGGCCAGCGTCTCGCCGCCACGCACATAGGCGACGATCACCGCAAAAGTTGGATTGCCGGCGGCGAAATTGATGGTGCCGTCCACCGGGTCGATGATCCACACCGGTTCGTCGGCGAACACGCGCTTGAGTACCGAGGGGTCGGCGGACACCGCCTCCTCACCCACCACGATGCTGCCGGGCACCAGTTCCATCAGGCGCGGGGTAAGCGCCCGCTCGCCCGCCTCGTCGGCGATGGTGACGAGGTCGGTGGGGCCGGTCTTCTCGCGCACGTGCTCCTTGGAGAGCTGGCGGAAATACGGGAGGATCTCACTCTCGGCGACCTCCCGGATCAATGCTGAAACGCGGTCGAGGTCGGGGAGATTGGAAGGGGTCACGGTTTGGCCGGTGCCTTCTGCTTCGGATCGGGTTTTCTGGAGTCGGGCTTGGGGCCGGCAGCCTTCTTAGGCGGTGCGAGTTCCATGGTGCTGCTGCCGTCCTGAGGAGGATTGGGCATCCCTACCCTCCCTTCAAGCCCCGCCTCCTTCATTGCCTTGACCAGGGCCTCGTAGGTGGCCTGATCGGCTTCAGGCTGCGGCACCGGTGGCGGACCGACCAAGGGGCCGCCAACGGCAGGATCGCGCGGCGCGTTGGGGTCGGGAGGTCCGGCCGGCGGTGGCTCGGTGGCTTTCGCTTCTTTCTTCTCCGGTTCAGGCGGGGGCGGAGGCGGTGCCGGCGGGCGCCACTTCTTGAAGCACTCGACGAAATCTTCGTCCTTGCACTGCTCGACCAGCAGTTCGCGCGGGTCGGGGCCGAGCACCACCGGGCCGGGCGGCGCCAGGGGCATTTCCGCCGGCGGCCGGGGCAGCGGCGGTTCAGGCGAGTCGTCGAGGACATCCTCGGCGAACGCCGGCGACGCGACCAGCAGCAGGAAAAGGACAAGGAGTGCCCGCACGGGAACCGGCATGGTCGGAGGGAGCGACGCGGCCATTATGGAGCCGCTCGACGCCCGCCGCCATGGACAAATCCGCATCGCTGCGCTCACGGTTCCGGTGAGAACCGCTTTTCGAAGCGGGCGAGGTCGGCTGGGTCGAGCGCCACGTGCAGGTGCGCCCGCTCCTCGTCGTCGCGGCGCTCCAACACCTCGCCGCGGTCGTAGAGCCACGCCAGCGCGGCGCCGTTGCCCAACTCGATGGACAGGTCCACCACTTGCCGCCCGATGTTCATGCGTTGGTCGAGCAGCGCATCCAGCGCATCGATCCCCTGCCCCGTCAGCGCCGAAACGCCGACCCGGCGCGGGTCGCGGCTGGTCTGGGCGGCCAGCGCGGCGCGCCCCGCCTCGTCCAGGCAGTCGATCTTGTTCAGCACCTCGACGACGCGGTCGTCGGTTTCCGGGTCGATGCCGATGTCGCGCAGCACCTCCGCCACGTCGTCACGCTGGGCGTCGGTGTCCAGGTGCGAGATGTCGCGCACGTGCAGAATGATGTCGGCGCCGTCCACCTCCTCCAGCGTGGCGCGGAACGCCTCGACCAGATGGTGCGGCAGGTCGGAGATGAAGCCCACCGTGTCGGACAGGATGACCTTACGGCCGGAGGGCAGCGTCACCTGCCGCATGGTTGGGTCCAGCGTGGCGAACAGCAGGTCCTTGGCGAACACGTCGGCGTTGGCCAGCCGGTTGAACAGCGTCGATTTGCCGGCGTTGGTGTAGCCGACCAGCGCCACCACCGGGTACGGCACCTTGGCGCGCGCCTTGCGGTGCAGGCCGCGGGTCCGGCGGACCTCCTCCAGTTCCTTTTTGATCTTGATGATGCGGTCGCCAATGAGACGGCGATCCATTTCCAGCTGCGATTCGCCGGGGCCGCCGAGGAAACCGAAGCCGCCGCGCTGGCGCTCCAAGTGGGTCCACGACCGCACGAGGCGGGATTTCTGGTAGGTCAGCGAGGCCAGTTCGACCTGCAACATACCCTCGCGGGTGCGGGCGCGGGCGCCGAAGATCTCCAGGATCAGGCCGGTGCGGTCGATGACCTTGGCCTTGACCCCACGCTCCAGGTTGCGCTGCTGCACCGGGCTGAGCGCGTGGTCGAGGACGACCACGGTCGCCTCGCTCTCCTCGACGATCTCGGCAAGGTGTTCGACGGTGCCGGAACCGAGCAGGGTCGAGGGGTGCGGGCGGCTGACCCGCACGCACTCGGCGTGCACGATGTCCAGTTCGATCGCGCGGGCGAGGCCGACCGCTTCCTCCAGGCAAGCCTCCGGCGCGCGCGGCGCCTCGTGGGCGTCGCGCAGCACCGGATGGATGACGATGGCGCGGCCGGAGCCGTGCGGCTTCTGGCCTTCACCGTTGCTGGCACCGTTGGCGGGCGCGCCGTTGGCCGACATACCGTTAAGCAGGGCGTTAATCGCTCTCACCTTCCTTGGGCGGCTCGAAGAGTTGGATCGGGTGTGCCGGCATCACGGTGGAGATCGCGTGCTTGTACACCAATTGCGAATGCGCATCCCGTCGCAGCAGGACGGAAAAGTTATCGAACCAGGTGATGATGCCCTGAAGCTTGACGCCATTCACCAGGAAGACCGTCACGGGAGTCTTATTTTTACGGACGTGGTTGAGAAATACGTCCTGCACGTTTTGGCTTTTTTCAGACATGTTCTTTTGCCCCCTTCTTCGATGTTTATTGGGGCTCCTCAAGAGCCCGCTCCCCGTAACGCTTTGTCGTTCAGTCAGCCGCACCCGTCCCGTTCGGAGCTTGGACGGATATGGTATCACCGATGCTGCGCACCAAGCCACACAGCGCGTGACAGGTGTCATACCGGTGCGTCGGCGGGAAACGGCCGAACCCCTCCCCCTCCGCGTCACCCACGAGAACCGGCACGATTCCGGCCGCGTGGGCGCATTCCATGTCGATGTCGGCGTCGCCGATGAACCACACCTCGGCCGATGGTGCAATCCCCGATGGGGCCAGGGCCATCTGCACGGGCGCGCAGTGCGGTTTGTCGGCCTCGGCGTCCTGGGCGCCGACCAGACGCCCGAAGAAGCGTGTCCAGCCCAGCGCGTCGGCCTCGGCGCGCAGGAACCGGCCGGTCTTGTTGGAGACCACCGCCTGATACACGCCGCGCGCGGCCAGAGTTTCCAGCAGCGCCAGCGCGCCCGGCAACGGCCGGAGGTGTTCCAGGTGGTGCGCTTCGAAATAGGCGTAGAACTGGTCGCGGGCGTCGGTCCAGCGCTCGCCGAAGATGCGCGGGAAGCTGTCGCGCAGCGACTGTTTGATTCGCACGCGCGATTCCTCTTCGGTCCAGGGCTCCAGGCCATGGACGACGAGGGTGTGGTTGAGGGCGGCGCGGATGGTGCCCCAGTTGTCGACCAGGGTGTTGTCCCAGTCGTACAGCACGGCGCGCGGCAAGGTCGGGGAAAGGGTCACGCGGGTCTCCGCAGAACGTCGTCGATGTAGGCCCGCCGCAGGCTCAGCGTCACCGGCCCTGGTTTGCCGATACCAACGGGGTGGCCGTCGATGCGTGTCACCGGCAGGGCGAAGGTGCCGGCCGACGACACGAACGCCTCGCGTGCCGCATAGGCCTCCTCCACGGTGAAGGACCGTTCCTCGACCGGCAGGCCGGCGTCTCGCGCCAGACGCAGCAGTGCCAGCCGGGTGACGCCGTTGAGGATCTTATGGCTCGGTTCGCGGGTGACCAGCCGTCCATCGAATGTGACGATCCAGGCGTTGGAGGAGCAGCCCTCGGTCACCGTGCCGTCGGGATCGATCATCCACGCCTCGAAGGCACCGGCCTCGGCCGCCCGCTGCTTGCCCAGCACCTGCGCCAGCAGGCCAGTCGTCTTGATGTCCCGCCGGCCCCAGCGGATGTCGGGGATGGTGATGACCGGCACGCCGTCCTCAAGCTGCCCCGGCTGGGTCCAGCGCTGCACCCGGCGAGTGGTGACCACCAGCGCCGAAGGGCGCGGCGACGGGAAGCGGAAGTCGCGCGGCGCCACGCCGCGGCTCACCTGCATATAGACGCCGCCATTGCGGACGCCGTTGCGCCGCACCAGCTCGCGCACGATGCGCTCCAGCACGCGGCACTCGACCGGCCAGGGGACTTGCAGCGCGTCCAGGCTGCGGCCCAGGCGCTCCATATGGCCGTCCATGTCGGCGAAGCGGCCGTCCAGAACGGTGACGACCTCGTACACCCCATCGGCCAACTGGTAGCCGCGGTCCTCGACGTGGACCGCGGCGCGGTCATGGGGCACATAGCGGCCGTTGACGTAAGCCCATCGAGCCATTGGTTCTTCGTTCTTCTTTTGCCGGCTTCGTTGCTGGACCCGACGAGACAACAGACGTTTTCCCGCCCGGTGTAACACCAGGAAGCGGTCATACCAAGCTGGTAAAAGGGAGCGTTCCCATCAATCGATGAACGCCTTGCCCTTCTCGTTGCCGTGCACGCCCAGGCTCTTGAGCTTGCGGTGCAGGGCCGAGCGCTCCATGCCGACGAAGGCCGCGGTGCGCGAGATGTTCCCGCCGAAGCGTGTTACCTGCGCCAGCAGATACTCGCGCTCGAACACCTCGCGCGCTTCGCGCAGAGGCAGTCCCATGATCTCGCCGCCTTTGTCCCACTTCAGCACGGTCGGGGTGATGGCGCCGATCTCCGGCGGCAGCATGTCGGCGCGGATCGGCTCCTTGTGATCGCCCTGCGCCATGATCAGCAGCCAGTCCACCACGTTGCGCAGCTGGCGCACGTTGCCCGGCCAGTCGTAGGCCTGGAGCGCCGCCATGGAGTCCTCGCCGAACTCGCGCGTCGGCAGGCCGGCGGCGTCGGCCGAGCGCTGCATGAAGTGCTTGGCCAGCAGCGGGATGTCCTCGCGCCGCTCGGCCAGCGACGGCACGCGGATCGGCACCACGGCCAAGCGGTAGAACAGATCCTGGCGGAACCGCCCGTTGTCGATCTCGGCCTGGAGGTCGCGGTTGGAGGTGGCGATGACGCGCACGTCCACCTCGACCCGGTGGCCGCCGCCGACGCGCTCGAAGGTCTGCTCCTGAAGCGCGCGGACGATCTTGCCCTGGGTTTCCAGCGGCATGTCGGCCACCTCGTCCAGCAGCAGGGTGCCGCCGTGCGCCTGCTCGAAGGTGCCGATCTTGCGGCCCTGCCCGTCCACGCCGGCCTCGGTGCCGAACAGCTCGATCTCCAGCCGGTCGGGGCGCATGGTGGCGCAGTTCAGCCCGACGAACGGCCCGGTGTTGCGGCGCGAGCGCTGGTGGAGCTGGCGCGCCACCACCTCCTTGCCCGAACCGGCCGGGCCGGTGATCAGCACGCGGCTGCCGGTCGGCGCCACCTTCTCGATGTTCTGGCGCACCTGGGTGATGGTGTTGGAGCGGCCGATCAGTTCGACCTCGCCGCCGGCGCGCAGCCGCAGCTCCTCGTTTTCACGCCGCAGCCGCGCCGCTTCGATGGCGCGATCGACCATCAGCAACAGGCGGTCGGCCTTGAACGGCTTCTCGATGAAGTCGTAGGCGCCGATCTTGATGGCGCTGACCGCGGTCTCGATGGTCCCGTGGCCGGAGATCATGATCACCGGCAGGTTCGGGTGGTCGCGCATCAGCTGTTCGAGGATCTGCAAGCCGTCGAGCCGGCTGCCTTGCAGCCAGATGTCGAGAATGACAAGGCTCGGCCGCCGCGCCGCGACCTGGGCGAGCGCCTGATCGGCGTCCCCCGCCTCGCGCGTCTTGTTGCCCTCGTCGGTCAAGATGCCCGCGATGAGCATCCGGATGTCCGACTCGTCATCGACGATCAGAATGTCATGAGCCATTGACTGCCCGCCTCTGTTCTCCGCCGGTCTGCGCCGGCCTCTCATCCACGACTGCGAGCCCCTCATCCAAGGGATTTGCAGCCGCATTGTTGCGCGGAATGACCAGGGCGACCCGCGCGCCGCCCTCCGGCCGGTCGTCGAGCGTCAACTCGCCGCCGTGGTCTTCCATGATCTTCTTGACGATCGCCAGCCCCAGCCCCGTGCCCTTGGTGCGCGTGGTGACGTAGGGCTCGGTCAGGCGGTGCCGCTCCTCCTGGGGGAGGCCCTTGCCGTTGTCCTCGACGATCAGCGCCACCCGCTCGGCGTCGGCGTCGATGCGCACGCCGATGTGGCCGGGCACCGGTTCGGCGCCGTCCTCGGGTGGCGGGCGGCCCTCGATGGAGTCGACGGCGTTCTGCAACAGATTGGTCAGCGCCTGGCTGATCTGCCGGGAATCGCACGCCACGGTCAGCGGCCCGGCCGGCAGCTCGACGTCGAACTTCACCTTGCCGGCGTGCGCGCTGGTTTGCAGGAACACCGCCTGACGGACCAGATCGTTGACGTTGACCGGCTTCATTACCGGCTGCGGCATGCGCGCAAAGGCCGAGAACTCGTCCACCATGCGCCGGATGTCGTCCACCTGCCGGACGATGGTGTCCGTGCACATGGTGAACACCTCGGTGTCGTCGGGCGTGATCTGCTTCAGGTACTTGCGGCGCAACCGCTCGGCCGAGAGCTGGATCGGGGTGAGCGGGTTCTTGATCTCGTGCGCGATGCGGCGCGCCACGTCGGCCCAGGCGGCCTTGCGCTGCGCCGAAACCAGTTCGGTGATGTCGTCGAAGGTGACGACGTAACCGCGGATCTCCCCGGCCCCGGCCTCGGCGCTGATGCGCACCAGCAGGGTCAGCGGGGCGCTGCCCGGCCGGCGGATCTGCACGTGCTCCTGCATCGGGCGGCCGGGGCGGCGCGGCGCGTTGTCCAGCAGTTCGCCCATCTCCGGCGACAGCTCGACCAGCCGGCGGCCGATCAGTGTCTCCGGGTCGTCAACGCCCAAAAGACGGGCAGCCGAAAGATTGGGCAGGTTGATGATTCCATCGGCATCCAGGCCGATGACGCCGGCGGTCACACCCCCCAGAACGGTTTCGGTGAAGCGGCGGCGCTGGTCGAGCTGGCTGTTGGCCTGGAGCAGTTCGCGCCGTTGACTCTCGATCTCGGTGGTCATGCGGTTGAAGGCGCGCGACAGCAGGGCCAGTTCGTCCTCGTCGCGCGGCTCGGCCACGCGGACCTGGAGGTCGCCGGCACGCACCCTCTCCGCCGCCCCGATCAGCGCCGAGATCGGCCGCGCCAGCTTGCCGGCGAAGTTGAGGCCCGCCCACACCGCCGCCATGAGCAGCAGCAGCGCCACGATGACGAAGATCGCCGTGAAGGTGATTTGCAGGCTGCCGCGCTGCCCCTCCAGTTCGGCATAGGAGGTGACGGCACCCTTGGCGGCTGCGTAATGCGCCAGCACCTTCGATTCGACGACGCGGCCGACGTATAGGTAGGTGTCGACGAAGCGGTCCAGGCGGATCAGCGCCCGCACGCGGTCGTCGTTGTCGTGCACGATCAGCACGACCTCTCCGTTGCGCGCCTGCTCCAGCCCGGTGTCGGGGATCGGGTCGAACTCCAGTGCGAAGCTGTAGCCGGAGCGCGCCAGGATGCGCCCGGTGGTGCCCTGAAAGACGATCGCCTCGGACAGGGCGCGCAATGCCGCCTGGGTGGACACCACCTGATCGAAGCGATCGGGGTCGGCGGACAGCTGCACCGCCTCCTGGTTCAGGTCGTTGGCCATGGCCAGCGCGTCGGCGCGGATGTTCTGCTGGTGTTCGTGCAGATAGGCGCTCGCCACCTCCAGCGACTCATGCACGGCGGTGCGCACCTTGTCGCTGAACCAGGACTGGACGCCGACGTAGAAGAAGATTGCCGAGAAGGCGGCCACCACGATGGCCGGCGCCACCGCCAGCAGGCTGAACACCGCCACCAGCCGCACGTGCAGGCGCGAGCCCGCCATGCCTCGCCGGTGCCCGATCCAGATCTGCACGATGCGCCGCGCCACCAGGGCGCCCAGCAGCAGCAGAAGCACCATGTCGAGGATGAGCAGCAGCGTCACCGTGCGCGGGTTGGACCCGCCGAACGGTGCGGTTTCCGTCAGGGCGCCGTAGGTGGCGAAGCCGGCCGCGATGGCCGCGAGGCTGAGCGCCACCGCAAGGCGCTTGGCGAGGCCGACCCGCCCGGCCCAGCGCGACAGCTGGGCCCAGAAGGCAGCCGATTTGTCCGCCGTCTTGTCTGCGTTTTGAAGCGACATTGGCACCGGCAATAGGATGTTGCCAGAAAGGTACACACCTGTGGCGCGGCTGCCAAGCGCGTTCGACGTCATACCGCGAACGGCTCCGTTGCTGGCCGCAGCGGAGCCGTCCTGTTTCGGCCGTGTCACATGAATATCACGAAGCGGCTACTTGAGGCCGCGGACGACCTGTATGTCCAGCTCGCGGATCTTCTTGCGCAGCGTGTTGCGGTTGAGGCCCAGCAGCTCCGCCGCCTTGATCTGATTGCCGCGGGTGGCCGACAGGCTGAGCGAGATCAGCGGCCGTTCCACCTCGCGCAGAATCCGGTCGTACAGGCCGGTGGCGGGGATGCCGTCCTTGTGGGCGGCGAAATAGTCCTTCAGGTGGCGCTCGACCGCCGAGCCGAGGCCCTCGCTCTGCGTTTCCTCGACGAGTTGGACGACGGGGGTGGCGTCGGCCAACTCCGCTTCGATGACGTCGACGCCGATGACCTCCTGCGAGTACAGGGCGGCCAGCCGGCGTACGAGGTTTTCCAGCTCGCGTACGTTGCCCGGCCAGCGGTAGCGCTTCAGCCGCTCCATCGCCGGCTGGTCGATGCTCTTGTTGGGCAGGCCCTGCGACACCGACTGGTTCAGGAAGTGGCGGATCAGCAGCGGCACGTCTTCCGTACGCTCGCGCAGCGGCGGCAGGCGGATCGGCACGACGTTCAGGCGGTAGAACAGATCCTCACGGAACAGGCCCTGGCGGGCCAGCGTACGCAGGTCGCGGTGGGTGGCGGCGATGATGCGTACGTCCGTCTTGATGGGTGTACGTCCGCCGACCGTGGTGTACTCCCCCTCCTGGAGGACACGCAGCAGGCGGGTCTGCGCCTCCAGCGGCATGTCGCCGATCTCGTCGAGGAAGAGAGTGCCGCCCTGCGCCTGCTCGAAGCGGCCGGTGGAGCGGTTGGTGGCGCCGGTGAAAGCACCCTTCTCGTGGCCGAACAGCTCGGACTCGATCAACTCACGCGGGATGGCGGCCATGTTGATGGCGACGAAGGGGCCGTTGCGGCGCTTGCCGTAGTCGTGCAGCGCGCGGGCCACCAGTTCCTTGCCGGTGCCCGACTCGCCGGTGATCATCACCGTCAGGTCGGTGCCCATCAAACGGGCAAGCACCCGGTAGATTTCCTGCATCGCCTGCGAGCGGCCGATGACCGGGAGTTGCTCCTCGTCGAGCGTATCGTTGGCCGGCTCGCCCTTGCTCTGCTGGGCGTTGAGCGCCCGCTCGACCACCGAGACCAGTTCCTTCAGGTCGAAGGGCTTGGGCAGGTATTCGAACGCGCCGCGCTCGGCCGCCTTGACGGCGGTGATGAGCGTGTTCTGCGCGCTCATGACGATGACGCGCAACTCCGGCCGCAGCTTCTTGATGCGCGGGATGAGGTCCAGCCCGTTCTCGTCGGGCATCACCACGTCGGTGATGACGAGGTCGCCCTGACCGTCGGACACCCAGCGCCACAGGGTGGAGGCGTTGCCAGTGGTGCGCACGTCGTGGCCGAGGCGCGCCAATGCCTGCGTGAGGACGGTGCGGATCGCGCGGTCGTCATCCGCGACGAGGATCGTGGCCGCGGCCATCAGCGCGATCCCCGCTGGACCCGGCGCGTGACACCCTCCCCTGGAACTTGTGATTCGTCGTACATGGGCAGCGACACCTTGAAGACGGTCCGGCGCGGCTGGCTGTCGAATTCGATGACGCCGCCGTGATCGCCGATGATCTTCGCCACCAATGCAAGACCAAGGCCAGTTCCATTGACCTTTGTCGTTACGAAGGCATCGAACAGGTTGTTGCGCAGATCGTCCGGGATGCCGCCGCCGTTGTCCTGCACGGAAACCAGCAACGGCAACGGCATGCGCGTGTCACCGCCGGGCAGCGCCATGCGCACGCCGTGCTGGTAGGCGGTGGACAGCACGATCTCGCCAGCCGGGTCCGGGCAGGCTTCTGCCGCATTTTTAATCAGGTTGAGGAAGACCTGAACCAACTGGTCACGGTTGCCATAAACCGGCGGCAGCGACGGGTCGTAACGTTCGACGAAGCGGACGCTGCGGCCGAAGCCGTTCTGCGCGATCTTGCGGACGTGCTCCAGCACCGTGTGGATGTTCACCGGCCCGCGGTCGAGCGGTCCGTCGGAGAACACCTCCATGCGGTTGACCAGCGCCACGATGCGGTCGGCCTCGTCGCAGATCAGGCGGGTGAGCACGCGGTCCTGCTCGCCGGCGTTCTCCTCCAGCAACTGGGCGGCGCCGCGGATGCCGGACAGGGGGTTCTTCACCTCGTGCGCCAGCATGGCGGCCATGGCCGTCACCGAGCGGGCGGCGCTGCGGTGGGTCAGCGAGTTGTCGATCTTGCGGGCCAGCGAACGCTCGTGCAGCGTGACGATCATGTGGTCGGAGCCGTCGCCCATGCCCGCCACCTGCACCGTCACGCTGTGCGCGCCGATGCGCGGCGTGTCGATGGTGACGCCCTCCTGCGAGGCGCACAGACTGCCGCGCTGGGCCTGGGCCAGCAGCGCCATGACCGGGCTGTCGGGTTGCAGCAGGTCGGCCAGCGACGTGCCCTCGATCAGGCTGGCGCTGACATCGAAGAACTCCTGCGCTTCCAGGTTCACATAGCGGATGTCCCCTGCCCCATCGACGACCAGCACCGGGTCGGGCAGCGCGTTGAGGATCGCCCGCGGGTCGATTCCGCCGGAGCGGACCGGGATGCGCGGAGGGCGCCGCGACGACGTCGATGTGGCCATGCGGGAGGACATCAGGCGGCCATCCTCTCGATCACCGGTTCATAGAAGCGGCGGATACGCTCGCGCACCGCGTCGGCGCCTTCGATCAGGTTGATCTCCGAGCGGAACTCCGCCGAGCCGTGCAAGCCTTTGGAATACCAGGAGACATGCTTGCGGGCGACGCGCACGCCGTGCTCGCTGCCATAGTGGCTGAGCATGGCGTCGAGATGCTCCAGCACGATAGCCAACTGCTCGTGCAGCGGCGGGTCGGGCAGGCGTTCGCCGGTGCGCAGATAGTGCATGACCTGCGACGGGAACCACGGGCGTCCGTAGGTGCCGCGGCCGATCATCACACCGTCCGCCCCGGATTCCGACAGCGCGCGGTCCACGTCGTCGAGGGTCTGGATGTCTCCGTTGACCACCACGGGGATCGACACGGCGTCCTTCACCCGGCGCACGAAGGCCCAGTCGGCGCTGCCGTTGTACATCTGGTTGCGGGTGCGGCCGTGGATCGTGATCATCTTGATCCCGCATTCCTCGGCGATGCGCGCCAGCGTGGGAGCGTTGAGGTTGCCGTGGTCCCAGCCCATGCGGGTCTTCAGCGTCACCGGGATGTCCACCGCCTTGACGGCGGCCTCCAGGATGCGCCCGGCCAGCGGCTCGTCGCGCATCAGCGCCGAGCCGGCGTAGCCGTTGACCACCTTCTTCACCGGGCAGCCGAAGTTGATGTCAACGATGGCGACGCCGCGATCCTCGTTCAGCTTGGCCGCCTCGGCCATGACGCCGGGCTCGCAGCCGGCGAGCTGCACCGCCATCGGGAACTCCTCCGGCACGGTCTCGACCATGCGCAGGGTCTGGCGGTTCTCGCGGATCATCGCCTGACTGGCGATCATCTCGGACACGACGAGGCCGCACCCGGTGCGCTTGACCAAGCGGCGGAACGGCAGGTCGGTGACCCCGGACATGGGGGCGAGGATCACCGGGTCGGACAGGGGGATGGAGCCGATCTGGATTGCCATTTCAGTCTGCCCAAATCATGGGCTCTTCAGTAATTTGCTGGGATTTTGGGCAAGATACACGGCGCTTGCCCCGTTTGCAAGCGCGTGCAGTGCAGCATTCCCTTTGGGATCGAGGGAAGTGGATTAGCCCAGCAGAATATCCGCGACGAATTTGACGCCTAAATAGGCAAGCGTGAGCAAAAGGTAGGCAATCAACACCAGCCTCGCGGCCGTGCGGCCTCTCATGCCGGTTCGTATGTGCACAAACAACAAGCCGCCGATGACCACGAAAGTGGCAAGCGAGAACAGCGTCTTATGGTCGAAGCGCAGCGCCGTACCCTGCTCATAGTGCAAGACCGCCATGCCCGTTGCGAGCCCGGCGCCGAGCACCGCTTCCGACGCCGCCAGCAGCCGGACCTGGAGCCGTTCGCTCTCGGCCATCGGCGGCAGGAATCGGGTAAGCGCGGTCGGGCGCTTGGCCTTGAGCGCGCGCTCCTGGAGGAAGGCGGCCAGCGACGCCACCGCCGCCAGCGTCAGCAGGGCGTAGGTGACGACGGAAACAGCGATGTGCACGTCGATCCAGATGCCAGGAGCGCCGCCACGCAGCTCCGGCGCCCGCGTGCCCTCGGACAGCGTCGCCACCACGCCCACCGCCAGAAGATAGGGCAGCAGCAGCGGCGAGAGCCGCCACGCCGAACGCGTCACCGCACACAGCCCGGCGAACAGCAGCATGCAGGCGGCGATGGTCACCCACAGCGCGGTCGGCAGCCCGGTCGTCCACGCGCCCCCGACGCGCGCCACCGCCCAGACGCCCGGCCCGAAGACCGCCAGCGCCAGGGCGCCCCAGAACATGGCCGAGCGGCCCTGCTCCCCGGCGCCGCCGACGCTGCGGTACGGATAGAGCGAGGCCGGCAGCAGCGCCACGAGCGCCGTCAGGCTGAAGACGAGGTTCTGCGACATCACCGGCCGACCATGCCCTTCCTAATCCCTTCGCCTGCCCCTTGGCGGAGTACGGGGGACAGGCTAGGCTCCGCCGCGTCGCCGTCAAGTCTGCAAATCATCACGGACCATCCCCTCATGCCGTCCTGCATCGCGCTGATCGTCGCCGGTGGTTCCGGCCAGCGCTTCGGCGCCGAGCGCCCGAAACAATACCACGACCTCGCCGGCCAGCCGGTGCTTCGCCGCACGGTCGAGGCGTTCCTGCGCCATCCCGCCGTCAGCGGGGTTCAGGTGGTGATCCAGCCGGCGCACCGCGACCTCTACGACGCCGCCGTGGCCGGCCTGAACCTGCCAGAACCGGTGTCCGGCGGCGCCAGCCGGCAGGACTCGGTGCGCAACGGCCTGGAGCAGATCGGTACCCCGGACCTCGTGCTCATCCACGACGCCGCCCGGCCGCTGGTCGACGCCGACACCATCCAGGCGGTGGTGAATGCGCTGGCCAAAGCGCCAGGCGCGCTGGCCGCCGTGCCGGTGGCCGACACGCTGAAGCGCGGCGACGGCTGCCACGTGGCCGGTACCGTGGACCGCAGCGGATTGTGGCGGGCGCAGACCCCGCAGGGCTTCCGGTTCGCCGAGATCCTGGCGGCGCACCGCGCGGCGGCCGGGCTCGACCTGACCGACGACGCAGCGGTGGCCGAGCGCGCCGGGCTTTCCGTGGTGCTGGTGCCGGGCAAGGAGGAGAATTTCAAGGTGACCACACAAGACGACCTCACCCGCGCCGAACGCGTCGTGACGCAAGAACTCGGCGACGTGCGCACCGGCATGGGCTTCGACGTGCACCGCTTCACCGAGGGCGATGCCGTCGTGCTGTGCGGCGTGCGCGTGCCGCACAGCCAGAAGCTGGAAGGGCACTCCGACGCCGATGTCGGGCTGCACGCACTGACCGATGCGATCCTCGGCGCCATCGGCGACGGCGACATCGGCAGCCACTTCCCGCCCAGCGACCCGCAATGGCGCGGCGCCGACAGCGGAAAATTCCTTCAGCACGCCGCCGGTCTGGTGCGCGCCCGCGGCGGCATTCTCGCGCACGTGGACGTGACGGTGATCTGCGAGCGCCCCAAGGTCGGCCCGCACCGTACCGCCATGGTCGCCCGCGTGGCGGAGTTGCTGGGCATCGCGCAGGACCGCGTCAGCGTAAAGGCGACGACGACCGAACGGCTGGGCTTCACCGGCCGTGGCGAGGGCATCGCCGCACAGGCGGTGGCGACCGTCCGCTTGCCGGGGTAGGATCGCCGAGCAACAGGAGAGGCACGCCATGGTCCCTGACCACATCCGCGATCTGGCCGCCAAGCTGCTGGCGGAATACGGCATGGCCGGCCGCATGGTCGCCGCGGCCGAATCCTGCACGGGTGGCCTGATCGCCGCCGCCATCACCGACATTCCCGGCTCGTCCCAAGTGTTCGAGCGTGGGTTCGTTACCTACACCAACGTCGCCAAGTCGGAAATGCTGGGCGTGCCGCCGAGCCTGATCCTCGCCCACGGTGCGGTCAGCGCCGAAGTGGCGGTGGCGATGGCGGTGGGCGCGCTGGCGAAGTCGAAGGCGGACGTCGCCGTGGCGGTGACCGGCGTCGCCGGCCCGGAGGGCGGCACCGAGGCCAAACCGGTCGGCCGCGTCTACATCGCCACAGCGGTGCGCCGCGGCCCGGCGAAGGCGCGCGAGTACAATTTCTCCGGCGACCGTCGGGCGGTGCGCCTGCAAACAGTGGAGTGCGCACTGGAACGCTTGCGCGCGGCGCGGCCGACGGGGGGCTGAGGACGTTGGGCCACCGACCCAACACCCCTTACGCAGCGTTCGTCGATGCGCCGGTCGCAGCCGGCGTGCCATAGAGTTGCGCGGCGCGGGTTTCGAACGCCTGCACCATGCGCTTCACCGCCTCGTTGAACAGCACGCCCATGATTTTTTGCAGGATCGCCGAGCGGAACTCGAAATCGACGAAGAAGTCCACGCAAACGCCGCGCTCATGCGGCGTAAAAATCCAATGGTTGTTCAAGTACTGAAACGGCCCGTCGGTGTATTGAACGTCGATGCGCCGAGCCTCCTCGTTCAGCTCGACGCGCGAGGTGAAACGCTCGCGCACCATCTTGAAGCCGATGACGAGGTCCGCATACATCACGTTTCTCTCGCGCTTGCGGATGCGCGAGGCCATGCACCAGGGCAGGAACTCCGGGTACCGGTCCACGTCGGCGACCAGCCGGTACATCTGGTCGGGGGTGTACGGCAGGACCTTCTTTTCCGCGTGCGTCGGCATGCCCCCTCCCCGTCTCTCAGCCGGCCGCCGCCGCGAGCTTCGCCTCGCGGGCGGCGCGCAGGTTCTGGAAGTCGGCGCCCGCGTGGTAGGACGAGCGCGTCAGCGGGCTCGCCGCCACCATCAGGAACCCCTTGGCGCGGCCGAGGCGCGTGTAGCCGTCGAACTCCTCGGGCGTCACGAAGCGGTCCACCGCGGCGTGCTTCGGCGTCGGCTGGAGGTATTGGCCGATGGTCATGAAGTCGACGTCGGCGGCGCGCAGGTCGTCCATCACCTGCCCGACCTCCTCCTTCAGCTCGCCCAGGCCGACCATGATGCCCGACTTGGTGAACATCGACGGGTCAAGCTCCTTCACCCGCGCCAACAGTTGCAGCGAGGTGAAGTAACGCGCACCCGGACGGATCGTCGGATAGAGCCGCGGCGCCGTCTCCAGATTGTGGTTGAAGACGTCCGGCTTGGCGGCGACCACGGTCTCGACCGCCCCCTTCTTCTTCTGGAAGTCGGGGGTGAGAATCTCGATGGTTGTGGTGGGGGCCGCAGCGCGGATCGCGCGGATGGTGCGGGCGAAGTGCTCGGCCCCGCCGTCCTCCAGGTCGTCACGGTCCACCGAGGTGACCACCACGTGGTGCAGGCCGAGCTGGGCGACCGCCTCGGCGACATTCTCCGGCTCGTGCGGGTCGAGCAGGTTCGGCTTGCCGGTCTCGACGTTGCAGAAAGCACAGCCGCGCGTGCAGATCGAGCCGAGGATCATGAACGTGGCGTGCTTGTGCTTCCAGCACTCGCCGATGTTCGGGCAGGCAGCCTCCTCGCACACCGTGTGGAGCTTGAGCCCGCGCATGAGCTGGCGGGTCTCGTTGTACTCCTGGCTCATGGGCGCCTTGACGCGGATCCAGGCGGGCTTGCGCTGGACGGGGTTGTCGGGCTTGTGGGCCTTCTCGGGGTGGCGAAGCTTTTCGGTCTGGTCGGCCGCGGTCATGACGTCACGAACTCCCATCGGTCCGCCCGTGGGCAGGACCGTTTCTACGAACGGGCAGCGCTCAGGCGCGCCACTCCGGCGGAAACAGATCGGCCGGATAGGCCGGATCGAGCGCCTGGTCAAGCGTGAAGGGTGGATCGGTCGGGAAACGGGCCAGATCGACCTCGGCCTCCAGCGCAGCATTTTCCCGCGCATCGGCGCAGATTTCGGCATAGCTCTCGTAAGCGAGCGGACGCAGGCTTGGGCTCTGCCTAAGACGCTTTTTCAGCATCTTACGCTGCTCGTTGATCGTCAGGCGCCATTGACGGGCACAATGCCCCAACAACTCCGGGCAATACAGCCATTTGAGCAGATGCGTGACCAGCACCGTCAACCGGTTGTCGATCTCGCTCCACTCACTTCTGCCCATGCTCTCGATCTCCTCGGCGACGTTCTGCCAGTCGATCGGGGCATTGTTCCGCTCGGCGCCGGCACGACGGATCTCCGCCGCCTGGGCTTGCGTCCAGGCGTAGAAGTCCTCGTCGTACGCGGCGCTGCTGCGGTTCATGTCCCTAACCGGAAAAACCTCGCCTCGGCAATCTAGCTAGAAGTGGATCGCCCGGCCATAGGCATCAAGGACGGACTCGTGCATCATCTCCGACAGGGTCGGGTGCGGGAACACCGTGTGCATGAGTTCGGCCTCGGTGGTCTCCATGGTCTTGGCGACCGTGTAGCCCTGGATCAGCTCGGTCACTTCCGCGCCGATCATGTGGGCGCCGAGCAACTCGCCGGTCTTGGCGTCGAACACGGTCTTCACCATGCCCTCCGGCTCGCCCAGCGCGATGGCCTTGCCGTTGCCCATGAACGGGAAGCGCCCGACCTTGACGTCGTAGCCCTTCTCCTTGGCCTTCGCTTCGGTCAGCCCCACCGACGCCACCTGCGGGTGCGAGTAGGTGCAGCCGGGGATCTTGCGGATGTCCAGCGGGTGGACATCGTTCTTGCCCGCGATCTTCTCGACGCAGATGACGCCTTCGTGGCTGGCCTTGTGCGCCAGCCAGGGCGGCTGGGTGACGTCGCCGATGGCGTAGACGCCCGGCTCGCCGGTCTGGCACCACTCGTCGGTGACGATGTGGCCGCGGTCCGTCTTCACCTTGGTGCCTTCGAGGCCGAGGTTCTCGCTGTTCGGCGAGATGCCCACGGCGACGATGACGCGGTCGACCGTGATGTCCTCGGTCTTGCCGCCCGCTTCGACCGCCACCGTGACGCTGTCGGCGGTCTTGCGCAGATTGCCGGCCTTGGCCCCGGTGATGATGCGCATGCCCAGCTTTTCGAAAGCCTTGCGCGCCGCCGCCGAGATTTCCTCGTCCTCCACGGGGAGGATGCGATCCATCACCTCGACCACCGTCACCTTGGAGCCGAGAGCGTTGTAGAAGCTGGCGAACTCGATGCCGATGGCGCCCGAGCCGATAACCAGCAGCGACTTCGGCATGGTGTTCGGCGTCATCGCCTTCTTGTAGGTCCACACCAGCTTGCCGTCGTCTTCCAGGCCGGGCAGCGTGCGCGCCCGTGCCCCGGTGGCGATGATGATGTGCTTGGCGCCGAAGGTGCCGACCGGCGCGCCCGACTTGGTGACGGCGACCTGACCCTTGCCGGCCAGTTTGCCCTCGCCGTCGATGACGGTAACCTTGTTCTTCTTCAGCAGGTGCTTCACGCCGCCGTTGAGCTGGCCCGCCACCTGACGCGAGCGCTGGACGATCTTGTCCAGGTCGAAGCTCACGCCGCTGACGGACAGGCCGTAATTGGACGCGTGCTTGGCGAGGTGCATGACCTCGGCCGAGCGCAGCAGCGCCTTGGTGGGGATGCAGCCCCAGTTCAGGCAGATGCCGCCCAGATGCTCGCGCTCGACCACCGCGGTGTGCAGCCCGAGCTGGGCGGCGCGGATTGCCGCCACGTAGCCGCCGGGGCCGGAGCCGATGACGATGACGTCGAAGTTCATGTCGGCCATGAGCCGTCCCCCCTTACAGCAGCATGCTCAGCGGATCCTCGACGAGCTTCTTGAAAGCCGCGAGGAATTCCGCACCGACCGCACCGTCCACCACCCGGTGATCCACCGAGAGCGTGCAGCTCATCACCGTGGCGATGGCCAGCGCGCCGTCCTTGACGACGGGGCGCTGCTCGCCGGCACCGACCGCCAGGATGCAGCCCTGCGGCGGGTTGATGATGGCCGCGAACTCACGCACGCCGAACATGCCCAGGTTGGACACCGAGAAGGTGCCACCCTGGTATTCCTCGGGCTTCAGCTTGCCGTCGCGGGCACGCTTGGCGAGATCCTTCATCGCGTTCGAAATCTCGGCGAGGCCCTTGCCCTCGGCGGCCTTGATGATCGGGGTGATCAGGCCGGTCGGGGTGGACACGGCGACCGACACGTCGGCGTGCTCGTATTGCAGGATGCCCTCGTCCGACCATGCGGCGTTGGCGGCCGGCACCTTCTTCAGCGCCAGGGCGACGGCCCGGATGACGAAGTCGTTGACCGACAGCTTGTACGCATCCGACCGGCTGTTCAGATCGGCGCGCACCTTCATCAGGGCGTCGAGCTGGCAATCGATGGTCAGGTAGAAATGCGGGACGGTCTGCTTGGCCTCGGTCAGCCGGCGCGCGATGGTCTTGCGCATCGACGAGTTGGGCTGGAGCGTGTAGCGCATGCCCAGCTTGTCCGAGTAATCCCTCGCATCCACGCCCACCGCCGGCTTGGCAGCCGGAGCGGGGGCCGCTGCGGGAGCGGGAGCCGCCGCCGGGGCCGCGGCCTGCAGAGCCGGCTTGGCACCGCCGCCGGCTTTGGCAGCCTCGACGTCGGCCTTGACGATGCGGCCGTGCGGGCCGGAGCCCTTAACCGCAGACAGGTCAATGCCGGCCTGCTGGGCGATGCGGCGCGCCAGCGGGCTGGCGAACACGCGGTTGCCGTGCGTGGCCGGAGCGGGAGCTGGGGCCGCTTGCGGAGCCGGCGCGGGAGCTGCCGCCGGAGCGGGGGCCGCCGCACCGTCACCCTTGGGCGCGGCGGGTGCCGGAGCACCGCCGCCGGCCTTGGCGAGCGCGCTTTCGTCCTCGCCCTCTTCCAGCAGGATGGCGATGGGGGTGTTCACCGCCACGCCCTGGCTGCCGTCGCCGACGAGGATCTTGCCGATGCGGCCGTCATCGACCGCCTCGACTTCCATGGTGGCCTTGTCGGTCTCGATCTCGGCAAGGATGTCGCCGGATTTCACCGCGTCGCCTTCCTTCTTCAGCCACTTGGCGAGGTTGCCCTCGGTCATGGTGGGCGAGAGGGCGGGCATCAGGATTTGAATGGTCATGGTCTGTTGCCCCCCTTACGCGCGGTAGCAGGCTTTGCGCGCCGCCTCGGCGATACGGTCCGCCTGCGGCAGGACCAGCTTCTCCAGGTTGGCGGCGTAGGGCATCGGCACGTCCTTGCCCGTGACCCGGATCACCGGCGCGTCCAGATAGTCGAAGGCGTGCTCCATCATCAGCGCCGCCTGTTCGGCGCCCATGCCGCAGGTGGCCCAGGCTTCTTCGACCGTGACCAGACGGTTGGTCTTCTTGACGCTCTCGACGATGGTGTGGACATCGAGCGGGCGGATCGAGCGCAGGTCGATGACCTCCGCCTCGATGCCGTCCTTCGCCAGCAGCTCGGCGGCGGCGAGCGCCTGGCTCACCATCAACGAGTAGGCGGTGATCGTCACGTCCTTGCCGGCGCGCAGGATCTTGGCGCGGCCGATGGGAACGATGAAGTCCTCGCTCTCCGGCACGTCGAAGCTCTGGCCGTAGAGGATCTCGTTCTCCAGGAAGACGACCGGGTTGGGATCGCGGATGGCGGACTTCAGCAGGCCCTTGGCATCCGCCGCCGAGTACGGCGCCACCACCTTGAGGCCCGGCACGCTGGCGTACCAGGGCGTGTAGTCCTGGCTGTGCTGGGCGCCGACGCGCGCCGCCGCACCGTTGGCGCCGCGGAACACGATGGGGCAGCCCATCTGGCCGCCGGACATGTACAGCGTCTTGGCCGCCGAGTTGACGATGTGGTCGATCGCCTGCATGGCGAAGTTGAACGTCATGAACTCGACGATCGGCCGCAGGCCCTTGAAGCCGGCGCCCACGCCCAGGCCGGTGAAGCCGTATTCGGTGATCGGCGTGTCGATGATGCGGTCGGCGCCGAACTCCTGGAGCAGACCCTGGGAGACCTTATAGGCGCCCTGGTACTGCGCGACCTCCTCGCCCATCAGGAAGACCATCGGGTCGCGGCGCATTTCCTCGGCCATGGCGTCGCGCAACGCTTCGCGCACGGTCTTCTTGACCGTCTTGTCGAAGAACTTGTCCTCATCCGAGGCCGGCGGGGCGGCCGGGCCGCTGATCACCTGCGCCGGCAAGGTGGACGGCTTGGCGTCCTCGCCCTTGACCACCGGCTGCGCGGCGGTCTTTGGCTTCTCCTCGGTGGCGGCGCTCGCCTCCTCGCCATCGCCCAGAATAACCGCGATGGGGGTATTCACCGCGACGTTGTCGGTCCCGGCGGTGATCAGGATCTTGCCGAGGCGGCCTTCATCGACCGCCTCCACTTCCATGGTGGCCTTGTCGGTCTCGATCTCGGCGAGGATGTCGCCGGACTTGACCTCATCCCCCTCGTTCTTCATCCATTTCGCCAGCTTGCCCTCGGTCATGGTGGGCGACAGCGCCGGCATCAGCACTTCGATCGGCATTGGTTCCTCCGTCCGCGCGGTCGCCTGGGGCCGTTCGTAAAAGTCAGCCCCGGCGCTCCTCAGGCGCGGTCCCCCGTTTCGTGTTGCGGTCAGGCTTCGAGCAGAACATCCGTCCACAGCTCGGACGGATCGGGCTCGGGGCTCTGCTGGGCGAATTCAGCCGATTCAGAGACGATCGCCTTCACCTCGCGGTCGATCTCCTTCAGCTTGTCCTCGGTGGCGACACCTTCGTCGAGGAGTTGCTTCTTCAGCTGGTCGATGGGATCGGACTCCGTCCGCATCTTCTCGACCTCTTCCTTCGTCCGGTACTTGGCGGGGTCGGACATGGAGTGGCCGCGGTAGCGGTAGGTCTTCATCTCCAGGATGACCGGGCCGTTGCCGTCGCGCACCCAGTTCACCCACTCGTCGGCGGCGGCCTTAACGTCAAGGACGTTCATGCCGTTCACCTGCACGCCCGGAATGCCGTAGGCCGCGCCGCGCTGGTGCAGTTCGCCGGCGCTCGAGCGCTCCTGCGCCGTGCCCATGGCGTACTTGTTGTTCTCGATGATGTAGACGACCGGCAGCTTCCAGAGAGCGGCCATGTTGAAGCTCTCGTAAACCTGCCCCTGGTTGACGGCGCCGTCGCCCAGGTAGGTGGTGCACACGCCACCGTCCTTCAGGTACTTGTGCGCGAAGGCCAGCCCGGTGCCCAGCGGCACCTGACCGCCGACGATGCCGTGGCCGCCGTAGAAGTTCTTCTCGCGGCTGAACATGTGCATCGAGCCGCCCTTGCCCTTGGAGTAGCCGCCGCGGCGCCCCGTGAGCTCGGCCATCACGCCCTTCGGGTCCATGCCGCAGGCGAGCATGTGTCCGTGGTCGCGGTAGCTGGTGATGACGCTGTCGCCTTCCTTGAGGACCGCCTGAACACCCGTCACCACGGCCTCCTGGCCGATGTAAAGGTGGCAGAAGCCGCCGATCAGGCCCATGCCGTAGAGCTGGCCCGCCTTCTCCTCGAAGCGGCGGATCAACAGCATCTCGCGATAGTAGCGCAGAAGTTCTTGGGGCGTCGCAGCCGGAGAGCGCTTGTTCGAAGCGTCGGTCTCGGGTTGCGCCTTAGCACGGCGTCGGGGCGCTGCCATAACTCCTCCCTCGGTTTCTTGCGGCGGGCTACGGGCTAGCAGCCGGCGCGCTTCTCACAAGGAGAGTTCTAGCGCCGGGTATGGGCGCTGACAAGCGTCAGCTTCGCAAATATCTGTTCTATAACACGAAATCGCGATTAACCGGATTTCCGTTAATTGACTGATCTGGGCCGCTTCTCCGTCGCGGACTCCTCTTGATCGTACAAAGGGGGCAACGAAAGAATCACGTCGTTCGGGTGAGTGAGGTTGAGCATCGCCCGCGCGCGCTCGTCCAGCATGTCGCGATCGAGGTGTTCGGCGTGCAGCAGCGAGGCGCGCCGCTCCATCCGCTCGCGCTCCGCCCGAACCTGGTTAAGCACTTGTTCTGCGCGAGATATTTCGCCGTCGATGTGCTTGAGCGCAATGAGGCCGCGGTCACCCTGCACGGCATAATAGACAAAATAGCCAACGACGCACGCGCCGATGGCCGGGCCGATGGTCTGCCGCAGCGCGCTCTTGGCAGCGCGCTTCAAGGCATCGGTAATATTGCTCATCACGGTCATGAGCGGATGGAATCACACCGATTTTTCAGCGTCAAACGAAAAAACCGGAATACCCAAGAACTTACAGCTCTGGGTTCTTGGCGCCACAGAGTAATAGGACTTTCGAGTCTTTTGCCCGAGTCGCACCCGCAACGCCCGGCCGCCCGGCGTGTTGGGAGGAATGCCGCCGCGCTGCACGCAGGGCCGGCGGTCGCAAAACCAGCAAGGAGAGTTCCGATGCGTTCCAAGCTCATGCTCGCCGCCCTGCCGGCGGCGCTGCTCGGACTGGCGGCCTGCGACGACCAGACCGCCCAGAACGACAAGCAGACCAGCAACACCTCGACCGCGGAGCGCCCAGCCACCACCCCGCCGCCGCCGGCCGGAACGCCGGGCCAGAACGCCTCGGGCGTCGGGGGCGCCGGCGCTGGCGGCCCGATGGCGCCGGGCGCCGCCCCCACCGCCACCACGCCGAGCGCCAGCCGGCCGGGCGGCTCGTCGGGGAACACGCAGTAAAGTTCAGCGGTTCGCCCCGCTTCGGCAATAACGAAGCGGGGCGCCCTACCCCGCCGGCACCGCGCGCGGCTGGCGGTCATCCCCGATAGCGACATAGGTGAACACGCCCTCGGTCACCTTAACCGCCTCGCCGGTGCGATGGCGCTGCACCCATGTGTCGATGCGCACGCGCATCGACGTGCGTCCCACCCGCTCGATGGTGGCGAAGCAGCACACCTCGTCACCGATATACACCGGTTTGTGGAAGGTCAGGGCTTCGACGCCCACCGTGGCGACGCGCCCGCCGGCCCGCCGCACCGCCACGGTGCCGCCGGCCAGATCCATCTGTGATAGAAGCCAGCCGCCGAAGATGTCGCCGTTGGGGTTGGCGTCGGCCGGCATGGCGATGGTGCGCAGCGCCGGGCCGCAGTTCAATTCCGGCGGGGTTTGGTCGCTCATGATCCCTCCCTTACGGGCGCGTTCGCGGATGCGAAAAGGGCGCGCACAAAATGTGGGGCGGAGGCTATGATAGGGCACCAGCATTCGCTTGCGCACCCCTGACCGAATTCCTATTATTGACCCCATGAGCGATCTTTTCGAGAACACGGCCCGCAAGGCCGAGACATACTCCGCCCAGGATATCGAGGTTCTGGAAGGGCTTGAGCCTGTCCGACGACGTCCGGGCATGTACATCGGCGGAACCGACGAGCGGGCTCTGCACCACCTCGTCGCCGAGGTGCTGGACAACGCCATGGACGAGGCGGTGGCCGGCCACGCCAGCCGCATCGACCTGGAACTGGGCGCCGATGGCACGGTGACGGTGCGCGACAACGGCCGCGGCATCCCCATCGACGACCACCCCAAGTACCCCGGCAAGTCGGCGCTGGAGGTGATCCTCACCACGCTGCACTCGGGCGGCAAGTTCTCCAACAAGGTCTACCAGACCTCGGGCGGCCTGCACGGCGTCGGCCTGTCGGTGGTGAACGCGCTGTCGGACCAGCTGGTGGTGGAGGTTGCGCGCGAGCGCCAACTGTACGTCCAGACCTACAGCCGCGGCACGCCTCAAGGGCCGCTGGTCGCCAAGGGCGCCGTCAACCGGCGCGGCACCACCATCCGCTTCCACGCCGACCCGGAGATCTTCGGCGAGGCCGCGCATTTCGAGCCGCACCGGCTGTACCGCATGGCGCGCTCCAAGGCGTACCTGTACCGCGGCGTGGAGATCCGCTGGATCTGCGACCCGTCGCTGCTGGCACCGGACTCGACGACGCCGGCCACCGAGTCGCTGCATTTCCCGAACGGCCTGCTCGACTATCTGACCACGGCGCTGAAGGACCGCAAGACGCTGACGCCGCACCCCTTCACCGGCGAGGTGGCGCTGCCGGGCGACCAGGGGCGCGTCGAGTGGTCCATCGCGTGGCCGGAGGATGAGGAGGGCTTCTCGCACACCTACTGCAACACCGTGCCGACGCCACAGGGCGGCACGCACGAAACCGGCCTGCGCGCGGCGCTGACCCGTGGCCTCAAGGGCTACGGCGAGATGGTGAACAACAAGCGCGCCGGACAGGTCACCGCGGACGACGTGGTGGGCGAGGCGTGCATCCTGCTCTCCGTCTTCATCCGCGAGCCGCAGTTCCAGGGCCAGACCAAGGACAAGCTGGCGACGCCCGAGGCGCACCGCCTCGTCGAGGCGGCGCTGAAGGACCGCTTCGACCACTGGCTGTCCGGCGACCCGGCGGCGTCCAACGCGCTGCTCGAACGCCTGATCGAGAAGGCCGAGGAGCGCGCCAAGCGCAAGCAGTCCAAGGATCTCGCCCGCAAGACGGCGACCCGCCGCCTGCGCCTGCCCGGCAAGCTGGCGGACTGCTCGCGCAACGCGCCCGAGGGGACGGAGATCTTCCTGGTCGAGGGCGATTCGGCCGGCGGCTCGGCCAAGCAGGCGCGCTCGCGCGAGACCCAGGCCATCCTGCCGCTGCGCGGCAAGATCCTGAACGTCGCCAGCGCGTCCGCCGACAAGATGAAGGCCAACCAGGAGCTGAACGACCTGACCCAGGCGCTGGGCTGCGGCGTCGGCAAGGACTTCTCCAGCGACAAGCTGCGCTATGAGAAGGTCATCATCATGACGGACGCCGACGTGGACGGCGCCCACATCGCCTCGCTGCTGATGACGTTCTTCTACCGCGAGATGGGGGGGCTGATCCAGAACGGGCACCTGTATCTGGCGCTGCCGCCCTTGTACCGCATCAGCCACGGCGGCAAGTCGGTCTACGCCCGCGACGACGCCCATAAGGACGAGTTGTTGGCCAAGGCCTTCAAGAACAAAAAGGTCGAGATCAGCCGCTTCAAGGGCCTGGGCGAGATGATGCCGGCGCAGCTGCGCGACACCACCATGGACCCGGCCAAGCGCACGCTGCTGCGCGTGATCGTCCCCAACGCCGCCGACCCGGAGGAGCAGGAGGATCACGAGCGCACCAAGACCCTGGTCGAAAGTCTGATGGGCCGCCGGCCGGAGCTGCGCTTCCAGTTCATCCAGGAGAACGCGAAGTTCGTCCAGGAGGGGGATATCGACGTCTGAAGTGAAGGTTCTCACATAACCTGAGGTTTTTGTCGCATAAAACGAGGCAAGTTGCATAACTTGCCTCGCTTTCTCTTTATGAGGGCCTTTATAGGCCCATATTCCTATATGCGAATATATGTCATGGCGCCTGCAAAAGCCGACGATCGCGCCGCATCTATTCGCTTGAAGCGGTCAGGAGAGCCGCGCCAGTTCCATAGGTGTTCGCTCGCCTTACTCGTGGCAATCGAATGCACTGCGGGGAAGATGCCTGCAACAAAGTCTTCCAGGGTGTCAATGGCGCTTGCTCTGCGTCGCCAGATGCGCAGCCACGAGCTGGGATTTTCTTCGATTTCGCGGTGAAATCCCGATTTAATCTCCTACCCATAGGTACATGATCGACAGTGATATCTGCCCGGCTTGCCTAAGAGCACTCCTCAACATCTTGCCGAGGCACTGGCGAACTCAAAACGGGTTGCGCAACTCTTCAGAACTCCAAAGACTTTTTTACACGCATATAATTCCTCTGGCGCGTATCTTGAGCACTACGCGCCAGCGCACTCGCAATGGCATGACGCTCCACGCAATATTCGGCATTATGCGACTCCAACATCTTGGATGGCAAAGTCACCACCGCTAGACAAGCGGCCATTGATTCAGGATGCTGAACCCGGAAAGCTGACGGATCCTCCTGCATTCTTTCCTGTTGTTCAAATCGAGCGTCGCCGACTTCTTAGGCGTGCGCTGTAAATTTTGCGGCCGCGGATTTCCGCGCTAAGGGTTCGTCCGGGTTCCACGCGGACGGCGACCGGTAGCGGCTGCCCTAATCCAAACTCCGCGACTCGTAGCCCGTCGGCAATAGACCGGTTTTTCGCTTGTTTTGTTCCTATTGCGTGAGATTAAATCCCCAGTAAGGGATCGTGATCCTGATTTCCCGAGTCGCAGCGCCGGCCGCGGATGCGGCCCGCTCGGCGCCTCGGCCCGACGCTGGGCTCGTCCGAAGGGGACCGTCACGTCCCCTCCGGGCCTAGACCGACTACGATGGATCGGAGGGCGACGTATGGGAAGCATGGATGATCTGGCGGCCCGACTCGCGAAAGCCGCCGAAGGGCCGGTACGTCCGCCGGCGTCTCCGCACGCCGGAAAGGCGGTGCGCGCTCGCAACCGGCGGATCAGGGCGTACTTCCAGAGCGTCAAGAACGCCGCGTCCATGCCGTGCACGAGCGATGCCGATCAGCAGTTCATGTACCTGCTCGAGGCCGATCGCTCCGTACGAGCCTACGACAGGGATCCGCATACGGTGAACGTCCGGATCGGCGAGACGCTGCATGCCCACGTCGTCGGCTTCGCGATCCATCTCGAGAGAAGCACGGTCCTCGTCGACATCGGCCCCGCCGACGAAGGGGGGACCAGCGCCGAGGTCCTCGGCGCCGTCCGCGACCATTTCGCGGAGACGCGGGTCCCCTACGCCATCATGCCGAGGTCCGAGCTCCGCATCGAACCGCGCTTGAGCAATGCGAAGGCTCTCGTCCAGGCCGGCGTGACGGCGCCGGATCCAGCGTTCCTGTTGGAGTTGACCGAGGCGGTCTCGCTGGGGGCGAGGACCCTGGGAGACCTCGAGGCCGCCCTGGGCCGCTGGGAGGGCGCACGACAACTGATCTACGCCGCCGCGCTGCGCGGAAAGGTTCAGCTGGATCTGAGCGGCCCTTTGGCCTCGACGACATCCCTCTCCTTGTGAACGGCGGCGACCATGGATGTTCAGACCCGTCGCCGACCAAGCGGCCTCGAGTTCGGCACGATGGCGTCGGCCATGACGGCCCCTTGGGGGAGAGGATGCCCGACGCCACGGGGCGGTTCCCGCCAGCGAGCCCCTCCGCGCACAGAGGGGAACGGCCGGCGCGGTCGGTGACGGCCGCGCACGCTACCGACGGAGAAGGCGGAGCGCATTCGCCGGCGACATCGTCCCTGGGACGCGTCGCGCCGGCGCCTTGAAGCGGCCTCTGTCGGAGTCCAGGACCACGCGTGGACGAACGCGCCGCCCCCGGCCGGCGCGAACGCCGCGAACTGCTCTGCGGAGGGAGCATGTCGGCAATCCGGCTCATGATGCGCGCCGGCCAGCGGGTCGAGATGGAGGGACGGAACTACCGCTTCGTCAAGCACGGGTCGGCGGGCCGTCATGTGTTCGAGGACGAGGAGACCGGCCTCCCGGAGACCCGCCAGATCGAGCACCTCCTCCGTCTTCTGGAAGCCGGCAGCTTCGCGCCCCTGCCGGACCTGCCGACCGTTCTCGAGGGACGGCCGGCCACAAGCATCGACGACCTGGTCGATCCCGCGCTGCGCGCGGGGACGGCGCGTCGGCTCGCGTACGTCCAGGCGTGGAAGGATAGCGGGGCCAGCCTCAGCGAATTCGCCCTCCGGCCGATCATCGATGCGACGGCAGCGCGTCTGGGCGATCCGTCGCCTCCGGCTCCGAAGACGCTCCAGAAATGGCTGAAGGAGCTGCGTGCATCGGGAGGCGATCCGGCGTCCCAGATTCCCAGGATCAAGGAGCGAGGCAACCGCCGGCGCCGGTTGCGGTCGCCGGTTCTGGACGTGGTTTCCGAGGCTTTCGACGAGGTCTGGCTGCAGCCGCATCAACCGCAGGTGATGGCGGTCTACGACCGCATCGTGGCGCGCATCGCGGAGATGCACCCCTCGCTCACGCCGGAGGAACGCCGGAAGATCACTCCGAGCGTGTCTACGGTCTATCGGGAGCGCGACCGGATCGACAAGTACGTCGCGATCTACGAGCGGGAGGGAGCGACCGCCGCTCGCCTCATGGCCGCGCCGAAGGGGCAGGCGCCGCCCACGACCCGGCACAACGAGGTCTGGGAGATCGACCACACCCAAGCGAAGGGCAAGAAGGCGAACGGGGAGGAACTCATCCTGCTCGTAAGGGAGGACAGCTCCGACATCGTCATCGGCCAGGCATGGCTCACGAGCATGATCGATCGGCACACGCGGATGGTATCCGCGGCCGTGCTCAGCTTCGACTCCCCGAAGGTCGAGCTCGTGTTCGACTGCTTGCGCATGGGGATCCTGCCCAAGACCTTCATCGCCTCGGAGTACCCGGAGCTGGAGCATGACTGGCCCGTGTTCGGAATCCCGAACACCCTGGTTTGCGACAACGCGAGCGAATTCCGAAAAGCCGAGTTCATCGAGGCATGCAGGCTCCTGGGCATCATCATCCAATACACGCCGCCGCGCAAAGCGTGGTTCAAGGGCATGGTCGAGCGGTTCTTCCGCAGGATCATCGCGGAGCTCTTCACGCACGTTCCAGGCAGCCAGTTCGCGGAATACTTCCAGCGTATGGGGCGAGCTCCACCCGATACCGTGGCGACGACGACCCTGAGCGAGCTGCGCCGCGTGGTTATCACCTGGATCGTCGATTCCTATTCCGTGCTGAAACATCAGGGTCTTCAAGCCATTCCCCGCGAGGCATGGCTCGACAGCGTGCGCGTGCACGGAGTGATTCCGCCGGATCCGAAGCTCGTCGCCGTGGCGTTGACGCGACGGGAGGGACGCACCCTTCAAGCCTACGGAATCGACCTCGACAAGTACATCTACGACAGCGTGGAACTCGCCGGTCTTCGGATGGAGATCGGAACCGGCGTCAACGTCGCCATTCTCATCGATACTCTGAACATGGGGGCCATACGCGTGGTCCATCCGCGCACGGGCGAGCTGATCCCAGCGCGCGCCATACCCAGGCATAGGGCCTATCTCGAGGGTACGACGTTCTACGAGCATCGCTTGGTCGCCGCGCTCAAGCGCCAGAGTCCAGAACGCTACGACGGCATCGAGGGTGCGATCATCGCGCGCGACACGTTGCGTCGTGGGGTGGAGCGCCACCGCGGGCGCCTGAAGAAGCCGGAGCGCCAGCGCAAGGCGCAGTTCCTCGACCACCTGCGGCGCGCGGACCAGGCGCGGGAGAAGGCGGCCCAGAGGATCGAGGCCGAAGCCGGCCCGATCTCCGGGACCATCCTGTCCGCCGCCTTCGGCAGAGCGGCGGCCCCGACGACGCCCGCGTCCGCCGACACCGTCCCGCCGTCGGCCCCGGCAGAGCCCGGGGCTACGGGCCTTCCGCCCGTCGGGACGCCGGCGGCGGCGCCGACGCTCGATCCCGACCTCGCCGATCTCGACGAGTTCCGACGCCGCCACGGCATCGGCGACAACCTGCCTCCCATCCCCAACGAAGATCCATGAGGTTCCCATGAGCGTCGACGACTTCGAACCGTTCACGCCAGATCAGCAGGCGCAGCTGGCGCGCATCCACAACATCTTCGTTCAAACGACGCGTACCCGGCGAGGGCTGTTCTGGATAGCTCAACTTCAGAAAATGGGTATGAACGACCATGAGGCACACTGTCGGTTTCTCCTCGGTCCGACGGGAGCCGGCAAGAGCCGTGTGACCAAGCAGTTCGTCAACGCGCGCCCCAAGGTCGTCGGAGAATACGGCGTCGTCGAAGTGCCGGCGCTTCTCGTCAAGATGCCGGCGAACTGCACGCTTCGTTCCGTCGCGCAGGCAACCCTCGTCCAGCTGGGCGACATGGACCCCACCACTGGGACTGAAGCCATCCTGACCTTGCGCGTTCTGAAGCAAATCAAACGACAGAACGTGAAAATGCTCATCTTCGATGAGGTTCAGCACATGATCAGCGCGCGGGACGACACTCTGGCCTTCGAGGTCGCGGACTGGATCAAGGCGTTGTTGAATGAGAACGTTTGCCCAATCCTTCTGGTCGGAAGCGCCGCCGCCGAGCGGATCGCCAACGCAAACGAGCAGATACTCAGGAGGAACCTTGGATTCTACTATCTCGAAGCTTTCGATTGGCGGAAGGAGGACGAGCAGAAGGAGTTCCGCGCAATCCTCCATCTCATAGACCAGCACCTGGGCTTTCCGACGCTTTCCGGCTTGGGGAATGCGGCGACCGCGTTGCGCATCCATCACTACTGCCGCGGCCTCATGGGACACGCCATGAACCTCATTTACGCAGCGTGCCAGGATGCGCTTCTCGACTGCCGGCCGTGCGTGACCTACGAGCATTTCGCGCGCGCCGTCGACGAACTGACCAGCAAGAGCCGGCGCGGCTTCAACCCGTTCCTGGTGGAGGATCTCGACCCGGTGGCGCCAGCGTCTTTGTACGACGACACCGAAACCAAGGCCGCCGACGAAGCCAACCGGCGCGCGCGGATGCGGAGAACGAACGATGCTTGATGAACACGCCGGGCTGCCGGTCCGGGTCCGTCCGTATCCCGACGAGAGCCTGCCTGGTCTCATCGTACGGATGTCCGAGGAGAACGCGTTCGTCGGCCCGTACCGTATGCTGCGGATCTGCAGGATCCTCGGAACGATCGGAACCGCAGCGGCGCGCCCCTCTTCCATCGGCCCCCTGGCCGAGCTGTTTGTCCTGCCGCGCGAGACCGTCCAGCGCGCGTCGTTCTGCCGGCCCGACGGTGCCGCCGCGCTCCTCGGGCACGAGGTCCCCCTCGACTTCGTGACCTCGGAGCGCGTCCGGGTCTGTCCGCTCTGCCTGGCCGACGCGCCGTACCACCGCGCGGTATGGTCGTTGAGCCTGTCGACGGCGTGCCCGCTCCACGCCGTTCGGCTCGTCGAGCGATGTCCCCGATGCCGCGTTCGGCTGACCTGGACGCGCGGCGGCTTCGAGACATGCCGTTGCGGCCAGGATCTGCGGGAGACCCAGCCGGAGCCGGTGGACCCCGCGGTCCTGGGAGGGCTGCGGGCAGTGCATGAGCGTCTCGCCGCGCCTCCCGGCGAGTTCCGCGGCCTCGCCGGCGCCGGCGGGTTGGGCGGCGTCCTCAAGCTTGTTCATCGTCTCGGCGGCATGGCGCTGGGCTTCCAGAGGTTCGTCAAGCCCTTGGCGCTCGCCGACCACGACGCCGATCTTGCCGTGCGCGTCGTCGACGCTGGGTGGCGGGCCTGCGCCGACTGGCCCGCGTCGTACATCGCCTTCCTCGAGACGTTGCGTTCCGGCGCCGCCGATCGGGACGGCCGGTACGGGATGTCGAAGGCGTTCGGCGCCTTGCCCACGTGGCTGGCGAAGGAGGCCGGCGAGCCCGTCGTCGACATGGCCCGCGAGCGGTTGCTGGAGTACGCCGCCGGCATCCCCGGCATGGCCACCCGGGTCGAGGCGGTGCACGAGCGCCGCGGCTCGCTGCCCTCGACGCAACGGACGCTGCCGGTGAAGGCCGCGGCGCAGCTGATCGGCACGTCGGATTGGAAGCTTCATGCTGTGGTGCGGCGCCACGGCCTTATCGTTTCGGGCGGCGGCGGAAGCGGCGAACCCATGCTGATGAGCCTCGCCTCCGCCGAGGCGATCGCTGAGGAAATCCATGGGCTGGCGAACGTCGGCGCGGCCCGGAAGGTTCTCGGCGTCCAGCAGAAGGGCTTCGAACAGATCGTAGCGGCGGGGCTGCTTCCTTCCCCCGCCACCGGGCCCGCGGCGGAGATCGCCGGCAAGCGGGTCTGGCGCATCGCCGAGCTCGAGGCGCTCATCGACGGGGTCGCCGCCGTCTGCAGGAAGGATCGGTCCGCACGCTCGGGGCTGCTCTCGCTCGCGGCCGCCTCGGTGAGCCTGGGCGCCTCCGCCGGCATCGGACTCGGCGCCTTGGTCCGCGCGATCCTCGATGGGCGCCTTGCTGTGCACCCCGGCGACGCGGAGCGCCCGGGCCTCGGTCGCTTCGTCGTCGATCAGGTCGATGTCGCCGCCCTGGGGAGAGCCGTCCTCAAGGTGGAGAGCACGTCGATCTCCCTCGAGGACGCGGCGACCGAGCTTGGCGTGAAACGGGAGACGGCATACCGGTGGGCCAGGGCGGGCCTGCTGCCCGCGTCGAAGGAGACGGACCGGCGCGGGTTGAACGGGCTCCGCATCAGCCGGGAGAAGCTCGCCGCGTTCAAGGCGGAGTACGTGACCGCGGCGGAGCTTCGCGGGCAGCGCGGGCTCGGCGTCTCGAAGAAGCTCGCCCTCGCGCTGATCGCCAAGGGAGCGGTGCCGGTGTCCGGCCCATCGGTCGACGGCGCCCGCCAGTACCTGTTCCGGCGCGCCGACATCGACGCGCTCCTGGCGCGCAATTGACATCAACGGAGGTCGAGGATGGCCGTCGAACGACATGGCGACTTTCTGGTCGTCGGGGACCTCGGAGGATGCCGGCGCGCCCTGCGCATCACGGAGATAGCCGAGGTCCGAGACCACGACGAGAGCGGCCTCGAGGCCGCCATCGTCACGCGGCGCGGCGAAGCCATCGTTCTGGCCGACGACTTCGACGAGGTGCTCCCGCTCGTTCTGGTGCCACTTCTGCGCGTTTATAACCGGAGCTGAGCTAGGGAGCGCGCGCCGCCGCACTCGAGCGGCGAACACGGTGCCACTCTGTGTCCTAGACGTTCTCGCGACGGTGGACGGCGTGACCATCCCAACGCCGATCAAGAGTGCTTCGAGGGCTCCAATCTCGCGACGGCGTCTGTCCGACCGCGCAGGTCGGAAGGGCCACGGGAGTGGACGGCCGGGCGGCGGGTGGCCGCGGGCGTGGGGTTGTGCAAGACGCGGCTTGCGCCGGGAGCGAATGGACCGAGGTACAGGATTTCACGCGGTACCCGGCGGCGGAGCCGCTTTGTCCCGACCGTTGGGAGCCCTAATTCCGCGACGGGAATTGGGTTTCGGGAGGCACGGATGGAGCGGATCGACACGTTTCAGATCGGGGACAGCGGGCCCTGGTCAACCGTGGAGCTTCGGGACGCGGATCCGCGTTCGGCCCGGATCGTTGAGCGGCTGTGCCTGTTCGGACAGCCACAGCAGTGGTGGATCGAGCAGCGGCGGCTGCCGTACTTTCGCACAGGCCGCCTGCTGCGCGCGACCTTCACGGCTGGGGTACACGGATGCCGCTTCTTCGGAATGGAGAGCGCCAGAGATTTGGTCCGCCTCCACAACGAGTCCTCCTATGAGGAGGCTCTGCGGATCGGTGAGGCCGAGGCGTGTGAGAGGACCGCGGAGGACATCCTGCGCTTTTACTTCCATCCGCGGATCTTCGCCGAAGGCCGTGTGCATCTCGTCGAGAGGGCGGGAGACGTGGCCTGGCACACGCTTGCGGCGACGGCGGACCACCGGCAGGCCGTCGACGTCGTCGCCCGACGGCTCCTGCCGATCGGTCGGGACCGGGATGGGATCCGCTTCTCGGCCACCATCAAGATCGGTTGTGATCTTTTCGCGGCCAACGGGCTCGTCGATGCGAACGGCCGCGTGACCCTCGACATCGGAGCGATGCTGCTCGGTGAGCTTCCGTGCACTCCAGGACGGTGGTACGATCCGGCCCGAGGTTTGTAAGGCGCCATCGCTCCCAGGGGCGTCGTCCCCTGCTGAGCGGAGAAGATGAGCGACGAGCACGACAGCGCCGAGCATAAGCGCCTCATGGCGGCACTCGCTAAGACGCCGACCGGACGGAAATTGATTGGGCGGACGAAAGCCGCCGGTCTTCAGGTTAAGGTGGCGCCCTTGAAGCCGAACCTCGAGGGTGAGTTCGAGCCGGCCAAGCGATGCGTGCTGCTTTCCGATGCGCTCTCGGATCCCGCCCGTATCGCTGTGTTCGCGCATGAGTTGCGGCATGTCGAGCAAGGCCGCTCCGACATCTTGGACCTCCTGGAACGCACGCCGCCCCTGGACAGCCTCATTGCCGGTCGGGCGATCGAGGCGGACGCTGAAGCGGTCAGCCATCTGATCTGCTGGGAGCTCCGCCAAAGCGACCCAGAGCCCTGGGTCTATCTGAGCGGCCATTGGAAGAACTCCGACATCGCGGCGGCCGTTGCGGCGGCCGCGTCGGCGATATCGTCGGGCGGAAGTCGTGCGAAGGTGCTGCAGGCTGCGTTCCGCACCTATGCCAACGTTTCCGATCGCTTGACCGGGTGCGACCACCAGCGGGTCGAGCATGGGTGGCTACTGACGAAGAGGTGCCAAGTAACCCCCGAAACGCGCCCCGGCGCGACGCGGATGGAGCAAATCGACTTCGCTTGGCGAACGTTCGTCCGCAATAGAAGCGCGGCGTGGAGGTTGCCGGATCGGGGGCAGGCCGTCCTCCGAATGTTGGCGCGTCTGGGCGTTGGACCAGAGCCGTACCTTACTGAAGCGGAAATGGCTGATGCACTCCGGCTCGATTTTCGGGGTGGCGCGCAGTACTGCCTCCACGCGTTGGAGGTTTCCGTTTTCGGTGCCAGCGTGTCACGCTTGGCTCTGCAGGATCCGCGACCGTCCGCGCGCAGCCATCTTGCCCGCATCGCAGTGGCGATGAATCCAGTGATCGCGCGGATCGCGGGACACGGAAGCGGGCTTGCCGCGACGCTCGCAGCCATGGTCGCCGCACACACAGGCGGCGGGCTTTGTGCCGCGACGGCCGGAGCCCTCTCGGATGAGTTCTGGGCAGCGGTACGGGCGGCGCACGACGCGGTGGACGAGCGCTACTGGAGAGGAGCGCTGGCTGACCCCTCGCGTCTTGCGTTGATGGACGCGCTTGAGGCAGCAGCGGAGCTGGCCGACGGGTTGCGGATGATGGGCGAGGCGGCGCCAGATACGGCGTTTTGAACGCTTGGACGGCGGGCGTTCCCGGAAGGTTCTGCCTCCCGGGAACACCGGCAGGCCGGCAGCGCGGCCGCGTCCACGGCCGCCGTCTCCTGCGCCGGTCGTCGAGCGCCGCGGGAGGGACGGCGGCGTATCATGGACGCGCCGCGCCGAGATCGACTTCGCTCAGGAGCCGCAACACAGGCGCGCCGTGCGGCGTCACGCCGTTTCCCCGCCGCGGCGACGCCTCGCCGTCGAGCGGCCAAGCGCCGGCGACCCAATCGTCGAAGATCTCCCGCAGGACGGTCGCCGCCTCCCCGCCGCCGCGCCGCGTCGCGCCACGTCCGACGGGAGCGAGGCACGCGACCGCGTCGACGGCGCGCCCGCGCCCGGGCGCCGGCCGACCGGTCGCCAGCGCCGCGCCGGCGCCGCTTTCCGTCGCCCATTGGCAGACCGCCGGCAAGGTCGAAATCCAGAGCGCGTCGATCCCGGCAGCGCGGTACAGCACGGTCTTGCCGCGGACGTAGGCAAACGGGCAGCGCGAGATCTGCACCTCCACCGCCAACCGGCGGACCGTCCCGACGGGGGCGATCAGCACGTCCGGACGGCAGCCGCCACCGGACCGCGCGGACGCGCCGACGCCGGCCAGAACGATGTTCTCGCGCGCCGCCAAGCCGACGAACGCCGCCGCGGACGCCACCTCGCGGACGAGATGGAGGTGGAGCAGGCGGCTGCCTCGGAACCCCGGCGGCGGGCGGAGCGTGGACGCGACGGCCATGCGGTCATCCCCGTTCCCGGCGTTCGTCGGCGTATTTCACCGGCCGCATGGGCAAGCTGCGCTGGTGCTCCCGCTGCGGCTCGTGCTCGCCTTTGGCGATGGCGTCGGCCATCGCCCGCAGCACGGCCGCGGCCGCCTGCGGCTTGCGGACCATGCCGATGTACTTGGAGAGGTTCCGCAGCGTCACCGGGATGGTGCCGAACGTCTCGCCGCGCACGCCCCGAAGCATGCGGAAGAGCTCGTCGCCCAACCACGCCATCGCCTCGACGTCCTCCTTCTCGGGCAGATCGGGCGCCTCCGTCCCCTTCAGCTCGAGGAGCCAGGGCGGCGGGGGATGGATCGTCTCGCCGAAGTAGACGAAAGCGGGGTCGCCCTGCGGCTCCGGCGCCGAGGTCCGGCCCCCGCTCGGCTCGGGGGCGCTCCGGGGCGTCTCGAGGCGGACGACGTTGTCCGGGCGGACGTCTGCGCGCGCGGACGCCGGCGGGGCGAGCGGCCCGGCATAGACCGGCCAAGCGCCGTCGAACCACCAACGCAGCGCCATGTGGCCGAGCGCCTCCTCCTGCTCCGGCGTGCGCAGGCGGTACGCCCGGCCGTCGGGCCGGCGCTCCTCGACGACGTAGTCGGAGCGCTCGGCGCAGAGGCGATCGAGCTCCTCCAGCCTGGCGCGGTCGCGGTGGAGCCGCGACAGCGGGTTGCCCTTGAGGGCGTCCGCGACCTTGCCCGGGACGTGCGGGTAGAGGGCGCGCAGATCGAACGGCCAGCGCCGGTTCGGCTTGGCGTGCGCGCAGGCGCCCGACGACACGGCCTTGGCCAACGCCTTCGCCGCCGGCGTCCCGAAGCGCCCCGCCTTGCGCATGCTCGACAGGAAGGGGACGCCCCCTTGCTCGTGCGGGTACCAGGCGCGGATCGCCGCGGCCGCCTCGGCCCCCACGGCGTTGTCCAGCCAATCCTGGGACGCCGGCTTGGGTGGTCTTCCGACGCGGGGGCGTGCCGTATCGGTCGCCTCCTTGGCCGGTCCCTCGACGCCGGCCGGCGGTTTGCCGGCACGGCGCCGAGCGGCCATCCGGGCGGCGAGTGCCGCGTCGCCGTATTCGGCGAGGATGCGCTCGGGCGTCGGGTCGGTCACGGACCGGCACATCGGCTCGAGGTGGTCGTACAGGTCCCCGATGCGCAACAGCGCCTCGATCTCGGAACGGCCGAGGTCGGCGTAGCCGGACTCAGCCACGAAGCGCCAGAGCCTCTTCTCCGTCCGCAGGATGCGCCTCGCCTCCACCAGCCCCAGCGCCATCCGCCGGATCGCCTCGAGGCGGTCGCTCCCCGGCAGCCGGAACGGCCGCACGGCGGCCGACCCGGCCTGGATGAGTTCGTTGCCGTCTTCCATCGCTGCCTCCAGAGGAAAGCGGGGCGGCCGGCGGCCGCCCCGGTCGCGGCGCTCATTCGGCCGCCGCCTGGAGCGGCGGCATGGGCGACGGCAGCGGCTCCTTGCTGGCCTTCCAGGTGACGGACCGCACCGACTTGTTCTGCACGAACAGCTGCGCCCCCTTGCACATCAGCGCCAGCTTGTGCTTCCGGTTCATCACGTCGGATTTGCGCTGCGAGACCTTCGCCCGCATGAACTGGCGCGACAGGTCCGTCGTCGGGGCCTCGGGGTAGTCGGCGATGCCGAGCTGCACGGCCGTCAGGAAGGCGCCGACCACCTGGGGCGCGTACCCGCCCCGCATCAGCAGCAGGGCTCCGGTCGCGCTCTCCGCTTCGCTGAGCACCGGCTCGGAGACCCGCGTGAGGATCGCCCGCGTCATGCCCAGGGCCTCGTCCAACGCCGCGTTGTTGGCGTTCACGAACTTCTCGATCTCGATCACCGTCGGCTGCGGCACGCGTCCGGTGCCGACCTCGGCCTCGTACTGGACGACGGTCTTCGCGACCGCCGCCTTGATCTTCGGGTCGGTCAGGCCGCGCAGCTGGACGGCGTCGCCGGCCGTCCGACCCTTCCCCACGTCGATGGTGTCGAAGGAGTCCTTCTCGAAGTTTGGCATGACGACGTAGCGTTGCGTCGTCCCGCTCAGGACCTGGGCGGCGGTTCGGTGCTGCCCGTCGGCGAGGTCGCCGCTCGGGTAGAAGGCCAGCCCCTGGTGGTTCAGCTTCCACTCGCCGCGTCTCATGGCCTCGGCGTAGCCGTGCGCCTTGCTCAGGCTGAAATCCCGGTTGTGGCCGTTGTGGTGGGCGTAGATGAGCGCGGCCACCACCGGGGTGATCTCGTAGATGCCGATCGTCGTCGCCGGATCGGCGAGCTTGGCGACCACGGCGTGGTCGTCCTCGGTCGCCTTGTCGATCAGGTCGGCCAAGCGGCCGTCGAACGCCTCCTGCTGGGGCGTCTTGCGCTTCTCGGCCAAGGGGTCGCGCGCGTATGGCTGGGACATGGTGTCCTCCTGCTGCTGCATGGGCGTGGCGCCCCGACCGCCGTCCCGACGGGCGGAACGGCGCTCCGCGCGCCACGCCGACGCGCGGTTCCGCGGCCGGCGCGGCGCGCGGGGCGCCATCGTCCGAGCCGCCTATCCGGGGAGTTCCGGCGCGTGCGCCGGCCCCGGCCGTCAGCAGAAGCCTCGTCCCCGCGCGGCCGGCGAACGGGAATCGCCCACCGGAGCCGTCGCGCCGCCGTCCCGACGCCGTTGAGCCGTGACGGGAAGGCGGGGATCGGCTATAGTAGACGCATTGGCTACCGTTCCGGTAGCTATCCGGTAGCCAAACGCCATGGCGTCCTGACGGTATAGGCCGATAGCGGTGTGACCGATCATGCCGAAGACGGAGAAGATGATGGTCCGGTTCGGACCGAACGTGAAGGCGACGCTGGCGGCCCTCGCCGAAGAGGACAACCGCAGCATGGCCGCCGAGATCGAGTGGCTGATCCTGAGCGAGGCCCGACGGCGCGAGCGGGAGCGCCGCGAGAACGAGCGGTAGCGCCCCTCCGACCCGTACGGTCGTCACCCGGCGCCGCGGAAGCGCGCCGGCCCGGCCGTCGGTGCCGGTTGCCGCGGCGATGCCGACCGCGCCTCCGGAGTCCGGAAAAGACGCCGTCCGGGTGCTCGATCAGCCTTGCGCAACCCAGAGTGTCGAACTAGCTTGGGCCAGACCCTGCGCGGTCGTCGCCCTCGAGCGTCCGAGCGCGCCGCCGCGCCGATCCGAGGACCATGCGCATGAGCTCCATCACCCCCCACTACCGCACCGTCAAGGAACTGCTGCAAAGCCAGTCGTTCTCGATCGATGAGTACCAGCGCGAGTACAAGTGGGAGGAAAAGAACATCGCGGAGCTGCTGTCCGATCTGCGCGACAAGTTCATGGCCTGCCACCAGCCCGGTGACGAGACCAAGAAGGTCAGCGCCTACGAAAGCTACTTCCTCGGCTCGATCATCGTCAGCAAACGCAATGGCACGAGCTACCTCATCGACGGCCAGCAACGCGTCACCTCGCTGACACTGCTGCTGATCTATCTCTACCGCGAGTCGAAGAGCCGCCAGCTCAATCTCGAAGGTATCCTGGCGCCGCTCATCTACTCCGACAATTTCGGATCACCCAGCTTCAACCTGCACATCCCCGAGCGCCTGCCCGTCATCGAGGCCCTGTTCCGTGGCGAACCCTTCACCCCGGATGGCAAGGACGAGTCCATCCAAACCATGTACGCGCGCTACCAGGACATCGTGCAGGCCGACCTCGCGGGCGAACTCGAAGCCGCCCTCCCGCACTTCGTCTACTGGCTGATGAACAAGGTCGGCCTGATCGAGATCGCCACGGACAACGACAACTACGCCTACGCCATCTTCGAGACGATGAACGACCGCGGCAAGCCGCTGAGTCCGGTCGACATGCTCAAAGCCTACCTGCTCGCGCCGATCGCCGACGCCGACAAGCGGCGCAGCGCCAACCAGATCTGGAAGCAGCAGGTGCTCGGCCTGATCAGCTGGGGCGGCGAGCACGAACCCGAGCGCGACGCCAACTGCATCAAAGCGTGGCTGCGCGCCCAGTACGCGGAGACCACCCGCGAACGCAAGGCCGGCGCCACCGACCGGGACTGGGAGCTCATCGGCACCGTCTTCCATCGCTGGGCCCGTGACAACCACGCGCGCCTCGGCTGGGGCGGCGAGGCCGCGAGCCTGGCCCTGATCAACACCGACTTCCCCTTCTACGCGCGCGCCTACCAGACGATCCTGCAGGCCAGCCGGACCTACACTCCCGGGCTCGAGGCCGTCTACTACAACGCCCACAACGAGTTCACCTGGCAGAACACCGTCCTCCTGGCGCCGCTGGCGACCAGCGACGACGAGGAGACGGTGCGCCGGAAGATCGTCGTGACCGCCGCCTATCTGGACGCTTGGCTCATGCGCCGCGCGGTGAACTACATCCGCGTCGGCTACTCCAGCACGTCCTACGCCATGTACCTGCTGTGCAAGGACATCCGGCGCCTTCCGCTCGACCAGCTGGCGGATACGCTGGCGCAACGGCTCGAGGCCGACGACGTCACCTTCGAGGGCAACGCCGCCAAGGGCCGCGACGGCATCAACGGCCTGCGGCTCAACCAGTTCAGCCGCCGCTACATCTACCACCTGCTCGCCCGCGTCACGAGTTTCGTCGAGGCCGGCTCGGGACGGCCGGACCTCTTCGACAAATACGTCGACCGCGGCGGCCAGAACGCCTGCGACATCGAGCACATCTGGGCGGACGACTACGGCCGCTACCAGAGCGTCTTCGGCAGCGAGGATGAGTTCCAGCAGTGGCGAAAC
This sequence comes from Azospirillum terrae, assembly GCF_053470425.1. Lineage (NCBI taxonomy): Bacteria > Pseudomonadati > Pseudomonadota > Alphaproteobacteria > Rhodospirillales > Azospirillaceae > Azospirillum > Azospirillum terrae. The sequence continues at coordinate 391,765 of NZ_JBPXMR010000001.1, read as the reverse complement.
CACGTCGCCGGCCTCATCCTGCTGCCGGCCGACGTGAACCGGAGCTTCCAGGACAAGACCTTCGAGGAGAAGGCGCCGCATTACGCGAAGCACAACCTGCTGGCCGCCAGTCTCTACGAGTCCGCCTATCAGCATCAGCCGCAGTTCGCCGCTTTCCGCGCGCGCCATCAACTCCGGTTCGTGCCGTATGAGCATTACGGCAAGGAGGAGCAGATGGAGCGCCGCGCCCTGCTCCTGCGGCTGGTGAACCTCATCTGGTCGCCCGAGCGCCTGCGGACGCTGGCCGCCTGAAGCGCGTCGGCGGCGCCGGAAGGGCTCCGCTCTGGCCCCCCCCTCGATGCCCGAGCGGCGAGGCTCCGCCGCTCCGCCGCTCCGCAGCCCCCGCCGTCGGCGCCGGAGGGCGCTATGTTACATCCCTGAAATGCAGCTCTCTGGCTAATTCCTTCTCAAGTGGTGGACACGCCGCTGCCGTTCTCTAATAGTAGCGAATGGTCGAGAATCGGCGCCACGAGGGAGGATGGGGGCTATGGCGACGCTGACCGACGCCGAGACGACGCCGTCGGCGTCGACGGGCCGGCGCGGCCACGCCGGGCCCGATGCCATCAGAGCCGCTCTGCGGCGTGCGCTGGAAGGTCGCCCGGAGGGCTTCGCTCATCACCGTATCCTGCGCTTCTTGCGCGCCGCACGCCTCGATGTCACGCCGGCGGCGGTCGCCGAGGAGCTCCTTCGCCTGCAGCGGGACGGCCTCGTGCGCATCGCGTCCGACCGCCGCTGGACATGGCGCGGCGGCGCCGTCGCCGGGGGACCGGACGCGGAGCGCGTCGGTGACGCTCCACACGACGTGGCTTCGTCCGATGGCCGGCGCCTGCTCGCCGTCCGCGGCACCGTCGCGCTATCCGGCGGACGGCGCCAGGTCGCGCCGGAACTCCACACCTCGGGCGCCGTCGAGCATGGCCTGGGCACCCTGCGCCGACTCCTGCCGTTCTACCGCGAGTGCCTGGTCCGCAACGAATCGCGGGATACCAACGGGAACACCGAGAGCTACGGCAAGCAGTTCCTGTTCTGCCGCCCCCAGGGGCGGTGGTGGCCCGAGCTTGGAAGCGAAGGACGTCTGCGGATCGAACGGGTCCATCTGCCCGAGGAGTTCCTCGCGGGGCTGGCCCGACGGAAGGCGGAACCGCTGGTGCTCGCCTATCCCGTTCATTATGTTCGGCCGCGCAGCGACGACGCGCCGCTCTTCGTGCTCCCGGTGAACGCGATGGCCTGCGGCTGGTCGCTCACGGCGGACGCGCTCGAGATTGTCATCCCCGACGAGACCCCACGCTTCGCCTCCGACTGGCTGAAGGACCAGCGCTTCCGGGGGCGCGATACCAGCGATCTCGCCCGCTGGGCGGCGTCGGAGGAGACGGAGGACGGCACGGACGCGCCCTTCCAAGACTGGAGGTCGGTGGCCGAGCGCGCGCAGATCTTCGCCGCCGCGGACGTGCGGGCGCCGATCGAGCCGGCGCATCTCGCCGATGCCCTCGATCTCTCCGACCGTGCCGGCATGTACAACCTGCTGGGCATCTTCCTGCCCTCGGAGCTGCGCTTCGCCCGCGGCGCGGCGCGCGAGATCGGCGAGATCGCCGCATGGTCCGAGCACGACCTGTCCTCCACCGCGCTGGCCGCCGTGTTCCCGGAGGCGTCGGAAGAGCGCCAAGCCGACGACGACGCTACGCGGACGCCGCCGGCGGCGGAACCGATCGAGCTCGGCCAGGACCAGCTCGCGGCCCTACGGGATGCTCTGCGCGGCCCGCTGACCGTCGTCACCGGACCGCCCGGAACCGGCAAGTCCCAGGTGGTCGCGGCGATCATGGCCTGCGCCGCGCTCGAGGGGCGCAGCGTCCTTATGGCGAGCCGGAACCACAAGGCCCTGGACGCGGTGGAGGAGCGCATCCGCGCCCTCGTCGACGACAAACCCCTCCTAGCCCGCGCCAACAGCGACGACGACACGGCCGGCTTCAGCTTCGAGCGCGCCATCGAATCCATCATGGCGCGGCCCGCCGCCTCCGGACGGCGGGAACGCCTCGCCGACGCGGTCGACCAGATCCGCCGCCTCGACGACCTTCGCGTCGCGGCGTGCCGTCGGCTCGACGACGAGGCCGCGGTCGCCGACGCTCTGGGGCGGATCGTCGAGGAGATCGAGACCCTCGAGGCCGAGCTCGGCGCCGAGGCGGCGGGCTGGATGCTCAACGCCCCGGAGCTGCCGGACCTTTCCCGCACGCCGTGGTGGGCGCGCCTCCTGCCGAGGCGCCTCGTTCGCCACCTTCTCATGCGCGCCGTCGCCCGCTTGAGCCCACCGGAGACGGCGTCCCTCGACGAGGAGCATCTCGAGACCTGGCGCGACGCCTTCGGGAAGGGCACCCGGCTTCGGGCCGCGCTGGCCGAACGCGATCGCATCGAAGCGGAGCTGCGCGCGTTCGATGCGACGGAACGGCCGGACCTTGCCGAGTACGGCGCCAACATCCGGAGCCGTTCGTCGGCGGCGCTGCGGACGCTGGTGGACGCCATGGCGGAGTGCGATCCGTCCGACCGCGCCGAACTGACGGACCTGCGCGGCGAGGTCGGTCTCAACCAACGCGGCGGCGCCGCCGGCGCCGAGCAGTACCGCGAGCTCTGGATGCGCGCCAGGGAGCTCATCTTCCGGCACTTCCCGCTCTGGGCCGTGTCCAACCTCGGCGTCTCCAGCAAGATCCCGCTCATCCCCGGGCTCTTCGACATCCTCATCATCGACGAGGCGTCGCAGTGCGACATCGCCTCGGCCATCCCGCTGCTCGCACGGGCCCGGTCGGTGGTCGTCGTCGGCGACCCCGCCCAGCTCAAGCACATCACCAAGGTCGATCACGCTTGGGAGGTCGATGCGCTGCGCGCCGCCGGCCTGTACGCTCCAGGCATCGGCCGCTACAGCTTCGTCGCCAACAGCCTGTTCCATCTGGCCGCCGCGGCGGGCGGACGGCAGCATCTACTGCGCGACCACTACCGCTGCCACTCGGACATCGCCGACTACATCAGCGACACGTTCTACGGCCAGAGGCTGCGCGCGCTGACCGCGCCGGCGGCAATCCGCCCGCCGCCCGGAACGCCGCCCGGCTTCCATTGGACGTCCGTCGTCGGGCCGATCAACGCTGCGGCGAGCGGCTGCTGGTCGCGGGCCGAGGCCGACGCCGTCTGCGCGCATCTGCGCACCCTGCTGCTGGAACAGGGCTACCGCGGCTCCGTCGGAGTCGTCACGCCGTTCGTCGCGCAGGCAGACCGCCTGCGGGATCGTCTCGAGGCCGAGATCCCGGCCGACATCCGCGAAGCCGTCCATCTCACCGTCGCCACCGCGCACAAATTCCAGGGCGATGCGCGCGACCTCATGGTCTTCAGCCTCTGCCTCGGCCCGGACATGCCGCGCGGCTCCCAGGGCTTCGTCGCCACCACGCCGAACCTAGTGAATGTCGCTGTTAGCCGGGCCCGCGCCGTCTGCCACGTCTTCGGCAACCTCGACTTCGCGGCGACATGCGGCATCGGGCATGTCCAGGCTCTGGTTGCCCGGCGCAACCGGCGCGCGGCCGATCGCATCGGCACCTTCGATTCGCCATGGGAGAAGCGCTTCCACGACGCGCTGCTCGAACGCGGCATCGCGTCGGTGCCGCAGTTCCCGGTCGCCGGTCGCCGCCTCGATCTGGGGATCATCGATGGCGGCCGCATGATCGACGTCGAAGTGGACGGCGATCGTTGGCATCGGGACATCGACGGCAACCGCAAGCAGTCCGACTATTTCCGCGACCTGCAGCTGCGGTCGCTGGGTTGGAAGGTGCTCCGTTTCTGGGTCTACGATCTTCGCGAGGACATGGAGGGATGCGTTGAACGGGTCGAACGAGAACTCTGACGGCGGGCGGGAGTCGGTCCGCGGCGAAGCCGACCGGGCCTTCGCCGGGCACTCCCGCCTGTTCAAGGCGGTGTGCGCCCTCGGCCTGCTCGGCACGCTCGGCCTCGCCGGCGCCGGCGCCGCCATCGTGACCGACGGCGCCGCCCGACGGGCCTGGATCGAACAGCGTGCCCAGCTCACCGCCCTCAACGAGGATCTGGTCCGCAATCGCTCATCGTTGGAACGGGACGTCGCGCGTCTGCGCCAGGAGAAGGCCGATGCGGACGCCGCGGCCGCGAGGGCCGGCACCGAAGCCAAACAGCTTGAGGGACAGCTTGCCGAAGCCACACAGCGCCTGAAGACCGCGCGGGAGCAGGAGACGACCGCCCGCGCCGCGGCGACCGCCTCGGAGGCCGAGTCCAAGCAGCTCGTCCAGCAGATCGAGGCGGCGCGCCGGCAGGCGCAGAGCCTCGAACGCGACCTCGACGGCCTGCGGCGGAGCGTCGCCGCCGCAGAGAAGGACGCACGCGACGCCGAGGCCAAGCGGAAAACCGGCCAGGAGGCGGAGCAGCAGGCGACGGCCAAGCAGAAGGAGGCGGCCGCCGTCCTGCAGGACCTGCAGCGCAAGCGAGCCGATCTCGAGGAGGCTGTCGAGCGGGCCTCGAAGGAGCACGCCGATGTCGTCGCCAAGCTCACCGCCGCGCGCACCGAGGCCGGCACCCTCAAGGTGGCGGCCGACACCACGCGCGCCGAACGCGATCGCGACGCCGCGGCCGCCCAGAAGGCGCGCGAGACCGCGGCGGAACTGGACCGGAGGCGCGACGATGCCGAGCGCCAGACGCGCGCCGCGGAGGAGAAGGCGACGGCCAAGCAGAAGGAGGCCGCCGCCGTCCTGCAGGAGCTGCAGCGCAAGCGGACCGATCTCGAGGAGGCTGTCGAGCGGGCCTCGAAGGAGCACGCCGATGTCGTCGCCAAGCTCACCACCGCGCGCACCGAGGCCGGCGCCCTCAAGGTGGCGGCCGACACCGCGCGCGCCGAACGCGATCGCGACGCCGCAGCCGCCCAGAAGGCGCGCGAGACCGCGGCGGATCTGGACCGGCGGCGCGACGATGCCGAACGCCAAGCGCGCGATGCTGAGGAGAAGGCGCGCGCGGCTGCCGGGCGCCTAGCCGAGGCGGCGAAGAAGCTCGAGGCCGCTCAGAAGGAGCTCGAGACCGCGCAGGCCGTGGCCAAGAACGCGGAAGGGCAGGCCGCCGAAAACCGCGGCATTCGGGACCGCGCCGCCCAGGAAATCGCGGACCTGCGGGCGGAAGCGGGTCGTTTGCAGGCCGTCCGCCAGGAACTGGGGGAGCGGGAGAAGGCCCTGTCCGCCGCCCGGACGGCGCTCGACGAGACCGAGCGCCGCCGTGCCGCGGCGGCGGAATCCGCGGCGCGCGCAGAAGCCCGCCGTCAGGAGGCCGAGAGCGCCGCGCTGACGACTGAGGCCCGCATCAAGCATCTGGACGGGACGGCGGCCAAGCTGGCGGCCTCGCTCCAGGCGGCGGGCTTCCAGCCTGCCACCGCGGTTCCCGGCGCGGCCGTGACGCCGGCCGTCGAACTCCAACCGACCTCTCCCGCCCGCTGATCGCGCCGACAAGGAGCTCGTTCCGATGGACCTCATTGATCCCGGCCACACCCCTTATCTGTTCCTGTTCGGCGCCCTTCTGGCGTGCTCGGCGGTCTTGTTCGGCATCGCCGCCCTCTACACCAACGGCATGGTCCTCAAACGCGTGCCGGCCGCCGCCTTCCTCGAAGATGTCGCGGCGCGCCTCGCAGCCAAGCGCGAGGAGCTGAGGGCCGTCGAGCTGGCCGAAGAGGAGCGCCGCCGCGAAGCCCGAGAGTCTCTGATCGAACTGGAGCGCGTTCGCGCCGCCCGTCAAGCCGAGGAGGAGCGTCTATCCGTCATCCGCGTGGACATCGAAGCCTCGAAGGACGAAGCGCGCCGGGCTGAGGAGGTCTCCGCTGAACTCGCGGCGAAGCTGGAGAAGCTCGCCGTCGCGGAGCAGGAGCTCCGGGCCAAGGAGGAGCGCCTCGAGGAGCTCGCGCGCCGCGAGGCCCGCGTCGCCGATGCGGAGATCCGCATCGGCGAGGTCGAGGCGCGGATCGCCGAACTCGCCGACGCCAGGACCAAGGCGCAGGAGGAGCTCGACCGGGCGACCGGCGATCTCGTGGCGAAGCGGGAGGAGCTGAAGGCCGCGGAATTGAGCATCGCCGAAGCGGCCGCGAAGGCGGAGGAGGTCCAGAGGAGCCTGGAGACGGCGCGCAGCGCGGCCGTGGCGTTGGAGGAGCGCATCGCGGACCTCCAGCGCCAAGCGCAAGCCCGGGCTGAGGAGGTCAAGGCCGTCGAGGAGCGGGTCCGCGATGCCGAGGCGCGCGCCGAGGCCGCAGGGCGAGCGGCGGCGGCCGCCGAGGAGGCGGCCGCGACGCAGCGGGCGCTCCTGGCCGACGCCGAGAAGGCGACCGCCGAGGCCGCCTCGACGCTCGAAGGCAAGCGGGAGGAGGTGCTCCAAGCGGAGCGGTCCTTCACCGTCCTCCAGGTGCGCGCCTCCGCACTGGAGGCGGAGATCCTGCGCTTGCGCGGCGAACACGCCGGCAGCTCCGCCGCCGGCGCGGACGGTAAGGCGCCGCCTCTCGACCTCGAGCGGGTCCCCGAATGCCTCGGCGCGCAGGACGAGGACGGACGGATCAAGCCGGCGATGGCGAAACGCTTGGCGCGCACCGACGAGCGCGATGCCCTGGAAAGCGCCCGCAAGCACCTCTCCGCCCTAAAGCTCTCGTTCCCCGAGCGGACCCTCAAGGCGTTCCACACCTGCCTCAAGGTGTCGCCGATCAGCCCCATCACCGTCCTCGCCGGCATCTCCGGCACCGGCAAGAGCCAGCTGCCGCGGCGGTACGCCGAGGCGATGGGGCTGCACTTCCTCAAGGTCGCGGTGCAGCCGCGCTGGGACGGGCCGCAGGACATCCTCGGCTTCTACAACTACCTCGAGAAGACCTACAAGGCGACGGACCTCGCCCGCGCGATGACGCATCTCGATCCGGTCAACTGGCCGGACCGGGCGCGGCCCTTCCAAGGGCACATGATGCTGGTGCTCCTCGACGAGATGAACCTCGCCCGCGTCGAGTACTACTTCTCCGAATTCCTCAGCGGCCTCGAAGGGCGCCCGCTGCCGGGGAAAGAGACCGAGGACCGCGTCCGCAAGCTCAGCCTCCAATTGGACCTCGGACGCATCGGCAAGGGCGTCCGCAGCCTGTACGCCGGCCACAACATCCTCTTCGTCGGCAGCATGAACGAAGACGAGTCGACGCTCTCGCTCTCGGACAAGGTGCTCGACCGCTCCAACCTCCTGCGATTCCCGCGGCCGGAGACGCTCGCCAACGAGCCGCCCTCGGACCACGACGCCGCCTTCGACGCGCACCTCCCGGAAGAGCAGTGGCGCGGCTGGTGCCGGCAGTTCGTCGAATTGCCCGATCCCGTGAAGACGAACGCCAAGGATTGGGTGCGCCGCCTGAACGAGTCCATGGACAGCATGGGCCGGCCCTTCGGCCATCGCTTGAACCAGGCCATCCTGTCGTACGTCGCCAACTACCCCGGCTCGGACGACCAGGGCGTCGCCCGCATCGCCTTCGCGGATCAGATCGAGCAGCGCATCCTGCCGAAGCTGCGCGGCGTCGAGCTCGCGGACTCCGCCGCCCCGCTCGAGAAGCTCCACAGCCTGATCGCCAACGAACTCAAGGACGATGAGCTCGCGAAGGCGCTCCGCGACGCCATGGCCGACGACGGCACCGGACGCACCTTCAACTGGCGTGGAGTCCGGAGGACCGCCTGATGCCGGCTCTTCCCTTCCTGCTGATGGTGCCCTGGGGGCTCTACGCGGAGACGCCGATCCACGGGGCGGCGCCGCGCGTCCCGCTGCGCGATGGCGCGCCGGCGCAAGCGACGGCCGCCCACGGCCTCATGCTCGCCGTCCCCGCCGGCGCGCGCGTGCTCGTCGCCGGCCGCCGCATGCGGATGCAGCAGGAGGGGGCATCGTTCGACTGGGCACGCGAACGCTTCGCGATGTACACCCTTCCGTCCGGGATGCGGCCCGAGGAGCGCGCCCTCACGCTTTCCATCGGGACGACGGAAGCGGAGACGACGGCGTCGATCGAGCTCGACGGCTACCTGGCGAAGCCGCCGAAGCGTCAGCCCGACGCCCCGGCCACCGACGGCGATCGCATCCAGGACTTCATCCTGAAGGTGCTGTCGCGCATCCGCGAGGCCGAGGTGTCGGACGGCGAGCGCTCCGCTGGCGGCTCGGCCGCGTGGTCGCGCATCGCCTCGGCCTGGACCCGAACCGAGGCGAGCGTGCTCGACGCCCCCAAGGAACTCATCGTCGAGCACGCGGAGACCTACCGCCGCGTCCTGATGGAGGTCGCCCAGCATCCGCGCCGGGTGCTTTCCCGCGTCCGCCGCCTCATGCCTCTCGATCGCGTCCAGGAGATCGACAAGGGCTGCATCGACTGGCTGATCCGGCAGCCCGGGACGTCGATCGAGGAGAAGGCCGGGCCGCGCCAGGCGGTGCTCGGGATCGCCCGCGAGGAGAACCTCAACACGCTCGAGAACCGGATCCTCAAGGACCTGCTCCGGCGCTCGGCGATGGAGGCCAACGGCTATCTGCGCGCCAACAAGCGCTACGCGGCGAGCGAGCGCTACCGCCTGGTCGCCGCCTACGGCGGCCTGTGCCGCCGCGCCTGGCGCGAACTCGAAGCCCAGGGGATCGCGGACCCCGCCAATCCCGTCACGCCCAACTACGTGCTCCAGCACGACGCCCGCTACCGCTCGATCTGGAAGGCGTACCAGGAGATCCTGGGCGACGAGCAGCGCCAGGACGACACCTGGCGTTGGCAGCGCCGTTTGTGGAGCGACTTCGTCCGGCTCTCTGTCCACATCGCTCTGGGCCGGATTCAGGGATGCAGTCCCATCGCGCTCAGCCCGCTGCGGGTCCGCCGCGAGCAGGGACGCGGACGTTGGAGCGATCTGGCGCAGCAGAGCGGGCTCTTCCTGCTCCGCCGTCCCGGCCGCGACCTGGCGATCTCCGTCCTCGACGCCACGCTGCCCGACGGCCACCCGTCGCTTCGGCCGTGGCAGCACGCGCTGGGCGCCACCACCGTGTTCGTCGTCGAGGACTGCGCGACCGGGCGCCAAGCCGCCATCTGCGTGTGGCCGATCCATGGCGCCGGGTCGGAACCGATCGCGCTTCCGGAGTTCATGGCCTCGGCGGACGAGGCCCTGCGGGCCGTCGTCGACGAGGAACGGCGCTACCGCGACGTCCGGGATGAGGTCCGCGGCCTCGTGATCCGCTCCACCCTCGACGCCGCCGATCCGGATTGGGGGCAGCGGGGCCTTGTCTATGGTCTCTCGATGGGGCCGTCCGCCGAGATGATCGAAGAGACGATGGAGATGGGCGCCATGGTCCTCGAAGACGCCATCACGTCGTTGCGGTGGTAGGAGGCGACGATGGATGGAAGCGTCATCGAAGATCGAGCGGATCCTTCGGCACCGGCGGTCGGCGTAGACCTAAACGGCGTGCGCGACTGCTGCGTCCTCGTCGGCCCGGCCCGGGAGGCATTCGTGGGCCCGCCGGTGCCGATCGTCGTTCCACTGGGCGGTAACCAGGCGTTGACCGGCGATGAAGCGATCGCTTCGTTCCACGGCCGAGGATGGCCGTCGCCGCCCGAGGCCGCCGGCGCCCAACCGCGTCTGCCGGTCCTCGAGATGATCCAACGCATCGGACGCCGACACGCCCCGCAGGCCCACGCGCCGGACCTTGTCCTCGGCCATCACATCCGCTCGGTCGTCCCAGCGCGCACGCGCAGCTGCGTCCTGGCGGTGCCGGACCTCCCGGACTACGACGAGGACGTCCGCAACGCCGTGATCGAGAGCGCCGGCCGCGTCGGGCTCGACGTGAAGCTGCTGTGGCGGTCGGTCGCCGCATTGCTCGGGTGGGGCGAGGACGCGGCACCGGATGAGCTGCCACGACTGCACGATGCCGAGGCGCTCGTCGTGCAGATCCTACCCGACGGCATCACGGCAACGGGCTTGCGGCTCGAGGTCCTGTCGCTCGACGGTCGCGCGGCGGTCGTGCCGGTGCGCCGACGGGACGACCTCCGCGCCGTCGCCCGCTTCGATGGTGGCGACCTCACCGCCCTGCTCCGGATCGCGGCGGTGGCCGATGCGGACGGCGATCAGGATTTGGCCAGCCAGATCCTCTGGTCGACGGGACGCTACCGGAACCCGCTGGCCGGCTTGGAAGCCGTGGACGGCCTCGTGCGCGGAGCCGACGGCCGTTGGCGGGTGATCGACGGCGACCGGAAGCTCCCGGCCGCCGCGGCCGCCGGGATGGTGCGCGCGATCCGAACGTTCTGCGAGAGCCACGCGCCGGCGCTGAGACGGGCGAGCCTCGTCATCGTGGAAGGACCGCTGGCCGCCGCCGCCCTGGATGAGGGCGCCGGCGCGATCAGCCCGCTGGCTATGCTCGTGGATCTGATCCGCGCCCTCCGGCCCGGCGGGGCGCCAGTGGTGTCTGCCACCCCTGAGCACGGGCTTGTAGCCCTCGGCTGCGCCGTCTACGCGCGTCGACGTGCCCTCGGGCAGACCGCCTACTTCGACTTCCTGCCCGCCATCGAGATCAACGCCATCCGCGACGGTCGGCATCAGTTCGTCCACCTCGTCGAACCGAACGCGCGTGTCGAAGGCGGCATGACCTACGAGCGGTCGCTTCTCGACCGCTTCGAGGTCACGGCGGGGACGGAGGAGTTGGAGTTCTACTTGCTGAAGCAGGATGAAACGGGAGCGCGGCACAGCCACGTCCGTCTTCCGAAGCCCCCGGCGTCCGACGTCCGGGTGGCCATCCACGTCACGCAGGTGCCGGCCCAGGGGCATGCCCGCGTCGAGGTGCGCCCCGACGTCGCGGGCGCTCTCGGCGCCGCGCCGGTGCTCCTCGACTGGGGTGGCATGGAAGCGGTCGCCGACGACCGGGACACCATCCTGCGCCGCCTGAACGAGAAGGGCAGCTACCCGGCTGTGACCCCTCAAGAGACGCACGTCTGCCTGTGGACCTGGGTGCGCGTGAACGGCTCGTCCCTGAAGCGGGATCTCGCTGATTATCTGAGCATCGGCGTACCGGACGCCGCCAACGCCAGAACCTACGACCGGTTTCTCAAATCCAGGCTGGAGAAGACCTTCGCCGTGCGCGCATCCCCGGCCTTCGCCACCGGCGGCGCCGACCCCGACAAGCGGCCCTATACGCTCTTCGCCTCGGATGGCCGGCCGCCGGCGGAGATCGCGGACGACCCGGTCTGGGGATCCGCGTTGCAGGCGGCTTTCGCGAAGCTCGATGCCGACTACGCGCTCGTTCAGGCGACGCCTGCCCCGACACCCATGCAGCGCCAGATCCAGCGGACGCTGCGCAAGATTGCGACGTTCACCTTTGCCGCCTGTCCGCCGGCGGTGCGGGGCGCGTTCCGTCAGATGTGCCTCGACAACGCGCCCGAGAGGCGCGCCGCCATGTACATGGGCCGCGTCATGCGCGGTGAGTTGGAATTGCCGGCTCTGTTCGGCTTCGTCGCCGAACGGGCTTGGGCTAGCATGAACTCAGGCGGGGCGCTGAACTCGGACATCGCAAAGGCGACGGCGGACGTGCTTGCCTTCCATGAACCTGCCGGAGCCGCGCTCGAGCCGAGCCAAGCCGACACGATGGCCAAGTTCGCTGCGGCCATGCTCGACGAATGCGCGCACCACCACCGCCCGCAGAAATACGCGGGCGCCCTGCGTCTCGTCGCCTTCCTGCTGCGCCACCGTATGCGGCGTCATGACTTCCTTTATCCCGATGCGTCGGAGCGGGGCACCGCGAGCCTCGGCCGGAAGATCGAAGGACAGCTGAAGGCGTTCCGGGAGAAGACCGCGAAGAGGTCCTACGGCTCATTGCACGACGCCGCGATCGACGAAATCCTCGGTCTCCTCAGGCATCGCGGCAAGGGCCTCCGGATCGACATCGATGACGAGGCCGGCGACGATGGGAACGATAGCGACGAGTAATGTAGCGGCGCTGGCCTAGGTCTGCGGTGGCATCGCGCTACCGGAGAATTCCTATGCACCGGAAGGGCGGCCCACGCCCCAGCGGGGACTGGTTGGGGTGGGACGTGGCCGGACAGCACAGCGGGTTTCGGTAGCGGAACGCGAGGAGCTCGCGGCTGCTGAGCGTGATGTCGATGAAGGGCCTTTGACCAGCCACGCCGAACCGAGGCTCTCTCTCTAAAGCTGCTACCACCCCCTAGTGGGACAGTGAGGTGTGTCTAGATCGTGGGGTGGTCGCTGAGCGACCAAGGCGCAATCAGAAACACGCACTGGAGAGCAAAAATGAAGTCCACAGTTGCTGCGTTTTTCGCCGTTCTCACCATCATCTCCGGCGCTTCGGGCGCCTATGCCTTCGGTACGCTGGTGTCAACGAACTCGGGGTCGTCCAAGAAGCAGTGCATTTACAGCGACGGCACTGTTCTCACCGTCGATTCCTGGTCAAACTGCCCCGTCACCGTGCAGTAAGGCGCTAGAATTTGGAGCGGGCGCCATGGGAGTAAGGCGCCATTGCTTCATATCTTTTGTTTGTAGTCGTCGCACGCACTCGAGTAGATCTTCCGGTGGCCAAGCCTACAGACGTACACCTGCGCGTATTCCGGCGTTCTCGACGATCTGATGGTATTCCTCGGCATGAGCGTGAGGGCGCTTCGAGCGCAGGTTTCGCAGTTTGGGGGCGCATCAAGATGCGCGTCTGGGGCGGAAACGCTGCCTGCGAGATCACAGTTGGAATTTGGATTGCTTTCGCTGGCCATATCTGGTGCCCCTTATGCGGCTCATGTACTCGCCAGATGGGTCCGCATAGCGCTCATGGACGTCGCCGACACGGCGTCAGTCCGGACCGCTACCAGACCCAGCGGCGATCGTCGCCTTGGCGCGCGAGCGGAGCCTGCCGCTGCGCGACGCCGCCGACTTCGCCTTGGTGACCGGCAAGGGCGTCACGGGCACGGTCGACGGCCGCCCCGTGGCGCTCGGCAACGCCGCCATGATGGAGGGTCTCGGCATCGGCCTCGGCGACATCGAGGCCCGGGCTGAGGCTCTGCGCCGCAACAGCGCGACGGCGCTGTACGTCGCCGTCGACGGGCACCCGGCGGGCGCGATCGCGGCGGCAGATCCCGTGAAGGCGAGCACGCCTGCGGCGCTGGAGACGCTGCGCGCCGAGGGCGTGCGCATCGTCACGCTCACCGGCGACAACCGCACGACCGCCGAGGCGGTGGCCCGCCGGCTCGGCATCCAGGAGGTCGAGGCCGAGGTCCTGCCGGACAAGAAGCACCAGGTCGTGCAGCGTCTGAAGTTGGAGGGCTGCATGGGGCCATGGCGGGGACGGCATCAACGACGCCCCGGCGCTCGCCGAGGCCGACGTCGGCGTCGTCATGGTGACCGATACAAGACGTCACCATCCAGAGCGCCGGCGTGCCGCTGGTGAAGGGCTACCTCGCGGGCATCGCGCGGGGCCGGATCCTGAGCCGTGCGACTATGGCCAACATCCGGCAGAACCTGTTCCTGGCGTTCGTCCACAACGCGCTCGGGATACCCATAGCCGCGGCGTCTTCTACCCGCTGTTCGACTGGCCCCTGTGTCCGATCATCGTCGCCGCGGCGATAGCTCTGAGTTCGGTCAGCGTCATCGGAAACGAGCTTCCTCTGCCGCGATTGGACCTGGGAACGCTGGGGCGGGACGACGGCATGGCGTCCAACTTCCGGCTTGGGAGCGGGCTCGCGGCTGCGGCGCAGCCGTCGAACGACGCAACGCATCTAGGAATATATACGTTATTCGGGGAATTGTGTCTGCCTCACTTTATGCGACAAAAAACCCGTCTAGCCTCGGGTTATGCGAGAATCTGCCTCAGGTTATCTGAGAACGAGCCGAGGCGGACCAACGGCTCGAGGCATGCCGTTGCCTCGTTTTATGTGAGAACCTTCAGAAGCGGGCTTTCTAACGCTCGCGACGGTTGTTGCCGGGGCTGCGCTCGTCATAAGATGGGCGCCCCTGCCCTCTCCGCCGCGAGCTCCCATGCAGCCCTCCACCGTCGTCCCGCAGTTCTTCGAATCCGACCTGTTCTTCCCGACCTACCAGCCGTTTTCCGGCGAGCGGTGGGAACTGCGCGTAGCGCCCATGGCGATTATCAAGGGCTATTGGAACGACGCCCGGGTCATCACCAACATGGCCGTTCTCATGCGGCGCGAGGGTGAACGGCTGGTCACCTGGATGTCGATGACGCCCATGGAGACCGAAAGCCAGGAGATCGGCTGCCGCCTCGCCACCGGGCACACCGTCATCATGGGCATGGGCATGGGCTGGGCGGCGGCCAATTCGGCGACGCAGCCGGCGGTGACCCGCGTGACCGTGGTCGAGCGCGACCCGGAAGTCATCGGCATGATCCGCAACACTGGCATCTTCCAGCAACTCCCGCCCGATACCGCGGCGAAGATCGAGGTGGTCGAGGGCGACGCGCTGGAATGGGTACCGGACGCCCCGGTGGACACGCTGTTGGCCGACATCTGGCTTCCCCTCAACGGCGACGACCGGGTCGAACAGGTGCGGCGCATGCACGCCAACACCGGTGCGGCGCGGGTCTATTTCTGGGGGCAGGAGATGGTCATCGCCCGGCGCGCCCGCGACACCGGCCGGGTGCTGGACGATGCCACCGTGGCCGCCATCGTGGACGAACTCGGACTGCCGCTCATCGGCCCGGAATGGCCGGATTACGCCGCCCTCACCGCCCGCGCCGCGGCGCATTGGTTGCGCGACACGTAAATGCCTCGATGCGGCTACTGGTCGCATCGCAGCTTTCAAATGCCCCGAGGAGTCCTTCATGACAACCGCCGGTCCCGATCCGCTGACGCCGCACCCCATGCCCGACCACCCGCGGGTCGGGTTCCTCAAGGCGTTCGTCACGCGACCGAACATCGTGGTGGGCGACCACACCTACTACGACGATTCCGAGGGGCCTGAGCACTTTCAGGACCGCAACGTCCTCTACCACTACGAGTTCACCGGCGACCGGCTGGTGATCGGCAAATTCTGCGCGCTGGCGGCGGGCGTGCGCTTCGTGATGAATGGCGCGAACCACGCCATGAGCGGCTTCAGCACTTACCCCTTCGTTATCTTCCCGGACTGGCAAGCGCCGATGCCGCAGTTCCACAGCCGTGGCGACACGGTGGTCGGCAACGACGTTTGGATCGGCTGGGACGCCGTCATCATGCCCGGCGTCAGCATCGGCCACGGCGCCATCGTGGCGGCGCGCGCGGTGGTCACCAGGGACGTCGCCCCCTACAGCGTTGTCGCTGGCAACCCGGCGGTGGAGGTGCGGCGGCGCTTTGACGATGCCACCGTGACCGCGCTGCTGGAGGTCGCGTGGTGGGACTGGCCGACCGACCGTATCCAGCGCAACCTTGCCGCCATTACCGGCACCGACCTGGACGCGCTACGCCGTGCGACCTGAGCCCGACTTGCCCGGACACCGCCCGCTCACCATTTTCGGTAAGGCGCAACCACTCCACGGAACCACGATGATTGCCCGTCCCGCCGTGCTGGCCGTTTGTCTGGCGCTCGCCGCCTGTGGCGAACGCGTGGTCGCCGACGAGCCTGCGCCCGCCTACACCCTGGCGGAAGTGGCGTACGCCGCCGCCGACCGCGACCTGCGCGTGGTGGTGCACGGCAACCCGTTCGGCGGCGATCCGCAGGTGTTCGGCCAGACGCTGACCGGCATGATGCAGAACCGCATTCTGGGCGTGCGCACCAACTTCACCACCACGCCGGGGCAGACGGCCATGCCCGACTATCGCGTCGTACTGGCGTTCAACCTCGCACAGAACGAGCTGAACTCGGCCCTGTGCGCACGGCCCACCCTGCCCACACGGCCGCCTGGTGGCCCCGTCATCGTGCAGGGCGCGTTCTGCCGGGGCGGCGGCCCGCTGACCTCGGCCACCGGCTGGCTGGACCGGCCGCAGTCGGCACAGGACCCGGCGTTCCAGGCCCTGATCTCCGACATGACCTACAGCCTGTTTCCGACCCGCCGCGCGGACAGCTGCGGAAGCCCGGAGTGCTAGAGGTCAGTCGTACACCAGCCAGGATCGCAGCAGAGCGGTCACCGCCTGCGGTCGCTCCATGGGCGCCAGGTGGCCGGCATCTTCGATGGGGATGTAGCGCGCGCCCGGAATGCCCTCGGCGATCTCAACGTGCAGTTCCGGCGGCGTGATGGCGTCCTGACGCCCGCACAGCACCAGCGTCGGGCAGCGGATGGCATCGAGGCCGGGACGGCTGTCCGGGCGCCCCATGATGGCGGCCTGTTGGCGAGCGTAAGCCTCGGCGCCGATGCGTTCGGCCTGCGCGTACACCGAGTCCACCAGCGCGCGGTCGTTGGCGTGGTCGGGGTGCAGCAGGCGCATCACGCTGCCGGCGACCACGTGCCGGTACTTGCCCTGGAGCGTCAACTCGATCGCCTGGCGGCGATTGGCGGTTTGCTCCGGCGTGTCGGCGCGGGCGCTGGTGTCGAGCAGGGCCAGCTTGACGACCCGCTCGGGCGCTTGGCGCAGCACCTCGAACGCCACGTAGCCGCCCATGGACAGCCCGGCCAGCGCGAAGCGCTCCGGCGCAGTCTCCAGGATCGCACGAGCGAGGCTCTCCATCGAGTCGTGCTCCGTGAGGTCGCCGACGCGCACCTCCGCCACCTCGGCGAGGTGATCGCTCTGGTGTTCCCACATCGCCGCGTCCAGCGGCATGCCGGGCAACAGGATCAGCGTCGGCTTGCTCATGCAACGGCTCTCCTTGCTTGATCAGCGCGCTATTTGATCAGTGCGCTCAGGGCCTTGAACTCCGGCGTGCCGGCGCGTTGCAGCCATTCGAAGACGACCATCTCGGTGGTGACGATCTCCACACCGTTCTCGCGCATGCGCTCGATGCCCAGTTCGGCATTGCCGGGCGCGCGGGATGAGGTGGCGTCGGCGACGATGTAGACCTTGCGCCCCATGCCCCGCAGGCCGAGCGCCGTCTGAAGCACGCAGACATGCGCCTCCATGCCGGTCAGCACGATCTGATCGCGCCCGAAGGCGTCCAGGCGCTGCATGAAGCCGGGCTCGCCGGTGCAGGAGAAGTGGATCTTCTCGACCACCGCGCCGGCCGGCAACCGCTCGCGCACGGCGGGGACCGTGACGCCCAGGCCCTTGGGGTACTGCTCGCTGGCGAGCGCGGGGATGCCGAACTGGCGGGCCGAATCCAGGAGGATTCCAACGTTGCGGACCACGCGGTCATGCGCGTGCACGGCCGGCGCCAGTCGCTCCTGCACATCGACGACGACGAGCGCCGAGCGTTCCGGGGACAGCAGCATGGAAATCCTCCTTGTTCTGGTTGCCTGGAACGGTATCCCAGGGGCGCCATGCCGCCAACCCGTCCTTCCGGATGGGCCTTTGGCGGGACAAATCGTCAGGCTGCGGCCACAGACTTGTTGACAGCGTAGGTCGACTTCATATTCTTCGCTCCCATCTTGATCGTTTGGCCTCGCGGCCAAGGCTTTTCGCTCTCCAGACAGAAACCGGGTGAATGCTTTTTTCTGAAATTGGGCTTGGATCTGACGTCCTCCGGGCAATCGAGGACAAGGGTTACACCACGCCGACGCCTATTCAGGAACAGGCCATTCCCTGGGTCCTGCAAGGTCGGGACGTCCTGGGCTGTGCGCAGACCGGCACCGGCAAGACCGCCGGTTTCACGCTGCCGATGATCGACATCCTGGCCAGCGGCCGGGCTCGGGCGCGCATGCCGCGCTCGCTGATCCTCGAGCCGACTCGCGAGTTGGCGGCGCAGGTCGCCGACAGCTTCGAGATGTACGGCAAGTACCACAAGCTGAACATGGCACTGCTGATCGGCGGCGAGCAGTTCACCGAACAGGTGAAGAAGCTCGACCGCGGAGTCGACGTGCTGATCGCCACGCCGGGCCGCCTGATCGACCTGATCGAGCGTGGCAACATCATGCTCAACGACATCAAGATCCTGGTGATCGACGAGGCCGACCGCATGCTCGACATGGGGTTCATCCCCGACATCGAGCGCATCGTCGGCTTCCTGCCGAAGATGCGGCAGACGCTGTTCTTCTCGGCCACCATGCCGCCGGAGATCCGCCGCCTCGCCGACGCGTTCCTGATGAACCCGCGCGAAGTGACGGTCGCCCCGCCGTCCTCCGCGTCCGAGACGGTGACCCAGGCGCTGACCATCGTGCACGAGGCGGACAAGCGCAAGGCGCTGCGCCATTTGCTGCGCACCGAGGACGTCAAGAACGCCTTCATCTTCTGCAACCGCAAGCGCGACATCGCGGTCGTCCAGAAGTCGCTGGAAAGCCACGGTTTCAACGCAGGCGCGATGCATGGCGATCTGGTCCAGTCCAAGCGCACCGAGACGCTGGACGCCTTCAAGCGCGGCGACATCACGCTGTTGGTCTGCTCCGACGTGGCCGCTCGCGGCCTCGACGTGCAGGGCCTCAGCCACGTCTTCAATTTCGACGTGCCGATCAACGCCGAGGACTACGTCCACCGCATCGGTCGTACCGGCCGTGCCGGCCGCTCGGGCCGCTCCTTCACCATCGCGACGCCGGACGACGGCAAGCAGGTGGCGGCAATCAACCGGCTGATCGGCAAGGACATTCCGCTCATCGCCATCGACGGGCTGGAAAGTCCGCCGTTCGACGAGGAGGGTGGCCGCGACCGTCGCCGCCGTGGCGGCGGCAAGGGTGAGCCGCGCCGCGAAGGCCGCGAGCGCAGCGGACGCGGCCGCGACCGTGGTGGCGAGCAACGCGCGGAACGTCCCGACCGTCCGGAGCGCGTCGAGCGCGAACGTCCGGAGGCCGTCGCCGCCGAGCCCATGGCTCAACCGCAGCCGTCGGCCCAGCCGCAACCGTTGCGCGCCGAGCCCCCGCCGCCCCGCCGCGAGCGTGACCACGACCGCGACCGTGGCCGTGGGGATCGCGACCGGGATCGTGATCGTGACCGCCGCCGTCGGCGCGACGAGGATGATGATGTTCCGGTCGTCGGTTTCGGCGACCACATGCCGGCGTTCATGCAGCGTCTCGCCCGTCCGCGGCCGGCGCCCGCACCCGAGCCCGGCCAGGAGGGCTGAGCCGTGCAGACGATCTTCGTGATGGTCAAATGCGACCTGGGCAAGGCCTACGGTGTGGCGGACCACGCGGTGCAGGATGTCGAACAGGTGTCGGAGGTCCATTCGATCTCCGGCCAGTACGACCTTCTGATGAAGTGCTATCTGGCGCAGGACACGGACATCGGCCGATTCGTCACCGAGAAGATCCAGACCCTGCCCGGCGTGCGCGACACCTTCACGCTGATCACCTTCAAAGCCTTCGCCTGACCCCCAAAGGACGGCTGGAATTGGGCCGCGACCGCGGCCCCGCGCCCCCATGGGCGCGAAGGCAAGGCCCCGGATGGGGCCGCCCGCCGTCTGAGGGAAAAGAAAAGTTGCCACAAAGTCGCGGTCCTTCGGAAAATCCCTGAAACCGTTGACTTGGCGGCATGGTTACCCCAAACGTTCCGGCATGTCCCGCTCGCACAGCCGGCCGTCCAGGCCCCGCCGCAAGACCCCCACGACGAAGCGCCAGCAGCGCAGCGTTGCCCTGTTCTCCAGCCTCATCGGGTTGATGGTGGCCTGTGGCGTGGCGACGGCTGCGCCCGGTCAGGCGCAGGCGCCGACCACCAAGGACGAGAAGCAGCCGGTGCTGCTCTCGGCCGATCAGGTGACCTTCGACGAGGAGCAGAGCCTCGTCACGGCCCGCGGCAACGTCGAGCTGTCGCAGAATCTGCGCACTGTGCGCGCCGACACCATCACCTACAACCGCCGGACCAAGGTGGTGACGGCGACGGGCAACATCCGCATCGTCGAGCCGTCGGGCGACATCCTGTTCGCCGACTACGCCGAGTTGACCGACGACATGCGCGACGCGTTCGTCGAGAACCTGCGCGTGCTGATGACCGACAACGCCCGCATGGCCGGCAACGAGGCCGAGCGGCGCGGCGAGCGTCTCCTGCGTGTCGACCGCGGCGTCTACAGCCCGTGCGAGCTGTGCCCGACCGACCCGACCCGGCCGCCGCTGTGGCAGATCCGCGCCGTGCGCATCGTGCACGACAAGGAGGAGCACGAGGTCCGCTACAAGGACGCCGTGCTGGAGATGTTCGGTGTGCCGGTGGCCTACACGCCCTACCTGTCGCAGCCCGACGCGACGGTGGACCGCAAGAGCGGCTTCCTGACGCCGCTGATGGGTGTCAACAGCGAGTTGGGCATCTTCTTCCGGCCGCGCTACTACATCGACATCGCCCCCGACCAGGACGCGACGGTCGAGGTCGGCGGCTTCACCAAGCAGGGCCTGCTGCTGGGCGGCGAGTACCGCAAGCGCTTCGAGCGCGGCACCCTCATCGTCAGCGGCAGCGGCGCCCAGGGCGAGCTGCCCAACGGCCTCGACAACCCCGCCGCCCCGCGCGAGAACAAGTTGCGCGGCCATGTGTTCGCCCGTGGCCTGTTCGAGATCGATGACGTCTGGCGGGCCGGTTTCAACGTGCGGCGCGCCAGCGACGAGACCTACCTGCGCCGGTACTACGATTTCCGCGAGGACTTCCTGACCAGCCGCGCCTTCGTCGAGGGCTTTCGCGGCCGCAACTACGCCGCGGTGAACGCCTACAGCTGGCAGGATCTGCGCTACCGCAACCCGGTCGAGGAGCCGATCGTCGGCCCGCTGGCGGTGTACAACGCGCTGGGCGAGCCCGGCAGCCTGCTGGGCGGGCGCTGGTCGCTCGATTCCGGCATCCTGTCCCTGTACCGCACCATGGGCACCACCACCCGGCGCTTCCACGTGCAGCCGGGCTGGCGGCGCGAGGTGGTCTCGAACATCGGTTTCGTCACCACCTTCGACCTCGGCGTCCTGGTCGCCGGCTACGACGCCAGCCACTTCGACCGCCCGGACACCGCAGCGGTCGAACGCGGCCCGACCGCGCGCATGCGCCTGTTCCCGCAGGGGCAGGCGACGGTGCGCTATCCCTTCGTCCGCTATGGCGAAAGCTCACAGCAGCTCATCGAGCCGATCGTCGCCTTCACCGCCGCGCCGCGCACCACCAACGACCCGGCCATCCCCAACGAGGACAGCCAGGACGTCGAGTTCGACCAAGCGAACCTGTTCATGGGCAACCGCTTCCCCGGCATCGACCGGGTGGAGGGCGGGATGCGCGTCACCTACGGTCTGCGCACGGCCATCTATGGGAACAGGCAGGGGTCGGCCAGCCTCTTCCTCGGCCAGAGCTACCGGTTCAACCGCGACACCTCGTTCCCTCTCGGGTCGGGCCTGGTGGAACGCCGCTCGGACTATGTCGGCCGCCTGGATCTGTCGCCAGCCCCCTGGCTCGACATGAACTACGGCTTCCGCGTCGATCAGGAGTCGCTGCGTTTCCGCCGGCACTCGCTCACCGCCACGGCGGGCGCTCCGGTGCTGAGCGTGTCCACCGCCTACACCTACCTGGATCAGACGACCGACCCCTTCGCCGTCCAGCGCGCCGAACTGGAGCAGGTGACCATCGGCGTCAACTCGCAGTTCGCGCCGCGCTGGTCGGTCGGCGTCAACCACGTCCAGTCGCTGCGCCCGGAGCCGGGACCACGCACCGCGGCGGCCCTGCTGACCTATCAGGACGAGTGCTTCACCTTCCAGACCATTGCGCGGCGGGATTTCACCAACGTGGTCGGTGCCACGAAGGACGGCAACACGCTGTATTTCCGCTTGGTCTTTAAGAACCTCGGCGAATTCCGCTCGCCCAGCCTCGGCGGCCTGATCGGGGGCTGAAACCGGCTTAGAGCAGCGCTTCGACTTCGGCGAGGCTGGCCACCACATGGTCGGCCTCGCCACGCCCGGCCGTCTCGCCATGCCCCAGCAGGACGCGGGTGCCCACCCCCGCCGCGCGCGCCGCCGCCATGTCGGACGGCTGGTCGCCCAGGAACAGCGAGCGTGCGAGGTCGAGGTTCAGGCGCCGTTGCGCCTCCAGGATCATGCCGGGGTTGGGCTTGCGCCAGAAGCTCTCGCGCACGTACGGGGCGACGGTGCCCGCCGTGTGGTAGGGGCAATGGAAGATCCCCGCCAGCGACACGCCGTGCCGCTCGAACTCCCCGGCCATCCAGCGGCTGAGCGCGTGGAACTGGCTTTCCGAGTAATAGCCGCGGGCGATCCCTGACTGGTTGGTGACGACGGCGACACGGTAACCGCGATCCACCGCCCGGCGCGCCAGCGCGAAGATGCCGTCGAGGAACGCGAAGTGCCCCACTTCGCAAACATAGCCGTGGTCCACGTTGACCACCCCGTCACGGTCCAGCAGTAGGGCCTTCATCGTCGCTCCGCCATCGTCGCTCCACGCGTGCCGCACGCTGCGGCATTCCTAGCACGGCCTGGGTGTTCCGCGGCAAGCGGACCGTGATCCCTGTCGGACATGCCCCCCCTCAACGCCGATAGGGACGCCTATGGGGTTGAAACGCGCGGGCGATGCCGCTAGCCATTAGTCCCCGCCCGCGGCCTTCCGATGCCGCTCCGCCCCCTTGGACCTGTCGACAGCCCATGCCCCTCGGCCGAAACGATTACGAGCAGCGCTACCGGCGCCGATTTCTTGGCGGCTTCGTCAAGCTTGGCCTGGTGGCGGCCATGCTGCTGGGCACCGGACTGTTCGCCTACCAGATGGGCGTCGAGCAGATGAAGGGCCGCGACGCCAGCCTGCGCGAGGAGGTTTCCACCCTGTCGCGTCAGAAGGCGGAACTGGAACTGCTCGCCGGCCAGATGCAGAACGCCGCCAAGGCCGCCGAGGCCCGCGCCGCCGACGTCGAGGCGCGCCTGAAGCGCGACGTGCCGACCGGCGAACTGGCCCGCCTCGCCAAGCTGGTGGGCGAGCGGCTGACGGCCGGACTCGACCCGGCGCGCCTAGCCTTCGTCATCGAGCAGGCCCAGACGCAACGCAACTGCCAGCAGCCGGACAGCAAACGCTTCATGCTGCCGACGCCGCTGCTCAAATCCGGCAATCGCTCCACCACCTTCGGCAACGGCACCATAACGGTGACCGGCGAAGGCATGTCGGCGCGCAACGCGCAGGGCCAGCCGGAGAGCTGGTACGATCCGGGCCAGCCCGTGCGCATCCGCATCGTCACCCAGGGCGGCAAGGAGACGGTGGTGGCCGGGCCGCTGCCGCTGCACCAGTCGGTGGTGGTCGACCAGACCGAGCACCGGTTCACCTTCACGGCGGGGCCGCGGTCCTACGTCGAGGTGACGGCCGACCGCTGCCCCTTCCCGTAAGGCGTTATTTCTTCACCCACCGGCCGGCGGACAGCACGTATTGGCCGGACGGCGTGCGGTCGATGAGCTGCTGGCCGGCGACCGCCTGCACCTTGTCCACCGACGTGCCGTTGGACGCGGCGATGTCGCGGTAACGCTGAAGGCGCTGCGCGTTGACCTGATCGGCGAGGCCCTGCACCGCAGCGGGGGCGCCGGGAACGACGCCGACCAGCCCATCGGGCCGCTCGCCCACCTGCCCGGCCTGCTTGGCGCCGGCCAGCGGGTCCTGCGCCGTGGCGGGCACGGCCAGCCCCAGCATCGCCACCAGTGCGAGAAGCGGTGCAAGCAGCCGTCTCATGGTGTCTTCCCCTTGGGCTTGGAGGGCGTGAGGCCGAACAGCGCCGGATCGTCCTGGATGGCCTTGTCCAGATCGCGTTCGACCTTCACCCGCACCTCTTGTTCAATCTTGATGTTCAGGTTGATTTCGATGGGCTTGTCCGGCGCCTCGATCTTCACGGTCGGCGCGCAGGCGGCGACCGCGGCCATCGCAAGGACTGCCGCCGCACGGCGCAAGGTCGTGTCCGTCATCATGGTCCTTTTCCCTGGAATTCCAGCATGCGGTCGCGCACCGCGTCGGGGATGCGGTACGTGTCGAGCCCCTGGCGGAGAATTCGGTCGAGCGCACCGCTCACCTTAAGGTTCAGCGCCACCGGATGACCACCGTAGAATTCCGGGTTGGCGCCGTGGACGCTGAGCCCCACCCGCATTTCGCCGCCCGCCTCGCCATCCACCGTGACCCTCAGGCTCTCGTAACGGAAGTCGGTCAGCGCACCCAGCAGCATCGCCGTCGGGCTGCCCGGATCGCCCTTGAGGGCGGCCGGCGGCTGGTCCGGGTCGTAGCGCAGGCTGCCGGGGGCGTCCACTTCCAGCACGCCGCCGTCAAGGCGAACGCTGCCCTTGGCAATGCGCACCGGTAGCACGCCGTGCAGCCGTCCGACAGCGTCCAGCCCTTCGACACTGGCGGACGCCAGCACCGTGCCGAGATCCAGATTTTCCGCCTCCAGCTCGATGGTTCCCTTCGGCGACTCCAGCGCGATCTCGAACGGCCTGGCGCGCACCAGCCCGCCGGCCCAGTGCCACTCGGCACGGTCCACGTCGAGGATGCCCCGGCGCGTCAGGCCGAACTTCACAACCCCATCGGTGAGCGGCAGCCCGACATCCAGCAGCTTCACCGCCAGCGTCTGCCCGGCGGGCAGCACCGGCGGCACGAGGTTGGTCACGTGCAGCACGCCGCTCAAACCGCTGACGCTGACCGGACCGAGCGTTCCGGCCACCGC
Organism: Azospirillum terrae; assembly: GCF_053470425.1. Classification (NCBI taxonomy): domain Bacteria; kingdom Pseudomonadati; phylum Pseudomonadota; class Alphaproteobacteria; order Rhodospirillales; family Azospirillaceae; genus Azospirillum; species Azospirillum terrae. The sequence goes on along the minus strand of NZ_JBPXMR010000001.1, from coordinate 367,094 downwards.
CTCCAGCAGCACTTCGCCCTTGGAGGTGACGGCACCCGCGGCCGTCCACGCCAGTTGCCCGCGCCCGGAGAGTTTGCCAGCGGTCGGGGTCACCCCGCCCGCGTCGCGCGACGCCAGCAGCGCCGGGTTGGGGCCGCCTTCGCGGAAGGCGATGGGGCGCAGGCGCACATCCGCGCTCCCGGCGCCCTTTGCAAGGTCGTGGGTGCCCTTGGCCTCCAGCGTCACCCCATCGGGTCCGCTCGCCGTCGCGGTGAAGGCGAGCGCGCCGCCGGCCGGGCGCAGGACCGCGGCCACCTCGAAGGTGCGCGGCCCGCCGGGCGTGTCCAGCACCAGCCGGCAGTCCTCGACGACCAGTTCCCCGATCGGCAGGGCAGCCGGCAGGACCGGTGGACCGCTTCCACCCGCACCGCCGAATCCGCCGGCCGGAAGGCGCACCGTCGCGCCGGACAGCGTGATGCGCTCGACCCGGCCGCGCAGCACACGCCCCAGCGGGTGCCGCACGGCGACCCGCACATCCACGCCGGCGAGTCGCAGCGTCGCCCGGCTCTCGGTCAGCCCCAGCGAGGTGACCTGGACTTCGGCGTCCGCCATCCCGCCACGCCGAAGCGCCTGGGTCAGGGCCGCGCCGAGCAGATCGGGCAGTGCCACCGCCAGCACCGCAACCGCCGCTCCCACCGCCACCAGCCACAGCCAAGCCCGCCGCACCCGTCGCTCCATTGCATCGCCCGCGTTGGTGAACACCGCCCAGCCGCACTATCTTCCCGTGGGCGGTTTCTTGTGGAACGGCGGCTAGGCAACCGGCGATGTTTCCCCTATCGTCCGCCGGCTGCATCGGCACATCGGAGAGTTTCGCATGTTTCGTTTGGTGCGCATCGTCATGATGGCGCTTATTGGCGCCTTTCTTATCGCAGGGGAGGCTCTCGCCTTGGATCCGGAAAACACCCTTTATCTCGACCTGAAGGATGGTCGCGTCGTTATCGAGATGCGCCCCGATCTGGCTCCCGGCCACGTCGCCCGCATCAAGGAACTGGTTCGGCAGGGCTTCTACGACGGCGTCGTGTTCCACCGCGTCATCGACGGCTTCATGGCCCAGACCGGTGATCCGACCGGCACCGGCGCCGGCGGCTCGGGCAAGAAGCTGAAGGCCGAGTTCAACAACGAGCCGCACGTGCGCGGCACGCTGTCCATGGCTCGCGCGCAGGACCCGAACAGCGCCGACAGCCAGTTCTTCATCTGCTTCGCGCCGGCCCCGTTCCTCGACCGCCAGTACACGGTCTGGGGCAAGGTCACCGAAGGCATGGAGTTCGTCGACATGATCAAGAAGGGCGACCAGGGCCGCAACGGCTCGGTCAAGGACCCGGACAAGATCATCAAGCTCCAGGTCGCCGCCGACGCCAAGTAACACTGCCGCCCCCACCGGCCACGCCGTTCGCCGAGGCGATGGGTGTGGCCGGTGGGGGGCCGGCTCTACGGCGTTTTGCGCGTGGGTTGAAAACGGCGCGCTTGCTTTTGCCGCCCATGTGTCATAGGATGAAAATCCTCGCTGGAGAGGCGCGTCCGCGTGGTGCGGAACGAATGGAACACCCTCTGCACACTGTTCCATAGTGTTCCACAGCGTTCCATCCACCACCGCCGCCCTAACCAAGCCGTTGTGCTTTTCAACAAAACTCTGGATCGCTGCGAATCGCCGATGAAAGGCCGGCGTTTCACGCCGAACGGGACACCCCTTTGACGACCGTCATCCCATCGCGGCGGTGAACGCCTTCAGCAGCTCACGCATGGTCTGCGGGCGATCCTGCCAGCGCATGGCGAGGCCGCTCATCAGCACCTTCTCGAAGGTCGGGGGCACCTGCACGCCGATGGCCGTGGGCTTCGGCACCACGTCGTTCATGAAGCGCCCGGTGGCGTCCGGCGGCGGCTTGCCGGTCAGCGCGCAATAGACGGTGGCGCACAGCGCGTAGACGTCGGTCCACGGCCCCTGCTTGCCCTCCAGGGAATACTGCTCCGGCGGCGCATAGCCGGGCTTGAGGATGACCGTCAGGTTGGCCGCCTGCCCCGCCGCATGGCGCGCGGCGCCGAAGTCCAGCAGCTTGCGCTCGCCCGACGCGGTCAGGAAGATGTTGTCGGGGCTGATGTCGCGGTGGATCAGTCCCTGGTCGTGCACGGTGTGCAGCGCCTTCATGATCGGCGCCATGACGGCCAGCACCCGACGGCAGTCGAGGCGGCCGCCGCTCTCGGCGATGTACTTCTTGAGCGTGCCGCCCTCCAGCAACTCCATGACGATGTAGGCGGTGCCGTTCTCCTCGAAAAAGTCCTGGATGCCGACGATCTCCTTCACGTCGCGCAGGCGCGCCAGCAGCCGGGCCTCCTCCAGGAACTTGCCGAGGCCGGCGGTGAAGCCCTTGGCGTGCTCGTCGGAGAAGGCCGCCACCTCGGCACCGCCGGGGAGGCGGGAAATGAGGTTGGCGGGGTAGTATTCCTTCACCGCGACCTTGACGTGAAGCCGCTCGTCCCAGCCCAGGTAGGTGGCGCCGAAGCCGCCCTGCCCGAGAATCCGGCCGACGCGGTAGCGCGTCTGCAACGGCGTGCCGGGCATGAGGTGAATGCCCGGACGGCCGTCCGTCCGCTTGGGATAACCGCAGATGGCGCAGGGCTCGGCCGGCAGCTTCTGCTCGAAGCAGCTCGGGCACAGCGTGTCCTGAAGCGGCGGCGGCGCTGCCGAGCGCGGTGCTGCGACGGGCCGGGCGGGCGTTGGGGCCGGATCGGCGGCGATGGCCGGCAGTGGATGCGCCACGGTCGGCGCGGTCGCGACCGTCGGCACAGCGGGAGCAGCGGCGGGGATGCCGGCGACGGCCAGCGCCACCGGCTGTGTCAAGCCGCTGGGCGGCGGTGCTTGGCGCAGCTTGTCGAGCAGTTCGTACAGCCGCCGCACTTCGGCCTGCGCCACCTCGCTGTTCTGCTGCGATATCAGATCCTGCTGGAACTGCGGCTGCTTGGCGATTTCCAGGATGTGCTGGCGCAGCAGCGGATACGCCCCGTCCTCGCGCACCAGGCCGGAGGTCGCCAGTTCGGCCAGCCGGATGACGCGGCGGCGCAGCATGGGTTCCACCTGACGCAGGCGGTGCACCAGCCGGCCGCGTTTGGTGAAATCGTCCACCACGCAGCCCAGCCGGCCGGCCAGCCGGGCGCGGGCCTCGTCGGGCAGCGGCGAGCGGCCGAGCGCCTCGACCGTGGAGACGATGGATTGGCGGACGAGATCAACGTCCGGCGACTGGACGATGACGTTCTCGATCAGCAACTCGTTGCCGAGCGCCGCGTCGATGGATTCGACGATGTCCGGCCGCAGGCGCTCTCCGGCGGGAGCGCCGGCCACGGCGATCAGGTAGCGGATGCGCGCGAACAGGTCGCTCTGCGTCTCGGCGACGGCGAGGACCGACTGGCGGAACGCCGTCGCACCACCTTGTTCGAGGCGGCGCGAGTAACGGACGGCCAGCGCCTCCGCCATGGGTGATTCGCCGACCACGCCCTCACGGGTCAGCAAATGGCTCATGATCGCGTTCAACAGTTGGGCATCCTCCGCCGGAGTGCGGCCGAGCGCCTGCGGCGCCCGCAGGATGCGGCGGACGCGCTCGAGCACTGCCGCGCGCGCCTGCGGCAGCTTGCCCTGCCGGAACATGGCGTTGAGCAGACCGATGCGGTTCGGCCCCAGCGTCGAGCCGACCGTGGTGCGGCCGAGCAGCATCTCGCAGAGGTTCAGCACCATGCTGCCGAGCGTCATCGTCGAGCCGTACAGCTCCTGCACGGCAACGCCGGAGGACAGGATGTCGGCGAAGGCGCCGTCCACCGCCGCACTCAGGCGCTCGTCGCGCTCCCATTGCAGCAGTTCGTTCAGCCGGTCGAACTTGCCGGACCACGACCGGCGGACCGACAGTTCGAGGCCGAGCGCCACGCGCAGGTCGTACTCGATGTCGCCGGTCGGCGACTTGCCGGCCTCCATGGCCATGACCTGCTCGACCATCGGACGGGACTTCGGCAGGTCGGCGAAGGCGATCTGGGCGGCACGGGCCTTGGCCTGCGTTTCGATCACAGCGTTCTGGATCGCCAGACGGCGGGTCCGCGCGTCCTGCCCCGGTGATCGCGCCTGGGCCGCCGTCACCTTGATCAGCGCGTTCTCGACCAGTGTGCCCTGTTCCAGCAGCGCCTTCAGGTGCTTGAGGGAATGGATGATTTCGGTCGGCGTCAGGATGTGGGAGTCAAGGTACTGGCGCAGCACGATTCCCATCACGGAGCGCCCGAGCGGCCCATGGTAGTCGGCCAGCGTCTGGCAGACCTCGGCTTCGTCCAGGGAGCCGAGGGTTGCGGGGGCTGGCCGTGGTGCTGCCTTTGGCTCCATGATCCTGAATGAATGTTACGTGTGTCGCCCCCTGGACGCACCGGGGTATGCGCCATTTTGGGGGATATGGGTAAACCGCCCGTATACTAGAGAGCGCTCCGCAAGAAAAATACCTTCAATTTTCTGCACTGCGGCGCCTTCCCTTCCCTTCCCGCGGCGCGTGTGCGATAGCTGGTCGGGGAACACTCCCGGACCGCGCAACGAACGAGCGTATGCCATGACCGACACTCTCGGCCCGGTCGTGCTCCGGCATGGCACGATGGAATGCATGGTATGCCCGCGCGTTGGGGGCTCCATCGCCCGGCTGACGCTGTGGGGTGAGGACGGCCCGATACACCTCTTGCGCCCGGCGCCCGGCACGGCTCTCGACGGCGGTTCGGCCGCCGACATGGGCTGCTTTCCGCTGGTGCCGTTCTCCAACCGCATCGCCGGCGGACGCTTCCGCTTCGAGGGAACGGCGGTAGAGTTGCCGCTCAACCATCCCGCCTGCCTGCACCCCCTCCACGGCCATGGTTGGGAAACACCGTGGACGGTCGAAGCGCAGGATGATTCGTCACTGCGCCTGTCCTACCGGCACGCGGCGGACGCGTGGCCGTGGAGCTACCGGGCGGTCCAGAGCATGACGGTGCACGCCGATGGGCTGGAGGTTCGGCTGGAATTGATCAACGAGAGCGACCGGACGATGCCCGCCGGTCTCGGCCTGCACCCCTACCTGCCCAAGCCGCCTGGCACGCGGCTGACCGCCGCGGTGGGGGCGGTGTGGCTGGGCGACGCCACGCTGCTGCCACATGAGCGCGCCCCAGTGCCGCCGTCGTGGGGGTTTCCGGACGGGCGGGTGATGGACGCGGTCGTGGTGGACAACGGCTTTACGGGATGGGACGGACGCGCCGCCATCGACTGGCCGCAGTGCGGCCGCCGGCTGGTCATCGAGGCGGACCCAGTGTTCGGCCACCTCGTGGTCTACGCGCCGGAGGGCGAGGATTACCTGTGCGTCGAGCCGGTCACCCACATGACCGATGCCGTCAACCATGTCGACGAGCCCGACGCCGGCCTGTGCGCGCTGCCGCCCGGTGAGTGCCTAAGCGGGTCGGTGCGGCTGCGGCTGGACGCGCTTCGGTAACGCTTACCGGCAGCGCACGAAGGTTGCACCGAAGGCGAGGGGCTGCTCCAGGCGCAGCGCCACGCGGTCCAGGCGCGCCGTCTCTCCGGGCTCCAGGCGCAGCGTTCCGCGCGGTGAGGCGCCTTCGCCGGCAAAGCTCACGCCGTCGGACGGATCGCTGCCGGCGAAGGTCACGCGACCGTCCACCGGCAGCGCCTCGATGCGCGGGTCGCGCAGGGCGAACTGGCCGTCCTTGGCGATTTCCATATACGCGGTGCGGCAGTCGTCGATGGGGCGCCGGGTCGCCGGGTCGGCCTTCGCCCACCGGCCGTTCAGCGCAGCCACCTGGACCGCCCGCCGCGCCGTCGCCGGAACGCTGCGCTGCGGCGGCAGCTTGAGCGGAGCCGCCTCGGTGATGGTCAGCGGTAGCGGGCGCAAGCCGTCGCTTTCCGCTTTCGGGGCGGACTCGAGGCTGGCCGCGCCAACAGAGCCGGCGACCAGTGTCATCAGGAACGAGAGAGCAGGGATGCGCATGAAAGCACTCGCGAAAAGGCGGGACGCTCAGGTTGGGAAGGCTTCCAGGACGCTTTTCACCTGCCGCTGGAAGTCCGGGTCCGAGCGGTAGCGCAACAGGACCGTCTTGTCACGCTGGACGTAGAACATCATCTCGTCGCGCGACGGCAGCGACCGCGGATTCGGCTTGTCCAGCAACTGCCCGCTCCAGTCGATGCGCGCCATGAAGTAGCAGGCGCGCGAGAAGAACATGAACAGCTTGTTGTCCGGCTGCAATCGCTCGCGTCGCAGCAGCGCATAATAGTAGTATTGCCGCCCGTGAAAATAGACAACATAAATGTTCTGTAAGGCAGCGAAGCGCTCGTCGGGGCTGTTAACGTTCTTGATTTGACGTTCCAACTTGAAGCCCGCGTGAAAGTACTCCTTTGCCTCTTGCTCGAAGGAAAAGGCGGTGCCCTTCACCGATCCCATCTGCTCGCCGTATTTCTTGAGGATGCGACTCATCAGCAATTCGAGGAAGCGGCGCTCGCTGCCCAACTCGGAGGGGAGCTGCGGGATCATGTCGAGGACGTGCCGCAGATGGTAGGGATGGCGCACAATGACCACCGGCACCGCCTTGCCGCTCCGCCCCTGCGGTCCGCGCCGTTCCGCCCCCGTCACCGAGGGCGACACCGACGCGAGCACCGAGGCGATGGTGTCCTGGAGCTTCCAGCGCTTGCGCGCCGTCGCCGAGCCGCCGCCCATGTTCAGCCGGGAAAGAAAGCGCGCCATCTGGCTGCGCCACCCCTCCTTGGGGCGTTTGTGGGTTGGCAGGTTCGGGACCACCAGCGGGTTGCCCAACATGTCGGGCTGCGGCGGGAGCGGGTTGAAATTGAAGTATTTGCCGGTGACCAAGCCCCGCCCGGCACCCGGATCGGCCGCAGCCGAGGGCGTCTTGGACATCGATGTCTTGGCGGTCAGCAACGCCATGGAGCGGCCATATCTTCGCGAGCACCCCCGCAATTCAGACTACGACGTTGCAAGAGCGTCGACACCCTCGCGCCATCGCAACAATCGTTAACCTTGCCAGCCCTTCATTGACAGAAAAAACGTCTCGGTTCGCGCAACGATTGCCGACGCGTTGCCGGTGCGCCACGCACCGGCAACGCGGTGATCGGCAGCCTGCTCGGCGAAGCTGCTGGAGAATGACCAGACCGAACAGCTATGGACGCCGTCGGCCGAGGCCCCCCCTTGCAACGGCACCGGTGGGCGTCCACACTTCACCGTGGTGCGACACAGCCCAGCGGACGCCGCCTCTTGGCACATTCTGATTCCTCTTCCGTTGCGCAGGGCTCTCTGTTCGGCGAGGCCGATGCACTCGGCTACACCGCCCCCACCATCTACGACGAGATGGTAGATGGCCGCGGGCGCCTGCGCTCGCACTGGCAGACCTTCATGGGCTCGCTGGGCGGGCTTGATTCCGGCCGCATGGCCGAGCGCTGGGAAGAGGCCCGCCGGCTGCTTCACCAGAACGGCGTCACCTTCAACATCTACGGTGATCCGCAGGGCATGGAGCGGCCCTGGCCGCTCGACATGGTGCCGCTGCCGATCCCGCCCGCCGAATGGCAGGAGATCGCCACCGGGCTGGCGCAACGCGCGCGCCTGCTGAACGCCGTCCTCGCCGACGTCTACGGCCCGCAATCCTTGGTGCGCGACGGCGCCCTGCCCCCGGCGCTGGTCTATGCCGATCCGGGATTCCGCCGCGCCCTGCACGGCGTACCGGTGCCGAACGGCACCTATCTGCACTTTTACGCCGCCGACCTCGCCCGCGCGCCGGACGGGCGGTGGTGGGTGCTGTCCGACCGAACCCAGGCGCCAAGCGGCAGCGGCTACGCGCTGGAAAACCGCGCTGTGCTGACCCGCGTGCTGCCGGACAGCTTTCGCGCCTGCCATGTGGAGCGGCTGGCGCCGTTCTTCGCGACGTTCCGCGAGACGTTGGCTGGGCTCAACCCGCGCAACGGGGCGGCCCGCATCGTTCTGCTCACCCCCGGCCCCTACAACGAGACCTATTTCGAGCACGTCTACCTCGCCCGCCACCTGGGCATCACGCTGGTGGAGGGCGCGGACCTGACGGTGCGCGACCGGCAGGTCTGGCTGAAGACGCTGTCCGGGCTGGAGCCGGTGGACGTCATCCTGCGCCGCCTGGACGACGACTTCGCCGACCCCCTGGCACTGCGCCCCGACAGCTCGCTGGGTGTCGCCGGCCTGACCGAGGCGGTGCGCGCCGGCAACGTGGCCGTCGCCAACGCGTTGGGCAGCGGGCTGTTGGAATCGCTGTCATTCCGCCCGTTCCTCAACGGGCTGAACCGCCGGCTGTTCGGCGAAGATCTGGCATTGCCGCACGTTGCGTCCTGGTGGTGCGGGCAGGAGGCGGAGTGCCGCTACGTCCAGGACCATATGGCCGAGCTGATCGTCGCCCCGGCATTCCGCTCCCTCCCCTTCGAGCCGGTGCACGGCTCCGCCCTGTCCGACGCCGAGCGCGCCGATCTGGCAGAGCGCATCCGCCGCAGCCCGTGGGCCTATGTGGCGCACCAGCCCCCCGGCCTGTCCACCGCGCCGGTGTGGGAGGATGGGCACCTGCAACCGCGCCCGCTGGTGTTGCGCGTCTTTCTGTGCGCGACGGCCGACGGCTACATCGCCATGCCCGGAGGGCTGGCCCGCGTGTGCGCCGAGCCAGGGCGGCTGATCATCTCCATGCAGCACGGCGGCGGCAGCAAGGACACCTGGGTCCTCGCGCCCAACCGGCGCTCCGAGCCGGCGTCCCCCCGCCCGGCGCACGAGACGCGTTTGGTGCGCGCCGGCACCGGCGCCCTGCCCAGCCGCGTCGCCGACGGGCTGTTCTGGCTGGGCCGCTACGCAGAGCGCGCGGAGGGGGCGGTGCGCCTTCTGCGTGGCACCTACGGGCGACTGACCGACGGCAACCAACCGGGCGCCGCCGACGAGCTGACCGTGCTGCTGCTCCTGATGGCCCGCCTCAACGTCATCCCGTGGGAGCTGACCCGGCTGGGCAGCAGCCGAGGGCTGGAAACTGCGTTGCGCTCCGCCGTGTTCGACGAGATGCACCCCGGCAGCCTGCGCACCAACGTGCAGCGCCTGCACCGCGTCGGCTATGGGGTGCGCGACCGGCTGTCGCTGGACATGTGGCGGGTGATCTCGCAGCTCGACCGGCAGAGCCTGTGGCCGACCAAGCGCGTTGATTCGGCGGCGTTGCTGCTGCGCCTCGACGACGTGATGACGACGCTTGCGGCGCTGTCCGGGCTGGAGCAGGAGAGCATGACGCGCGGCCATGGCTGGCGTTTCCTCGACATGGGGCGGCGGATGGAGCGCGCCGTCCACATGGTGTCGCTGGTGCGCGCCACGAGCCTGCCTATGGACGACCGTGCGGACACCACGCAGGAGGCCGCGGCGCTGGAAGTGCTGCTGGAGCTTGGCGAGAGCGTCATGGCCTACCGCGAGCGCACGCTGGCTGAGATGAACCGCGGGCCGGTGCTCGACCTGCTGCTCACCGACGAGAGCAACCCGCGCTCGCTGGCCTTCCAGCTCGCGGCGCTGGAGCAGCACGCCGCGGCGCTGCCGCAGGCCACCGGCGAGGGCGGAGCCGCCGCCGTCACCGTCACCGCAGAGGCCCGTGCCGCGCTGCGCGGGTCGGAGGCGCTGCACCATGCCGAGCCGCTGCGCACCGCACTGGAGGCTTTGGCGCAGACGCTGCCCGAACTCTCGAACCTGCTGGCGCATGCCTATTTCAGCCATGCCTTCGCCCGTTTTGCGTGAGCCCCCCATGCGCTATCGCTGCCGCCATGTGACCCGCTACGACTACGGCGAGGACGTGCCGGTGTCGCACCACCTCGTCCACCTCCGGCCGCGCCCGCACCCACGCCAGTGCTGCCACGCTTTCGCACTTTGCGTCGGGCCGACCGCGGCGCTGACCTCCGATTACGAGGATTTTTTCGGCAACCCGGTCACCTATGTCTCCATGCAGGAGCCGCACCGGCAGTTGACCATCACCGCCGACAGCGAGATCGAGGTGTTCGATCCGCAGCCCATTGACCGGAACGCCACGCCGGCCTGGGAACGGCTGGTCGGCGCGCCGGGCGACCCGGCGACGGTGGCGCAGTTCGCCTTCAACAGTGCACTGGTGGAGGCGACGCCGGACTTGGCGGACTTCGCCCGGCCATCATTCGAGCCGGAGAGGCCGGTGGCTGCGGCGGCGTTCGACCTGATGCAGCGCATCCACCGCGACTTCACCTTCGACCCGATGGCGACGACGGTGGCGACGCCGCTGGCCGAGGTGCTGGCGAACCGGCGCGGCGTCTGCCAGGACTTCGCCCACCTGCTGATCGGCGGGCTGCGCTCCATGGGGCTGGCGGCGCGCTATGTGAGCGGCTATTTGCGCACGCTGCCACCGCCGGGCGAACCTCGGCTGGTCGGCGCCGACCTCAGCCACGCGTGGGTGTCGGTGTGGTGCGGCGGGGAAATCTGGCTGGACCTCTGCCCGACCAACGGGCGGGTCGCCGACCGGGACTACATTACGGTCGCCTGGGGCCGCGATTACGACGACGTCAGCCCGGTGCGGGGCGTCATCGTCGCCGGGACCGGGCACGGCCTGTCCGTGCAGGTGGACGTCGAGCCGATCGAGAAATAGGGGGCGCCGCGGCGCCCCCCTCCCAACGAGATCAGACCGCCAGCAAGGCGAGGCCGCTGGCGGCGACGGCGGCCCCGGTCAGACGGACCAGCATGCCACCCAGCTTGGCGACGGTGGCCGAACGGAAGCCGGCGATGCCCAGCAGGTGCAACAGGCCGGTGGCGGCAACGAAGCCGGCGGCGTAGAGGGCCGGGGCCGCCGCTTCCGGCGCTTCGGCGCCGTGCGCGTGGCCGTGGAACACCGCAAAGACGCCGACGATGGCGGCGCCCAGCCACACCGAGGGACGAACCGCGAGCGCGACCAGCGAGCCCAGCACGACCAGCGAGGCGGCAATGCCCAACTCGACGGACGGCAGCACCACGCCGTTCAGGCCCAGCAGGCCGCCGACCAGCATCATGCCCATGAAGCTCGCCGGCACGGCCCACAGTGCCCGGCCGCCGCGCTGCGCGGCCCACAGGCCAACGGTGACCATGGCGAGCAGGTGATCGACGCCGCCGAATGGATGCGCGAAGCCGTGCTCGAAGCCGGCGCCGTGCGCGCCGCCGGTGTGGGCTTGCGCCGCCCCGGCGAGACCGATCAGACCGGCGGCAAGGACCGCCCCAAGGGTACGCTGTGTCGTGTGGTGCATCGTTGCGCCTCTCCGATGTGCCCTTCGCTGGGCTTGTATGAAGTCCGCGGAATTTTTCATACGCGGGCGGAGCGGTCAACATCGATGCGCCGTGCCGGCGGCTGTGCTACCCACGCGATCAAGGAACGGCAGGGAGGAAAGCCCATGGAACGCGTCACCGTGTCGCTGGACGACGATCTATTGGCCCAGTTCGACGAGTACATTCACCGCACCGGCTACGCCAACCGGTCGGAGGCGGTGCGCGACCTGATTCGTGCCAAGCTGGAGGCCGACCGGCTGGAGCGCGACCGCGCGCCGGACTGCGTCGCCTGCGTCAGCTATGTCTACGACCATCACGAACGCGAGCTGTCACGCCGCATCACCCAGGCGCACCACGCCCACCACGACCTGACGCACTCGACGCTGCACATCCACCTGGACCATGATTCCTGCTTGGAGGTGGCGGTGCTCAAGGGGCGCACCGACGCGGTGCGTGACTTCGCCAACGCCCTGATGGCCGAGCGCGGCGTGCGGCATGGGCAACTGCATCTGGTACCGGCCGACGTCAGCGTCGCCCCGCACTCCCACGACGGTGACGAACACGGCCGCGGCCACGACCACGTGCACCATCACCCGAAGACCTGATCAGGCCGCGCCGCCGAGCATCCGTTGCAGCGTGTCGAGGATAGCCTGCGGGCTGACCGGCTTGCGCAGGATCTCCAGGGGATTCCACGTCCCGTCGGTGAGCGCGTCACCGTCCGATTCCGAGGCCAGGAAGCCGGTCATGACGATCACCGGCAGCGTGGCGCTCATGCCGCGCAATTCGCGGATCAAACCGCGGCCGTCCAGGCGCGGCATGCGGAGATCGGTGATCACCGCATCGACTGGCTCGGCCCGCAGCCGTTCCACCGCCTCCTGCCCGTCCGCCGCGATGGTCACACGGTAGCCTTTGCGCGACAGGAAATCGTCGATCGCCATGGCTGCGAGCGCCTCGTCCTCGGCGACCAGGACGTGGAACGGATCAGGCATGGGCAAGCTCCACATCGCGCAGTGAGGGGCGGGTCACCGGCAGCGTGATGGTGAAGCGTACGCCGCGCCGGCCGTCGTCATGGTCGATGTTGGCCGCTTCGATGCGGCCACGCATGGAATCGATGATCCCATAGCCAATGGACAGGCCGAGGCCGGAGCCCTTACCAACTTCCTTGGTGGTAAAGAATGGATCGAAAATGCGCGACAGCACCGCGTCGTCGATGCCGCCGCCGTCATCGGTGACCGCAATGCACGCGGCATGCCGGGCGCTGTAGACGCTGTAGGTGACGTGGATGCGCCCGGTTTCGCCGGTGGCGCTTCGCCGCTCCGTGATGGCGTCGCGCGCGTTCGACAGAAGGTTGAGAACCACCTGCTCCAACTGGAAGGGCCGGCCGCGCACGATGCACGACTCCTCCGTCATGTCGGCATCGATGGCGATGTCCTCCAGCGCGTACTGGTGACGGACCATCTCCACGGCCGACCGCACGCTCACAGCCGGATCGAATGCCTGCGAGCCACCGCCATCGCGCCGGCTGAAGGTGCGCATGTGGTCGATGATCTTGCCCATGCGCTCGGTCTGCTCGCCAATCAGCGTCAGCACCTTCTCCGCGCGCTCCTTGTCGAGTTCGCCGTCGCGCAGGCGCGACAGTGCGTTTTCCGCCCAGATGCGGATGATGTTGAGCGGCTGGCTCATCTCGTGCGCCATGCCGGCCGCCAGCGTGCCCAACGTCGCCAGCTTGGACGCCTGCACCAGTTCTTCCTGCAACTCCTGGCGCTCGGTGATGTCGCGGGAACTGCCCAGTAATTGGACGATGGTGCCAGCGGCATCGCGCACCGGAACGAGCACCGTGTGCCACGTCCGCCGGCCGGAGGGCAGGTCCAGCGTCTCCTCGTAGTCGATGGGGCCGCCGGCGGCGACGCACGCGGAATAGCGCGCCTTCACCTTAGCCGCCACATCGGGGGGAAGCCCCTCGTCCAACACGCGACCACACACCTTTGCGGGGTCCAGGCCGGTGGCGCGGGTGTGCGCGGGGTTCAGGGTGTCGATGACGAACTGACCGTCCGGCCGCACCGCGACGACGAAGAGGCCTTCGGCGAGGTTGTTGAAGAAGCCGGTGTAGCGCTCCTCCGCCTGCCGGCGCTCCCGGATCTCGCGTTCCAGCGCTTGGTTGGTGAGCCGCAGTTGGGTCGGGCTGGGCAGCGCCAGAGCCCGCGGCATCAGCAGCCACAGCGCAATCGCCGTCAGCACGGAGGCCAGCGCGGTCCCCGCCTTGACGAGCCCCTGCACGCCGTAGTTCGGGTTCCACAGCGTCCAGACATCGAGGAAGTGCGTCGTCCCGCAGGCCAGGATGAACGCGGCGAACAGCCAGAACACCCAGCTGAACGCCACGTCGCGGCGCTTCCACACGAAATACACCAGCGCCAGCGGAATCGAGTAGTAGGCGAGCCCGGTCATCACGTCGGAAGACACGTGCAGCGCCAGCAGTTCCGGTTGCCACAGCAGGCAGATGCCGTGCGGCAGGAAACCGCTGGTGTCGAAGATGCCGATCGGTCCGCCCGACATGCGCCCAACCTCCCCAAAGCGGCAAGCCGCCGTGCCGATCCCCGGCGGCACCAGCGGACGTCAAGCGTTGCTCGGCCGCACGTCCCCTAACCATTCCGGCATAAGGTCGAGCACGGCCGGAGGGGTGTCAACCTGACTTTCAGACAGCGAGGTACCCCATCCGGTCAGCCGTTCGGTTGCGTGCAGCGCGTTCAGGCCGCCGTCTGCACCTTGCGGTTCTGCTCGCGCGTCTTCAGGAAGCGTAGGGCCGGGAAGTCCTCCTGCGTGCGGTTGAGGTGCCACGCGTTGCGCGCCAGGAACACCAGCGCACCATCGTGGTCCTCGGCCAGGGCCGAGCGGTTCAGGTCGATGAACTTGTCGAGCTGGGCGCGGTCGTCCGTTTCGACCCATCGCGCGGCGTCGACACCGGCACCCTCGAACTTGGCGCTGATGTTGTATTCCGCATCGATGCGGGCGGCGAGCACCTCGAACTGGAGTTGGCCGACGACGCCGACGATCCAGTCGGCGCCCGACAGCGGCTTGAACACCTGGGACGCACCCTCCTCGGCAAAATGCTCCAGCGCCTTGCGCAGGTGCTTCACCCGCATAGGGTCGTCGAGCTTGGCGCGCTGCAACAGCTCCGGCGCGAAGCTCGGAACGCCGGTGAAGCGGATCTCCTCGCCCTCGGTCAGCGTGTCGCCGATGCGAAGGCTGCCGTGGTTGGGAATGCCGATGATGTCGCCGGGCCAGGCCTCCTCGGCCAATTCGCGGTCGCGGGCCAGGAACAGCACGGCGTTGTTCACCGCCAGCAGCTTGCCCGAGCGCATGTGCTTCAGCTTGGCGCCGCGCCGGAACTTGCCCGAGCACAGACGGACGAAGGCGATGCGGTCGCGGTGGTTCGGGTCCATGTTGGCCTGGACCTTGAACACGAAGCCGGTGACCTTCTCCTCCGACGGCTCGACCACGCGCGGGTCGGCCGGCTGCGGGCGCGGCGGCGGGGCGTTCTCGGCGAGACCGGTCAACAGCTCCTGCACACCGAAGTTGTTGATGGCGGAGCCGAAATAGATCGGCGTCAAATGGCCGGCGCGGTAGTCGTCGAGGTTGAACGGCGGCATCAGGCCGCGCGCCATCTCCACATCCTCGCGCAGCTTGGCGACGGCGTGGGCCGGCAGCAGCTCGTCGAGCCGGGGGTCGTCAAGGCCGTTGCACTCGATGCCCTCGCTCACCTCGTCGCCCTTGGTGCGGTCCATCAGGATCAGACGGTCGCGGATCAGGTCGTAGCAACCCAGGAAGTCGCGGCCCATGCCGATGGGCCAACTCGCCGGGGTGACGTGGATCTGCAACGCCTCCTCGATCTCCGAGATGAGGTCGAAGGGGTCGCGCGCCTCGCGGTCCATCTTGTTGCAGAAGGTGGTGATCGGCACGTCGCGCAGGCGGCAGACCTCGAACAGCTTCAGGGTCTGCGCCTCGATGCCCTTGGCGCCGTCGATGACCATCACCGCGCTGTCCACCGCCGTGAGGGTGCGGTAGGTGTCCTCCGAGAAGTCCTCGTGGCCCGGCGTGTCCAGCAGGTTGAAGGTGCGGCCGTCGTAGTCGAAGGTCATCACCGACGCGGTCACCGAGATGCCGCGCTCGCGCTCCACCTTCATCCAGTCGGACTTGGCGCGCCGCTGCTCGCCGCGCGCCTTCACGGCGCCGGCCATCTGGATGGCGCCGCCGAACAGCAGCAGCTTTTCCGTCAGCGTGGTCTTGCCGGCGTCCGGGTGCGCGATGATGGCAAAGGTCCGGCGCCGGGAGACGGCGTCCTGAATTCCGGACATGCGCGATCCCTCAACTCTTCTGTCGATCCAAAAAACAACGCGCGCGGAAGCCCGAAGGCCTCGCGCACGCATGGTCATAGATAGCAGCCCCGGCCCCGCCGTTCCAGTGGGATGCGGCGGCCGGCGAATGGAACAGAATGGAACACTATGAAACAGTGTGCAGGGGGTGTTCCGTTCACCGGGGCGTCTCTGGAGGCACACCCCTCCCAGCAAGGAATTCTATCCTACCGCAAACCGGCGGTGGACGCAAGCGCCGCGAGCCGGGGCGGCCGAGAGGCCGCCCGACCCGCGGATGGCTTGTTACAGCGCCAGTTCGGCGATCTGCACCGCGTTGAGCGCTGCGCCCTTGAGCAGCTGGTCGCCGCAGACGAACAGGTCGAGGCCGTGATCGCCGAACACCGGATTGGCGCGGATGCGGCCGGCTTCGACGTCGAACTGGCCCGAAGCGTTCAGCGGCATCGGGTAGATGCCATCGGCCGGAACGTCGGTCAGCTTGACGCCGGGGGCGTCGGCCAGCACGGCGCGCGCCGCCTCGGCGGTGACCGGCTGGATCGTCTCGATGGTGATCGCCTCGGAGTGCGCGCGGTAGGTCGGGATGCGCACCGCCGTGCAGGAGAGCGGCAGGTCGGGCAGGCCGAGGATCTTCCGCGTCTCCCAGGTGACCTTCATCTCTTCCTTGGTGTAGCCGTTGTCCTGGAACGCGTCGATCTGCGGGATCAGGTTGAACGGGATCGGGTGACGGAAGACGCTGTTGGCGGCGGGCTTGCCGTCCAGGACGTTGCGGGTCTGCTCCTCCAGCTCGGCCATGCCCTCCGCACCGGCGCCGCTGGTCGCCTGATAGGTGGAGACGATGACGCGCTTCAGGCCGAACGCCTTGTGCAGCGGGCCGAGCGCCACGACGGCGATGGCCGTGGTGCAGTTCGGGTTGGCGATCAGGCGCTTGGCGGGATCGTAGGCCGAGGCGTTGATCTCCGGCACGATCAGCGGGATCTCCGGATCGTAGCGGAAGGCCGAGGAGTTATCGATCACCAGCGGGCCGGCCGCGGCGATGGCCGGCGCGTGCGCCTTGGCGAAGTCGCCGGACACGGCGAGCAGCACCACATCGCAGTCCTTGACCAGATCCAGCGAGTATTCCTGGAGGGTGATCGCGCCATACGGCGTCTCGACCACCTTGCCGGCGCTGCGGCCGGAGGCCAGCAGGCGAAGCTCGCCGACCGGGAAGTTGCGGCGGTGGAGGACTTCAACCATCTCGCGGCCAACGGCGCCGGTGGCTCCGACGATGGCGACGCGGCGAGGAGCATGGGAACTGGCGGCAGACATCTTCAAGCTACTCCGTCCTAATGTGGCGTGCCCGGTCGGGCGGTGGACCGGAGCCCTGATACGACAAGGGCCCCGTCCGTGTCCGGCGGGGCCCTCGTGGTGAGTGTCGTTACGCGATCAACGCACGCCATCTCCGCAAGGCCCGCCGAAGCGAGTCTTTTTGGTCGTGGTGGTGGTCTTGGCGGACGAGCGATTCATGACGCCATCCATACGCGAAGCCGCGGGGCTTGTAAAGTGTGCGCGGCGTTCGCATCGAAGCAATTACATGAAAGCCCCTCTCCCTTGACGGGATCGGCGCGTGCAAGCGCCGATGGTTGGGGAGAGGGTGGTTACGGCCGGATGGCCGGAAAGGAGAGACGCTTCCGCCGCCTGCCGGCGGCTATCCCCCTCTCCCCAAACCCCTCTCCCGCGAGGGGAGAGGGGCTTTCTTCCTCGATGGAAGCCTTACCTAAAGCCCGAGCCGTTGCTGTCCGGCACGACCGGGTGCACGTTCCAGATCTCCTTGGCGTACTCGTTGATCGTACGGTCCGAAGAGAACCAGCCCATGCTGGCGGTGTTGATGATCGCCTTGCGCGTCCACTCCTCAGTGTCGCGGTAGAGCTCCATGGCGCGTTCCTGCGCAAGGCAATAGTCCTCGAAGTCGGCCGTGACCAGGAAGTGGTCGCCGCCGTCGGTAAGGGCCTGGAGGATGGGGTGGAAGCGGTTGGGATCGTCCGGCGAGAACACGCCGGTCGAGATCATGTCCAGCGCCCGCTTCAGCGCCGGGTTGGCGGCGATCACCTGACGCGGGTTGTAGGCGCCGCCTTCGCGCAGGCTGTTGGCCTCCTCCGCGGTCAGGCCGAAGATGAAGATGTTGTCGTCGCCGACGTGTTCCTTGATCTCCACGTTGGCGCCGTCCAGCGTGCCGATGGTGAGCGCACCGTTCAGCGCCAGCTTCATGTTGCCGGTGCCCGACGCCTCCATGCCGGCGGTCGAGATCTGCTCCGATAGGTCGGCGGCGGGGATGATGATCTCGGCGGCGGTGACGTTGTAGTTCGGCAGGTAGACGATCTTCAGATTGTCGTGCACCGCCGGGTCGTGGTTGACCACCTTGGCGACATCGTTGATCAGCTTGATGATCAGCTTCGCCATCTGGTAGGCGGGGGCCGCCTTACCGGCGAAGATCTTGGTCACCGGCACCCAGTTGACGGTCGGGTTGGACCGCATGTCGTTGTACAGCGCGATGGTCTGCAAGATGTTCAGCAGCTGGCGCTTGTACTCGTGCATGCGCTTGACCTGAACGTCGAACAGGCTGTCGGCGTTGATTTCGGTGCCGGTCTGGCGCGCGATGTAGGCGGTCAGGCGCTTCTTGTTCGCCCGCTTGGCGCGGCGGAATTCCTCACGGAACGTCGCGTCGTCGGCCTTCGGCAGGATCGCCTTGATCTGCTCCAGGTCGTGCACCCAACCTTCGCCGATACGGCTGGTGATCAGCTCGGACAGCGGGCGGTTGGCCTGATGCAGCCAGCGGCGCGGCGTGATGCCGTTGGTCTTGTTGTTGATGCGGTCCGGGAACTCGGCGTGGAAGTCGGCGAACACCGTCTGCTGCATCAGTTCGGTGTGCAGCGCCGAGACGCCGTTCACCTTGTGCGAGCCGAGGAACGCCAGATTGCCCATGCGCACGCGCCGCTCGCCGCGCTCGTCGATCAGCGACAGCCGCGACAGACGGCCGTTGTCGCCGGCGGCGCGGGCCTTGGAGCGGTTCAGGAAGCGCGCGTTGATCTCGTAGATGATCTGCATGTGGCGCGGCAGCACGCGTTCCAGCAGGCGCACCGGCCACGCCTCCAACGCTTCGGGCAGCAGCGTGTGGTTGGTGTAGGAGAAGCAGCGGCGGGTGATGTCCCACGCCTTTTCCCATTCCACGCCGTGCTGGTCGATCAGCAGGTGCATCATCTCGGCGATGCCGATGGACGGATGCGTGTCGTTGAGCTGGATCGCCGCCTTTTCCGGCAGCATCTCGAAATCCGGGTGATGCTGGAGGAAGCGGCGGATGATGTCCTGCAACGACGCCGAGGTGAAGAAGTACTCCTGCTTCAGGCGAAGCTCGCGGCCGGTCTCGGTGGCGTCGTTCGGGTACAGCACGCGGCTGAGGTTCTCCGACAGCACCTTCTGCTCGACCGCCTTCATGTAGGCGCCGTCGTTGAAGTGGCCGAAGTTGAAGTCGCGCGTGGCCCGCGCCGACCACAGGCGCAGCGTGTTGATCGTCTTGCCGCCGTAGCCGACCACCGGCGTGTCGTAGGCCATGGCCAGCACGCGCTCGGCGTCCACCCAGCGGTAGGCCTTCTCGCCGACGCTGTCGCGGAACTCCTCGACGCGGCCGTAGAACTGCACGGGGTACAGAACCTCCGGCCGGGGGAATTCCCACGGGTTGCCGAATTGCAGCCACTGCTCGGGGTATTCGACCTGCCAGCCGTGCTCGAAGCGCTGCTCGAACAGGCCGAACTCGTAGCGGATGCCGTAGCCGTAGCCGGGCAGCCCCAGCGACGCCATGCTGTCCAGGAAACACGCCGCCAGACGGCCCAGGCCGCCGTTGCCAAGTGCCGCGTCCGGCTCGGCCTCGACCACCTCGTCCAGCGTCAGCCCGATGCGGTCGAGCGCCTGCCGGCAGGGGTCCATGATGCCCAGATTGGCCAGGCTGTTGGTCAGCAGCCGGCCGATCAGGAACTCCAGCGACATGTAGTAAACGCGCTTGGCATCCTGCTGGTAATAGGTGCGGGTGGTGTCCATCCAGCGGTCCACCAGCCGGTCGCGCACCGCCAGCGCCACGGTATGGAACCAGTCGCGCCGGGTGGCCGCGCGGGCGTCCTTGCCGACCGAGTAGACAAGCCATTCCAGGAACGAGCGCTTCAGCCCGTCCACATCCAGGCTGCGCCGTTCGATCTCGCTGGTTTTGTACCGAGAATCCATAGCGTGTCGATGTCCTTCGTTCGGGCGAACCGCTGTCCGACGATCCGGGAGATTGTGCGCACTGTCTGAAGGTGGCAGTCTCCAGATTCTTGGTTAAGCAAACTTTAAGGCTAGCCTAAGTTGGAGCGCACGCCTAGGGCTCCGTTCCCGACGCTTACGCGGTGCTACCGCTTTCCCCGCGCGGGGAAGAGAGTAGGATACAGGCGAAGACCCGTACCTCCTATTACATACGCCATGCCAGACGATCTCGACCTCCGCATCGAACCGGCGCCGGCCACGTTGCGGCAAGCGTTGCCCTCCGACATCCCGGCGCTGCTCGGCATCGAGGAGCGCTGCTTCGTCACCGACCGCCTCACCCGCCGCAGTTTCCACCACATGATCACCAAAGCCAATGCTTTGGTGCTGGTGGAACTTCACGCGGATGTGATCGCCGGCTACGCGATGGTCGCCTTTCACGCGGGAACGTCGCTGGCGCGGCTTTATTCCTTCGCGGTCGATCCGCCGTTTCGCGGCCAGGGCGTCGCCGCACGCCTGCTGAACGCCGCCGAGCAGGCGGCGGGTTCGCGCGACTGCATGTACCTGCGGCTGGAGGTGCGGCGCGACAACGCCTCGGCCATCGCGCTGTACAAGGGGAATGGATACCGTGAGTTCGGTGTTTACAGTGACTACTACGAAGACCACATGGAAGCATTGCGGCTGGAAAAGCGCTTGGGCACCAACGGTCCCAGCGCGCCGCTCGGAGCCCGTTTGGTGCCTTACTACCAGCAGACCCTGGATTTCACCTGTGGACCGTCGGCCCTGATGATGGGCATGAAGGCGCTGAAGCCCGAGCTGGAGCTGAACCGCCAGTTGGAGCTGCGCCTGTGGCGCGAGGCGACGACGGTGTTCATGACCTCCGGTCACGGCGGCTGCGGCCCCTACGGGATGGCGCTGTCGGCGTGGCGGCGCGGGCTGGACGTGGAGATCTGCGTCAAGGACGACAGCGTCCCTTTTCTCGACGGCGTGCGCGACGACGACAAGAAGGAGGTCATGCGCCTCGTCCACCAGGAGATGATCGAGGAACTGGCCGAGACCGGCGTGCGTATAACCCACCGGACGCAGACCGCCGACGACATGGCGCGCGCGGTGCAGGAGGGCGCCATCCCCATCGTGCTGATCAGCAGCTATCGCATCTACCGTGAGAAGTTCCCGCACTGGGTCGTGGTGTCGGGGGCGGACGAGCGTTTCCTCTATGTGCACGACCCGCTGGTCCATGATCGCCACCACGCCCACATCGACCGGATCTTCATGCCGATTCCACGCCTGGATTTCGAACGGATGGCCCGCTACGGCAAGGCGCAGCTCAAGGCGACGCTGCTCCTGCGCGAGCGTGCGGTCGACTGATGGCGACGCATCTCGTCATCGTCGACCGCCGCGCCGACTTCCCCTGGCAGAAGGACAACCTTCAGGTCGTCACCGCCCGCGACTACATCGCCAAGCCCGATGCGGCACGCGGCCGCAACCAGCGCGTCATCAATCTCAGCCGCACCTACGAGTATCTGGGCACCGGGTACTACGTGTCGCTGCTGGGCGAGGCGCGCGGCGAGCGGGTGATCCCGACCGTCAAGACCATCCTCGACCTGCGCCAGCGCGGGCTAACCCGTGCCGCGCTGTCCGAGGTGGAGGAGGCGCTGAAGCGCAAGATGAAGCGGCTGGCCGATCCGCCCGAGGCGTCGTTCAACCTGTACGTATTCTTCGGAGTGACGGCGGACCGCCGCTTCGCCGACATCGCGCGCGAGATCTTCGACCTGTTCCGATGCCCTATCCTGAAGGTACAGGTGCGGCTGAAGGGCGGCTGGGTGCTGCACGCGGTGGAGCCGTTGTCCATCGACGCGCTGAGCGCCGAGCAGAAGGACGCGTGCGAGGCGGCGCTGGACGCCTACACCCGCGCCTCCTGGCGCGAGCCGGCCGCCCGCGCCATGGCGCGCTGGACGCTGGCGATCCTGCACAATCCCAAGGAGGAGCTGCCGCCCTCCAGCCCGCGCGCCTTGCAGAAGTTCGTCAAGGCCGGCGAGAGCCTGGGCATCGAGGTGGAGCTGATCGAGAAGAAGGACTACCTGCGCCTCGCCGAATACGACGCGCTGTTCATCCGCGAGGGCACGGCCATCGACAACCACACCTATCGCTTCGCCAAGAAAGCGGAGTCGGAGGGGATGGCGGTGATCGACGATCCCAACTCGATCCTCAAATGCACCAACAAGGTGTATCTGGCCGAACTGCTCAAGGCCAACCGCATCCCGACGCCGAAGACGGTGATCCTCGACAAGCGCGGCCTCGCCACGCTGGACCAGGAGATCCCCTACCCCATCGTGCTGAAGATCCCGGACGGGTCGTTCTCGCGCGGGGTCTACAAGGTGACCAACCGCTCCGAGATGGAGGCGACCGCCGAGAGCCTATTCGAGGACTCCGACGTCATCCTGGCGCAGGAGTTCATGTACACCGAGTTCGACTGGCGCGTCGGCGTGCTGAACCGCCAGCCCTTCTACATCTGCCAGTATTTGATGGCGAAGAAGCACTGGCAGATCGTCAAGCACGGCGGCAACGGCCGCGCCGAGACGGGCTCGACCCGCACATTGCTGGTCGATGAGGCGCCAAGGGAAGTGATCGACATCGCGGTGAAGGCCGCGGGGCTGATCGGCGACGGCCTGTACGGCGTCGACGTCAAGCAGAACGAACGCGGCGTCTTCGTCATCGAGATCAACGACAACCCCAGCCTGGACCTGGGCGTCGAGGACGCGCGGCTCAAAGACGACCTCTACCGCACGATCATGCGCGAGTTCCTGCGCCGGCTGGAAAGCCGCGCCGGGCGGTAGCCGCCCCCTCACCCGAACGCCCCTCATCCGAACGGGTGAAGCCGAGCCTCAGCCATAAGCTCATATTGCGGCACTTTCCGCATCCCCCCTAGGGGAACAAGCGGTCACCCCCCGCGTTAAGACCGGGACGTCACATCGGACGGGAGCGATCCGGAAGGGGCACGCCCGGATCGTTCGCCGCATTCGAGGAACGGGGAGACCGACAATGACGACAGCCCAAAACGCGCGCGTCGCCGGCTCGAACGAGCGAGTGCCCTAAGGGCCTGGACCACCCCCCATCGACCGCACCACCGAACCGGACCGGCGCATCAGCCGGGTTGCCGGACGGGGTTCGTCGTCTCTCGCGGAGCGGTGCGCATCTCGACGGCCGCCCGGCAACAAGGAAGAAGAGTTGGAGGACGTGAGACCATGCCATATTCTTTCGAGGCCGAACTCATTCGCTGTATGCCGAATTTGCAGCGTTACGCGTGCAAACTGACGCGTGATGTCACGGCCGCCGAAGATCTGACGCAGGACTGCCTGGCCCGCGCGCTCTCGCGCTCGCACCGCTTCGAACCGGGGACCAACATGCAGGCCTGGCTCACCACCATGCTGAAGAACCTGCATTTCAACAATCTTCAACGCGAAAAGCACGTCACCAAGGTCGAACTGTGGGACGGCGCCATGTCGGTCGAAGCCTCGCAGATCGCCCGCCTCGTCTTCCGCGACGTGGACCGCGCCTTCGGTGCGCTGACGCCCAGCCAGCGCAAAGTGGTCAAATTGGTCGCCATCGAGGGCCGCCCTTATCAGGAAGCCGCCGAAAAGCTGAACGTCTCCATCGGCACCATCCGTTCCCGTCTTTGCCGCGCCCGCGAGCGGCTGAACACGCTGATGGCGGCGTAGGCGCCAGACACGCAAGAAGGGCGGGGCCTGGGGTCCCGCTCTTCTTCGTCTCCACCGCAAATTCAGCCGTTCACCACGCTGCCGCCGTTCGGGTGCAGCACTTGTCCGCTCATGTAGCTGGAGTCCGACGACGCCAGGAAGACGTAGCAGGGCGCCACCTCGTCCGGTTGGCCGGCGCGCTTCATCGGTGTCTCGGAGCCGAACTTTTCGACCTTGTCCTCGGGGAAGGTGGAGGGAATCAGCGGCGTCCAGATCGGGCCGGGGGCCACGCCGTTCACCCGGATGCCGCGCTCGGCCACCGCCAGCGCCAGCGAGCGCGTGAAGGCGACGACCGCCCCCTTGGTGGAGGAGTAGTCCAGCAGCATCGGGTTGCCCTTGTAGGCGGTCACCGACGTGGTGTTGATGATGGCCCCACCCTCCTTCATGTGCGGCAGCGCCGCCTTGGCCATGAAGAAATAGGCGAAGATGTTGGTGCGGAAGGTGCGCTCCAGCTGCTCCGCGGTGATGTCTTCCAGCTTTTGCTGCGGGTGCTGCTCGGCGGCGTTGTTGACGAGGATGTCGAGGCGGCCGTGCTCGTCCACCATGCGTTCGACGACGCGGCGGCAGGTCTCCTCGTCGCCCAGGTCGCCGCGGATCGCCGTGCAGGGCTGGCCTTCCTGCTGGACGAGGCGGCGGGTCTCCTCGGCGTCCTTGTCCTCGTTCAGATAGACGAAGCCGACCCTCGCCCCTTCGCGGGCGAAGAGGATCGCGGTGGCCCGGCCGATGCCGCTGTCGCCGCCGGTGATCAGGGCAACCTTGTCGCGCAGCTTGCCGCTTCCGCGGTATTCCGGGCGCTCCGACGCCGGCTGCGGGGTCATGGCGTCCTGATGTCCGGGCTGCACGTTCTGGTGCTGCGGCGGCTGGCGGCCTTCCTGCTGTGCCATGGCGCTCTCCTGGTCCGGCTGGTTGGGGCTGGCTGTGTTCGCGTGCAACAGTGTTGCGCTTTGTCGCGTTCCCCAGCGTTTGCTGCCGGAACAAGCATGAGTGGGCGCTGTTACATCGGGCATACAACGCAGGCGCAATGGGGCGGGGGGCCGGCCATGACTGAAGACCAATCCAAGGGAGAAACCCGATACGGGGCATTGTGGTTTTCGTGGAGATCCCCATAAGAAGGGGTAGCCGACGTCTTCCGAGCCTCACGACCTGGACATAAGCCGGACGTGTCACGGACCGTTTGCGACGCTCCGGGATTGAACGGACATGAAGCGTGTGACGATGAGCCACATAAACGCCTATCTCGACGGCGCCCTCGACGAGAACGAGCGGCGGGAATTCGAAGCCGCTGTCGAGACGGACGCGGAGGCGAAAGCCCTGCTCCATCTGCATCGCCAGCACGTGGACGAGTTGCACCGCCTGTACGACACGGTTCTCGAGGAACCGGTGCCGTCGCGGATGCTCGATCTGCTGCGCAAGCAGACGCCCTGATCACAATACGTCCACCCCGTCCTCCGACAGCGACACCAGCGTGGTGTTGCCGCCCGCTGCCGTCGTGTTGACGGTCAGCGTGCGCTCGGTGGCGAAGCGCATCAGGTAATGCGGCCCGCCGGCCTTCGGGCCGGTGCCCGATAACCCCTCGCCGCCGAAGGGCTGCACACCGACCACGGCGCCGATCATGTTGCGGTTGACGTAGGTGTTGCCGACGCCCAGCCGGCCGTGAATGCGGCGGATGGTGCCGTCGATCCGGCTGTGGATGCCCAGCGTCAGTCCGTACCCCGTCGCCTCAACTGCGTCGAGCACCGAATCCAGCCGGTCGGCCTGATAGCGGATGACGTGCAGCACCGGCCCGAACACCTCGCGCTCCAGCCGGTCCAGGCGGTCCAGCTCGAACGCCCGCGGCGCGAAGAACGTGCCGTGCGCGCATTCCTCTCCCAGCGGCACCGTGAACAGCGGCTTGGCCTGCGCCGCCATGCGCTCGGCGTGGGCGGCGAGCGTGGCGCGCGCCTCCTCGTCGATGGCCGGGCCGACGTCGGTGCGCAGCAATCCCGGATCGCCGACGCGCAGCTCGTGCGCGGCGCCGTCCAGCATGCGGATCACCCGGTCGGCGATGCCGTCCTGCACGAACAGCACGCGCAGAGCCGAGCAGCGCTGCCCCGTCGAGCGGAAGGCGCTGGTCAGCACGTCGTCCACCAGTTGTTCGGGCAGCGCCGAGGAGTCGGCGATCAGCACATTCTGCCCGCCGGTCTCGGCGATCAGCGGCACGATGGGGCCGCTGCGCTGGGCCAGCGCCAGATTGATGGCGCGTGCCGTCTCGGTCGAGCCGGTGAAGGCGACGCCGCGCACCCGCGGGTCGTTCACCAGGGCCGCCCCCACCCGGCCGTCGCCCGGCAGCAGGTGCAGCACGTCCACCGGCAGGCCGGCCTCATGGAACAATTGCACGGCGCGGCAGGCCATCAGCGGCGTCTGCTCGGCCGGCTTGGCGGCCACCGCGTTGCCGGCGGCCAGCGCCGCCGTCACCTGCCCGAC
The DNA here is from genome assembly GCF_053470425.1 of Azospirillum terrae. Lineage (NCBI taxonomy): Bacteria > Pseudomonadati > Pseudomonadota > Alphaproteobacteria > Rhodospirillales > Azospirillaceae > Azospirillum > Azospirillum terrae. Next base: position 340,910 of record NZ_JBPXMR010000001.1, on the reverse strand, counting down.
GAAGATGGCAAGCGGGAAGTTCCACGGGCTGATGCAGGCGAACACGCCGCGCCCGTGCAGGGAGAGCTGGTTGTGCTCCCCCGTCGGGCCGTGCATCACCTTGGGCAGGGCGAAGTCGATGCGGGCGCGGGCGGCGTAGTAGCGGCAGAAATCCACCGCCTCGCGCACCTCGGCCAGGGCGTCGGGAATGGTCTTGCCGGCCTCGCGCACGCACAGCGCCATCAACTCCGCGCGATGCCGCTCCATCAGGTCGCCGGCACGTTCCAGCACCGTGGCGCGCCGCTCGGCCGGGGTGTTCGCCCAGTCGCGCGCCGCGGCGGCGGCCAGGGCCAGCGCGTGCCCGACATCGCGGTCGCTGGCCTCCACCACCGCGCCGACCGGGCGGCGGCTGGACGGATCGAGCACCGCGCGCCCGGCACCCTCCAGCGCCCGCCCGCCGACCAGCGGCGCCGCCGACCACGGGGTGGCCCAGGCCTGCGCCATCCGGTGCAGCAGCGGTTCCGTCTGCGTCGGGTCGCTGAGGTCGACGCCCTGGGAGTTGTGCCGCTCAGGCCCGAACAGGTCGCGGGGCAGCGGGATGCGGGGGTGCGGCTTGTAGGGCAGGCGCGCGGCGTGGCCGACCGGGTCGGCGACGATGTCCGCCACCGGCACCTTGTCGTCCTGGATGCGGTTGACGAAGGAGGAGTTGGCCCCGTTCTCCAGCAGCCGCCGCACGAGGTAAGCCAGCAGATCCTCGTGGCTGCCCACCGGCGCGTAGACGCGCACGGGCATATCCGCACCGACAATCTGATGGTACAGCGGCTCGCCCATGCCGTGCAGACGCTGGAACTCGTAGCCCTGGCGGTCGCCGGCCATGGCCTGGACCGCGGCCACGGTGTGCGCGTTGTGGGTGGCGAACATCGGGTAGAGCTGCGCGCGCAGCTCCAACAGCCGCCGGGCGCAAGCGAGGTACGAGACGTCCGTGTTCACCTTGCGCGTGAAGACCGGGTAGTTGTCCAGGCCGCGCTCCTGCGCGCGCTTGATCTCGGTGTCCCAATAGGCGCCCTTCACCAGACGCACCATGAGCCGCCGGCCGGACCGCCGGGTCAACTCAGCCAGCCATTCGACCACCGCGTAGCCGCGCTTCTGGTAGGCCTGCACCGCCAGCCCGAGCCCGTCCCAGCCGGCAAGGTCGGCGTCCAGCGCCATCGCCTCGACCAGATCGAGCTGCAAGGCCAGCCGGTCAGCCTCCTCGGCGTCCACGGTCAGGCCGATGCCGGCGTCGCGCGCCATCACGCACAGGCTCTTCAGGCGCGGCAGCAGTTCGCGCACGACGCGCTCGCGCTGCGCCTCCTCATAGCGCGGGTGCAGGGCGGAGAGCTTGACCGAGATGCCGGGGCTCTCCACCACGCCCCGGCTGCCGCGCGCTGCACCGATGGCGCGGATGGCGGTGGCGTAGGTTTCCAGATAGCGGTCGGCGTCCGCCATGGTGCGGGCACCCTCGCCCAGCATGTCATAGGAGTGGCGGTAGCCGCCGCGTTCCTGCTCGCGCCCGCGCTCCAGCGCTTCGTCGATGGTGCGGCCCATGACGAACTGCCGGCCGAGGATGCGCATGGCCCGCATCATCGCCTGGCGGATCACCGGCTCGCCGGCCCGCGCAATCAGCCGGTTGAGCAGCGCCGCCGGACGCTTCTCCGTCTCCGAATCGAGGCGGATCACCCGCCCGGTGAGCATCAGCGCCCAGGTGGACGCGTTGACGAACAAGTTGTCGGCGTGCCCGACGTGGTGTGCCCAATCGGCCTCGCCGATCTTGTCGCGGATCAGCGCGTCTGCGGTCTCCGGGTCGGGGATGCGCAGCAGAGCCTCGGCAAGGCACATCAGCGCAACGCCCTCGCGGGTGGACAGCCCGAACTCCTGAAGAAAGGCGTCCAGCATGCCGAAGCTGGTGCGGGCTTGACGCACGCCTTCGACCAGACGGGCCGCCTCCTTTTCAATGCGGGCGCTCAGAGCCGCGGGCAGCGCCGCCCGCTCGATCAGCGCCTCCACCGCCTGCGCCTCGTCCATGCGATAGGTGTGGGCCAGAGCGATGCGGGGCGGGGTGTCGGCGGCGAAGGGATCGACGGTGGCATCGGTGGCGGTGGCCATGGTGTCCAACTCCCGAAATCCGGCAGGCGGCTTCTCTTTATCTAGGCAGTCGTGCCCGAGGTCGCCGCCGATCCAGTGTATACCCTTGGCCAAACGGCCGGGGTGGGAAGCCGTGCGTTGTAGAGCCGCACCCGCCGCACCTCTTTCGGGCCATGGGATGCACCTCCGCGCGCTTCCGCCGTCGCTCCGGTGGCAATCCCCTTCCCTGCCCGCCCGGTTCGCTCTATTGGGAGTGCAACGCCACGGCGGATCGCAAGCGGACCAGAGCATGGAAGCCGGGCATGGCGCAGAAGCACGATAAGCCGCGGTTCCTCCTTGGCCCGGTGCTGTTCTTCCGGGGGGAGCAGGGCGACCGCTGGCGCCTGTCGGCGCTGTTCGTCATCGACGGCGACACGGAGCCGGACGACCTGCGGGTGGACGGCGTCGGTCTGGCCGTGCCGCCGCGCCATGTCGCGGCATGGCGTGGCCGCCATCTCTGGCGCTTCGACTTCGCGGTGCCGCGCGGCACCGCCGATGGCGAGGCCGGTTACGGCTTCGAGGGGGACGAGCAGCGCTGGCGCATCGCCGTCCCGGCGCGCGGCGGTTCGCCGCGCCTCGCCTACACCGCGTGCAACGGCACCGAGGACGAGCACGGCAGCCGTGGCGGCACGGCGCGGCGCAACGCGCTGTGGAGCGACCTGGGCGCCCAGCATGGCAGGACGCCGTTCCACCTGCTGCTGCAAGGCGGCGACCAGCTGTACGCCGACACGGTGTGGCGCGACTGCCCGTCGCTGGCGGCGTGGAAACGGCGCAAGGCGCCCGCCCGCTATGCGAAGCCCTTCACGGCCGCCATGGCCGAGGAGGCGATGAGCTATTACTTCGACCGATACGTGGCGCTGTGGACGCAGCCGGAGATCGCCCGCGTCCTGGCCCGCGTGCCGTCCGTGATGATGTGGGACGACCACGACATCTTCGACGGCTGGGGCTCGCTGGCCGAGGAGGCGCAGCACTCCCCCGTCATGCGCGGCGTGGCGATGGTGGCTCGACGCGCCTTCGTGCTGTTCCAGCTTGCCGGGACGCCGGAATCGCTGCCGGAATGCGTGTGGGGCGGCGAGCACGGCAGCTTCGCCCAGGGATTCCGTGTCGGCGATCTCGGCGTGTTCGTCCCGGACCTGCGCAGCGACCGCACGCCGAACCGCGTCCTGTCGGAGCGCACGTGGGAGGCGCTGCCGGAATGGCTGGAGCGGTTCCAGGGCTGCCGGCACCTTCTGTTCCTGTCCAGCGTGCCCCTGCTGTACACCGACACCGGCTGGCTGGAGCGGCTGGCCAACCGGCTGCCGGGGGCCGGCAATTTGCGCGACGATTTGCGCGACCAGTGGCGCAGCACCGCGCACGTCGAGGAATGGCGGCGCCTGCTGGAGCTGTTGGCGGGATTCTCGCTGCGCAGCGGCTGCCGGATCACGGCGCTGTCGGGTGAGGTGCATTTCGGCGCCCGCGCCGTGCTGCACGGCGGCGGGGTGGAGATGTGGCAGCTCGTCTCGTCCGGCGTCGTTCACCCGCCGCCCGGCCGCCTGATGACCGCCGCGCTGGAGCGGTTGGCCGCCCGGCGCGACGCGCCGTTCCCCGGCTGGTCGCTGGAGATGCCGGCCTTCACCGAAACGGGCCGGCGGCTGATCCGCGCGCGGAATTGGCTGTCGCTGCACCTCGACCACAAGAACCAGCTGCACGCGCAGTGGCACGCGGAGGGCGGGCCGGGGCGGTATTTGCAGATGATCTGACGGTTACGGCTTGCCGAGGACGAACACCAGCCCCGGCACCGGCGCCTGCTTCTCGCGGCGTGGCGAGCAGTCCTCCAGCAGCAGCACATCCAGACCAGCCGCCGCAGCGGTTTCGCGCAGATAGGCGACCGAATGCGCGTAGCGCCGCGCCGGGCCCAGGGAGAAACCGTCGCCGTCCAGCCGCTCGACCGTCGCGGCGAAGCGCCCGCCGGGCGCCAGCGCCACCGCGGCGGCAGCGAACACCGGCGCCAGATCGCCCACATAGACCAGCACGTCGGCCGCCACAGCCAAATCCCAGCGCGCCGGCTCCGTCATCGCCGCGACGATGTCGCCGACCGACAGCGCGTCGTAGAGCCCGCGGGCGCGGGCCTTCTCCACCATGCGCGGCGACAGGTCGACTCCGGCGAGGTGCCTGGCGTGCGTGCGCAGTTCCACCCCCATCAGCCCGGTCCCGCAGCCGAGATCGAGCGCCCGCAAACCCTGGGGCGTGCCGTACACGCGCTCCACGGCCTCGCGCAGGATGCGCGGTGCGGCGTAACCCAGCTTACCGACGAGGTCGGCGTCGAAGCGGTCGGCGTAGCGGTCGAACAGGGCGCGCACGTAAGCGGCCGACAGATCGGCACCCTCCCCGGCCTCCAGAGCCGCGATGAGCGCCGCGGTGCCGTCGTCGGGATCGAGGTCCTGGGCATGGCGGAACGCGGCCAGCGCCTTTGCCGGCTCGCGCAGCTCGCTCCAGGCGTGGCCGAGCAGGCGGTGCAGGCCGGCATCCCCGTCAAGGCGGCGCAGGGCGGGCGTCAGCAGCTCCGCCGCCGCCAACGCGTCGCCGCCGGTCATCAGCAGCTCCGCCAATTCGGCCAGCACGTCGCGGTCGTCGGGGCGCAGCACCAGCGCCTCGCGCAGTTCCTCCGCGGCCTCGGCGGTGCGGCCGGCGCGCGCCAGGGCCCGGCCGTAGCCGCGCCGCACGGCGGCGGCATCGGGGCGTTCGTTCCTGAGATCGAGGAAGGCCGGCAACGCGGCGGCATCGTCGCTGCCGGCCAGCGCGTCGGCCAGCCCCAGGCGCCAGGACCAGCGGCCCGGCTCCAGCATCAGGGCGCGCGCGTAGACGGCCGCGGCGGTGGCAGGATGCGCCTCCAGCAGCTCGGCCAGGGCGCCGTGAGCATCGGCGTTGGTGGGATCGGCGGCGACCGCAGCCCGGAACGCGCGCTGCGCGCCGGACGAATCGTCAGCGTAGAGACGCTGGTATCCGGCTTCCAGGAAATGGTCGGCCGAGGCTTCGGCGGAGGACATTGGCCGGCGAGACACTCTGTCGCAACCCCTCTGGGTAAGGAAGGGGCGCAGCTTACTGCCGGATCGCAATGCAACATGCAAGAGCCCCCTGAAAATAACAACTTAGTGTGATTTTGGCGACACGCTCCCGCAGTGCAACCGGGAAAAGCCAAGCTCGCGCCGCGGGGCCGATCCGCCAGCGTATATCCAGAGATAGCAACGCTTTGGACGCTTTGCGCAAGCCTGCCGGGCGATTGGCCGACGCGGCCCGCTCCAACCCTCGCTGTGACGGAGCCGTGGTATTACCAGGGCGTAATTGGGTTGACGACCGCTAAAAATTTTGAAAAAAGTGCTGCGGCGTCCGATTGGGAGACGCTGACATCTGGTTAGGAGGCGGTCACCGTAAGCGACTCGGTGGCCGGGAATCAAATCCGCGCAACACAACGCGCGGTCCCCGCGGGCGAGCGGGACAGAAGCAAAGGAACGCAGCAATGCGAGCACGGAATCGGAGCGTACGAACTATGGTCGGGGGCTTGGTAGCCCTGGGCCTGGGAATGGCGCTCACGGCCTTCACGGCACGCCCTGCAACCGCGGCACCGGACGGATGCGTCGGGCACGCGGTCGACGCGGAACAGAAGCTCAACATCCCCCCCGGCATGCTGCTCGCCATAGCCCTGGTCGAGAGCGGCACCGACGGCACCCCGAACCCCTACGCCATCAGCGCCAACGGGCGCGCCATCACGGCCCGCAGCACCCAGGACGCCGCCCGGCACCTGCGCGACCGCTCCGGCAAGCTGCGCGCGAACACCTACGTCGGCTGCATGCAGCTGTCCGTCCAGGTCCACAAGGGACAGTTCCAGCCGCTGGAGAGCATCGTCGATCCGCGCGAGAACGTCTGGTACGCCGGCCGCCTGCTGGTCCGCCTGCACGGCGAGGAAGGCAGCTGGAAGGCCGCCATCGCCCGCTACAACGGCACCACGCCGCGCCGCGCCCAGGCGTACGTCTGCAAGATCTGGCAGAACCTTGCCGAGCTTGATCCGGACAGCGCCAAACTGATCGAATCGCCGAAGTGCGATGATTCGGATCGCGCAAGCATCGCCCCCGCGACCCGCCGCGTCTTCCGCAACTCCCAGGTCGCCGCGCTGGACTGATCCACTGGCGGGCCGGGCGGGAATCGGTTACATCCCCGTCCCATGAACTACCGCCACGTCTTCCACGCCGGAAACTTCGCCGACGTGATGAAACACGCGGTGCTGACGCTGATCGTCGAGCACCTGCGCGCCAAAACGGCGCCCTTCTGCGTCCTCGACACCCACGCCGGTGTCGGGCGCTATGACCTGACCTCCGGCCCGGCGCAGCGCACCGGTGAGTACGCGGACGGCATCGGCCGTCTGTTCGGACATCCGCCACCGCACCCCGCGCTCGCCCCCTACCTGGACTCCGTGGCCGCGCTCAACCCCGATGGGGTTTTGCGCTGGTACCCCGGCTCGCCCCTGCTGGCGCGGATGCTGCTGCGCCCGCAGGACCGGCTGGTGCTGAGCGAACTGCACCCGGACGACGCCGCGGAACTGAAGGCCGAATTCGCCCGCGACCGCCAAGTGGCCGTGCACCACATGGACGCCTACCACGCGCTGAAGGCGCACGCGCTGCCCAAGGAGAAGCGCGGGCTGGTGCTGATCGACCCGCCCTTCGAGGAACCGGACGAGTTCTCCCGTCTGGTGAGCGGCCTCAGCCGCGCACACCGGCGCTGGCCGACGGGGATCTACGCGATCTGGTACCCGATCAAGGAGCGCGCGGCGGTGTGGCGCTTCCAGGAAGCGCTGGCCGAGGCCGGCATTCCAAAGATTCTCATCGCCGAAATGACCATCCATCCGGAGGACACGCACCTGCGCCTCAACGGCTCGGGGCTGGCGATCGTAAATCCGCCGTGGAAGCTCGACGAGACGCTGGCCGAGGTGCTGCCGGCGCTGCACGCCGCCCTGCCGGGCACCGGCGGCGAAGGCCGTGTCGAGTGGCTGGTGCCGGAGGCCGGTGCATAGCGGATTCCCATCAGCTTCAGCGGGGCTGGACCTGCGAAGCGCGCCGCGTCAACCTACATGAAGGTGAGAGGCGGAACGCAGGGGAGACGTGCGATGCTGATCGGTGTGCCCAAGGAGATCAAGAACAACGAATTCCGGGTCGGGCTGACGCCTGCCTCCGTGCGCGAACTGGTCCACCACGGCCATGCCGTGCTGGTGCAGACCGGGGCCGGGCACGAGATCGGGCTGGAGGACGAACTCTACACGGCCGCGGGGGCGGAGATCGTGCCGGACGCCGCTAGCGTGTTCGGCCGCGCCGACATGATCGTCAAGGTCAAGGAGCCGCAACCGGCCGAGTGCCGCATGCTGCGCGAGGGGCAGGTGCTGTTCACCTACCTGCATCTGGCGCCCGATCCCGAGCAAACCAAACTGCTGATAGAGTCCGGAGCCATCGGCATCGCCTATGAGACGGTGACCGACGACCGCGGCGGCCTGCCCCTGCTGGCGCCCATGAGCGAGGTCGCCGGACGCATGGCGGTGCAGGCCGGCGCGCACTGCCTGGAGAAGATCCAGGGCGGTCGGGGCGTGCTGCTGGGCGGCGTGCCCGGCGTGCCGGCGGCCAAGGTGGTGGTGCTGGGCGGCGGTGTCGTGGGCACCAACGCCGCGCGCATGGCGATGGGGCTGGAGGCCAAGGTCGTGGTCATCGACCGCTCGCTGGCCCGGCTCAAGGAACTGGATCTGCAGTTCGGCGCCAAGTTGCAGACGCTGTACTCGACGGTGGACACCATCGAGGAGAACGTGCTGGACGCCGATCTGGTGATCGGCGCGGTGCTGCTGCCCGGCGCCGAAGCGCCCAAGCTGGTAACCCGCGACATGGTCGCGCGGATGAAGCGGGGGGCCGTGGTGGTGGACGTCGCCATCGACCAGGGCGGCTGCTTCGAAACCTCGCACCCGACCACGCACGCCGAGCCGACCTACGTGGTGGACGGCGTGGTGCACTATTGCGTGGCGAACATGCCCGGCGGCGTGGCGCGCACGTCCACCTTCGCGCTGAACAACGCCACCCTGCCCTTCGTCCTGGCGCTGGCCGATCATGGCTACCGGGCGGCGCTCGGACGGGACCGGCATTTGAGGAATGGGCTGAACGTGCACCGCGGCAAGATCACCTGCGAAGCGGTCTCCGAGGCGCAAGGACTGGATTACCAGACGGCAGAACAGGCGTTGGGTCTGTAAGGCAAGACGACGCCATCGGATGGGGTAAGGCTACGGCCCGAAGCGCCGGGCCGTAGCCGGATGCCTTGCCCCAGCCGGCGAGACCTTGTCGTATCCTTCCCGCTCGGCAGCGAAAATGGGAGGATCGAGCAATGGCTCACTACATGATCCAGTGGCGCTTTTCCGCCGACAACTTCCGCAGTCTTGTTGAAAATCCGGACTCACGGATCGACACGGTCCGTAAGGGAATGGAGCCGTTCGAGGGCAAGCTCCACCAATATTTCTTTGCCTTCGGTGAGCATGACGGGGTGATCATCTGCGAATTCCCCGACCACGAACGGTGCGTGGGCTTCCTGGCGATGGTGGCGGCCAAAGGCGGGGCAACCGCCTTCAAGACGACCCCGCTGATGACTCCGGAAGAAGGGATGCGCGCCTTCCAGCGCGCCGGCCGGACCGAAACGGCCTATCGCCCGGCCTTGACGAGTTGAGGTGAGACGCGGCGAGCGGCGCTGCCGAGGAGCACCGCTCGTCGCATGGCTTTCAGCTCCGCCGGGTGGCGAAATAGTGGATCACCTCGCCGACGATACCGCGGCGGAACAGCAGCACGCAGACGACGAAGATCGCGCCGATGACCACGGTGACCGGGAACTGCGTCGCCGCCAGATAATTCTCCAGCGTCACCACCAGCCCGGCGCCGACCAGCGGGCCGACCAGCGTGCCCATGCCGCCCAGGAGCGTCATCAGCACCACCTCGCCCGACATCTGCCACGTCACGTCGGTGAGGCTGGCAAGCTGGAACACCAGCGCCTTGGTGCCGCCCGCCAGACCGGCCAAAGCGGACGACAGCACGAAGGCGACCAGCTTGTACTGGTCGGTGCGGTAGCCCAGCGAGACGGCGCGCGGCTCGTTTTCGCGAATCGCCTTCAGCACCTGGCCGAACGGCGAATGCACGGTGCGCCAGATCACCGCGAAGCCGAAGACGAACACCGCCAGCACGAAGAAGTACATCGCCAAGGGCTGGTTCAGGTCGATAAAGCCGAACAGGTGACCGCGCGGCACCGCTTGGATGCCGTCCTCGCCGCCGGTGAACTTCAGCTGCAAGGCCAGGAAGAACACCATCTGCGACAGCGCCAGCGTGATCATGGCGAAGTAGATGCCCTGGCGGCGGATCGCCACCCAGCCGAACAGCAGGCCCAGCACAGCCGCCGTCGCCGTGCCGGCGAGGATCGCCAGTTCCGGCGGCCAGCCCCAGACCTTGGCGGCGTGCGCGCTGATGTAGGCGGCACCACCGAAGAACGCCGCGTGGCCGAAGCTCAAGAGGCCGGCGAAGCCGATCAGCAGGTTGAAGGCGCAGGCGAACAGCCCGAAGCACAGAACCTTCATCAAGAACACGGGGTACAGCACGAAGGGCGCGGCCACCAGCAGCGCCAGCACCGCCGCAGCGGCGATCCAGGGCACGGTGGGTGCTTCGTAGGCGGCGCCGGCTCGGGCGGTGGTGTGGGTGTCGGTCGCCATCTCTTTACCTCTCGCGCCCGAACAGGCCGGCGGGCTTCAGCAGGAGTACGATCGCCATCACGACGAAGATCACGATGTTGGAGGCCTCGGGGTAGAAGACCTTGGTCAGTCCTTCCAACAGGCCGAGGCCGAAGCCTGTGACGATGGCGCCCATGATGGACCCCATGCCGCCGATCACCACCACCGCGAAGACGATGATGATCAGGTTGGAGCCCATTAGCGGGTTCACCTGATAGATCGGCGCCGCCAGCACCCCGGCGATCCCGGCCAGCGCCACGCCGAACCCGTAGGTCAGCGTGATCATCACCGGCACGTTGATGCCGAATGCCTGCACCAGCACCGGGTTCTCGGTGGCGGCGCGCAGGTAGGCGCCGAGGCGCGTGCGCTCGATGAGGAACCACGTGGCGAGGCAGATCACCAGAGACGCCACCACCACCCAGGCCCGGTAGTTGGGCAGGAACATGAAGCCGAGATTCTGCCCGCCCTTCAGCGCGTCGGGGATCGGGTACGGCATGCCGCTCGACCCGTACCAATGCCGGAACATGCCCTCGATCATCAGCGCCAGCCCGAAGGTCAGCAGCAGCCCGTAGAGGTGGTCCAGCTTGTACAGCCGGCTCAGCATGGTCTTTTCCAACAGGATGCCAAAGGCGCCGACCATGAGCGGCGCCACCAGCAGCGCCGGCCAATAGCCGATGCCGGCCACGGTCAGCAACCACCACGCCGCGAACGCGCCCAGCATGTACAAGGCGCCGTGCGCGAAATTGATGACGTTCAGCATGCCGAAGATCACCGCCAGCCCGAGGCTGAGCAGCGCGTAGAACGAGCCGTTGATAAGCCCCAGCAGCAGCTGTCCAAACAGCGCCTGCGGCGGAATGCCGAACACCGTCGCCATCGCATCCCTTTCCCTGAAGTTTCTTGCCCATTCTCCCCCGGCCTCTTCGGCCGGGGGGCAGGGAGCGTCGTTATTGGCTGGCCGCGGTCAGCTTGCAGCCACTTTCCGCCAGCGTGAAGAAGGCCTCGTCGCCGGGGATGGTGCGCAGGATCTGGTAGTAGTCCCACGGCCCCTTGGACTCGGCCGGTTTCTTGACACGCGCCAGATACATGTCGTGCACCATGCGGCCGTTGGGCAGGATCTTGCCGTTCTTGGCAAACATGTCGTTGACCGGCATCTCCTTCATCTTCTTGGCCACGGTCGGGCCGTCGTCGGTTCCCACCGCCTCGATGGCCTTCAGGTAATGCCGTACGGCAGAGTAGGTGCCGGCCTGCACCATCGTCGGCATCTTGCCGGTCTTCTCCATGTACTTCTTCGACCAAGCGCGCTTCTCGTCATCCATGTCCCAGTAGAAGCCGGTCGTCAGCACCAGATCCTGTGCCACCGGCAGACCCAGCGCGTGCACGTCGGATAGGAACAGCAGCAACCCGGCGAGCTTCTGGCCGCCCTGGGTGATGCCGAATTCGGACGCCTGCTTGATGGAGTTGATGGTGTCGCCGCCGGCGTTCGCCAGCCCGATCACCTTGGCGCCGGAGCCCTGCGCCTGGAGCAGGAACGACGAGAAGTCGGCGGTGTTCAGCGGGTGCCGCACGGCACCCTTCACCGTGCCGCCGGCCTTCTTCACCTCGGCGGCGGTGTCCGCCTCCAGCTGGTGGCCGAAGGCGTAATCGGCGGTGAGGAAGAACCACGTGTCGCCGCCCTCCTTCACCATGGCGCGGCCGGTGCCGACGGCCAGGGCGCGGGTGTCGTAGGCCCAATGGAAGCCGGTCGGCGAGCAGGCATCGCCGGTCAGGCGCGAGGTCGCCGGGCCTTCCATGAGGAAGATGACCTTCTTCTCCTTGGCCACCTCCTGCACGGCCAGCGCCACGCCGGAGTTCGGCACGTCGACGATGACGTCGACACCCTCGGTATCGATCCACTGGCGGGCGATGTTGGAGCCGATGTCCGGCTTGTTCTGGTGATCGGCGGTGATGATCTCGATCGGCTTGCCGCCGACCTTGTTGCCCATCTCCTCCGCCGCCATGCGCGCAGCGACGGCCGAGCCCTCGCCGCCCAGGTCGGCGTAGAGACCGGAGCGGTCGTTCAGCACGCCGATCTTGACCTTGTCGCCGGAAATCTTGCCCTGCTGGGCGTAAGCATTGCCGGCGGTCAGCGCCAGCATGGCCGCGCCGGCCAAAAGAATGCGTCCCATCATCGTCCCTGCACTCCCCATATTTTTGTTGTGTTTGCTTGTGTGCCGTCAAACCCCCAACCGTTCGTGCAGCCGGTCCATGTTGGCTTCCAGCTGGTGGTTGGGAATCATGTCCACCACACGCCCGTCTTCCACCACGTAGTGACGGTCGGCGAGCGTGGCGGCGAAACGGAAGTTCTGCTCGACCAGCAGAATGGTGAAGCCCCGCTCCTTGAGCGTGCGGATCACCCGGCCGATCTGCTGGATGATGACCGGCGCCAAGCCCTCGGTCGGCTCGTCCAGCAGCAGCAGGCGCGCCCCCGTGCGCAGGATGCGGGCGATGGCGAGCATCTGCTGCTCGCCGCCCGACAGCCGCGTACCCTGGCTGTGCAGACGCTCCTTCAGGTTCGGGAACAACTCGAAGATCTCGGCGATGCTGAGGCCGCCCGGCTGCACCTGCGGCGGCAGCATCAGGTTCTCCTCGACGTCGAGGCTGGCGAAGATGCCGCGCTCCTCCGGCACGAAGCCGATGCCCTGGCGCGCGATGCGGAAGGGCGTCAGCCCAACCAGCTCCTTGCCCTCCAGCTTGATCGAGCCCTCGGCGCGCGGCACGATGCCCATGATGCAGCGCAGCGTCGTCGTCTTGCCCGCCCCGTTGCGGCCGAGCAGCGTCACCACCTCGCCCTGGGGGATCGACAGATCGACGCCATGCAGCACGTGCGACTCGCCGTAGTAGGCGTGCAGGTCTCTGATCTCCAGCATCGGCTCAGGCATGCCCGGTCCCCATGTAGGCTTCCATGACGCGCTGGTTCTTCGAGACATCCGAATACGGCCCCTCGGCCAGGATCTCGCCGCGCGCCAGGACGGTGATGCAGTCCGACAGTTCGGCCACCACCGAAAGGTTGTGCTCGACCATCAGGATGGTGCGGTTCGCGGAAACCCGGCGGACCAGCGCCGCGATGCGGGCGATGTCCTCATGACCCATGCCGGCCATCGGCTCATCGAGCAGCAGCATCTCCGGGTCGAGCGCCAGCGTGGTGGCGATCTCCAGCGCGCGCTTGCGGCCATAGGGCAGTTCGGCGGCCTGATGCTCGGCGTAGTCGGACAGGCCGACATCGTCCAGCAGTTCCAGCGCCCGCCCGTTCAGCCGGTCCAGCGTGCGTTCGGTCTTCCAGAAGTGGAAGGAGGTGCCGAGCGGCCGCTGCAAGGCGACGCGCACGTTCTCCAGCACGCTGAGGTGCGGGAAGACGGCGGAGATCTGGAACGAGCGCACCAGCCCGAGGCGCGCGACGTCCGCCGGCCGCACGCGGGTGATGTCGCGGCCCTGATACAGGATGGTTCCGTGCGTCGGCGACAGGAATTTCGTGAGCAGGTTGAAGGTGGTCGTCTTGCCGGCCCCGTTCGGGCCGATCAGCGCGTGGATGGTGCCGCGGCGAACTTGCAGGTTCACGTCCCGCACCGCTAGGAATCCGCGGAATTCCTTCGTCAGGCCGCGCGTTTCCAGGATCACGTCTCCCGGCATATCCCTCCCCTTTTCTCCGTCTGTCCGGCCGGCACGAAATCGGCAGGCGGCAGCGGCTTTGTTCTATAGTGCGATAATTTGCTACAGAAAGGGAGTCTGGAAAGGTCAAAAAATTGGTTAGGCCACCTGTCCGGTCACCGAAAAATCAAAAAGGCCGCCCGGAGGCGGCCCAGAGGCACGGTGGATGGCTCCCACACGCAGACGGCCCGAGGCGCCTTTGTGGCGCCGCGGGCCGCTTGCTCCAGGGGCGGGGACCGGAAACCGTGTCGATGCGTCAGGCGGCCGAAGTCATCGGAAAGCCGCTGTAGTCGAGCGACGCCGACCAGAAGCGCTCCAACTTGTGCAGCGTCTCGTTGGTCTTGTTCAGTTCCTCGTCCGAGAAGCCGGCTTTCTCCAGCGCGGTCAGATGCCGCTCGAACATGCGGCTGATCTTCTCGCGCAGGTCCAGCCCCTTCTCCGACAGGCGAACGCGCACCGAGCGGCGGTCGTGCGGCGAGCGTTCCTGTCCGAGATACCCGTTCTCGACCATCTTCTTCACGTTGTACGAGACATTCGAGCCAAGATAGTAGCCGCGGGCAGTCAATTCGCCGACGGTCATCTCGTCCTCGCCAATGTTGTACAGGATCAGGCTCTGGACGTTATTGATGTCCTGGATGCCAAGTCGATCCAGTTCGGTCTTAAGCACCTCGAGAAAGTGGCGGTGGAGCCTTTCGATCAAGAGGATGCTCTCGTAGTAGGGTTTGCGCACCGCGGTCTCCTTTGGCTCGTACCTGTAGACGGTCCCCGCCGGGGCCGTTTCCGGCACTGTTAAGACCAGATTAACCGATCATTCACCGGCAATCATCTTAATAATGCCCGAAAAGTCAACTCCGGCCCGTCCACCGTTGCAGAAAAGCGCGTAGAGCGAAGCCGCTTCCGCGCCGAGCGGAGTCGCGGCACCACTTTGCGAGGCGGCTTGCTGGGCAAGCCGCAGGTCCTTCAGCATCATCGCCGCCGTGAAGCCGGCCTGATAGTCCCGATTCGCCGGAGAGGTCGGCACCGGCCCCGGCACCGGGCAATAACTGGTCATCGACCAGCATTGACCCGAGGACTTGGAAGCAATGTCGAACAGCTTCTGCGCGTCCAGCCCCAGCGACTTGGCGAGCACGAAGGCTTCCGACACGGCGACCATCGAAATGCCGAGGATCATATTGTTGCAGATCTTGGCCGCTTGGCCCGTTCCGCTTGCACCGGCGTGCACGATGGTCTTGCCCATGCCCTGGAGAATCGGCTCGGCCCGCTGGAACGCCTCGTCCGCACCGCCGACCATGAAGGTCAGCGTGCCGCCCGTGGCGCCGCCGACGCCGCCCGACACCGGCGCGTCCACCATGGCGTGGCCGGCCTCGTCCGCGGCCTTCGCCACGGCGCGGGCGCTGTCCACATCGATGGTCGAGCAGTCGATCAGCAGCGCCCCCTTGCGCACCGCGGCCATGACGCCGCCCGAGCCTGTATAGACGTCGCGCACGTGCTGACCGGCGGGCAGCATGGTGACCACCACCTCGGCGTCCTTGGCCGCTTCGGCGGCGCTGGCCGCCACGGTCACGCCGGCCGCGCGGGCCTTGTCCAGGTTCTCCGCCATCATGTCGAAGCCGGCCACGCGGTGCCCGGCCTTGACCAGATTGGCGGCCATCGGGCCGCCCATGTTCCCCAACCCGATGAATGCGATGTTCGCCATGGTTTCCTCCCCTTGCCTTGTTCTTGTCCCATCCTTGGGACGACGCCAACCGCCGAGTTTGAGACAAGTCCCGCGGGGATTTCCCGTTAGTAACGGACAACACCGCGGAAAGTGCCCTCAATTCCGATGCGGAATTCTCAATTTGCAAATCTCAGGTCGCCGTGCGGCGGCTTCTGGAAATGACGTTCCACTTCCGCGTCCGACACCGCCTCGACCGTGTCCGGCGTCCAGCGCGGATTGCGGTCCTTGTCGACCAGCACCGAGCGGATGCCCTCGTAAAAATTGTCGTCACCGAGCATGGACTGGCTCAGCCGGTACTCCTGGACCATGCAGTCCTCGAAATCCAGCTTGGCGCCCCGGCGGATAGCCGCCAGCGTCACCTTGAGGCTGACCGGCGACATCTTCGCCAACGTCTCCTTGATGCCGCTCGCCCACTCCGTGCCCTCGGCGGAGAGATCCGCCAGGATGGCTTCGATGCGGTCGTGGCCGAAGCAGCGGTCGATCACCGCGCGGAGCGCCGCCAGCGGTGCGTCGCCAGGCGATTCGGCGTGCGCGGCGATGGTCGCCGAAACGGAGTCGTGGCTGCCGTCCGTGCGCGCCAGATCCTCGACCAGCGCATCGAGCCTGGCGCTCGGCACGTACGCGTCGATGACCCCGGCGTACATCAGGTCGGCCGCCTTCAGGCGCTCGCCGGTCAGGCCGAGGAACGGCCCGATCTGGCCGGGCTGGCGCGGCAGGAAGTAAGTGCCGCCCACGTCGGGGAAGATGCCGATGGCGGTCTCCGGCATGGCGTACAGCGTACGCTCGGTGCCGACGCGGTGCGAGCCGGGCTCGGAGATGCCGACGCCGCCGCCCATGGTGACGCCGTCCATCAGCGCCACGTACGGCTTGGGGTAACGCTTGATGAGGCGATTCAGGATGTATTCCTCACGGAAGAACTCCTGAATGATCGGGATTTGGCCCCGCCCCTCCTTGTCGTCCTTTCCGGCGAGGTAGAGCTTCATCACGTCGCCGCCGGCGCAGAACGCCTTCTCGCCGGCACCGCGGACGACGACCGCCTTGACCTCCGGGTCGGCGGCCCAGCGGCGCAGTTGCGGGTCGAACAGCTTGATCATGTCCAGCGTCAGCGCGTTGAGCGCCTTCGGCCGGTTGAGCGTGACGAGCCCCAGCGAGCCCTTGCGGTCGAACAGAATTTCGGCGTCGGTCATCGGTACCCGGTGGTTTGCGGTGACAAAGGAAAGCGTCAGTCGGCCAGCACGCGGCGGGCGACGATCAGGCGCATGATCTCGTTGGTGCCTTCGAGGATCTGGTGGACCCGCAGGTCGCGCAGGATGCGCTCGATGGGGTATTCCTTGATGTAGCCGTAGCCGCCGTGCAGTTGCAGCGCCTCGTTGGCCACGGTGAAGCCGGCGTCTGTGGCGAAGCGCTTGGCCATGGCGCAGTGCTGCGTCGCCTCCGGGTGGCCGGCGTCGAGCGACGAGGCCGCGCGGTGCACCATCAGGCGCGCCGCCTCCAGTTCGATCGCCATGTCGGCGAGGCGGAACTGCAGGGCCTGGAACTCGGCCAGCGTCTTGCCGAACTGCTTGCGCATCTTCATGTAATCGCGCGCCTGTTCCAGACAGAAACGCGCGCCGCCCAGCGAGCACGACGCGATGTTCAGACGCCCGCCGTCCAGCCCCTTCATGGCGATCTTGAAGCCGTCGCCCTCGGCACCGATGCGGTTGGCGACCGGCACCCGGCACTCCTCGAAGATCACCGCGGAGGTCGGCTGGCTGTTCCAGCCCAGCTTCTTTTCCTTCTTGCCGAATTTGAGGCCCGGCGTGCCCTTCTCGACGACGATGCAGGAGATGCCCTTCGGCCCCTCGCCGCCGGTGCGCACCATGCAGACGTAGACGTCCGAAGACCCGCCGCCGGAGATGAACGCCTTCTCGCCGTTCAGCACATAATGGTCGCCGTCGATCACCGCGCGGGTGCGCAGGCTGGCCGCGTCCGAACCGGCGCTGGGTTCGGTCAGGCAATAGCTGGCGAAGTGCTCCATGGTCATCAGCTTGGGCAGGAAGCGGGCGCGCTGGTCCGCGTTGCCGAATGTGTCGATCATCCACGCCGCCATGTTGTGGATGGAGATGTACGCCGCGGTGGAGGGGCAGGCCGCCGACAGCTCCTCGAAGATGAGCGACGCGTCGAGCCGGCCGAGCGCCGAGCCGCCATGCTCCTCCCCGCAATAGATGCCACCGAACCCGAGTTCGGCCGCGACGCGCAACGCCTCCACCGGGAAGATGCACGATTCGTCCCATTCGGCAGCGTATGGTGCCATGCGTTCCCGTGCGAAATCCCGCGCAACGTCCTGGAAGGCGCGCTGGTCCTCGCTCAATTCGAATTGCACGGTTATCCTCCCCAGGTGGGTTCATTCGATTTTCGACGATCTTAGAGGGTGCAGCGGCGCTGTCAAACCGGGCGTCGTCCGGTCTTGGGGGAACCTGCCCCGCGCGCCGCCCGTTGCGCCCCTGCCCTCACCATGGAGATGTCCGCACGATGAAGGTCGCCGTCGTCCTCAACCAATCCGCCGGCACTCTGATGGGCATGCCCATCGGGCAAGCCGAGGACGCGGTCCGCCACGCCTTTCAGCAGAACGGCGCGGAGGTGCAGGTCGTCGCGACGCAGGCAGCGGACTGCGGAAACGCCATCGAGCGGGCGGCGGCGTCGGATGCCGAGGTGCTGGTGGTCGGCGGCGGCGACGGGACGATCCTCACCGGCGCCAACGCGGCGATACGGGCCGGCAAGGTGTTGGGCGTGCTGCCGCTGGGCACCATGAATTTGCTGGCGCGCGACCTCAACACGCCCCTGGACTGGCCGGCGGCCGTGCAGGCGGTGGCGGCGGGCGCCGTCCGCCCCATCGATGTCGGCGAGGTGAACGGCGAAGTGTTCCTCAACGCCTCGGTGCTCGGCCTCTATCCGCGGATCATTCAGGAGCGCGAGCAGCACCAGCATCGCCTGGGCCTGCGCAAGTGGCCGGCGATGGCGCTGGCGATGAGCAAGGCGCTGCGCGACTTCCCGGTGCTGGACGTTTACGTGGATCTGGGCCAGGGCGCCCGGCGGGTGCGCACGCCGGTGCTGGCGGTGTCCAACAACCCCTACGCCGAGGGGTTCGGCCCGGTGCTGCGGCGCACGACGCTGGAGTCGGGCCGGTTCGGCGTCTATCTGGCGCGCCACCACGGGCCGTGGGGCATGCTGCGCCTGATCGCCCGCATGGGGCTGGGCAACTGGCAGTCCGACCAGGAGTTGGAGACGCTGAGCGCCACCACGCTGACCGTACACAGCCGCCGCCATCACCTGCGCGTCGCCAACGACGGCGAGGTGCGCCGCTTTACCCCGCCGCTGACCTACCGCATGCGGGCTGGCGGCTTGAAGATGCTGTTGCCCGGGGTTACGCCATGAGAACTCTTGCCCACATCTCCGACCTGCATTTCGGCCGTATCGACCCAGACGTGGTCGAGGGGCTGCTGGCCGACCTGATCGTCCACAAGCCGGATCTGGTGGTGATCTCCGGCGACCTCGTGCAGCGCGCCAAGGCGCGCTACTTCGCCGAGGCCCGCGCCTTTCTGGAGCGCCTGCCCTTCCCCTATGTGGTGGTGCCGGGCAACCACGACATTCCGGTCTACAACGTCCTGCACCGCTTCTTCGACCCGTACCGCAACTACAAGCGCTACATCAGCCGCGACTTCAGTCCGCTGCATGTCGATTCGGAAATCGCCGTGCTGGGGCTGAACACCGCGCGTTCGGTGATCCTCGACTTTTCGCACGGGCGCATCAACAAGGCGCAGATCCAGCGCGTCTGCGAGGTGTTCAAGGAGCTGCCGGACAGCGTCTTCAAGGTGCTGTTCACCCACCACCCCTTCCTGCCGCCGCCCGACGCACCGGAGACGCGGCTGGTGGATCGCCACAAACTGGCGCTGCCGGCGCTGGAGGACGCGGGCGTCGACCTGTTGCTGGCCGGGCATCTGCACAAGGCCTATTCCGGCGAGCTCGCGACGTTCCACACGCAGGTGGCGCGCTCGATCCTGGTAGCGCAGGCGTCCACCGCCACCTCGACCCGCACCCGCGACGAGGCGAACGCCTACAACCTCATCACCATCGACGCGTCGACCCTGTCGCTGGAGGTGCGCGCCTGGGATCGGGCCGGGTTCATCCACGCGGCGGCCTCCACTTACGCCAGGAGCGGGCACCGCTGGGTGCTTCAGGGGCGGGATTCGGGAATTCATCCCGAGATGATGACGCCTTCGCCTTGAGCCGCCGCGGGAAACGGGCGTAACATCGCCGCCTTCCGTTCCCAACGCCCGTACCCGACGATGACCACGCCCCACCGCTCCACCGGAGCCTTCCCGCGCACACGCATGCGCCGCAACCGATTCGACGGCTGGACCCGCCGTCTGGTGGCGGAGAACCGGCTGTCCACCGACGATCTGATCTGGCCGGTGTTCGTCATCGAGGGGCAGAACCGCCGCGAGCCGGTGGCCTCCATGCCCGGCGTCGAGCGCCTGACCATCGACTTGCTGACCGAGGCGGTGGCCGGCGCGCGCGACCTGGGCATCCCCTGCATCGCGCTGTTCCCAGTGGTGCCGAAGGAGAAGAAGTCCGAGGACGCCGCCGAGTCCCACAACCCCGAGAACCTGATGAACCGCACCATCCGCGCCATCAAGGCGCAGGTGCCGGACATCGGCATCCTCGGCGACGTGGCGCTCGACCCCTACACCAGCCACGGCCATGACGGGCTGATGGAAGACGGCCTGATCCTCAACGACGAGACGGTGGAGGTGCTGGCGCGTCAGGCGATCAGCCAAGCCGACGCCGGGGTGGACATCATCGCGCCGTCGGACATGATGGACGGCCGCATCGGCGTGCTGCGCGACCGGCTGGACAATCACGGTCACCAGTGGGTGCGCATCTGCTCCTACGCCGCCAAGTACGCGTCGGCCTATTACGGCCCGTTCCGCGACGCGGTGAACTCCGGCGGCTTCCTCAAGGGCGACAAGCGCACCTATCAGATGGACCCCGCCAACTCCGACGAGGCGTTGCGCGAAGTGGCGCTCGACCTTCAGGAGGGGGCCGACATGGTGATGGTGAAGCCGGGCCTGCCCTATCTCGACATCATCCAGCGGGTGAAGCAGAGCTTCGCGGTGCCGACCTTCGCCTACCACGTGTCGGGCGAGTACGCGATGCTCAAGGCGGCGGCGCAGAACGGCTGGCTGAACTACGACAACGCGCTGCTGGAGACGCTGATGTCCTTCAAGCGCGCTGGCACCGACGCCATCCTGACCTATGCGGCGCTGGAAGCGGCAAGGCTGTTGAAGCGGGGATAGCGGAGGCGGTCAAGAGAAGTCCCAGGCGACGTACGACCGATGCACGAGGTCCCCACCGGCGATTATCCCGCAATACTGCGCGGGATTGTCGCTGGGGAGGATTTTCGCCATGAAAGCACCGGTTCTCGTGGCCGGGGCACTTGCCTTGGCCTTGGCGGGATGCGGAAGCGCCGGTCTGTCCGACCAGCCCGGAACATCCGGCTCCACCGGTGCTGCCGGGGCGCCGTCTGGCTCGGCCGACCTGTCCTGGCCGCAGCTCGGCCCCGGTCAGCGCCTGGCTCTGCGGCAAGGCTGCCGGGCGTTGCACGGCCGGAATTTCACCAAGTACAACCAGTGCGTCGCCGGCAACAACGGCAGCCAGCAAGCCCTGGAGCAGGGCTGCGCCCAACGCTATGCCGGCAACCCGGAGATGATCCGCAACTGCCAGAGCATGTGAACGTTTCAGGCTCCTGTCAGAGCGATGCGGGTTCACGCCACACTCGCGCCGACGCTAGCATGAGGCCATATTCCTTGGAGGAGGCATCATGCGTACGATCATCACCGCCCTGGCGGCATTCGCGCTGTTGGGCACTGCGTCGGCCGAAGCGTTCGACCTCACCAGCCCCGACGTCGCGCCCAACGCCACGATCTCGAACAAGCAGGTCTTCAACGGATTCGGGTGCACCGGCGGCAACGTGTCGCCAGCGCTCGCCTGGAAGGACGCGCCGGCCGGAACCCGCAGCTTCGCGGTGACCGTCTACGACCCCGACGCGCCGACCGGCAGCGGCTGGTGGCATTGGGTGGTGTTCAACCTGCCCGCCTCGACCACCAGCCTGCCGGCCGGTGCCGGCGACCCGGTCAAGCCGGCGCTTCCGGCCGGCGCGGTGCAAAGCCGCACCGATTTCGGCGGTCCCGGCTACGGTGGCCCCTGCCCGCCCCAGGGCGACAAGCCGCACCGCTACGTCTTCACCGTGCACGCGATGAAATTGGACACGCTGCCGCTCGATCGGAACGCCAGCGGGGCCATGGTGGGCTTCTTCCTTGGCGCCAACGCGCTGGGGAAGGCCTCGTTCACCGCGACGTACGGACGCTGAGCACCGATGACTGCCGACTTCCTGAAGCGCCTGATGGTCTATGTCGGGCACGACCGTCGCCCGACCGACCCGCTGCCGCCGACCCGCCCGGCGCTGTGGAGCTTCGTGTGCCGCGACCGCGAGCGCCTGGCCCCGGTGCACATCCAAAGCACGGTGCTGATCGTCGTGATCGAGGGCGTCAAGGAGGTCACCGACGGGCGCGGCACGCACCGCTTCACCAAGGGGTCGGCGCTGCTGTTCACCCCTGGCTGGTCGGGCACGGTGGTCAACGAGCCGGACCCGGCCTGCGGCGCCTACCGCGCGCTAGTACTGGACTTCTCCGCCGAGCTGGTGCGGCGCCTGTTGCGCGCCCACCCGCCCAGCGCGGAGACCGCCCACCCCAAGCGAGACCTGCGCGTCGCGTTCACGCCGGCCCTGGCCGAAGCGATGCTGCACGCCGCCGCCGGGCTCACCGCCGGGCTGGCACCACGCCTCGTCGAGCACCGCTGCATGGAGGTGCTGCTGGCTCTGCTGGACGAGGGTGTCTGGTGGCTCGGCCGCGGCATCCCCGGCAGCACGGCCGAGGCGGTCCGCCAACTGGTCCGCGCACACCCGGACCGCCCGTGGACCGCCGCCGATCTGGCGGGCGAGATCGGCACCAGCGTCGGCACCCTGCGCCGCCGCCTTTCCAAGGAAGGTGTCGCCCTGCGCACTCTGCTCGCCGAGGAGCGCGTCGCCCACGCCCGGCACCTGCTGGAAGCGGAAGGATTGTCCGTGCAGCAGGCCGCCGAGGCCTGCGGCTACACCTCGCGCTCGCACTTCGCCCGGCGGGTGCGCACGGCGACCGGGGCCAATCCGTCAGCGTTGCGGCAAGCGCCGTAGAGATCGTTAGGGCATTCCCCGCCACACCTGATACTGCGGCGTCTCCGCCAGCATCTCGGTGTTGCGCAGCGCGGCGGCGAACAGTTTGCCGACCCCGGCCGTGCGCTGCACGACGGCGACCAACGCGCCCCGCGGCTTGAGGCGGTCCTTGGCGCCGTGGATCAGGGCGTCGAGCGCGCCGAAATCCTCCTCCTTGCCGCGGTGAAGCGGCGGGTTGGAGAGGATCAGGTCGAAGTCCCGCCTGGCCTTCACCGCCGACCAGCCGTCGCTGAGCACACACGTCGCGTCGGGCATGTTCTGCCGGGCGGCGTGCAGCGCCACGCTGTCCATGTCCAGCAGCGTCAGTTTGACCTCCGGCACGAGCCGGCGCACGGCGTGCGCGATCACCCCGGCGCCACAGCCGAAGTCGAGCACCGACTGGTCCGCCCAGATCTTCGGCAGCGCGTCGAGCAGCAACGCCGTGCCGGGATCGAGCCGGCCGTGCGCGAAGAGGCCGGGATAGGAAACCAGCTCGGCATCGCCGACGCTCACCACCTCCCGCCAGTCCTCCAGGGCGCCGCGGGCCGGGGAGTCGGTGCGGCGCATCTCCAGCACGCGGGCGCGGCGCTTGATCGCCAGCGTCTCGGGCTCGGCGAACAGGCCCTCCAGGCGCTTGGGTACCGAGGTGATGCCCTCGTCGTTGCCGCCGTAGACCCACAACGGCGCGCCGGGCGGAAGCTGCGCCGCCACCGCGTGCAGCGTCATGGCGAAGGCGCCCCAGCCGCGGGGCTGGCGCAGCACCGCGCCCTCGAAGGTCCCGGCGGTCGGCCAGGGCTGCGCGGGGCGGCCATCGTAGGCGTAACGATTCCACACGGTGCCGCCGGCCGCCTGCTCGACGGCGCCGTCGGGGTCG
Organism: Azospirillum terrae; assembly: GCF_053470425.1. Taxonomy (NCBI): domain Bacteria; kingdom Pseudomonadati; phylum Pseudomonadota; class Alphaproteobacteria; order Rhodospirillales; family Azospirillaceae; genus Azospirillum; species Azospirillum terrae. Next base: position 317,437 of record NZ_JBPXMR010000001.1, on the reverse strand, counting down.
CCGCACACCAGGACGTTGGCCGGCACGCGGCCCTCCAGGGCCTTGGCGGCGACCCCGGCAATGTCCGCCTCGCGGGAATCGGCGCGCTGGGCGAGGCGCTTGCTCATCCCTTGTCCCGCATCAGGCGGGCCTTGTCGCGTTGCCACGAGCGGTCCTTCTCCGTCTGGCGCTTGTCCACCTTCTTCTTGCCGGTGGCGAGACCAAGCTCGACCTTGGCGATGCCGCGGTCGTTGAAATACACCGACATGGGGATGATGGTGGCGCCCTTGGTCTTCAGCGCCATCATCAGCTTGTTCAGCTCGCGCCGGTGCAGCAGCAGCTTGCGCGGGCGCCGGATCTCGTGCTGGAGCCAGCGCCCGGCCTGGAGGTATTCCGGGATGTGGGCGTTGAACAGGAACAGGTCGCCCTTCGAGATCCCGGCGTAGGCCTCGTTGATGCTCGCCTTGCCCGTGCGCAGGGACTTCACCTCGGTGCCGGTCAGCATCAGACCGGCCTCGAGGGTTTCGTCGATGAAGTAATCGAAGCGGGCACGGCGGTTCTGTGCCGCCAGTTTTCGCGCTTCTTCGCGGGCAGCCACATCAGCCTCCGATTGTCACGGTACCGGCGTTCAGGAGAGAACGCCGGCCTTCTTCATGGCCTCGCGGATGGTCTCGCGCGCGGCGTCGCCGACAGGCACCAGCGGCAGCCGCACCTCGTCCAGGCACTTGCCCAGCAGGCTGGCGGCGTACTTCACCGGGGCCGGCGAGGTCTCGACGAACATCGAGTCGTGCAGCGGCATCAGCTGGTCGCGAATCCGTTCCACCGTGGCGAAGTCACCTTTGCGCCACGCGTTGTGCAGCTCGGCGCACAGGCGCGGTGCCACGTTGGCGGTCACCGAGATGCAGCCATGCCCGCCCTGCGCCAGGAACGCCACCACCGTCGCGTCCTCGCCCGAGAGCTGGCAGAAATCCGGGCCGATCACCGTGCGGGTGCGCAACGGGCGGGCCAGATCGGCGGTCGCGTCCTTCACGCCCACGATGTTCGGCAGCTTGGCCAGCCGGGCCATCGTGGCCACAGACATATCCACGACACTGCGGCCGGGAATGTTGTAAATGAGGATCGGCAAATCCGCCTGATCATGGATCGCTTTGAAATGCTGGTAGAGACCCTCTTGCGTCGGCTTGTTGTAGTAGGGAGTGACCACCAGGGCCGCCTGCGCGCCCGCCTTCTTCGCATGACGAGCGAGGCGGATCGCCTCATCCGTCGAGTTGGATCCGGCGCCGGCGATCACCGGCACGCGCCCGCCCGCCGCCTCGATGCACAGCTCGACCACCCGGTCGTGCTCCTCATGGGTCAGCGTCGGGGACTCGCCCGTGGTGCCGCAGGGAACCAGGCTGTGCGTGCCCTCGGCAACCTGCCACTCGACAAAGGACTGGAAGGCGGCTTCGTCGACTTTTCCATTCTTGAACGGGGTCAAGAGCGCGACGCTCGAACCGTGGAACATGTCAACCACCTCCATCCGACAACAAAAAAAGCGACGCGCACCTTAGCCGCCCTGCGAGTGCCGGGCAAGAGCGCCCGGCCCCTTATTGCCGCCCTGTACGCATCCCTGATGCTCATTGCAGCACCGGTGGCGGCCGGGACGCTGACGCAACAAGATCTCGCCACCTACAAACAGGCCTTCAAGGCCGCCGACGGCGACCGGCACGAGGATGCGCTGCGCATCGCGTCGGCCGCCAAGGACCGCCTGCCGGCCAAGATCATCCGCTGGATGAAGTTGCAGGCGCCGCAGGGCGGTAGCTTCCAGGAGGTCTCGGCCTTCCTGCGCGAGAACCCCGACTGGCCGGGCCAGCTGGCGCTGCGCCGCGCCGCCGAGGGGGCCATGGGCGACGCCGCCCTGAGCCCGAGCGAGACCATCGCGTGGTTCAAGCAGTACCCGCCGCTGTCCAACGACGGCTTCATGCGCTACGCCGACACGCTGCTGCTGAACGGCGAGCGCGACAAGGCGCTGGGGCTGATCCGCCAGCGCTGGGCCGACACCAACTTCAACAACGGCGAGGAGCAGGATTTCCTGTTCCGTTACAGGGATCACCTGCGCCGCCAGGACCACATCGCCCGCGTCGACCGCCTGTTGTGGGACCATCAGGAGGGACCGGCCAAGCGCATGCTGCCGCTGGTCGATGCCGGCTGGGACGCGCTGATCGAGGCGCGCATCGGGCTGTACGAGGAAAACCGCAACGTCGATTCCGCCGTCGCCAAGGTGCCGGAGTCGCTACGCGACGATCCGGGCCTGCTGTATGAACGCCTGCGCTACCGCCGCAAGCACAACGACGACGATGGTGCGCTGGAGATCCTGCGTCACCAGCCCGCCAAGCTCGGCCGCCCGGCGCTGTGGTGGACGGAGCGCCACATCCTGGCGCGGCGCGCGCTGGAACGGCAGGACTTCAAGCTCGCCTACTCGCTCGCTAAGGGGCATGGGTTGACGGAGGGGACGAGCTACGCCGAGGCGGAGTTCCTGTCCGGCTTCGTGGCGCTGCGCTTCCTCGACATGCCGACCGAGGCGTTCGGCCATTTCCAGAAACTCTACCGGTCGGTGACGGCGCCCATCAGCAAGGCGCGCGGCGCCTATTGGTCCGGCCGCGCCAGCGAGGCGCTGGGCCGGCGCGAGGACGCGCGCGACTGGTACGCCAAGGCGTCGCCGTACGGCACGACCTTCTACGGCCAGCTCGCCGCCCACAAGCTGGACAGCAACGCCCACGTGCGCCTGCCCTCCGAGCCCAAGGTCGAACAGGCCGAGGCCGCTGCCTTCGAACGGCGCGAGGTGGTGCGCGCCGTCCGCATGCTGGTCGAGATCGAAGGGCGTGAGGACGAGCGGGTGAGCGCCTTCCTGCGCCGCATCAGCCTCCAGTCAAAGGAGCCGGAGGACTACGCGCTGGCCGCCCGGCTGGCGCGCGAACTGCACCGGCCCGACCTCGCCGTGGCCGCCGCCAAGGACGCCGCGCAGAGCGAGATCTATTTGGTGGAGGCCGGCTATCCGGTGATCCACACAGACGGCAACGGCACGCCGGAGCCGGCGCTGGTGCACGCGCTGATCCGCCAGGAGAGCACGTTCAACCCGAACATTATCTCCTCGGCCGGGGCGCGCGGGCTCATGCAGCTCATGCCCAGCACCGCGCAACTGGTCGCCAACAAGCTGGGCATCAAGAAGCACCAGCACGGCAAGCTGATCTCCGACCCGCAGTACAATGTCCGCCTGGGTTCCGCCTACATCGCCGAGATGATCGACCGGTACAGCGGCTCGTATGTGCTGGCGGTGGCTTCCTATAACGCGGGGCCGGGCCGGGTGAGCCAGTGGCTCAACAGCTACGGCGACCCGCGCGGCGCCAGCGTGGACGTGGTGGACTGGGTCGAGCTGATCCCCATCTACGAGACGCGCAATTACGTGCAGCGGGTGATGGAGGCCATGCTGGTCTACCGCGCGCGCCTGCACGGTGGCCGCGCCGAACTCAACCTCGAGCGTGAACTGCGGCGTTGAAGCCGTTGATTTTACAAGGCTTTATTAGGTTGGGTCGAGCGCTTGCGAAGCCCAACCCAATAAGGCCTTCGTGCATCGCGAAGCGTAGATGGCAATAAAGCGAAGACCAAAAGCGCCATCCATCACATTTTTCGCGGCATACATTGAAGCACTCCGCGTGACCGCGACACTCAGCGCAGCATACGCCACATTCGAATGTCCAATTCCTAACACAGGCGGTGTTTAGGAAGCATTTAGAACGGATTACCCCCAAAGATTACTTTCAGCACCCAAACCTTTAAAGGGTTTGTTAACCGCGATAAGCGCCAATGGACACAAGCGCAACACTCTCAAACCCCGCGAACAGGAGCACTGGAAATGTCCGCTTCCCCGATGGTTGCCGAAGAGGTTCGCAAGGCCTGCCGCATTCACGCTCGCCTGCTCGACACCTTCATCGACATGACCCAGAAGGAGCTGAACCAGCTTCCCCCCGGCTTCGCCGAGGAGAGCCTGAGGGAATCGCTGGAGTCCATGCGCGCTGCGCGCAAGAATTACGGCGCCATGGCCGGCGTCGTCGCGGTCTCGAACGCCGCCTGAACCCCGCGGTGATGCGCGGGGATTGCTTTACGAAGAAGGTCCGCTGCCTTTCCGGGTCAGGCCGTGACCGGCGCCTTTCGCGCGCGGGGCTTGCGCTCGGTGGCAGCCGGAGCTGCAGCCCCCTTGCCGGTGGCCTTCTTGGCGGCTTTCGGGGCCGTCGCCGTGGCGGCGACTTCCTGCTCGGCCTTTAGCCAATGTTCGTAATCGCAGCCCTCCGGGCAGCCTTGCTCCTGCCAGATCGCGTAGGCGCGATCACGGATGCGCTGTTCGACGTTCTGGCTCATCTCTCCTCCGGGGGCATTGCGCAGGGGAACTTCTGCGCCGCTGATGGTGCCGCAATCCGATCGGGTCGCGCAAGTTGCTGAAGGTCGCAGGCTCAGTCGGCGTTCGGTACAGGCTCGCCGCCCTGACGGCGCTGCACGTCGCGCCAGCGCGCCACGTTGCGGTTGTGGTCCGGGAGAGTCTTGGCGAAGGCGTGCCCGCCGGAACCGTCCGCCACGAAGTACAGGAACTCGTGCCGTTCCGGTTTCAGCGCCGCGAGGATGGACGCCCGGCCCGGATTGGCGATCGGCCCCGGCGGCAGCCCGGTCACCACGTAGGTGTTGTAGGGCGACTCGGTGCGCAGATCGGCCCGCGTCAGCGCCCGGCCCAACTCCCCCGATCCATCGGTCAGCGCGAAGATCACCGTCGGGTCGGATTGCAGCCGCATCCCGGTGCCCAGCCGGTTGACGTACACCCCGGCCACCCGCGCCCGCTCCGCCGCCACGCCGGTTTCCTTTTCGACGATGGAGGCCATGGTCAAGGCCTCCTCCGGTGACTTGTAGGGCAGGTCCTTGTCGCGGGATTTCCACGCCTCCGCCAGCACCTGCGTCATGGCGCGCTGCATGCGCTCGACCAGTTGTTCGCGGGTGTCGCCGTAGGAGAAATTGTAGGTTTCCGGCAGCAGGCTGCCGTCCTTGGGGCGCTGCGGCACGGCGCCGGTCAGCACCGGCTCCTTCTCCAGCAGGGCGAGGATCTGCGCCGAGGTCAGCCCCTCCGGCACGGTGAGGCGGTGCACGACCGTGCGGCCGCGCCGCATCTGCTCCAGCACCTCCTCGATGCTGATGCCCGGCGCGAACGCGTACTCGCCCGCCTTCAGGTCACGCACCGAGCCGCTCAGCCCGGCACCGAAGACGACCAGAAGCGGCGAGCTGACCACGCCGGCATCGGCCAGCGTGATCGCCACGGCTTCCAGCCCGCTGCCGCGGGGAATGACGACGGTGACGGGTTCGGTGAGCGGGCCCGGCGCCACCAGACGCAGGCCCCCCCACACAGCCGCTCCGGTCAGGAGCGTGGCAACGGCGAGCGCCCCGGCCGTTATCCGGAGGCCCCACCCCATGGCTGCCTCCTTACGCGAATTCCTTGAAGATCAAGGATGCGTTGGTGCCGCCGAAGCCGAAGGAGTTGGAGAGCGCAGCGCGCACCTTGCGCTCCTGCGCCACCTTCGGCACCAGATTGACGCCGAGGCAGCTCTCCGAGGGGTTCTCGAGATTGAGCGTCGGCGGCACGATGGAGTGGTTCATCGCCTTGATCGAGTAGATCGCCTCGACCGCACCGGCTGCGCCCAGCAAATGGCCGATGGCCGACTTGGTGGACGACATGGCGACCGTGTCCATATCCGCGCCGAACAGGCGCTTCACCGCTCCCAGCTCGATCTCGTCGCCCAGCGGCGTCGAGGTGCCGTGCGCGTTGATGTAGTCGATGTCGGCGGGCGACAGGCCGGCGCGCTTCAGCGCCATCCGCATGGAGCGGAAGCCGCCGTTGCCATCCTCGGCCGGGGCCGTGATGTGGTTGGCGTCGCCCGACATGCCGTAGCCGATGATTTCGGCGTAGATGTGCGCGCCGCGCTTCTTGGCGTGCTCCAGCTCTTCCAGAACGACGACGCCGGCACCCTCGCCGATGACGAAGCCGTCGCGGTCCTTGTCGTAGGGACGCGAGGCCTTCTCGGGCGTGTCGTTGAAGCCGCTGGACAGCGCGCGCATGGCGGCGAAGCCGGCGACGCCCAGGCGGCTGACGGCAGCTTCCGTGCCGCCGGCGACCATGACGTCGGCGTCTTCCCACATGATCAGCCGGGCAGCGTCGCCGATGGCGTGCGCGCCGGTCGAACAGGCGGTCACCACCGCGTGATTCGGACCCTTGAAGCCGTGCTGGATCGAAATGTGACCGGAGGCCAGATTGATCAGGCAGGCCGGGATGAAGAACGGCGAAATGCGCCGGGCGCCGCGCTCGTGGAGCGTGACCGCGCCCTCGGCGATGCCGGGCAGGCCGCCGATGCCGGAGCCGACCATGACGCCAGTGCGCTCGCGCTCCTCGTCGGTCTGCGGCACCCAGCCGGAATCCTTGACCGCCTCGTTGGCGGCACCGATGGCGTAGAGGATGAAGTCATCCATCTTCCGCTGGTCCTTCGGCGGGACCGTAGCGTCAGCGTCGAACTCGCCGTCGGCGGTGCCACGCGGGACCGTACCGGCGATCTTGGACGCCAGGTCGGAAACGTCGAACGACGTAATCCCACGGATGCCCGATGCGCCGTTGATCAACCGTTCCCAGTTGTGACGGTGACCGACGCCGAGCGGCGTGACCAGACCGAGGCCGGTGACGACGACACGTCTCATGGGGGGTTCCTGACCTTTCGTAATCTCGAAGCTCGGACGGCCAGGCGTCCGCCCGTGCGGTGCCTGGCTGCCCTCGATGTGCAGTGCTGTCGTCGCTGCGCCTTATCAGGCGGCGGCGTTCGCCTTGATGAAGTCGATGGCGTCCTTCACGGTGAGGATCTTCTCCGCGGCGTCATCGGGGATCTCGCACCCGAACTCTTCCTCGAAAGCCATGACCAGCTCGACCGTGTCCAGGCTGTCGGCGCCGAGATCGTCGATGAAGGAGGCGTTCTCCGTCACCTTCGCTTCCTCGACCCCCAGGTGGTCCACAACGATCTTCTTCACGCGCTCGGCGATGTCACTCATGTTCGACCTTCCAAAATCCTTGAGACCGCTAGGGCGAATCCGGCGGCCCGTGCCACGCCTCTGCGTGTCGTCCTGCCGTGAAAGCCCCGTCCGATAACACATTTCGGCAGCCTTGACCAGCGCCCGCGGGAGCTGGAAATGCCGCCGTCCTGTTCTTCGCGTCGACCGCTCAGATCATTGCCATGCCGCCGTTGATGTGCAGCGTCTGGCCGGTGATATAGGCGGCCTCTTCACTCGCCAGGTAAACGACCCCGGCGGCGATTTCCGTCGGCTCGCCCATGCGGCCGGCGGGAATGGAACCCAGAAGCTTTCCCTTCTGGTCGTCGTTCAACGCGTGGGTCATGGCCGTGGTGATGAACCCCGGCGCCACGCAGTTAACGGTGATGTTGCGCGAGGCGACCTCGGCCGCCAGTGCCTTGGACATGCCGATCATGCCGGCCTTCGAGGCGGCGTAGTTCGCCTGCCCTGGATTTCCGGTTACGCCGACAATCGACGTGATGCCGATGATTCGCCCCCAGCGGCGCTTCATCATGCCGCGCAGCACGGCGCGCGACAGGCGGAAGGCGGCCGTCAGGTTGACGTCCAGCACCTGCGACCAATCGTCGTCCTTCATGCGCATGGCAAGCTGGTCGCGCGTCAGGCCGGCGTTGTTCACCAGGATGTCGATCTGCCCCATGGCGGATTCGGCGTCCTTGATGATCTGGTCGGTGGCGGCGGTGTCCGACAGATTGCCGGGCGTGATCTTCACGCGCTCACCGCCCAGCTCGGCCGCGACCTTTTCCAGCGCCTCGACGCGGGTGCCGGACAGCGCCACGGTGGCGCCCTGCGCGTGCAGAGCCTTGGCGATGCTCGCCCCGATGCCGCCGGACGCGCCGGTGACCAGGGCGCACTTGCCCGTCAAATCGAACATGGAATGCCTCACAGGGACTTGAGGAAGGTCTCGACGTCGGCCGGCGTGCCCACGGACACCGCGGCGACCTCCTTGTCGATGCGCTTGACGAGGCCGGCGAGCACCTTGCCGGCGCCCAACTCGACCAGCGACTCCACGCCCTGCGCCTTCATGTAAAGGACGCTCTCGCGCCAGCGGACCAAGCCCGTCACCTGCTCGACCAGCAGGCGGCGGATCTCGGCCGGGTCGCTGACGGCGGACGCCGTGACGTTGGCCACCAGCGGCACCGCCGGGGCGTTGACGGTCACCTTGTCCAGCGCCTCCTCCATGGCATCGGCGGCCGGCTGCATCAGCGGGCAATGGAAGGGCGCGCTCACCGGCAGGCGGACGGAGCGCTTCAGGCCGCGCTCGGCGGCGATGAGGATGGCGCGGTCGATGGCCTCGGCGTTGCCGGAGATGACCACCTGACCCGCTGCGTTGTCGTTGGCGACGGTGCACACCTGCGCTTCAGCCGCGTCGGCCGCGATGGCCTGCGCCTGCTCCAGGTCGGCGCCAAGCAAGGCCGCCATGGCGCCCTTGCCCACCGGAACCGCCTTCTGCATGGACTGGCCGCGCAGCTTCAGCAGGCGCGCCGTGTCGGGCAGCGAGATGGCGCCCGCGGCGCACAGCGCCGAATACTCGCCAAGGGAATGGCCGGCGACGAACGTCGCGTGGGTGCGCAGATCGATGCCGCCCTGCTGCTGGAGCACGCGCAGCACCGCGACGCTGACGGCCATCAGGGCCGGCTGGGCGTTCTCGGTGAGGGTCAGGTCGGCCTCGGGACCTTCGAACATCAGGCGCGACAGGCGCTGTTCCAGCGCGTCGTCCACCTCTTCGAAGGTCTGGCGGGCGATCTCGAACGCCTCGGCCAGCTCGCGGCCCATGCCGACGGCTTGGCTGCCCTGCCCCGGAAAGACGAACGCCCTGGTCATGTCTGCGAAAACCCGTGTGCTGAGGCGGTACGCCGAATGCGCCGCCGGGAAGTGGGCGACAGTCATACGCGCGGAATGCCACAAGTCAAGCGATGCTTGGTACGACCGCCCGGCGCGGCTCGCTACGCGCGCGCGATCTGTATATATCCGGGATATATCCGGGCGCTGCGGACGAGCCTTTCCACACCCCCTGTCCTAAAGCGCTTTCTTTCGTCCCCCATCTGTGTATAGTCCCCGCCTTCGCAACTCCTTGCCGACGTGCGTTCGCGCGCCGGCTAGGCCCGGGCGGCTGGCCCGACTCCGAGATGGAGCCTGGAACAGCGCCGGACCATGAACAGCCATGGGGAGTAGTATGGCTTTGTATGAGTGCGTGCTGATTGCACGCCAGGACATTTCGGCCGCGCAGGCCGAGCAGCTCGCCGAGCAGTTCGCCCAGATCATTCGCGACAATGGCGGCGAGGTCTCCAAGACCGAGCACTGGGGTCTGAAGACGCTCACCTACAAGATCAAGAAGAACCGCAAGGGCCATTACGTGCTCTTCAATCTCGATTCGCCGGCCGCTGCCGTCATCGAGATGGAGCGGAACATGAGCATCAACGAAGATGTGCTGCGGTACATGACCGTGCGCGTCGACGAGCTGGACGCCAACCCGTCCGCGATGATGCAGAGCCGCGGCGAGCGTGGTGAGCGCGGCGACCGCGGTGACCGTGGCGATCGCGGCCCCCGCCGCTTCGATGACCGCGGGCCGCGCCCGCCCCGCCGTTCCGAGCAGCCGCAGGCCGCTGAAGGGGAGATCGCCTGATGAGCGACAAGCAGACCACTGGTGGAGCCGCCCCGCGTTCGGGTGGTGGCGGCGCGCGCCGTCCGTTCTTCCGCCGCCGCAAGACCTGCCCGTTCTCCGGCGCCAACGCCCCGGCGATCGACTACAAGGACGTCAAGCTCCTGTCCCGCTTCATCTCGGAGCGCGGCAAGATCGTGCCGAGCCGCATCACCGCGGTCTCCACGAAGAAGCAGCGTGAGTTGGCCCGCGCCATCAAGCGCGCCCGGTTCCTGGCGCTCCTGCCGTACGTGGTGAAGTAAGCCCGAAAGGGCCGTCGAGGATTAGGAAACCCCCATGCCAACGGCCTTGATGGCTGCCCTGGGGGGCGGTGCGGTCAGCGCGCTCCTGTACGTGTCGGTGGTATTCGCCGGCGTCGGTGCGCTGATCCTCGGCTACCTCGCTCCGCTGCCGCTGCTTCTGGTCGGTCTGTGGTTCGGCTTCGCCGCCACGGGCATCGCCGGAGTGGTGGGTGCGGCGCTGGTGCTGACCGCCACGGGCAGCCTCGTAGGGCCGCTGGGATACGTCCTGACGGGTGCGGCGCCGGCGGCCTTCGTGGCCCGTCAGGCGCTGCTGGCCCGGCAGAACGAAAAGGGTGGTGTGGAGTGGTACCCGCCGGGACTGCTCCTGCTCGGTCTGACCGGCTTCGGCATCGCGGCGTTCTTCGCCGCCGTGGTGCTGGCGCTGGGGGAACCGGGCGGGCTTGAGGGCTTGGTGCGGCGGACTTTGCAGGGCATGGCCCAGCGGTTCGCCGGACCCGGGGAGACACCCCCGCCGCCCAACGCGTTCTGGATGGCTCCGGCGTTACCGGGTCTCGTGGTGGTCTCATGGCTTGTCATGACGATCGTCAACGCGGCCCTGGCGCAGGGGCTCCTGATGCGGTTCGGCCGCAATCGGCGTCCGCCGATGCGACTGACCGAGCTGGAGCTGCCGGGGTGGGTGGTGCTGGTGTTCGCGGGCGTGTGCGCCGCGGCGCTGGTGTTGCCGGACGGGCTGGACTTCCTGGCGCTCAATGTGGCGCTGGTGCTGTCGCTGCCGTTCGGCCTCGCCGGGTTGTCCGTGGTGCACGCCTTCGCCCACCGCCAGACGGCCAAGGTGGCGCTCCTCGTGGGGTTCTACCTGTTCCTGTTTCTCTTCGGTTGGCCGATCCTCTTCATGATCGGCCTGGGCGTGATCGAGCAATGGATTGGGCTGCGCCGCCGCTGGGCACGCGTCGGCCCCGATCAGGAGGACGAGTGATGGAAGTTATTCTGTTGGAGCGGGTCGAGAAGCTCGGCCAGATGGGCCAGATCGTCAAGGTCAAGGCCGGCTTCGCCCGCAACTATCTGCTGCCGCAGAAGAAGGCTCTGCGCGCCAGCAAGGCGAACCTCGAGCACTTCGAGAAGCAGCGCGCCTACCTCGAGGCCCAGAACCTCGAGCGCCGCAAGGATGCCGAGGCCGTCGCGCCGAAGCTGAGCGGCCTGTCGGTCGTCATCACCCGTCAGGCGGGTGAGAGCGGCGTGCTGTACGGTTCGGTGTCGAACCGCGACATCGCCGAGGCAGTCAGCGCCGCCGGTGTGAAGATCGAGCGCAGCCAGGTTGCCATCGAGCAGCCGATCAAGACGCTCGGCCTGTTCCCGGTGCGCATCGTGCTGCACCCGGAAGTCAGCCAGAACGTGACGGTCAACGTCGCGCGCTCGGTTGAAGAGGCCGAGCTTCAGGCTCAGCGCGGCGCCATGGTCACCGCCGCCGATCTGCGCGACGCCGAGGACGAGGAAGAGGCTGCCGCCAACGCCGCGTCCGAGGACGAGGCCGAAGAGGCCTGATCCTTCCCACGCGTCGTCACGCTCGTCCGGATGCCGCCCGCTCCCGCAAGGGGGTTGGGCGGCTTTCCGATTTTTGCGCCATTGCCTTTCGATTGATGGCGAAAGAGTCAGCCGGTTCGCCGGACGCTCCACGGCACCCCCCTTCCCCAGGCTTGCCGCCGATCCCAGCCTCTTCAAAAGAGGAGGATGGCATGCTGTTGGCCCGTCTGCTGAACGCCGCGCTCACCAGGGGCTCCTTGACGCTGGTCGACGCCGACGGCCGCTCGCACCGACTCGGGCCGGATGATCCGAAGATCACGCTTCGCCTGCACGACCGCGCGCTGCACCGGCAACTGGTGCTGACGCCGCGCCTGAGCTTCGGCGAGGCGTACATGGACGGCCGCCTCACCGTCGAGGGTGGCAGCCTCTACGATTTGCTGGTGGTCCTGTCCGATGGGGTCAACGTGGATGGGGTCGTCGGGCCACTCCGCGACCGGCTGGCGCCGCTGCTGCGCTATGTCGAGCAGAACAACCCGATGCACCGCGCGCGCAGCAACGTCGCCCACCACTACGACCTGTCGCGCCGCCTCTACGAGCTGTTCCTCGACCGCGACCTGCAATACTCCTGCGCCTACTTCGCCGAGCCGGGCATGGGACTGGACGAGGCCCAGGAAGCCAAGAAGCGCCACATCGCCGCCAAGCTGCTGCCGCACCCCGGCCACCACGTGCTGGACATCGGCTGCGGCTGGGGCGGTATGGCGCTGTACCTCGCCAAGCATGCCGGCGTGCGGGTTACCGGGATCACACTGTCGAAGGAGCAGCTGGAAGTGGCGCGGCAGCGCGCCGATTCGGCCGGGCTTTCGGACCGCGTGCGCTTCGAACTGCGCGACTATCGCGAGGTGACCGGGCGATTCGACCGGATCGTCTCGGTCGGCATGTTCGAGCACGTCGGCGTGCCGCACTACGGAGCCTTCTTCGACACGGTGCGCGGTCTGCTGGCCGACGACGGCGTGGCGCTGCTGCACTCCATCGGCCGCGGCGAAGGGCCGGGGGTTACGAACCCATGGCTACGCAAGTACATCTTCCCCGGCGGCTACTCACCGGCCCTGTCCGAGGTCGTCCCCTGTATCGAGCGCGCCGGGATGTGGACCACCGACGTGGAAATCCTGCGCCTGCATTACGCCCAGACCTTGCGGCACTGGCGCGAGCGCTTCCTGGCGCGGCGCGACGAGGCGGCCCGCCTCTACGATGAGCGGTTCTGCCGCATGTGGGAGTTCTATCTGGCCGGCGCCGAGATCGCCTTTCGCTACCAGGGGCACATGGTCATGCAGATCCAGCTGGCACGCTCGGTTGGCGCGGTGCCGTTGACGCGCGACTACATGCTCGACACCGAACGTGTCCTGAAGGCGGCTGCGGATCCACGTGAACGGGGCCGCGCAAGCGCCTGATTGCGTTGAAATTATCGAAATTATCCCCGATCTTCTGCGCCTGTGGATAAAAGTTGTGCACAGGTTTTTGGGGGAGCCCTCCACGCTTGGCACAGGCCCCCGGCGCAGCCGTTTGGTAGAGTGCCGATTATGGACAACAAGCCCTCCGCCCCCTTCGAACCCCGCATCATCGACGGCAGCGCCGTGCGCGCCTCGGCGCTGCCTCAGGCCACGCCCGAGTACCGCACCGCCCCGCACAACGAGGAGGCCGAACAGGCGCTGCTCGGCGCCATTCTGGTCAACAACAAGGCCTACGAGCGCGTCGGCGAATTCCTGCGCCCGCAGCACTTCTACGACCCCGGACACCGGAAGATCTTCGAGGCGATCGCCAAGCTGATCGAGCGCGGTCAGGTCGCCAACCCGGTGACCCTCAAAGCCTATTTCGAAAAGGACCCGGAGTTTGCGGCGGAAGAGGGCGGTGCCGGCGGCTACCTGATCCGGCTCGCGGCCGGCGTGGTGACGGTGATCAACGCCGCCGACTACGGCAAGATGATCCACGACCTGTTCCTGCGCCGCCAGCTCATCGAAGTCGGCACGGACATGGTGAACGAGGCGTACGAGCACGACCTCGACTCCGGCGCCATGGAGCAGATCGAGCAGGCGGAAAAGCAGCTCTTCGACCTCGCCTCCACCGGCGACGTGCAGGGCGGCTTCATCGCCTTCAACGATTCGCTGAAGGTCGCCATCGACATGGCGGAGGCGGCGTTCCGGCGCTCCAGCCACGTCACCGGCGTCACCTGCGGCCTGCGCGACCTCGACCGCAAGCTGGGCGGCCTGCACCCATCGGACCTGCTCATCCTCGCCGGTCGCCCGTCGATGGGTAAGACGGCGCTGGCCACCAACATGGCCTTCAACGCCGCCAAGGCGCACATGAGGTCCAACGGCTCCGAGGGGGCGTGCGTCGGGTTCTTCTCGCTGGAAATGTCGGCCGAACAGCTCGCCACCCGTATTCTCGCGGGCGAGGCCGAGGTGTCCGGCGACAAGATGCGCCGCGGCGACCTGCGCAACGAGGACTTCCCGAAGTTCATCCAGGCCAGCCAGGAACTGGCCCGCGTGCCGTTCTTCGTGGACGACACCCCCGCCCTGTCGGTGGCCGCCGTGCGCACCCGATGCCGGCGCCTGAAGCGCACGCACGGGCTGGGCTTCGTGGTGGTGGATTACCTCCAGCTGCTGCGCGGCACCTCGACGCGCGGTGCGGAGAACCGCGTGCAGGAAATCTCGGAGATCACCCGCAGCCTGAAGGCCATCGCCAAGGAGCTGGATCTGCCGGTGCTGGCGCTGTCCCAGCTCAGCCGCGCGGTGGAACAGCGCGAGGACAAGCGGCCGCAGCTTTCCGACTTGCGTGAATCGGGCTCGATCGAGCAGGACGCCGACGTGGTCATGTTCGTCTACCGCGAACAGTACTATCTTGAGCGTGCCGAGCCGGCTCGCCGGCCGGAAGAAACCGAAGACAAGTACAACGACCGTTACGCCAACTGGCAGAAGCGCTACGCCGAGGTGCACAACACCGCGGAAGCGATCATCGCCAAGCAGCGTCACGGCCCGATCGGCAGCGTGCGACTCTACTTCGATGGCCAATACACCCGGTTCGGCGACCTCGACACCCAGCATGATGAACACGACACCGGCGAGTGACCCCGCGGAACGCGCCGGCGCGATGCTGACCATCGATCTGGACGCGGTGGCCGCCAACTGGCGGCTGCTGCGCGACCGGGTCGGGCCGGCGCGTTGTTCGGCCGTCGTCAAGGCGGACGCCTACGGCCTCGGCGCCGCACGCGTCGCCCCTGCCCTGCACGCCGCAGGCTGTGAGACCTTCGTGGTCGCGCAGTTGGAGGAGGCCGTGGCGTTGCGCGCCGTGCTGCCCGACGCGGAGATCCTGTCGCTGGGCGGCCTGCCCAGAGGCAGCGCGCCGGAGTTCGCGGTGCGGCGCATCGTGCCGGTGCTCAATCATCTCGGCGACATCGAGGTGTGGACGGCGTTCGGGCGCGCGCGCGGCGCGGCGCTGCCGGCCGCGGTGCACATCGACACCGGCATGAACCGACTCGGCCTCGGCCCGGACGAACTGGACCACCTCGCCGCAGAGCCCGAGCGGCTCCAGGGCATGGCGGTGCGGCTGTGGATGACGCACCTCGCCTGCGCTGAAGCCGATACGCCGATGAACGCGCAGCAGCTCGGCCGTTTCCGTCTGGCGCTCGCCCGGCTGCCGGCAGCACCGGCCAGCCTCGCCAATTCATCGGGGATTTTCCTCGGCCCCGCCTATCACTTCGACCTCGCGCGGCCGGGCTGCGCGTTGTATGGAGTGAACCCGACGCCGGGCGAACCGAACCCCATGCGGCAGACGGTGCGCCTCGACGCGCGGGTCCTTCAGGTCCGCACCGTTGACAGCCCTATGACCGTTGGCTACGGTGCCACTCACCGCGTTGCGGGGAGAGGCAAAATTGCAACCATTGCAGTGGGTTACGCAGACGGCTACCCGCGCACGCTCAGCGGGCGCGGGAACGTGTTCGTCGGCGGTGTGCCGGCTCCCGTGGTCGGGCGGATTTCGATGGATCTGATCACCGTGGATGTTACCGCACTGCCCGAAGGCGCCGCCGTGCCCGGCGCTCTGGTTGAGTTGATCGGCCCGAACCGCCCGGTGGATACCGTGGCGGATGAGGCCGGCACCATCGGCTATGAGATCCTGACGTCGCTGGGTCCCCGCTATCACCGCGCCTATGTTGGGACTGCCTGATGGATTTTCTCGCCGCGACGGGTCGTACCTTCCTGATCTTTCTGGAAGCGACCGGGCAGCTTGCCATGTTCACCAGCCGGTCGGTCTCGCACTGCCTGCGGCCGCCGCTGTACGCGCGCCAGATCCTGCGGCAGATGATCGACATCGGCTATTACTCGCTGCCGGTGGTGGGCCTGACCGCGCTGTTCACCGGCATGGTGCTGGCGCTGCAAAGCTATTCCGGTTTCTCGCGCTTCCAGGCGGAGGGCGCCATCGCCACCGTCGTGGTGCTGTCGGTGACCCGTGAGCTGGGGCCGGTGCTGGCCGGGCTGATGGTGGCGGGCCGCATCGGCGCCGCCATGGCCGCCGAGATCGGCACCATGCGCGTGACCGAGCAGATCGACGCGCTGTCCACGCTGTCCACCAACCCGTTCAAGTATCTGGTGGCGCCGCGCCTGATCGCCGGCACGACGATGCTGCCGCTGCTGGTGCTGGTCGCCGACGTGATCGGTGTGTTCGGCGGCTTTCTGGTCAGCGTCTACCGGCTGGACTTCAACCCGTCCTCCTACATCACCCGCACCTGGCAGTTCCTGGAACCGGTCGACGTCATCTCCGGTCTGGTGAAGGCGGCGGTGTTCGGCTTCGTCATCTCGCTGATGGGCTGCTATTTCGGCTACAAGTCGCGCGGCGGCGCCCAAGGTGTCGGTCAGGCGACCACCAACGCGGTGGTGGCGGCCTCGATCCTCATCCTGGTGTTCAACTACCTGATCACCGGAATGTTCTTCTCGACCAAATGACCGACACGCACCCCCACAACACGCCGCCCCACGCCACGCCGAAGATCGCCCTTCGGAACGTTCACAAGCGCTTCGGCCGCAAGGTGGTGCTGAACGGCATCGACCTGGAGGTCGGGCGCGGCGAATCCCTCGTGGTGATCGGCGGCTCGGGCACCGGCAAGTCGGTGATGCTGAAGTGCATCCTCGGCCTGCTGCACCCCGACAGCGGCTCCATCAAGGTGGACGGCCAGGAAACCACCAAGCTCCGCTCGCGCGAGCGCGAGAAGCTGCTGCACAAGTTCGGCATGCTGTTCCAGGGCGCCGCCCTGTTCGACAGCCTGAAGGTGTGGGAGAACGTCGCCTTCGGCCTGATCCAGGGCGAGCACATGCCGCGCCCGCAGGCCAGGGACATCGCCATGGCCAAGCTCGGCGCTGTCGGCCTGACGCCGGAGGTGGGCGATCTGTCGCCGGCCGAACTGTCGGGCGGCATGCAGAAGCGCGTGGCGCTGGCCCGTGCCATCGCCGACGAGCCGGAGATCATCTTCTTCGACGAACCGACCACCGGCCTCGACCCGATCATGGCCGACGTGATCAACGAGCTGATCGTGAAGTGCGTGAAGGACCTCGGCGCGACCGCGGTGACGATCACCCACGACATGGCCTCGGCCCGCAAGATCGCCGACCGCATCGCCATGATCTACCAGGGCAAGATCATCTGGACCGGGCACGCCAAGGACATCGACAACTCGGGCAACGCGCATGTGGACCAGTTCGTCCACGGCCGCGCCGAGGGGCCGATCCAGATGCAGATCCGGGCGCTGTAGGGGTTACAGCCGCCCCGCCAACTCCGCGTTGGTCACCATCGCCAGCAGCGCCATCTGCGTCAGCAGCGGGAACTCGCCGCGCCCCGCCGCGGCCAGAAGTTCGGTGCGGGTGAGGAACAGCACTTCGGTCTCCTCCAGGTCATCGGAGTCCGGCACCGCCACCTTGCGGCAGCCGGTGGCGCGGAACATGTGCGACACCGCTCCGCCCTGGTTGGCGTTCACCGTGTAGCCGCCCAAATCCTGCCAGTCCGCCGCCGCGAACCCGGTCTCCTCCAGCAGTTCGCGTTTGGCGGCCTCCAGCGGGTCCTCGCCGGGGTTCACGTGGCCGCCGGGGAAGACCAGACAGACTCGCTTCGGCCCGTGCCGGTACTGGCGGTAGGTGATGACCCGGCCGTCCTCGGTCTCGGCGTAGATGCAGGCGAAGGACGGCATGTCGAGCTGGTAGTAATCCTCGATCCGCCGGCCGTCCGGCAGGTCGATGGCCTCGACGCGCACCTTGAGGAACGGCGACGCGTCCAGCAGGTCGCGGCTGGCCGCCACCGCCCAGGGCTTCAGGTCCTTCGGCACGAGCGGGGCTCCGTCAGTAAGGGGGCTTGGCGAGGCCGGCGGGGGACAGGGTGAAGATCTCGCAACCGTCCTCGGTGATGCCGACCTGATGCTCGAACTGCGCCGACAGCGAGCGGTCGCGGGTCACCGTGGTCCAGCCATCGGCAAGGATCTTCACGTCGGCACGGCCGGCGTTCAGCATCGGCTCGATGGTGAAGACCATGCCGGGGACCAGCGCCATCCCCTGCCCCGGCTCGCCGAAATGATCGACGTGCGGCGCATCGTGGAAGACACGGCCGATGCCGTGCCCGCCGAAGTCGCGCACCACCGAAAAGCGGTTGACCTCGGCGAGACTCTGGATGGCGTAGCCGACGTCGCCCAGCGTGTTGCCGGGCTTGGCGGCGGCGATGCCGGCCATCATGGCCTCAAAGGTCAGGTCCACCAGCTTGCGGGCCTTCACGCCGATCTTATTGCCGACGAAGAACATGCGGCTGCTGTCGCCGTACCAGCCGTCGAGGATCACCGTCACGTCGATGTTGACGATGTCGCCGTCCGCCAGACGCTTGTCGTCGCTGGGAATGCCGTGGTTGACCACGTGGTTGGGCGAGATGCAGCTCGCCGCCGGATACCCCTTGTAGCCGATGGTCGCGGGGATGGCGCCGTGGTCGCGCATGAACCCCTCGATCCGCTTGTCCAAGGCACCGGTGCTCACCCCCGGCACGACGTGCGGAGTGATGAAGTCCAGCGTCTCGGCCGCCAGCCGTCCGGCCCGGCGTATCCCCTCGAACCCCTCCGGCCCGTGCAGCGGAACCTGCCGCCCTTCCGTGTCGGTCGCGTACCCGCGCGGCTCATACGACATGAAATCACCTTTCCTTGCCCCATAGGAGACGGGGACTGGGCATGCTATATATTGTGCTCCGCAACACATCCAGAACTCCACGACATTGGCAAAGCCAACCTCTCGCTATGTCTGCCAGTCGTGCGGCGCCGTCTCCCCGAAATGGGCCGGACGCTGCGACGCCTGCGGCGGATGGAACACGATGATCGAAGAAGCGGCCCCCGACTCAGCGCCCAAGGGACTGGGCGTGGGAAAGGGTCGCCGGCTGGAGTTCGTCGGCCTGACCGGCGCGTCGGAACCGGCGCCGCGCCGCATGACGGGCATCGCCGAGTTCGACCGCGTCTGCGGCGGCGGGCTGGTGCCGGGCTCGGCGGTGCTGATCGGTGGCGATCCAGGCATCGGCAAGTCCACCCTGCTGCTCCAGGCCGTCGGCCGGCTGGCGCAGGACTGGCGCTGCGCCTACGTCTCGGGCGAAGAGGCGGTGGATCAGGTGCGCCTGCGCGCCCAGCGCTTAGGCGTCGTCTCGGCGCCGGTCGATCTGGCCTCGGCCACCAACGTGCGCGACATCGTCGCCACGCTGGACGCCAGCGACTGTCCGGGAATCATCGTCATCGATTCCATCCAGACCATGTACGTCGACACGCTGGACAGCGCGCCGGGCACGGTGGCGCAGGTGCGTGCCTCGGCGCAGGAGCTGATCCGCGTCGCCAAGCGGCGCGGCGTCGTGCTGCTGCTGGTCGGCCACGTCACCAAGGAAGGCATGATCGCCGGCCCCCGCGTGCTGGAGCACATGGTGGACACGGTGCTGTATTTCGAGGGCGAGCGCGGCCACCAGTTCCGCATCCTGCGCGCCGTCAAGAACCGCTTCGGCCCGACCGACGAGATCGGTGTGTTCGAGATGGGCGACGCCGGCCTGTCGGAGGTGGCGAACCCCTCCGCCCTGTTCCTGGCGGAGCGGCGCGGCGACGTGTCGGGCGCCGCGGTGTTCGCCGGCATGGAGGGCTCGCGCCCGGTGCTGGTGGAGGTGCAGGCGTTGGTGGCGCCCTCGCCGCTCGGCACGCCGCGCCGCGCCGTGGTGGGCTGGGACTCGGCGCGCCTCGCCATGGTGCTGGCGGTGCTGGAGGCGCGCTGCGGCGTGCAGATCGGCGCCAACGACGTCTACCTCAACGTGGCCGGCGGCCTGCGCATCGGCGAGCCGGCGGCCGATCTGGCGGTGGCGGCGGCGCTGGTGTCGTCGCTGACCGGCGAGCCGGTGCCGGCCGACGCCGTGGTGTTCGGCGAGATCGGACTGTCCGGCGAGGTGCGCGCGGTCAGCCAGACCGACACGCGCCTCAAGGAAGCCGCAAAGCTGGGGTTTTCAACGGCCATCATTCCGGCTAGACGAAGCGCCGGGCGTGGCGACACGCCCCTCAAGACGGTGGAACTTCACCATCTCGGCGAGCTGATGCCGCTGTTCCAGACGGACGGCGGCAGCCATGGCCGGGCACGATAGGGTTCGAGGATAGCGAAGCATGGAGAATTTCCCGATCAATCCGGCGGACGGCGTGGTCTTCGCCGTGCTGCTGCTGTCGGCGCTGCTGGCGTTCACGCGCGGCATGGTGGCCGAGGTGCTGTCGCTGGCCGCCTGGGCCGGTGCGGCGCTGATCGCGCTGTACGCGCTGCCGTTCGCTCTGCCCTTCGTGCAGAAGTACGTGAAGGTGGAGATGGTGGCCTACGTCATCACCTCGGCCGGCCTGTTCATCACGTCGCTGGTGATCCTCACCATCCTGTTCGGGCGGATCTCGAAGGGGGTGCAGAACTCGGCGCTGTCGGCGGTGGACCGTTCGCTGGGCTTCCTGTTCGGGCTGTTCAAGGGTGGCGTTCTGGTGTCCGTCGCCTA
Organism: Azospirillum terrae; assembly: GCF_053470425.1. Classification (NCBI taxonomy): domain Bacteria; kingdom Pseudomonadati; phylum Pseudomonadota; class Alphaproteobacteria; order Rhodospirillales; family Azospirillaceae; genus Azospirillum; species Azospirillum terrae. Next base: position 296,830 of record NZ_JBPXMR010000001.1, on the reverse strand, counting down.
TCTCTTTTTCTCATGGCTGGTGCCCGCGCCCGAGCAGCCGGCGTGGCTTCAGCAGGCCAAGACCCGGCCGCTGATGGCCGCCGGAGCCGGGATGATCTATGAATTCGTCCCCGCCAATCTGCGGGCCGAGGGTTTGACTCAGGCAGATCTGGCGCGGGATCGCACGCGTCAGGCGATCGAGGCGAAGGAGGCGCTGGACCGTCTCACGTCGCCGGTCCCGGCCGGCGGGAAGACGGGTGCACCACCCGCCAATACCGGTTATAAGGAGCGCGATCGCGGCGAGATCGACCGCTTGATCCAGAACACGCGCTGAGTCGGGCCCGTGCATAACGAGGATTCTTCGATGCTGACGACGCATCCCTTCGACGACGACAAGCTGCGCGAGGAGTGCGGCGTCTTCGGGATCTACACCCATGCCCAGGCCGCGGCGATCACCGCGCTTGGCCTGCACGCCCTCCAGCACCGCGGCCAGGAGGCGGCCGGCATCGCCAGCTTCGACGACTGCGACTTCCGCGTCGAGCACACGATGGGCCTCGTCGGCGACCATTTCTCGAAGGAAAGCGTCATCGGCCGGCTGAAGGGCGACATGGCCATCGGCCACGTGCGCTACGCCACCACCGGCGACACCACGATGCGCAACGTCCAGCCGCTGTGCGCCGACCTGGAATTCGGCAGCTTCGCGCTGGCCCACAACGGCAACCTGACCAACGCGCAGACGCTGCGCCGCCAGCTGGTGCGCCGCGGCTGCCTGTTCCAGTCCACCACCGACACCGAGGTGATCGTCCACCTCATGGCGCTGGCCCGAGGCGGCAGCCCGGTCGACCGCATGATCGAAGCGGTGCGGCAGGTCGAGGGCGCCTTCTCGCTGGTCGCCGCGTCGCGCGGCGTGGTGATCGGCGTTCGCGACCCGCTGGGCGTGCGGCCGCTGGTGCTGGGCAAGCTGGGCGACACCCACATCCTTACCAGCGAGACCTGTGCGCTGGACATCGTCGGCGCCGACTACGTTCGCGACGTCGAGCCGGGCGAGATGGTGGTGCTGGACGAGTCCGGCGTGCACAGCCTGCGCCCGTTCCAGCCGCAGGGCCGCCGCTTCTGCATCTTCGAGTACATCTACTTCGCCCGCCCGGACAGCATCATGGAAGGCACCTCGGTCTACGAGGCCCGTCAGCGCATCGGCCGCGAGCTGGCCCGCGAGTCCGGCGTCGACGCCGATTACATCGTGCCGGTGCCGGACAGCGGCGTGCCGGCGGCGCTGGGCTACGCGGCGCAGAGCGGCATCCCGTTCGAACTGGGCATCATCCGCAACCATTACGTCGGCCGCACCTTCATCGAGCCGACCGACCAGATCCGCCACCTCGGCGTCAAGCTCAAGCACAACGCCAACCGCCACATGATCGAGGGCAAGCGGGTCATCCTGGTCGATGACTCCATCGTGCGCGGCACGACGTCCAAGAAGATCGTCGACATGATGCGCGCGGCCGGCGCCAAGGAGGTGCACATGCGCATCTCCAGCCCGCCGACCTCGCACCCGTGCTTCTACGGCATCGACACACCCGAGCAGTCGAAACTGCTGGCGCACGGCATGTCGGTGGAAGAAATGCGGGAGTTCATCCAGGCCGACAGTCTGGCCTTCATCTCGCTGGACGGCCTGTACCGCGCCATGGGCGAGACGCACCGTGATCCGCAGGCGCTGAAGTTCTGCGACGCCTGCTTCACCGGCGAGTACCCGATCCCGCTGACCGACACGCTGGACAGCCCGGCGGACCCCGTCCGCGCCGTCCTGCGCGCCTGAGCGAACCCCACCCGCCCGCGTGCGGCGGCCGTCCCCCGGCCCCGCACGCGGGTTTTGTTTGCCCCGATTATTGCAGAGCCCCAGCCATGTCCCGTCTCGCCGGCCGCTACGCCCTGATCACCGGTGCCTCCCGCGGCATCGGCGCCGCCGTTGCCAAGCGCTTCGCCGCCGAGGGCGCGCACGTCATCCTCACCGCCCGCACCGTCGGCGGCCTGGAGGAAACGGACGACGCCATCAAGCAGGCGACCGGCAACAGCGCCACGCTGGTGCCGCTGGACCTGCGCCAGTTCGACCAGATCGATGCGCTGGGCGCCGCCATCTATGAGCGCTTCGGCCGCCTGGACATCGTGGTGGGCAACGCCGGCACGCTGGAGGCGTTGGGCCCCATCGCCCAGTTCGACCCGAAGATGTGGCAGCGCATCCTCGACACCAACGTCACCGCCAACTACCGGCTGATCCGCAGCATGGACCGGCTGCTGCGGGCGTCGGACGCGGGGCGGGCGATCTTCGTCACCTCGGGGGCGGCCAAGGCGCCCTATCCGTACTGGGGGCCGTACGCGGTCAGCAAGACGGCGCTGGAGATGATGGTGAAGACCTACGCCATGGAGATCGCCAAGTCGAACCTGCGGGTGAACCTGCTGGACCCCGGCGTGGTGCGCACCAAGATGCGCGTCCAGGCCTTCCCCGGCGAGGACCCGCAAACGCTGCCCGCGCCCGAGGACGTCACCGACCGCTTCGTCGATCTGGCCGAACCGGCCTGCACGCTGCACGGCGAAGTGGTGTCGGTCTGAGGATTGTTACTGCACCATCGGCACGCGGGCCTGCCCGCTGATCGACCCGAGGTCGACGGGGAGCAGGCCGGTGATGCCGGTGGCCGGCCACGCGTAGGTCGCCGTCACCTTCATGAAGGTCACACCAGCGTAGGTGTCCTGCACCGCGGTCACCGTCACCTTGGACGAATCCATGACCGCGGCGCCGTTCAGCTTGGCGACGACGGCCGCCTTCACGGCCGTCGTCGTGGCGCTGGTGCTGACCAGGGCGGTGCGCGCGCCTTCCTCCGCCGCGAACTGGAGCGTGTTGCGCGTCCAGAAGAACGTCGCCGTCTCGATGATCGCGATCAGGATCGCGAGGAGCAGCGGCAGCGCGAAGGCGAATTCGATCATGACGGCCCCCCGCTCATCGCGCATGAGGCGTCGGGGACGCATTGCCACGCCCCTCATTGCACCCGAATGGTCGCGGAGCCGGCAAGCGCCAGCGGCGACGACACGCCGGGATAGGGGAACATCGTCTCGAAATTTTCGCGCACGGTCACCGACAGGAAGCGCAGCACCGTCCCGCCCGAGGCGCACACCGCGTTGCAACCGACGGAACTGCCGTCCGGGCATTCGCAGAACACCTGCAGCGCGTCCACCGTCGCCGTCGACGGCACGCCACCGGCGCCCAGCGCCGCGAGCTGGATGCCGGCGGAATCGCTGGGGCTCTGGCGGGCGTATTGCACGGCGCTGCGGGCCGCCGACTCCAGAGCCATCCGGTCGTAGAAGGCGCGCCCGAAGTCGATCACCCCGCCAAGGATCAGGATCAGCAGCGGCAGGAGCAGCGCGAACTCCACCGCCACGTTGCCGTCGCGGTTGGCCGCCAGTCGCCCAAGCATGCCGCGCCCCTGTCCCATCGCCCCCTCACTCTCCGAGCGTCGCCGCGGTGGTGAGAACCGGCTTCACCCCCAGCGCCGAACACCCGCTGTTGTCCAGCGCCGAGTTGCCGGAGAAATCCACCGTCTTCGCGACGATCTCGATGCAGGTGGAACTGCCCGACGTCGTGTTGTTGCCGTTCCACTTTACCTGTTGCGACGGAAAATAGAAGGCGCCGTTCATCACAATGCCGGAACCGCCGTTTATGGTGTTGGTGCCGCCGGATGGCGCCCGCCGGTCCTGGTAGATGAGGATACCCGGATACATGGCACTCGCTCCGCTCGGGGCGTTCAGATGCACGCTTGCACCGCCGTTGATGGACACCGTGCCGATCTGGCTGGCGTTGGCGTGGCTGGTCAGGACGAAGGTCACGCCGTCGCCGGGGTGTGTGCAGTTGCAGCTCACCTGCTGCTGCGCGTTGATGCTGAGACTGGCGCCGTCGAGGACATAAACGCCGGGATTGAGGACCGCCGCGCCGTTGTTCGGCGGGAATGTGGAACAGTAGGTGCCCGGCGAGTAGGTGGTCTGCGTCTTGGTCGTCTTCGTGCAACTTCCCGTCTGCGGGGTGCCCAAGCTGGCGTATGGGTCCGCCAGCGGCCAGGCATAAGTCACCGGCGGCTCTGTGAAATTCAGGTTGGACGAACCGCCGAGGCTGGTGCCGCCGGCCGTCCACAGCCCCTGTGCGGCGATGCTGCTGCTGCCGCTCATCTTGATGGCGGCGCTGTCGGTGGAGTTGGCGGCCAGGGTGCAGCCCTGCATGTTGAGCGTGGAACTGCCCTGCCCGGTGATGGCGCCGGACGCCGACGTGTCCAGCGCCAGCACGCAGGCCTGCCCGACCGTCCGCACACGGGCGACCGCACGGGCGGAGATCGGCACCGTGCCGCTGGCCAGTACGGCCGAGAACAGGCGCCCCTGCGGCCGGGTGATGATCGCCTCGACCGCCTGCGAATTGCCTGCGTAGGCGCCGCTGGTCGGCGGGGAATGGATGAGGATGACGTCCGAGGCCGACACCGCGCCGTTGCGCGTCGCCTCCAGGGTGGCGGCTGAGGTGACGCGGGCGGCGGTACCGCGCGCCTCTTCCAGCGCGCCGGCGATGGCGGCGGCGTCGGCCGCGGTTTGCAGGTTGCGCCGCGTCATGTACCAAGAGCCGACCTCGATGCCGACCGCCAGCAGGCTCATCAGCAACGTCATCATCAGCGCGACGATGATCATCATCGCCCCGGATTCGTCGTCCCGAAGCCGCGCTCCCGCTCCAGCCCCCGGCCCGGTCAGGTATCGGACGATCCGCCGCAGCATGCCAACCTCCATCCACCGCGCCTTCCGCCGGTCATCGTCCGGCCTTGATTGCGAAAAGCGGGCGGGCGTACTCGGCGAACTTTTGCCAGGATACGCCCGCGCAGAGGATGGCGCAATAGAGTGATTTCCATGACCAAATAAATACAAGGAAACACTTCAACGGAGACTTCGATTTACTTGGAGATCGATATCGCTTTGCGGACGGTTTCGTTCGAAATTCGAAGCATTCCCGGAGGAGCGGCCTCAGTCAGTCGCGAACGGGTTCTTGCGCTTGCGCAGCACCAGCCGCACCGGCACGCCGGGGATGTCGAAGGTTTCGCGCAGGCTCGCCACCAGATAGCGCTGGTAGGCCTCGGGCAAATCCATCGGCTTGTTGACGAACAGCGCGAAGGTCGGCGGCCGGGTCTTCACCTGCGTCATGTAGCGGATCTTCAGGCGGCGGCCCTCCACCAGGGGCGGCGGGTGGTGCTCCAGCATGGCCGTGAGCCAGCGGTTGATCTGCGAGGTCGGAACGCGGCGGTTCCACACCTCGTACGTCTCCAGCACCGCGTCGAGCAGCGTGTCGAGCTTCTGCCGCTTCAGCGCCGAGATGGTCACCACCTGCACGCCCTTGGCCTGCGCCAGCGAGGCTTGCAGCTTGTCCTCGACCTCCTTCAACGCCAGGGCGCGGTTGTCCACTGCGTCCCACTTGTTGATCGCCAGGACCAGCGCGCGGCCCTCGTCGATCACCGTGCGGGCGATGGTCAAATCCTGCTTGTCGAGAATCTGGTCGGCGTCCACCACCAGCACCACCAGCTGCGCCATGCGCACGACGCGCAGCGCGTCGGCGACCGCCAGCTTTTCCACCTTCTCCTCGACGCGGGCGCGGCGGCGGATGCCGGCGGTGTCCACCAGACGGAAGGCACGGCCGCGCCACGTCCAGTCCACCGAAATGGCGTCGCGAGTCATGCCGGCCTCCGGGCCGGTCAGCACGCGGTCCTCGCCGATCAGGCTGTTGAGCAGGGTGGACTTGCCGACGTTCGGGCGGCCGACGATGGCTACCTGGATCGGCTTGGCGCGCTCCTCCTCCGGCTCCGGCAGGTCGCCGATGCCCTCGATCTCCTCCTCGGCCTTCCTGGCCTCGATGGCCTTTCTGGCCTCGCGGGGCCGGCGCGGGGCGGGCTCCGTCTGATCCTTGGGGGCGTAAGGCATCAGCGCCTCGACGAGGTCGGCCATGCCTTCGCCGTGCTCGGCGGACAGCGGCACCGGGTCGCCCAGGCCCAGCTCGAACGCCTCGAACAGGCCGGGCATGCCGGCCTTCCCTTCCGCTTTGTTGGCGACCAGGATCACCGGCGTCTTCGACTTGCGCAGCAGCGTGGCGAAGTGGCGGTCGAGCGGCGTCACACCGGCGCGCGCGTCGATCAGGAACAGCGTCACGTCGGCGCGTTGCAGCGCCTGCTCGGTCTGGCGGCGCATGCGCGCCTCCAGGCTGTCGTCGGTGACGTCCTCAAGCCCGGCGGTGTCGACGATGGTGAAGGACAGCCCGCCGACATGGCCGTCGGCCGAGCGCCAGTCGCGCGTCACGCCCGGCGTGTCGTCGACCAACGCCAGTTTCTTGCCGGCCAGACGGTTGAAGAGCGTCGATTTGCCCACGTTGGGGCGGCCGACGATGGCGACGGTGAACGACATGAGAACGGAGATCCCTGAATGGCTGTTCAACGGTACGCGACGAGCGTCCCGTTGTCGCTCAACACATAAAGGGTGTTGTTGGCCACGACCGGCGGCAAGTAGGTGGCGCCCGGCAGCTTGCTGCGGCCGAGTTCCGCCCCGCTCGCCGGGTCGAGCGTCACCAGCACGCCGTGCGAACCGGCGAGCCACAGCTTGCCCCCGGCCAGCACCGGACCAGCCCAGGAGATCAGCGCCGACTTGGCATCCTTCGGGTCCTTGCGCTTTTCCAGCTGGCTGACCCAGCGGACGCGGCCGGCCTTGCGGGTCAGCGCCACCACTTCGCTGTCGTTGTCGACGACGAACAGATAGTCACCGGCCAGCCACGGCGTCTGCACGCCGCCGATCTCGGCCTCCCACAGGCGGGCACCCATGCGCTCGTCCAGCGCCACGATGCGGCCGGAATGGCCGATGGCGAAGACCTGCCCACGGTCGATCACCGGCAGGCCGCGGATGTCCGCAATCCCGCTCAGCGCACCGCCGCGGCGAATCGCCGCCAAGCTGTCCTGCCACGCGACGCGGCCGTTCTCGTTGCGCAGCCCGAACAGCTCGCCCGAGGAATAGGGCACCACCACCAGAGTGCCGCTGGCGGCCGGACTGGCGGCGCCCAGCAGGCCGGCGCTTTCCAGAATGCCGGCGTGATTCCACTTCACCGCCCCATCGGCCGCGGAGAGCGCGACGGTCTGGTTGTCAAGCGTCAGCACGAGGACGTTGCCACCCACCACCGTGGGCGCGCCGCGCACCGGGCCGGAAACGTGCTTGCGCCACGCGATCGCGCCGTTGGACGGGTCGAGCGCCATCACCTCGGCATAGCCGGTGGAGACGAACAGCCGCCCATCGGCGAAGGCGACGCCGCCGCCCTTGGATTCGCCGCGGCGCTTCTCCGGTCGCAAATCGACGCGCCAGAGCTGGCGGCCGGTGGCCGCCTCCAGCGCTGACACATGCGCCTCGGCGTCCATGGCGTAGATGCGGCCCTGCGCCACCACGGGCGTGCTCAGCAGCACCTCGGAGTCGCTGGAGCCGCTGCCGATGCTGACGCTCCACGCCTGCGTCGGCGAGGCGCCCAGCGCCGGGTGGCCCATGGAATGGTCGGGGTTGCCGCCAGCCTGCGGCCACGCCTCGTTGACCTGCGGCGCCGGCAGCACCACCGGCTGGCCAGCCAACTGCTGGTCCGGCTCGATCTTGCGCTCGCCGACCAGGATGGCGACGCGCTCGCCCTTGAGCGGCGGCGGCGGGGTCTTGCTGAACCAGTCGCCGACGGTGTCGCAGCCCGCCAGCATCAGGCCGAGCAGAGAGGCGGAGAGAAGGGCTGCGCGGCGGGTGTTGGTGCGGGGGGCGGTGCGGGTCATCAGCTCAGCTCTTGCCGTAAAGGGCGGCGAGGTCGGCAGCCCGCGAGCGCACGCCCGAGGGAGCCAGCGAATCGTCCGCGAGTTGCTGGAACAGGGTGCGGGCACGCTGGCGGTCGCCGGCGCGGGCGGCGAGCAGCGCCGTCATCTCACGCGCTGAGAAGCGCCACGGGCTGGCGTCCAGCGTCAGTGGCTGGAGCCGCGCCTGGAGCTGTGCCGCGTCGCCGCCGCCGAGCTGGTGCATGACCGAGAGCAGCGTCGCCAGATCGCGATACATGCCGTCGGCCGCGGTGTCGGCGGCTACGGAGTCGTAGACCGCCACCGCCTCGGCTGTCTTGCCCTCGCCGCCGCGCAGCGCCGCCTCGTTCAGGCGGGCCAGCACGGCGAGGTTGGCTGGCGCCTTGCCGGCGTAGGACGAGAGCGCCTCGATGCCCTTCTGCGGGCTGGCGGCGGTCTGCGACAGAGCGCTGACCAGCCGGCCGGTTTCCGCCTCGCGCTGAGACTTCTGCCAGCCGGTCCACGCCTGATAGCCGGCGGTCGCGGCGACGAGCAGCACCAGCACGGCACCGAACAGGCCGCCATAGCGCTTCATGAACTGCGTCGTGCGGTCGCGGCGCAGATCCTCGTCGACTTCCTGGAAAATGTCGCTCATGGGCCTCGACGGCGTCCTCGTGGGGAATCCGGCTGCGCGTCCCGGCGGGACGCCCGGAACGGAGTCTTAATGGGGCCGGATAGCAGAGGCGGGCGCGCCCGGTCAAGGACGCACCGCACCGGTCACGCCGGCACCGTGCCGGCGACGCCCGAAAACCGGCCGGAGCGCCCCCCGGCCGGTGTTCAGCCCCTTCGCCGGTCAGTCCGCGAGCAGCACCGCCGCCTTGACGTCGCCATCGCGGCCCAGGGCGGTGGGCGGCAGCGCCGCGCAGATCGGCTTCGCCTGCTCCGGCGTCTGGTTGTAGATCGTCGTCTCCAGCAGCATGCAGACCTGCTCGGTGTTGGTCTGCCATTGCGTCGTGCAGTCGCTCACCATCTTCTGCGGGTCCGAGCCGGGCGCCTTGCCCATGCCGGCCTGCCAGCAAGCGGCGATCAGGTCCTGCGTCATCACCTGCATGCCCTTCGGGAAGTTCTCCGTCTTGGGATCGGTGTCGTTCCAGGCGGTGTAGAAGATCTGGCTCGGATGGTTGGCGCCGATCACCGGCACGACCGTGCCGGACGGAAGGGCGAGCATCGCCACCTGATCCACCGCCAGTTCATGACCGAGGAGCTTGGCCAGCCACACCCGCACCGGCGAGCCGAAGGCCACCATGGCCTTGCCGCGGCCGGGCGTCGCCGCGTTGGCGGTCCACTGGTTCAGCATGGTGATGATGTAGTCGGAGAACGCGCCCTCGATGGCGTCGAACTTCTTGCCGTCGTTGGCCGGCGCGGCGATGGGGTTGATGTCGACGATCGCCTGATAGGCGTCCACCGCCGATGCCGCCACGCCGTTGACGGTCAGCAGGTTGGCCCAGCGATTCGTCGTGGCGGAATTCAGGTAGTCCTGCTTCTCGGTCAGCGAGTAGTCGGGCGGGAAGTGCAGCAGTTCCACCGTCGGGTGGTTCACCATGGCGAGGCCGACCGGCAGGAAAAAGCGCCAGCCGTACGGCCAGTTGCCGCTGTTGCCCGCCGCCGTCTTGGTGGAGGCCACGGTGCGCGCGTCGGCGAGCGCCATGTCGCCGGCCGCCAGGAACTCCCGGATCGCCTTCGGGTAAGTCTTGGCCGCGGCCCCGGTGAAGGTCGCGGAGTAGGTCCCGCCCTTGGTGCGCCGCACGACGACCGTGGAGTCGGCGTAGCCGTCCCGCGTCAGGCTCTGCTCCAGGTATTGCGCGATTGTCTCGTCCAGCGACGGCGTGGTGCAGACCGACGCGTCCGCGCAGTTGTTGGGATAGGAGTACAGCGCCTTGACGCGTGCCTCGCTGCCGAGGTTGACCGAGGCCGTCTGCGCCGCCGCGACGCCGGACACCGCCACCACCGAAGCCGCGAAGGTCGCAGCCAGAACCAGATTTCTCGCTTCCATGCTTTCCCCACTCCGCCGATTGCACACGGATGTATTCCGAGAGCCATTATTGTGCCCGCGATGGTAGGGGCATTTCTTGCAGCGATGAAGAAGAAGTTGGTTACAGGCGAGCAACGTTACTTACGGCTGCGGAACTGGTGCGTGGTGGAGACGCGCAAACACCAAGGGCACGAAGGGGGGCGCCCCCCTCGTGCCCTTGGTGTCGCCCTGCCGGTGATTCCGATCAGGAGGCCATCGCGGCGGCGGCGATGACGGCCTGGGTGCGGTTCTTGACGCCGAGCGACTTGAAGATCGCCGTGACGTGGATCTTCACCGTGCCCTCGGACAGGCCCAGTTCGTAGGCGATCTGTTTGTTCGACTTGCCGGCGCGTAGGCAGTCGAGCACTTCGCGCTGGCGCTGCGTCAGGCCGTAGTTGCCGGCGCGCTCGCTCAACCCTTCGGGACCACGGCGCCGCGGGGCGATGTCGGCACCGAAGTTGATGGCGCCGGGCGGGACGTAGATGCCGCCCGAGAACACCAGATTCAGCGCGCCCATCATGACCTTGACGCTGCTGGACTTCGGGATGTAGCCGGTAGCGCCGGCATCGAGCGCGCCGCGGATGTCGCTCAACGCCTCGGAGGCGGAGATCACCACGACCGGCGTGCCGGGCAGGAGCATGTGCACCTCACGCATCCCTTCGAAACCCGGCCAGCCGGGCATGTGCAGGTCCATCAGGACGACGTCGAAGCCTCCGCCGGAACGGCAGTGCTCCATCAGCTCGCCGAAGGTGCCGGCCTCGGTGAAGGTGGCGTCGGCGTGCAGCTGCTCGAGCAGACGGCGCAGTCCCTCGCGGAACAACAGATGGTCGTCACCGATCAAGATCTTCATGTTCCCGTCCACCCCTCGTTGGTCTGGCCTGCGCGGCCGGACGAATTCGTTCAGACCTCCTTCCCACACCGAAGGAGGAGGCGCATCACCCGACAGTATCGGCCGGCGCGCAGAGACAGGTACCACAATCGATGGTGTCTAAACATATCCACAAGTGCCATAGAACCTTTGCGGTCATAGAGTTGACCTTCGGCATCGCGAACCGAGCGTGCACCGCACACTGCCCCTTCCGAATGGAGTAGGCTCTGCCAAAAGTCAGGAGCGACAGCCCGTGGCGCGGCAGCACCGCGCGTCTCCGTAACGACAAAACGCTGGGGTTCTACTTACGATTCACGTAATGCGGGCGACAAGTTTTCTGAATTCGCAATACGCATGCAGAATTCAAAGAACGGCATGGACCAACCGGCAGCACCGGGTGTACCGTCGCACAGATCAATGCTTTACCCGACGCACGGCGCGCGACGCTCTTTCGCGCTTCTGTGATACGGAAGTGTTATCACGAGGAGATCGTTCGTCGCCAATAAGCTCGGCTTGACGAACTCGAATGATAAGCTATCGTTTGATTTACAGGGGAGGAGCATAATTTATAAGATCGACAAGACACTGTCAAGTTTCTTTGCAGAATTTAGTTTGGCTTTGCCGAAAAGTGATGGACGCTTAAGGCGATTTCGCTACCCCAGACGCGGAAGGTGACCCAACAAGCAGCGGAGCCCCGAAACGGGCCGGCCGTGGATGCCCACAGAAAAAAGAGCCAGAGCTGACCCATGCACACGACCCATGAGTACGCGCCCGAGAGAGCATCGCCATCGACCCGCAACGCGGTGAGCCCCATGCACGTCTGCCTGATCCTCGACAATACCGGTCTGACCGATACCGTCGTGCAGGCGCTGGAACGGGCCGGACGCCATCGGATCACCGTGTTCCATGACCTGAGCGAGCTGACGCAGAGCACGCTCACGCCGGACGCCATCCTGATCGGCTTGCAGCAGTTCACGGCGCTCCGCGAGAACGAGCCGATGGTCTATCTGCGGCTGTCGCGGCGCTCGCGCATCGTCGTCGTCCTGTCGTCGCGCGAACTGCTCGACGCGGCGCACATCCTGGCCTTCGCCGACGCCTGGGTGTTCGAGGACATCAACGTCGACCGCATCAACGAGTTGCTCGATCTGGGGCTGGAGGGGCATTGCCTGATGCCCAAGCAGTTCCTTTCGCGCCTCGGCGTCGACGAAATCCGCCTGACCCTCCTGCCCCGCCTGTCGGAGCCGGAGTTCGAGACGCTTCGCCTGCTCGGCCAGGGCCTCAACAACCGCACCATCGCCAACCAGCTCGACCTGTCGGAGGCGGTGATCAAGTCCATGGTGCGCAGCGTCCTGTCGAAGCTGCATTTCCGCAACCGCACGGAAGCCGGCGTCTTCGCCGCGCGGCAGCAGAGTGCGCTGCAATCGGCCCGCGACGGCATGGTGCCGCCGCTCGCGCAGCCTCATCACCACCAGCCCGTCAGCCGTTCGGCCTAGGTCCCAGGTCGGGGCTCCCGGTCGTCTGCTTGGGTGTGTCCGGTCCGGCCGTCGCCGCAGCGATGCTGCGGCGACCGCGCCGTGTGGACCGGTTCCTACTGGTGCGCGGCCGTCGCTCCGGTGGCGGGCACCGCGCCGGCAAGTTCGCCGCCGATGCCGTTGTTCAGCGCCCAGATGGCGGCCTGCGTGCGGTTCGAGGCGTTGATCTTGCGCAGCAGGCTCTTGAGGTGGACCTTCACCGTCGCCTCGGTGATGTTGAGGTGGTTGGCGATCATTTTGTTCGAATCGCCGTTCAGCAGGCAGCGCAGGATCTGCACTTCACGCTGCGACAGCCCCTTGCGCGACACCGGCATGTCGGTGCCGTTGCCGTTCACCCGGCCGCTGATGAGCAGCGCCGCGAGGTGCGTGGGGAACACCTTTTCGCCCATCATCACCAAGCGCAGCGACTGCGCCAGCGCGTCAGACGAGAGATCCTTCATCAGATAGCCATCGGCCCCGGCCTCCAGCGCGTTGGCCAGACGGCGGGTGCACAGGTCGCTGGTCAGGATGACCATGCGGGCGTCCGGAAGGTTGGCGCGCAGGCGGCGCATGCCTTCGGCCTCTTCCTCGCCGCCGTTCACCAGATCGAGCAGGATCAGCTGCGGGCGCATGCCGCCTTCGACGGTGGAGACCGCCTCGCGCAGGTTTCCCGCTTCGGCGACGATCTGGAAAGGCGAATCATCCAGCAGGCGCTTCAGCCCCTCCCGGAAGAGCTTGTTGGAATCGATCAGAAAGGCTCGAACTGGTTCCATTGTCAGCTCCCGCGATGTTCGGATAAATGCGCAAGACTCCGCTGGTAATCTCGTCGGTCTCCGCAACGCGCAGGTCTCCCAACCGCGCCATACCGATGGCATCTTTGTGCCGATATTTTGGGTGAAGATACCCCTGTGTCGTGAAGAACGGTACCACTCTGAGGTATTAACGGAAGAACGCATTGGGTATATGCGCAAAGCCACCTTCGAATTTGGTGTGCTTGAATGACTTTTAAAAGGCTATGGCACCACTTTCACGCCAACAATATTTAGCTACACTACCACGAATTTGAGCGCGATCGGTGACACAGTGAGAACTTTCAGATGCCTGTACGCACCGGAGTTGCACCTGCCTTGCCCTGGGTTGCAATGGAGTACGCAGAACGCGTCGGGGCACACCCCCGCCGAGGCCGCCGGAGCACCCGGTCAAGCCCAAGCCTGTATTGCCTTGGTCGTATGCCGGCGAGCGTCCCAAGCTGTGCTATAGGGGCAGCCGTGATCGCCCCCTACCCCTTTGGAGTGTCCGCGTGTCGGTCTGGGAAATTGCCGGTCTGGCGGCGTTGGCGTACCTGCTCCTGCTGGCGCGCAGCGCCTGGAAACAGGGCGAGTTCCGCCAGTTTCTGTGGAGTCTGGCCATCGTCGCCGGGATCATCGGTGCCATCGCCGCGGCAGTGGTCGCGGCCATGATTTTCGGCAACCGGTGAAGCACGAAAAAGCCCTCCCCGACCGGCAGATCGGGGAGGGCTTGGGATGAACCGGCGGCGTCAGATCTGCCCGCGCTCGTGGGCGAGCCGCATCAGCACGTATTGCCGCATCATCTGGTTGCGGAAGCGGTAGCGAAACCGACCCGGCTCCGGCACCGGCGCCAGCACAGCGCCATGATCCTCGGCGGTGAGGCGGGCCAGCAGATCGTCGAGGTCGTTGAACGCCGGCCGGCCGTCCGGCCCGGTCAGCTCGGAGGGGTCGAAGACGCCATACTCGTCGGCCGGGCACAGGGCGGCGGCGTGCAGCACGTCTTCCAGCTCACCGCGCCGCGCGCCGGCCAGCATCCGGTTGTACGAATCGACAATGCCGCGCTCGGCCTCCTGCAAGCACCGGCTGACCGCGTAGGCGAGGTCGCTGCGCTCCACAGTGGTCGAACCGCGGCTGACCGCGCTGCGCGCCGCATGCAGCCCCAGCAGTTGCGCGTAGTACGGCAGGCCACGCGCGAAGTCGGCGACGCGGCGCACCACCTCGGGCGCGAAGCTGATGCCCGCGTTCTCGGCACCGGCGCTGATCAGCCGCTCGATCTCCTTGTCGGTCATCAGCGGAAGGTGGACCGGCACCAGCGAGCGCTGGATCGACGGGTGCTTGCCAAGCAGCTGGTCCAGGTTCTCCGCCACGCCGACGATCAGCAGCGTCACGGCGATGGAGCTGTCGGTGAGGTTCTTCAGCATCTCCGCCAGCTTGTTGCGGAAATCCTCATCGGTAATGCGGTCGTACTCGTCGAGGATCAGCAGCGCGTGCGTGCCGTAGATGCCGGCCAGCACTTCGTTCAGCTCGGTGACGCTGAAGTTGCCCTCGGGCAGCAGCTCGTTGAAGCTGTTGAAGGTGCGGCGCGCAGCGAACGGGTTGTCCATGCCCGAGCGGTAATAGGTGGACGGAATGCGCCGCAGGAAATGGCGGAAGCTGTCCTCGAAGCTCAGCTCGGCGCTGCACGTGAGCTTCAGCGCCAGATAGCCGGCCTGCGCCGCAACCTGCTCGATGGCGTTGGCGACCGAGGTCTTGCCGCGGCCGCGATCGCCGAACAGGATAACGTGCGCCCGCTCCTCCTCGACCGCCGAGATGATCCGCTTCAGCGCAGCGGTGCGGCCGATGAACAAACCGTTCAGCGCCTGCTTCGGCCGCGTCGGCGTGAAGGCTTCGCGAAGCCGGCCGTTCATCTCCGGCGTCATCCCGGTCAGCAGCGCCGGCGCCGTGCCGCGCGGCCCACGCAGGCCGGTGTTCACCGGCATGGTGAAGCGCGGCAACTCAGCTTCGTCGCCGGACGGCGCCGCAGCGTCCGGGAACAGCCGGCCGCGCTGTGCCGGGGTCAGCCCGGCCCGCGACGGATCGGCCATACCCTGGACGGTGCGCAGCCGTGGCGGCCCTCCCATGGCGACGGGAGGGCGTCCCGCGGCGTCGCCTGGAGGAGCCCCCTGCCCCGTCGAACCGCCGCCCATCGGGCCGCTGCTGTTGAAGTCTTCGTCCGCTCCGGCGGCGCGCCGCTTTCGAAAGAAGTTCCGCATCGCTCCCGAATCCTGACCGTCTCTGCCGACAGCCCACTCCGCCACGGCACCCGCGGGAGTGGCTGCACCCTGCATTTAGGCAACGTAAACCGCTGAACGGCTTGAGATTTCGGATACTATACCGATGCGGGACACACCCCGCCGCCCGCTAAAAGAACAGTACCACTTCCGGCATTGATGGCCGAAGGAACCGGCGCGCTTCATCTGGAAGCACAGGCCCGCCGTATCACAGAACGAGCGCGTGGCCGAGCAGCGTCCAGGCGTACAGCGTGCTCAGGAGCGCAACCAGGGTGAACATCTCCCGCAGGAACCGCATCATCGTCATGGCTGACCTCCGTCTCATCGTCAGGTGAAGCTATCTGGTGACACAGAGCCTGACAGAACGTAATGTGAACATCAAGCGCTAAGTTCGCGCTACGTTCTCATCCCACCAAAGCCTGCCCTGACGCTGGGGGCTTGTCTGTGGAGGATGTTCGTCGGATGTTGTAACTGTGGACGGCAAGGCGCCCCTTCGGCGCCGATGCCGGGCCAAAGGCGCGCCAAAGGGGAAACGACCGCCGCCATGACCGTGCAGACCTCCGCCAACGCAGACGGTCACACCGCCACCAGCCGGCTTCCCGCGCTGATGCTCGGCGCGCTCGGCGTGGTGTACGGCGACATCGGCACCAGCCCGCTCTACACCATGCGCGAGGTGTTCGCCGAAGCCCACCTGCCGCTCAACGAGGCGACCGTGCTGGGCGTGCTCTCGCTGGTGACCTGGACGTTGATGATCGTCGTCACCGTCAAGTACGTCACCATCGTCATGCACGCCGACAACAAGGGAGAAGGCGGCGTTCTGGCGCTCGGCACGCTGGCGCAGCGCGGCCTTTCCAAGCCGCGCAGCCAGCGCATGCTGATCGGGCTGGCGATCCTGGGCATGGCGCTGTTCTTCGGCGACAGCCTGATCACGCCGGCCATCTCGGTGCTCAGCGCGGTCGAAGGGCTTAAGGTCGCCACGCCGGTGTTCGATCCCTACGTCGTGCCGATCACGCTGGCGGTGATCGCAGTGCTGTTCGTCTTCCAACGACAGGGCACGGGCAGGGTCGGCATCCTGTTCGGGCCGGTGATGATGGTGTGGTTCGCCACGCTGGCGGTGCTGGGGGTGATCCAGATCGCCCGCTGGCCCGACGTGTTGCGGGCGATCGACCCGGAATACGCCGTCCTACTGATCGTCGAGCACCGCTGGGAAGCGTTCGTCGGCCTGGGCGCGGTGGTGCTGGCGGTCACCGGGGCCGAAGCGCTGTACGCCGACATGGGGCATTTCGGCCGCAAGCCGATTCGTTATGTCTGGCTGTTCTTCGTCCTGCCGGCGCTGCTGCTGAACTATTTCGGGCAAGGCGCCCTGCTGCTGCACGACGCGGACGCGCGGGCGAGCCCGTTCTACCACCTCGCCCCGGACTGGCTGCTCTACCCGCTGGTGATCCTGGCGACGATGGCGACGGTGATCGCCAGCCAGGCGGTGATTTCCGGCGCCTTCTCGCTGACCCGGCAGGCGGTGCAGCTCGGCTATCTGCCGCGCCGGGAGATCCGCCACACCTCGGTGCACGAGATCGGGCAGATCTACATTCCGCGCAACAACTGGCTGCTGCTGACCGGCGTGGTGTTCCTGGTGATCGCCTTCCAGTCGTCCAGCAATCTGGCGGCGGCGTACGGCGTGTCGGTCACCGGCGCCATGGTCATCGACGCCATCCTCGCCGCCGTGGTGGCGCGCCGGCTCTGGCACTGGAGCGCGTGGCTGACGGCGCTGGCGTTCTCCGCCTTCCTGGTGGTGGATCTGGCGCTGTTCGGCTCGACGCTGCTGAAGGTGCCGCAGGGCGGCTGGTTCCCACTGGTGGCGGCGGTGGCGGTGTTCTTCATCATGACCACGTGGCGCCAGGGCCGCGACGTCCTGGCGGAGCAGCTCTACCGGGACTCGCTGCCCATGGAGATGTTCCTGGCGCGCATCAAGCCTGAATCGCCGATGCGGGTCGCCGGTACCGCCGTGTTCATGACCGGCAACCCCGACGTCGTGCCGCACGTCCTGCTGCACAACATCAAGCACAACAAGGTGCTGCACGAGCGGGTCATCATCCTGACGGTCATCACCGACGACGTGCCCTGGGTGTACGAGGACCGCGCCATTCAGGTGGAGAAGATGGGCAAGGGCTTCTTCCGGGTGATCCTGCACTACGGCTACATGGAGCAGCCGCACGTCCCGCAGGCGCTGGAGCGCTGCCGCAAGTACGGCCTGCACACCGACATGATGGACACCTCGTTCTTCCTCGGCCGCGAGACGCTGATTCCTTCCAAGCGCGTCGGCCTGCCGACGTGGCGTGAGCCGATGTTTATCCTGATGTCGAAGACCGCGCTGTCGGCCACCGAGTTCTTCTGCATCCCGCCCGGCCGCGTGGTGGAACTGGGCACCCAAGTGGAAATTTAGGGGGCTCGCGCCGCCTCCAGGCACGCCACCACCTCCGCGTCGTCCATCTGGTGGAAGTCGCGGTAGAACATGCCGATGGCGTAGAACGGATCGGGGCGCAACGGACAGACCACCGCGTCGACCTCGGCCGCCAACGTGTCCAGCGTGTCTGGTGGCCCGACCGGGACCGCCATCACCAGCGCCGCCGGGCCGGCGCGGCGCACCGCCAGCAACGCCGCGCGCATGCTGGCTCCGGTGGCGATGCCGTCGTCCACCACGATGGCGGTGCGGCCGGCCACCGGCAGCGGCGCCCGGTCGCCCACATAGGCGCGGCGACGGCGCGCGATTTCCGCCAGCTGGCGCGCCGCCTCGGCGCGGATGTAGGCCTCGGGCACGCGGAGACCGGCGCAGACGTCCTCGTTGAGCACCGTCTGCGGCGTCGGCACGTCGACCACGGCGCCGGCCGCCAGTTCCTCCTGGCCAGGCACGCCGATCTTGCGGACGAGCAAAGGCTCCAGCGGGCAGCCGAGCGCCCGCGCCACCGCGGCCCCCACAGCCACGCCGCCGCGCGCCAACCCGAGCACCAGGGGATGCGCATCCCGCCAGGGCTCCAGCACTGTTGCCAGGCGTTGCCCTGCCTCCTGGCGATCGCGATAGACCTCGCGTCGCATTGGGCTCCTCCGTCAGTCGGTGGCGATGATGGGCGTCAGGCCGTTGCGGGCGGCGAAGGCCGCAAGGCGGCCGTCCTGCTTCACCGCCGCGACGAAGGCGTTGACCCGGTCCAGCCACGCTCCGTCGCCCGGCGACACGGCGTAGGCGTAGGGCGTCACCTGCACCGGTGACTCCGGCTGGATCAGCCGCGCCCAGGCGTGGAAGGCCAACATCCGCTGGCCATAGGGGAAGTCGGTGAGGAAGGCGTCGGCGCGGCCGGACTGCACCTCGTCCTCGCGCTCCTGCGGGCGGGTCACGGCGACGACCTTGGCCGCCTTGAACGACGTTCGCGCGAAGCCGTCCATGTAGGTGTCCTTCTGCACGGCCACCACCACGCCGTCGCGGTCGATGTCCTCCCACCCGTGGATGCGCGCGTGGGCGCGCGTGGTGACCGCGTAGATGCCGCTGCGCAGGTAGGGATCGCTGAAGGCGACGCGCTGCGCCCGTGCCGGCGTGACGCCGATGGCGAACATGCCGATGTCACAGCGGTCGGCCAGCAAATCGTCGACGAACCGCACAAAGCTGGTCTCAACGAACGCCACGGCGACGCCGAGGTCGCTCGCGAAAGCGTTCGCCAGATCGATGTCGATGCCCTGGAGTTCGCCGGTGCGCGGATTGCGGTAGGAAATCGCGTAGTAATCGGGCCAGACGCAGACCCGCAAGGTGCCGCTCGCCTGCACGCCGTCCAGCCGCGGCGCGGCTTTCGCCGTCCCGGCAGCCATGCCCGCCGCCAACAGCACCGCCAACGCGGCCACACCGCTGCGCATCGCCACGTACCTTATCCCCAGCATTGCTTCGGCAGATAATAAGGCATCTTAGTATCGCGCGCCACGGCCCGTACACACAGCCCTTGCTTGCAGGCTTTTACGCAAATGCCTAATATCCGAACCATGACCGCGGGCGGCTCCCGGACGAGCCACAAACCGTCGATCCGCGCCGGGAGTTTCGCACGCATGGCCAAGCACGGCCTCTTCCTGAACCGGGGCGGTTTGCTGGCCTTTGCGTTGGTTTCCGTGGCCGCGATCCTGTTCGACCTCGGCTACCAGCTCCACGCCGGGCGCACGCTGTCGCTGGAGAAGGCGTCGCAATCGCTCGCCAAACTCGCCAGCGCGCTGGAGGCCAGCACCACGCGCACCGTGCAGGCGGTGGACGTCACCCTCGCCTCCGTTGCCGACTCTCTGGCCGTCGCCGGCCTTCCCGAATCCGACGCGGCGCGTGCCGACACGCTGGAGCTGTTGCGGGAACGCGTGCGCCGCTCGCCGCACCTGCGCTCGCTGGCGCTGCTGGATACCGCCGGGCGCGTCGTCGTCACCACCGAGGCGGGGGCCGCACCCGACACCGCGCTGGGCGAGCACGACTTCGTCCGCGCGCCATTGAGCGGCAACGAGAAGGACCTGTTCGTCGGCCTGCCGGTGCGCGGGCGCACGCTCGTGGCGCCGCACGACGACCGCTCCGGCCACTGGCTGCTGCCCATGAGCCTGCCGGTGCGCGAAGCCCAGGGCAAGCTGCTGGGCGTCGTGGTCGCCGCCGTCAATCCCGAGTACATGCAGGGCATCTTCGAAGCCGTGCAGATCGGCGAGCACGGCTCGGTGACGCTGTACCGCTTCGACGGCGTGCTGCTTGCCGGGTTGCCGGCGAACGCCGTGGCGGTGGGCCGGTCGGACGCCGCCGCGTCGCCGTTCCGTTCCCACCTGCGCCAGGCCGAGCACGGCGTGTTCAGCGAGACGGCGGACGGACGGCGCCGGATCGTCGCCTACCGGGCCACCCCCGTCTGGCCGCTGGTGCTGGTGCTCAGCCACGACGAGGAGGACGAACTGGCGGCGTGGCGCGCCAACATCCGCGACAGCGCGCTGATTGCCGGCGCCTTCATCGTGCTGATCGCCCTGTTCACGCGCCTGCTCATGCGCAGCCACGGCCTGCTGCACCGGCAGGGCGTGGCGCTGGAGGAGGGCAACGCGCGCCTCAAGGCGATCCTGGAAACCGCGGTCGAGGGCATCCTGACCGCCCGCGCCGATGGCCGGATCGAGAGCGCCAACAGCGCCGCGCACCGCATCTTCAACTTCCCCCCCGGCGATCTGGTGGGCCGCAACATCACCGAACTGATGGTCCCAGGCGAGCGGGAGCCACACGCCCGGCGCCTGCGCGACCTCGCCGGGCTGGGGTCGCGCCCGCCCGCCGGCTTCAGCCGCGAGGTGACCGCGTTGCGCCGCTCGGGCGAGGAGTTCCCGCTCGACATTTCCATCGCCGAGGTGCGGACCCAGGGAGGCCCGCTGTTCGCCGCCATCGTCCGCGACCTGACCGAGCGCAAGCACGCCGAAGCCGATCTGCGCGAGGCCAAGGAGAAGGCCGAGGCCGGCCAGCGCATCAAGATGGAATTCCTGGCGACCATGAGCCATGAGATCCGCACACCGATGAACGGCGTGATCGGCATGGCCGGCCTGCTGCTGGACACCCAACTCACCGAGGAGCAGCGCTCCTACACCGGCACGATCCGCGATTCGGCGGAAATGCTGCTGACCATCATCAACGACGTCCTCGACTTCTCGAAGATCGACGCCGGCAAGCTCGACCTGGAGATGGGCGAGTTCGAACTCGTACCGCTGGTCGAGAGCGTGGTGGAGATCCTCGCCCCGCGCACCTCCGCCAAGGGGGTGGAACTGGTGAGCTTCGTACCGCCGCCGTTGCGCGGCACGCTGCGCGGCGACCCGGCCCGCCTGCGGCAGATTCTCATCAACCTTGCCGGCAATGCGGTGAAGTTCACGGACCAGGGCAGCATCTCCATCCTGCTGTTCGAGGAGGCGGCCGAGGACAACCGCGTGCGCGTCCGTTTCGAGGTGCGCGACACCGGCATCGGCATCGCCGACGCCGACCAGCGGCGCCTGTTCTCCATGTTCTCGCAGGTGGACGCGACACCGGCCCGGCGCCACGGCGGCACCGGGCTGGGACTGGCGATCTGCAAGCGCCTGACCGAGTTGATGGGCGGCAGCATCGGCGTCGACACCGCTCCCGGCCGCGGCAGCACCTTCTGGTTCACGGTGCCGCTGGAGCGGATCTCCGTCCCGGCCGACCCGGAGCTGCGCTGGTCGGGACGGCGCGTGCTGGTGGTGGACGACATGGCAGTGAACCGCGAGGTTCTGGTGCGCCAGCTCGCCGCCTTCGGCATCGTGGCGGAGGCCACCGCCACCGCCGACGAGGCGCTGGCCACGCTCACCGCCGCCGAAGCGCGCGGGGCGCCCTTCGACGCCGCCATTCTCGATCACCGCATGCCGCGCGTCACCGGCCCGGAACTGGCGGAGCGCATCCGCGCCACCCCGGCGCTGGCCCGGCTGCGTCTGGTGCTGGCCTCCTCGCAGCATGGCGGGGATGTGCCCGTTGTTGGCGTGGACGCGCAGTTGGTCAGACCGGTGCGGCTGGACGCGCTGAAGACTTGTCTGGCCCGGCTCCTCGACGCCGATGGCGGGGCTTCGGAACCGTTGCCCATGCGCGCCGCCACCGTCGCCACCGCGCCGGCCCGCCGCTGCCGGGTGCTGGTGGCGGAGGACAACCCGGTGAACCAGCAGTTGGCGCTGGCGCTGCTGCGCCGTGCCGGCCATGTGGCGGAAGCGGTGTCGAGCGGCACCGAGGCGGTCGCCGCAGTGCGCGCCATCCCCTACGACATGGTGCTGATGGACGTGCAGATGCCGGAGATGGACGGGCTGGACGCGACGCGGGTGATCCGCCACCTGCCCGGCGCCATCGCCCGCATCCCGATCATCGCCATGACCGCCAACGCCATGCGCGGCGACGATACGCTGTGCTACGCCGCGGGCATGGACGACTATCTCGCCAAACCGGTGGACGCCGAACGCCTGCTCGCCACGGTGTCGCGCTGGGCCGGGCGGCCGGGCGGCTTCCCGCTCACGGCGCAAGCGTCCCAGCCCTTGGTCGACCCGGCAGCCCCTGCCCCCGCCGGGCCGAAGCCCGTCCAGCCGGTGGACGCCGACAAGATGGCGGAACTGCGCGACGTCCTGGGAGAGGCCGGCATGCGCACGCTGCTGTTCACCTTCTTCCGCGATTCCCCCGGTCACCTCGACCGGCTGCGCCGGGCGTTCCAGGCGGCCGACCAGCAAGCCGCCGAGCGCGAGGCGCACACGCTAAAGGGCGCCGCCGCCAGCATCGGCTTCACGGAGGTGGCCGCCGCCGCCGCGCGCGTGGTGACGGCGGTGCGGCAGCACGACATGGCGACGGCGGCGGCCGAAGCGCTGGCCTTGGACGCGGCCTACGCGTGCGTCCACCGCGAGCACGCCGAGCCGGACCCCGTCGGCTGAACGGGAAGCGCCGCGGCCTTGCTGCCCCGTGAGACGCTATGAAACGCTATGAAACGCTATGAAACGCTATGAAACGCAGATCAGCGTGGTGTCTCATTCCGATCATGCACCGTCAGCAATGACGCGGTGAGTACAGCGCGGCCCGACATCGTCGGATGCAACGCAGTGCAACACCATGCAACGCGTTTCCTGTGAGCGTTGCATTCGCCCGGTGGCGTGCGGGCACGCCTCCGCCAACGGAGACTTTAATCCTATGCCGCGCGGGCGGCAGGAGCAAGAGCGCCTTACCGCTGGACGCAGACGCGGTCAACGAAGGCGTCGATGTCCCGGTTGAGGTCCACCGCGCGGCGCGCCAGATCGCCGGCCGAGGTCAGCACTTCTCCGGCGGCGGCGCTCGCCTCCTGGGTGCCGGCGACCACGTGGGTGACGGCGCCCGCCACGGTGCGAACCCCTTCCGAGGCGTCGCGGATCGAGCGGCTGATCTCGCCGATGGCGGCGCTTTGCTCCTCGGCGGCGCCGGCGATGCCGACGGCAATCTCATCGATGTCGTGAATCATCTGGCCGACGAGCTGAATCGCTTCCGCCGTCGCCTTGGTCACCGCCTGCACCGCGCCGATCTGTCTGGTGATCTCCTCGGTGGCGCCCGCGGTCTGGTTGGCGAGGTTCTTCACTTCGGTGGCGACCACCGCGAAACCCTTGCCGGCCTCGCCCGCCCGCGCCGCCTCGATGGTGGCGTTCAAGGCCAGCAGGTTGGTCTGGCTGGCGATCGAGTTGATGAGCTGGACCACCGCGCCGATCTGCTCCGACGCCTCCAGAAGAGAGCGGATGGTGCCGTCTGCCTCGACCACCTTGCCCACCGAGTCCTTCGCCAGTTCCGCCGTGCGGGCGACGCCGCGCGCCACCTCGGCAATGGCGCCGGAGACCTGCGCGCTGGCCGCGGCCACGCCCTCGACGTTGCCCGATACCACGTCGGCCGCCTGGGCGGCGTCGGAGGATTGCTGGTAGGTCTGCGACGCCACGTGGCTCATGCTGCCGGACGTTGCCTCCAACTGCGAGGCGCTGGCGGACAGGACCTGCGCCACCTCGCGGATGCTGGCGCCGAGGCGCGTGGCGCTCGTCACGAATTCGGAGCTCTTGCGGTCCATGGCGGCAAGGCCGTCGTTCACATGCCCGGCGTAGATGGCGAAGTCGCCGACCATGCCGGTCATGACGATGCGGCGGAAGTAGCGGCCCTCGGCCGCGTACTGCATGGCCGCGTTGGCTTCCTTGCCGAAGGACTCCACGCGGTCGAGCAGGCGGTTGATGTTGCGCAGCATGACCGACACGGCGTCGTCGCCGGGCACGTGCAGGACGCGCGGTTGCAGGTCGCCCTTTTCCGCCGCCGCCATCACCGCGCTGGCCTGATCGAGGTGGGCGCGCGAGGTGGCGACCCAGCGCAGCGCCAAGCCGCACGGGACCAGCCCGGCCACGGCCAACGCCGCCACCGTCCAGTCGCCGGACACCGCACCGACCACGCCCTGCACCGCCGCGGCGGCCGCCGCGCAGCCGATGGCGCCCAGGCTCTTAGAGAGTGAAGACAAACTCGTCATAGGTCGTGCCCTTGTCCCGGAGGATGGCTCCCAACAATGCCCCGGCGGCGGCCATGCCGTCCTTGGGGCTGGCGTGTTTCGCTTCTTCGGCGCGCATCGCCTTGTACAGGCCGGCCGCCTTCTCCACCGCCGGGCGCGCCGGCACGCGGCGGCTGGAGTGATAGCCGACGATGCGCCCGCCGTTGCCGTAGACCGGCGTGACGTGCGCGAAAACCCAGTAATGATCGCCGTTGCGCGCCAGATTGACGACGTAGGCGAAAACCTCCTGCCCGTTCGCCAGTGTGTCCCACAGCAGCTTGAAGACGCTGCGCGGCATGTCCGGGTGGCGGATGAGGTTGTGCGGCTTGCCCAACAGATCCTCCTCGCCATAGCCGCTGACGCGGATGAAGACGTCGTTGGCGTAGGTGATGATGCCCTTGAGATCCGTCTTGGAGACGATGATCTCGTCGGGCTGGAAGCTCCGTTCGTGCCCCGTCGGATGAACGCCTGGACGCGCCATGTCTGCCCCTTGCCCGTTCGTCGGCCCGGCGCATGCCTTCGCATGCCCGGCCCGCGCAGCCTGTATCATGGTAGTACCAACAAAATTTGATTGCGGTCAATTTGAGTTTAATTTCAGTTATGTAACAACAAACGTTCGGATGCCCCGCCGTTCTGGCATCGCAAGTGCGCCGACCACCACCGCGCGCAAGTTAAAGGCGGGCCGCAGGGGGCACTGGCCTTACGACGTAAGGTTCAAAAATCTTCGGTTTTTACAGGAACTTGCGCTGTTACCTCCACGTTCACGCCGCTGAACGAGACGTTCTGGAGGGTCCCATGACGCAGCGAGTTCTGATCACCGGCGGTGCCGGCTTCATCGGTTCCCACCTCGCCGATGAGTTGCTGGCGCTGGGGCATCGTGTTCGTGTGCTGGACTCGCTGGAAGAACAAGTGCACGGCGAAACGGGGCGGCGTCCCGACTACCTGCACCCCGACGTCGAACTGCGGGTGGGCGACGTTCGCGACGCGCACGCGGTGGCATCCGCCCTGAAAGGCGTGGACGCCGTGGCCCACCTCGCCGCGCGCGTAGGGGTCGGGCAGAGCATGTATCAGGTGGGCGAATACACCGACGTGAACGACGCCGGAACGGCGGTGCTGATGCAGGCGCTGATCGAACGGCCGGTCGGCCGCGTCGTCGTGGCGTCGAGCATGAGCGTGTACGGCGAAGGGCTGTATGTGGACGCGGAAGGCCGCCCGGTCGAGGTCGCCGCCCGGCCGGTCGAACAGATGCGCGCCGGCCGATGGGAGCACGAGGTGGCGGGGCGCAACGGCGTTCGCCCTGCACCGACCCACGAGGGCGTGCGGCCGACGCTGGCCTCGGTCTACGCGCTGAACAAGTACGTGCAGGAACGGCTCTGCCTGCTGATCGGCGAGACCTACGCGATCCCCACCGTGGCGTTGCGGTTCTGGAACTGCTACGGCACCCGGCAGGCGTTATCCAACCCGTATACCGGCGTGCTGGCGAATTTCGCCGCCCGGCTGCTCAACGGCAAGGCGCCGTCGATCTTCGAGGACGGCCACCAGCGCCGGGACTTCGTGCATGTGGACGACGTTGTGCAGGCGATCCGTCTCGCCATGACGGCGGACAACGCGGCCGTCAGGGCGGCCGGCGGCGTCTTCAACATCGGCAGCGGCGTGTCGCGCACCGTGCACGACGCCGCGGCGGCGCTGGCGGTGGCGGTCGGGCGCGAGGACATCGAGCCGGAGGTCACCGGCCAATGCCGCGTCGGCGACATACGCCATTGCTGGCCGGACATCTCCAGGGCGCGCGCGGTGCTCGGTTACGAGCCGCGGGTGACGCTGGAGGACGGGTTGGCCGAATTGGCCGAGTGGCTGAGCCGCCAGATCGCCGTGGATCGCATCGACGAGATGCGCCGCGAGCTGGCCGGCCGGGGGCTGTCGGTATGAACGCCCGGCTGGCGGGTGCCCCTCCCGACAGCGTTCTGATCACCGGCGGCGCCGGCTTCATCGGCTGCAATCTGGCGCACCGGCTGGCGTGCGAGGGGCGGCGGGTCATCATTCTCGACAATCTGTCGCGCGCCGGGGTGGAGCGGAACCTCGCGTGGCTGCGGGCGACGCACGGCGAGCGCATCGACGCGCACATCGCCGACATCCGCGACGGGCAGGCGGTGCGTGGCGCGGTGGCGCGCGCCGAGGCGGTCTACCATTTGGCGGCCCAGGTGGCGGTGACCACCAGCCTCGCCGATCCGGTGCACGACTTCACCGTCAACGCCGCCGGCACGCTGAACCTGCTGGAGGCGGTGCGCGCCCGGCGCACCCCGCCGCCGCTGGTCTACACCTCGACCAACAAGGTGTACGGCAAGCTGCCGGGGGTGAGCTTCTACACCAACGGCGAGTGCTATGTGCCGCGCGACGCGCTGATGGCCGGGCTCGGCGTCGGCGAGGGGCAGCCGCTGGATTTCGTCAGCCCGTACGGCTGCTCCAAGGGGGCGGCCGACCAGTACGTTCTGGATTACGCCAAGACCTACGGCCTGCCCTGCGCCGTCTTCCGCATGAGCTGCATCTACGGCCCGCACCAGTTCGGCACCGAGGACCAGGGCTGGGTGGCGCACTTCGTCAGGCGCGCGCTGGCGGGGGAGACGATCACGCTCTACGGCGACGGCCGGCAGGTCCGCGACGTGCTGTTCGTGGACGATCTGGTCGAGGCGCTGCGGCTGGCCGTGGAACGCATCGGCTCGGTGAAGGGCGAGGCGTTCAACATCGGCGGCGGGCCGGACAACGCGGTCAGCCTGCACGACGTGCTGGAGCGTTTGCCCCGCCTCACCGGTTGTACGGTGGAGCGGCGGTACGATGCCTGGCGGCCGGGCGACCAGCCCTGGTACGTCTCGGACACCCGCAAATTCGCCGAGCGCACCGGCTGGCGGCCGCGGGTCGGCGCCGACGAAGGGCTGGCGCGGCTGTGCCGCTGGCTGTCGGACGCAGCGCCCGCCGTGCCCAGCCGCCGCCGCGTGGCGTCGTGAGGAGTGGACGCATGAGGTTCGCGCTCGTCAACCCGCCCTGGAGCTTCGACGGCAGCATCTACTTCGGGTGCCGCGACCCGCACCTGCCGCTGGAGTTCGGTTGCGCCAAGCTTCTGCTGGAACGGGCCGGGCATGAGGCGGACATTGTCGATGCGCAGCTTTTCGGCCTGAGCCTGGAGGAAACGCGGGAGCGTGTCGCGGCGCTCAGGCCCGACGTGACGGTGGTGACCACGGCGCCGAGCTATCTGTTCTGGCGCTGCGCGCCGCCGGAGCTGCGGGTGCCGATGCGCATGGTCGCGGCTTTGCGGGACGTGGGCGGGCGCATGGTCGCGGTCGGGCCGCACGGCTCCACCACGCCCAAGGCGACGCTGCGCAAGCTGGGCGTCGAGGCGGTCGTCATGGGCGAGTGCGAGGAGGTGCTGGTCCGGCTGGCCGAATCCGCGGATTGGACGGCGGTGCAGCATGTCTGTGCTTGGGACGGCGACGCGGTCCGGGTGAACGGCGGGCCGGCGGCGGCGGCGTTCACCGATCTGCCGGCGCTGCACTGGCCGGACGCGTGGATCACGGCTCACCGGCATCACCATCACCGCTTCGACGCTGCGCCGGGCGGTCCCGGCGCCGAGATGGAGGCGTCGCGCGGGTGTCCGTACAACTGCACCTTCTGCGCTAAGGAAAACTTCCGCGACGTCTACCGCAAGCGGTCGCTGCCGGCGCTGATCGAGGAGTTGGACGGCCTCGTCGCGCAGGGCGTGGAGTACGTCTACTTCATCGACGAGATATTCCTGCCCAACGAACCGCTGTTGCAGGTGCTGGCCGAGCGGCCGGTCACGTTCGGCATCCAGACGCGGCTCGATCTGTGGAAACCGGCGATGATCGAACGGCTGGGCCAGGCCGGCTGCGTGTCCATCGAGGCCGGCGTCGAGAGCCTGTCGGTGGAGGGCCGTGCCGCGCTCGACAAGAAATGCCGCATGGGCACCGACGAACTGAGCCGGCGCCTGATCCTCGCCAAGCGGGTGGTGCCCTTCGTGCAGGCCAACCTGATCCTGTCCGAGCACGACACGCCCGAGCGGATCGCCGAGTGGCGCGAGCACATGCGGGCGCACGGCGTGTGGGCCAACGATCCGGTGCCGCTGTTCCCCTACCCCGGTTCGCCCGAGTACCGGCTGCGCTGGGGCCTGCCCGACGACGAGGCGTGGGAACGGGCGGTGGACCACTACCTCACCCACCACAGCGCCTTCTGCGACTTCCAGGACCAGACGCCGCGCCCGATCCGCGAATTGGAAGCGGTCGGAGGCGCCTGAGGTGGGGGCCGGCAAGCCACACCGCATCCTGATGACGGCCGACACCGTGGGCGGCGTCTGGGATTACGCGCTGGAGCTGTCGCGGGCCTTGGCGCGCTTCGATATCAATGTGTCGCTGGCGGTGATGGGCGGCGGGCTGGACGAGCGCAGGCGGGCTGCGGCTGCCCGCATCCCCGGCATGACCCTGGACGAAGCGCCGTTCCGCCTGGAATGGATGCCGGACGCCGACGAAGACATGCGGCGTGCCGGCGATTGGCTGCTGACGCTGGAACGCCGCGTCCGGCCGGACATCGTGCACGTCAACGGCTATGCCCAGGCGGCGCTGCCCTTCAGGGCGCCGGTGCTGTGCGTCGGCCATTCCTGCGTGCTGTCCTGGTGGCGGGGCGTGCATGGCGAACGGGCGCCGAAGGACTGGGACCGCTACGCCGGGCGCGTGGCGGACGGGCTGCGGCTGGCCGATCTGGTGATCGCGCCGACGCGGGCCATGCTCGACTGCCTGGACGAGCTCTATGGACCGCTGGGGCGTGCGCGGGTCATCGCCAACGGCCGCGATCCCGCCCTTTTCCGACCGTTGCCGAAACAGCCTTTCGTGCTGAGCGCCGGGCGGGTGTGGGACAAGGCCAAGAACATCGCGGCGCTGGACGCCGTGGCGCCGCGCCTGGAGTGGCCGGTGCTGGTGGCCGGCGACACGCGCGGGCCGGACGGCTCCGACACGCCCCCGCGGCATGTCCGCCACCTTGGGCGTCTGGCGTCGGAGGAACTGGCGCGGGTGTTCGGCCGCGCGGCGATCTTCGCCCTGCCCGCCCGATATGAGCCGTTCGGGCTGGCGGTGCTGGAAGCGGCGCTGGCCGGCTGCGCGCTGGTGCTGGGCGACATCCCGACGTTGCGCGAACTGTGGGACGGCTGCGCCCTGTTCGTCGGTCCCGACGACCGCAGCGGTTTGACCGACGCCCTCAACCGGCTGGCCGCCGATCCCGTCCACCGCAAGGAGTTGGGCGCCCTCGCCCGGAGGAGGGCGCGCGCGTACGGCGCGGTGCGCATGGCGCGCGGGTACCGGGACGCCTACGCCAAGCTGTTGAGCGACCGCTGGGCGTACCGCTCTTCCCCGGCTTCGCAAGCGCCGGCAGCTGTTCCAGGCTAGGCGGCCCAGAGCCATGCACAACACGCGGGAGCCGATGCGCTTCGTCCTGTTCACCCACTCGCTTATCTCCGACTGGAACCACGGCAACGCCCACTTCCTGCGCGGCGTGGTGCGCGAGCTGACCGCTCGCGGCCACGCCGTGCGGGTGCTGGAGCCGGCCAGCGGCTGGAGCCGCGCCAACATGCTGGCCGACGCCGGGGCGCAGGCGGAAGCCGACGTCCACGCCGCCTTCCCCGGCATGACGTCGGAGAGCTACGACCTCGCCACCCTCGACCTCGACGCAGCGCTGGACGGCGCCGAAATGGTGCTGGTGCACGAGTGGACCGACCCGGCATTGGTCGCGCGGATCGGCCGCCACCGGGCGCAGGGCGGGCGCTACCGCCTGCTGTTCCACGACACCCACCACCGCATCGTCTCCAAGCCCGAGGAAATGGCGGCGCTGGACCTGAGCGCCTACGACGGCGTGCTGGCGTTCGGCGAGGTGTTGCGTCAGCGCTATCTGGATCTCGGCTGGACCGGCCGCGCCTGGACATGGCACGAGGCCGCCGATACGGCGCTGTTCAAGCCGCTGCCCGGCGCGCCGGAGGAGGGCGACCTCGTCTGGATCGGCAATTGGGGCGACGGCGAGCGGACCGCCGAACTGCACGAATTCCTGCTGGAGCCGGTGCGTACCCTCAAACTGCGCGCCCTCGTCCACGGCGTGCGCTATCCCGACGATGCGTTGACTGCTCTGAAGGAGGCCGGCATTCGCTACGGCGGCTGGCTGCCCAACCACAAGGTGCCGGAGCTGTTCGCCCGCCACCGCGTGACGGTGCACGTGCCGCGCCGGCCCTATGTGCAGGCGTTGCCGGGCATTCCGACCATCCGCGTGTTCGAGGCGCTGGCCTGCGGCATCCCGCTCATCTCGGCGCCCTGGCTGGATGCCGAGGGGCTGTTCCGGCCCGGCACCGACTTCCTCGTCGCCCGCAACGGCAAGGCGGTGACGGAGCTGATCCGCCTCGTCCTCAACTGCCGCGATCTGGCGGCGGACCTCGCCCGCAACGGGCTGGAGACCATCCGCCGCCGCCACACCTGCGCCCACCGCGTGGACGAACTGCTGGCCGTCTGCGCCGAACTGGGCGCCTCCGCTTCCGTGAAGGAGGGCATCGTCTGATGGCCGGTCTCAAGATCGCCTTCTTCGGGTCGAGCCTTGTGTCGGCCTACTGGAACGGTGCCGCGACCTACTACCGCGGCATCATCCGGGCGCTGGCGGCGCGCGGCCACCGCGTGACGTTCTTCGAGCCGGACGCCTACGACCGCCAGAAGCACCGAGACATCCCCGACCCGGATTGGGCCGGGGTGGTCGTCTACCCGGCGACCGCGGACGGCGTCGCCCGTGTCCTGGACACCGCGCGCGGCGCCGACATCGTCGTCAAGGCCAGCGGCGTCGGCGTCTTCGACGATCTGCTGGCGGCCGGGGTGCTGGACATCCGCCGCCGGGACGGCCTCGCCGTCTATTGGGACGTGGACGCCCCGGCGACGCTGGCGCAGCTGAACGCCAACCCGGCCGAGCCGTTGCGGGCGCTGATCCCCAAATTCGACTTCGTGCTGACCTATGGCGGTGGGCCGCCGGTGACCACGGCGTTCCGGGCGCTGGGGGCGCAGGCCTGCGTGCCGGTCTACAACGCGCTCGATCCCGACACCCACCACCCCGTGCCGTT
Source organism: Azospirillum terrae (assembly GCF_053470425.1). Taxonomy (NCBI): domain Bacteria; kingdom Pseudomonadati; phylum Pseudomonadota; class Alphaproteobacteria; order Rhodospirillales; family Azospirillaceae; genus Azospirillum; species Azospirillum terrae. The sequence goes on along the minus strand of NZ_JBPXMR010000001.1, from coordinate 265,314 downwards.
CCAGCCCAGGTTCTCCGCCGACCTGACCTTCCTCGGCAACCGCCTGCCCGACCGCGAGGCGCGGGTGGAGCGGTTCTTCCTCGACGCCGCGCGGCGCCTGCCGGAGAAGCGCTTCCTGCTGGGCGGCAACGGCTGGCATGACAAGCCGATGCCGAGCAACGTCACGGCGCTGGGCCACGTCTACACCGCGGATCACAACGCGCTGAACTGCTCGGCCATGGCGGTGCTGAACATCAGCCGCGAGAGCATGGCGGCCATGGGCTATTCTCCCGCCACCCGCGTGTTCGAGGCGGCCGGCGCCGGGGCGTGTCTGATCTCCGACGAATGGGTCGGCATCCAGGCGTTCCTGGAGCCCGGCCGCGAGGTTCTCGTTGCCCGCGACGGCGCCGAGGTGGCCGGGCACGTCGCCGCGCTGACGCCGGAGCGCGCCCACGCCATCGGCCAGGCCGCCATGAAGCGCGTGCTGGCCCACCACACCTACGAGCAGCGCGCCGTGCTGGTCGAGGCGCTGCTGTCCGGCATGGACGTCACGCACCTGCGCCTCGTGGAGGGGGTGTGATGCTGGACGTCGTCGTTCTCGGCCTGTCGATCACCTCGTCCTGGGGCAACGGGCACGCCACCACCTACCGCGCGCTGCTGAAGGGCATGGCGGCGCGCGGCCACCGCGTGCTGTTCCTGGAGCGTGACAAGCCCTGGTACGCGGACAACCGCGACCTGCCCAAGCCGGATTTCTGCAAGGTGGCGCTCTACGGCAGCCTGGACGAACTGGCGGAGAGGCACGCCGCGGCGGTGCGGCGCGCCGATCTGGTCATCGTCGGCTCCTACGTGCCGGACGGCGTCGCGGTGAGCGCCTGGGCGCAGTCGACCGCGGAGGGTGTCACCGCTTTCTACGACATCGACACGCCGGTCACCGTGGCGCGGCTGGAGCGTGGCGACACCGAGTACCTGAGCGCCGCCATCGTTCCCGGCTTCGACCTCTACCTGTCCTTCACCGGCGGTCCGATCCTCGACCGGCTGGAACAGGAGTTCGGCGCGCAGCGGGCGCGGGTGCTGTACTGCTCGGTGGACCCCGACGCCTATTTCCCCGAACTGGGGCCGGTGCGCTGGGATCTGGGGTACCTCGGCACCTACAGCGCCGACCGCCAGCCGACGCTGAACCGCCTGCTGATCGAGCCGGCCCGCCGGTTGCCGCGCGGCAGCTTCATCGCCGCCGGGCCGCAGTATCCGGTGGAGATCGACTGGCCGGCCAACGTGCAGCGGGTGGAGCATCTGCCGCCGGCCGGGCATCGCCGCTTCTACAACGCCCAGCGCTTCACGCTGAACGTGACGCGTGCCGACATGGTGGCGGCGGGCTGGTCGCCCAGCGTGCGCCTGTTCGAGGCGGCGGCCTGCGGCACGCCGATCATTTCCGACTCCTGGGACGGGTTGGAAACCCTGTTCCGGCCCGGCGAGGAGATCCTGATCGCTCGCGACAGCGAACAGGTCACCCGCTGGCTGCGCGACACCCCCGCCCCGCGCGCCCGCGCCATCGGCCGAGCCTCCCGCCGCCGCGTGCTGGCCAGCCACACCGGCGTGCGCCGTGCCATGGAACTGGAAGCGTACGTGGAAGAGGTGCGGGCGATGCCGCTGTCGGCACGGGCGCTGTAGCGCACAGCGCAATCAGCTTCCAAGCCCCTCCGCCCGCAACTCCGCCACAAGCAGCCGCACCGTCTCGTCGAAGCGTGGCTTCGCCACCGCCTCGGGCGCAATCCCGGCGAACACGTCCTCGCCATTCAGCCACAGCGCCTCGGCGTCGGGCGTCTGCAACACCCGGTTCAGCCCCGCGTTCAGTTCGTACGCCACCGCCGGCAGCCCGGCCAGCGTCAGCGCGGCGCGCAGGCTCGCCTGATAGGCGCTGCGCACGTGCATGCCGGCCGCGGGCGCCGGCAGCCCCTCCCCGCTGTTCGTCCCGAAGCTGCGCGCGCAGACCTCCGCGTCGAAGGACGCCAGACTGCGGCGGGCGGTGGGGCGCACCGGGTAGATACCGCAGGCTCCGTCCTCCAGCAGCGGGCAGAGCCGCGGGGCGGCGAAGCGTTCGGCGATGCTGCGGCCACGCGTGGCGGCGTCCGCTTCGGCGACGCGGGTGGCGACCGCGGTGCGGCGCGAGCCCTTCAGGCTGCGGGCGATGAGGAACAGCTCCGGCGCGGTGGCGGCCACGTAGCTGATGCAGCAGTGCGAACAGCCCTTCCGGCAGGCCACCGGCTCGCGCGGGGTGCGGCGCAGCGCCGTGTCGAAGCCGCCATGGATCTCCGCCGCCGCATCGGCCACGTCGCCGCCACGCAGCAGGCGAAGCAGACGGCGGGCCTCGGCCAGCAACGGTTCCGCATCGTCACCGGGAGGGATGCCGTGGCGCAGCAGCTTGTCGTCTTCACGTTCCTGCCGGCGCCGGTCCTGGCGCGTCGGGGCTGCCATATTCATGATTTCGGCCGGCGCCGGCGGTACAGCACGTGCGGCAGCCCGGCGTGGATGAAGTCCCGCTCGTAACCGAAGCCGGTCTTCTCCATGACCCGGCGCGACGCGGTGTTGCCGTGCAGCGTGAAGGCGACGAGGTTCGGCATCAGCAGCCGGTCGAAGGCAAGCCCGACGATGCCCTCCGCCGCTTCGGTGGTCAGGCCGCGCGCCCAGTATTCGGGCATGCAGGCGTACAGAAGCTCGGTTTCCTCATAGCCCTCGATCACCTTGCGGCGCAGCCCGGCGCGGCCGACGAAGGCGCCGTCGTCCTTGGAGCGCAGCGTCCACACGCCGTAGCCGTGGCGGTCCCAATGGTGCAGCACGCGTTCCAGGAAGGCGTGCGTCTCGTCGCGGCTCCACACCGTGCCACCGAGCGTCGCCATCACCGCCGGGTCGGTGTGCATGCGCAGCAGATCGTCGAAATCATCCGGGCCGGTGCGGGCGGCGTGCAGGCGCTTGGTCTCGAAACTGTCGACCACGGTCGTACCTCACCTACATGCCGGATTCGTAGACCACCACGCGGTTGCGGCCCTCGCGCTTGGCCCGGTACAGCGCCAGATCGGCGCGGTGGATCGCCTTTTCCAGCGTGTCGCCGGCCGGCTCGATCCCGGCGATGCCCATGCTGGCGGTCATATGGAAACGCCCGTCGGGGCTGTTGATCGGCATGCGGGCGATGTAGCGGCGCAGGCGCTCCGCCACCACGCGGGACTCGTCCGGCGTGGCGCCGGGCAGCACCACCACGAACTCCTCGCCGCCCAGGCGGCCGAGGATGTCGTACTCGCGCAGGATCGACGAGCACGCCCCCGCCACCATGCGCAGCGCGTCGTCACCGGTGGCGTGGCCGTAGGTGTCGTTGATCTTCTTGAAGTGATCCACGTCCAGCACCACCACCGACATCGGCTCGTTGAAGCGGTGTGAGCGGGCAAGCTGCTGGCGCGCCATCTCCATGAACGAGCGCCGGTTGTAGATGCCGGTCAACGGGTCCTTGGAGGCCATGTCGCGCAGGGCCTCCTCCATGTTGCGCCGCTCGGTGTAGTCGTAGATCCAGGCGAGGTTGACCTCGACCCCCTGGAGAACCGCCTGGTTCACGGTGAACAGCGTCCAGAAGGTGGTGCCGTCGGCCCGTTTGAACTGCACCTCCATGTTCACGACGGAGCCGGAGGTGCGCAGCCGTTCGATGACGCGTTCGCGCTGGTTGTCGTCCACGTAGTAGTCGCGCGCGTGCGAGCCGATGACCTGCTCGCGCGGGAAGCCCGTCAGTTCGGCGAAGCGGGTGTTGGCGAAGAAGATCACGCCGTTGTCGCGCCGCGACACCGAAACGCCGATGGGGCTCTGCTCCAGGATGGTCTGGAGCCGCGCCTCGTTGGGCTGGTCCTCCGCCGCGAGGTCGTGGATGACGCCGACGATGCCGCTGACCTCACCGGTGTTGTCCCGGTAGACCGCCTTCGACACGCGCGCCCGGCGCGGCAGGCCGTCGGCGTGCGGCACCGACTCCTCGTAGCTGCGCTGGCCCCAGTTGACCAGCAGGTCGCGGTCCATGGCGGCGTGCACGCGGGCCAGCGGCGCATCCAGCACGTCGAACGAGGTCTTCTCGATCACCTGGCGGCGCGGCAGGCCGGTGTAGCGCTCGAACGCGTCGTTGCAATCGACGAAGCGCCCCTCCTCGTCCTTGAGGAACACCGGGACCGGCAGCGTTTCGAACAGCACGTCCTTCATGATGAGCTGGTCGCGCAACGCCACCTCGGCGCGGCGGTGGTGCGAGACGTCGGTGACGGTGCGCAGCTCGTACGGCTCGCCGTTGTCGCCCTGGTAGCTGCTGATGGCTTCCACCACCCAGACGAACTCGCCGTCGCGGCAGCGGTAGCGGCGCTCGCGCCCACCCTTGCCCTCCAGCGGCAGGCCGGGCATGGGCAGCACGGTGTCGCCACCGCGCAGGAGGCTCACGTTCTCCCCCTCCAGCTCGCCGTAGGGGTACCCGAGCAGCTCGTGCAGGTGCGCGTTGGCGTAGACGATCCGGCCGGCGGGCGTGGCAACGCACACACCCGTGGGCAGGGCGTCGAACATGCGCCAGGGCGAGGGCCGATCCGCACCGTCCTTCGTCATCGCAGCAGCCGTGGAAGCATCCGCGTGGAACATCGCCGTGAGCTTGTCATACCGTTCTGTGGAGCCGCAATCGTGTCGTTAGTCCGCAGGCTAACCGATCGCCCGGAGCGCTCCGGGTGCGCCATTGTGTCGCGTGTGGAGAATAGACAACAATAACTTTAAAGCGAATTTGATTTATAAACCACGTTGCCGACGACCTGAACGAGCCTTTGTTGCGCGGCATCGTCAGGCGGCAGGCCGAACCGAAGCCACTCCGGGTGGTCCTCGAAGCGCCGCACCAGCACGCCGGACCGGCCCAACGCGTTAACGATTTGCGTTGCATGTGTGTGACGGGCAAGCCGATAGAGCGACGTTCCACCCTCCACCGAAAGGCCCAGGCGGCTCAGCCAAAGGTCGAGATCGGCCGATGCGTCGGCGAGCCGGCGGCGCATCGCGGCGATCCACGACTCATCCAGGAAGGCGCGCGTCGCGACCGCCAGCGCCGGTCCCGGCACCGCCCACGGCCCGAACGCGTCGCGGATCGCCGCCGCCAGGGCCGGCGCCGCCAGCGCCACCCCCAGCCGCACGCCGGCCAGCCCGAAGAACTTCCCGAAGGAGCGCAGGACGATCAGCCCAGGCTGGTCCGCGGCGTCGGCGATGCTGGCCTGCGGGGTCACGTCGGCGAACGCCTCGTCCACCACCAGCCAGCCGCCGCGCGCGGCGAAGCGCCGGCCCAGGGCCAGAAGCCCGTCGCGGCCGACGATGCGGCCATCGGGGTTGTTGGGGTTGACGATTACGGCGACGTCGCCGTCCAGATCCTCGATGCGGGCGACGGTGCGCACGGCGTGGCCGGCGGCGGCCCAGGCGCGGGCGTGCTCGGCGTAGGTCGGCCCCAGCACGCTCACCGTGCCCTGCCCGCGCAGCCGCGGCAGCAGTTGGATCAGCGCCTGCGACCCTGGTCCGGCGGCGGCGTGGCCGGTGGAGGGGGCGCCGTAGTACGCGGCGGCAGCGGCGCGCAACGCCTTCTCCTCGGCGTGGCCCGGCAGGCGGGTCCAGGCGGTGTCGGGGATGGTTGGCAACGGGTAGGGCCACGGGTTGATGCCGGTGGACAGGTCCACCCACGGCGCTGGCGCATCGGGGAACGCCGCGCGCGCGGCGTCGAGGTCGCCGCCATGCAGGACCGGGTGCTGGACTTGGGTCTTGGTGCCGCTCGCCGTTTCCGCCATGATCGCGCCTCTTCCCGCCCTTGCCTGCCCTTTGGATACCGCCGACCGTGGACCTACACCCGACCGTGCTCGCCGCCGCCCTGGTCATCGAGGCCGCCGCCGGATACCCGGACGCACTCTATCCGCAAATCCGCCACCCGGTGGTGTGGATCGGCGCCCTCATAGACCGCCTGGACCGGATGCTCAACCACGACGACGCGACCGACTGGCAACGCCGGCTCGCCGGCGTGCTGGCGTTGGGCGTGCTGCTGACTTTGGTCGGCACGGCGGCGGCGCTGGTGGCGGGCCTTTGCCGGGCGCTGCCGCTGGGCTGGCTGTGGGAGGCGGCGCTGGCGTCCACGCTGCTGGCGCAACGCAGCCTGTACGATCACGTGGCGGCTGTGGCAGGGTCGTTGCGCAGCGGCGGGTTGGCGGCCGGGCGCGAGGCGGTCGGGCGCATCGTCGGCCGCAACCCGGCGACGCTGGACGAGCCCGCCGTCGCCCGTGCCGCCATCGAGAGCCTTGCCGAGAACTTCTCGGACGGCGTGGTGGCCCCGGCGGTGTGGCTGCTGGTCGGCGGCCTGCCGGGTCTGGCGCTGTACAAGGCGGCCAACACCGCCGACAGCATGATCGGCCACCGCACCCCTCGGCACGAGGCGTTCGGCTGGGCGGCGGCGCGCTTCGACGATCTGGTGAACTTGCCCGGCTCGCGGCTGGCGGCGGTGCTGCTCACGGCCTCGGCGGGGTTTACCGATGGAGCCTCGCCGCAACAGGCCTGGGCGTCGGTGCGGGCGGACGCCGGACGCCACCGCTCGCCCAACGCCGGCTGGCCGGAAGCGGCCATGGCCGGTGCGCTGGATTTGCGGCTTGGCGGCCCGCGCACCTATGGGGGCACGCGGATCATGGATGCGTGGCTCGGTCAGGGCCGCACCGCGGCCACCGCCGACGACATCGACCGCGCGCTGGCGCTGTACCGCGGCGCCTGCATGGTGCTGGTCGGCGTGGCGGTGGTGCTGGCGGCCGTCCTGCGCGGATGAGTTAGAGCGCCCGGACCGCGGCGTTCACCTTCTCGATGACCTTGGCGAGGAAATCCAGGATGACCTTCAGGCTGTAGCCGCAGAGAAAGCTCAGCAGTTCGGGCGAGGGCTTGAACTCCCGCAGCGTGCCGTCCGTGTCGAAGAACAGAATGACGATCACCGGCGGCACGACCACCGCCGCGATGACGCCGACAATCATGTCGAGCACGACGCCAGACTTGCCCGTCAGCGTCTCGGAATAGCGCGAGGCACGTCCGATCCAATAGAGCATGAACCCGGACAGCCCGATGGTGATGAACTTCAGCGGCTTGTTGTCGCCGAACCACCATTTGATGGTGTCAATGATTTGGGTGTGCCAGACGACGGTGGACGCAAGAAGGAGAAGCGCCAACAAAGCGCACATCAATTTCGTGATGCGCGCACCGGAGAAGACCTTGTAACGGCTTTCCAGGCCGACCGCCGCTATCCTGAGTTCCTGCACGGCGACGTAATCGGTGGTGGCGTGCAGTTTGACCTGCATCCGCACGGCTTCCGTATACAGCGCCAGCGACCGGCGCTCGTCAACGATGGGCATGTCGAACGTGGTGTCGCGCGTCTGGAGATCGTTCGTCACACCGGTCAGGATGCGCTCCACCTCGGCCTTCACGTCGTCCAGGGGCGACGATTCGACAGGCCGGGACGCCTCTTCGGGCGCGCTATCGATATTCGCAGGGGCCACATTCGCAGGGACCGCGTCCGCGGGGGCAACGTCCACAGGGGCAACGTCCGTATTCACGTCGCGGCGATCATCCTCAGCCATGCACACTCCCGACGCTCAGCAGCTCAGACACACAACCTGGGCAGCGTAGATCATTGGGAGTGGAACCCTCAAGGGCGAACGCTCAAAAGCTCGTGTTCAGGATAAGGTCCATGTCGAGTGTCCGTTCCAGCCGATCGGCAATGGCATCGAGAGCACTTTCAACCTGTTGCCCGTAGCGCATCCCCTGCCCGCCGGTTCCGCCCAGGCCCTTGAGGAGCGCGCCGCGGAAGGCGTCCGATCCGAACAGGCCGTGCAGGTAGCAGCCGGCCACCCGGCCGTCCTCCGACACCGCGCCGTCCACGGCTCCGCCGTCCAGGCGCAGAATGGGGCGGGCGCAGTCGCCCCCGTCCGTGCGGCCCATGTGCATCTCGTAGCCGGTCACCGGCGCGCCGGTCGCGGTCTCGATTCCCGCGGCCTCGGTCAGCACCTTGGGGCCGGAGAGCACCGTGTCCACGTCCAGCAGGCTTAGGCCGGGGGCCTCGCCGGGCGGACCCTCGATGCCGTGCGGGTCGGCGATGCGGCGACCTAGCATCTGGTAGCCGCCGCAGATGCCCAGCACCCGTCCGCCGCGGCGGCGATGCGCCGCCAGATCGATGTCCCAGCCCTGAGCGCGCAGGAACGCCAAGTCGGCGATGGTCGCCTTGCTGCCGGGCAGGATCACCAGATCGGCGTCGCCGGGCAACGGCTGGCCGGCGCGAACCATGGTCAGCGACACCTCCGGCTCCAGCGCCAGGGGGTCGAAATCGTCGAAGTTGGAGATGCGCGCAAGCACCGGCACGGCGATGCGGAGCGGACCGCCGTTGGTGCTCCGCGCGGTGTCCAGCGCGACCGCGTCCTCGGCCGGCAGGCTGCGCGCCTCGTGCAGCCAGGGCACCACGCCGAAGCCGCGCCATCCCGTGCGCTCCTCGATGACGCGCAGGCCACCGTCGAACAGCCGCACGTCGCCGCGGAACTTGTTGATCAGGAAGCCCTTGACCCGCGCCCGCTCGTCCGGCTCCAGCAGGGCATGGGTACCGACGAGGCTGGCGATGACGCCGCCGCGGTCGATGTCGCCGACCAGCAGCACCGGCACGTCGGCGGCGCAGGCGAAGCCCATGTTGGCGATGTCGCCGGCCCGCAGATTCACCTCGGCCGGGCTGCCGGCGCCCTCGACGATGATGATGTCGGCCTCCGCCTTCATCCGCGCGAAGCTGTCCAGCACGGCGCCCAGCAACTCGCGTTTCTTCGCCTGATAGTCGGCGGCGCGCGCCGAACCGACGACGCGGCCCTGCACGATCACTTGGGCGCCGACGTCGGTCTGCGGCTTGAGCAGCACCGGGTTCATGTGGACGCTGGGCGCCACGCCGCAAGCGCGCGCCTGGAGCGCCTGGGCGCGGCCGATCTCGCCTCCATCAGCCGTCACCGCGGCGTTGTTGGACATGTTCTGCGGCTTGAACGGCCGCACCGTCAGGCCGCGGCGCACCAGCGCCCGGCACAGCCCCGCCACCAGCAGCGACTTGCCGACGTCCGACCCCGTGCCTTGCAGCATCAGCGCGCGCGCCATGGCGGGTTATCCCTTCACGTTCATCGGCAAGCCGGCCACCACGAACACCACGCGCCCGGCCCGCGCCGCCACCCGCTGGTGCAGGCGCCCGGCGTGGTCGCGGAAGGCGCGGGCCAGCGCGTTGTCCGGCACGATGCCCAAGCCCACCTCGTTGGAGACCAGCACCACGGTCCCCGCCGCCGCGTCCAGCGCCGCCAGCAGGTCGGCGGTCGCCGCCTCCACGTCGCGCCCGGCGCCCAGCAGGTTGGACAGCCACAGCGTCAGGCAATCGACCAGCACCGCCGCACCGGGAATGGCGTGGCGGCGCAGAGCGCCGGGCAGGTCCAGGGGTTCTTCCACGGTGGTCCAGCCGGCAGAGCCGCGGTCCTCGCGGTGGCGGGCGATGCGGGCGCGCATCTCGTCGTCCCACGCCTCGGCGGTGGCGAGGTAGGTCCAGGGCTGCGGGTGCGCGGTCACCAGCCCCTCGGCGTGGCGGCTCTTGCCCGAACGGGCGCCGCCCAGCACCAGCGTCACTTCGGCTGCCATCGCGTCCCCCACTGAAAAACCCAGGGGCCGATGGGTAGCACCCTCACATCCGTCGCGGGAAGCGGATCGTGAAGCTGGTGCCCTCGCCCGGCACGCTCGCCACCTCGATGCTGCCGCCCAGCTTCTGGCGGACGAGGTTGTAGACGATGTTGAGCCCCAACCCGGTGCCGCCGCCGGCCCGGTTGGTGGTGAAGAACGGGTCGAAGATCTTCGGCAGCACCTCGGCCGGAATCCCCTTGCCGTCGTCGGCGAAGGTCAGCACCACGCCGTCGTCGCCGGACGGCCCGGCGTGCAGGCGGATGTGGCCGAAGTGGCCGGGGTCGAAGGCGTGCACCAGCGCGTTCACCACCAGATTGGTCAGCACCTGCGCCAGCGGTCCCGGATAGCCGTCCACATCCAGCCCCTCCGGGCAGTCGACGGAGATCTCCACCCCGGTCTGCTTGAGCCGCGGCCCCAGACTGACCAGCACCTCGTGGATGTACTGGCCGAGGTCGAAGCGGCGGCGGTCGTCGCGGGTCTGGTCCACCGCCACCTGCTTGAAGCTCTGGATCAGTTCGGCGGCGCGGTTGGCGTTGGAAAGGATGCGCTCGCTCGCCTCGCTCGCCAGTTCGGCGTAGCGCTCGAAGGCGGAACGGCGCATGGTGCCGGTCTCGAACAGGCGCAGCAGCGCCGCCGTCTCGTCGGCCAGCAGCGAGGCGGCGGTCACCGTGACGCCGACCGGCGTGTTGATCTCGTGCGCCACACCGGCCACCAGCGCCCCCAGCGAGGCCATCTTCTCCGCGTGGATCAGGCTCTGCTGCGCCTGCCGCAGGTCGGCCAGCGCCTGCTCGGCGCGTTCCTTCTCGCCGCGCAACTCCTCTTCGGCGAGGCGGCGGTAGGTCACGTCGTAGTGCCAGACGATGTAGGCGGGCCGCCCGTCGTAATCCATTGGCCGGATGTCGAGCAGGCACCACCAGACCGAACCGTCGAAGCGCCGCCGTCTCACCTCCAGGCCGTCGACGTGCCCCTCCCCCTCGAAGGCGGTGATCATGTTCCGCATGTCGGCCGGATCGACGAACGAGTCGACGACTGGAATCCCCAGCGCCATGCCCTGCCCGGACATGCCGAACAGCGCGTCGTATTTCGGATTGCTGTAGAGCCGCGTGTGGGACAGCGCGCAGACGATGGAAATGCCGACCGGGCTGCTCTCCAGCATGGTGCGCCAGCGCCGCTCCTGCGCGTCGCGTTCGTCCTCCATGCGCCGCTTGGCCGCCGCCTCCTCGCGGAACACCGCCAGCGCCTTGGCCATGGCGCCGATCTCGTCCGGCACGGTGGTGCCGTAGACCGGGCGGGCGTAGTCGCCGCCGGCGATCGCCGTCATTGCGTGCATCAGGCCGCGCAGGGGCCGGCGGATGCTCTCGCCGATGGCCCAGGAGATGGCGGCGCTGAACGCCAGGAACAGTGCGCCGACCAGCGCGATCCCCCAGCCGACGCGCAGCAGCGCGGCGTCGAAGCGGGCCTGTGCCTCGGCCTCGCGCAGGCGGCTGCGGCCGACCAGACGGTCGATGATCTGCGCCATGGCGCGCTGGCCGCCGTCGATCTCCGTGCCCACCAGATGGGCGCGCTGCTCCAGCCCGAGGCGCACGCCGGCCAAGCCCTGGCGCAGGGTTTCCACCCGCGTGGCCATGGCGTCCAGCGCGTTGCGCTGGATGTCCTCGGACGCCAGATCGCGCATCACCGGGACGGCGCGGGCGATGGCCTCGAACGCGCGCTCCGCCCGCGCCGACGCGGCGGCGTCGCCCGAGAGGTAGAAGGCGTTGGCCGCCAGCAGACCATCGGCGAAGGCCTCGCGCGCCCTCCCCAGCGGCGGCTGGATCAACGGGTTGCCATGGCGCGCCTGACTGTCGAGGATGGAGAACAGGCCGGACAGTTCGCCGCCGGCCTTGAGCACCGCCGCCTCATAACCGGCGCGCATGCGGGCGGTCTGCTCGCGCAGCAGGTCGAAGCTGCCGAGGAAGCGCCGCGACGCCGCGGTGAGATGGGCAAGGTCGTCCGCCATCTCGGATTCCGGCAGGATGGTGCGGTCCAGCTTGCTCAGCAGCGTCTCGCGCCGCCGGCCGATTTCAGCCAGCAGATCGTCGGTGGGCGCGTGCAGGGTGCGGTGGACAAGGCTTTGCAGGCGGCTGACGTCGCTGTCGATGGCGACGAACAGGCGGTCGTACTCCTGAACGCGGCGCACCTCGTCCCACTCGCCGACGATGACCCGGCCGCCGCCCCAGATCAGCAGGCCGAGCGCCACCGTCGCCACGCCGTTCAGCGCCACGATCAGGAACACGCGCCAGCTGACCGGCACGGTGCGGATGAAGACAGCCAGACGGTTCAGGCGGCGACGGCGCGGCGGGGAGCCGTCGGTGGCCTCCGCCTCGGTCACATCCGTCTCGGTCGCATCCGCAGGCACGGCTATTCCGTGGCCTGGATGCGGCGCACCAAGTCCTTCAGCGCCGGATCGGTGACGAAACGGTCATAGACCGGCAGCATGCGGCGGCGGAACGCCTCCTTGTCCACGTCGGCGATGACCTGAACGCCGGACGCGCGCGCCGCCTGCTCCGAACGGTGCTCGGCCTGCGCCCACAGCGTGTGCATGACGGAGGCGCTCTCGCGCGCAACGGCGCGGAACAGCGCCTGGTCCTCGACCGGCAGGGCGTCCCACGCCTTCTTCGACATCACCAGAACCTCCGGCGCCATGGAGTGCTCGGTCAGCGCGTAGATGCGGGCGGCGTGGTGGTGCTCGTTCTGCTCGTAGGAGGGCCAGTTGTTTTCCGCACCGTCGATGATGCCGGTGACCAGCGCGGTGTTCACCTCGCCGAAAGGCAGCGGCACGGCGGTGGCGCCCAGCGCCTCCAGCATGGCGACGTTGAGGTCCGACTGCTGGACGCGGATGCGCAGCCCCTTCACGTCGTCGGGCATGCGGATCGGCCGGCGGGTGTTGTAGATCGACCGCGCGCCCGAATCGTAAAACGCCAGACCGACCAGCCCGTGGCGCTCGAAAGCCGCCAGGATTTCCGCCCCGACCGGGCCGTCCAGCACCGCGTGCAGGTGCGCCTGCGAGCGGAACAGGAAGGGCAGCGACGCCACCTTGCATTCCGGGATGAGGTCGGCGAGCGGCGCCAGATTGACACGGTTCAGGTCGATGGCGCCGACTCGCGTCTGTTCGATGGTCTCCTTTTCCTCGCCGAGCTGGCGGGAATGGAAGACGCGAACGGCGTGCCGCCCGCCCGAGCGCTCGGCGACCAGCCGGCCCATGTGCAGCGCCGCCTGCACGGTCGGGTAGGTGTCCGGGTGGGTGTCGGCCAAGCGGAACTCTCGCGCGCCGGCACCGGCGGCGGCCAGGACGGCCGCGCCCAACGCCAGCACCGGCAACGCCATGCGCATCATGGCCCGCCGCGCCGTTTCCCGCCAGTGCATCCGCATCCCCGGCGCTCCCCCGCTCAAGCCCGTTCCATCCATAAAACTAGCGGATCTGGCGGGCCTTTGCACTTTCGGAGTGGGCTGCCCCGGTTGCGGGCGGTACCCCGGCCAGCCCAACGGGACTAGGCCCTCTGTGCCGGTGAACCTCGGCGCGGCTGGAATGTTGGCGGGAGGTTGGGCTCGATCACGGGCCGACCATAAATCAAGCAGCCTCAACGGCTGCGCATGGCGGGGGTTCATCGTGAAAAAATCAACATCCACACGCGTTCTGGTGACCGGCGGCGCCGGATTCCTTGGATCGCACCTGTGCGATCGCCTGCTGGCGGAGGGCCACGACGTTCTCTGCGTCGACAATTACTTTACGGGAACGCGCGCCAACATCCGCCATCTGTTGGGGCATCCGCGCTTCGAACCGCTGCGACACGATGTGACGTTCCCGCTCTATGTCGAGGTGGACCGCATCTACAACCTCGCCTGTCCGGCCTCGCCCGTGCATTACCAGCACGACCCGGTGCAGACCACGAAGACATCGGTGCTGGGCGCCATCAACATGCTGGGCCTCGCCAAGCGCCTGCGCGTGCCGATCCTGCAAGCCTCGACCTCGGAGGTGTACGGCGACCCCTCGGTGCACCCGCAGCCGGAGGAATACTGGGGCAACGTCAACACCATCGGCCCGCGGGCGTGCTACGACGAGGGCAAGCGCTGCGCCGAGACGCTGTTCTTCGACTACCAGCGCCAGCACGGGCTGCCGATCAAGGTGGTGCGCATCTTCAACACCTACGGCCCGCGCATGCATCCCGACGACGGCCGCGTGGTGTCCAACTTCATCGTCCAGGCGCTGAAGGGCGAGCCGATCACCGTCTACGGCGACGGCAGCCAGACCCGCTCGTTCTGCTACGTCGACGACCTGATCGAGGGTTTCCTGCGCTTCATGGAGACGCCGGACGAGGTCACCGGGCCGCTGAACCTCGGCAACCCCGGCGAGTTCACCATCCTCGAACTGGCGGAGATGGTGATCCGGCTGACCGGCTCGACCTCGCGCATCGTGCGCCGCCCGCTGCCCGCCGACGATCCCAAGCAGCGCCGCCCGGAGATCGGCAAGGCGCGGTCGCTGCTGAACTGGGAGCCTCGCGTCGCCTTGGAGGCTGGCCTGAAGCGCACCATCGCCTATTTCGATGCCACGCTCGGACGCGGGGAGGCGTTGCACAGCGCGGCGGAGTAGCTCACCTGCTCCTCAATCAAAGGGCTGTGGCGGTTGCGCGGTGCGCAACCGGGGGCTAGGCTGTGGGCACAAGGGCCTGCCGCCCGCTGTTGAAGCGAGCATCGCCGCACACCGCCACCTTGCCGATTGAGGAACACGATGGAGCAGGACATCCGCATCGCTCCGGTCGGGCTGAACGGAACCCTGACGCTGCCGGAGGGGTTCCGCGCGGTGGTGCTGTTCGTACACGGCAGCCACAGCGGGCGCGCCAGCCCGCGCAGCCGCCACGTCGCCGAGGCCCTGCGCAAGGCCGGCTTCGGCACTCTGCTGTTCGACCTGCTGACGGCGGACGAGGCGCTGGACCGCGCCAACGTCTTCGACACGCACCTGCTGACCGAACGCGTGCTGCTGGCGACGCAGTTCCTGTGCGACCACCCTGATGTGGAGGGCCGGCCCATCGGCTATTTCGGCGCCGGCAGCGGTGCCGCGGCGGCGCTGGTCGCGGCGGCCCGCGCGGCCGAGCACCACCACGTGCGCGCCGTCGTCTCGCGCGGCGGACGGCCCGATCTGGCGGAAGTCTGGCTGGAAGGTGTTGCAGCGCCCACGCTGCTGATCGTCGGCGGCGAGGACCATCCGGTGATCGGGCTGAACGTGCAGGCGCTCAAGGCGCTGCACTGCGTCAAGGCCCTGGAAATCGTGCCGGGCGCCGGCCACCTGTTCGAGGAGCCGGGCGCGCTGGACACGGTCGCCGAGTCCGCGGTCGCTTGGTTCTCCACCCACCTCACCCCGTAACGCCTCCGGGACCATGCCGAGACTGGAAATCCTGAGCCGCCGGCCGACCGGCCCGGCGAAGCCCACCCCGCTGCTGTTCGTGCACGGCGCCTTCTGCGGCGCCTGGATCTGGAACGCCAGGATGCTGGACTGGTTCGCCGGGCGCGGCTGGGCGGCGCACGCCGTCAGCCTGCGCGGGCACGGCGCCAGCGCCGGGCGCGACGGCATCCGCTACCACACGCTGGGCGAGTATGTGGACGATGTGGTCGAGGCGTTCGACGGGCTGGACGCGCCACCCGTGCTGATCGGCCACTCCATGGGCGGCATGGTGGTGCAGCGCGCGCTGCTGCGCCGCCGGGCGCCGGCCGCGGTGCTGATGGCCTCGGCGCCGCCGCACGGGCTGTGGGAGAGCTCGATCGGGCTGGCGTTCCGCGACCCGTACGTGTTCGGGCAGATGGCGCTGCTCACCACCTTCGGCGAGCGCCACGTGGACCCCGAGGGCATCCGCCGCGCCATGTTCTCCGACCGCATGCCGCGCGCCGAGGCGCGCCGCTACGAGCCGTACCTTCAGGAGGAATCCAGCGCCGCGCTGCTGGAGATGTACGGCTGGAACCCGTTCCCGCCGGTGCCGGACGGCGACATACCGGTGCTGGTGCTGGGTGCGGGCAAGGACATGCTCGTCCCGCCCGATCAGGTGCACGCCACCGCCCGCACGTTGCGCACCGACGCGGTCATCGTCCCGGACATGGGGCACACGATGATGCTGGAACCGGGATGGGACGGCGTGGCCGAGCGGATGGAAGCGTGGTTGGAGGAGCGGGTGGGCGCGTAGCGCTCACCCCACCGACACGCCCCGCTGCGTCAGCACCAGCAGGACCTTGTCCTCCAGCTGGTCGGGCGTGAAGGGCTTGGCGATGTAGGCGGTGACGTGGGCGGCGATGGCGCGCTCCACCGCCTGCCGGGTGGCCAGCGCCGTCACCATCAGGAACGGCAGGTCCGGCCGCGCCGAGCGCACCGACTTCAGCACCTCCAGGCCGCTGACCTTGGGCATCATCCAGTCGCAGATGATGAGGTCGTAGTGCTCGTCCTGCGCCTCCAGGCGTTCCAGCGCCTGCTGGCCGTCGCCGGCAAGGTGCACGGTGCCGACGCCGAGGTCGCGCAGCACCGACTCCACGTAGGTGCGCGGTCCCTCCTCGTCGTCCACCACCAGCACTCGCAGCGCCGTCATGTCGATGAACGGCACCCCGATCATCGCCAGCGCGCCCTTGAGCCAGGAGGCACGGGCGCCGCGCTCCTTGCCGTTGGGGGCGCTGAGCAGGAAGGTGCGGATGAAGCGCGGCCGGTGCACCTGCCGGTACAGCGCGCGGGCCACCGCCTGCCGGCTCTTGCCGACGCAGAACGCCCCGTCGCCGGCCAGCTTCGCGATGTCGATGATGGTGTCCGACGACGGATCGACCTTCGACGTCAGCGCCGCCAGCAGACGGTGAGTGCGGATGAACACGCTCTGCGTCTCGTCCACCAGCCCGGCGAGGTACTCGCGATCTTCCTCCGGGAACGTGGAGTCGAGGATCATCTTCTGCACCTCGGCCAAGCCCTTCAGCTTGTCCGCCCGCTCCTTCCAGCAATCGAGCACGCGACTGGTGAATTCGCGGCTGTCCAGGTAGCTCTTCAGGTAGCCGTCGACCGCCTTCTGCGAGTTGTCTGCCAGCGGCATCTTCTGCATGGTGAAGAGCGTGGTTAGCTTCTGCATGAAGTTGCGGCCCTTGACGATCTCCGGCAGCGTGTCCTCGTTGACCAGCAGCGCCATGCGCCTCTGGAAGGCCGCCTCGGTCTTGACGCCGCCCATATAGCCGTCACCGGACTTGAGCCGTTGCGCCATCTGCGCCAGCGTCAATAGTTCACGCTGCACCGATTCGATGCCGAACAGGTCGCCGGTGCTGGCGATGGTGAAGCGGTTGGGCTTGGTCAACTCGCGGCGGAAGGCGACCAGCAGCGCGTCGCTCACCACCGGCATCGGCACCCGGCGGATCAGTGCGTCGAGCGCGCGCAGCACCGGCGGCAGATCGTCCGCCAGCACCGCGTCGCCGGCCGCCATCGCAACGATGGCCTCGACCAGCACGGCAAACGGCGTCTCACCGGCGATGGAGGCCATGCCGGACTCGGCGCGGACGATCTCGCCGAGCAGCCGGTCGATGGGGGCGAGCGCGTCGGGGTCGTCGGTGGAATCGGCCAGGGCCAGCAGCATCTCCGCCTTCTCGGCGAAGGTCCGCGTCGTCTGGAGGTGCTGGGCCAGCGCGGCGTCGACGATGAAGCGGCCGGTGAAGGTCGGGTCGCGCGACAGCACCTCACCGATCACGGAGCCGTAGCCGGCCGGCGTCAGCTCGGGGATCGGCCAGTCCTTGACGCGCTCGCGGGTCAGCCGCGCCACCTCGTTGACCAGCACGTTCAGCGTGCCGAGCTTGCGGCCCTGGGCGCGCTCGGCCTGCTGAATGATGCTGACGAACAGCGCCTGATTGGACAGCGTCGTCTGGTGCCGGGGGGCGTGCAGCAGCTCGGTCGGGGTCAGCGCGTTCTCGTTGAGGAAGCGCTCGCAATGCCGGCCGATCACCTCGCGCGCCGGGGGCGCGTAGAACTCGTCCGCCGACTGGCAGAGCGTCGCCTCGCTTGCCGCTTCCGGGTCGGGAACGCCGCCGGGCGGGTCGTGCGGCTCGGTGTCGGGTGCCAGAGTCATCGCGTCACTCCGACAGCAGCTCGCGTACGGCCTGGATCAGCTTGTCCGGGCCGACGGGCTTCATCAGCAGCTGGCTGCCCGGCCGCGCCGTCAGCCCCGCCGCCTGATCCTGGGACGCGTAGCCGGTGAGGAACAGCATGCGGAGATCCGGGTTGCGCTCGTCCAGCGCGCGGGCCAGCTCGGGGCCGGTCATGCGCGGCATGGACACGTCGGTGACCAGCAGGTCGAACAGCCCGCCATGCTCGTCCCAGCGCGCCAGCGCGTCGAGGCCGTCCACCGCCTCGACCACCTGACACCCCGCCTCCTCCAGCGCCAGCCGCAGGAAGGAGCGCACCGAGTCCTCGTCGTCCACCAGCAGGACCGCCGCCGCCTCGCCTTCCGGCAGGCGCACCGTCTCGATGCCGGTGTCCACGGTGGCCGGCGGTTCGACGGCGGGCAGGTAGATGGTGAAGGCCGTGCCGTGGCCCAGTTCGGAGTCCATCTCCACGACGCCGCCGGCCTGCTGCGCCGTGCCGTACACCATCCACAGGCCGAGGCCGGTGCCCTTGCCGGGCTCCTTGGTGGTGAAGAACGGCTCCCAGATGCGGTCGCGGATCTCCTCCGGCACGCCGCAGCCGGTGTCGGCGACGCGAATCACCGCGTAGCGGCCGGGACGCAGGGAGTCGTGCCGCTCGAAGAAGCCGCGGTCGGGCTCGACCGACTCCAGCGTCACGTTCAGCGCGCCGCCGTCCGGCATGGCGTCGCGGGCGTTGAGCGCGAGGTTGAGGATCGCCTGATTGAGCGTCACCGGGTTGGCGATCGTGTGCGCCGCCGCATCCCGGATGTCGAGGTCGATGGCGATGCCGGCGCTCATCAGCGGCTTCAGGAAGACGCGCAGGTCGCGCACGAGGTCGGCCAGGGGGACCACCTCCGTCTCCTCGCTCGCCTTGCGGCGGCTGAAGTCGAGGAGCTGGGCGGTGAGCGCCGCCGCGCGGTCGGACGCCTTGGCGATCTCCCGCACGCAGGTCAGCACCCGCGCCTCGTCGCCCGGCGCGCGCTCGGCCAGACGGGCGAAGCCGCCGATGGCGGTCAGCATGTTGTTGAACTCGTGCGCGATGCCGCCGGCCATGCGGCCGACCGCCTCCATCTTCTGCGAGCGTTGCAGCTCCTCTTCGGTGCGGCGGCGCTCGGTGATGTCGTTCATCACCAGCAGCACCGCCGAATCGCGCTGGTAGGTCGCCGGGTAGGCGCCGAGTTCCAGTTGGCGGCGCTCGCCGGACGGGCGCTGCACTTCGCACTCCAGGCGTTGCGGGGTGCCGTCCGTCGCGGTGTACAGGCGCGCCTCCAGCGCCGGGCCGTCCTGGAAGAAGCGCTTGAGTTCCGCCCCCTCCAGCCCGCCGAAGGAGGAGGCGCCGAGGATCGCCGCGGCCGACGCGTTGGCGAAGCGGATCGCCGCGCCGTCCCAGATGGCGATGCCGTAGGGCGCCAGCTCGACGAGCTGCTTGTAGCGGTTCTCGCTCTCCTGAAGGGCGCCGACCGTCGCCTCCAGCCGCTCGGTCTGGCCGGCCAGCTCGTTCTCGCGCAGCTTCAGTTCGGTGATGTCCATGAGGATCTTGACGACGCCGCCAGCCCCGGTGGCGTGCTCGCTGATGCGGTACCAGCAGCCGTCCGACAGGCGGCGGTCCACCGGCACGTCGTGCTCCAGATGGCGGTTCAGCCGGTCGCGGACCCACGCTGTCAGGTCGCCGCCGCCGTCGTAGCCGCCGCGCTCGGCGGCGACGCGCAGGATTTCCTCGAAGGTGACGCCGGGGACGAGGATGTCGGCGATGTTCGGGTAGGCCTGCCGGTAGCGGTCGTTGCACATCAGCAGCCGGCCATCGGCGTTGAACAGCACGAAGCCTTCCGAGATGCTGTCCAGCGCGTCGTGCACCACCACCTGCATGAAGCGCGCGTCCATCAGCGCCATGGTCTCGACCGTCACGTCGAGCCCGCTGCCGCGGTAGCCGGCGAAGGCCCCGGTGTCGTCGAACACCGGCTGGCCGCTGAGGCGGAAGACGTAGGTCTGGCCGGAGTCCTCGTCCTGGTGCGTCACCTCCAGGTCGCTGAAGGGGCGGCCGGCTTCGATGTCGGCGCGGTACTCGGCCCAGGTGTCGGCATCCTCGCTGAGGCGTTCGAGGTCGAGCAGCGATTCGCCGAACACCGCGCGCGCGTCGCGCTGGATGATGCCGGCCAGCCGCTCGGAGACGTAGGTGTAGCGGTGATCCGCCGCACTCTCCCAGAACCAGTCCGAGGCGGCTTCGGCGAAGTCGCGGAAGCGCTGCTGGCTGGCCGCGAGTTCGCGGTTGGCGGCTTCCAGCAGGCGGGCGCCGTGGTCGATGGCCTTGGCGGTCCGCACCGCCCGGCGCACGGCCAGATAGGCCAGCCCCGCCACCGCGACCACCACCGCGCCCAGCGCCGCCGCGAGCAAACCAAGGATCGGGCCGTCCTGCCGCCCGCCCGCGATGACCAGCAGCCCAACGACCGCAACGAGGCCGAGCGCCACGAGCAGCACTTCCGGGAACGCGATACCGCGGCCGTACGAAGGGTTGGAGCTGGAAGCGTCCACGGCGTGCGTCCGTTGCGAGGGAGATGTAGGTCTCTCCTCATAGGCGGTCACCGGTTAACATGACGTTTCAGGATTGAAACCAGTTTTCCCTCTCCCCTCTGGGGAGAGGGTTTATCTGTTCACCAGCACCAGGATCTTCTCTTCCAGCTGCTCGGGGGAGAAGGGCTTGGCGATGTAGGCGGTGACGTCGTGCGCCAGCGCCTCCTCCACGGCGATCATCGTCGCCAGGGCGGTCACCATCAGGAACGGCATCTCCGGCCGCACGGCGCGGACCTGCTTCAAAAAGTCCATGCCCGTCAGCCGCGGCATCTTCCAGTCGCAGATGATCAGGTCGTACATCGTCTCCTGCCCGTCGAAGGCGTCCAGCGCCTCGCGGCCGTCCTCGGCGATGACGATGTCGAAGATCCCTAGGTCCCGCAGGATCATCTCGACGTAGGAGCGCGCCTGCGGCTCGTCGTCGGCCAGCAGGACGCGGATCGTCGCCATGTCGCGCAACGGCGTGCCCGCCGCCTGCAAGGTGCCGAAGAACGCCGCGTAGTGCTCGGCGCGCTGCTCCGTCTCGTCCTTGCGGCGCTGGAGGTAGGCGCGCAGAAAGCCGGTGCCGCGCACGTGGTGGCCCACCAGCTCGCGCGCCGCATTGGCGCACTTGCCCTCGGTGAAGGCGCCCTCGGCCAGCAGCTTGGCGTACTCCATCACCTCTTCGACCGTCGGCGTGCGGTCCTTGGCGATGCGCAGCAGGATGCGGTTGGTGCGCAGGTAGGTGAATTGGATCTCGTCCAGCATGCGCGCGTACTTGTCCCGCACCGCGTCCGGCAGACCGGAGCGCAGCAGGCGCGTCTGCACGTCGGACAGCGCCTTGATGCGGGCGCGCGGCGTGCGGGCGCTCTCGAACAGGCGCTGGGTGAAGTCGCGATGGTCGAGGTGCGTGCGCAGCGCCGCCGTCACCATCTTGCGGCACAGGTCGCCGAACGCCACGCCCTCGTAGGTCAGCAAGTCGATGATGCGGGCGTAGTGGCTCTTGCCGCGCAGCGACATCTCCAGCCGATCGCCGGTCAGGTGGCGGGCCACCCGGCGGTCGAGGATCTGCAACGTGCGGTCGCCGCCCATGATGGTGCCGTGGCCGCGCAGCTTGGTGGCGAGCGCCGCCGTCGCCACCAGTTCATCGACGATAACCGAGGTGGCGCGCGGGTCGCCGCCGGTGAGCGGGCACAGCCGCTCCTCGCCGGTCAGCGCCCTGTGCAGCGTCAGCTCCAGCCCGCGCCGCGCCGCCGGGGCGGGGTGCGAGGCGATGTAGGCGTTGAGCCGGCGAATCGTCGCCGGAACGCGCGGATGGACGACGGTGTCGCCCTTCCACAGCTGCGCCAGCACCTCCATCGAGGCGCGCAAGCCGTCCACCCAGCCGAACAGCTCGTCCACCGCGCCGCCGCTCGCCAGGATCTCGCCGATCAGCTGGTCGAGCACCTCCGCACCCAGCGGCGGCATCTCATCGCTGACCAGCGACAGCAGCCGGCTCAGCTTGACCTCGTAGCTGCCGCACTCGCCCAGCCAGCTCGCCACCACGGCGTCGATGGCATAGCGGGCAACAAAGCCCTGAGTTGCCTGAGAGATCTTGTCGGCGGCGCTGGCGAAGGTGCGCGCGTCGAAGGCCGGCACCGCACCCCGATGGGCGCGCTGGGCGGTCATCGTCAGCGTTTCGGCCTCCAGGCGGATCAACTCGTCGAGCCGTTGCGCCGGGGTACGGCGGCCGGGCAGCGCCTGGGCGTGCGCCAGCCGGTCCAGCACCGCCGCGCGGCGGTACCAGTCGGTGAACTGGCGTTGCGGCTCGACGGTGTGCAGCAGCTCTGTCGGGGTGATGCGCCGGCTCTCCAGGAACTCGGCCAGTTCCTCGACCATCTGGAATCGGCTGCGTGCGGTGTACAGGTCCTCCAGCGTCAGGCAGACGTTCAGCTCGGCGTCGTCGCCTTCCGGCTCGGCGCCCAGTTCGACCAGCAGCGCATCGACGTCGTAGCTGTCGATGGCACCGCCGCCAAGGGAAGGGGGGAAGTCGGGGAGCGCCATCACACCACCAACGCGTGCACCTTGTCGGCCAGCTCGTCCGGGTTGATGGGCTTGTGCAGGAAGACCACGCGACGGACGTCAGCCAGCAGATCGTCCAGATTCTCCTTCTCCGGCGGGTAGCCGGAGATCATCACGATGGGCAGGTCCGGGTTCTCCCGGCGCAGCGCCCGCGCCGTCTCCGCGCCGCCCATGCGCGGCATCACCAGATCGGTCACCAGCAGGTCGAAGGCGCCACTGTGCGCCTCGAACGCCTCCAGCGCCTCGGTGCCGTCGCCGGCGCAGAACACGCGCATGCCCATGTCCTCCAGCGTCAGGCGGATGAAGTCGCGCACCTGCTCCTCGTCCTCGACCAGCAGCACCGACGCCGCCATGGATAGGCCTTCGTCCGCATCCTCGGCGTCGAGGTCGAAGAGGTCGGTGGGCGGCGCGGCCGTGGCGGCACCCTCGGCCGGCAGCCACAGCGTGAGGGTAGTGCCCTGCCCCGGTTCGGACTCGACCTCAACCGCGCCGCCGGCTCGCGTCACCGTGGAGTAGACCAGCGACAGGCCGAGCCCGGTGCCCTCCCCCAACTCCTTGGTGGTGAAGAACGGCTCGAAGATGCGGTCCAGCACGTCCGGCGCGATGCCCTCGCCGGAGTCGCGCACGGAGATCGTCACGTAGGGGCCGGGCTTGAGGTCGGCGTTGCGTGCCAGGAACGCGGCGTCAGCGTCCACGCGGTCCACGGTCACCGCGATGGCGCCGCCGTTCGGCATGGCGTCGCGGCCGTTGATGGCGAGGTTGACCAGCGTCTGGTGCAGCAGCGCCGGCTCGATCAGCACGACGGCGTCCGCGTCGCGCACGTCCAGTTGCATGTGATAGCGCTCGCCGAGGATCGGGCGCAGGAAGCGGCGCAGATCGTCCAGTTGCGAGGCGACGCGCACGGCCTTGGCTGCCTCCGGCCGGCCGGCGCGGCCGAAGCTGAGCAGCTGGCCGGTGAGACCGGCGGCGCGCTCGGTGGCCTTGACGATCTCGGTCAGGCATTGCGCAACGCGCTGGCGGTCGTCGGGCGCGCGGCGCGCCATCAGTGCGAAGCCGCCGATGGCCGTCAGCATGTTGTTGAACTCGTGCGCGATGCCGCCGGCAAGCTGGCCGATGGCCTGCATCTTCTGCGCCTGATGCAGCGCGCGCTCGGCCTGTTTGCGCTGGGTAACGTCGTCGAGGACGAGGAACCACGTCGGCACGCCGCCAGCCACCTCGCCGGCCACCTCGAAGGCGTGTACGCCGACCTCCAGGTCGCGAATCGTGCCATCGCGGGTCGCGACGTGCGCCTCGATGGGGCCGTCCGGCGCGTCGCCGGAGCCGGGCGGCGGCAGGCGCTCGAACAGGCGCTCGCCGCCCTCGACCAGCGGGATGCCGGCCATGGCCGCCTCGTCGCCAGTGCCGAGGATGCGCGCGGCGGCGCGGTTGGCGAAGCGCACGCGCTCGCCGTCCCACACCACGATGCCGTAGGGCGCCATCTCGACCAGCCGGCGATAGCGCGTCTCGCTGTCGGCCAGCGCTTCTTCGTGGCGCTTCAGCTCGGTGATGTCGGTGAGGATCTTCACCACGCCGCCCGAGCGCGTGGCGTGTTCGGAAATGCGGTACCAGCGCCCATCGGCGAGCCGGTGGTCGGAGGGCTGGCCGCCGCGGGTGTGGCGCGACAGCCGCTCGGCGATCCAGCCCGTGGGGTCGTCCACCAGCGGGCCGGCGGCGCCGCGCTCGACCGCCTTGTGCAGCAGCTCGGCGAAGCGGACGCCGGGGCGCAGCAAATCGGCCAGCAGCGGGTAGGCGCCGCGGTAACGCTCGTTGCAGACGACCATGCGGCCCTGGTCGTCGAACAGCACGAAGCCCTCGCTGACGCAGCCGATGGCGTCGGCCAGCAGCTCGCGCATGCGCACCGCCTCGCACGACTCCGCGGGCGCGTGGACTTCGGTGGGACAGGTCGGCGGGTCGCCGACGCAGGCCAGCGTGTCGTCGTGCAGCGCCACCAGCCGGCGCGCGTTGTCCAGCAGCCGCCCGCCCTCGGAGGTCGGCCGCAGCCCCGCCGTGCCGTAGACGAACAGCGGCCGGCCGAGGGTTTCCTCCAGCCGGCGCAGGCGTCTGGTCAGGTCGTCTTCGGGAATGGAGAGGGCCGAGGCCGCCGCAGCGAGGGACCCACCGTCCATCACCGCGAGGAAGCCGCGCAACCCGGCGATATCGAGATCAGACCGTCGCATGGCCGTATCCAATCACCGGATTGCGCGGATCGCCAGCAGTTTATCAGGCGCCGGTTCAGCCACGGGCCGGGAAGTGATGGTGCCCGTGGTCGCACTGCCCGCGGGAGTGCTTGCTGTCGCAGCTCTCGCCGGACACCAGACCGATCCACGCGTTGAGGGTGTTGGGGTCGAACCCGGCCTCGCGCCGGCCTTCCGCCTCGATGAGCGGGCGGCGGATCAGCGTCACGTCGGCGATCATGGCGTCCAGCGCCGCCGCCTCGTCGAGCGCGTCGGGGTTGACGGCGCCGCCCTTGATCGCCGGGGCGCGGCGGTTGAACCACTCATCGACCGGGCGGCTGCCGAAGAACGGCCGCAGCGTCTCGCGCGTCCAGGCATGGGCGGCCAGATCGCGCACCTCCAGCCGATGCCCGCACGACGCCAGCTGTTGCTTCTGCTTGGCGTTCGCCGGGCAGTCGGCCAGCCCGTAGAAGATCACCTCGGCCATCGGACGCACTCCATGGTGATTGGAATCATTCCAAGGAGTGTGATGCGACGGGTTGCCGCGGTGCAAGAAAAATCACCACACGACGAGCGTGGCTATTTCCTGTGCACTGCCGCCTTCCTCACTTCACCAGCGTTTGCGCCTTCTCGACGAACGCGTCGGTGTACGCCTTGCTCACGTCGATGGGCGCACCGGCCACCGCCGGGTCGAAGGCCTTCAGCACCTTGTAGGCGACCTCGGCGCCCTCGCGGGTGAAGCGGCCGTCCGGCGAGTAGGTCGGCTTCGATCGCATGAACGCCGTCTTGTACAGATCCTTGTTGCCGAGAAAGTACTCCTCCGGCAGCACCTTCACCACGTCGTCGGCGCTCGCCTTGTCCAGCCACTTCAGCGTCTTGACGAAGACGTTGACCAGCGCCTGCGTGGTGTTGGGGTTCTGCTGGATGAAGTCCGGCTTCAGGTACAGCACCGCCGCCGGGTACTGGCCGCCGTAGACCGCCTTGGTGCCTTCCAGCGTGCGGGTGTCGGCAATGATCGTCAGGTCGCCGTCGCTCTCCAACTGGCTCATGACGGGGTCGAGGTTGGAGATGGCGTCGATGTCGCCGCGCTTCACCGCCGCCACGGCGCTGGGGCCGCCGCCGACGCCGATGAACGACACATCCTCCGGCGTCAGGCCGTTCTGCGTCAGCAGATAGTTGACCATGAAGTTGGTGGAGGAGCCCGGCGCGGTGACGCCGATCTTCTTGCCCTTCAGGTCCTTGACGCTCTTGATGTCGCCCGCCTTCTTGACCGAGGCGAGGACGATGCCGGGGAAGCGGCCCAATTCGACCACGGCGACGATGGGCTGGTTCTTCGCCTGCATTTGGATGGTGTGGTCGAAGGCGCCGGTCACCGCGTCGGCCGAGCCGCCGACCAGCGCCTGCAAGCTCTTGGCGCCGCCGCCGAAGTCGCTGATCTCGACCTTCAGCCCGGCCTCCTTGAAGTAGCCCAGGCGTTCGGCCAGCGTCAGCGGCAGATAGTACAGCAGCGGCTTGCCGCCGACCGCCATTCGGATGTCCGTCTTCTCCAGCGTCTGGGCGACCGCGCCGCCGGTCCCCATCAGAAGCCCGACCGCCGCGGCGGCAAGCATGGTTGCGAAACGCATGTCACTCCCTCCCTTGATGGTTCTTATCCCTGGGCGCCGGTGGTGTGCGCCTCTTGCGGGCGCCAGTGCAGCAGCCTTTTCTCGATGATGGTGACCGCGGTGTCGATGGCCACCACGAAGATGGTCAGCACCAGCATGCCGGAGAAGACGCCGACCGTGTCGAACACGCCCTCCGCCTGATGGATGCGGTAGCCGAGGCCGGCGGCGGAGCCGAGGTACTCGCCGACCACCGCGCCGACCATGGCGAAGCCCACCGCCGTGTGCAGCGAGGAGAACACCCAGGCCAGCGCCGACGGCAGGTAGACGTGCCGCAGCAGGTCGCGCGAATTGGCGCCCAGCATGCGCGCGTTGGCGAGCACCACCGGGCTCACCTCCTTGACGCCCTGGTAGACGTTGAAGAAGACGATGAAGAAGACCAGCGTAACGCCCAGCGCCACCTTGGACCAGATGCCCAGCCCCAGCCACAGCATGAAGATCGGTGCCAGCACGACGCGCGGCAGCGCGTTGACCGCCTTGATGTACGGGTCGAACACCGCCGAGACCAGGGGCGCGCGGGCGAACCAGAAGCCGAAGACGATCCCCGCCACCGTACCGATGAGGAAGGCCAGCATGGTCTCCAGCAGCGTGATGCCCAGGTGATACCAGATCACCCCGGAGACGAAGTCCTTCCACGTCCGCTCCAGCACTGCCAGCGGCGTGCCGAAGAAGAACGGGCTCAGCAGGTTGGTGGCGGTCAGCACGTGCCACAGCAGGAAAAAGCCGATCAGCACGAAAGCCTGCAACAGCAGGATCACCGGGCGGCCGGGCAGGCGTTTGGGCCGAGTGGCGGGTCTGGTGGCGGCGGCCATGCGCTGGGGAGACCTCATTGCAGCTTGGTCTGGGCGTAGCCCTTCAGGACCTCGTCGCGGAGCTGCGACCAGATCTCGCGATGGAGGTCCATGAAGCGCGGGGTCATGCGGATGTCGGCCACGTCGCGCGGGCGGTCGATGTCGATGCGGTACTCGCCGATCAGCCGCGCGCCCGGACCGGCCGACAGCACCAGCACCCGGTCGGACAGCGCGATGGCCTCCTCCAGATCGTGGGTGATGAACACCACCGACTTGCGGTCCGCCGACCACAGATCGAGCAGTTCGTTTTCCATGAGCTGGCGGGTCTGCACGTCGAGCGCCGAGAACGGCTCGTCCATCAGGACGATCTTGGGGTCGACGATCAGCGTCTGCGCCAGCGCCACCCGCTTGCGCATGCCGCCCGAGAGCTGGTGCGGGAAGCGGTCGCCGAAGCGCTCCAGCCCGACGCGCGCCAGCCAGGGCCGGGCGCGTTCTCGGGCCTCCGCGCGGGGAACGCCGCGGAACTCCAGCCCGGCCGCCGCGTTGTCCAGCGCCGACTTCCAGGGCATCAGCGCGTCGGCCTGGAACATGTAGCCGGCGTGCTGATTGATGCCGGACAGATCCTCGCCGAACACCACGGCGCGCCCGGTGCTGGGCGCCAGCAGGCCGGCGATGACGTTGAGAATGGTGGACTTGCCGCTGCCGGTCGGACCGACGATGGAGACGAACTCCCCGGCCTCCACGGTGAAGCGCACGTCGCGCACCGCCGTGTAGACCGCCCCCTTCTCGTGCGAAGAGGCGAACGAACACGTCACCCCTTCGATGACCAGCGCGGGCGGGGCAGCACTTGCAACGGACATCGCGCGGTGTCTCTTCCCTGTCTGAGCGTATTTTTGCGGAATGATGAACGAGCACACATGCCCCCGCAAGGGCCGCGACCCGCCTTGGGCTTTGCTGCGTTGCAGCAATCTATTGCTTGCAGAACGCGTTAACCATCGCTTACGGTAGGGTTCAGCGCACTTTCCAGCATCAAAATTCTATGAAGTCAGTGGACTTTTGCAGCGTTTTGTTTCGGTTTCGGGTGTCGTCACAAAACAGCACTCTACCTCCTTCGGGCAGGAGACGCGTTAACCATCCCGTAAAGCTTTCCCGGCCAATGTCCTCCCGTCGCAAGGAGGACTGGATGTTGGTTCGCGCCGTTGCCCGGATGACCGTTCTGACCGCACTGATGACCGTGGCCCTGGCCCTGTCGCTGGCCGGGCCCGCGGCGGCCGACAGCGCGGCGGTGGCCCGCACCGGCGCGCCGTCCCTGCCGGACGGCTCCCTCACCCAGACGGTGTCCGATGGTGCGGCGGTGCTGCGCATCGACGGCATCATCACCAAGGGCGTCGAGCAGCGCTTCAGCGACGCCATGCAGTCCCTGCCCCGCTCGCTGCCGGTGGTGGTCGAGCTGGCGAGCCCCGGCGGCTTCACCTCGGCCGGCTACCGCATGATCGACCAGATCCTCGCCGAGCGCGACAAGGGCCGCCCCATCGCCACCCGCGTGCGCGGCGGCGAATCGTGCGAGAGCATGTGCGTCGGCGTCTTCCTGGCCGGCTACCCCCGCTACGCCGCCCCTTCGGCCGAGTTCATGGTGCACGCCCCGCGCATGGCCGAGGATGGCCGCATGACGCTGCGCACCACGACGACGATGGTCAGCCGTCTGGTGTCGCTGGGCGCCTCGCAGGGGTGGATCGAGCAGGTCCGCGCCGCCGGCGGCTTCTCCGGCGCCGTGGACTACCGCGAGACCGCCGACGCGCTGTCGGCCGAGGGCGCCAACGTCGTCACCCACCTGATCCGCTGAGTCCTGACCCAGGGGGCCGGCCCTCACGCGTGCCCACCGCCTCGGCCAGCAGGCAGAGGATCTCGAACATGATCGAGGCGCCGACCAGCGCCGTGGTGCCGCTGGGGTCGAAGGGCGGCGCCACCTCGACCACGTCACCGCCGACGTAATTCAGGCCGCGCAAGTCCCGCAGCATCTGCTGCGCCTGGAAGGTGGTGAAGCCGCCGATCTCCGGCGTGCCGGTGCCGGGCGCGAAGCATGGGTCCAGGCAGTCGATGTCGAAGGTCAGATAGCACGGCGCGTCGCCGACGACGCGGCGGATCTCGGCGGTCACGCCGGCCGTGCCCAGCTCGAACGCCTCCTCGATGAACATGATCCGCACCCCGGCATCGCGGGCGAAATCCAGATCGTGCAGGTCGAACATCGAGCCGCGAATGCCCACTTGGATCATGCGCTTTGGGTCGAGCAGCCCTTCCTCGATGGCGCGGCGGAACGGCGTGCCGTGCGTCAGCTTGGTGCCGCCGAAATAGCTGTCGGTGGTGTCGGAGTGCGCGTCGAAATGCACCAGCCCCAGCGGCGCCCCGTCCGCCAGCCCGCGCAGGATCGGGAGCGTCACCATGTGGTCGCCGCCGGCCGACAGCGGCAAGGTGCCGGCCTGGCGCACCTTGGCGTAGAACTCCACCACCCGGTCCATGGTCTCGTCCATGTCACAAGGGTTGACGCTGACGTCGCCGAGATCGGCGATGCGGGCCAACTCGTACGGGCAGATCCGCGTCTGGTGGTTGACGCGGCGCATCAGGCTGGATTGGTTGCGGATCTCGCGCGGGCCGTGCCGGGCGCCGGGGCGGTTGGTGACGCCGGCATCCCAGGGCACGCCGATCAGCGCGATGTCCAAAAGCGCCGGGTCGGTCACATACGGCAGGCGCATGAAGGTCGGCAGTCCGCTGAAGCGCGGATACACCGACACGTCGAGCGGTTCGAAGAAGCCCTGTCCCTGGTCCATCCCTGGTCAACCCCTTGGCCGGATTTGGTCAGTATGGTGAACGGTTCGGCATCGTCTCGCAAGAGAGCGGCAACCAAAGCCCAGCCCCGGCTGTCTTACCCGATGACGGAACGCTTCGCCCGGAGGACGCCATGCAGTACACGGCCCTCGCCACCAACTACGACGGCACGCTGGCCGCGCACGGCCATGTCGATGCCGCCACGCTCACGGCGCTCGACCGCCTGAAGGAGGCAGGGTTCAGGCTGGTGCTGGCGACCGGCCGGACGCTGGAGAGCCTGCGTGCCGCCTTCCCGGAGATGGCGGTGTTCGACCGCATCGTCGCCGAGAACGGCGCCGTGGTGCACCGGCCGGACACCGGCGACACGACGCTGCTCGGCCCGCCGCCGCCAGAGAACGCCATCGCGGCGCTGCGCCGCCGGGGCGTGCCGGTGGAGGTCGGTCAGGTGATCCTCGTCACCCGCACGCCGCACGAGAAGGCGGTGGTGAACACCCTGCGCGAGCTGGCGCTCGACAACGCGGTGGAGTTCAACAAGGGCGCCGTCATGGTGCTCCCGGCCGAGATGACCATGGCGATGGGCCTGCAACTGGCGCTGGACGAGCTGCGGCTGCCTCCCTCGCACGTGATCGGCATCGGCGACGCGGAGAACGACCACTCGTTCCTGGCGCTGTGCGGCGGCGCTGTGGCGGTGGCCGACGCCGTCCCCTCGGTCCGCGAGGACGCGGATCTGGTGACGCAGGGCGGCGCCGGGGAAGGCGTGGTCGAACTGATCCGCTACCTGATCGCCGATGATTTGAAGGGATTGGCGCGACGGCAGGCGCCTCACGCGCCGCTGACGGCCTCCGGCCTGCGGCCCACGAGATCTTCGTAGACCGCGGGGTCGGTGGCGCCCTCGGTGCCGAACACCAGAACGCGGGCGTCCGGTGCGAGACCCAGCGCGGCGCGCGCCTGCGGGTCGCCGGCCGCGCACAGCAGGGCCGCCAGACCGGCCACGCCGGACTCGCCGGCCACCAGCGGGCGGTCACCGGCGCTCCCCTCGGCCAGCAGGCGCATGGTGGCGACCGCCGCCGAATCGTCGATGGTCATGAAATCGTCCGCACCGCGCTCCAGCAGCACCCAGGCGAGCAGCGAGGGCTCGCCGCAGGCCAGCCCGGCCATCACCGTCTCCAGATTGCCATCGGCGGCGGTGGGGCGGCCGGCGACGGCGCTGCGGTACAGGCAGTCGGCGCCGTGCGGCTCGACCGAAACGAAGCGCGGGCGCTGGCGCCCCCAGGTTTCCCACAAATGGCCGCACACCGCAGCGGGCAGCGCGCCGACGCCGCCCTGCACGAAGACGTGCGTCGGCCGCTCGCTGGCGGGAAGCTGTGAAATCGCCTCCTCCACCATCACCGTGTAGCCCTGCATGACGTCGCGCGGCACGTCCATGTAACCGGTATAGGAGGTGTCGGAGACGACGAACCACCCCTGCGCCGCCGCGTCGGCCGCCGCTTGGCGCACCGCGTCGTCGTAGGTGCCGTCCACCCGCACGACGCGGGCGCCGTACTCCTCGATGGCGCGCTGACGGCCGGCCGAGCACTTGGCCGGCACGTAGATCACGCAACCGCAGCCGAACACCTGCGCGCCCCAGGCGACCGAGCGGCCGTGGTTGCCATCGGTGGCCGTGGTGACCGTGAGCGTGCGGGTGATGGTGCCGTAGCGGCCGACCACAAGGTCCAGCGCCGTCACCGGCACGCCGGGTGCCCGCGCCGACACCTCGCGCGCCATCAGGCGCAGCACCGCGTACGCCCCGCCCAACGCCTTGAAGCTGCCGAGCGCGAAGCGCGCGCATTCGTCCTTGTACCAGAGGCGGTCGATGCCGGCTTCCCGCGCCAGCCCCTTCAGCGAGCGCAGCGGCGTCGGCGCGTAGCCGGGCCACGCGGTGATTTCGGCCTGGGCCTCGGCGAAGGCGGCGCGGCTGAGGATGGCGCGTTCAGACGGACCGTAGGCCCGGTCCTGATCGGCGCGCGGGTTGTGGAAGACGCGGGGCGAGCAGCGCGGCAACAGGTCCGGCATCGACGGGTCCTCCAAAGGCGATCCCCGCACGTAACCAAAGCCGGACCGCCGCCGTCAAGCGACGCCTAGGCAAGGCCAACGGACAACTCGTCGCGGGCGATGGCCGGGGCCGGTGGCGCTGTGGCCTCTACCGCCTGGAATCGCTCGACAATGCGATAGGTGTGCTCCGCCCCCTTGGGCACCACCCAGGAATCGCCGGGCCGGAGCTGAATCACCTGCCCCTCGATGTGCAACTCGGCCCGGCCACCGATGACGAAGCCGACGGTCTCGTAATCGCGCTTCCTGGCGGGCGCATCGTCGCCCGGCCCCACGTCCCACAGCCGCATCGCCACATGCTTGCCGGACGCGAGGTGCTTCTGCCCTTGGGCGCCACTGCGCGCGTAGGCGGTGTCGACCTTCTTGGCGGTGCTGTCGGCCATAGTCCCCTCCGTGGGCTTCCCCTGCCGCCCCAACCAACAAGGCCGGCGCAATGAGGGTGCCACAGCGCCATGCCGGATGACGCCGCCCGCGGACGCGCCACATCGGGCGCGTGCGAGGTACTTCGAATGGCGAGGCCAGGGTGCGGGCAGGTTGCCTCACGTCATGGTGCCAGGGCGACCTGCGCTGGAGGTAGGCGGGGCCGCGTCGGCAGGCTTTTGGTCATAGCTCGCGCGACGCAAGACTTGCGTTCGACGGTCGAACATCACGGCACTGGCGAACAATATTATCTTATTTATTCAGCAATCATATTCGCCGATACCTTGCCGCAACAAACATTTAGCACTTCAGCTATTTCAGCAAAGCACCTGCACAAAAGGTCAGTAACACCAACCTACGTTACAGAAACAACCGCGACGACCGGAACATTCCGCAGCGCACCCTGTTCCGCCTTTCCGACCGCACAGACGGCCGGTATCAGGAAGGACAGGTAATGAAGCAAACGGACATGCCGAGGGCTCTCAAGAGTCACCACCTTACGGCGACCGCCGCTTTGGCGTTGGCACTGGCATCCCTCCCCATCTCCGTCTTTGGTCAGGAAGCCCCCTCGCGGCCGGGCTTCGCGCAGACCGGCAAGGCCTCGTGGTACGGGGCGGATTTTCACGGCCGCAAGACCGCCAGCGGCGTCCCCTTCGACCAGCACGCTCTGACCGCCGCGCACCGCACGCTGCCGCTGGGCACCGAGGTGAAGGTGACCAGCCTGGAGACGGGGCGCGCCGTCGTCGTGCTGATCAACGACCGCGGCCCGTTCATCGATGGCCGGATCATCGACCTGTCGAAGCGCGCGGCGTCGGAACTGGGCATGGAAGATGCCGGCGTCGCCCCGGTGAAGGTCGAAGCCCTGGCGAAGAAGGATGTGCAGGTGGCCGAGCAGCCGGACGAGCGCTGAGGGTCAGCGCTTCCACTCGCGGCTGGACTTGATGAAATCGGTGAGGGTGACGCCGATCTTGTCGTCGACGATCACCACCTCGCCACGGGCGACGAGCACGCCCTCGACATAGACGTCGGTCGGGTCCTTGAGGTGGCGGTCGAGTTCCACCACGGCGCCGCGGCCGAGCTTCAGCAGGTCGCGCACGCGCAGCATGGCGGTGCCGATCACCACCTTGATCTCCACCGGCGCGTCGCCGATGGCGAATTTGCCCGCGTCTTCCCCGCCGGAGTCGCCGGAGCCCAGCAGGTCATCGATGTCCGTCATGGCATGCCGAAGGGTTTCGCCGCGTTGTTCAACGTTTAACCCTAATGATGAATCCGGGCAACGAAAACAGGCACGCAGTCCTGGGACAAGGAACGGGCCTCAGGCCGCACGGCGGCGCCGGAGCCGGCCGAGGTCGGAGCGGCGCAGCAGCCCCAGAACCACCGCCATCACGCCGTACACGGCGATCCCCAGCACCACCAGCAGTCCCAGCCCGGAGACCCGCAACGGCAGATCCACCGCTCCCAGCCAGGGCGCCAGCCGCTCCTGCCCGCCCCACAGCGCCAGCGCCAGCGCCGCCGTTGCCAGCGCCATGCGCGGCAGGGCGCGTTTCAGCCGCGCGTCCGCGGTGAACAGGCCGCGCCGGTGCAGCAGCCACGCCAGCAGCCCGGCGTTGATCCACGCCGCGACCGAGGTCGCCACCGCCAGCCCGACCTGGGCCAGCGGCCCCATCAGCACCACCTTCAGCGCCACGTTGGCGAGCATCGCCACCAGCGCCACGCGCACCGGCGTCGCCGTGTCGTGCCGGGCGTAGAAGCCCGACACCAGCGAGCGGATCACCACGAAGGCCGGCAGCCCCAGCGCATAGGCCTGCAAGGTCGCCGCCGACTGCGCCGCGTCGGTCGGGCCGAAGCGGCCGTGCTGGAACAGGACCGACAGGATCGGCAGCGCCGCCACCAGGAACGCCGCCGCGCAGGGCAGCGTCAGCACCAGCGTGAACTCGACGGCGCGGTTCTGGCTCTCGACGGCGCCGGCCTCGTCACCGCCCTTGATGCGCCGGGCCATCTCCGGCAGCAGGACGGTGCCGATGGCGATGCCGATCACCCCCAGCGGCAACTGGTTCAGGCGGTCGGCGTAGTACAGGTAGGACACCGCCCCGGTCGGCAGCAGCGAGGCGATCAGCGTGTCCACGAACATGTTGATCTGCGTGAGCCCCGAACCGAGCGCCGCCGGCCCGAGCACGCCGAGGAACCGCTTCACACCGCCGGTCAAACGCGGCCAAACGAGGCGCAGCATGACGCCGGCCTTATGCGCGTCCCAGGCCAGATAGAGGTATTGCGCCAGCCCGGCGACGAACACGCCGATGGCCAGCGCGTGCCCGACCGTGGGCATCAGCGGGGCGGCGGCGATCATCGCGACGATCAGGCAGACGTTCAGCAGGATCGGCGCCGCCGCGGCGGCGGCGAAGCGCCCGACGCTGTTGAGCACGCCGGCCAGCAGCGATTCCAGCGACATGAACAGCAGGTACGGGAAGGTGATGCGGGTGAAGAGCACGGCCAGATCGAACTTTTCCGGCTCGTCGGCGAAGCCCGGCGCGAAGACCAGCATGAACCACGGCATGATGGCGATCAGCACAATGGTCAGCACGCCCAGCACCAGCAGCAGGACCGCCTGCACCTCCTCGGCGAAGCGCTTGGCACCGTCCGGGCCGTCCTGCACCAGGGCGGCGGAGAACAGCGGCACGAAGGCGGCGCTGAAGGCGCCCTCGGCGAACAGCGCGCGGAAGTGGTTGGGCAGGCGCAACGCCACGAAGAAGGCGTCGGCCACCGGCCCGGCGCCCAGCAGGGCGGCGGTGAGGATGTCGCGCAGGAACCCCAGGACGCGGCTGACCAGCGTCAGCCCACCAACGGAGAGGATGTTGCGAAGCACTCAAAACCCCAAGGCTGCGGTGCCGGTATGCGCCCGGCGCGGCGCATCCTACCGATTCCAGATGTTTCGTCACCAACGATCCGCGCTAGGATCGTCTCGCTTCTGGATCACCGGACGGATTCACCATGTCGCAGGGCCTTCCGCTCTCCTACCTCGAAGCCGGCGAAAGCGTCGGCGGGACACCGCTCATCGTGTTGCACGGGCTGTTCGGCTCGGCGCGCAACTGGCAGACGCTGGCCAAGCGCTTCGGCGAGCGCCGGCACGTCTACGCGCTGGACCTGCGCAACCACGGCGGCGCGCCGTGGGCCGACACCATGAGCTACCCGGAGATGGCTGAGGACATCCTGCGCTTCCTCGACGACCGCGGCTACCCGCGCGCCGCGGTGGTCGGCCATTCCATGGGCGGCAAGGCGGCGATGACGCTGGCGCTGACGCACCCCAGCCGGGTCGAGAGGCTGGTCGTCGCGGACATCGCCCCGGTGACGTACACCCACACGCACGCGCCCTTCGTGGCCGCCATGAAGGCCGCCGACCTGGAAGGCCGCACGCGGCGCTCCGAGGTGGAATCGCAGCTGGTGGACGCGGTGCCGGAGGCGCCGTTGCGTTCGTTCCTGTTGCAGAACCTCGTGCTGGAGAACGGGCGCTTCCACTGGCGCATCAACCTGGACGCGGTCGGCGCGGATATGGCGGATCTGATCGGTTTCCCGGATTTGGGCGACGCGCGGTACGAAGGGCCGACGCTGTTCATCGGCGGCACCAAGTCCGACTACATCACGCCCGAGCAGCTCCCGGCGATCCGCCGCCACTTCCCCGCCGCGACGGTGGAGATGATGCAGGGCGCCGGCCATTGGATCCACGCCGAACGGCCCGACGAGTTCGCGGCGCTGGTCGAGGGGTTCGTCTGATATCAAAGGCGTTTGATGGCTTCCATCAAACGCCTTTGATCAAACCCGGCAGCTCAATGCCACGCATTGAGCGAAAGGGGCATACGGCCGGCCGTTCATGGAAGCATCCATGCGCCGGCCGTATGACCCCAAACGCAAACGGGGGCCTTTCGGCCCCCGCGTGTGTCCGGTGATCGGATCGTCGGATCAGATGGCGCCCTGCTTGGCGCCCTTGCCACCGACGCCGGGCGTCTGGCGGAAGGCGTCGACGATGTACGGGGCGAGGGACTGGCGCATGTTGCGCAGCCACTCGTGGATGATGATCAGCGAGCGCGACGCCACCGGCGGCGTCATGCCGAGCTTCACCAGATCCTCTCGGGTCATCTGCGCCACCTGATCCAGGCGGTGGCCGGTCAGGCGCGCCCAGGCCGGCGCGGTGCACGGCGCCATGGAGATGACCTGAACGCCCTCGCGCTCCATCATCTCCGCCTTGCGGCGGGCGTAGTTGGAATCCTCGAGCTGGCTGAACGGGCCGGACGTGCCGTTCTCGACCAGCACGCGCTTGGCCTTCGGCGCGATGGTGGCGATGCGCTCCAGCGTTGCCATGCCGGTGGACAGCGAGGCGAGGTCAACGGTGACCGGCACCATGAAGGTCAGCCGCTCGCCGTCGCCGACGTAGTAGTCGAAGCCCGACACCTCGGCCCAGTTGAAGAACCACTGGCTGATGTTGCCGCCGAAGTCGTAGAGACGGCCGCCGCGCTGAAGCTCGGGGCCGATCTGGTCCCAGAACTCGTAGAAGCCGTCGCCCGAGCCCATCATGTTCATGAAGTCCTGGGTGATGCGGCGGTGCTCGACCACCTCCGGCCCGAACAGGCGGGCGAGGCGCTCGTTGACCTCGTACTCGACGACCTTGAGCTGAAGGCCTTCCAGCATGGCCGTCGCCATCAGGTGATGGGACAGCAGCGTCTTGCCGACGCCGCCGCGGTCGTTGAGGACGAAAATCGTACCCAGCATGGAATCGCCTTTCAAAAGTCTGGTCGTCATGTCGGTGGTGCCCGAGGATTCCGGCTGGCGGATGGGCGGATGGGGGCGTGCGGGCGGAGCCGGCGGCGGTTCCGGCAAAGCTGCCGTCTCCTCGACGCGGGGCTCCGGTTCGGGTTCCGGGTCCGGTTCGGGGGCCGGCTCCGCTTCGGGCTCCAGCTCCAGCTCTGGTTCCGGCTCGGGCTTCACCTCGGCTGCCGCGGGCGGCGCCTCGGGCTCGGGCTCTGGTTCCTCGGCCGGGACGGTAGAGCGGCCGGCGGTGATGGCAGCCTGATGGATGGCGGCCAGCGTTTCCGGCGAGGCGGACTCGCCCTCGTCGCCGGCCGGGCTGTCGCCGTTGCGCATCTCGACGCCGACCAGGAAGAAGGCGGAGCGCAGGGTGACCGGGGAAATCGCCTGATCGTCGCGGGCGCTGATGCCGAGCTTCGCCAGCATGTCCGAGATCTGCGCCCAGGACAGGCCGCGCTCCCGCATCAGGCTGATGTCGGTATAGCTGTCGCGCACCGCCTGCATGGCGCTGCGGTTGCCGTGTGGGCGATCGGCAAGGAGCCGCTCGAGTTCCGTGCGATCGATCGACACCGTGGAAATCCGGAAAGTGGGAGGCGTTTCGGGGCGGTGCGGTCGCCGAAGGAATCCTTCCCATCGGCCGGCGAAAAATAGTACAAGCAATCGCAGGGCGCAAACGGTTTCCAACACTCCGCAACGGGGTTAAACCTGTGACAGGACGCCCGGCGGCAAAGAATTGACAGTCGGGCATTTGGGCTTCGAGGGTTGAGCGGGCATGGCCCAGGAATTCCGGTCGCTGCGCGCCTCGGCGCAATCCATCGGCTTTCACGAACTGCGGCAGGCGCTTGAGATCTCGTCGCTCAAGCAGGACCTGGAACGCGTCGCCCGTGACACCGGCGACCTGCGCGCCCACATCGAAGAGGCGGTGGAACAGGTGCGCGGCCAGTTCGCCGCCCTGACGCCCGAGGAATTGTCGGACGCCAGCCGCATGGCGCCGCTGCTGCAATCGGCGGTGAAGTCGCTGCTGGGCATCCGCGACGCCGCCCGCCGGATCGAGGTAAACTCCGGCCCGGTGGCCGACGCCGACCGCCCCGACCCGCCGCCGCTCTCGCTGCTGCACACCGCCCGCCCGGAGCCGGTCAACCTGGACCCGGTCACCCCGCCCGACCGGCCGACCGACCTGCCGCCCGCACCCGCGATCTTCGCCCCGCCGCCCACACCGGCACCTGCGCGGGCACCCGGCGTGGCTGCTCCGCCATCCGCTCCGAGCCTCACCGACATTTCGCCGGCGTCGTGGATAAACCCGACCAGCGGCCCGCCGGCGCCCCCCGCCTCCGCCCCCCCCCGTCCTGCGCGGGGCACCGCGTCGGTGCAGTCCGTCGATTGGCTCGGCCCGCCGCGCCGCTGAAGCGGGTTTTTCCCTCTCCTTTTCGCCTCCCTGCGCCGCCTCGCCCAGGCCGAACGCGCGCGAAGTTCTATGCCCAATTCAATTATCGCTTGATCTCCCGGAAATTCGCGTATACCACTTTATATTGGTAAAAAAAGATTAACCTTGCCCCGCAAGAAAGGGGGAGGCGCATCGTGCGACGGGACGACTCCGAAACGGTTCTGGCTCCTTTGCCCCCATCCCCGCCGTGTGGCGGCGACGCGGTGGCGGCCATCACCGATCCGGCCGCCGCTTTGCCGCTGGCGGTTCGGTCGCTGCGCCTGATCGTCGTCGAGGATGAGCCTGCGGTGGCCCAGACCATCAAGGACGCCGTGGAGTTTCTCGGCCACACCGTGTGCGGCATCGCCCGCACCGAGCAGGAGGCCGTGGACCTCGCCGAGCGTGTAAGGCCGGAATTGGCGCTGATGGACGTGCGGCTGGCGGCGGGCGGCGACGGCATCGTCGCGGCGCGCAAGCTGGCGGCGGGATTCGGCATCCGCTCGGTCTTTTTGTCCGGCTACGCCGACCACGCCACCATGCGCCGCCTGACCGAGACCTACCCGTTGGGCGTGGTGCACAAGCCCTTCTCGATGGCGCAGCTCAAGAGCGCGCTCGACCTCGCCGGCCGCCGGCTGCGCGCGCGGGTCTGAAGACGAAAAAGCCCCCCTCCCTTGACGGGAGGGGGGCCTTTTTGAATTCGTCACTGCTGGATGAAAGCCTTCAGATAAGACTGCGACAGCGGCTGGACGATGTAGTCCAGCGGCGTACGGCCGGCCAGCAGGATGCGCGCCTCGACCGGCATGCCGGCCTTGATGCTCAGCTTGTTGACGCTGTGCGCGTCGGCGTCCTTCAGGCGGATGCGGGTCAGGAAATAGTCCTGGCGCGTCGTCTGGTCGGTCATGCGGTCGGCCGAGACGTACTCCACCATGCCGTCCAGCGTGCCGACGACGCGGCTGTCGTAGGCGGTGAGCTGCACCTTCACCGGCAGGTCCGGGGCCACCGACTTGATGTCCTTCGGCTGCACGTGCACCTCGGCCAGCAGCGTGCGGTCGTCCGGCACCACGTCGAGGATCGGCTCGTTGGCGGCGATGGCAACGCCGGACGACGGGTGGCCGTGCATCACCACGATGCCGGCGTCCGGCGCCTTGACGTCGCGGTTGGCAAGGCGGTTGGCGGCGTCGCGCATCTGCTCGGCCAGCTTGGAGCCCTCGCCGCGGGTCTTCTCCAGATCGACCAGCACCTTCTCGCGGAAGTCGTTGCGGCGCTTGACGATCTCGGCCTTGGCCTCGAGCGCCTGCTGCTTGTTCTGGATGATGCGCGATTCCAGTTCGTTGTCGCGCCCGTGAATGCGCGCGCTTTCCTTCTGCGCCTCGACCAGCCGGGTGCGGGTGGTGTTGCCGCGGTCGAGCAAGCCCTGGTTGATGCGCACGTCCTCCTCGCTCAGCTTCAGTTCGTTGGCGAGGTACTTGCGCTGCTCGGCGAGGTTCCGCGAGTCCTCCTCCAGCGTGGCGATGCGCTCGCGCAGCACCTGTTCCTCCGCGCCCTGCTGCTGGCGGCGGACGTCGAACAGCTTCTGCTGGTTCTCGATCAGCTTGACCACGTAGGCGTTGTCGGCGCGGCGCTCGGAGATGGCCTCGGGCCAATCGATGGCCGGCTTCTCGAACAGTTCGGCGTCGAGGCGGCCCAGCATGGCCTGCGCCTCCAGCCACGACGAGGTCAGCATCTCCATGCGGGTGGCGGCCTCGGTGCTGTCGAAGCGGACCAGCACCTGGCCGGCCTTCACCTGATCGCCTTCGCGCACCAGCATCTCGCCGATGATGCCGCCTTCGGAATGCTTGACGTTCTTGCGCCCGGTTTCGGGCACCAGGACGCCGGCGGCGCTGACCGCACTGTGCAGCGGGGCGAAGGCCGCCCAGGCCGTCATGCCGCCGAAGCCGACCGTCAGGATCGCGCAGCCGCCGAGCAGCAGGTTGCGCACGTTGGTCTCGGGAAGGAGGACGCGCAGGTTGCTGAAAGTGCTCATGGTGTTCTCTCCTTACCCGTTCAACCGACGCTCGCCGGAGCGGCGTTGATGGCGCGCAGGCGGCCCCATCCGGCGGCGTTGCCGCCCCCGACGCCGTGCTGCGGCGCCTGCTCCTGGCGGGGCTGCACGTCGTGCAGCATGCCGTTCTGGAGCACGTAGGTCTTGTCGGCAAGGTCGGCGTAGACCGGCATGTAGCTCAGCACGATGGTGGTGGTGCCCATCGCCTTCATCGCCTCGATAAAGCCGCGCACCGCCTTGATGCCGTGGTCGTCCAGGCCGGCGGCCGGCTCGTCCAGCACCACCAGGGCCGGCTTGCCGAACCCGGCGCGGGCTAGCGCGATCAGGCGCGCCGAGGTGGTGCCGGTCAGCGGGAACATCAGGTTCACCGCCTCGGTCTCATAGCCCTGCGGCAGGCTCTCGATCCAGTCATGGATGCCGGCGCGCTTGGCGGCGGCGACCACGTCGGCCTGCTCGGCGTCGGTGAAGCGGGCGATGTTCTGGCCGATGGTGCCCGGCAGCAGTTCCGACGTCTGCGGCAGGAAGCCGATGCCCGTCGCCGGGTCTTCCGGGGTCAGCGTGGCGAGCGACAGGCCGCCCAGCCGCAGCGAGCCCGAGGAGGGCGCCAGCACGCCGGCCATCAGCCGCGCCAGCACCGACTTGCCCGACCGGTTGGGGCCGAGGATGCACATCGTCTCACCCGCCTCGGCGGTCGTCACGATGTTGCGCAGGATGGGCTTCTGATCGACGGGCGAGATGAACAGGACGTTCTCGGCGGTCAGGCGCTCGGGCTGTACGGCGACGGCGGACCGGCCCGGCTCGTTCGACAGGCGCTTCATGAGCGGCGACAGGCGCTTCCAGGATTCGATGGACTTCACCACCTGCCCCCAGGCGCCCACCGACTGCTCGATGGGGGCCATGCCGCGGCCGACCAGCATCGAGGTGGCGATCATGCCGCCGAAGGACAGATGATGCTCCATCACCAGCCAGGCGCCGACGCCGGTGCAGGCGACCTGCAACAGCATGCGGACCCACTTGGTGATCGCCTGGATGGAGGCCTGACGCTCGGCGCACTTGGCGGCCAGGGCGGAGTTGGTGAGCTGCTCGGTGGCGACCACGTCCAGCACGGACGGCCCCATGCGCAGGCCGCGCACGGCCGAGGCCTGCACCTGCACCGCGTCGAACAGGCGGCCGGAGCGGCTGGCGGGCAGCTTCGCCTGATCCATCAGGCCCTTGGAAGCGATGTGGCCGACCCAGCCCAGCGCGATCAGGATGACCATGCACACCAGCATCATCGCCGCCAGCAGCGGGTGGATGAGGTAGATGCCGACCACGTACAGCGGCGTCCAGGGCATGTCCATCAGCGCGCCGAAGGTCGGCCGGGTGATGGCGCCCTTCACTTCCATAAGGTCGTTCAGCGGACCCGGCTCGGGGCGGCCCTTGGCGGCGGCGTCGAGCACGTCGGTGCTGAGCCGGCGGCGCCATGCCACCTCCAGCGCGTTGGCGCAACGCGTCAGCAGGCGGGTGCGGACCGTCTCCAGAAGCGCGATCATCGACAGCGCGATGACGACCAACGCCGTCAGCATCATCACCGTGTCGAGGTTCTCGGAAGGAATGGCGCGGCTGAAGACCTGCAAGGAGTAGAGCGGCATGCTCAACTGCAAGACGTTCATCGCGGCGCTGAAGACAAAGGTCGCAACCAGGATTCGGACGTAATATGGGCTGCCGAAATCGGGACGGTCGCTGCCAACCTTGGACGAGCGGCTGGTCTGGGATGGCATGCAAATTCCTCCAGTTATCACTGTGGCTCGCGGAAGCCCACCGAACGCAGGCAGGAGGATGAGGCGCTTTTTATGGTAAACGACTTCTTAAATTTGAGCCTGATCACAGGTTTGTCGCCATAGCTTGCCGTTGCCTGTCACAGACCATCGGCGTTCCCCGCATTTGCGCGGCGGCCACGGGCTCCTCATGTGAGAAGGGACGCGACCCGGAGGCCCGCATGACCGCGACGTTCGTCCTTTCGCCCGGAAACCTGACGCTGGCCGAGTTGCGCCGCATCGCCCTCGGTCCGGTCAGGGTCTCGCTCGCCCCCGCCTGCCGGGAGGGTGTCGAGGCGGCGGCGCGCACGGTGGCCGAGGCGGCGGCCGGCGAGCGGCCGGTGTACGGGGTGAACACCGGCTTCGGCCTGCTCGCCAAGCGGCGCATCGCGCCGGATCAGGTGCGCGACCTGCAACGCCGCCTCGTGCTGTCGCACAGCGCCGGCACCGGGCCGGAGTTGCCGGCGGCGGCGGTGCGGCTGATCCTGGCGCTGAAGGCCAACGCGCTGGCGCGCGGCCATTCCGGCGTGCGGAGCGTGGTGCTGGACGCGCTGCTGGCGCTGTTGAACGCCGACGTGCTGCCGGTGGTGCCGGCCAAGGGCTCGGTGGGGGCGTCGGGCGATCTGGCGCCGCTGGCGCACCTGACGGGCGTGCTGATCGGCGAAGGCGAGGCGCTGGTGGATGGGGAGCGCCGGCCCGCCGCCGAAGCGTTGGGGCGCGCCGGGCTGGTGCCGCTGGAACTGGAGGCGAAGGAAGGGCTGGCGCTGCTCAACGGCACGCAGGTGTCGACGGCGCTTGGGCTGCTCGGGCTGTTCGCGCTGGAGGATGCGTTCGCGGCGGCGCTGGTGGCCGGAGCGCTGAGCGTCGATGCCGCCATGGGCAGCGACGGCCCGTTCGACGCGCGCATCCACGCGCTGCGCGGCCAGCCGGGACAAGTGGACGTCGCCGCGGTGTACCGCCGGCTGCTCGCCGGATCGGAGATCCGCGACAGCCACCGCGGCGATCACGGCACGGTTCAGGACCCCTACAGCCTGCGCTGCCAGCCGCAGGTGATGGGGGCGGTGCTCGACCATCTGCGCTTTGCAGCCGGCGTGCTGGAGCGCGAGGCCAACGCGGTGTCCGACAACCCGCTGGTCTTCGCGGATACCGGCGAAATCCTGTCCGGCGGCAACTTCCACGCCGAGCCGGTTGCGCTGGCCGCCGACGTGCTGGCGCTCGCCATTGCTGAAACGGGTGCGCTGTCGGAGCGGCGCATTGCGCTGCTGATGGACACCAACCTGTCCGGGCTGCCGCCCTTCCTGGTGCGCGACGGCGGGCTGAACAGCGGCTTCATGATCGCCCAGGTCACCGCCGCCGCG
This sequence comes from Azospirillum terrae, assembly GCF_053470425.1. NCBI lineage: Bacteria > Pseudomonadati > Pseudomonadota > Alphaproteobacteria > Rhodospirillales > Azospirillaceae > Azospirillum > Azospirillum terrae. Next base: position 221,412 of record NZ_JBPXMR010000001.1, on the reverse strand, counting down.
CTGGCCAGCGAAAACAAGCAGATGAGCCACCCCGCCAGCGTCGACAGCCTGCCGACCTCCGCCAATCAGGAGGACCACGTCAGCATGGCGACCCACGCCGCCCGCCGGCTGTTGGAGATGGCCGACAACCTCGCCGGCATCGTCGCTATCGAACTGCTGGCGGCGTCTCAGGGGGTGGATTTGCGGTCGCCCCTGCGGAGCGCACCATTGCTGGAAGTAGCCAAGGCCCGCCTGCGCGCCCACGTGCCGATGTGGGATCAGGATCGCGCCATGGCGCCGGACATCGCCGCGGCCAAGGCACTGGTCACGGTGGGGGCGTTCCGCGACCTCGTGGGGGATGGACTGCTGCCGAGCCGGCTGTAACCGGGGGGCAGGCCTTGGCCGGTACGTCCAGCGTCTCGGCGAGGCACATCATGGTGGCGAGCATGAAAGCGATGGCCTTCTCCTCGCCGTCCTTGAGCGCGAAGACATCGGAGCGCACGACGGTCAGCGTGCGCCCGGCCTTTTCCACCACGCCGCGGGCGATGAAGCGCTCGCCCTCTGCCGGGGCCATCAGGTTGATCTTGTATTCGACGGTGAGCACCGACGAACCCGGCGGCATGAGGCTGTACGCCGCATAGCCCGCCGCCGAGTCCGCCAGCGCCGTCGTTACACCGGCATGATGGAACCCGTGCTGCTGGCACAGGTCCCGCCGGTACGCCATCGCGAGCGTGCAAGTGCCCGGACCGACCTCGGCCATTTCGGCCCCGATAGTGGTCATCAGCGTCTGGCGCGCAAAACTGTCGCGCACCCGGCGCTCGAAATCCGGATCCTTGGCCACGAATCGCGGCACGGCGTCCCCTCCCCATATCGCGCCTTTGCGGCGTCTCAGGTATACGGTAGCGTATGGCACCCGCGGCGTGCTGTCAATACGCACGCGTATGCAGAAGGGATTACGGGGGCGATGGAGGCACGCGTCAGCAAGGCCGATTGGGTGGAAGAAGCGCTGGGCGTGCTCGCCGAGTGCGGCGTGGACGGCGTCAAGGTGGAGCCGCTGGCCCGCCGGCTGAGCGTCACCAAGGGCGGCTTCTACTGGCACTTCAAGGACCGGCCCGAGCTGCTGGCGGAGATGCTGGAGACGTGGCGCTCCGGCCGAATCGGCGCCATCCGCCGCCACGCCCGCGACGCCGGCAAGAGCGCGCAGGAGCGAATCGAGGGCCTCGTCCGCCTCTACATCGAGAACGTCAACCCCAAGGGTGTCGCCATCGAACTGGCGATCCGCGACTGGGCGCGGCGTGATCCGCAGGCCGCCGAAGCGGTGGCCGACGTGGACGCCACCCGCCTGGAGCTGGTCGCTGCGCTGTTCCGCGAACTCGGTCTGGACGAGCAGGCGGCGCAGGCGCGCGCCTTCCTGATGTACGCCTTCCTGTTCGGGCAGGTGCTGGTCATCCTTCGCAGCGGCGATGACGAACGGCAGCGGCTGGTAGGCGATTGCGTGAAGGCGCTGCTGGGGTAGCTTTCGACGTTGGGCCGCTGGCCCAACATCACCCACCCACCAACGAAAAGAGGGGTCTCGCGACCCCTCTCGTCTTCGTTACCAACGGACTTTGGATCAGCCCCGCAGGATGCTCCGCCCGGCGAAGCGCGAGGCGACGCCGAGCTGCTCCTCGATGCGGATCAGCTGGTTGTACTTGGCGAGACGGTCGGAGCGGCTCAGCGAGCCGGTCTTGATCTGGCCGCAGTTGGTCGCCACCGCCAGATCGGCGATCGTCGAATCCTCGGTCTCGCCCGAACGGTGCGAGAGGACCGCCGTGTAGCCGGCCTTGTGCGCCATATCCACCGCTTCCAGCGTCTCCGACAGCGTGCCGATCTGGTTGACCTTCACCAGGATCGAGTTCGCCACGCCGCGCTTGATGCCGTCGGCCAGACGCTTCGGGTTGGTGACGAACAGATCGTCGCCGACCAGCTGCACCTTCGAGCCGATGGCGTCGGTCAGCGCCTTCCAGCCGTCCCAGTCGTCCTCGGACATGCCGTCCTCGATGGAGATGATCGGGTAGCGGCCGATCAGATCCTCGTAGTAGCGGACCATCTGGTCCGGCGTCAGCGACTTGCCCTCGCCGGCCAGCTCGTACTTGCCGTTCTTGAAGAACTCGGTCGAGGCGGAGTCGAGCGCCAGCATGACGTCGTCGCCCGGCTTGTAGCCGGCGGCCTCGATGGCCTTCATCACGAAGCCCAGCGCCTCGTCGGTGGAGGCGAGGTTCGGGGCGAAGCCGCCCTCGTCGCCGACGTTGGTGTTGTGGCCGGCGTCCTTGAGCTTCTTCTTCAGCGACTGGAAGATCTCCGAGCCCATGCGGATGGCGTCGGTGCCGGTGGCGGCGCCGACCGGCATGATCATGAATTCCTGGATGTCGATGGGGTTGTCGGCGTGCGCGCCGCCGTTGATGATGTTCATCATCGGAACGGGGAGCAGCGACGCGAAGGCACCGCCGACGTAGCGGTACAGCGGCAGCGCCGCCTCTTCGGCCGAGGCGCGGGCGACGGCCAGCGACACGCCGAGGATGGCGTTGGCGCCGAGACGCTCCTTGTTGGGGGTGCCGTCCAGCTCGATCATGGCGAGGTCGATGGCGCGCTGCTCGGTGGATTCGAGGCCGGCGAGCGCGTCGAAGATCTCACCGTTGACCGACTCGACGGCCTTGAGCACGCCCTTGCCGCCGAAGCGGCTCTTGTCGCCGTCGCGCAGCTCGACGGCCTCATGGGCACCGGTCGAGGCGCCCGAGGGCACGGCGGCGCGGCCGAAGGCGCCGGAGTCCAGCGTCACGTCGACCTCGACGGTCGGGTTGCCGCGGCTGTCCAGAATTTCGCGGGCGTGAATGTCGGTGATGGCGCTCATTGTGGCTGGTCCTCCGCTTCGTCGGCGCGTCTTCAGGCGCGCGCGGGCTTGATAGCCCCTGATGCAAGGACTGGCAAGGCCGCGATGGCACCTCTTTCGGGTGGGTCAGACCTGCTTCGCCAGCCGGTCGAACGCCTGAAGCCGCGCCAGGAGCGTCGGCATCTCGTTGAGCGGGATCATGTTCGGCCCGTCGCTAGGCGCCGTGTCCGGGGACTCGTGCGTCTCCATGAATACCGCGGCCACACCCACGGCGATGGCGGCGCGCGCCAGCACCGGCACGAACTCGCGCTGGCCGCCGGACGTTGTGCCCTGCCCCCCCGGCTGCTGCACCGAATGGGTGGCGTCGAAGACCACCGGGAAGCCGGTCTCCGCCATGATCGGCAGGCCGCGCATGTCGCTGACCAGCGTGTTGTAGCCGAAGCTGGTGCCGCGCTCGCACAGCAGCACCTTGTCGTTGCCGGACTCGGTCAGCTTGTTGGCGACGTTCTTCATGTCCCACGGAGCGAGGAACTGGCCCTTCTTGACGTTCACCGCACGGCCGGTCTGCGCGGCGGCGACCAGCAGGTCGGTCTGCCGGCACAGGAACGCGGGGATCTGGAGAACGTCCACCGCCTCGGCCACCGGGGCGCACTGGTGCGCCTCGTGCACGTCGGTGATGACCGGGCAGCCGAAGCGCTCGCGCACCTCGGCGAAGATCGCCAGCGCCTTGCCGATGCCCAGCCCGCGCGCCGTCTTGATCGAGGTGCGGTTGGCCTTGTCGAAGGACGACTTGTAGATCAGGCCGAGGCCAAGCGCGCCGCACATCTCCGTCAGCGCCGCCGCGGTTTCCAGCGCGTGGTCGCGGCTCTCCATCTGGCAGGGGCCGGCGATCAGCACGAACGGACGGTCGTTGGCGACGGTGAGACTGCCGATCTGGACGGCGCGCGGCGTGGTCATGGTGAACTCCTGAAGGCGGGCGGGAGGGCGCCTCTGCCCTCCCGCCCTCACATCCCAGAGAATCGGGTTCCGGGTCAACCAAGATGCTGCTTGAAGAAGGCTGCCGTGCGCTGGTTGGCGAGGTCGGCCGCGTCCTTGTCATAGTGCTCACCGCCGACGCGGGCGAAGGCGTGGTTGACGCCGGGGTAGACGTGCAGCGTGACGCGCGGGTTCTTCGTCACCGTTGTGACGACCTTGTCGCGCGCCGCGGGCGGTACGAACTTGTCCTGCTCAGCCACGTGCATCAGCAGCGGCTTGGTGATGCGGTCCAACTCGCCCAGCAACGCGTCCAGCCCGACGCCGTAGTAGCTGACGTTGGCGTCGGCCGCCGAGCGCGTCGCCATCATGAACGCCAGCCGCCCGCCCAGGCAGTAGCCGACCGTCCCCGCCTTGCCCGAGCATTCCGGTTGCCGGCGCAGCCACGCCAGCGTCGTCTTCAGGTCGTCCACCGCCTTGTCCTGATTCATGCCGTTCATCAGGGCGAAGGCGCGGTTCCACTCCTCCTGGCTCTTGTCGGAGAGCTGGATTCCCGGCTCCTGGCGCCAGAACAGGTCCGGGCAGACGGCCAGATAGCCTTGCGCGGCGAAGCCGTCGCACAGCTCGCGCATGACGTGGTTGACGCCGAAGATTTCCTGGATGACGACGATGCCCGGCGCCAGCGTCCCCGGCAACGTCTGGGTCGGCTTGGCGAGATAGGCGGAGAATTGGCCGCCATCGGCGGCGTCGATGGTCACCTCGGACATGATCCCTTCCCTCCCATGATGCGGGTCCGTGGTTCGGACCTCCTGGGAGGGAAAGCTGGGTCGCGGTGCGGGAGAGGCAACGCCTCCCCCGCCTCAACGATGGATCAGACCAACCGGCTCTGCGCGATGGCCGCCTGGATGAACGAGGTGAACAGCGGGTGCGGGTCGAAGGGCTTCGACTTCAGTTCCGGATGGAACTGCACGCCGATGAACCAGGGGTGCTCGGGGATCTCGACGATCTCCGGCAGTTCGCCGTCCGGCGACAGGCCGGAGAACAGCATGCCAACCTTCTCCAGCCGCTCCTTGTAGTAGACGTTGACCTCGTAGCGGTGGCGGTGGCGCTCGGAAATCTCGGTGGTGCCGTAGATCTCCGCCACCTTGGAACCCTCCAGCAGCTTCGCCGCGTAGGCGCCCAGGCGCATGGTGCCGCCCAGGTCGCCGGCCTCCACACGCTTCTCAAGCTGGTTGCCGCGCATCCATTCGGTCATCAGGCCGACCACCGGGTTGCCGGGCTTGCCCAACTCGGTGGAGCCGGCGTCGACAATGCCGGCGAGGTTGCGCGCCGCCTCGATGACCGCCATCTGCATGCCGAAGCAGATGCCGAAGTACGGCACCTTGCGCTCGCGGGCGAACTTGGCCGCCTCGATCTTGCCCTCGGTGCCGCGCGAGCCGAAGCCGCCGGGCACCAGGATGCCATGCACGTGCTCCAGCCGCTGAACGGCGCCGCCGGTCTCGAAGATCTCCGAATCGATCCAGTCCAGCTTGACCTTGACGTTGTTGGCGATGCCGCCGTGCGTCAGCGCCTCGGCCAGCGACTTGTAGCTGTCCAGCAGGCTGATGTACTTGCCGACGACGGCGATGGTCACCTCGCCCTGCGGCTTGCGCACGCGCTCGGCGATGGTGGTCCAGCGCGACAGGTCGGGGTTGGCCTTCGCCGGCAGGCCGAAATAGGCCAGGACCTGATCGTCGAAGCCTTCCTCGTGATAGCTGACCGGCACCTGATAGATGTTGTCCACGTCCAGAGCGGCGATGACGCGCTCGGGGCGGATGTTGCAGAACAGCGCGATCTTCTTGCGCTCGTTCTCGGGAATCGGGCGGTCGGCACGGCACAGCAGGATGTTGGCCTGGATGCCGACGCCCAGCAGCTCCTTCACCGAGTGCTGGGTCGGCTTAGTCTTCAGCTCGCCGGCGGTGGGGATATAGGGCAGCAGCGTCAGGTGCACGAACAGCGCGCGCTCCGGCCCCACCTCGTTGCCGAACTGGCGGATGGCTTCCAGGAACGGCAGCGATTCGATGTCGCCGACCGTGCCGCCGATCTCGCACAGGATGAAGTCCTCATCCGTCACGTCGGAGCGGATGAACTCCTTGATCTGGTCGGTGACGTGCGGGATCACCTGCACGGTGGCGCCCAGATAGTCGCCGCGGCGCTCCTTGGCGATGACGTTGGAGTAGATGCGGCCGGTGGTGATGTTGTCGCTCTTGCGCGCCGCCACGCCGGTGAAGCGCTCGTAGTGGCCGAGGTCGAGGTCGGTTTCGGCACCGTCGTCGGTGACATAGACCTCACCATGCTGGTACGGGCTCATGGTGCCCGGATCGACGTTGAGATAGGGGTCGAGCTTGCGCAGGCGGACCTTGTAGCCGCGCGCTTGCAGGCAGGCGCCCAGCGCCGCGGAGGCCAGGCCCTTGCCCAGCGAGGAAACGACGCCACCGGTGATGAAGATGTACCGAGTCATGATTGTCCGAAGACCCCAAGCCTGAACCGTTCCCCGAGTCTGGAGGGCCTTTAAACAAGCCCTCCAAAGGAAAGAGGCGGCTTCGGGGGGGCCGCCTCTCTTGTACCGTCGCTGTTGCCGCCCCCGCTTACCGGGCGACCGGCGGAGCCGGCTGGGCCGGGGCGGCGGGCGCCGCCGGGGCCTGCTGGGCCGGCATGGTGTCGATGATCGACGCCGGCTTCGACGGGCCGCCGGCCATGATCGCCAGGATGACGCTGGTGGTCATGAAGATGCCGGCCAGGATGCCGGTGGTGCGCGTCAGAAGGTTGGCGGCGCCGCGGGCGGTCGTCATGCCGCCCATCGTTCCGCCGCCGATCCCCAGACCGCCGCCCTCCGAGCGCTGGATGAGGATCACGCCGACCATCGCGATCGCGACCATAAGGTGAACAACCAGAATCACCGCATGCATGAACGTCTAATCCCTGTGCCCAAATCGGTGTCGAAAACCAAGCGCGCAAACCGAGAGCGCGCCGCGGGTCCTTATGATCGGCCCCGCGGCGCGCAGCCCCGTCGTTTTAACGCGCATCCTCCGGGGATGCTAGCGGCAACTGGTGCCGATGGCCCAGAAATCGTCCGCCTTCAGCGATGCCCCGCCGACCAGCGCGCCGTCGACGTTGTCGGTCGCCATCAACTCCCCGGCGTTGTCCGGCTTCACCGAGCCGCCATAGAGGATGCGCACCTTGTCAGCGTCCGGCAGACGCGCCTGAAGCTCCTTGCGGATGAAGGCGTGCATGTCCGCCACGTCCTGCGGGGTGGCGACCTTGCCGGTGCCGATGGCCCACACCGGCTCGTAGGCGACGACGGTGTTCGCCGCCGTCGCGCCCGCGGGCAGCGAGCCGGCGATCTGCCGGCCGACGACGGCCTGCGCCGTGCCGGCCTCGCGCTCACCCCAAGTCTCGCCGACGCAAACGATGGCGACCAAGCCCTCGGCGTGCGCGGCGGCGGCCTTGGCGGCCACCGTCTCGTCGGTCTCGGCGTGGTCCTGGCGGCGCTCGGAGTGGCCCACGATGACGTAGGCGCAGCCGGCGTCCTTCAGCATGACCGGGCTGGTGTCGCCGGTGTGCGCACCCTTCTGCTTGGGCGAGCAGTCCTGACCGCCCAGCGCCAGCGGCGAACCCTTGATGGCCTCGCCGACCGGGAACAACAGCGGGAACGGCGGGCAGACGAGCATGTCGAACGGCACCGCCCCGGCGCCGTTCAGGCGCCCGGCGAGGTCGGAGGCGAGTTGCAGCCCGTCGGCCTTCAGCCCGTTCATCTTCCAGTTTCCGGCGATCAGCTTGCGGCGTGCGGTCATGGCGGACTCATTCCTCCCGTTCGGGTTTTTCGCGTGCCGCTGTGTCTAGCAAGCGCCCCCGTCCCTTTCAACCCGCCCGTCTCAGCCGGTCCAACCCGGGCAGCACGGAAGGGAAATCACCGGTTGCCGCGCCTCCCCGCGCTTCCTATGATGCGCGTCCCGGCCGATCCGGCCGATTTTCCGCGCTTTACCGGGCATCATGCTTCAGTCCATTCGCAACACCGCCGGCTCGTGGGTCGTCAAGATCCTGTTCGTCCTTCTCATCGCCAGCTTCGGCGTGTGGGGCATCGGCGACGTCGTGCGCCGCTCCGCCGCCCCCAGCAACGTGGTGGCCGATGTCGGCCCGGTGGAGATCACCCGTGCCGAGCTGGACGCAGAATTCCGCCGACAGATGGACCGCCTGCGCCCGATGTTCGGCGGCGAGCTGACCGTCGAGCAGGCCCGCCAGTTCGGCCTCGTCGACCAGTCGATAGCGACGCTGGTGCAGCGCACGCTGTACGATCTGGCCGCCAAGCGCGCCGGCATAGCGGTCGGCGACGACACCATCCGCCAGCGCATCGCGGAGGAGCCGCAGTTCCGCGCCCCCAACGGCCAGTTCGACCGCGCCCAGTTCGCCGCCGTGCTACGCCAGAACAGCCTGACCGAGCAGGGCTACGCCGCTCTGATGCGCCGCGAGATCGCGCGCGGCGTGATCGCCTCGGCGGTCGGGGCCGGCACGAAGGTGCCGAAGCCGCTGGTCGAGGATCTGTTCCGCTACCGCGACGAAAAGCGCGTGGCCGAGGTGATCACCATCCCCAATGCCAGCATCACCGACGTCCCCACTCCGGACGAGGCGGCGCAGCTGCGCTATTATGAGGACCATCAGGTCCGCTTCACCGCACCGGAATACCGCGGCATCACCACGGTCGAGCTGACCGTCGACGCGGTCGCCAAGGACATCACGATCACCGACGACCAGCTGCGCACCGTCTATGCCGAGCGCGCCGGCGACTTCATCACGCCCGAGCGCCGGACCATCCTCATGGCCGTGCTGGACGACGAAGCCAAGGCCAAGGCGGTCGCCGACGCCGCGCGGGCCGGTTCGCTGACCGACGCCGCCAAGGCGAACGGCGTCGAAGCCGTCTCCCTGGACAACATTCGCAAGGACGAGCTGCCGGAGATCGGCGAGGCCGCCTTCGCACTGAAGCAGGGTGAGGTGAGCGCGCCGGTGAAGAGCCCCCTGGGCTGGCACGTGCTGTCCGTCACCGCTGTGCAGCCGCCCGCGGAGCGGACCTTCGATGAGGTGAAGGACCAATTGCGCGCCGAACTGAAGACGGAGCGCGCCGCCGAGCAGCTCTATCAGGTGTCGAACCGCCTGGACGACCGCTTGGCCGGCGGCGCCACGCTGGAAGAGCTGGCGCACGCCCAGGGCCTGAACCTCGCCAAGATCGCCGCCGTGGACAGCACTGGCAAGGACCCGCAGGGCAAGCCGGTGCCGGGTGGTGCCGACCTGCCGCAAATGGTCCAGACCGCCTTCGGCCTGCGTCAGGGCGCCAACAGCAACCTCACCGAGGGCAAGTCCGGCGCGTATTACGCCGTGCGTGTCGATTCCATCACGCCGGCCGCGGTGAAGCCGCTGGCCGAGGTGCGCGACGCGGTGATCGCCGGCTGGCAGGACGAGGAGCGCGCCCGGAAGGCCGCCGAGAAGGCCAAGCAGATCGGCGAGCAGCTGAAGACCGGCAAGGAGGCGAGCGCCCAGGCGATCGCTCAGGCATCCGGGGCCAGCTTCTCCATGACCGAGCCGTTCACCCGCAGCGCCCAGAACGCCACCGGCCTGACGCCGGAGATGGTCGCCCGCCTGTTCGATGCCAAGCCGGACGATGTGGTGTCCGGCGCCTCGGGCGACGCCCAGTTGGTCGCCCGCCTGCGCGAGATCATCGCCGCCGATCCGGCCGCCAAGGACGCCAACCTCGCCCAGATCGAGGCGACCGTGGCACGCGGGATGGAAGGCGACCTGATGAACGAGTTCGCCCAGGCGCTCCAGAAGGAGTTCCCGGTCACGGTCCACCAGGACCGCATCGCCCAGATGTACGCCACCCCGTAACCAGCCCACCAACCAGCGCACCGGAGTTCATCCCGTGAAGGTCCTGCCCGATTTCACCGCCTTCGATCTCGCCTACGTTGCCGGGCGGCCGCAGGTGGTGTGGACCACGCTGGTCAGCGATCTGGAGACGCCGGTCTCCGCCTACCTCAAGCTGGCGGACGGGCGGCCCTTCGGCTTCCTGCTGGAGTCGGCCGAGCGCGGGCACGGCTCACGCCGCGACCGCTATTCGGTGATCGGCTTCAAGCCGGATCTGGTGTGGCGCTGCCGGCGCGGGGCGGCGGAGATCAACCGCCGCGCGCTCTACGACGGCGCCGCCTACGAGCCGCACCCCGGCAAGCCGCTGGACACGCTGCGCGCGCTGATCGACGAGAGCCGGATCGAGCTGCCGGACGAGTTGCCGCCCATGGCGGCGGGCCTGTTCGGCTATCTGGGCTACGACATGGTGCGGCTGATGGAGCGGCTGCCGGACAACAATCCGGACGAGCTGGACATCCCCGACGCCATCATGACGCGGCCGAGCATCGTCGCCATCTTCGACAGCCATGCGGATTCGGTGACGCTGGTGACCCCGGTGTGGCCGCAGACGGGAGTCGACGCGCAGGCCGCCTACGCCCGCGCGTCGGAGCGTCTGGCCGACGCGGTGGCCGATCTCGGCCGGCCGCTGCCGTTCCGCCGCGAGCCGCGCGTCGAGGGCGGGCTGCCGCTCACGCCGACCAGCAACACGACGCGCGAGGAATATCACGGCATCGTGGAGGCGGCGAAGGAGTACATCCGCGCCGGCGACATCTTCCAGGTCGTGCCCTCGCAACGCCTGCGGGTGCCGTTCAAGCTGTCGCCGCTGGCGCTGTACCGCACGCTGCGCCGGCTGAACCCCTCGCCGTTCCTGTTCCACCTGGATTTCGGCGAGCTGGCCATCGTCGGGTCGAGCCCGGAGATCCTGGTCCGCCTGCGCGACGGCAAGATCACCATCCGTCCGCTGGCCGGCACCCGCAAGCGCGGCGCCACGCCGGAGGAGGACGAGGCGCTGGCCGCCGATCTGCTGGCCGATCCCAAGGAACTGGCCGAGCACCTCATGCTGCTCGACCTCGGCCGCAACGACGTGGGCCGCATCGCCAAGATCGGCACCGTCAAGGTGACGCAGAAAATGGCGGTGGAGTACTACAGCCACGTCATGCACATCGTCTCCAGCGTCGAGGGCGAACTGGACCCCAGCCATTCGGCGCTCGACGCGCTGGCCGCCGGCTTTCCGGCCGGCACGGTGTCGGGGGCGCCGAAGGTCCGCGCCATGGAGGTCATCGACGAGCTGGAGAAAGCCCGGCGCGGCGTCTACGCCGGCTGCATCGGCTATTTCGGCGCCAACGGGGCGATGGACACCTGCATCGCGCTGCGCACCTCGGTGATCAAGGACGGCATGCTCTACGTCCAGGCCGGCGCCGGCATCGTCGCCGACAGCGACCCGGAGTCCGAGTACCAGGAGACCATGAACAAGGCCATGGCCCTGATCCGCGCCGCCGAAGAGGCCGTGCACGCCGCCAATGGCCGCTGACGCCGGCCCGGCTGGATAGACGATGACCGAAGCGGACTGGCTGCCGCTTCTGGTCCGCGTGGTCGCGGCGTCGGGTGTCGTGGTGCTGGCGTCGCTGGCGGCGGAGCGGGTGGGGCCGTTCTTCGGCGGCCTGATCGCCACCCTGCCCGTCTCGACCGGCCCGGCCTACGTACTGCTGGCCATCGACCACGACGACGCGTTCATCGCCCAGGCCGCGCTGTCCAGCGTGGCGACCAACGTCACCATGATCGCGTATCTGGTGGCGCTGGTGCTGGCCTCGCCGCGCGCCCGCCTGCCGGCCAGCCTGGGCGGCGCCATCGCCTTGTGGATCGGCGGCGCGGTGCTGCTGCGATTCGTGCCGTGGACTGTGGCGGCGGCGCTGGCCGCCAATGTCGCGGCGTATGTCCTGGCCTATCGGCTTCTGCGCCGCAGCGCGCCCGAACCGGTAACCCGGCGGCCGGTGTCGCGCTGGTACGACGTGCCGCTGCGCGCGGTGCTGGTGGGATTGCTGGTGGTGGGCGTCACCACCGCCAGTTCGCTGATCGGCCCGGCCGCCACGGGCATCGGTGCCATCTTCCCCATCGCCCTGTCGAGCCTCACCGCCGTGGTTCACCAGCGCCTGGGCGGAGCCGCGGCGTCGGCGACCATGCGCGGCGCGGTGATCGCCAACCCCGGCTTTTTGCTGTCGGTGCTGACCGTGCACCTGCTGGCCGTCCCGGCCGGGCGCTGGTGGGCGCTGGCGGCCGGGTTGGCGGTGTCGCTGGGCTGGTCGGCCGGGCTGCTGGTGTGGAAGGCGGGGTGCAAACCCTCTCCCGCGACGGGAGAGGGGATCAGGCCGCCTTCCCGCCAAAGTCGAACCCCGCGCCCTCCACGGCGTTCTTGACCGCATCGGCGTCGGCGCCATCCACGGTGACGGTGCCGGTGGGCAGATCGACCTCGACCTTGGCGCCGGGGGACAGCTTGGTGATGGCGTTGGTCACCGAGCGGGCGCAGCCGCCGCAGGTCATACCGTCAACCTTGTACTTCTCGCTCATAAAGACCTCCTGAGGTGTTGAAAATTCAGCCGCAGGCGCAGCGGGCGCGGACCACGGCGCTGACGGGGACAAGGACGAAACCGCGCTTCTGCACGTCGGGCAGCCAGGAGGCCAGCGCCTCCAGCGTGGAGTCGTGCGGATGGCCGATGGCGATGGCGAAGCCCTGGTGGCGAGCCGCCGCCTCGGTCTTGGCGAGCTGTGCGCGCACCGCGGACACCGTCTCGACGTTGTCGAGGAAGATGTCACGCCCGGCGAAGGGCATCTTCATCTCACCGGCCAGCGCCGCCGGCACCGTGGAGGACGAGGTGCGGCTGTCCAGCCACAGCAGGCCGCGCCGCTGCACCTCGGCCAGTACCGGCGCCATGGCGCCACGGTCGGCAGTGAAGCGGCTGCCCATGTGGTTGTTGACGCCGACGTAACCGTCGAAGCTGGCAAGCGCCTGCGTGAACCGGCGCTGGATCTCGTCGCGGGAGAGGCGCACCAACAGCGCGTCGGGGCCGGGGTCGGCCTGCACGCTGGGCTCCATGGGAATGTGCAGCAGCAATTCATGCCCGGCGGCGCGCGCCGCCCGCGTCTGTTCGCGCAGGTCCTGCGCGTAGGGCAGCCACGCCAGCGTCAGCGGCGCCGGCAGCTTCACCGTGCGGGCCGAGCGCTTGCGGTCCAGTCCCAAATCGTCGACGACGATGGCGATGGCCGGACGGCCCGCGGTCGGTGGTGCCGGGATGGCGTTCTTCAGCCAGGGCGGTTGCCCGCCGGTAGCCGGCGGAATCGGCGGCGGCAGCATGGCGGTCTGGAGCGGCCGCGCCGCGGCGGGTTCCGGCTCGTCGAACGGCACGCCCGGTTCCGGCTCGGTGGTCGCCACAGGTGAAGGTGGCGATTCGACCACGGGCGCGGCGACCTTCACCACCGGCTTGGGTGGCTCGGTGGGCGCGCCGGTGAGCTTCGCGGCCAGCACCGCCACGCCGAACACTGCCGCCACCGCGGCCAGCGCCAGCAGGAAGGGCCGTGCGGCGCTCCCCTTGCGGACGGTCTTGCGCTTGCCCGCCATCCGGCGTGCTCCTCCTGTCGCTCACATGGCGCCCAAGGTGGCATCCGCCGGGCCGCGCCGCAACAGCCGCGCGGGGCTGAAAATCCGTGTCTGGAAATCTGGCCGGCGGACGGCTAGGGTACCCGTTCCCGGGGACGAGGCCGGAACGCCCCGCGCCGAACGCCGCCCCGTCAAACGTCGGACCATGCCATGCTGCTCCTGATCGATAATTACGACAGCTTCACGTACAACCTCGTCCATTACCTGGGTGAGTTGGGCGCCGACGTGCGGGTGTGGCGCAACGATGCGCTTTCGGTTCAGGACGCGATGGACCTCCGGCCCGAGGGCATCGTGCTGTCGCCCGGCCCCTGCGACCCGGACAAGGCCGGCATCTGCCTGCCGCTGATCGACGCGGCGGCCAAGGCGCGCATCCCGCTGATGGGCGTCTGCCTGGGCCATCAGGCCATCGGGCAGGCGTTCGGCGGCAAGGTGGTGCGCGCCCCCGTGCCCATGCATGGCAAGGTCGATTCGATGCGGCACACCGGGCGCGGCGTGCTGACCGGCCTGCCCTCGCCGTTCCGCGCCACGCGCTACCATTCGCTGGTGGTCGAGCGCGAGAGCCTGCCGTCGTGCCTGGAGGTGGTTGGCGAGAGCGGCGACGGCCTGATCATGGCGCTGATGCACAAGGAATTGCCGATCCACGGCGTGCAGTTCCACCCGGAAAGCATCGAGAGCGAGCACGGCCACGCGATCCTGCAGAACTTCCTGGGCACCACCCGCCGGCTGGAGACCGCCGCATGAGCCCGCACGGCGACATCACCGACATGAAGGCGATCCTCGCCAAGGTGGCGACCGGCGCCGTGCTGAGCGAGGCGGAATCCGAGCTGGCCTTCGACACCATTATGACCGGCAACGCCACGCCCTCGCAGATGGGCGGCTTCCTGATGGCGTTGCGCGTGCGCGGCGAGACGGTGGAGGAGATCACCGGGGCGGCGCGCATCATGCGCTCCAAGGCCATCCCCATCGAGGCGCCGCCGGGCACCATCGACACCTGCGGCACGGGCGGCGACGGCTCGGGCACCTACAACATTTCCACCGCCGCGGCGCTGGTAGTTGCGGCCTGCGGCGTGCCGGTCGCCAAGCACGGCAACCGCGCGCTGTCGTCGAAGTCCGGCGCCGCCGACGTGCTGGCCGCGCTGGGCGTCAATTTGGACTGCGACATGAGCCTGGTCCGCAAGGCGCTGTGGGAGGCCGGCATCGGCTTCCTGATGGCGCCGCGCCACCACCTCGCCATGCGCAACGTCGGCCCGACGCGGGTCGAGCTGGGCACCCGCACCGTGTTCAACCTCCTGGGCCCGCTGTCCAACCCGGCGACCGCCAAGCGCCAGTTGCTCGGCGTGTTTTCGCCGCAGTGGGTGGAACCGCTGGCGCACGTGCTGAAGCGCCTGGGCTCGGACGTGGCCTGGGTGGTGCACGGCCAGGGACTGGACGAGATCACCACGACCGGCAGCACCAAAGTGGCGCAGCTCAAGGACGGTGACGTCACCGTGTTCGAGGTGACGCCGCAGGACGCCGGCCTGTCCGCCGCCAGCTCCGAGGCGCTGAAGGGCGGCGACGCGCACGAGAACGCCGCGGCCATGCGGGCGCTGCTGGACGGCGCGCCCGGCGCCTACCGTGACATCGTGCTGCTGAACGCCGCCGCGGCGCTGATCGTCGGCGGCAAGGTGGACGACCTGAAGTCCGGTGTGAACCTCGCCCGCCAAGCCATTGATTCCGGAGGGGCACGCACCGTGCTGCAACGCCTTGTGTCCATCACCAACGAGCAGGTTGCGGCATGAGCGACGTTCTGACCCGTATCTGCGACGACAAGCGCGTCCACGTCGCTGCCTGCAAGGCAGAACACCCGCTGAGCGCTGTCGAGGCCGAGGCTCGCACCGCCGATCCGCCGCGTGGCTTCGTGGCGGCGCTGCGCCGGACGGTGGATGCCGGCGGCTACGGACTGATCGCCGAGATCAAGAAGGCCAGCCCGTCCAAGGGTCTGATCCGCGCCGACTTCGATCCGCCGACGCTCGCCCGCGCCTATCGGGAAGGCGGCGCCACCTGCCTGTCGGTGCTGACCGACGAGCCGTACTTCCAGGGCCGCGACGAGTATCTGGTGGCCGCGCGCGCCGCGGTGGATTTGCCGTTGCTGCGCAAGGACTTCATGCTCGATGTTTATCAAGTGGCTGAAGCCCGTGCGCTGGGCGCCGACTGCATTCTGCTGATCATGGCGGCGTTGGAGGATGCCCAGGCCGGCGAGTTGGCCGACGCCGCCAAGCATTACGGCATGGACGTGCTGGTCGAGGTGCACGACCGGCCGGAGCTGGATCGTGCGCTGAAGATCGACCTGCCGTTGATTGGTGTAAACAACCGCAATCTCAAGACTTTAGCGATCGATCTTGCGACAACGGAGGAACTGGCGTCGCACGTTCCGCCGGGCCGCATGCTGGTCGCCGAAAGCGGCCTGTACAGCCCAGCCGACCTGACGCGCATGGCCGCCGTGGGCGCCAGGTGCTTCCTGGTCGGCGAATCGCTGATGCGACAAGACGACGTCACCGCCGCCACCCGAGCGCTTCTGGCGCGCGCCTGAGGGGATACGCCCATGTCCGGCTTCACACACTTCGATTCCGAAGGCCGCGCTGTGATGGTGGACGTCTCCGACAAGGCGGAGACGACGCGCACGGCCACCGCGCAAGGCTCCGTGCTCATGCAGCCGGAGACGCTGCGGCTCATCATGGAAGGCGGCGTCAAGAAGGGTGACGTGCTGAGCGTGGCGCGATTGGCCGGCATCATGGGCGCCAAGCGCACGCCGGACCTCATTCCGCTGTGCCACCCCCTGGCGCTGACCTCGGTGAAGGTGGATTTGACAGTAGAGCCGGCGCGCAACGCGGTGGACATCACCGCCACCTGCAAGCTGAAGGGCCAGACCGGCGTGGAGATGGAGGCGCTGACCGCCGTTTCGGTGGCGGCGCTGACCGTCTACGACATGTGCAAGGCGGTGGACCGCGGCATGACCATCACGGAGGTCCGCCTTGTCCACAAGGCCGGCGGCAAGAGCGGCGAGTGGGGGACCACGCCCACATGATTTCCGTCGCCGAGGCCCGTGCGCGCATCCTGGCATCCTGCCCGGCCCTACCGGCCGAGGTGGTGACGCTGACCGATGCGCTGGGCCGCGTGCTGGCCGAACCGGTGACGGCGCGCCTGACGCAGCCGCCCTTCGCCGCGGCCATGATGGACGGCTGGGCGCTGCGCGCCGCCGACGTGGCCGGCGCCTCGGCCAAGTCTCCCATCGCCCTGACCCGCATCGGTGAATCCGCCGCCGGGCACGGATTCGCCGGCACCATCGGCCGCGGCCAAGCGGTGCGCATCTTCACCGGCGCCCCCCTGCCCGACGGCGCCGACGCCGTGGTGATGCAGGAGGATTGCACCGCCGACTCCGCCACCGTCCACGTCCCCATCGCCGCCAAACCCGGCAAGTTCGTCCGCTCCGCCGGCCTGGACTTCCGCGCGGGAGAGGCCGTGCTGCCCGCCGGACGCCGGGTGACCAGCCGCGACGTGGCGCTCGCCGCCGCGGCCAACGTGCCCTGGCTGAAGGTGCATCGCCGGCCGCGTGTCGCCGTGCTCGCCACCGGCGACGAGGTGCGTTTGCCCGGCGAGCCGCTCGGCCCCGGCCAGATCGTCAGTTCCAACGCCTTCGGCCTGTGTGCGCTGGTGACCACGCAGGGCGGCATCGCCAGCAACCTGGGCGTCGCCGCCGACACCCCGGAGTCGCTGGCCGCCCTGGCCGCCGGGGCGGAGGGTGCCGACCTGCTGGTCACCGCCGGCGGTGCGTCCAAGGGCGACTACGATCACGTCCGCACCGTGCTCGGCGGCGGCGCGCTGGCGTTCGACGAGGTGGCCATGCGGCCCGGCAAGGCAGTGCTGTTCGGCCGGGCCGGCGGCGTGCGGTTGCTCGGCCTGCCCGGCAACCCGGTGTCAGCAGCGGTGTGCGCCATCCTGTTCCTGAAACCGGCGCTGGCGGCGCTCCAGGGCTTGACGCCGGATGGCAGGCGGCATTTCGCCCGGCTGGCATCGCCCCTGCCCGCCTGCGACGCGCGCGCCGACTTCGTGCGGGCGACGCTGGCCCATAACGACCAGGGCGAGGCGGTCGCCACGCCGTTCTCGCGCCAGGACAGCGCCATGACGTCGCGGCTCGCCCGCGCCGACGCGCTGGTCGTCCGCGAGCCGGGTTCCCCGCCGGCCGAGCCGGGCGACTGGGTGGAGATCCTGCCGCTTTGCGGCGGTTGCCTGGATCTCTAAAAAGTCGCCTCTCGGGCCTTGACGGCGGCGCAGAACCAAACTAGAACGTTTGGTGGACGTTTTGCTTTTGTTCCAGATCCAGCGCGGCGCTCGCCGGGAGGCACACATGCTCACTCGTAAGCAGCACGAACTGCTGCTCTTCATCAACGAGCGGCTGGGCCAGGGCGGCGTCTCGCCCTCGTTCGACGAGATGAAGGACGCGCTGAACCTTAAGTCCAAGTCGGGAATCCACCGCCTGATTACCGGCCTGGAGGAGCGCGGGTTCATCCGCCGCCTACCGCACCGCGCCCGCGCGCTGGAGGTGCTGAAGCTGCCCGAGGGGTTGGACGCCCGCGGCTCCGGCCGGCCGCCGCGCGCCAAGTTCCAGCCCAACGTCATCAAGGGCGATTTCTCCGCGGCGCTCCCCGGCCGCGAGGTGATGGCGGCGGCCGAGACCGTGCAACTTCCCCTTTATGGCCGCATCGCCGCGGGCACGCCCATCGAGGCGTTGCGCGACAACTCCAACTACGTGGACGTCCCGGCGACCATGCTGACGCCCGGTGACCACTACGCGCTTGAGGTGGCCGGCGACTCGATGGTCGAAGCCGGCATCCTCGACGGCGACACGGTGGTGATCCAGCGCTGCGACACCGCGGACAATGGCAGCATCGTCGTCGCCCTGGTGGACGACGGCGAGGTGACGCTGAAGCGCCTGCGCCGCAAGGGCAACACCATCGCGCTGGAGCCCGCCAACGCCGCCTACGAAACCCGTATCTTCGGCGCCGACCGTGTGCGCGTGCAAGGCAAGCTGGTCGGCCTGTTCCGCAAGTATTGAATCTCTGAACGCTAAGGTACGGTCCACGGACGCTGCCCGCGCCGCTCCCGCACGCTCTCCGCCCGGACGCCGCCGGAGGTGACATAGAGCGCGTGGGTACCGCCGCGCAGCAGCGCCCAGCGGTCGATGACCAACGGTGCCCGACAGTGGCGGGCCGGCTCAAGGTTGACCACCGCATCGGCGGATCCGCAGTCTTCCGCCTGCGCTTGGGAATTGGAAGACAGAGCCACCGTCCGGCCGTCCTTGCGGTAGACACAGCCCAGCGCGTCGCACGCCAGCCGGCCATCGGTGCTGCGGCCCCCCCTCGGCCAGGGCGCCGACGGCGTGTCCACCCCGTCGCGCTTCAGCCACGCGTTGGCGATGAAGCGCGCGGCGGTGGCGCTCGACAGGCTCAGGCGCCCATCTGCGGCGCGCACTGCCAGCAGCTTGCCGTCGCCGGCCACCAGCACGTCCGGCGGCACGGTGAACACCGGGGAAATCAGGCCGAGCAGCACCGGCACCAGCCCCCACAACCGCCAACGCCCGCTCCACAGCGCCAGCCACAACCCACCCAGGACGATGGCGACCAGACCCGCCAGCGGCATGGCCGGGACCAGCAGTGTGGCGCCCGGCAATCCGGCCGTCAGGTGCGCCGTCCAGATGACGACGGTGACGCCCCACCCCATGGCGACCAGCGCCGGCTCCTCCCATCCCATCGGCAGCAGAACATAGGCCAGCAGGCCCCAGGGCATCACCCAGAACGAGGTGACCGGCACCGCCAGCATGTTGGACAGCACGCCATACAGCGCCACCTGCTGGAAGTGGAACAGCGAGAACGGTGTGGTCGCCAGCGTGGCGACCACCGACGACAGCGCCACGCCGGTGAAGTACAGCAGCGTCTTCAATGGCCAGCCGGCGCCTTCCTGCCAACGGCGCAACGTCGGCGCCATCACTTCGAACGCCGAGATTAGCGCCAGCACGGCGCCGAACGACATCTGGAAGCTCGGGCCGAGCATGCCCTCGGGCTGGATCAGCAGAACGGTGAGCCCGGCGAACACGATGACCCGCAGGCTGACCGTGGTGCGGTCAACCAGGACGGCGGCCATCACCATGCCGCTCATCAGCACCGAGCGCAGCATCGGCGCCTGCGGCCCGACCACCAGCAGATAGCCGGCTGCAGCGAGGATGCCGCCGACCGCCGCGATCTTCTTGATCGGCCAGCGCAGCGCCAGCGGTTCGATCAGCGCCAACAGTCCGCGCAGCACGGCGAACACCAGTCCGGCGACCAGCGCCACATGCAGACCCGAAACCGACAGCAGATGCGACAGGCCGCTGGCCCGCATGTCGTCCATCACCGGCTTGGGAATGCCGGTTTGCTCGCCGTTCAGCAGCGCCGCGGTCATCGAGGCTTCCGGCTCCGGCAGCGCAGCCCGGCAGCGCTCGAAGATGCGCTCCCGCAGGCGCTCCACGCCGATCATCACCGCCCGCCACAGCGTCGGCGGCGGCCCCTCGACCGCGACCGCAGCGCTCAGCACGAATCCGGAGCCGCCGATGCCGTCAAAAAAGGCGTTGCGTTGGAAATCGAATCCGCCCGGCGCCGGTGGCGCCGGCGGTGGGGTGAGCATGGCGCGCAGACGCACGACGGTGCCGGCCTCGGGCAACGGCAGGCGCCCCGGCAGCCGCAGGCGCACCCGGCCGGGCGTTGCTTTAGGCGCCAGCCGTTCAATGCTCAATTCCCGCAACACCAGACGGGCGCCTTCCGGCAGGCGGTCGACGATCTCGACGCGGCCAGTCACCAGCACTGGGCCGATGGGCTTGCGCAGCATCGGGTCAGCCATGAAGGCGGTGCGCCCCTGGGCCGACGCGAATCCGACCGCGACGGCGAGAATCGCCAAGGCCACCGCGAGGCCCAAGGTCCAACGGCGGAGCGCCCACGCCAGCACCGCCGCCACCCCGGTCAGCGCCGCCCCCATCCAGCCGGGCGGCTCGGTCGGCAGCAAGAAATAGGCGGCGACACCGAATCCCAGCCCAACGGGGGTCCACAGGAACCAGCGGTCCCGCTCCTCGATCAGGCGGTCAGCCAGCCACGCCGCGGCGCGCCCGAACGGCCCTTGCACCGCTGGCGGAGCCGTGTCGACGGGTGATTCGTCGTCGAAAAGGCCGTCCGTCACCGCACCGCACACTCCGACCGCATGGAAGGCCCTCCCCGAAGCGGCCGAATGTGATAAACCACCGCACCAGTGTACCAGCGCCACACAGAAGAATTGAGTCACCGATGAGCGTCGTCACTCGTTTCGCGCCGTCCCCCACGGGCTTCCTCCACATCGGCGGTGCGCGCACGGCTTTGTTCAACTGGCTGTTTGCCAAGCACCACGGCGGCACCTTCCAACTGCGCATCGAGGACACCGACCGCGCCCGCTCCACGCAGGCGGCGGTCGATGCGATTCTCGACGGGCTGTCCTGGCTGGGGCTGGAATGGGACGGCGACGTCCTCTCGCAGTTCGGCCGCAAGGACCGCCACGCCGAGGTGGCGAAGCAGATGCTGGCGGCCGGCAAGGCGTACCATTGCTACGCCAGCCCCGAGGAGCTGGACGCCATGCGCGCGGCGCAGAAGGCCGCCGGCCAGCCGGTGCGCTACGACGGCCGCTGGCGCGACCGCGATGCCTCCGAGGCGCCGGCCGGCGTCGCTCCGGTGATTCGCCTGAGGGCGCCGCAGACCGGCGAGACGGTGCTGAACGACCACGTGCAGGGCGAGGTGCGGGTGCAGAATCAGCAGCTCGACGACTTGATCCTGCTGCGCGCCGACGGAACGCCCACCTATCTTCTGGCGGTGGTGGTGGACGACCACGACATGGGCGTCACCCACGTGGTGCGTGGCGACGACCACCTGACCAACACCTTCCGGCAGATCCAGATCTACAAGGCGATGGGCTGGGACCTGCCAGAGTTCGCGCACATCCCGCTGATCCACGGCCCGGACGGCGCCAAGCTGTCGAAGCGGCACGGGGCGCTGGGCGTCGACGCCTACCGCGACATGGGCTATCTGCCCGAGGCGCTGCGCAACTATCTGCTGCGCCTGGGCTGGGCGCACGGCGATGACGAGATCATTTCGACCGAGCAGGCCATCGGCTGGTTCACCCTTGAGGGCATCGGCCGCTCGCCGTCGCGATTCGACTTCGCCAAGCTGGAAAACCTGAACGCCCACTATATGCGTCAGGCCGACGATGCCCGGCTGGTCGGGCTGATCGTGCCGCGCCTGGAGGCGGACCTTGGCGTTTCGCTGACGGACGCCCAGCGCGACCTGCTGACCCGCGCCATGAACGGCCTGAAGCAGCGCGCCCGCACGCTGGTGGATCTGGCGCAGAGCGCCAGGTTCTACGTCGCCGCGCGGCCGCTGTCCTTCGACGACAAAGCCACGGCGTTGCTCGACGCGGCGGGCCGCGGGGTGCTCAAGGATCTCGCCGCGCTGTTCGCGCAGGAGCCGGAATGGACCGCCGCCGCCCTCGAATCGCGCGTGCGCGGGTTTGCCGAGGAGCGCGGCGAGAAGCTGGGCAAGATCGCCCAACCGTTGCGCGCCGCGCTCAGCGGCTCCACCGTCTCTCCGCCCATCTTCGAAGTGGCGGAATTGCTGGGCCGTGAGGAGACTCTGGCCCGCATGGGACAACTGCCGGAGAACAGCGCCGGCTAATTTCCATGCGTTGATATCCGGCGCACGTGGAACTATGCTGCGCCGATTCGAAAGGGCAGGAAACGCCCCCACCCATAATAAGGACGTGCCGAGATGAGTCAGACCGCGGACACCGTCACTTTGATCGACAACCGCACGGGCAAGCAAGTCACTATGCCCGTGCTGCACGGCGCCACCGGCCCGAGCGTCATCGACATCCGCAAGCTGTATGCCGAGACCGGGTACTTCACCTACGACCCGGGCTACACCTCGACCGGCAGCTGCGAATCCAAGCTCACCTACATTGACGGCGACGTCGGCGTGCTGTTGCACCGCGGTTATGCCATCGAAGATCTGGCCGAGCACTCCACCTTCCCCGAGGTCTGCTACCTCCTGCTGAACGGCCACCTGCCGACCGCCTCGGAGAAGCAGACCTTCGAAGACACTATCCGCCGCCACACGATGGTGCACGAGCAGATCTCGCGCTTCTACAGCGGCTTCCGCCGCGACGCGCACCCGATGGCGGTGCTGTGCGGCGTGACCGGCGCGCTCTCGGCCTTCTATCATGACTCGATCGACATCGACGATCCGCAGCACCGGATGATCTCGTCGCACCGTCTGATCGCCAAGATCCCGACCATGGCCGCCATGGCCTACAAGTATTCGACCGGCCAACCCTTCATGTACCCGCGCAACGACCTGACGTACGCGGAGAACTTCCTGTACATGATGTTCGGCACGCCGTGCGAGCCGTACAAGGTCAACCCGATCCTGTCCAAGGCCATGGACAAGATCTTCATCCTGCACGCCGACCACGAGCAGAACGCGTCGACCTCGACGGTTCGCCTCGCCGGCTCGTCGGGCGCCAACCCGTTCGCCTGCATCGCTGCCGGCATCGCCTCGCTGTGGGGTCCGGCGCACGGTGGTGCGAACGAGGCCGTGCTGAAGATGCTGGAGGAGATCGGCACGGCGGACCGCGTCCCCGAGATCGTCCGCCGCGCCAAGGACAAGAACGACAACTTCCGCCTGATGGGCTTCGGTCACCGGGTCTACAAGAACTACGACCCGCGCGCCGCCGTCATGCGCCAGACCTGCCACGAGGTGCTCGGCGAGTTGGGCATCAAGAACGATCCGCTGCTCGACATCGCCATGGCGCTGGAGAAGGTCGCGCTCGAGGACCCGTACTTCGTCGAAAAGAAGCTGTACCCGAACGTCGACTTCTACTCGGGCATCATCCTGAAGGCGATGGGCTTCCCGACCAGCATGTTCACGGTTCTGTTCGCCGTGGCGCGCACCGTCGGCTGGATCTCGCAGTGGAAGGAGATGATCGAGGACCCGCAGCAGAAGATCGGCCGCCCGCGTCAGCTCTACACCGGCGAGACCAAGCGGGAGTTCATTCCGCTGGCGCAGCGTGGCTAACCGGCCAACAGCCCAGTTCGGAAAGGGTGGCGCCGATGGCGCCACCCCGTCTCCGGGTGCGTTCATCATCCCGGCGCGGCGGGCTCGCCTTGTGCAACCCGTTGCCAACGACAACACGCCGCCGCTCTCGCGGCGGCTGTTGCGTTACGGATTGTTCGCGCTGATCGTGGCGGCGGTGGGTTTTCTCGCCCTGGCCTGACCCGTCACCCGCGCGTGATGGGGATGTGCGGCGAATCGGCCGCCACGCGGTCGAGCCATGCCCGTACGTTCGGGGTGGCCGACAGGTCGAACCTGCCTTCGTGCGCCACGTGGGTGTACGCGTACAGCGCGATGTCAGCGATGGTCAACCCGTCGCCCACGAAGAACGGGCGCTTCTCCAAGTGCCTCTCCATCACCCCCAGCGCGTCGTATCCCAGCCGCCGCTTGGTCGGCAGCGCCAGCGTACGCTCCGGCGTCATCTCGACGTTGTGGGTGATCCAGTAGCGTACGGTCGCAACGTTCGGTTCGTGGCTGTACTGCTCGAAGAACATCCATTGCAGCACCTGCGCCCGCCCCAGCCGGTCATCCGGCAGAAAGCGCGAGCCTTCCGCCAGATACCAGATGATGGCATTCGATTCGGCGAGCACGGAGCCATCCTCCAATTCCAGCGCGGGAATGCGGCCGTTGGGGTTCTTGGCGAGGAAAGCCGGCGTGCGCGTCTCGGCCCGGTCGATGTCCAGTTCGATGCGTTCGTACGGGATGTCCAGTTTGTGCAGCATCAGCCGACACTTGTAGCCGTTGCCGGAGGTCAGGTTGTCGTAGAGGCGCAGCACGGCGCGTAGCCCCCCTCAATTCATCCGATATCGGATGAAAACACGGTAGGGCCGACAACGCCAGTGTGAACTCTAACCGGCAGCTCTAAATCACCCGTACGAAGGACAACCGCCCCCTACTTCCGCTCGATCAACTCGATCTTATAGCCGTCCGGGTCCTCGACGAAGGCGATGACGGTGCTGCCGTGCTTCATCGGGCCGGGCTCGCGGGTGATTTTCGCCCCCTCGGCGCGCAGCTTTTCGCAGGTGCTGTAAATGTCCGGCACACCGATGGCCATGTGGCCGTAGCCGGTTCCGATGACGTACGGCTCCGTCTGGTCCCAGTTGTGGGTCAGCTCGATAACCGCGGTGTCCTTCTCCTCGCCGTAGCCAACGAAGGCCAACGTGAAGCGGCCGCCTTCGTAGTCGGTCTTGCGCAGCAGATTCATGCCCAGCAGCCGCGTGTAGAAGTCCAGCGACTTGTCCAGATCGAACACGCGCACCATCGTGTGAAGAAGCCGGTACTGACTCATGGAACCCTCTTCCGATTGTTCGCCCCCTTATCTGGGGCGCTTCCCCTTGGCGACCACGTCCAGCACGGCATGGGCGGCCCGCTCGCTGGGCGGGGCTTCCGCACCGGCACCGAGCCAGCCGGCGACCTCGGCCACGCCTTCGACCTGTTCGCGCCGCGCCGCGGAGTCGTCGAGCAGGCGGCCGACCGCCGTCGCCAGCG
Organism: Azospirillum terrae; assembly: GCF_053470425.1. Taxonomy (NCBI): domain Bacteria; kingdom Pseudomonadati; phylum Pseudomonadota; class Alphaproteobacteria; order Rhodospirillales; family Azospirillaceae; genus Azospirillum; species Azospirillum terrae. Next base: position 196,328 of record NZ_JBPXMR010000001.1, on the reverse strand, counting down.
TGTCCGGCCGGCAATCCTCCTGCAACAGCTCGGGCACCAGCATGCGGTCGAGCATCAGGTTGACCAGGTTGACGTACTTCACCCTGATGAAGCGCCGGTACAGCGCGACCGTCAAGCGGCCAAGGCGGTAGGCGATCACCGCCGGCAGGCTGGCCAGCGCCAGTTCCAGCGCCACGGTCCCGGAGGCCGCCAACGCCACCTCCGCCGCCGCGAAGGCGTCGTACTTCTCGGCGTCACCCTCGACGACGATGGTCGGCAGCGGCCAGCCGGCCACCGCGGCGCTCACGTGCTCGCGCACGGTCGCCAGCGTCGGCACCACCACCACAAGATTGGGGTGCGTCGGCAGCAGGCGCTCCACCGTCTCCCGGAAGATCGGCAGCAAGCGGCTCACCTCGCCACGGCGGCTGCCGGGCAGAACGGCCAACACACGCTTGGCCGGGCTGATGCCGTGCTTGCTGCGGAAGCGGGCGGCGTCGCCCTGCCCGGCCCCACTCTCCACCACCGAGTGGCCGACGAAGGTGCAGGGCAGCCCCTCGCGCTCGAAATAGGGCGGCTCGAAGGGCAGCAGCACCAGCAAATGGTCGTAGATGGCGGCGTACTTCTTCGCCCGCCCCGGCTTCCACGCCCACACGGTGGGCGCCACGTAATGGATCAGCGGGATCTCGGGTGCTGCGGCGCGCACGCGCTTGGCGATGCGCACGGTGAAGCCCGGCGAATCGATGCCGACCACCGCGCCGGGTTTCAGGCGCACGATCTCCGCCACGGTCTGGTCCATGCGGCGCAGCAGGTTTGGCAGGTGCGGCAGCAGTTCGAACACGCCGAACAGCGCCAGTTCCGCCTGCGGGACCAGGGTCTCCAGCCCCTCGGCCGCCATACGCTCGCCGCCGATGCCGGCGAAGCGCACCCGGCCGCCGGTCAGCCGCTTCAGCGCCGCCATCAGCCGCGCGCCCAGCACGTCGCCGGACGGCTCGCCGGCGATCAGGAACAGCAGCGGGCCTTCACTCATGAGGAAACCTCGATGCCCAGAACGAACAGGCCGAGCCGGTCGGCCAGTTCGCCCACCGCGGCGCGGTCCACGGTCAGGCTGCCGCCGGCCTGCACCGCGATGCCGGCGAGTCCGGCCGCGGCGGCCTTTTCGACGGTGGTGGTGCCGATGGTCGGCAGGTCGAGCCGGCCGTCCTGCTGCGGCTTGCGCACCTTCACCAGCACGCCGCCGCCGCCCGGCCGGCGCAAGGTGGCGGCGCGCTCCAGCATGGCGTCGGTTCCCTCGATAGCCTCCACCGCCAGCACAATGCCCTGCTGCACCACGCAGCCCTGGCCGACATCCAGCCGGCCGAGGCCCAGCGCCACCTCGACGCCGCGGGCGATGTCCGCCTGTGCTTGCTCGTCGGGCAAGAGGGTGCCGGCGGGGCCGGGCACGGTCAGCAGCTCGCCAAGGAAATCATGCAGACCGACGACGCGGAAGCCCTCGTCCTCCAATTCGCGCGCGACGGCGCGCAACAGGCCGTCGTCGCCCAGCGCGCGGGTGCCGACGCGCATGAAAAACCGCGTCGTGCGCCAGTCCGGCATCAGTTCGGAGAGTGAAGGGCGGCGCACCGGCCCGGCGAACACCAAGTCGCCGACGCCCTCGGCGCGCAGCCGCTCAATGATGCTGCCGGCCGCACCGAGGCGGCTCCACAGGTGCGGGAATCCCTGGACGGTGACCGGGTCGGTCTGGCCTTCAAAGGCGACGACGAACACCTCGCGCCCGGCACCGCGCACGGCGGTGGCGAGGCGGGCCGGAATCTCCCCGCCGCCGGCGAGGATGCCGAGCTTAGGCGCCATTCTCCATGCGCGGCTGAAGAAGCGGACGGGACGTCTTGACGCGGATGAAGTCGAGGATTTCCTTCACCAGTTCGTCGTCCTCGTACTCCCTGACCACCTCGTCCAAGCGGGCGGCGAAGGTGTCGCCGGCCGACGCGAACAGCATCTTGTAGGCGGAGCGCAACGCGCGGACCTGCTCCTTGGCGAAGCCGCGGCGCTCCAGGCCCACCAGATTCAGGCCGGCCAGCCGCGCCCGCTCGCCCATGACGAGGCCGTAGGGAATGACGTCGTTCTCCACCCCCGACATGCCGCCGATCATGGCGTGCGCGCCGATGCGGACGAACTGATGCACCGCCGACAGGCCGCCGAGGATGGCGAAATCGCCGACGTGCACGTGGCCGGCCAGCGTCGCGTTGTTGGCGAGGATCACGTGGTCGCCGACGACGCAGTCGTGCGCGACGTGCGCGCCCATCATGAACAGGCCATGGTCCCCGACGCGGGTCAGCATGCCGCCACCCTCGGTGCCGGGGTTCATGGTGACGCTTTCGCGGATCTTGTTGAACGCGCCGATGATCAGCTCGGACGGCTCGCCATGGTATTTCAGGTCCTGCGGCTGGTGGCCGATGGACGCAAAGGGGAAGATCTCCGTCCCCTCGCCGATTTTGGTGCGCCCCTCGACCACGACGTGGGAGTGCAGGCGCACGCGGTCGCCGAGTTCGACGTGCGGACCAACGACACAGAAGGGCCCAACGGACACGTCTTCACCGAGCTTTGCCGCCGGATCAATGACCGCGTTGGGATGAATCAAGACGCTCATTTCTGGTCCAGAATCATGGCGGAATAGATGGCTTCGGCGACCAGAACGCCGTTGACCTTGGCCTCCCCCTTGAATTTCCACACGTTGGCACGGTGGCGCTGTTTGGCGACGTGGATGTGCACGGTGTCGCCCGGCGTCACCGGCTTGCGGAAGCGCGCCTCATCGATGGTCATGAAATAGACCAGCTTGCCTTCCGCCTCTTCGCCCAGCGTCGACACGACCAGCACGGCCGCAGTCTGCGCCATCGCTTCGATGAGCAGCACGCCCGGCATGACCGGGCGCGACGGGAAGTGCCCGGCGAAGAACGGCTCATTGATCGACACGTTCTTGATGCCGACCGCGCTCTCACCCAGCACGATGTCGACCACGCGCTCGATCATCAGCATCGGGTAACGATGCGGGATCATCTGCATGATCCGCATGACGTCGATATCGGGAACCTTGTTGCTGTCCGCGGTCGCTTCCATCGCCGATCCGTCCACTCGTCTTACAACCGCCATCGGCGGGAGATGGGGCCGTTGTGCCCCATTTCCCGCGGCATATCAATCACAAGCCGGTACCAGAGCCACCATGGCCCTTGGTGCGCTACTGCTTGGGGATGGTCACCGCCACCGTGGGCAGCTGCTTGTTGAGCCGCTCCAGAACGGGCTCGGTAACGTCCAGGTTGCTGGCGAACAGCACCAGCAGGTTGCGCGGAATCACCACGTTGGCGCCGCGCTCGTCAGCGATATCCTGGACGATTTCCAGCATGGTCTTCTGCACGTGGGACATGGCGTCGTTGAACGCCGTATCCAGCGTGCGCTTGCGCGCCTGCACCGTACGCTGCACGTCGGCGACCTGCTTCTCGAAGTCGCGGCGCTTGGCCGCGAAGGCGTCCGGCGCCAGGACGGTCTGCTGCTTGCGCAGTTCGTTCTCGGCGGTCTGGAGCTTGTCCTCGAGGGTTTGGATTTCCTTCTGGTACGAATCGCGCTGCGACTCGATTGCCTTCTGGATGCCCTTGGAAGCCGTGGAATCCTGCATGATGCGCTGGACGTCCACCACCGCGACCAGCGGCGCCTTCAGCGGCTCACCGGGCTTGGCGGCCGGCTGCTGCACGGCAACCGGGGCGGGAGCGGCCGGAGCGGGCTGGGCGGCGGGCTTCTGCTGCGCGCTGGCCTGGACCGGGAGAAGCACGGCGGCGGTCAGCGCAGCCGCGCCGATGATCGCCCTGATGTTCGGGAAATGCATTGTTAGAACCTGGTTCCAAAGCTGAAGCGGAAGATTTCCTTCCGATCGAAGCCTTCCTTGAGGATCGGGAAGGCAAAGTCAATACGGATCGGCCCGAATGGCGACCGCCAGGACAGGCCGGTGCCCACCGACAGGCGGACCGACGTGTTGTCGGCGACGAACGGATCGCCGGAAATGCCGCTCTTGCCCAGCGTGCCGATGTCGGTGAAGCCATAGCCCTTAATGCCGAAATCCTCCGGCAGGCCGAGCGGGAAGCTCATCTCCACGCTGCCGCGGGCGTACTCCTTGCCGCCCAGCGCATCGCCGGTGCGCAGATCGCGCGGGCCGATACCGGCGGTGCGGAAACCGCGCAGCGTGTCGCCACCGATGAAGAAGCGGTCCGACAGCGACACTTCCTTGCCGAGACCGACGATGTAGCCGACCTCGGCGGTGGTGCTGAGCACCCAGTCGTTGTTGAACGTCGGGACGTAAACGCCGCCGCCGATCTTGGTGCGGAAATAGCGGCTGTTGCCCCCCAAACCCGCGGCGTCCGTCTGCACGCGGATGTAGTAGCCCTCGGTCGGGTCAAGGCGGCTGTTGCGCGCGTCGTAGGTGACCTCCTGGCCAACCAGCGAGGTGACGCGGCTGCCGCGCTGCTCCTGAATGTAGATGGACGCACTCGTCGGCACGCTGGAGATCGTCGTGTCCTGCAACTGGTAGTACAGACGCTGGCGCAGACGTTCGGACAGCGGGAAGCCCATGCGCAACGCGAAGCCGTTGTTGCGCTCGTTGAACGACGCCTCGTTCTGGTAGTTGCGCGTCACGCGGAACAGGTCGAAGCCAGCCGACAGGTCGCGGTCGAGGAAGTACGGCTCGGTGAAGGCGATGTCGTATTCCTGCCGGCGCTTGGACACCGTGGCGCCAAAGCGCAGGTCCTGGCCCTTGCCGAGCAGGTTGCGCTCGCGGATCGAGAAGTCGGCCAGCGGGCCGTCGGTCGTCGAATAGCCGGCGCCGACCGCGATCTCACCGGTGGACTTCTCCTGGATGTCGACGTTGACCACCGAGCGGTCGGGCGCCGAACCCTCCTGCGACGTGACCTGCACGCGCTCGAAGAAGTCGAGGTCCTTGATGCGCTGTTCGGAACGCTTGAGCTTGGAGGCGCTGAACGGGTCGCCTTCGGCCACCAGCATCTCGCGCCGGACCACCTTGTCCAGCGTGCGGACGTTGCCGGTGATGTCGATGCGCTCGACGAACACCCGCGGACCCTCGTTGATCTCGTAGGTGATGTCGATGGTCTGGCTGTCGCGGTTTCGCGTGATCTGCGGCCGGATGTCGACGAAAGCGTATTGCAGGTCGCCGACCGCGTTGGTCAGCTTGGTGATCGTGTCCTCGACCTCCTGGGCGTTGTACCACGCGCCCTCCTTGGTCGTGAGCACGCCACGCACCTGCTCGGGATCGAGCGCCTTCAGGTTCGACTTGATGTCGACCTTGCCGAACTTGTAGCGCTCACCTTCCTCGATGGTGAAGGTGATGATGAAGTCGTCCTTTTCCGGCGTCAGCTCGGCCACCGCCGAGACGACGCGGAAGTCGGCGTAGCCTTCCTTCAGGTAGAAACGGCGCAGCAACTCTCGGTCGTAGTTCACCCGATCCGGGTCGTAGCTGTCGTCCGAGCTCAGGAACCGCCACCAGGCGGTCTCCTTCGTCTGGATGTTCTCGCGCAGCGCCCCTTCCGAGAAGTGCTCGTTGCCGACGAAATTGATGGCGCGCACGCCGGTGCGCGCACCCTCGTTGACCTCGAAGACCAGATCGACGCGGTTCTGGTCGAGCTTGATGATCTTCGGTTCCACCGTCGCGGCGAAGCGACCCTGGCGCCGGTAGATGTCGAGCACGCGCTGCACGTCGGCCTGCACGCGGGTGCGGGTGTAGACGACTCGCGGGCGCAGCTGGATCTCTTTCTCCAGCTGCTCGGTCTCGATGCGGCGGTTCCCCTCGAAGGCGATCCGGTTGATGATCGGGTTTTCCTGAACGGCCACGACCAGGGCATCGCCTTCGCGCTTCAACTGCACGTCGGCGAACAGGCCGGTGGCGAACAGCGCCTTCAGCGACTCGTCGATCTTCGACGGATCGAACGCGTCGCCCGGCTGCACCGTCAGGTAGGAGCGCACGGTGCTCGGTTCGATGCGTTGCGTGCCCTCGACCCGGATATCCCGGATGGTCCCGCCGCTGAACACCTGGGCGACCTGCGTCCCGCTTGCCCCATTGGCCTGGGCCAAGGCGAGAGACACCGTTGTCATGGCGCAACCAGCCATCAGGCTGAGCGCCAGAACTTTAGACGACACCCGCAAAATACGCCCCCTGGCTCTTCGCACGTTTTAGGAGATTAGTCCTCGGAAGAAGTCGACCACGCGGAGCTGAACAAGGTCGTTCCACGTGGCGAAGACCATGAGCGTTAATACCAGAGCAAGTCCGATGCGGAAACCGTATTCTTGCGCTCTCGCTCCGAGAGGTTTGCCGCGCAGCGCTTCCAATCCGTAGAAAAGCAGGTGTCCACCGTCCAGCAACGGGACGGGAAACAGGTTGATCATGCCCAGGTTGACGGACAGGAAGGCCATGAACCAGATCAGCGCGTAGGCGCCGGTCTGAGCCACTTCTCCAGACATTTGGGCGATTCGCAGCGGCCCGCCCAGTTCTTCGGTGCCGCGCGAGCCCTCGATCATCTGGCCCAGCGCGGTGAAGGTGCCGCCGACCATACCACCGATCTCGCGCGCCGCCTGCCACGCGGCCGACAACGGGTCGTGCCGCTTGTGGTCGGTGCCCGCGCGCATGATTCCAAGCTGGCCGATGCGATGCGTGTTGCCGAATCGGTCGGTCACCTCGACCACATCTGGCTTCACGGTGATCGCGATCGCACGGCCGTCGCGCAGCACGTCCAGCACCAGCGACTGGCCGGGATTCATGCTGACGACCTGCCGGATCTCCTCGAATCGCTGGATGCCGGCGCCGTCGATGGCGCGGATCTCGTCACCCGGTTTCAGGCCGGCGCGCTCGGCGGCGCTGCCCGGCTGCACCCCGCCGACGTCCGGCGGCGTGAAGGGCTGGCCGGCGGTGGCGTACAGCACGGTGAGCGCCACGAAGGCGAACAGGAAATTGGTCAGCGGCCCGGCGGCCACCACCGCGGCACGCTGGCCCAGGCGCTTGTGGTGGAAGGAGACGGCTTTCTCCTCCTCGGTCATGTGCTGGAGGTCGGCACCCGGCGTGCTGGCCGGGTCGGCGTCGCCGAACATCTTCACGTAGCCGCCCAGGGGAATCGCGCTGAATTTCCAGCGCGTGCCGTGGCTGTCGTTCCAGCCGAACAGTTCCGGCCCGAAGCCGATGGAGAACACCTCGACCCGCACGCCGTTGCGTCTCGCGATGAAGTAATGGCCGAACTCGTGCACGAAGACGAGCACGGTGAGGACCAGCAGGAAGGAGAAGACCGACGTGCCGAAACCGCCCAGGAAATTCATCAACCCCATGCCTTCACTGCGAGGGGCGGCTCCCCCGATCTGCCCTCAGGCGCGCACGCGCCCGAGATGCTCCGCGGCGTACCGGCGCGCGTCCGCGTCCGTCGCCATCACCGCTTCGAGGTCGCTCAAGCGTTGGTGCGGCAGGGCTTCCAGCGTCGACTCGACGACGCGCTCGATGTCGAGGAAGCCGATTCGCCGATCCAGGAACGCCTCGACCGCCACCTCGTTGGCCGCACTGAGGATAGTAGGAGCGCCCCCCCCGCTTTGCAAGGCGGACCGGGCCAGCCGCAGGGCCGGAAAGCGCTCCAGGTCGGGCTCCTCGAAGGTCAGCTCGCGCGCTTTGGCGAGGTCGAGTCGCTGCGCCGGGGTCTCCATGCGGTCGGGCCATGCCAGCGTGTAGGCGATGGGCGTGCGCATGTCCGGCGTGCCCATCTGCGCCAGAACCGAGCCGTCCACATACTCGACCATGGAGTGAATGACCGACTGCGGGTGGACCAGCACGTCGATGCGGTCCTCGGGCATGTCGAAGAGGAAGCGCGCCTCGATGATCTCCAGGCCCTTGTTCATCATGGTGGCGCTGTCGACGGAGATCTTGGCGCCCATGTCCCAAGTCGGGTGCGCGACCGCCTGCTCGCGCGTCGCCGCCGCCATGAAGGCGCGGTCCTTGGTGCGGAACGGCCCGCCCGACGCGGTGAGAACCAGACGGCGGACGCGTTGCGGGTGTTCGAAGTCGAAGACCTGATAGATGGCATTGTGCTCGCTGTCGACGGGCAGCAGCGTGGCGCCGTGCGCCCTCACCTCCTCCATCATGAAGGCGCCGGCGCAGACCAGCACCTCCTTGTTGGCGAAGGCGACGCTGGCGCCGCGGCGCACCGCAGCCAGAGTCGGCTCCAGGCCGGCGGCGCCGACGATGGCGGCCATCACCCAGTCGGCCTCGCCCCGCGCGGCGGCCTCGACAACCGCCTGCGGCCCGGCCGCCGCCTCGATTCCGGTGCCGGACAAGGCCGCCTTGAGGTCGGCGTAGCACGCGGGATCGGCGACCACGGCGAGGCGCGCGCTCAGCCGCTTCGCCTGTTCGGCCAGCAACGCCACGTTGCGGTTGGCGGTCAGCGCCTCGACGGCGAAGGCCTCCGGCGCGCGCCCGACGAGGTCGATCGTCTGCGTGCCCACCGACCCGGTCGAGCCGAGGATCGTGACCCGCCGCGGCCCGCCTGACGCCCGCTTCACCACCATTGCAAACTCTTTCCAAGGGTTGCGTGAAACACCGCCAGCACCGGGGCGGCGACCAGCAGCCCGTCGATGCGGTCGAGCAGTCCGCCGTGTCCGGGGATCAGGTGGCTGCTGTCCTTGACGTTGTAGCGCCGCTTCACCCACGATTCGAACAGGTCGCCGATCTGCCCGACCACCGCCAGCACCGGCCCCACCAGCAAAGCGAGATAGGGCCGCTGCGCCCCAACGGCCAGGGCAACCGCCACCCCGAACACCGCCGCGGCGGCCATGCCGCCGATTAGGCCGGCCCAGGTCTTCTTCGGGCTGATGCGCGGCGCCAGCTTCGGCCCGCCGATGCTGCGCCCAGCGGCGTAGGCGCCGATGTCCGTGGCCCACACCGCCGCCAGACAGAACAGCACCAGCGGCAGGCCGGGATGCTCGCGCAGCCACGCCAGCCCGGCGATGCCCGCCGTCACGTAGGGGATGCCTAAGCCCAGCAGCCAGGAGGAGGAGCCGTTCCCCCCCGCCGACGCCTGCACGATGAACCCGAGCGCCACCGCCATCGCCATCGCCGCCACCGGCCCGCCCAGCGCGTAGACCACCAACACGATGATCATGGCGAGCATCGAGTGCCAGAACGCCTCCGGCATGCGGTCCGAGGCGACGAGGTTCACCCACTCGCCAACGGCGACCAGCGCCGAGACGGCGAGCAGCGCCCGGAACACCCCGCCGCCGGCCCATACCGCCAGCAGCACCAGCGGCCCCAACACCAGGGCCGACAGGACGCGGACTTTGAGGTCGCCGGTCTTCTTGCTAACGGCTGCCGGCTGTGGTGGCGCCGTATCGGCGCTCCCGGCGGTGAAACTCTTCAATGGCAGCCTCCAGATCACGCTTGGTGAAGTCGGGCCAGAGCGTGTCGGTGAACACGAGCTCGGTGTAGGCCGACTGCCACAAGAGAAAATTGCTCAACCGCTGCTCGCCGCTGGTGCGGACGATCAGGTCGGGGTCCGGGATGTCCGCCGTAAACAGACGCGTGGTCAGCGCCGCCTCGTCGATGGCGGCCGGGTCGATGCGGCCGGCCTTCGCCTCCTCCGCCAAGCGGCGCGCCGCCAGCACGATCTCCTGCCGCGAGCCGTAGCTGAGCGCCACCACCAGCGTCATGGTGCGGTTGCCGGCGGTCAGCTCCTCGGCGTTCTCGATGAGACGGACGATGTCCGCCGACAGGCGCGACCGCTCGCCGATCACCCGCAGCCGGATGCCGGCCTTGTGCAACTCGGCGATCTCGCTGCGCAGATAGAAGCGCAGCAGGCCCATGAGGTCGGAGACCTCCTCCTCCGGGCGGCGCCAGTTCTCCGACGAGAAGCTGAAGATGGTGAGGTAGCCGATGCCCAGCTCACGCGCGGCTTCCACCGTGCGCCGCACCGCCTCGACACCCTTCTTGTGACCGGCGGTGCGCGGCAAGCCGCGCGCCTTGGCCCAGCGGCCGTTGCCGTCCATGATGATGGCCACATGGACAGGCGGCTCGGCCGGGCGACTTTCCTGAGCGTCGCGCATGCCTCAGACCTGTGTGATTTCCTTTTCCTTCGCAGCGAGGGCGTCGTCGATCAGCTTGATGTGCTGATCGGTGATGCCCTGGACCTTGTCCTGCCAGGTCTTCTGCTCGTCCTGGGTGATGTCGCCCTTCTTCTCGGCCTTCTTCAGCATTTCCATGCCGTCGCGGCGCACGTTGCGCACGGCGATGCGGGCCTGCTCGGCGTACTTGTGGGCGACCTTGGCCAGCTCGTTGCGGCGCTCCTGGGTCAGGTCCGGGATCGGCACGCGGATGGTCTGGCCCTCGGCCTGCGGGTTGAGGCCCAGGCCGGAGTCGCGGATGCCCTTCTCGACGGCCTTCAGCATGCCGCGGTCCCACACCTGAACCGTGATCAGGCGCGGTTCGGGGACGCTGACGGTGCCGACCTCCTTGAGGTGCACCTTGCTGCCGTATGCCTCGACCGTGACCGGTTCCAGAAGGCTGGCCGAGGCGCGCCCGGTGCGCAGCCCGCTCAGTTCCTTCTTGAAGGCCTCAAGGGCTCCATCCATGCGCCGCTTGATATCGGAAATGTCGGGTTCGGCCACGGAAGTTACTCCCTGTCTTCTGTAATGATCGTGAACTTGCCCCGTGCCGCCATCACCTCGGCGAACGCGCCGGGAGTGTGGATCGAGAATACGAGTATGGGGATGCGGTTCTCGCGCGCCAAGGAAATTGCCGAGGCGTCCATGACCTGGAGGTCGCGCGCCAGCACGTCCAGATAGGTCAATCGCTCATAGCGTGTGGCAGCGGGGTCCTTCTTCGGGTCGGCGGTGTAGACGCCGTCCACCTGCGTGCCCTTCAGCAGCGCGTCGCAGCCCATCTCCGAGGCGCGCAGCGCCGCGGCGGTGTCGGTGGTGAAGAACGGATTGCCGGTGCCGGCCGCGAAGATCACGACGCGGCCCTTTTCCATGTGTCGGATGGCGCGACGGCGGATGTACGGCTCGCAGACCGAGGCCATGGGGATGGCGGACTGCACGCGGGTCTGCACGCCCATGCGCTCCAGGGCGCTTTGCATGCCCAGCGCGTTCATCACGGTCGCCAGCATGCCCATGTAGTCGGCGGTCGCCCGCTCCATCCCGGCCGCGGCGCCCTTCATGCCGCGGAAGATGTTGCCGCCGCCGATGACCAGACTGACCTGGACGCCGAGGCCGACGACCGTCTTCACCTCGTTGGCGATGCGGTTGACCATCTCCGGGTCGAGGCCGTATTCCCGCTGCCCCATCAGGGCTTCGCCGGACACCTTGAGCAGAACGCGCTTGTAACGGATACCTTCGGCAGGCACTGGGGTTTGACCCATGGGAACGCTCCCCTCCAGATGGTGGCCTTGCGCAAACGCGATCCGGCGCCCCCCAGCCAGAGGAGGAGGGCGCCGGACGGGTATCGGTCAGGTGCTCGGCGTGCCGGCCGCGGCCGCCACTTCGGCGGCGAAGTCCGACTGGGCCTTCTCGATGCCCTCGCCCAGGGCGAAGCGCACGAAGCCGGTCAGCTTGATCGGCGCGCCGACGTCCTTCGCGGCAGCCTCGACCACCTTGCTGATCTTGGTCTCGCCGTCGATGACGTAGGTCTGCTCAAGCAGGCAGACTTCCTCGTAGTACTTGCGCAGGCGGCCTTCGACCATCTTCTCGATGATCGACTCCGGCTTGCCCGATGCGCGGGCCAGATCGGCCTGCACGTTCTTCTCACGCTCCAGCGCCGAGACGTCCACGTCGGCGACGCTGAGCGCCTCCGGGCGGGCGGCGGCGACGTGCATGGCGATGGACTTGCCCAGCTCGGCCAGCTTGGCGGCGTCGCCGGTCGACTCCAGGGCCACCAGCACACCGATCTTGCCCAGGCCGGGGGCCACGGCGGTGTGGATGTAGCTGGTCACGACACCGGCCGACACGCTCAGCTTGGTGGCGCGGCGCAGGTTCATGTTCTCGCCAATGGTGGCGATCAGGCTGGTCAGCTCGTCCTGCACGGTGTGCGACGTGCCGGGATAAGCGGCGGCCTTCAGCGCCTCGATGTCGGCGCCGGTGGTCAGCGCGACCTCGGCGGCCTTGGCGGCGAACGCCTGGAACTTGTCGTTGCGGGCGACGAAGTCGGTCTCGGCGTTCACCTCGACCACGGAGCCGGCGGTGCCGGAGGTGGCGACAGCCACCAGACCTTCGGCGGCGATGCGGCCCGACTTCTTGGCGGCGGCGGCAAGACCCTTCTTGCGCAGCCAGTCCACGGCGCCCTCGAGGTCGCCATTGGTCTCGCCCAGCGCCTTCTTGCAATCCATCATGCCGGCGCCGGTCTTCTCGCGCAGTTCCTTGACGAGCGCAGCGGTAATCTCGGCCATGGGGGAGCCCTTTCTCAGAAAAAGATCTAAGTACGTATCAACCTTGAACTCACAAAAAAGGCAGCCGGACCAGTCGAAACGCGGCCCGGCTGCCCTCTTCCCCGGCTTTAGGCCTGGGCCGGAGCCTGCTCGGCCTCGGCGGCCGGAGCCTCCTCGGGCACGTCTTCACCGGCGTCGTCCTGAGCGCCGATGTCCACGCCGGCGGCGACCATCTCAGCCTGCAGACCGTCGAGCACCGAGCCCGAGATCAGTTCGCAGTAGGTCTCGATGGCGCGCAGCGCGTCGTCGTTGCCGGGGATCGGGAACGCGATGCCGTCCGGGTTCGAGTTGCTGTCGATCACCGCGATCACCGGGATGCCGAGCTTGTTGGCTTCCTGAACCGCGATCGACTCCTTGTTGGTGTCGATGATGAACAGCACGTCGGGCAGGCCGCCCATTTCCTTGATGCCGCCCAGCGCCCGCTCGAGCTTGTCGCGCTCGCGGGTCAGCATCAGGATTTCCTTCTTGGTCAGACCGGCGGTGTCGCCGGCCAGACGCTCTTCCATCTCGCGCAGGCGCTTGATCGACTGGGAGATGGTCTTCCAGTTGGTCAGCATACCGCCGAGCCAGCGGTGGTTGACGAAGTACTGGCCGCAACGCTTGGACGACTCGGCGACCTTTTCCTGCGCCTGGCGCTTGGTGCCGACGAACAGGACGCGGCCGCCGCCGGCGACGACGTCGCGCACCGCCTGCATGGCGCGGTGCAGCATCGGCACCGTCTGCTCCAGGTCGATGACGTGCACGCCGTTGCGGACGCCGAAGATGTACGGCGCCATCTTGGGGTTCCAGCGGCGGGTGTGGTGGCCGAAGTGGACGCCGGCTTCGAGGAGCTGGCGCATGGTGAAGGTTGGCATTGCCATGGAAAATCTACCTTTTTCCGGTTGTTCCGCCGCGGGCGCTGTTCGCGAATCGCGAACACCGGAGGGGGCCGTCGGCTCGCGCCGAAGGTCCGCCAGCCCGCGTGTGGTTTTGACGACGGCGCTTACATAGCCCGCCGTTCTTCTTTTGGCAACAGGGATGGCGAGAGGGGCGGGGAGTTCCGGCAACACTCCGGTAAATCCGGCGTATTGCCCCGCCCAGGAGGGCATTACACCACAATTTGACCTCACCGCCGCCCCGATGCCCAGGTATAGTCCAATCGATATTTCCTTCTGGCCGGGTTCCCAGCATGTTCCGTTCCGAAACCCTGCGCACGTCCGTCCTGGTCGGCGGGGCCGCGCGTTCGCGCCTGCTCACCCCGGTCTTCTGGCTGCTGCTCCTCGCGGCGGCGACTCCGATCTTTATGGATGAGATCCCGCCGCTGGCGGACTACGTCAACCACCTCGGACGCATGCACGTCATCGCCGCGATCGGCGACGACCCGCTGCTGGCCCGACTCTATGAGATCGACTGGGCGATCATCCCCAATCTGGTGATGGATCTCGTGGTGCCGCTGCTCAGCCGGACGATGAGCGTCTACACCGCCGGGCAGGTCTTCGTGTTCGCCACGGTGCTGCTGATGGTCACCGGGCCGATGGCGATCCAGCGCGCGCTGTACGGCAGCTTCTCGCCCTGGCCGCTGATGGCGTTCCCGTTCGTCTACAACGGGATCTTCCTGTTCGGCTTCATGAACTACCTATTCGGCATGGGACTGGCGCTGTGGGGCATGGCGCTGTGGATCGCGTTGCGCGCCCGGCCGGCACTGGTGCGCGCCGCCGTCTCCACCTTCTTCGTGCTGGCGCTGTTTGCCTGCCACTTCTTCGCGCTCGGCCTGTACGGCCTCGGTCTGCTGGCGCTGGAGGGCTGGCTGCTGTCAGTGCGCCGGCCGGAGTCGCCGCGCGCCCTGATCACCGACGCGCTGACCTTCGGCCTGCCCTTTCTGCCGGTGCTGCCGCTGATGCTGGCCAGCCCGACGCTCGGCCTGTCGTCCGAGAACATCTGGGAGTCCTCGGGCAAGCTCGACGGGCTGTTCTATGTGGTGCAGGCGTTTTCCGACACCTTCGACATTGCGGTGGGCGGTCTGGTGATCGCCTGCACGGTGTGGGCGGCGCGGCGCGGCCTGCTGACGCTTCATGGCGCCGGGCTGGCGCTGCTGGTGCTGGGAACCGCGGTGTTCCTGGCGATGCCGCGCATGCTCTTCGGCTCGTGGGTGGCGGACCAGCGGCTGCCGGTCGCCATCGTCTTCATGCTGATCGGCTTCGTGCGCTTCCACACCCACGACCGCACCCTGCGCTACGCCTTCTACGCCTTCGTCATCGGGCTGTCGCTGGTGCGTTATGTGGACGTGCAGGCGCACTGGCACACGCTGGAGCGGGTCAATCACGACGTCCGCGAGTCGATGCACCTCATCGCCCCCGGCAGCTCGGTGCTGGTCGCCCACGTGGACCAGCCGCCGGGCAGCGAGGCGACGAATCAGGCGCTCAGCCACGCGCCGTGCATCGCCATGATCGAGCGCTCGGCGCTGGTCTCCACGGCGTTCTCGGTGCCGGGCAAGCAGGTGCTATCGATCCGGCCGGAATACCGCGACCGCGTGGACACCACCGATGGCGACCCGCCGACCGTCAGCCAGTTGCTCGCCACGGTGGACGGGCCGGTGCCCGGCCAGGAGCATTATTGGGACGCGTGGCCGGCGCGCTACGACTATGTCTACGTGCTGTACGCCGAAGACGAGCCGAACCCGGACCCGGACCATCTGGCGCTGCTGCACCAGGGTCCGCGCTTCCAACTGTATAAGGTGGTGCGCACCGTCGCCGACGAGGAGTGATTGAAGCCGGTTTGATTGACGGGAGCCGAGGCGCCGCCATCTCTCAAGGATCGGCCCACCGATGGAGGTAAGCCCATGCCCGCGCCCCGCCTCGTCCTCCTCGCCATCCTGCTCGTCGGGTTCTTCACCTCCCCTGCCCTCGCGGCCGACGTGCGGGTCTACGACGTGCCGAAGGGTGCCCGCCCGCACGACGTCGCCCCGGCGCCGGACGGCAGCGTCTGGTACACCGCGCAGGGCCAGGGTGCGCTGGGCATCCTCGATCCGCGAACCGGGCAGGTCCGTCAGGTGCCGCTCGGCCGGGGCTCGGCGCCGCATGGGGTGATCGCCGGGCCGGACGGGGCGGCGTGGATCACCGACGGCGGCCAGAACGCCATCGTCCGCTACGACCCGAGGACGCAGAAGATCGACCGCTGGCCGCTACCGCCGGATGCCGGCAACGCCAACCTCAACACCGCGGCTTTCGGCAAGGGCGGCGTGCTGTGGTTCACCGGGCAGAACGGCGTCTATGGCAGCCTCGACCCGCGGAGCGGGAGCCTGAAGGTCTACAAGGCGCCGAAGGGCCGCGGCCCCTACGGCATCACCGCGACGCCGGATGGCACGGTCTGGTACGCCTCGCTGGCCGGCAGCCACATCGCCCGCATCGACGCCGCAACCGGCGTCGCCACGGTCATCGAACCGCCGACCAAGGACCAGGGCGCACGGCGGATCTGGTCGGATTCCAAGGGCAATCTGTGGATCAGCGAGTGGAACGCCGGCCAACTCAGCCGCTACACACCGGCAAGCGGGGCCTGGAAAAGCTGGCCACTGCCCGGCGGCAGCCAGCGTGCCTACGCCGTCTATGTGGATGACCGCGACGTGGTGTGGGTCAGCGATTTCGTCGCCAACGCGGTGCTCAGCTTCGACCCGGCGACCGAGTCCTTCACCAGCTATCCGTGCTCGGCCAGCGACGGCGACGTGCGGCAGATCCTCGGCCGGCCGGGCGAGGTGTGGCTGCCGGAATCCGGCAACGACCGCCTGATGGTGGTCCGCACCGCGCCCGCGGGGTGAATACGATTACCAAGCGTTGAGAAGTCTGTGTCAGGATGGGTTAACTTTCCGGGAGGGCACCCGTCATGACATCAAAGATCGTCGGTGAGTATAACAAGGGCAAGGTGGACAAGTTGCTGACGCCCGAGATCGCGGACAAGGCGACCCAGCACCGCGTGATGCACTTCCTGGAGAACCTGGAAGGGGCGATCCTCGAAGCGAACTGCCAGGTCATGGGTCAGGCGATCCCGCACCTGAACCAGGATGCTTTCCTGAAGGTCGCCGTGCGGGTGGCCGAACTGCGCGCCGACTACATCAAGTTCGGCCTGGAAGTCGCCGAGAACCGCCGCCCCAGCCTCGAATCCGTGGAAAAGCTGACGCAGATGCGCCGCGCCTACGAGGAAATGGTGCAGGTGTTCGAAGCGGCCGAACGGGTGATCGAGCGCGGGTACGTGAAGCTGGGATAGCGCGACACCGCGCCCCTACAGCTCCACCACCTCGATCACCCCCGGCACGGCCTTGAGCGCGGCACGGCTCTGGGCGCTGATGTGGTACATGCCCGGCAGCTGGATCTCGACCTCCTTCAGGGGCTCGATCTCCACCAGTACGTGCACCTTGCCCTTGCCGCGCTGCAAGCGCTCCAGCATGCCCTTGAGGTTGGCGACCGGACGGTCGTCGCGCACCACCACCTTGAGGCCGTCGGACACCGAGGCCACCGCCTCTTCCAGCGGCTTGATCTCCTGGCAGGTCAGGCGGATTTCCTCGCCGTTGCGCTGTGCGTCCACCGTCAGCAGCACCGGCTTGCCGGGCTCCAGCAGATCGCGGTTGCCGGCCAGCACCTCGGAGAACAGCGTCACCTCATAGCCGCCGGTGGCGTCCGACAGCTCGACGAAGGCGAAGCGGTTGCCGGACTTGGCGGTCTTCTCCTTCTTGGCGACGACGATGCCCGCCATCTTGTAGCGGGTCGAGCCGCCGCGCCCCATGGCCTGGGTCAACTCCGCCGACTTCACCACCTTCATGCGCCCCAGCGGCCCGGCGAAGCCGTCCAGCGGGTGCGCCGACAGGTAGAAGCCGATGGACTGGAATTCGTGCTTCAGCTTCTCCAGCGGTTCCCAATCGGCGACCTTGGGCAGGTCGGGCTCCTTCAGCCCGCCACCGCCACCGGCGAACAGGTTGCCGATGCCGCTCTCGCGCTCGGCCGCCTCGGCCTGGGCGTAGCGGATCACGGTTTCCAGCGCGGCGTGCACCTGGGCGCGGTTGGGATTGATGCCGTCGAAAGCCCCGGCGCAGGTCAGGTTCTCCAACTGGCGCTTGTTGATGGTCTTCAGGTCGAGGCGGCGGGCGAAGTCGAACAGGCCCTTGTACGGGCCGTTCTTCTTCCGCTCCTCGACCACCGACTTCATGGCCGGCAGGCCGACGCCCTTGACCGCGGCCAGCGCGTAGCGCACCGCCTTGGTGCCGTCGCCCAGATTCTCCACCGAGAAAATGGCGGTGGACTTGTTGATGTCCGGGCTGAGCAGCTTGATCCGCAACCGGCCCAGTTCCTGGCGGAAGATGTTCAGCTTGTCGGTGTTGCCGAGGTCGAGCGTCATCGACGCCGCCATGAACTCGACGGGGTAGTTCGCCTTCAGGTACGCCGTGTGATAGGCGACCAGCGCATAGGCCGCCGCGTGCGATTTGTTGAAGCCGTAGCCGGCGAACTTCATCACCTGATCGAAGATCAGGCTGGCCTGCTCGGCCTTCACCCCGCGCGCTTCGGCGCCGTCGCAGAAGATCTTGCGCTGGGCGTCCATCTCCTCCTTGATCTTCTTGCCCATGGCGCGGCGCAGCAGATCGGCGCCGCCCAGCGAGTAGCCGGACAGCACCTGGGCGATCTGCATGACCTGCTCCTGGTAGATCATGATCCCGAAGGTTTCCTTCAGGATCGGCTCCAGCGAGGGGTCCATGTAGTCGGCGGCTTCGTCGCCGTTCTTCACCCGGATGTACTTGGGGATGTTGTCCATCGGGCCGGGCCGGTACAGCGACACCAGCGCGATGATGTCTTCCAGCCGGTTCGGCTTCAGGCGGCGCAGCACGTCGCGCATGCCCGAGCTTTCCAGCTGGAACACGCCGGTCGATTCCGCCCGCCCGAGGATTTCGTAGCTCTTCAGATCGTCGAGCGGCACTGTGGTCAGATCCGGCTTTTCCGGGATCAGATCCACCGCGGTCTTCAGCACGGTCAGCGTCTTCAGACCGAGGAAGTCGAACTTCACCAGCCCGGTCTGCTCGACGTACTTCATGTTGAATTGGGTGACCGGCATGTCCGAGCGCGGGTCACGGTACAGCGGCACCAGCTGGTCGAGCGGCCGGTCGCCGATCACCACGCCGGCGGCGTGGGTCGAGGCGTGGCGGAACAGCCCCTCCAGCTTCAGCGCCATGTTGATGAGGCGCGCCACCGTCTCGTCGCCGTCGCGCGCGGCGCGCAGCATCTCCTCGCTGTCGAGCGCCTGTTGCAGCGTCACCGGGTTGGCCGGGTTGTTGGGCACCATCTTGCAGATCTTGTCGACCTGCCCGTAGGGCATCTGCAACACGCGGCCGACGTCGCGCAGCACGGCGCGCGCCTGGAGCTTACCGAAGGTGATGATCTGCGCGACGCGGTCGTAGCCGTACTTGTCCTGGACGTACTTGATGACCTCTTCGCGGCGGTCCTGGCAGAAGTCCACGTCGAAGTCGGGCATCGACACGCGTTCGGGGTTGAGGAAGCGCTCGAACAGCAGGCCGAAGCGCAGCGGGTCAAGGTCGGTGATGGTCAGCGCCCAAGCGACCACCGAGCCGGCGCCCGAACCGCGCCCCGGCCCCACCGGGATGTCGTGCTCCTTCGCCCACTTGATGAAGTCCGACACGATCAGGAAGTAGCCGGGGAACTTCATCTTGATGATGACGTCCAGCTCGAACTCCAGCCGCTCGAAATAGCGCTTGCGCGTTTCCTCCTTCTGCTCGGCCGTCATGTCCGGGGTGAAGACGACCTTTTCCAGGCGCATCTCCAGACCGGCGCGCGACTGGGCGCGCAGTTCGTCGTCCTCGTTGCGGTCGCCCTCGCAGGGGAACGGCGGCAGGATCGGCTTGATCGGCTTCAGCAGGAACGAGCAGCGCCGCGCGATGGTGACGGTGTTGTCCACCGCCTCCGGCAGATCGGCGAACAGCAGGCGCATCTCCTCCGCCGACTTGAAGCGGTGGTCGGGGGTGATGCGGCGGCGCTCGTCCTGGCTGATGTAGGCGCCCTCGGCGATGCACAGCAGCGCGTCGTGCGCCTCGTACATGTCCTCGGTCGAGAAGTAGCAGTCGTTGGTCGCCACCAGAGGCAGGTCGTGCGCGTAGGCCAGTTCGATCAGTCCCGGCTCCACCGCATCCTCGATGGGCGCGAAGTGGCGGGAGTGGCGTTGCAACTCGACGTACAGGCGGCCGGGGAACAGGCGCTTCAGGCGCTCCAGCACGTCGAGTGCGAGATCCTTCTGCCCCTCGCCGAGCAGGCGGCCGACCGGGCCCTGCGGCCCGCCGGTCAGCGCGATGAGGCCGTCGCTGTGTCCCTCCAGCGCGTCCAGGGTGATCTGCGGCCCGGCCATCGGGTCGGACTCCAGGAACGACTTGGAGACCAGCTTCATCAGATTGTCGTACCCCGCCCGGTTCTGACAGAGCAGAACGAGCTGGTCGGGCGTCGCCGCCCCCTTGCCGGGCAGGCCCGGCTTGGCGTTGGCAGGACCGACGCGGGTGATGCCCATGACGGTGCCGATGATCGGCTGCACGCCCACGTCCGTCGCGGCCAGCGCGAACTCCATGGCGCCGAACATGTTGCCGGTGTCGGTGACCGCCACCGCCGGCATGTGCTGCTTGGCGCAGAGCTTGACCAGCTCCTTGACCTTGATGGCGCCTTCCGACAGCGAGTAGGCGGAGTGCACCCGCAGGTGCACGAAGTCAGCGTGCGGCATGATCTCTGGTATGGGAAGCGGGACGGTGCGGGAGCATGCCGCACTTTCGCCGAAATTGCACCGGTGATATCAGGGACAAAGACCTCGTCCGAACGGGGTCGTCCAAGGAGCCTGCATGCGTCGCATCCGTGCTTGTGTCGTCCTGGCGGGCATCTGCCTGCTGGCCGCCTGCCAGACCAGCGAGAGCCCACCATTGTCGCAGGGCGGCGCCTCGCGCTTCACCAGCCCGCTGCCGCCCCCGTCCAGCGTCCGCCAGGTGGCCGAGCGCAAGGGCTGGGTGGTCGAGACGGTGGCCGGTACCGCCGCCGAACCGGCGCACTGCCGGGTGTCCCGCCCCGGCGACAGCGGCCCGAAGCTCGCCTTCCAGGCGGCGCCCGGACGTTTCTCGGTGCTGGTCGAGGCGCCGGGCCACCTGCTGGCGCCGGGCGCCACCTACGATCTCACCATCACCTTCGAGGGAGCGGCGTCCGAGTCCCATACGGCGCAGGCGATCGATTCCGGAACGCTGGCGGTGCGCATCGCCTCACTGGATTTCGAGGACATCACCGACGCCTTCATGCGCTCAAAGACCCTGGAGGTGTCGAGCCCGCGCCTGGGTGGACGTATAGCGTCGTTTCCCTTGACCGGGTCGAACTGGGCAATTAACGCTCTGGATGAGTGCCGCAGGTTGCACACCCGGAGCTGACATGCGCCCCCTGCACATCCTCCTTGCGACCTCGGTGGCCGCCGTCTGGGGCTTCAACTTCGTCGCCATCAAGGTCGGCCTGCGGGACTTCCCGCCGCTGCTGTTCACCACGCTGCGCTTCCTGCTGGCGGCGACGCCGCTTCTGGTGCTCGGCATGAGGGGCGGGCCGCCGGTGGCGTGGCGCTATGTGCTGGGAATCGGCCTCGTGCTGGGAGCGCTGCAATTCGCGCTGCTGTTCGCCGGCATCAACGTCGGCATGCCGGCCGGCCTGTCGTCGCTGGTGCTGCAAAGTCAGGCGTTCTTCACCCTGCTGTTCGCGGCGGTGCTGCTCGGCGACCGGCCGGGGCCGAGGCCGCTGATCGGCATGGTGGTGGCCTTCGCCGGAATCGGCCTAATCGCGCTGGAGATGCCGGCCGGCGGCTCGCGGCTCGGGCTGGGCATGGTGATCGCCGCGGCGGTCGCCTGGGGTGCCGGCAACATCATCATGAAGAAGGCCAAGGCGCCCAACCTGTTCCGCCTGATGCTGTGGGTCAGCCTCGTGCCGCCGGTTCCATTGTTCGCCCTGTCGCTGGCGCTGGAGGGGCCGGAGCGGATCGGCCACGCGCTGACCTCGCTGACGTGGCTGGGCTTCGCGTCGCTGGCGTACATCGCCGCCGGGGCGACGCTGTTCGGCTTCGCGAGTTGGGGCTTCCTCCTGCGCCACTACCCCGCCAGCATGGTGGCCCCCTTCTCGCTGCTGGTGCCGATCTTCGGCATGAGTTCGAGCGCGCTGCTGCTGGGTGAGGACTTCAGCCCGGCGAAGGCCATTGGTGCCGTGCTGGTGTTCGCCGGGCTGGCGGTCACGGTGCTGAAGCTGCCGCAGGGGCGGCAGCCCGCCCCCACGACGACGCCGGTCCGTTAGCGGCCGGGAGGGCCTGGGCGATCAACTCCTTCAATTCTGGAATGCAACTGCCGCAGCCGGTGCCGGCCTTCAGCACCGCGCCCACTTTCTGCACGGTTGCAAGCCCCCGCTCCTGAATGGCGGCGCGCACGCTTTCCTCGGTGACGTTCATGCAGGCGCACAGCACGCGCCCGGTCTCGGCGACGCCCGATGGGGCTTGGCCGCTGAGCAACCACAGCCGCTCGTCGGCCGAGACCGACGGTTCGGCGAAGCGCGCCACCAGCCAGCCGCAGGGGCGCTGCGGCCCGTCCGCGCCCATGGACAGGCAGGCCTCCAGCCGGTCGCCCTCGACGCGGGCCCAGCGGTGCACGCCGCGGGCGCGGTCGTGCATTTCCAGCCGCGCGTCGCCGCCCAGCAGTGTGGCGGCCCAGCCCTCCAGGTCCTCCGGCCACGCGTCGCCGGCCATCAGCGTGACGCGGCAGCCGTCGCGCACGGTGGTGACCCACCAGTCCACGGCGGGCGCGGCGTCGATGCGGCCGACGACGAACCCGGTCCAGGCCGGACTCCAGGGCCGCAGGCGGACGGGACCGTGCTTCAGCTCCGGTTGGCCGGAGTGCGGGTCGGTGGCCGCCGCCAGCAGCGGGCCGACGCCGCCTTCCGAGGCGAAGCGCCGGTTCCAGTGGATCGGCGCGAACAGCGTGCCCGGTGTCTGGTCGGTGGTGATCCGCACGCGCAGCACGGCGCGACCGGTCGGACCCTGCACCAACGCCAGCGCTCCGTCCTCCAGCCCTTGCAACGCCGCGTCGTCGGGGTGGACGGCGACGAACGGCTCGTCGGTGTGGGCGGCCAGCCGCGGGACGCCGCCGGTGCGGGCCATGGAGTGCCACTGGTCGCGCAGGCGCCCGGTGTTGAGGATGAACGGGTACTCGATGGAGGCCTCGTGCGCCGGCCGCTTCACACGAACCGGCAACAGCCGGGCGCGTTGGTCGGCGGTGGCGAACCGGCCGTCGCCAAACAGCCGCGCCGTGCCGCCGCCTTCACGCACCGGCCACTGCACCGGAGCCAGCAAGTCGAACGCGGCGTCGGTCAGCCCGGCCAGCGGGCCGAGGTCGAAGGTGCGCCTGCCGGCGTTCTCGAAGGACGAGAGGGCGGCGTGCTCGCGGAAGATGTCGGCGGCGGTGTTCCAGGCGAACGCCGCGCCCCAGCCCAGCCGGCGGGCCACCTGCGCCACCGCCCACCAGTCGGGCTTGGCCTGCTCCGGCGGCGGACGCAGGGCGCGCTGGCGCGAGATGCGGCGTTCCGAGTTGGTGACGGTACCGTCCTTCTCGCCCCAGGCGGCGGCCGGCAGCAGCACGTGGGCGTGCGCCGTGGTGTCGGTGGCGCGCATCGCGTCGGAGACGACGACGAACGGGCACGCCGCCAGCGCCGCGCGCACCGCGTCGGCGTCGGGCAGGCTGACCGCCGGGTTGGTCGCCATGATCCACAGCGCCTTGATGCGGCCCTCGGCAACGGCCTGGAACAGCTCCACCACCTTGAGGCCGGGCTTTTGCGCCATGGCCGGGGCATTCCAGAAGCGGCGCACGCGGTCGATGTCGGCCGGGTCCTCGAACCCCATGTGCGCGGCCAGCTGGTTGGCGAGGCCGCCGACCTCGCGCCCGCCCATGGCGTTGGGCTGGCCAGTCAGCGAGAACGGCCCCATGCCCGGCCGGCCAATGCGGCCGCTCGCGAGGTGGACGTTGAGGATGGCGTTGACCTTGTCGGTGCCCTGGCTGGACTGGTTGACGCCTTGCGAGAACAGGGTGACGGCGCGCTCCGTGCCGGTGAACCACCGATAGAAGGTGGCGACGTCGCTCGCCCGCAACCCGCAGCCGGCGGCCACCGCGTCGATGGTCGGGGCGTCGCGCTCGGCCGTGGCGAGGGTGTCGGCGAATCCCAGCGTGTGCTCGGACAGGAACGCGCCGTCCAGCGCCCCGGCCCGCACGAGGTGGACCAGCAGCCCGTTGAACAGCAGCACGTCGCTGCCGGGCCGCAGCGCCAGGTGCAGGTCGGCGGAATCGCAGGTCGCGGTGCGGCGCGGATCGATGACGACGATGCGGGTGCCGCGCCCGGCGCGCGCGGCTTCCAGGCGGCGGTGCAGGATCGGGTGGCACCACGCGGCGTTGGAGCCGACCAACACCGCCAGATCGCAGGCGTCCAGATCCTCGTAACTGCCCGGCACCACGTCGGCGCCGAAGGCGCGGCGGTGGCCGGCGACCGTCGAGGCCATGCACAGGCGCGAGTTGGTGTCCACGTTGGCCGAGCCGATGAACCCCTTCATCAGCTTGTTGACCACGTAGTAGTCCTCGGTCAGCAACTGGCCCGAGACGTAGAAGGCGACCGAGTCCGGGCCGTGCCGCTCGATGGCGTCGCGGAAGCCGGCGGCCACCGCGTCGAGCGCGGTGTCCCAGTCCACCGGGCGGCCGTGCAGTTCCGGCGTCAGCAGCCGGCCGTCGAGGCCGAACGTCTCGCCCAGCGCCAGGCCCTTGGAGCACAGCCGGCCGCGGTTGGCGGGGTGGTCGGGGTCGCCCCGCACGGCGATGGTGCCATCGGGTGCCGGCTCGGCCAGCACGCCGCAGCCGACGCCGCAGTAGGGGCAGGTGGTTTTTACTCCCTCTCCCGCCCCGGGAGAGGGTTGGGGTGAGGGGGTTGCGCGTTGCGGAGGTTCATTGTCCCCCGAGAACCCCCTCACCCGGCCCTGCGGGCCACCCTCTCCCCAGGGGGGAGAGGGATTAAGTGCGCCGAGATCTACCACCGCATTACTCCCCAGCCAAGGGGCGAGCCAGTTCGATCGTTCCGCCGACCACCCTCACGCCGATGGTCTCTGCTTGGCAGGCGTCGGGACCGACCGCGGTGCCGGTGCCCAGGTCGAAGACCATGCCGTGCAGCGGGCAGGTCACCTTGCGGCCGTGCACGATGCCGTTGGACAGCGGGCCGTGGGCGTGCGGGCAGCGGTCGCGCAGCGCATAGACCTCGTCGTTGCCGGTGCGGAAGATGGCGATGTCGCCTCCCGGTGCCTTGACAATCCGGGCCCCCCGGCGCGGGATGTCGGTGACACGGCCGACGGCGATCCAGGTCTGCGGGCTCATGGCGTTCATGGCGGTCACTCCGCGGCGAGGGAAATGAGAGAGGCGAGCGGCGCGAACTCGTGGTTGTCCACCGCGCCTGAAGCGCGCTCGGCCCAGGGGTCGATCTGCTCGAAGCGCTGGGAGGCGAGGAAGCGCTGGTGCAGCGCCTCGCGCACCTCGATGTCCGCCATGCGGGCGCGGACGTAGTCGATGCCGACGCGCTCGATCCACGGCGCGGTGCGCTCCAGATAGCGGGCCTCCTCGCGGTAGAGCTGGAGGAAGGCGCCGCAGATCTCGACCACCTCCTCCTCGCTCTCGACCTTCATCAGCAAGTCGGTGGCGCGCACGTGCAGGCCGCCGTTGCCGCCGACGTGCAATTCCCAGCCGCTGTCCACCGCGACGACGCCGAAGTCCTTGATGGTCGCCTCGGCGCAATTGCGCGGGCAGCCGGACACCGCCATCTTGAACTTGTGCGGCGTCCAGGTGCCCCAGGTCATCTTCTCCAGCGTCACGCCCATGCTCATGGCCGCCTGCGTGCCGAAGCGGCACCATTCCGAGCCGACACAGGTCTTCACCGTGCGCAGCCCCTTGGCGTAGGCGTGGCCCGAGACCATGCCGGCCTTGTTGAGGTCGGACCAGACGGCGGGGAGGTCCTCCTTCCGGACGCCC
Organism: Azospirillum terrae; assembly: GCF_053470425.1. Classification (NCBI taxonomy): domain Bacteria; kingdom Pseudomonadati; phylum Pseudomonadota; class Alphaproteobacteria; order Rhodospirillales; family Azospirillaceae; genus Azospirillum; species Azospirillum terrae. The sequence goes on along the minus strand of NZ_JBPXMR010000001.1, from coordinate 170,786 downwards.
AGCAGGTCGATGCGCTGGCCGCCGGTGACCTTGACGGTGGGGATCTCGAACTTCTCCACCACGTCGGCGATGGCGCGCAGCTCGGACGCGTTGGTCAGGCCGCCCCACATGCGCGGGACCACCGAATAGGTGCCGTCCTTCTGGATGTTGGCGTGGACGCGCTCGTTGATGAAGCGCGACTGGTTGTCGTCCTTGTACTCACCCGGCCACGCGCACATCAGGTAGTAGTTCAGCGCCGGCCGACACGACGCGCAGCCCTCCGGCGTCGTCCATTCCAGCGCCTGCATGACCGCCGGGATCGACTTCAGCCTGTCGATGAGGATCAGCCGGCGCACGTCGTCGTGCGGCAGGTGCGTGCACTTGCACATCGGCTTCGGCCCAGTCTGCACCTGATAGCCGTCGCCCAGCGTGTGGGCCAGCAGCTTCTCGACCAGCCCGGTGCAGCCGCCGCACGACGCCGACGCCTTGGTGTGCGTGCGGATGTCGTCGACCGAGCAGCAGCCCTTGTCGCGGATGGCGGCGACGACGGTGGCCTTGTTGACGCCGTTGCAGCCGCAGATCTCCGCATTGTCAGGCAGCGCGGCGATGGCCGCGAAAGGGTCCTGCGTCTGGGCGCCCGCTCCCTGGCCGAAGATCAGCGTGTCGCGCAGTTCCGAGACGTCCTCGGCGTCCTTGAGCAGCTGGAAGTACCAGGGACCGTCCTTGGTGTCGCCGTACAGAACCGTGCCGATGATGCGGTTCTCGCGCAGCACGAGGCGCTTATAGATGCCGCGCGCACCGTCGCGGAAGACGACGTCCTCGGTGCCGGTGTCGCCGAAGCAGCCGGCGGAGAACAGCTCCACCCCCGTCACCTTCAGCCGCGTCGCCGAGACGGTGCCGGTGTAGCCGGCGTCCGCCGGCGTGCCCGCCAGATGGTCGGCGCAGACCTTGGCCATATCCCACAGCGGCGCCACGAGGCCGTAGGTCTGGCCGCGATGCTCGACGCACTCGCCGACCGCCAGCACGTGCAGGTCGGAGGTCACCATATGGTCGTTCACCACGATGCCGCGGTTGACCTCCAGCCCGGCCAGCGTGCCGAGCCCGGTGTTCGGGCGGATGCCCACCGCCATGACCACGAGGTCGGCGTCCAGCTCGCGCCCATCGGCGAGCTTGACCATCTGCACCTTGCCATCGCCGGTGATGGCCTCGGTCTGCACCTTGGTGAGGATCTTGATGCCGCGGCTTTCCAGTTCGGACTGGAGAAGGCAGCCGGCCGCCTCGTCGAGCTGGCGCTCCATCAGCGTGCCCATGAGGTGGAGGACGGTCACCTCCATGCCGTTGACCGCCAGACCGTTCGCCGCTTCGAGGCCCAGGAGGCCGCCGCCGATCACCACGGCGTGGGTGCCGGACTTGGCCGCCGCGACCATCGCCTCGACGTCCGACAGGTCGCGGAAGCCGACGACGCCGGGCAGATCCTTGCCGGGGATCGGCAGGATCACCGGGTTCGAGCCGATGGCGAGCAGCAGCTTGTCATAGGGCACGGTGACGCCGCCGGCCGAGGTGACGGTGCGGGCCTCGCGGTCGATGCTCTCGACCCGGTCACCGGTGTGGAGCGTGATGTTGTGCTGCTCGTACCAGTCCAAGCCGTTCAGGATGATCTGGTCGAAGCGCTTCTCCCCGGCCAGCACCGGTGAGAGCATGATGCGGTTGTAGTTCGGGTGCGGCTCGGCGCCGAACACGGTGATGTCGTAGCGGTCCGGCGCGCGGAGCAGCAGCTCCTCCAGCGTACGGATGCCGGCCATGCCGTTGCCGACGACGACGAGACGTTCTTTGGTCATGCTCATTCCCCGAGACTGGCAGCGGTGTTCAGGCGGCTTCGACGTGACGGTGGCGCTCGTAGAGAAAGCGCAGCACCTCGCCACGGCAGTGCACGTAGGTCGGGTCCTCGGCCAGCTCGAGCCGGCGGCGCGGGCGCTTCAGGGGCACGTCGAGCACCTGGCCGATGGTGGCCGATGGGCCGTTGGTCATCATCACGATGCGGTCGGACAGCAGCACCGCCTCGTCCACGTCGTGGGTGATCATGATCACCGTGTTGCCCAGCGTGGTCTGGATCTCCATCAGGCTGTCCTGAAGGTGCGCGCGGGTCAGCGCGTCCAGGGCGCCGAACGGCTCGTCCATCAGCAGAACCTTGGGCTCCATGGCGAGCGCGCGGGCGATGCCGACGCGCTGCTTCATGCCGCCGGAGATCTCCTCCGGGTACTTGGAGATCGCGTGGTCCATGTGGACCAGCGACAGGTTGCGCAGCGTCCACTCGTGCCGCTCGGCCTTGCTCTTGGAGCCGCCGAACACCTTGTCCACGCCGATGCGGACGTTGTCGTAGACGGTAAGCCACGGCAGCAGAGAGTGGTTCTGGAACACCACGGCGCGGTCGGGGCCGGGGCTGTCCACCTCGCGGTTCTCCAACAGCACGCCGCCGGTGGTGCAGCGCAGCAGGCCGGCGACGATGTTCAGCACCGTCGACTTGCCGCAGCCGGAATGGCCGATGATCGAAATGAACTCGCCGCGGCCGATCTTGAGCGACACGTCTTTGAGCACCACCGACCGGGCCTTGCCGCGGGTGAACTCCATGCCGACGTTTTCGAGGCTGAGATAAGCGGTCATCGTCGGGGCTCCTTTACGAACGGGCCTTGGGGCCGGACACGCGGGCGGCGATCATCCCGATGATGCGGTCGAGCATGAAGCCGACGATGCCGACGTAGATCAGCGCCAGGATGATCTCGCTCATCAGCGAGCTGTTCCACGCGTCCCAGATGAAGAAGCCGATGCCGACGCCGCCGATCAGCATTTCCGCGGCGACGATGGCCAGCCAGGAAAGGCCGATGCCGATGCGCAGGCCGGTGAACATGTACGGCACGGTGGCCGGCAGCATGATCTTGAAGAAGTATTCGGGGCCGCTCAGGCGCATGACGCGAGCGACGTTGCGGTAGTCCTGCGGGATCTGCCGGATGCCGACCGCGGTGTTGAGGATGATCGGCCACACCGCGGTGATGAAGATCACGAAGATGGCGGACGGGTCGGCGTTGCGGAAGGCGGCCAGCGAGATCGGCAGCCACGCCAGCGGCGGCACCGTGCGCAGCACCTGGAAGATCGGGTCGAGCCCGCGGTAGGCGAGGCTGGACTGGCCGATCAGCACCCCCAGCAGGATTCCGCCCACGGCCGACAGCGAGAACCCGATGGCGACGCGCTTCAGGCTGGCGGCGAGGTGCCAGAACAGGCCCTTGTCGGTGCCGCCATGGTCGAAGAACGGGTCGGCGATCAGCTGCCAGGTGTCGGCCACCACCTTGGTCGGTGCCGGCAGCGAGGCGCCGGTGCCCATGCACAGCATCTGCCAGGCGCCCAGCAGGATGGCGAGCGCCACCAGCGGCGGCAACGTGTTGGCGACCGCGTTGCGCAGCCAGGAAGCGATGGCCGGGCCGACGCCGGCAAGGCGGGACAGCGGCGAGGCGGGGGCTTGGGATTCGGTGAGGGCCGTCATGGGGGATCCCTTGATCAAACGAGGTCTCAAACCCGCCGGATGGCGAGGCTGGCGAGGTAGGTGTCGGGGCTGTCGGGGTCGAAGATTTTGCCGTCGAAGAAGGTTTCCTTACCCCGCGAGGTGGAGGCCGGCAGATCGCTCACCCCCAGCGCCGAGGCGGCCGAGCGCCAGATGTCCTCGCGGTTGACCTGCGCGATCAGCGCCTTGAGGTCGGTGCTGCCGGGCAGATAACCCCAGCGCACATCCTCGGTCAGGAACCACAGATCGTGGCTCTGGAAGGGGTAGGAGGCGTGGTCACGCCAGAACTTCATCAAGAGCGGGCTGTCCTTGACCACCTTGCCGGTCCCGTAGTCGACGTTGCCCTGGGCGCGGCCGAGGATGTCGGCGCTGTCGATCTTCAGCCACTCGCGCTTGCCGACGATCTGGCACATCTCCGCCTTGTTCTCGGGCTTGTCGGCCCACATCTGCGCCTCCAGCACCGCCATCAGCAGGGCCTTCGCGGCTTTCGGATGCTTCTCGACCCAGTCCGTGCGCAGGCCCAGCGACTTTTCCGGATGGCCCTTCCACAGCTCGCCGGTGATGGCGGCGGTGAAGCCGATGCCCTGCGTCACCAGCTGGGCGTTCCACGGCTCGCCGACGCAGAAGGCCTCCATGGTGCCGGTCTTCATGTTGGCGACCATCTGCGGCGGGGGCACGACGATGGTGGACACGTCCTTGTCCGGGTCGATGCCGCCGGCCGACAGCCAGTAGCGCAGCCACAGATCGTGGGTGCCGCCGGGGAAGGTCATGGCGCACTTGATGTCCTTGCCGGCCTTGCGGGCGTCGGCGAAGACGGCCTTCAGCGGCGAGGAGTCGAGGCCCGCCCCCGTCGCCTTGAAGGCGTTCGCCACTGACAGCGCCTGCCCGTCCGTGTTCAGGCGGGCGAGGATCGTCATCGGCACTTTCTGGCTGTTCTTGGTGATCTTGCCGGCGCTCATCAGGTAGGGCATCGGCGTCAGAATGTGCGCGCCGTCAATGCCGCCGCCGGCCGAGCCCAGTTCCAGATTGTCGCGCGTGGTGCCCCAGGAGGCCTGCTTCTGCACCTCCACGTCGGGCATGCCGTACTTGGCGAACAGGCCCTTTTCCTTGGCGATGATCAGCGGCGTGGCGTCGGTCAGCGCGATGAAGCCCAGCACCGCCTTGGTGGTCTCGGGCGTATCCAGGCCGGCGGCCCAGGCGCCGCCCGGCAGCGCCGTGCGGGCGGCGGCGACGAGGGCCGCGGTGCCGGCCAGCAGGCTGCGGCGGGTGAGCGCGGGCAGAACGGGGTGGGTCTTGGTCTCGCTCATGGGAGGCTCATCCATTCCGTGTGTGGCAGGTCGGGGCGGTGTCGGATCAGGCGGGTTCGGGCACGCGGCGGGCGATGCCGCCGAGCGGGTCGGCCGGGTCGAAGCCACGGCCGTCGAAGAAGCAGTCAGGTCCCATCACGATGGGCGCGGTGGCGTCGGCCAACGTCCCGGCCAGCGTCCAGGGCGCGTCGTGCAGACCCTCGGGCTTGGTGTCGGCCAGCGGCACCGGCTCGCCCAGGTCGGAGGCGGCGGCGCGGTAGAGGTCGGCGCGATAGACCGAGGCCGCCACGCGGGCCAGATCGGCCTCCGCCGGCAACTGGCCCCAGCGCACCATCTGCGCCAGGAACCACAGCGCGTGCGAACGCCAGGGGAAGGTGGCGGCGTGGCGGTGGAAGGCGATGCCGGCCAGCGACGGGCGCAGCACCGCCTCGGGCACGCCGACGTGACTGGCGGCGGCAAGCACGCGGGCGGTCTCGTCCCGGTTCTCCGGGGTGTCGAGCCAGCGCGCCGTCTCAATCAGCGCGCTGATGAGCGCGCGGTGCGTGCCGGGGTTCGCGGCGGCCCAGTCGGCGGTCACGCCCAGAACCTTCTCAGGCGCGTTGTTCCACAGCTCGTAGCCGGTGATGAGGATACGGCCGATGCCCTCGTGCACGGCCAGGGCGTTCCACGGCTCCCCAACGCAGAAGCCGTCGATCTCGTTGGCTTTCAGGCTCGCCACCATCTGCGGCGGCGGGATCACCACCAGCCGCACGTCGTGGTCGGGGTCGATGCCGGCGGACGCCAGCCACATGCGCAGTTGGAAGGCGTGGCTCGACACCGCGAGGACGACGCCGAAGACCAGCGGCGTCAGGCCCGCCGCCCGCCGGGCGTCGATGACCGGCTTCAGCGCGTGCGCGCCGGCCGGACGCAGCGGGTCGGCCTCAGCCATCAACCGGTGCAGGCGCTCGGAAACGGTGATGGCGTTGCCGTTCAGGCCCAGCGACACGCCCGTCAGCATCGGCACGTCGATCCGGCCGACACCCGCCGTCGCCGCCAGCGGAATGCCGGCCAACATCTGCGCGCCGTCCAGCAGGCCGACCGCCACCTTGTCGCGGATGTTGGCCCAGGAGGCTTCCCGCGACAGCGTCACGTCCAACCCTTGGGCGGCGAAGAAGCCCTTCTCCACACCCATGACCAGCGGCGCGCAGTCGGTCAGCGGCACGAAGCCGAGCGTCAGGCGGCTCTTCTCCAGCGCTCCGTTCGATCCAGCCATCGCGACCTTCCGCTCAAAATGTTGGCAAACAAAAAGGCGCCCGAACGGTAAGCAGCCAAAGCCGCTTCCATTCGGACGCCGTTGTCCGGGTGCCGAGCCAGCTTTGGCCCGGACTTGAATCTCAAGAGGGTTTCACGCCGCCGTTGGCGCTTCGCCCGTACCGCGGTCCCGACGCCATTGCCAGGACCAGCGCTATGACGTAAGCAAGGGGCGTGCCAGTTGCGCTGCATCGCACAAAGCCGTGGATTTGCGGGGGATTACGGGATTCGCCCGTGCCGCGCGCCGGCTGTCAGGGCGGCGACGTCTGCCTTAGGATGCGGCAATTATGATAACGTTTTATGCACAAAGGAGTGATGCCCGGAAAATGGGCAGCACTACCGCTTCAGCAGGTCGGCCATGGCGATGACGGTTTCGGCGATCTCCGCAAGGCGCTTGTTCTGATCCATCGCCAGCTTGCGCAGGTAGCGGTACGCCTCGTCCTCGCCCAAGCCCCGGTGGGTCATCAACAGGCCCTTGGCGCGGTCCACCAGCTTTCGGTCGGACAGGGCGGTGCGCGACTTTTCCAGCTCCTCGTTGAGCTGGCGAAAGCGGTGGAAGTGACCGAGCACCGTCTCCATGACCGAGCGCACAAATTTTGGGCTGAGGCCGTCTACTGCATAAACACTAACCCCCGCCTGCACGCCCTGCGCCATCAGCGCACGGTCTTCCTCGCCGACGAACATGGCGATGGGCCGCGGGTTCTCGCGGTTGATCTGCATGAGGTCTTCGAGGTAGTCGCGATATGGGCAGTCGAGGTCCACGACGATGAGGTCCGGCTTGACGCTGGCGATGGCCGCGCGCAAATCGGCCTCCAGACCGATCTGCGCGGCGATCTCGGCCCCGATGTGCCGCAGGCTGTCCCGCACCACCGCAGCGCGGTCGGGATCGTCGTCAACCAGGAGAACTCGCACGAACACGCCTCGTCTTGCCGGCTGGGCGCAGCCCTTCTACGACACTCGTCCAGCAAGATCGATACCAAACCCGTTTCGTCGGGATTATCCGGGGCCGGGCCGGGTGAAGCTCACCCCCGAGGGACGGCCGGGCAGGTCGAGGTCCGCCTGCACCGGGGCGCAGCGGCTCACCACGCGCCCGCGGCGGAGCACGAACAGGCGGGTGGCGCGGGTGCGGATCGCCTCCACCGGGTCGCCGGCCTGGAGCACCACCAGATCGGCGTGGCAGCCAGGATTCAGCCCGTAGCCGTCGAGGTGCAGCAGCTTGGCCGGGTTCTCGGTGACCGCGCGGAAGCAGGCGGCGATGCCGTCGCTGCCGGTCATCTGCGCCACATGCAGTCCCATGTGCGCGACTTCCAGCATGTCGGCGGAACCGAGGGGGTACCAGGGGTCCATCACGCAGTCGTGGCCGAGCGCCACCGTCAGCCCGGCGGCCATCAACTCGGGCACGCGGGTCATGCCGCGGCGCTTGGGGTAGGTGTCATGGCGGCCTTGCAGGGTGATGTTGATCAGAGGGTTGCTGACGACGCCGAGGTCCGCCTCCGCCATCAGCGGAATCAGCTTGGAGACATAATAGTTGTCCATGGAATGCATGGAGGTCAGGTGCGAGCCCGTCACCCTGCCCTGCATGCCCAGCCGTTGCGTCTCGCAGGCCAGCGTCTCGACGTGGCGGGACAGCGGGTCGTCGGTCTCGTCGCAGTGCATGTCCACCAGCAGGCCGCGCTCGGCCGCGATCTCGCACAGCAGTTTCACCGAGGCGGCGCCGTCGGCCATGGTGCGCTCGAAATGCGGGATGCCGCCGACCACGTCCACGCCCATGTCCAGCGCGCGTTTCAGCAGTTCTTGCGCGCCGGGGGAGCGCAGCACGCCGTCCTGCGGGAAGGCTACCAGTTGCAGGTCGAGGTAGGGGGCAACGCGCTTCTTCACCTCCAGCAGCGCCTCGACGGCTAGCAGGCGCGGGTCGCAGACGTCCACGTGGCTGCGGATCGCCAGCAGGCCGCGCGCCACCGCCCAGTCGCAGTAGGCCAGCGCGCGTTCGATGATGGACTCCTGCACAAGGTGCGGCTTCAGCTCGCCCCACAGCGCGATTCCCTCCAGCAGCGTGCCGGAACGGTTGACTCGCGGCAGGCCGTAGCTGAGCGTCGAATCCATGTGGAAATGAGAATCCACGAAGGGCGGCGTCACCAGCCGGCCGGTCGCGTCGATCTCGGCGCCGGTGTCACCGGACAGGTTGGGTTCCACGGCGGCGATACGGCCCTCGCGGATGCCGATGTCCATTCCCGTGCGCCCGTCCGGCAGCGAGGCGCGGCGCAGGATCAGATCGAACATCAGCGTTCTCCCTTGCGGTAGGGGATCATCAGGGCGCGCGGGTAGGCGGCGCGGCGCGCCACCAGGACCAGCGCCAGGATGCTCAACAGGTAGGGCAGCATCAGGAACACTTGGTAGGGCAACACACCGCCGGCAATCTGCTGCAAGCGCAACTGGAAAGCGTCGAAGGCGGCGAACAGCAGCGCCCCCAGCAACGCCTTGCCCGGCCGCCACGAGGCGAAGACCACCAGGGCGATGCAGATCCAGCCGCGCCCGTTGACCATGTTGAAGAAGAAGGCGTTGAACGCCGACAGCGTCAGGAAGGCGCCGCCCAGCGCCATCAGCGCGCTGCCCGCCATCACCGCGCCGACGCGCACGGCGGTGACGCTGAGCCCTTGCGCCTCGGCGGCGTCGGGGTTCTCGCCGACCATGCGCACCGCCAGCCCGAGGGGCGTGCGGTACAGCACGTAAGCGACCACGGCCACGAGCACGGCGGCCAGATAGGTCAGCGGCGTCTGCGCCAGCGCTCCCGGCAGCGCCACGGGCTGGAACGGGATGATGGTCGGCGGCGTGCTGGCCTGGGGCAGCACGAGGCGGTAGACGAAGTACGACAGGCTGGTGCCCAGCAGCGTCACGCCGATCCCCGCCACGTGCTGCGACAGGCCGAGCGGCACGGTCAGCGAGGCGTGCAGCAAGCCCATCAGCGCGCCGCACGCCATCGCCACCAGTACGCCGGTCCACAAGTCGGCCCCCTGATAGACCGCCATCCAGCCGGCCATGGCGCCCAGCGTCATGATGCCTTCGATGCCGAGGTTCAGCACCCCGGCGCGCTCGCACAGCAACTCCCCCAGCGTGCCCAGCACGTAGGGCGTGGCGATGCGCAGCACCGCGGTCCAGAAGGCGGCCGAGACCAGGACATCGAAGATTTCCATGGCCTCAGCCCCGCCGCAGCCGATAGCGCGCCAGCAGCCCGGCCACCAGCATGCACAACAGGCTGGACGCCACCAGCACGTCGGCGATGTAGTTGGGCACGGGCATGGTGCGGCTCATGGCGTCGGCGCCGACGAAGATGCCGGCGATGAACAGCGCCGCCCCCACCACGCCCAGCGGGTGAAGCTGCGCCAGCATGGCGACGACGATGCCGCTGTAGCCGAACCCCGGCGACAGATCGAGCGTCAGGTAGCCTTTCAGCCCGCACACCTCCGCCGCCCCGGCCAGCCCGGCAAGGCCGCCGGACAGCACGGCGGTGCGCAGCATGACGCGCGTCACCGGCATGCCCGCGAAGGCCGCGGCGCGCGGGTTGGCGCCGACCGCGCGGTTTTCGTAGCCCCAGATGGTGCGGGTGTCGATCAGCCAGAGGATCACCGCCAGCCCCAACGCGATCGCCAGCCCGGCGTGCAGCCGGGTGCGCGCCACCAGCTTCGGCAGCTCGGCCGCCTCGACGACGGGCGCCGACTGCGGCCAGCCCATGCCCATGGGGTCCTTCAAGGCACCCTCCAGCAGCATGGAGACCAGCAGCAGCACGACGAAGTTCAGCAGCAGCGTCGTCACCACCTCGTCCACGCCGAAGCGCACCTTCAGCACAGCCGGTCCCAGCAGCGTCAACCCGCCGGCCAGCGCTCCAGCCAGCAGCACGGTGGGCAGCAGCAGCCACGCCGGCAGGGTCAAGGCGCCGCCGCCCAGCATCACCGCGACCAGCGCCCCCATGTAGAGCTGCCCCTCGGCGCCGATGTTCCACAGCTTGGCGCGGAAGGCGACGGCAGCGGCAAGGCCGGTGAGGATCAGCGGCGTGGCGCGGGTCAGCGTCTCGGTCAGCGCGAAGCGCGAACCGACCGCCCCCTCGACCAGCAGCGCGTAGGCGCGCAGCACCGGCGCCCCGGTCCACGCCACCAGCAGCGCGCACAGCGCCAGCGCCGCCAGCACCGCCCCCACGGGCGCCAGCACGCGGACAGCCAGCGGGGTGTGCGTGCGCGGTTCAAGCCGCATCGGCGATCTCCGACAGAACTTCCCACTGCCCGGCCATCAGCAGGCCGAGTTGGCGGATCGACACGCGGTCGTGCGGCAGCAGCGGCGTCAGGCGGCCGTGGTAGATCACCGCGATGCCATCCGCCAGCGCCAGGATCTCGTCCAGATCCTCGGAGATCAGCAGCACCCCCGCGCCGGCCGCGCGCGCCTCCAGCAGGCGCCCGTGCACGTAGGTCACCGCACCGACGTCGAGCCCGCGCGTCGGCTGGCTCGCCAGGATCAGGTCCGGGCCGTGCGCCAGCGTGCGGCCGAGGATCAGCTTCTGCATGTTGCCGCCGGACAGCAGTTGCGTGCGCGCGTCCGGCCCCGGACAGCGCACGTCGAACGCGTGGATGACCTCGTCCGCGTAGGCGCGCGCGGCGCCGCGCTTCAGCACGCCCAGGCGGGAGAAGGCGGGGTCGCGGTAGCGCTCGGCGATCAGGTTCTCCCACACGGACATGGCGCCGACGAGGCCGGCGGCGTGCCGGTCCTCTGGAATGCGCGCGACGCCGCGGCGGACCATGGCGGCGGGGTCGGCTTCGTTCACCGGCTCACCCAGCAGCGTCATCGTCCCGGCATCCGGGTGGAGCAGTCCGCTGACCAGATCGGCCAATGCCGTCTGCCCGTTGCCCGACACACCGGCGATGCCGACGATCTGGTGCCGGCGCACGGTGAGGTCCACCGCGTCGAGCAACGGTCGCCCATGGCCGGAGGCGATGGTCACGCCGGACAGCGTCAGCACCGGTTCGCCCGGCGCCATGGGCGTCGGCGTGGGAGGCTTCAGCTCGCGGCCGACCATGAGCGCCGCCAACTCTTCGCGGTTGGTTTCGGCGGTGGCGCGGGTGGCGACCAGCCGGCCGCCGCGCAGCACCGCCACAGTGTCGCTGACCGCGAAGACCTCGTTCATCTTGTGGCTGATGAAGACCACCGACAGGCCATCCGCCGTCAGACGGCGCAGCGTGTCGAACAGGCCGGCGGCCTCCTGCGGGGTGAGCACCGCAGTGGGCTCGTCGAGGATCAGGATGCGGGCGTCGCGGGTGAGCGCCTTGAGGATCTCGACGCGCTGCCGCTCGCCCACCGACAACTCGCCGACCAACGCGTCCGGCCGCACGCCCAGCCCAAAGCGGCTGGCAAGGTCGAGCAGCCGGCGCCGCGCCGCCGCGCGGTCCGACCAGAGCCGCCACAGCGGCTCGGTGCCCACCGCGACGTTGTCGAGCACCGACAGATTGTCGGCCAGCGTGAAGTGCTGGTGCACCATGCCGATGCCCGCCTCCAGCGCCGCGCGCGGCGAGCCCGGCGGCAGGGGCAAGCCGAACGCCTCGACCGTTCCCTCGTCGGCCACGTAATGACCGAACAGGATGTTCATCAGCGTCGTCTTGCCGGCGCCGTTCTCGCCCAGCAACGCCAGCACCTCGCCGGCTCGCAGCGTCAGCGAGATGGCATCGTTGGCGAGCAGCGGGCCGAAGCGTTTGGTGATGCCGGAAAGGCGGAGGACAGGGGTCATCGGGGGGCTTGGAAAAGGAAACAGCCCCTCCCCCAGCCTCGCTGGGAGAGGTCGGGTGGGACAACGGTCCCGTGAAGCGGCGAATGGAACACTATGGAACACTATGGAACAGTGTGCAGGGGGTGTTCCGTTCGTCCTTTGCGACCAAAACATTGTAGGACCCAGATCCTAGAACAACACCTCGGATTTGGCAAGAACTTCCGCTGGCCGGTAAAGCCGCAGCCCCCTCCCACATCGCGGGTCCCTCCACGGTTGCCCGCAAGTCAGGCAACCGCGCTCCGCCAAAGGCGAGGGAGGGGAGACCAAACTACATCGTCGACTTCGGCTCGGCGTCGTTGACCTTCACGGAGACCTTCCCGTCGCGGATCTCCTGCTCGCGTGCCTTGACCTTCGCCATGGTGTCGGCGGGCACCTTGCCCTCGAAGGTGCCGAGCGGGGCGAGGCTGGAGCCCTTGTTCTTCATCAGGCTGTACGGGCCGTAGTCCTCGGCCTTGTAGGTGCCGGCCTTCACCGCCGCGATGGCGCGGTCAACCGACGGCTCCATGTGCCACAAGGCGCTGGCGACCACCGTTTCCGGGTACTGCGGCTGCGTGTTGATAACGTTGCCGATGGCCAGGACCTTGCGCTCTTTGGCGGCGTCGGAGACGCCGAAGCGTTCGGCGTACATCACGTCGGCGCCGCGGTCGATCATGGCGAAGGCGGCCTCCTTGGCCTTGGGCGGGTCAAACCACGAACCGATGAAGCTGACCGCGAACTTCACCTTGGGGTTCACCTCCCTGGCGCCGTCCATGAAGGCGTTCATCAGGCGGTTCACCTCGGGGATCGGGTAGCCGCCGACCATGCCGATCACGTTCGACTTGGTCATGGCACCCGCAATCATGCCGGTCAGGTAGGCCGGTTCCTGAATGTAGTTGTCGAAGACCGAGAAATTCGGCTCCTGCGGCTGGAAGCTGGAGCCCATGACGAAGGCGGTCTTCGGATAGTCCTTGGCGGCGGTGCGGGCGGCGCGCTCGACGCCGAACACCTCGCCGAAGATCAGCTGCTGGCCGCCCTCGGCGTACTGGCGCAGGACGCGTTCGTAGTCGGTGTTGGCCACCGATTCGGCCCAGACATATTCGATGTCGCCGCGCGCCTCGGCGGCCTTGAGCGCGGTGTGGATGCGGCTCACCCACTGCTGCTCGATGGGCACCGTGTAGACGCCGGCCACCTTGATCTTGGATTGCGCCCAAGCGACCGAAGATACCGGTCCGGCCAGCACGACCGCCGCAACGGCCACACCACAAAGCACCGCGCGCCGCGTCAGGCGGGCGGCCTTGTCACTGACCCACGTCCCCATTTGTGCTCCCCCTCTTCTTGATCGAACGGTTCTCAGCGCGTTCCGTACAGCCGGTCGCCGGCATCGCCCAGGCCGGGCAGGATGTAGCCGTGCCCGTCGATCTGGCGGTCCACCGACGCCGCGTAGACCGGCACATCCGGGTGCGCGTCGTAGAAGGTGCGCAGCCCCTCGGGTGCGGCCACCAGCACGGCCAGCTTGATGGACACCGCGCCCGCGTCCTTCAGCCGGTGCACCGCCGCCTCCGCCGTGTGGCCGGTGGCGAGCATGGGATCGACCAGGATGACCAGCCGCTCCTCGATGTCCTCTGGCACCTTGAAGAAGTACTCGACGGGGGTCAGCGTTTCCTGGTCGCGGTAGAGCCCGATGTGGCCGATGCGCGCCGAGGGCAGCAGGTCGCGCATGCCGTCCAGCAATCCCTGCCCCGCCCGCATGATCGACACCAGACACAGCTTCTTGCCGGTGAGAATCGGCGCGTCGAAAATGGTGAGCGGCGTCTCCACCGGCCGGGTCTCCAGGGGCAGGTCGCGCGTCAATTCGTAGCCCATCAGTTGGGAGACCTCGCGCATCACCTCGTGGAAGCGGGCGGTCGGGGTTTCCTTACGGCGCAGCAGGGTCAGCTTGTGCTGGACCAGCGGGTGGTCGATTACGGTCAGCGTGGGAATGGGCATGCTCGACCTCCCCCTTCAGAACACGGTGCCATCGCTGTGGATGCGGATCGGCGGACCGCCGTCCGGGCGCAGGCGGCGGGCGATGATCCGGCCGGCCGTCCAGGTGCCGCCCTGCAAGACCTTGGCGAGCGGGAAGGCCGCCGCCGTCACGCCAAGCCGTGCGCGGACTTCCTCGGCCAGCCGGTCGAGCAGCGCCACGGTCAAGGCCCGCCACTCGACCACCGCCTCGTCGCCGACCTCCAGCGGTTCGGCGAGGATACGGGCCGTCTTGGGCAGCAGAACGCCGGTGTCCACCAGCAGCCCGCCGTTGCGGTATTCCGGCAGCCCGGTCAGGCGGTCCAGCCCGGTGACGCGGATGCCGGCATCCTCCAACGGCTCGACCAGCGAATAGCTCAGCCATTGCGACAGCTTGTGGAACGGCACCAACCCGCCGACAGGGTGCCGCCAGACGTCGCCCAGATTGACATCGTCCAACGCGATCCGCCCCGGCCAGATCGGCCCGAGGCCGCGCAGCACCGCTTCCAGAATGGCCGAGGCCGGCAGCGCGCCGTTCACCGCGCGTGCCTTCAACGCGTCGTAGAGGTTCCCCACCCGCCCCGGCTGGCCGAACAGGTCCGGGGCTGCGGTCAAGGCGTCGCCGAGCCGGCGGAGCAGCGCCGCGCGCCCCTCCAGCCCGACCAGCGGGTTGTCGCCCGTCACCTGAAAGCCGCGGGCGAGCGCGGCCTCGTCCCGCCGGGCCAGCGCCTCCGCATCGGCCCGCAGCGGCTGGAACTCCGGGTAACGGGAGAAGGTCCCGTGGCGGAACATGTCGAAGCTGGCAACGGCCAGCCCTTCGGAGCGCGCCAGTTCCACACCACCGGCGTCGCGGTAGCGCCAGCGTTCCCCTGCCCCGGCGTCCAGCAGCACGCTGGTCACCGCGAGGTCGAAGCGGATGCGCGCCACTTCGTCGGCGTCCGCCCAATCCAGCCGCGCCGCCTGGGCCGCCCAACGGTCCTCTCCGTCCACGACGAAGTGCCGCCACCGGCTGTGATAGGGCACGTCCAGATCCGGGTAGGCGTCGCGCGTCACCTGCGCCACGAGGTCGGCCGTCTCGCCCAGCCGATCCAGCCTGACAGCGAAATGCTCCAGACCGCCGCGCCCGGCCACGGCCAGCAGGGCGTGCGCCCGCCCGCGCACGGCGTCGGCCGACAGGAGCCACGCGACGCTGTCGGGCGCGGGGCTCAATCCGTCAGCCCCCGGCCCTTGGCGCGCGCCAGTTCCTCCGCCGTGGGGACGGTCGGGGTGAAGTAGCCGGCGGCCTTTTTGGCGTCCATCTCGACCTTGGCGTCGTCGGGGATCAGCTCGTCTGGGATGGGGATCTGCTCGACGATCTCGATGCCGGCGCGGCGGATCGCGTCGGACTTCATGTTGCTCATGGAGACCATGCGGTCGATGCGCGTGACGCCCAGCCAGTGGAACACGTCGGGCATCAACTCCTGAAAGCGCATGTCCTGCACGCCGGCCACGCACTCCGTGCGCTCGAAATAGGCGTCGGCCCGGTCGCCGCCGGCCTGGCGCTTGCGGGCGTTGTAGACCAGGAACTTGGTCACCTCGCCCAGCGCCCGGCCCTCTTTCCGGTTGTAGACGATCAGGCCGACGCCGTTGTCCTGGGCGGTGCGGATGCACTCCTCGATGCCGTGCGCCAGATAGGGCCGGCAGGTGCAGATGTCGGAGCCGAAGACGTCCGAGCCATTGCACTCGTCGTGCACGCGGCAGGCGACCTTGCGCGTGGGGTCGGTGATCGCCGCCATGTCGCCGAGGATGTAGACGGTCTGCCCGTTGATCGGCGGCAGGAAGACCTTGAGGTCGGGGCGCGTCACCAGTTCGGGGAACATGCCGCCGGTGTGCTCGAACAGGCCGCGGCGCAGGACGTTCTCGGTGATGCCGAAGCGCGTGGCGACACCGGGCAGGAACCACACCGGCTCGATGGCGATCTTGGTGACCCGCGCGTCGCCGCTGGGCAGCAGGATGTGTCCATCGGGCTTGAGGCGGCCGGCCTGCATGGCCTCGGCCAGTTCGGGGATCTTGATGCGGGCCTTGGTCACCGCGATGGTCGGGCGCACGTCGACGCCGCGCTCCAGATGGTCGGCGAAGACCGCGCTGACCGCGTGGCCGAAGGGGTCCATGGAGACGATCTTCTCGGGATCGAACCATTGCGGGTGCGGCCCGATGGGCTCGGCCGGCGCGGTGTTGGTCAGGTCCGGCACGTGGTAGGCGCTGAGCTGCCCGGCCGCCACCGCCAGCGCCCGGTACACCGCGTAACTGCCGGCGTGCGCGCCGATGGCGTTGCGGTGCGTGGGGTCGGAGAGCGAGGCCACCACCGGCCCGCGCTCGGCCGCACTGGCCGCGCCCCAGTGCACCGGCGTGTGGCGCGCCTTGGCCCCTCCGGGATGCGAGGTCAGGACGATGTGTCTCTGCGGCTGGTTGTGACGGCTTTCCATCTGGACGCCTTTTCATGCCCCGGACTGCGACATGTTGGCACACTCTTGCCCATTAGGAACACCGGAACAAAAGACTGGGACCTTCTGACGTTCGGCCGGTTTTGCCGCCCTACGAGACTCCCTTGATCAGCGCCGAGTACCAGCGGGCCGAGGCCTTGGGCGTGCGCGCCTGCGTTTCGAAATCCACGTGGACGATGCCGAACCGCGAGCCGTAGCCGCCGCCCCACTCGAAGTTGTCGAGCAGCGACCAGACGAAATAGCCGCGCACATCGACCCCGTCGCGCAACGCATCGGCCATGGAGGCGATGTTGGCGCGCAGGTAATCCACGCGCGGGGTGTCCTCCAGTCCGGTTTCCGACTTCGCTCCGTAGCCGTTCTCGGTGACGTAGATCGGCAGGCGGTAGCGCTCGGTGATGGTCAGCAGGTTCTCGCGCATGGCCGCCGGTTCCAGCGGCCAGCCCACGTCGCTGCGTGGCATGTCGTCGGGTGGCGCGCCGAAGCCGCAGCCCCAGACCATCCAGTCGCTGGGTGCGGCGTACATCGGCGCGTAGTGGTTGACGCCGAACCAGTCCACCGGGCGGGCGATGCGCGCCATGTCGCCGGCCTGAACGTAGGGCTCCATGGCCTCGGCGAGGCGTGGCGGGTAGTGGCCGAGAATCTGCGGATCGGGGAAGGCGCGGTTCCACAACTCGTCGAACAGCGCGCAGGCTTCCCGGCATTCGGGGTCGTCGCGTTCGGACCGGCAGGGCTGGTGGCTGTGGATGGCGCCGATGGAGGCGCCCGGCACCAGGGACCGCAGAACGTCCACCCCGGCGCCGTGCGCGAGATTGACGGTGTGCATCACCTTCAGGTGAGTCGCGCGGTCGGCGATGCTGGGGGCGCCCCAGCCGAACGCGTAGCCGAAGATGGTGTGCACCGAGGGCTCGTTGAAGGTCGCCCAATGCTTGACGCGGTCGCCGTAGCGCTTGGCGCACAGGGTGGCGTAATCGGCGAACCAGCCCGCGCAATCGCGATTGGCCCAGCCGCCCAGGTCATGGAGCGCCTGCGGCAGGTCCCAATGATAGAGACAGGCCCACGGCTCGATGCCGCTTTCCAACAGGGCGTCGATGAGGCGGTCGTAGAAGGCGAGCCCCTTCTCGTTCACCGCGCCGCGCCCGCGCGGCAGCACCCGCGGCCACGCGATGGAGAAGCGGTAGGCGCGCGCCCCCAGGTCCGCCATCAGCCGCACGTCGTCGCGATAGCGGTGGTAATGGTCGCACGCCACGTCGCCGGAGTCGCCGTTGTCCACCCGGCCCTTCATTCGGCAGAAGGTGTCCCAGATGCTCGGGCCGCGCCCGTCCTCGGACGCGGCGCCCTCCACCTGATAGGCGGACGTCGAGGCGCCCCACAGAAAGCCGGCGGGAAAGGCGATGTCGGTCACCATGACGTGCGGCTCCGCTCAAAACGCAGGCAGGTGATGCCTGCTTCATCATCCATTTACCATCCGCCTATTACCATAAGGTGTACACGCGCGGAGGATTCCATGCCCACGAACCTCGTGACCGCCGGATTGCCTGAAGACTTCGTCTGGGGCGTCTCCACCTCGGCTTATCAGGTCGAGGGAGCGGTGAACGAGGACGGCCGCGGCGCCAGCATCTGGGACACGCGCTGCAAGCTGAAGGGCGGCATCGGCGACGGCAGCAACGCCGACGTGGCGTGCGACCACTACCACCGGTGGCCGGAAGACGTGGCGCTGATGAAGACCATCGGCGTCGATGCCTACCGATTCTCCATCGCGTGGCCGCGGGTGCTGCCGCGCGGGCGCGGCGCGGTGAACGAGAAGGGGCTCGCCTTCTACGACCGGCTCATCGACCGGTTGCTGGAGAACGGCATCGAGCCGTGGGTCTGCCTGTACCACTGGGATCTGCCGCAGGCGTTGCACGACCTCGGCGGCTGGACCAGCCGCGACTGCGCGGGCTGGTACGCCGATTACGCGGCGCTGTGCGCCAAGCGCTACGGCGACCGGGTCAAGCGCTGGGCGACCTTCAACGAGTTCTCCGTCTTCACGCTGTTCGGCTATGCCATTCCCTGGGCGGCGCCGGGCATCACCGACCGCGCGGCGCACCTCAAGGCCATCCACCACGTCAATCTGGCGCACGGCGCCGGGGTGGACGTGCTGCGGTCCCTGGTGCCGGGCGCCTCCATCGGCGCCATCCACAACCGGCAGAAGATCCTGCCCGAGCATGGCCGCGAGGAGAACGTAGAGCCCGCCGCCCTGCTAGACGAGCACTGGAACCGCGCCTTCCCCGACCCGCAACTGCTGGGGCATTACTCGCCACGGCTGGCCGAGGCCATCGAGCCGTATGTGCAGGCCGGTGACATGGCGCGGATCTGCCGGCCGGTGGACTGGTTCGGGCTCAATCACTACGGCCCGATCTTCGCCAAGGCGGATCCGACCAGCACCTGGGGCTATTGGTGGGGCGACGCGCCGGCCGATTCGCCGACTTATGGCGTCGGCTGGGCGATCTTCCCCGATGCTTTCCGGGAAGAGCTGGTGGACATCGCCCGCACCTACCGCATGCCCATCGTCGTCACCGAGAACGGCTGCGGCGGCAGCGACGTGGTGGATGCCGAGGGGCAGGTCAACGACCCGCACCGCATCGCCTACCTGACCATCTACAACGAGGCCATGCGCGCCGCGATGCGCGAGGGCGCCGACGTGCGCGGCTATTTCGTCTGGTCGCTGCTCGACAACTTCGAGTGGGGCACGGGGTACGGCAGCCGGTTCGGCATCGTCCATGTGGACTTCGAAACGCTGAAACGCACACCGAAGGCGTCGGCGCGCTGGTACGCTGCACTGATCAAGGCGGCGCGGACCGCCGGGGAGGAATAGCCATGGCGAACATCGGCAAAATCGTCTTCATCGGCGCCGGCAGCGCCGCTTTCGGGCTCAGCCTGTTCCAGGATCTGTTCACCACCAAGGCGCTGGCGGGCTGCACGCTGACGCTGGTGGACACCAACACCGACGCGCTGGAGCGCATGGCGGCATTGGGCCGTGTGCTGAACCGCCGGGGCGAGGCCGGGATCGTCATCGAGACGACGACCGACCGCCGCGCCGCGCTTGTGGGGGCCGACTTCGTCCTCAACGCCATCGCCATCGACCGCAACCGGCTGTGGAAGCTGGATTTCGAGGTGCCGAAGAAGTACGGCATCCGCCACACGCTGGGCGAGAACGGCGGCCCCGGCGGGCTGTTCTTCACGCTGCGCACGCTGCCGCTGATCTTCGACTTCGCCCGCGACATCGAGGAGCTGTGCCCGAACGCGCTGTTCATCAACCTCTCGAACCCTGAGAGCCGGGTGATCATGGGCCTGGGCAAGTACAGCCCGATCAAGGCCATCGGCCTGTGCCACGGCATCTTCCTGGCGCGCTGGTTCATCGCCCAGATCCTCGGCATGAAGGAGCCGGAGATCGACGTCTGGGGCGCCGGGCTCAACCATTTCCAATGGCTGATGCACATCCGCGAAAGGGCGACGGGCCGCGATCTCTACCCGCTGCTGCGCGAGCGCGAGGCGACGCACGACCCGTCCTTCACGCCGCTGGCGCGCCGGCTGTTCCACGCCTTCGGCCTGTGGCCGACGTGCAGCGACGACCACACCGGCGAGTACCTGCCCTACGGCTGGGAGGCCGGCGAGCACGGCTTCAACTTCGACGAGGACGAGCGCGGGCGGGTCATCCTCAAGGACCTGATGGACGGCGTCATCGACGGCTCGAAGCCGATCCCCGACGACTGGACCAAGCCGTCCTGGGGCGAGCGCGCGGTCGCGGTGATCGAGGGCATTCTGCACAACGAGAAGCGCTTCATCGAATCCGCCATCGTCTACAATCGGGGAGTCATCCCCAACCTGCCGGCTGATCTGGCGGTCGAGGTGCCGCTGATGGCGGATGCAGCCGGTGTCCATCCGGTGTCGCTCGGCCCACTGCCCGACCCCATCGCCAAGCTGCTGACGGTGCAGGCCGGCGTGCAGCAACTGGCCGTCGAGGCGGCGGTGCACGCGTCGAAGGAGTTGGCGCTGCAAGCCCTGCTCATCGACCCGGTCATCACCTCCTCCACCGCCGCCGTGCAGATCCTCGACGAGCTGTGGGAGGCGAACAAGCCGTACATCCGGCGGTGTGTCTAGCCGCCCAAAACCAAATTCTCCAGCGAGGGACATGTCATGGCCGTCAACACTTTCCCCAAGGATTTCCTGTGGGGCGCCTCGACCTCCTCCTACCAGATCGAGGGCGCGCTCGACGCCGACGGCCGTGGGCCGTGCGTGTGGGACACCTTCACGGCGGCCGGCAAGATCCAGGACGGCACCAGCGCCGCCAAGGCGTGCGACCACTATCACCGCTGGCCGGAGGACGTGGCGCTCATCAAGGACGCGGGCTTCAACGCCTACCGCTTCTCCCTCGCGTGGCCGCGCATCCTGCCCACCGGCACCGGGGCCATCAATGAGAAGGGCCTGGATTTCTACGACCGGCTGGTCGATGGCCTGCTGGCCGCCGGTATCCGGCCGATGGCCTGCCTGTACCACTGGGATCTGCCGCAACCGCTGGAGGACGCCGGCGGCTGGCAGGGCCGCGAGATCGTCGGCCCGTTCGCCGAGTACGCGCGCATCGTCGCCAACCGCCTCGCCGACCGGGTGAAGGACTGGATGATGCTGAACGAGCCCAACGTCGTGGCGATCTTCGGCTACGGCGTCGGCGAGCACGCGCCCGGCCACAAGCTTGGCGAACAAGGCATGCTCCGCGCGCTGCACCACCAGAACCTTGCCCAGGGGGCGGCGCTGCGCGCCATCGCCGCCGAGCATTCCGGCCTGACGCTCGGCACCGTGCTGAACCTTCAGCCCTGCCGGGCCGAGTCCGACAAGCCCGAGGACGTCGCCGCCGCCGCTCGCTGGGACGCGGTGTGGAACCGCGTCAACCTCGACGGCGTGCTGCGCGGGCAGATCCCGGCGCTGCTCGCCGAGAAGATGCGGTCCTTCGTGCTGCCCGGCGACGAGGCGGCGATTCGCTATCCCATCGACCTGCTGGGCATCAACTACTACTCGCGCATGACCATGAAGCACGAAGAGGGGCACCCCTTCGACGTCTGGTGGGGCGACGCGCATTGCGACCGCTGGACCGCCATGGCGTGGCCGGTGCAGCCCGACGGCCTGTACGATCTGCTGACCGAGCTGAAGCGCGACTACGACAACCCCGCCGTCTACATCGCCGAGAACGGCTCGGCCTATGTGGACGTGGTGGACGCCGATGGACAAATCCATGATTCCGAGCGCGTCGCCTTCTTCCGCGACCATCTGGAGTCGGTCGCCCGCGCCACGGCGGAGGGCTGCAACGTCAAGGGCTATTTGTGCTGGAGCCTGCTCGACAACTTCGAATGGGCGTACGGGCTGGACAAGCGATTCGGCATCGTGCGGGTCGATTACGACACCCTGCAACGCACGCCCAAGGACAGCTACCGCTTCCTCAGCGCGACGGCGAAGGCCGGCCGCATCGTGGAACAGTTTTGAGATAAAAATTCGGCATCAACGCTTCCTTCGGTACTCCATTGGTATAGGTTGGACATACATCGATGGGACCGGAGCCGGTAATGCCGACCAGCGCACCAGACAGCGCACCAGATCAGCCGAAGCCAGGATTCTTCGGCCGGTTCCTAGGCCTCGTCCGGGGCTATTGGTGCAGCGAGCGGAAATGGACGGTGCGCCTGATGGCGGCGGCGCTGCTGGTGCTGACCATGGGTCAGGTCACCGTGCCGGTGCTGATCAATCTGTGGAGCGAGCGGCTGTTCGACGCGCTCGAACAGCGCTCCATGGATGGTTTTCTGCTGATGATCGGCGCGGTCGGCGCCATTATCGTCTTCAACATCGTGATCGTCACCCTGCACCTCCAGGTCAAACGGCGGCTGCAATTCGGCTGGCGGCAGTGGCTGACGCAGAATCTGCTGGATGATTGGCTGTCGCGCGGCCGGCACCACCAGATCACCTATCTGCCCGGTGACCACGACAACCCCGATGGCCGCATCGCCGAGGACATCCGCATCGCCACCGAGGTCGCCATCGACCTCGGCCACTCGCTGACCTATTGCGTGATGCTGCTGATCAGCTTCACCAACATCCTGTGGATGCTCTCGGGCGCGCCGGAGGTGACGGTGTTCGGCAGCACGTTCACGGTGCCCGGCTACCTGCTCTACATCGCCCTGCTCTACGCCGCGGCCGGCACCACCATCGCCATGGTCGTTGGGCAGCCGCTGGTGAACGCGGTCAACCACCGGCAGGGCCGTGAGGCGTCCTTCCGCTTCGGCCTCGCTCGGGTGCGCGAGAACGCCCCAGCCATCGCCCTGCTGCACGGCGAGTCCCAGGAGCGCTCCCAGTTGGTGGAGCTGTTGCAGGGCGTGCGCACGGGCTGGACCGGGCAGACCCGCGCGCTGGCCAACATGATGGTGTTCAGCGCCACCTATTCGGTGCTGTCCGCCGCCTTCCCGATCCTGGTGGCGGCGCCGCGCTACATCTCCGGGGCGATCTCGCTGGGCATGCTGATGCAGACGGCGCAGGCCTTCCAGCAGACTGTCGCGGCGCTGTCCTGGCCCATCGACAATCTGCCGCGCGCCGCGGAGTGGAAGGCCTCGGTCGAACGCGTACTGAGCCTGCAGGACGCGCTGGCCCGCCTCGACCGCGAGGTCGGCGGCGAAGGGACGGAGCGCATCGTCGTCGACCGTTCGGACGCCGAGCACTCGCTGTCGTTCCACAACGTCGCCCTGGCCGAACCCGATGGCCGGATCGTCATCAAGCCGTTCGACCTGGAGGTCCAGCCCGGCGAGCGCGTGCTGATCGTCGGCGATCCGGGGGCGGCGGTCCGGCTGTTCCGCGCGGTCGCGCGGGTGTGGCCATGGGGTCAGGGCCGCATCGCGTTGCCGGCCCACACGCGCGTCTTCTTCATGCCGGAACGCCCGTACCTGCCGCGCGGCCCGTTGCGGGCGGCGCTCAGCTACCCGGTCGGGCCGGAGAAGGTCAGCGATGACGAGGCCAAGGCGGCGCTGAAGCGCGTCGGGCTGGAGCATCTGGCCGACCGCCTGGACGAGGAGACCACCTGGGACGAGGAACTGGCGGTGGCCGAGCGGCAGCGCCTGGGCTTCGCCCGCCTGCTGATCCGCCGGCCGGACTGGATCTTCATAGAGGACGCCACCGACGCCCTCGACCCCTACGGCGAGGAGGAGATGCTGCGCCTGCTCGACGAGGAATTCTCGAAGGCGACTCTGCTGACCATCGGCAGCCACCTCAGCCTGGAAGCGCACCACCAGCGCAAGCTGGTGCTGGAACGGGCCAACGGCGCCGTGCGCCTGCGCGAGACCGCGGTCACTCCGGTGTCCGCTCCGTGCCGGCCCGCGGAGGGATCCCCAGTGGCCTGATG
Source organism: Azospirillum terrae (assembly GCF_053470425.1). Classification (NCBI taxonomy): domain Bacteria; kingdom Pseudomonadati; phylum Pseudomonadota; class Alphaproteobacteria; order Rhodospirillales; family Azospirillaceae; genus Azospirillum; species Azospirillum terrae. The sequence goes on along the minus strand of NZ_JBPXMR010000001.1, from coordinate 146,977 downwards.
CGGATACGGGGGTTGAATTCCGTCGGCCATCGTATGACTTTGGCCGGAACAAGGAGTGTCCGCCGTTGAAGCCCGCCCTGCACACCCGCGCGTCCGCCTGCCCGCACGATTGCCCGTCCGTCTGCGCCCTTGAGGTGGAGGTCATCGACGGCACCCGCATCGGCCGCGTGCGCGGGGCGGCGGACAACAGCTACACGGCTGGCGTGATCTGCGCCAAGGTGGCGCGCTACGCCGAGCGCATCCACCACCCCGACCGGCTGACCCAGCCGCTGCGCCGCACCGGGGCGAAGGGATCGGGCGACTTCGCGCCGATCTCCTGGGACGACGCGCTGGACATCGTGGCCGAGCGCTTTCTGGAAGCGGAGCGGCGCTTCGGGCCGGAAACCGTGTGGCCGTACTACTACGCCGGCACCATGGGTCTGGTGCAGCGCGACGGCATCAACCGGCTGCGGCACGCCAAGCGCTATTCGGGCTTTTACGGGACCATCTGCACCGCGCCGGCGTGGGCCGGGTACATGGCGGGCACCGGCCGCCTTGCCGGCGCCGATCCGCGCGAGATGGCGAAATCCGACCTCGTCGTGATCTGGGGCACCAACGCCGTGTCCACCCAGGTCAACGTGATGACCCACGCCGTGCGCGCCCGCAAGGAGCGCGGGGCGAAGATCGCGGTGGTGGACGTCTACCGCACGCCGACCATGGAGCAGGCCGACATCCCGCTGCTGATCCGGCCCGGCACGGACGGCGCCCTGGCCTGCGCGGTGATGCATGTGCTGTTTCGCGACGGCTTGGCCGACCGCGACTACCTCGCCAGCCACACCGACGATCCGCAGGGGTTGGAGGCGCATCTGGCATCGCGCACCCCGGCGTGGGCCGAGGCCATCACCGGGCTCCCCGCCGCCGACATCGAGGCTTTCGCCCATCTGGTCGGCCGCACCAAGCGCAGCTTCTTCCGGCTCGGCTACGGCTTCACGCGGTCGCGCAACGGTGCGGTGAACATGCACGCGGCGCTGAGCATCCCCGCGGTCACCGGCGCGTGGCGGGTGGAGGGCGGCGGCGCCTTCCACACCAACAGCGGCATCTACCACTGGGACAAGACGCTCATCGAGGGGCTCGATCTGCGCGACCCGTCCGTGCGCACGCTCGACCAGTCGCGCATCGGCCCGATTTTGGACGGCGACGCCGACGCGCTTGCCGGCGGGCCGCCGGTCACCGCCCTGCTGATCCAGAACACCAACCCGGTGACCGTGGCGCCCGACCAGACCCGCGTGCGCCGCGGCTTCGCCCGCGAGGATCTGTTCACCTGCGTGCACGAGCAGTTCCTGACCGAGACGGCGCGCATGGCCGACATCGTGCTGCCGGCGACCATGTTCATGGAGCACGACGACCTCTATCAGGCCGGCGGCCACCAGCACATCCTGCTCGGGCCGAAGCTGATCGACCCGCCCGGTGAATGCCGCCCGAACCACGCGGTGATCGCCGCACTGGCCGCCCGGCTGGGCGTGGACCACCACCCCGGCTTCCGCATGACCGAGCGCGAGGTGATCGATGCCACGCTGCGCCGCTCCGGCTGGGGCACACTGGAGGCGTTGGAAGCCGCTCGTTTCCACGACGTGCAGCCGGATTTCGAGACGGCGCATTACGTCGACGGCTTTGGCTGGCCGGACGGACGTTTCCGTTTCCGGCCCGAGTGGCCGGGTGACTCGCTGCCCGTCTACCCCGACCATTGGGCAGCCATCGAGGAGGCCGACGACGAGCACCCCTTCCGTCTGGTCACCGCCCCGGCGCGCAATTTCCTCAACAGCTCGTTCACCGAGACGCCCAGCTCGCAAGGTCGGGAGGAGCGCCCATCGCTGCTCCTGCACCCCGACGACGCCCGGCCGCTGGGCATCGCCCACGGCGATGCGGTCGAGGTGGCGAACGGGCGTGGCGCGGTCATCCTGCACGCCCGGCTGTTCGACGGCGTGCGCCGCGGCGTGGCGGTCGCGGAGTCGATCTGGCCGAACCGCGCGCATGAGGGCGGGCGCGGCATCAACACGCTGACGGGGGCCGACGCCGTCGCCCCCCTTGGCGGCGCCGCCTTCCACGACAACCGCGTGCGGGTCCGCAAACTCTGACGGTCAAGTTGCCCGAAGGTCCAATTCCGCCACTGCGGCACTACCTGATACCCTAAAGGGCTTCGGGGGAAACGCACATGAATGGTGGCTTTCTGAGACGGTTGGCGGCTGCGGCGTTTGCGCTGCTGGCGAGCCTGTCGGCGCCCGCCATGGCGGCAGAGCGGCCGACGCTAACGGTCGGCGTGCTGAAGTTCGGCACCGCCAGTTGGGAACTGGACACCATCCGCCACAACAAGTTCGACGAGGCCGCCGGCTTCACGCTGAAATTGGTCGAGCTTGCCAGCAATCAGGCGACCCAGGTCGCCTTGCAGGCCAAGGGGGTGGACATGATCCTCTCCGACTGGCTGTGGGTGGCGCGCCAGCGTGCGGCGGGGGAGCCCTTGTCCTTCATCCCGCATTCCGCCGCGGTCGGCACGCTGATGGTGCCAGCCAAGTCGCCCATCGCCAGCGTCGCCGACCTGCGCGGCACGCGCATCGGCGTGGCGGGCAGCCCCATCGACAAGAGCTGGCTGCTGCTCAAGGCTTATGCCCGCGACCGCCACGGCCTGGATCTGGACGCCGACACCAAGCCGATCTTCGCCGCACCGCCGCTGCTGAACCAGAAGATCGCGTCCGGCGAACTCGACGCCGTGCTCAATTTCTGGCCCTATGCCGCCCGGCTGGAAGCGCAGGGCATGCGCCCGGTGATCGGCGTGGAGGATCTGATGCGCGGGCTGGGCGCCACGGCCACCGTGCCGTCCGTCGGCTTCACCTTCCGACAGGATTGGGCCGAGGCCAACCCGGCGCTGCTGGCCGGCTTCCTCGCCGCCTCCCACCGCGCCGAGGAACTCCTCGCCACGTCCGACGCGGCTTGGGAGCGGCTAAAGCCGCTGATGCAGGCGGAGGACGACGCGACCTGGGCGCGCCTGCGCGACCGCTACCGCGCCGGCATCCCCGCCCACTGGGGCGACGCAGAGCGGGCGGAGGCGGCGCGGCTCTACGCCCTGCTCGCCAAGCTCGGCGGGCGGCAACTGGTCGGCGACTCACCCACCCTGCCGGACGGCACGTTCTGGCCGTCCGCACGTTACTGAGCCATGAACCGCACCGCCATCCCGCTGCTGTCCATCGCGTTGCTGCTGGTGCTGTGGCAGGCCGCGGCGCTGCACGCCGGCAGCCGGGTGCTGCCCGGCCCTGATGTGGTGTTCACCGTTCTGCTGCGCGAGACGGCGGATGGGGCGCTGCTGCACCACCTCGGCATCACACTGCTGCGCGTCGCGGCGTCGTTCGTGCTGGCGATGGCGGTGGGCGGGGCGCTGGGGATGCTGCTCGGCCGCTCGCGCGGCGCTGACCGGCTGTTCGGGCCGTGGCTGGTGCTGTTCCTCAACATCCCGGCGCTGGTGGTCATCGTGCTGGCCTATGTGTGGTTCGGCCTGAGCGAGGCGGCGGCCATCGGCGCCGTCGCCGTCAACAAGATCCCCAACGTGGTCGTGCTGGTGCGCGAGGGCGCCCGCGCCGCCGACGAGCGCTATTGGGAGCTGGCCCAGGTCTACCGCTTCACGCCGATGGACCGGCTGCGCCATGTCCTGCTGCCGCAACTCACGCCCTACTTCGCCGCGGCGGCCCGCTCCGGCCTGGCGCTGATCTGGAAGATCGTGCTGGTGGTCGAGATGCTGGGGCGCAGCGACGGGGTGGGGTTCCAGATCAACCTCTTTTTCCAGATGTTCGATGTCGCAGGGATTCTCGCTTACACGATCGCCTTTGTGGCCGTGGTCCAGGTCCTGGAGTACGCGGTCCTCCAGCCCGTCGAGTCCCGGCTCCTGCGCTGGCGGGCGGTGCGCGCTGAGGCTTGAGATCCGCTCCAAGCGCTATGGCGCCACCGAGGCCCTGCGCGACGTCCGCCTGGACGTGGCGCCGGACGAGGTGGTGGCTCTGGTCGGCCCGTCGGGCTGCGGCAAGACGACGATGCTCAACATCGCCGCCGGTCTGGACCGCGCCTTCGACGGCCGGGTCGAGCGCCGGCCGCGCGCCGACGGCCGGGAGTCCACCCTCGGCTACGTGTTCCAGGACCCCCGCCTGCTGCCCTGGCGCACGGTGCGGGAGAACATCGCCCTGGCGCTGCCGAAGGCGGAGCGGCACAGCGACCGGATCGACGCGTTGCTGGACATCATGGAACTGACCGGCCGCGGCGACCGCTTCCCGCAGCAGCTTTCGCTGGGCATGGCGCGGCGGGTGGCGCTGGCGCGGGCCTTCGTGGTCGATCCCGACCTGCTGCTGATGGACGAGGCGTTCGTCTCGCTGGACGAGCCGACCGCTCAGCGCCTGCGCACGCTGCTGGTCACCATGCTGGAACGGCGACCGACCGCCGTGCTGTTCGTCACACACAATTTGCGCGAGGCGCTGGGGCTGGCCGACCGCCTGCTGGTGCTGTCCCCCTCCCCCGGCCGCGTCGTCGCCGAGGTGCCCGTCCCCCTGCCCCGCGCGAAGCGCGACACGGCGGTGGTGGAAGCGTTGCGAGCCGAGTTGCTCGCCCGGCCGGAGCCGGAATTCCGCGTTCTGGCGTGACGCGGCGGTGAGCCGTCTCGATTCACACGTACCCTTGTCGTTACCGCTCACATACAACACTTATATTATTGGGTTCTTGACGCACCGAAGCCCGTGCCTTTCATGGACATTCGAAGCGCATTCGGAAGCTTGCGCGTATGGGCTGGTCTGTCCATTTCCGTTCTTTTGCTCTGCGGTTGTGCCGCTGGAATGGCCGCCAACGTCGTTTCAATCGGCATGTCGGGCAAGTCTGTCAGCGAGCATGTCCTGGATGTGATTACCGGGGCGGATTGCAACTTCTTCCAAGCAGCCACACACGCCGGACGCAACATCTGTGAACCGCGCGAGACCGCGGCAACAACGCCCGATGTCCAGGCGCTCTCCGACCCCGGCACTGCGCCTGAAGGTCCAAGCGCCGTTCCAATCGGTGCCGTTGGCCCCAGCGGTCCCTTCAATCCAGGCCCGGCCGGCGATCCTGGCGGACCATCCCTTGACGGCCTCTATTGAGGGCGTGCACCAGCGCCACCAACAAAAAAAGCGGGCCGGATCGCTCCGGCTCGCCCTTCTTTGTCCGCCCTTCTTGGTCCGAGGTTCGATCAAGCCTTCGGCAGCTTGAACACCCACATCGAACCGCCCTGGTTGATGTCCTTGACCAGCTTGGCCACGTCGCCGCCCCACAACGGGACCGCACCGCCCCAACCCGAGGCCACGGCGACGTACTGCTCGCCGTCCATCTCCCAGGTGATCGGGCAGCCGACCACGCCGGAGCCGGTCTGGAACTTCCACACTTCCTTGCCGGACTTGGCGTCGAAGGCTTTCAGGAAGCCCTCGGGCGTGCCGGTGAAGACGAGGTTGCCGGCGGTGGTGAGCACGCCACCCCACAGCGGCGCCGGGTTCTTGTACTCCCAGACGATCTTGCCGGTCTTCGGATCGATCGCCCGCAGCGCGCCGATGTAGTCGTTGTACAGCGGCTTGATGGTGAAGCCGGCCCCCAGATAAGCCGCGCCCTTCTTGTAGGCGATCGGCTCGTTCCAGATGTCCATGCCCCACTCGTTGGCCGGGACGTAGAACATCTCGGTCTTCGGGCTGTAGGCCATCGGCATCCAGTTCTTGGCGCCCAGGAAGGCGGGAGCCGCAAACACCGACTTGCCCTTCTCGGCCGCTTCCGGCGCACCGGGACGGTTGTCGTCGATGTAGACCGGGCGGCCGGTCTTCACGTCGATTTCCTTGGCCCAGGTGATCTTGCTGACGAACGGCGAGGCGTTGATCAGCTTACCGTTGGTGCGGTCGATGACGTAGAAGAAGCCGTTGCGGTCGGCCTTGGCGCCGGCCTTGACGGTCTTGCCATCCTTGTTGAGGTCGAACGAGACGAACTCGTTGACGCCGTCAAAGTCCCAGCCGTCGTGCGGCGTGGTCTGGTAGTGCCACTTGATCTCGCCGTTGTCCGGATTGATCGCCAGCGTCGACGACGTGTAGAGGTTGTCGCCCGGCCGCAGGTGCGAGTTCCACGGCGCCGGGTTGCCGGTGCCGAAGAACACCGTCTTGGTCTCCGGATCGTAGGTGCCGCCCAGCCACGTGGCGCCGCCGCCGGTCTTGTACAGGTCGCCCGGCCAGCTGGCGTTCAGCTTGCCGGTCATGGTGGATTCCTTGCCGTTCAAGGTGCCCACGTTGCCCTCGACCGTCGGGCGCTGCCAGATCAGCTCGCCGGTCTCGGCGTCGCGCGCCTCGACCATGCCGATGATGCCGAACTCGCCGCCCGAGTTGCCGGTGATGACCTTGCCGTCGACGATCAGCGGCGCCGCGGTGTTGGAATAGCCGGCCTGATAGTCGGCCAGCTTCTTGTTCCACACCACCTTGCCGGTGTCCTTGTCGAGCGCCACGAGGCGCGCGTCCAGCGTGCTGAAGTAGATCTTGTTGCCGTAGATCGCCGCACCGCGGTTGACCACGTCGCAGCAGGGCATGATGCCGTCCGGCAGGCGGTGGTCGTACTGCCACTTCTTCTGCCCGGTGCGCGCGTCCACCGCGTACAGGCGCGAGTAGGAGCCGGTGATGTACATGACGCCGTCATGGACCAGCGGCTGCGTCTCCTGCCCGCGCTGCTTCTCGCCACCGAAGGAGAAGGACCAGACCGGGACCAGCTTGCCGATGTTTTCCGACGACAGCTTGGTTAGCGGGCTGAAGCGTTGGCCCTGCGTGCCGAGGCCGTAGCTGAGCACGTCGCCGGTCGTGGACGCGTCCTTCAGGATGTCGTCGGTGGTGACCCCGGCGGCGAACGCGCCGGACGCCGCGACGCCGACGGCCAGACCGGTCGTCAGAGCCATGGTGAAAATCAAACGCTTCATACTGCGGTACCTCCCATGAAGGACTTTTGCAAAGGACCCCCCGATTCGCGCTGTAATCTTGCGGAGAGATGTTCTTTTGTTTGGATGCCCGCGCAGTCTAAGCAGCACCACCATCCCAGCAATTGGCAAATAGTAGGAGGGCGCAATCCAGCGTCTTGGTCACTCCACCGGAATCGGCGTGTGCGTCACGCCATACCGGCGGAAGATCGCCGCCATCGTCCCGTCCTCCAGCATCGCCGTCACCGCGTCGCCCACGGCGTAGGTGAGGTCGCGGGCGTTCTCGCGCGTCGCCATGCCGATGTCCCAGCTCGATGCCATCATCCCCGGCAGCCGCACATTGTTGATGGGTAGGCCAGCGTCCACCCCGCCCAGCGCGCCTTCGATGTGGCTGCGCGGAGCCAGCACGGCGGCCACCTCGCCACGCTTCAATGCCTCGACCGCGTCCTTGGGCGACGGGAAATGCACGACGTGCCGGCGCAGCCGGCCACCGCCGGCGCCCAGCAGGTAGAAGTCCGGGATGCTGTCGATCTCCACCCCGATGGGCTCCTCCGGCAGTTCGGTCAGCGAGGCGGAGGGCACGCGCTCGGTGTTGCGGACCAGGGCGAACAGTTCCCGCTGGTATGGCGCGAACAGCACGGCCTCGGGGTTCTGCAGGCCGAATTCCTTGTTGTAAGGGATGTGCATCATGATGTCCGCGATCTCGCCGCCGAACAGGCTGCCGCGCCAGACGGCGACGCGCAGATCGTCGGACACCGCCTCGCCCGCGGTGTGTTCGTACAGGTCGGGCTTGACGTTCAGCCGCTGGGCGATGGCCTGGGTCAGTTCCACGTCGATGCCCTTCAGCACCCCGCCCTCGCGGTAGGAGAAGGGGTGGAAGTCGCGGTAGACGGCGACGCGCAGGCGGTTGCGCTCAATCACCTCGTCCAACGGACGGGCGTGCGCCGTCCCGGCGGTGAGCGCGGCGGCACCGAGAACGGTGAGGAAGCGGCGGCGGTTCGGATCACGCATGTCCGTGAGAGTGCCACCGCTCCGCGCCGCCAATAATTGGACTTTGGTACAATGCCCGGCCCGCGCTGGCGCCGTTACACTGCCGTCATGCGCTTTCCCGCCCTTTCCCTGCTGACGCTCGCCCTGCTCCTGGCCGGAGCGCCGGCGCGTGCCGATGAGTCGGTGCTGCGCATCGGCTATCTGACGCAATTGGTCGAGCCGCCGCCCTCGCTGTCCTCCCCCGACGATCCGGTGCCGGACGAGGGGCTGATGGGGGCCAGGCTCGCCATGGCCGACAACGCGACCACCGGCCGCTTCCTCAAGCAGCGCTTCGAGCTGGACGCCGTGACGGTGCCCGTGGACGGCGACGTGGCGGCGGCGTTCGGTGAGTTGGCGGCCAAGGGCGACCGCTTCGTCGTGCTGAACTTGCCCGGCGACGCGGTGGCCCGGCTGACCGGGCCGGCGCAGGCCGCGGGCGTGCTGTTGCTGAACGCCGGTGCGCCCGACGATGCGCTGCGCGCCGAGGCGTGCGCCCGCAACCTGCTGCACGTGACGCCGAGCCGCGCCATGCTGGCCGACGCGCTGGCGCAGTTCCTCGTCAAGAAGCGCTGGACCAAGTGGCTGCTGGTGGTCGGCCGGCAGCCGGCCGACGCACTGTACGCCGCCTCCATCCGCCGCGCCGCCAAGCGCTTCGGCGCCCGCATCGTCGAGGAGAAGCGCTGGACCGCCGAGAGCGACGTCAACCGCACCGCCGAGGCCGAGGTTCCGGTGTTCACGCAAGGCCCCGCTTACGACGTGCTGGTGGTGGCCGACGAGATCGGCGAGTTCGGCGAGTACCTGCCCTACCGCACCTGGGACCCGCGCCCGGTCGCCGGTACGCAAGGGCTGGTGCCGACCTCCTGGCACCGCACGCACGAGCAGTGGGGGGCGGCGCAATTGCAGAACCGCTTCAAGGCGCTGGCCGGCCGGACGATGACCGCCCGCGACTTCGACGCGTGGACCGCCGTCCGCATGGTGGGCGAGGCGGCGACGCACCAGCGCTCCACGGACGCCGACACGCTGGCCGCGCACATCCGCAGCCCCGCCTTCACCATGTCGGCCTTCAAGGGCGTGCCGCTCGGCGTCCGGCCGTGGGACGGGCAGCTTCGCCAGCCGGTTCTGCTGGCCGCCGACCGCTCGCTGGTGTCGGTGTCGCCGCAGGACGGCTTCCTGCACCCGAAGACCGAGTTGGACACGCTGGGCTACGACGAGCCCGAGACCGGCTGCAAGCCGCACTGATCAGGAGTTTCCATGCGACCGTCGCGCCTGCTGCCCGCCCTGCTTCTGTTCGGTTTCACCCATGGTGCGGATGCTGCGACCATCTATGTGACCAACGAGAAGGACAACACCGTGTCGGTCATCGACGGCACGACGCTGGAGGTCACCGACACCATCAAGGTCGGCCGCCGGCCGCGCGGGGTGATGCTGTCCGCCGACCGCACGCAGCTCTACGTCTGCGCCAGTGACGACCACGCGGTGCAGGTGGTGGATCTGGCGACGAAGGCCGTCGTGCATGACCTGCCCTCCGGCCAGGATCCGGAGCAGTTCGCGCTGTCGCCGGATGGCAAGACGCTGCTGATCGCCAACGAGGATTCCAACGTCGTCACCGCCGTAGACGTGCCGTCGCGCACCGTCGCCTTCCAGGTGGACGTGGGTGTCGAGCCGGAGGGGATGGACATCAGCCCGGATGGGCGCTGGGCGGTCAACACCTCGGAAACCACCAGCATGGTGCACTGGATCGACCTGCAAACCCGCCAATTGGTGGACAACACGCTGGTCGGCGCCCGGCCGCGCTATGCGCGCTTCAGCCGCGACGGCTCTCTGCTGTGGGTCACGTCGGAGATCGGCGGCACGGTGGCGGTGATCGATGTGGCGACCCGGCAGGTGAAGAAGACCATCGGCTTCAAGATCAAGGGCATCGCCCAGGATCGCATCCAGCCCGTCGGCCTGCGCCTGACCGACGACGGGCGATACGCCTTCGTGGCGCTCGGCCCGTCCAACCATGTGGCGGTGATCGACGCGCGAACCTATGACGTGAAGCAATATCTGCTGGTCGGCCGCCGCGTCTGGCATCTGGCGCTGAACGCCGACCAGAAGACGCTGTTCACCACCAACGGCGTCAGCGGCGACGTATCGGTCGTCGACGTGGAGAAGCTGTCCGTGATCAAGAGCATCAAGGTCGGCCGCTACCCCTGGGGCGTGGCGGTGAAGGAGTAAGCACGGCATGAGCACCCCTGCCCTCGCTATCGACGGCATCGGTTACGCCTATGGCCCGTCCACCCAAGCGCTGGACGGCGTTTCGTTCACCGTGGAGGCGGGGCAGTTCACCGCCCTGCTCGGCCCCAACGGAGCGGGCAAGTCCACGCTGTTCGCGCTCGCCACCGGGCTGCTGCGCCCGCAGGCCGGGCGGATTCGCGTGCACGGCCACGATCTGACCGACGCGCCGGGACCGGCGCTGGCGCGCATGGGGGTGGTGTTCCAGCAGCCGACGCTCGATCTCGACCTGACGGTGGCGCAGAACCTGCGCTATTTCGCGGCGTTGCACGGCATCCCCCGCGCCGAGGCCGACCGCCGCATCGAAGCCGAACTGACCCGCCTCGACCTGTTCGAGCGCCGCCATGAAAAGGTGCGCCGCCTGAACGGCGGCCATCGCCGCCGGGCGGAGATCGCCCGCGCCCTGCTGCACCGCCCGGCCCTGCTGCTGCTGGACGAACCGACCGTCGGCCTCGATTTGCCGACGCGGCGCCGCCTGATCGAGCATGTGCACGCGCTGTGCGCTCAGGACGGCATCGCCGTTCTCTGGGCCACCCACCTCATCGAGGAGATCGACGCCGAGACCGACCACGTCGTGGTGCTCCACCGCGGCATGGTGCGGGCGTCGGGCGCGGTGGCCGCCGTGAACCGGGATCTCGGCGCGGCCAGCGTGACGGAAAGCTTCGATCGTCTTACCGGAGGGGCTGCGGCATGATCTGGTGGACGGCGCTCATGGGCATCGTCGTGCGCGAGGTGCTGCGCTTCGTGCACCAGCGCGAGCGCTTTCTCGGCGCCCTGGTCCGGCCGCTGATCTGGCTGTTCGTCTTCGCCGCCGGGTTCCGCGCGGCGTTGGGCATTGCCATCGTCGCACCCTACCAGACCTACATTCCGTACGAGGTCTACATCGTGCCGGGGCTGATCGGCATGGTGCAGCTGTTCAACGGCATGCAAGGCTCGCTCTCCATGGTCTACGACCGCGAGATGGGCAGCATGCGCGTGCTGCTGACCAGCCCGCTGCCGCGCGGCTTCCTGCTGTTCGCCCGCCTGCTGGCCGGTGTGGTGGTGTCGATCCTCCAGGTCACCGCGTTCCTGGCGATCGTCTGGCTCTACGGGATCGAGTTGCCGGCCTGGGCGCCGCTGACCGTGCTGCCGGCCCTGGTGCTGAACGGGCTTATGCTGGGGGCGCTGGGCATGGTGCTGGCTTCCACCATCAGGCAGTTGGAGAACTTCGCGGGCGTGATGAATTTCGTGGTGTTCCCGCTGTTCTTCCTGTCCTCGGCGCTCTACCCGCTGTACCGCATGCAGGAGGCCGGCGAGTTGCTGTACCTGCTGTGCCGCCTCAACCCGTTCACGCACGGGGTGGAACTGGTGCGCTTCGCGCTGTACGGCCAAGTGTCCGGCGAGGCGCTGGCGGTGGTGCTGGGGGCGACGGCATTGTTTCTGGCCGCGGCGATCCGCGGCTATTCCCCGTCGCGGGGAATGGGCAGCCGGGCGGGGGCGGCGGGGTAGAGCAGTCTGTGGCTCCATAAGAAGCCCCTCCCCCCTTGCGGGGGAGGGGGCGGGGAGAGGGGGACTTACGCCCGGCAGGGCGGAGAAAAGTTTCCGGCCGGCGGTGCCGGCGCCACCCTCTCCCCAACCCCTCTCCCGTCAAGGGAGAGGGGCTTTTTCCGCTACTGCCCGATCAGCCCCGTCATCAGCGCCCGCAGCTGCGCCGGGCGCACGGGCTTGTTCAGCACCATGCACCCCTGGGCCTGGGCCTCGGCCGCCAGTTCGGCGGTGCGGTTGGCGGTGATGATGATCGCCGGCAGCCGGTACCCGCAGGCGGTGCGCAGCCGCTCCACCTCGGTCACACCCAGCGCGCCGTCGTCCAGGTGATAGTCCGCGATCAGCAGATCCGGGGGTTTGGCCAGGCCGCTCAGGTGCCGCAGCGCGTCGTCGCCGGAGGTGGCGGTGGTCACCGCACAGGACCACCCCGTCAGCAACGCCCGCATGCCGGCCAGCACCGCCGGCTCGTTGTCGAGCACCAGCACCGACGCCCCCGACAGCCGGTTGTTGACCGGCCGCACCGCCACCTCCGGGCTGCGCGCGGCGCGCGCGCGGATGCCGTAGGGCACCGTCACCGCGAAGACCGAACCGCGGCCGGGCACCGAGCGCACGCTGATCGGGTGCCCCAGCATGCGGGCGACGCGGTCCACGATGGCGAGGCCCAACCCGATCCCGCGGTGGCGCTCGGCGGCGCAGGGCGTGTCGAGGCGGCGGAATTCCTGGAAGATCTCGTCCAGCTTGTCGTGCGGCACGCCGGGGCCGGTGTCCCACACCTCGATGCGCAATCCCTCGGCCGAACGCCGGCAGCCGACCAGCACCCGCCCGCGCGCCGTGTAGCGCAAGGCGTTGGACAGGAAGTTCTGCACGATCCGCCGCAGCAGCCGGATGTCGGAGCGCACCACACCGCCGGACACCAGAACCTTCAAGTCCAGCCCGCGTTCGCGCGCCACCGGTGCGTATTCGGTGGCGAGCGAGCCCAGCAGCCCCTTGATCGGGAAATCCGCCAGTTCCGGCGTCACCGCACCGGCATCCAGCTTGGAGATGTCCAGGAGCGCCGCCAGCAGATCCTCTACCGACGCCAGAGCCACGTCGATGTTCTCGACCATGGTGCGGTTGGCGTCCGGCTGCTCCAGATCGTCGAGCGCCGAGACGAACAGCCGCGCGGCGTTCAGCGGTTGCAGCAGATCGTGGCTGGCGGCGGCAAGGAACTTGGTCTTGGACAAGTTGGCTTGCTCGGCCTCGGCCTTGGCGAGGCGGGCGGCGGCCTCGGCCGCGGTGAGTTCCGCGGTGCGTTCGATCACGCGGCGCTCCAGGCTTTCCTTGGCGTCTTCCAGCGCCTGCGCCACCAGGCGCCGCTCGGTAATGTCGTGGATCAGAGCGAAGAAGCCCAGCACCTCGCGCCGCTCGCCGAAATGCGGGAGGTAGGTGGCCAGCGCGTAGCGCACCGAGCCATCCGCTGCCGCCTGTTCCATCTCGAAGCTGACGCCCTCGCCGGCCAGGGCGCGCAGCACGTGCGGACGCCGGATCTCGTACTCCGCCGGGCTCAGCACCGTGCGCATGGGCTGGTTGTCGATCTCGCTGCGCGGACGGTTGAACCAGTCCTCGTAGGCGCGGTTGACGAAGCGGTAGCGCTGCTCGGAATCCACATAGGCGATCAGCGCCGGCACCGCGTCGGTGATCAGGCGGATGCGCTGTTCGCCGTCGCGCAGAGCCTCCTCCGCCCGCTTGCGCTCGGTGATGTCGGTGAACGTCATCACGAAGCCGCCGTCCGGCATCGGGTTGCGGTTGATCTCCAGCACGCTGTCGTCCAGCCACGCCTGCTCGACCACGCACGAGCTGCGCATCAGCGTGCCGATGGACAGCCCGCGATCCGCCAGCGCCGCGTTGAACAGCACGAAGTCGGCGAAGCCGGCGTCCTTGCGCACCACGCGCGCCGGCAGGCGCAGCAACTCGACGAAGCGGTCGTTCCACGCCACCAGCTTTTCGTCGCGGTCGTACACCGCGACACCTTGCGCGATGTTGTCGAGCGTGGCCTGCAACAGCGCCGACTTCTCGGCCAGCTCGCTCTCGCGACGGCGGGTCTCGTGCTCCTTGATGTCGGTGATATCCGTGTAGACGCCGACCACGCCGCCGTCGTGGATGCGCCGTTCGTTCACCTGAATCCAGCGCCCGTCGGCCAGCCGGTGGATGTGCGGACCGCCCAGGTTGCGGTGCTGGCCCAGGCGTTGCGCCAGCCAGACGTCGGCCGGTTGGCACGGCTCACCGGCGGCGTGGGTGGACGCCACCAGTTCCGCGATCTCGGAAAAGCGCATGCCGGGCCGGATGTTCTCGGCCACCGCCGGCCAGAAGGACAGGTACTTGCGATTGCACAGCACCAGCCGGTCGTCGCCGTCGAACAGCGCGAAGCCCTCGTTGACGGACTCGATGGCTTCCGACAGCCGGGTCCGCATGGTCTCGGCCAATTCCCCGGCGCGGGCAAGCTCGCGGTGCGAATCCTCCAGCTCGCGCAGTGCCCGTTCCAGCTCCAGGGTGCGTTCGCGCACCTTGTGCTCCAGCACGATGGCGGTCTGGAACAGCGAGAAGGCGCCGCCCTGAAAGTCCATCGACCGCTCGACGCGGTCCATCAGCACCTTGTTGATGCGCTTGAGCTTCTGGTTCTCATGCTCCAGCTCGGCCAAGCGCGCGCGCTCGTCAAGCTCTGTGCTCATCGCCCACCTATCGCCACGCCGGTGAAGGTCTGGTTCACGTGCATGCCGTTGTACTGTTCGCCGTAGGCGCAGAAGCCGACGACGTTGTTGCGCGCCAGCAGGTCGGACATGGTGCGCTTCAACTGGCGCTGCTCCATCTCCAGGCGCCGCAGGATGCAGTCGCAGCCCAGCACGAGGTCGATCGGGCCGACATCGCCCTCCAGGCGCGTCATCAGCTGTTCGAAGCTCTGCACCGGGTCGACGCCCTCGGCCACGGTCAGCACGATGCCCTCGTCGATGGCGCAGAAGAAGGTCAGGCTCTCGTCCTCGTTGACCTTCTGGATCGAGCGGACGTGGTACTGGCCGCCGACGCGCACAACCACGGGGTGGGCGGCGAAGATCATCGGCGTCAGCGGCTCGCCCTCCAGCCCGACCATGCGCGCGTACTCGCGCCCGGCCGGCTCGGCGTTGATCTCGGTGACGATGCGCAGTTGCGGGTCGGCGCCGGTGACCACCATCTTGCGGTCGGAGCTGACGAAGTGCTCGGTGCGGAACACCGAGAAGCGCCGCGCCGAGGTGAACAGCGCGATCACGCCCGCGTTGTCGCGGAAGCGCCCCTCGTGCAGCACGAAGGTCTGCTCGAAGCGCAGGTCGTCGCCGGCCGAACCTCCGAATAGCGGGATGTCCACCAGCACGCTGTGCAGCGCGCTGACCACCGTCTCTTCGCGCATGGACATGCCGTCCACCAGCAGCATGGCGAAGCTGCCCTTGTCGTCGAACGGTTCGGACCGGGCGGCCAGCGCCCGGTCGCGCTTGGTCAGCAGCGAGCGCAGGATGCGCGTGCTGTCGGACACCTCGAACCGGTTCAGCTCGTCGATGCGCTCGGTGACGATGGAGAAGTCGGCGCTTGGAAAGCCGATGCCGACCAGCGCGCCGGACGTATAGCCCTGCGGCGCGATCTCGCCGGCCGTGGTGCAGCCGATCACCGGCGTGTCGCCGAAGAACTCGGCAAGCGCGTCGGCCAGTTCATTGGGGTCATGGAGCGGTGCGCAGAACACCACCACCAGTTCCAGGTCCTGCCCCGGCTGCCACAGCCGCTCGTGCAGTTCCCGCGCCGCCGTGCGGGTGTCCTCGGCCAGCGACATGGCGCGCGGCAGGGCCTGCGCTGGCGCCTGCGCGTCGGGAACGTCAGCGGTGGAGGACTGGCCCGGCATGGCGCAAGATCCGGTCGGTTCGGGGCGGCATCCCGCTCCCGAGCGTACCCCAGCATCCCCTTCGGACAAAAGCCGCTTCGCGACGGACGCCATGCGACTATGGTCTAATTTTCGCCAAACCGGGCCGTCGATACGCCACATGGAACCGGCACCCTGCCCAAAAAAGAACGCCCCCCGTGGGAACGGGAGGCGTCGAGAGCGGGTAAACTGGTCGCACCGCCCGAGGGCGATGCCATAACGGGCAAGCCCGTTCCCCGTCCTTATACGCCACTCCGCCCGCGGGCGCTATGACGAAATAATCATAGCGCAGGGCAATCGGGCAACCGCAACCCCACGATGGTCGCATGTTCACCGGCGGATGTCCGTCCTTCCAAAGTCGAATTCGGCGACTGCACCGCTCAAGGTATCGTTCGCCTCCACAATCAAGCGCCCGCCCAGGAGGCCCGACCGATGTTACGTCTGCCCACTCCCGTCCTGATGCTCGCCGCCCTTGCCGTCGTCGCGTTTTCAGGGACGGCCAGCGCTGAGGGCGACGCCGCCGCGGGCGAGAAGCTGTTCCGCCAGTGCAAGTCCTGCCATGCGGTCGAGCCCGACAAGAACCGCGTCGGTCCGTCGCTGCACGGTGTCTTAGGCCGCAAGGCCGGCAGCGTGGGCAGCTTTGCCAACTATTCCGAGGGCCTGAAGTCCGCCGGCTTCGTCTGGGACGACAGCAAGCTCGACGCCTACCTGACCAACCCCAAGGCGGTCATCGCCGACAGCAAGATGAGCTTCGCCGGCCTCCCCGCCGCCGAAGACCGCACGAACGTCATCGCCTACCTCAAGTCCCTCGCCAAGTGACCGGGCGAATGAACGGAGGCGCCGCTCTCCTGCTGTGCGCCCTGTGCGCGGCCGCCACCGGCGCGGCCGCCCAGAGCGCCACGTCCGCATCCGGCTCGGACCAGCCCGTCTATTACAAGGGCAAGAGCCCCGGTTACGGGAACCTGCACATCGCGCGCTATGACGAGGATTACAGCTATCTGCGTGATCCCGCGAAGGCGACCTCGTTCCTCGACAGGTTCAAGTTCATCCCCCTGGACGAGGCCGGGGACTCGTACCTCACCCTGAACGGCGAGGCGCGGCTGCGCTTCGACTACACGGAAAACAAGAACTTCGGGGCAGCCCCCTCGGCGACGGTGCCGATCCGGCCCAACGCGCCGCTCCAGTTCGGCACCGTGCGGCCACCCTACGACAGCGAGTTGCTGAAGCAGCGCTACGCCATCGGTGCCGACCTGCACCTGGGCGAGCATCTGCGCTTCTACGGCGAACTGTGGCACGCCGAACAGAGCGGCCACGGCTCCGGCCCGGTGATCCCGGCCAGCCAGCGCAACAACCTGGAACTCATCAACGGCTTCGTCGAGGTGATGCAGCCGATGGGCACGGCCCGGACCGGCGTTCGCGTCGGCCGGCAGGAACTGTTCTTCGGCAACAGCCACAACGTCGCCGCCAATATCGCCACCAGCCTGCCCGACCCGATCTTCGACGGCGTGCGCGCCTATGCGGACTGGGGCAGCGTGCGCGTCGACGCCTTCGGCTACAACGCGTACAAGTATGTGGACGGCTACTTCGCCGGGGACGACAACCCGCACCGGAACCTGTGGGGCGTGTACGGCAGCGTCGATCTGCCGAAAACGTCGCTGTTCGGCCAAACGCTGGCGCCGTCGCTCGACGCCTTCTATTACGGCTTTCGCGCCGCCCCCAACAACAACGGGACCGGCACCGGCCTGTACAACGACGCGGCGCTGCGCACCGGGCGAACCGTGTCGGCGACCAGCGGCTTCCTGGTGGCCGACGACCACCGCCACACCTTCGGCGCGCGCGCCTACGGCACGCTGGGCAACTTCAGCTACGACTGGGACGCGGCGATCCAGCGCGGCAGCTATGGCCCGCTGAACGTCGATGCCTGGGGGTTCAACACCGACACCGCCTACACCTTCACCGACCTGCCCTGGCGCCCGCGCGTCGGCACCCACATCGACGGGGCGTCGGGCGGCGCCTCCCGCATCCGCGGCACCATCAGCACCTACCAGCCGATGTTCCCGGACACGCTGTACTACCTGCCCAACAGCTTCTTCTCGCCGACGAACTTCAACGACATCGCGCCGCGCGTCCGCGTCACGCCGATGCCGGGACTCAACGTCGAATTCTACTACGCGTTCTTGTGGCGTTACTCGGAGAGCGACGCGGTCTACACCGGCAACTGGAAGGGCGCCAACGGCACCAACGCACTGGCGGCGTCGGCCCTCGTCCCCGGCCGGGTGATCGGCCGCATGCCGAACCTGACCGTCAGCTGGGTGCCGCTGCGGAACCTCTTCCTGCGCCTGACCGTGGCGGAATTCCTCCCCGGCGAGGCCCTGAAGGGCATCCAGGCGAAGAACACCACCTATGTGAACGCCCAGGCCACCGTGAAATTCTGACCCGTTCCCAACCACACCGACTAACAAATTGGACAAAAAGGAGACCGGGGCGTTGCCGTTCTTGCGTGCCCGTTCGCCGCGAGTCATGATGTTGTTCGGAAACGCCCTCGAAACAACGAGCGTGAAAACACGCCATGAGTAAGATCCTGATTGCCGACGATCATCCGATGGTCCGCGATGCTTTGCGCAGCGCGGTCGGTTACACCTGCCAGGCCGAGCAGGTGTTCGAGGCCGGCTGCCTGGATGAAGCGGCCAAGCTGTTGAGCGAGAAGGGCGACATGGACCTCGTTCTGCTCGACATCAACATGCCGGGGATGAACGGGCTGTCGGGCCTGCTTACCCTGCGCAGCCGCTTTCCGGCAACGCCGGTGGTGGTGGTTTCGGCGCACGAGGATCGCAAGCTGGTGCGCGAGGCGATCCAGTGCGGCGCCGCCGGCTTCATCCCCAAATCCACCCCGCGCGACGGAATCGCCGCGGCGTTGCGGCAGGTGATGGACGGCGGCGTCTACACGCCGACCTACGACGGCGAGGACGACGCCCCCGCCGACGACGGCGAAACCGCGGAGATCGCGCGCCGCCTCGCCACGCTGACGCCGCAGCAGATGCGCGTGCTGGAAATGCTGGGCACCGGCAAGCTCAACAAGGAAATCGCATTCGAGCTGAGCATCACTGAAACGACGGTGAAGGCGCATGTCTCGGCCATCCTTCAGAAGTTGAAGGTCTACAGCCGCACCCAGGCCGTCGTTTTCGCCAATCGCCTGACACTGGAACAGGCCCGCACCAGCTTCTGACCCCAGCCCTTTCAAGGCCCGGCGGGCGGCTTCCGACAGCCGCCCGGCGCTTCGCCGCGTCCGCACGCCCCCACAATCCGGCATTGTACCATAGTCCAATTATTGGAAAGCGTTCTCCTGGCTATTCTTCGGGCCAACAGATCCCCGCGCTTGGTTTCGACATTTCCAAGCCTTGTATTCTTGTCTAGAGAGGATGCTCACCGATGAACGCTCGGCTCCTTCGGCTCCTGTCGGCTGGCCTGATGTTCGGGTCCATCGCCGCCGCCCCGGCCGTCGCCGTCGCCCACGGCGACGTGGTCCCGCAGGCCGTGGACACCACCGGCCTGGACAAGCTCGGCGACACGTGGCGCGATGCCAACCCCTACCGCGGCATGCCGCGGGCCATCGAGATCGGCTCATCTGCGTTCAACCAGAACTGCGCGCGCTGCCATGGCCTGGGCGCCGTGTCCGGCGGCATCGCCCCGGACCTGCGCTTCCTGGACAAGGGCGACGTCGGCGACGAGTGGTTCAAGGAGCGCGTCATCAACGGCTCGATCCGCAACGGCGTCACCTACATGCCGAAGTTCGGCGAGGCGCTGGGCCAGGAAGCCCTGTGGGCGATCCGCACGTGGCTCGAAACCGTCCACCAGGACTGATCCGTCGCACCCCCGTCTTTGATCCGAGGACAGCCATGATCCGCAAAGCCCTTCCGTTGATCGTCCCCGCGCTCCTGGCCGGCAGCCTCGCGGCCTCCGCCGCCGAGCGCTCCACGCCCGAGCAAGCCAAGGCCCTGGTGCAGGAAGCCGCCGCCTACATGAAGGCCAAAGGGCCGGACGAGGCGGTGAAGGCCTTCCACGACCCGAAGGGGAATTTCGTCCGCAAGGACCTCTACGTCTTCGTCTTCGATGGTGATGGGAACTACGTGGCCTCCGGCGCCAACCCGAAGCTGGCCGGCACCAGCGCCGCCGAGATGAAGGACGCCGAGGGCAAGCCCCTGGTCAAGGAAATGATCGCCGCCACCAAGGAAAAGCCGGACGCGACCATCAACTACGTCTGGCTCAACCGCCAGACCAACAAGGTCGAGCACAAGCATTCCTACGTCGTCCGCGAGGGCAACTACATCATCGGGTCCGGGTCCTACAGCGACTGAATCAGCGCCGCGGGTCGTTCAGGTCGTCCAGACTGATCGGCACCGGCGTCGGGTGGCGGCGCGGCGGCGGCTTCGCCGGGATCAGGTTGCCGAGGCTCGCGTACGCGTCGTCGCGGAACCGGTGCAGCACGCGCTCCACTTCATACGTGTCGCGGCCCAGGGCGCGCAGCACCGTGCCGCCCAGTTGCAGGCTGGCTTCCACCGCTTCGGGAACGACGAAGGTGGCGCCGGCCTGTTCCAGGGCGTCGCCGTGGCTGCCGTCGTGGCCGCGCACGACGATGGTCAACTCCGCGTTCTGGCCGCTCAGCGCCCGCACGGCGCGCTCGGCCAGCGCGGGGTGGTCGAGCGTCACCACGGCCGAGCGGGCGCGGTCGGCACCCGCCGCGCGCAGCACTTCCGCGCGGCAGGCGTCACCGAAATACACCGGCAGGCCGCGCGCCCGGCCCTCGCCCACCCGCTTGGGCTCCAGATCCACCGCCACCCACGGCACCTCGTTGGCCTCCAAGAGGCGCGCCAGAGTCTGGCCGACGCGACCGAAGCCAGCGATCAGCACATGGTCGCGCAGCTCGTGCGTCGCCTCGGCCATCTGGCGCAGCGCGTCGGACGGCGGCAGGGCGAGGCGCCCGGCGAGGCGGCGGCCGCCGGCCATCAGGAACGGAGTCGCGGCCATGGACAGCGCGATCACCGCCAGCAGCAAATTCGCCTCGGCCGGCGCCAGCACGCCGTGGCCGCGGGCGAGGTCGTAGAGGACGAAGGCGAACTCGCCGCCCTGGCTCAGCGTCAGGCCGACCTGCACCGCCGTCGCCGACGACACGCCGAACAGCCGCGCCAGCCCGCCCAGCACCACCGCCTTCCCCAGCACCAGCGCCACCGCAAGGCCGAGCACCACCGGAAACGCCTCGGCGACGAGGCCGAGGTCCACGGTCATACCGACCGTCATGAAGAACAGCGCCAGCAGCACGCCGCGGAACGGCTCGATGTCGGCCTCGACCTGATGGCAGTACTCGGTCTCGGCGATGACCAGCCCGGCCAGGAAGGCGCCCAGCGCCATGGACAGCCCAGCCATCTCGGTCAGCCAGCCCACCCCCAGCACGATCAGCAGCGTGACGGCGGTGAACAGCTCCGGCGAGCGGGCGGCGGCGACCATGCGCAGCACCGGGCGCAGCACCATTTGCCCGACCACGACGATGCCGACCAGCGCCGCCACCGCCTTGATCGCCGCCAGCCCGAGCGCCCAGGCGACCTCCGACTGGTAGGAGCCCAACAGCGGAACCAGCGTCAGCAGCGGCACCACCGCGAGGTCCTGCATCAACAGCACGGCGAAGGCGATGCGGCCGGGCTTGCCGGTCAGCTCGTCGCGCTCCTTGAGGATCTGCATGACGATGGCGGTGGACGACAGCGCCAGTCCGCCCGCCGCCACCAGCGCCGCGGCGCTGGACAGGCCGAGCGCCACGGCGCCCAGCCACGCCACCCCGGCGGTCACCGCGACCTGGAGCGTGCCAAGGCCGAACACCCACTTGCGCATCACCCGCAAGCGATCCAGCGACAGCTCCAGCCCGATGGCGAACAGCAGGAACACCACGCCGAAATGGGCCAGCATGGCGGCGCCGTCCGGGTCGCCGATGATCGACAGCCCGTGCGGCCCGATCATCATGCCGGCGACGAGGTAGCCGAGCACCGGGCTGGCCTTCAGCCGCTCGAACAGCGGCACCACCAGCACGGCGGCCAGCAGGATGACCAGAACGTCGGCCAACGCCGGGGTATGCGGCATTCTACAGCGCGCCCCGCACGTCCTCGACCATGCGCTCCAGCTGGGCAAGGTCGCGGATCACCAGGGCGGTGCCGCGTTTCGCCAGCAGGCCGTCGCGGGTCAGGTCGCCTAGCACGCGGGCCACCGTCTCGCGCGTCGTGCTGACCCGCGCGGCGATGTCGGAATGGACGGGAATCGGATCGAGTACCGCGGTATTGTCCGGCCGCGCGTTCAGGCGGGCGAGGCGCAGCAGTTCCGCGTGGACGCGGTTGTTGGCGCCCAGCGTGCTCAGTTCCATGATGCGGTCGGTGCTGCGCCGGGCGATGCCGGACAGCCGGCGCATCACCGCCTGCGCCAGTTCCGGGTGGCCGGTGACCAGTTCCAGAAACGGGCGGGGGGCGAGGAAGGCGATCAGCGTGCCGTCGTCCAGCGCCACCACCGAAGCCGAGCGCGGGCCACCGTCCACCGCCGCCATTTCCCCCACCATGCCGCCGGCCGGAATGTCGTCGAAGCTGATCTCGCGGCCCGAGGCGGAGTGATTCACCACCCGCACCCGGCCGTGCACCACGAAGCAGACGTCCTGCGTACCGCCCTGCTGGTCGAGGATCTGTTCACCGGCGGCGAAGTGGCGCCAGCGGCAACGGCGCGCCGTTGCCGCCCGGACCTCGGGGTCCAGCGGTCGGAGGATCTCGACGGCGTCGAGCGTGGGATGAGCGGGCTCGGTCACACCACCGACGATAGCCCAGCTCAAGCCCAGTTACCACCCTTGGCCCGCGGCTATTGCGACTTTGGTAACTGGCCGTTAACCAGAACACTGGACTAATGGCGTACGAACGATTTCAGACGCCCGTTCTCCGGAGCCCGACGATGAACATCCCGACCGCCGACCGCATCGACGCCCAGCGCCTCCTGTCCGTCGTCGCCATCCCCTTGGCCGCGGCGATCGCCATGGCCTCGGCGGTGGCCGCCATGGGCGGCGCCGGGGACCGCATCGCCGAGGCCGGCGGTGCCGCGGCCTTCGTGCTGAGCTTCGTAAAGCTCTGCTATCTGGCGGTGGGCATGGCGCACCTCTCCGGCGCCATCGCCGAGAAGGCCAATGGGGGCCTGCCCGCCGGCCTGTGGCTGGACGAGAGCGAGGAGCCGAAGCCGCTGCCGCACGGCGCCGACCCGTTCTGGCACGCCTTCCCCAACCATGTGGACGGCGCCGCCATCGCCATCGGCGTGACGATGCTGACGTTCCTGGCCGCCGAGTTGATGGGGTAGATCACGACGCCCGCGGCGCCAGGGCGGTTTCCTCGACCCGAATGCGGTACAGCGTCAGCGGCACGTTGAGCAGCGAGACCAGCACCGCCAGCCAGATCTCCCCGAAAGCCAGCGGCAACACGGCCAGTTCGCCGGCCACCACCAGATAGTTCGGGTGCCGCACCCAGCGGTACGGCCCGCGCCGCACCAGCGGCGCTCCGGCCAAGGTGACGACCCGCGTCGTCCAGTAGCGCCCCAGCGACGCGATCACCCACACCCGCCCGGCCTGCAACAGCACGAACAGCGCCAGCAGCCAGGGATTCACCGGCGCGTCCGCTGGGGTCAGCGCGAACAGCGCGGCCAGCCAGCCACCGTGCAGCAGGACGAACAGCGGGTAGTGCGCCGCCCCCTCCTCCCGCGCACCGGCGGCCAGCAGGCGCTTGGTGTTGCGCTGCGCCACCGCCAGTTCACCAAGTCGCTGGGCGGCCACCAGCAGGACGATCACCTGCGGCCAGCCCACCTCAGACCTCCATCAACATCAGAGCGGCGGTAAAACCGGGGCCGAGCGCGGTCAGCAGTTGCAGGCCCGTGGCGCCCGCCGTCAGCCGCCGTTCCAGCACGAACATGACGCTGGCCGCCGACATGTTGCCGCAGTCGCGCAGGACCGCCCAGGCGTCGCTCAGCCCTTCGCCCAGAGGGGCCAGCGCCTCCTCCATGGCGAGCAGAACCTTGGTGCCGCCGGGGTGGCTGACCAGCCCGGCGATGTCGCTCAACGCAAGCCCCGCGCGGGTAAGAAAGTCGTCGGTGACGCCGCGGAAGCGGGTGCGGACGATGTCCGGGATGTCCTGGCGGAAGATGACGCCCAGCCCGTCGTCCTCGACCCGCCAGCCCATCACGCCGCGGGTGCCCGGCCATGTGTGCTCGGCGCTGGCCAGCAGGCGCGGGCCGTCGCCCTCATCCATGCGCAGCACGGCAGCGGCGGCACCATCGGCGAACAGCGCGCTGGCGACCACGTTGGTCGGCGTCGCCTCGCCGGGGCGGAAGGCCAGCGTGCACAGTTCCACCACCAGGAACAGCACCGCCTTGCCCGGCATCGCCCGCGCCGTCATCGACGCCCGCGCCAGCCCCAGCACGCCGCCGGCACAGCCCAGCCCGAACACCGGAAGCCGCACCGTGTCGGGGCGGAAGCCCATGCGCTCCAGCAGCAGCGCCTCCAGACTCGGCGTCGAGATTCCGGTCGTGCAGGCGCAGACGATGGCGTCGACGTCGGCCGGGCGCAGGCGTGCGCGCTCCAGCGCTTGCGCCGCCGCCTGCGCCAGCAGGTCGAGCGCCTTGTCCTGGAAGGCGGCCATGCGCTCGGGCCAGCCGCGCGGCTCCAGATACCATTCCAGCGGCATGCAGGTGTGGCGGGTTTCGATCCCGGTGTTGGGGAAGACCGGCGCGAGCCGGTCGAAGTCGCGCATGCGCGCGGCGAAGACGGCGCGCGCGGTGTCCAGCGTCTCCGCCTGGGTGACGCGGTGCGGCGGCAACGCGGTCGCCACCGCCAGCAATCTCGGATTCGTGTTCATTGCCATGAAAGTTGTAGCGGATGGGCGCGTCCGCCACCCCCCTCGGTCATTCCGCCGCAACCCCTGGACCGTGAAGGCGTCCTATATCACTATGGTGTGTCACGATTTTTTCCGGGGACCCGCGTGGACGGCACCGAACAGCACGGCGAAACGCCCCTCCCCCAACCGCCGCCCACGCCGCGCAGCCGGCGCGAAGGCATCGGGTTGATGGGGCGGCTGCGCGCCTATTTCCTCGCCGGCATCCTGGTGGCGGCGCCCATCGCTATCACAGTCTATCTAGCGTCCTGGTTCATCGAGCTGATCGACAGCCGCATCCGCCCGCTGATCCCCAGCGCCTACAACCCGGAGAATTACCTCGCCTTTTCCATCCCCGGCCTCGGCGTGGTGGTGGTGATTGTCGTGCTGACGCTGATCGGCGCCTTCGCCGCCGGCTACGTCGGCCGCCTCGTGCTGCGCATGGGCGAAGGGCTGGTCGGGCGCACGCCGGTGGTGCGCAGCGTCTATGGCGCCGTGAAGCAGATCGTCGAGACGGTGGTCGCCAACAAGTCCAAGGCGTTCCGCGAGGTCGTGCTGGTCGAGTACCCGCGCAAGGGCGTGTGGTCGCTGGGCTTCATCACCGGCACCGCGCACCCCGAGGCGCAGCGCGTGTCGCCGGACACGCTGGTGAGCGTCTTCATCCCCTGCGCGCCGCCGACCGCCGGCTACTTGGTGTTCGTGCCGAAACGCGAGGTGACGGTGATGGACATGACCGTCGAGGAAGGGCTGAAGATGGTGCTGTCCGCCGGCATCGTGACGCCGCCGGTGAAACCGGTGGACGAGGAGCCGGAGCGGATCAGCGCGTGAATCACCCGGACCGCAGCGTCTTCGCCGCCGCATCGCGCTCGAACAGGTAGAGCAGCGTGCGGAGCGCCTGACCGCGTGGTGTCGCCAAATCCGGGTCGCGGTCGACGATCAGGCGGGCGTCGTCGCGGGCGGCGGCCAGCAGTTCGCCATGCTCGGCCAGATCGGCCATGCGGAACTCCGGCAGGCCGGACTGGCGGGTGCCCAGCACCTCGCCGGCACCGCGCAGGCGCAGATCCTCTTCGGCGATGACGAAGCCGTCCTCGGTGTCGCGCAACGTCTTCAGACGGGCGCGGGCGGTCTCGGTCAGGTGCGGGTCGAACAGCAGCAGGCAACTCGACGGCTTCTCGCCGCGCCCGACCCGGCCGCGCAACTGGTGAAGCTGGGCGAGGCCGAAGCGCTCGGCGTGTTCGATCACCATCACCGTCGCCTCGGGGACGTTGACGCCGACCTCGATGACCGTGGTGGCGACCAGCACGTCGAGGCGCCCTTCCGCGAAGGCGGCCATCACCGCGTCCTTGTCGGGGCCGCGCATCTTGCCGTGCACCAGCCCTACCCGTTCGCCGAACGTGGCGCGCAGGAACGCGTGCCGCTCCGTCGCGGCGGCGAGGTCGAGCTGTTCGGATTCCTCCACCAGCGGGCAGACCCAGTAGACGCGCGCGCCCTCGGCCACCTTGCGGTGGATGCCGGACACCACCTCCTCCAGCCGGTCGAGCGCGATGGTAGCGGTCTGCACCGGCTTGCGGCCAGCGGGCTTCTCCAGCAGGCGCGAGACATCCATGTCGCCGTAGGCGGTCAGCGTCAGCGTGCGCGGGATCGGCGTGGCGGTCATCACCAGCACGTCCACGCCGCGCCCCTTGGCCGACAGTTGCAGGCGCTGGTGCACACCAAAGCGGTGCTGTTCGTCGATCACCGCGACGGCGAGGTCCTTGAACGCCACGTCCTCCTGGAACAGCGCGTGGGTGCCGATGAGGATCGGCAACTCGCCCGACGCCAGCCGCTCCAGCACCGCCGCACGCGGCTTGCCCTTATCGCGGCCGGTCAGCAGGGCGATGTCCACCCCGGCCGCCTTGCACAGCGGCGCCAGGGTCTCGGCGTGCTGGCGGGCCAGGATCTCGGTGGGCGCCATCAGCGCCGCCTGGGCGCCGGCCTCCACCGCGTTCAGCATCGCCAGCAGCGCTACGACGGTCTTGCCGCTGCCCACATCGCCCTGGAGCAGGCGCAGCATGCGACGCTCGGCCGCCATGTCCTCGTCGATCTCCTGGAGCGACTGCACCTGCGAGGCGGTCAGCTCGAACGGCAGCGCCTTCGATACCAGCGCGCGCAGTCGGCCATCTCCACGGGTGGCGCGGCCGACGAGGCGGCGCTGTTGCAGGCGCACGAGCGTCAGCGCCAGTTGGTTCGACAGCAGCTCGTCGAAGGCCAGGCGCAGGCGAATCGGCCCGGAGAGGGAGAGGTCGGCCTCGTCCTCAGGGTGGTGGGCGCGGTGGATCGCCTCGTGCCATGACGGCCAACCGCGCCGCGCCAGCCACGCGGAATCCTGCCACTCCGGCAGCGCCGGCACCTCGGCCACCACGGAGCGGATCGCCTTGCGCAGCGTCTTGGCCGGCAGGCCGGCGGTCATCGGGTAGACGGGCTCCACCGCCTCGATCTCGTCGCGGGCGTCCTCGGTGGTGACGGCGTCGGGGTGCGGCATCTGGAGCGTGGAGTTGAACCACTCCACCCGGCCGCTGACGACGATGGTCTTGCCGACCGGGATCTGCTTTTCCAGCCACGCGCCGCGGGCGTGGAAGTAGATCAGTTCCAGCACGCCGGTCTCGTCAGTGCAGCGCACCTTGTAGGGGTGGCGCGTGTTGATCGGCTCAACGTGCGAATCGACGCGCACCGTCAGCGTGCAGACACGCCCGCCCGGCGCCTCGGCGATCTTCGGCGCGAAGCGGCGGTCGATGATGCCGCTGGGCAGGTGCCACAGCAGGTCCACGGCCCACGGGCCGGCGAGCTTCTCGGCCAGCTTGGCGAGCTTCGGGCCGAGGCCGGGCAGGCTGGACAGCGGCTTGAACAGGGGGAACAGGACGGGGGGGCGCATCACCCCAATCAATCCCGCGCCCGCGCGGGGCCGTCAAGGGGGAGTTCCAGGGCGGCGGCGCCCTGGAACCCGGCAGCCGGCCAATCAGGGCTTCGGCGCGACGAGCGAGAACATCGCCCCTTGCGGGTCGAGCCCCTGGACGATCCAGCTTCCACCCGGCACTTGGTGAGGGCCGTTGATGATCTGCCCGCCGCGGGAGGTGACGCGCTCCACCGCCGCGTTGATGGCCTCGACGTTGAAGTAATAGTTCCAGAACGGCACCGGCACGGCGTCCGGCTTGGTCATCATGCCGCCGAAGGCCGGGCCTCCCTCCTCGCCGCCCGGGGCGAAGAGCTGATAGGTGCCCATCGGCCCCATGTCGACCGCGTCGGCCTTCACCCAGCCGAAGATCTTGGCATAGAAGTCGAAGGCGGTCGGCCCGTCCGCCGCATACAGCTCATGCCAGCCGGCGTGGCCCGGAGTGCCGGCCGCGACCGGCGGCGGAGCCTCGCCGCTGCACGCCGTCTTGAACAGGGCGAACACGGCGCCCTGGGCATCGGCGAGAATCGCGAAACGACCGACGCCCGGAATGTCGTCCGGGGCGCGATACACCCGGCCGCCGGCCTCTTGCACCTTGCCGGCGTACGCGTCCACATCGTCCACCGCGACGTAGCCGATCCAGCCCGGCCGCGCGCCGGCCGCGCGCGCCTGCTCGGGCAGAATCATCACCCCGCTCACCGGGGACTCACCCGCGGTGAAGAGCGTGTAGGACACGCCCGGCACGCCGGCATCGCGGGAGCCCCAGCCGATCACGCCCCGATAGAAATCCTCCGCTGCCTTCATGTCGGCCGTCATCAGCTCATACCAGACGAACTTGCCGTGGAAACTCGGCATGACAGCGCCTCCCGTCGATTGTGGATCGATGCCCTTCGGGATCGGTCCAGCGGTTCAGATCGCCCAGTCTTTGGGCGCCCGGCGCTGTCTGTCAACTCCGGCAACGTCCTACTTGCCGGACCCGCTGCCGCCCTGTCCGGCTTTGCCCGAGGCACCGGCTTCGACCTTTTCCGCCTTTTCCTCGACCTTCCCCTTGACCTCTTCGGTGGGTTGTTCCGAGGGTTTTGCCTCCACGCGAACCGAAGCGACCCCGTCTTCCTTGCTCAGGCCGATGTCCTTTGCCGCCTTCTCCGACAGATCGATCACCCGGCCGGGCACATAGGGCCCGCGGTCGTTGACGATGACGTCGGTGCTCTTGCCGGTTTCCTCGTTGGTGACCGTGGCCTTGGAGCCGAGCGGCAGTTCCTTGGACGCCGCGGTCGGCTTGTTCTTGTCGAACTTTTCGCCCGTGGCGGTCTTCTTGCCCTGGAACTCTCCGCCGTAGAAGGACCCCTTGCCTTCGTGGACAATGACCGGCTCACCGTTGTCCGAGCGTTCGACCTCGATCTTGGTACTTTTCCCCTCGGCCAGTGCCGCCGTCGTTGTGCCGGCAAGCGCCAGCGCCGCAAGAATCGCAAATGTCTTCATGGTTTCGACCCTCCATTGGTTGGAGCAAACCGCTTGGAGAGCGAAGGGTTCCGGGAACAAAAAAGGGCGCTCCCATGGGAGCGCCCCTTTTCCGTTCGGAATACGTGCCGCTTACACCACCCGGAAGTTCTTGAACTGCCAGGGGCAGTCGGTGTCCACATCCTCCGGGAACAGGACTCCGCGATCCTCCAGCGGGGTCCAGTCGCCGTATGCGCCGACAACCTTGCCGAGGTACGGGGAGCAGACCTCCAGCACGCGCTGGAAATCCAGTTCCTCCGGCTCGACCACACCGGCGGTCGGGTTCTCGATGGCCCAGACGATGCCGGCCAGCACCGCCACGGTCACCTGCAACGAGGTGGCGTTGTTGTACGGGATGATCTCGCGCGTCTCCTCGATGGACAGGCGCGAGCCGTACCAATAGGCGCCCTTCTTGTGGCCCATCAGCAGCACGCCCAGTTCGTCGATGCCGCTGACGATCTCGTCCATCATCAGGCGCTTGCTCGGCTGCATGCGCCAGTTCTTGCCGGCCAGTTCGTGCACCGACTTCACCGCATCGTCGCAGGGGTGGTAGGCGTAGTGCACGGTCGGGCGGTAGATCACCTTATCGCCCTGCTTGACCGTGTAGTAGTCGGCGGTCGAGATCGCCTCGCTGTGGGTGATCAGGAAGCCGTGGAACGGCCCTTCCAGCGGCGTCCAGGTGCGCACGCGGGTGCTGGCGCCGGGGCGCAGCAGGTAGATGGCGGCGTCCGAGCCGAACTCATGGCGGCGGCCATCGGCCGGCAGTGCCTTCTCGTGGCTGCCCCAGCCCAGTTCGGCCGGCTGGCAGCCCTCGGACACGAAGCCGTCGATGGACCAGGTGTTGACGAACTCGCCCACCTTCTTCGGCTGGTTGGCGACCTGGGTGTCGCGCTCGGCGACGTGGATGACCTTGACGCCCAACTCGGCGGCCAGATTGGCCCAGCCGGCGCGATCCTTCGGCACGTCGGCTTTCACGCCGGTGTCGCGGGCGATGTCCAGCAGCGCCTGCTTGATGAAGTGCGACACCAGACCGGGGTTGGCGCCGTGCGTCAGCACCGCCGTCGGACCGCCGGCATACTTCACCTTGTGGCCGAGCGCCGACTCACGCAGAGCGTAGTTGGAGCGCAGGCTGGGGGTCAGGTTCGGGTCGGTGTAGCCGCCGGGCCAGGGCTCGATGCAGGTGTCGAGGTAGAACGCGCCCACCTCGTGGCAGAACTCGACCAGCGCGATGGACGACACGTCCACCGACAAATTGACCAGGAAGTCGCCCTTGCCGAGCATCGGCGTCAGCACCTGGACGAAGTTGTCCTTGGTGAGCGGCAGGTTGAGGAAGCGAACGCCGTATTCGTTCGCTTCATCGTGCCCGCGCTCCTCGGCGGTGACGATGGTGATCTGCTCGGCCTTGATGCCGATGTGGCGGAAGATGAGCGGCAGAACGCCCTGGCCGATCGAGCCGAAGCCGACGATGACCATACGACCGGTAAAGTCGCAGTGTTTGGTGTTCCGGGTCATGGGTGGGTCCCCCAGGTCTAAGATCCACGAATGGCCACATCGGCCGTTCCCCCCACCGGACGGTGGGAGGTGCGCGGGGGTTCTATACTCGATATTTTCGCGATTGCAAAAATTTGCTCACGCCGCACGTGCCGGCAAGCGATGTCCGGGCGTTTCCAGCAGCGGGCGGTCGGCGACTTCCACCAGACGCGCCTGGTCGAAACCGTTGAACGCCGTGCGCAAGCAGGCACCGTAGGCACCCAACTGGCCGACCTCGATCCAGTCGCCCTCGCGCATGTCGGCGGGCAGCAGGAACGGCCCCTTCATGCGGTCGGCGCTGTCGCAGGTCGGCCCGTAGAAGGCGAACGGCGCAAGCTCCGTCTCGCTTTCCGCCTCGAACGGACGGATCCGCCGCACCGGATAGCGAAAGCCGGTTGGACCCGCGTCGGACAGGCTGCCGTACACGCCGTCGTTGATGAACAGCTCATCCCCGCGGCGCTTCGCCACCTGCACCACCACCGACACGCCGCCCGCCACCAGGGCACGCCCCGGCTCGCACCAGACGCGGCAGTGCGCCGGCAGGTCGAGCGTGGCGATTCCGCGGGCGATGGCCGCCATGAAGTCGTCGAGCGGCGGCGGGGTGACGTCCGGGTAGGACACCGGGAAGCCGCCGCCCACGTCAAGCACGTCGATCACCACGCCGGACTCGGCAATGACCCGGCCGGCAAGCGCCAGCGCGCGCTCGTAGGCGCCGGGGTCGAGCATCTGCGAACCGACATGGAAGCTCACGCCGATCCGGGGCGCCACAGCGCGCACGGCGCGCAACAGCTTGACCGCGTCCTCCGCCAGGGCGCCGAACTTGCCGGACAAATCGTAGACCGCGTTGCCCTTCGGCAGCGCCAGCCGCACGACGAGGCCGAGGTCGGCGGCGTCGTCCGTCTCCTGCATGAGCTTTTGCAGTTCGTCCATGGAGTCGAGGACGAAGTCGCGCACGCCGTACTGATGGTACGCCTGCCGGATCGCCTGCCGGCCCTTGACCGGGTGCATGTAGTGCAACTCGGCACCGGGGAACATCTGGCGGACCAGACGCACCTCGCCCAGCGACGCCACGTCGAAGTGGCGCACCCCGCCGTCC
This sequence comes from Azospirillum terrae, assembly GCF_053470425.1. NCBI lineage: Bacteria > Pseudomonadati > Pseudomonadota > Alphaproteobacteria > Rhodospirillales > Azospirillaceae > Azospirillum > Azospirillum terrae. Next base: position 115,273 of record NZ_JBPXMR010000001.1, on the reverse strand, counting down.
CACAGCGCGCGCAGCACCGCCGGCTCGGGGTTGCACTTCACGGCGTACAGAACGTCGCCAGCGGTGGCCTCGCCGAAGGCGGCGACGAAGCGGCGCGCCGTCTCGGCCAGCACGCCGGGGCGGATGCAGTGCATGGGGTCCTCGGGCCGGTGCAGGGCAACGGCCTGGGAGACCGACGGGCGATGCCCCGCGGGCGTGGCGGAGGACAGGCCGCGGCGCAGCGGCGTGACGGCGGAACGGGGACGGATGAAGCCCATGGCGCACTCCTTGTCCGCGGCCCTCTTGGGGGCACGCGAGCAGACAGCGGTCCAGCGCGGCGTTTCACAGCCGCAGACCAGATCAAGATTGTCGGAAGGTGACGGATTCAGTCGGAGTCGTGCGCAGGCCCGGGCTCAACAGCTCCGGGTTTTCACGGCGTCGATGTCCGGCTGGGGCTTACCGTCTGAGGGCCCTGCCGTGGCGACTGGACAACATACTGTGCTCCCTCTCGGGACCGGCCCACTGATGACCGGCTCTGCCAAAAAGGACGCGGTACGTCGTTGCATAACCACAGTGGGCCATAGGCACGTGCGAGTGCGTCGTGCCCTACGAAATACGCCGAACAGCCGGCGATTCAAGTGATATTTTGGTGACGCCGGCCCCACCCCGTGCAAGGCCGAAAAACACCTTGCCGATCAACGGCCTACGACAGTTTTCCGACAGCGGAACGTGCGCTTACGCCAGCGCCGGCGGGCGGACCAGCCCCATCACCAGGAAGTGCGGGCGGTCGCAGACCAGGATGTGGTCCATCAGCCAGAAACGCAGAAAGTCGCGCACCGCGACCTCCAGTTCGATCACCCCGGCGACGACCTGATCGCGCATGGCGAGGAACTGCCCTTCCATCAGCTTGTGGCTGGCGGCGTGGCTGAGGCAACGCGTCGGCGAGGCGGCGCGCATCACCCGCTCCTCCGCCTCGAAGTGCGCCCGCACGTGCAGGCCCACACGATCCAGCAGCGCCAGCGCGTCCGCCCGATCATGCACGCCGATGGCCAGACGGTGCAGTTCGTTGATGAGGCTGGCCAGTTCGCGGTGTTGGGCGTCGATGGGTTCGACGCCGGTCTCGAAGCCGCTGCTCCAGCCGATCAGGTCGGCGCCGGGCGCCGGGGCGGGGGCGGCGCGCAGCAGGCTGGCGTAGGCGCCGTCGTGCTTGATCTCGTGCTGGGACAACGCGCTGTCGAGCGTGCCCGCCACCGTGCACAGGAAATCGTGCGAGACGTCGCACTCACGCAGGTAGTCCACCAGCCGGCTGACCTGACGGCCCAGCGCCTGATGCTGCTCGGCGTGCTCCTCCCAACCGGAGAAGCCGCAGGCGCGCAGGATCATTTCCTCGTGGCCGAAGTGAACGGTCATTTCGTCGACGAAGGCGTCGAAACAGGGAACCACCCGCTCACGCGGGATACCATCGGCGCACAGCTCGCGGATCTCGCTGATGCGGCGCAGCAGGGCCGTGTGGGTGCCGTCGATGAAGCCGTTTCCGGATTCCGCGACCGCGAGACCTGTCGGCGCCATGCTCACCTCGGTATGTCCAGCGCCACCACCATGAAGGGAGCCGGCGCACGCGTTTCTCTCTTCAAATATTTCTAACGTTTGTAATAATTCGTATCAACACCTCTTGCCGTTTCCGCTTAGCACAAATCGCCGCACCCCAAGGCTCAGGGCACGTAAGGGGGGAACCGTTCGGCGATGGACGCGCCGGTGTAGGTGGCCACCCAGCCGTTCGGGCGGGTGAAGAAGCGGATGGCCGTGAAGGACGGCTGCGATCCCATGTCGAACCAGTGCCGGGTTCCGGCCGGCACGCTGATCAGGTCGCCGCGCTCGCATTCCACCCGGTACACCTTGCGCCCGATGTGCAGCAGGAAGCAGCCCGAACCGGCGACGAAGAAGCGCGCCTCGTCCTCGGTGTGGGTGTGCTCCGACATGAACCGGGTGCGCAGATCCTCCACGCCCGGCGTATCGGGCGCCACCCGCACCACATCCGTGCACTGGAAGTGACGGTGCAGTTGCAGCCGCTCGATCGCCGGGGCGTAGGCCGCGGTCACGGCCGCCTCGTCGGCGTCCGTCGGCAGCGCCGCCGCGGCGTCCCAGCGCTCGAACAGCACGCCGGCCTGCGCGAGGTGCGACGCGACCATCAGATAGTCATGGGCCTCCAACTCGGGCGTGACGGGATCGGTGTCCCAATAGACGGCGAGGCTGGTCATGCGTCCGTTTCCTTGTGATCCCCCGGCAGAATGCCCGCCCTATGCAAACGATGCAACCGCAACGCGATCAACACCGCGACCATCATCAGCAGCCCGACCAGCCCCGCCACGCCGCCCCAGCCCAGTTCCGTCCAGAACAGCCCGCCGACGTAGCCGACGATGGTCGAGCCCATGTAGTAGCAGAACAGGTAGATGGCCGAGGCCTGGGCGCGCGCCATGCGGGCACGCTGGCCGATCCAGCCGCTGGCGATGGTGTGAGCGCCGAAGAAGGCCATGGTGAACAGCGTCAGCCCGGCAATCACCGCCACCAGCGAGTCCGGCAGCATCAGCGCCAATCCCGCCAGCGTCAGCAGCACCGCCGCCAGCAGCACCGGGCCGCTGCCGTGCCGGGCCGCCCGCACGCCGAACCACGGCGACCCGACCGCGCCGGCCACATAGACCAGGAAGATCGCCCCGACCAGCGCCGGCCGCAGGTCGAACGGCGGTGCCGCCAGCCGGAATCCCGCATAATTGTAGACCGTGACGAAGGCGCCCATGAGTAGGAAGCCCATGGCGAACAGCCCGCGCAGGCCGGGATCGGCGAGGTGCCCCCGCCAGGCCCGGCCGAGGTCGCGCAGGCCGGCACTCCGCCGCACGAAATGCTTCGAGGCCGGCAGCCCCGCCCACAGCCAGCCCGCCGCGACCAATCCGAGCAGCCCGATCACCGCCATGGCGACGCGCCAGTTCGCCAGATCCGCGACCACCGCGGTCAGCACGCGCCCGGACATGCCGCCCAGCGCCGTGCCGCCGATGTACAGCCCCATGGCGAGCCCGACCGAGCGCGGCTCGACCTCCTCGCCGATGTAGGCCATGGCGACGGCGGGCAGGCCGGACAGCGCCACGCCCTCCAGCGCCCGCACCGCCAGCAGCCACGACCAGTCCGGCGTCAGCGCGCCGAGCACGCCCAACACGCCGGACGCCAGCAGCGACGCGACCATCACCGGCTTGCGCCCGAACCGGTCCGACACGGCGCCGGCCACCAGCATGGAGAACGCCAGGAACCCGGTGGGCAGCGACAGCGCCAGGGCGGACTGCGCCGGGCTGACGGCGAAGGCGCGGGCGAACTCGGGCATAAGCGGCTGCACGCAATACAGCGTGGCGAAAGTCGCGAAGCCGGCGACGAACAGGCTGACCCGCGCGCGGCGAAACACCGGTGTCCCGGCCTCCAGGAACGCGCCCTCCCCGCTCTCCACCACCACGTGCTCCACCTCAACCTGTGCGATGGGGACTGTGACGGCGCGCGGCGAGTCAGTCCAGCGCCAGCAACGGGCGGAAGACCTGCTCCATGCTGGTGTCATAGCTGCCGGTCTTGGCGAGGTTGTCCGGCGTCACGTTCACCGCCTTGAGGAAGCGGCGGCTGACGCGGCCGTCCGCCACGTCGAAATCCAGCACGTTGAACGCGCCGTAGTCCTGATCGAACGCCCCCACCGCCGCCAGCCCGGCCCCGCACGCCCACGACAGCAGCAGCCGGTTCACCCCGTCGTGCCCGGCCAGCAGCAGGTGCGTCCAGCCCGGTTCCAACAACAGCCGCTCCAGCGCGCCGACGACGCGCGCCTGAACCTCGGCGATGACGTCGCCACCGGCGAAACGGGCGCCGGGCAGGTGCGCGTTGTCGAAGCCGTAGAGATAGGCGGAGGTGCGCTCCTCCTTGGGGATCAGGCGGTAGCGGCCGGCGCGGATCTCCAGGAAGCCGGGATCGTCCTCAACGGGAAGGCCGCGGCCTTCGGCGACGATCTCAGCCGTTTCGCGGGTGCGCGGCAGGCCGGAGCAGACGATGCGGTCGAACGGCACGCCCTTGAGCGCGCCCGCCGCGGCGCGGATCTGGGCGCGGCCCTCGTCGGTGAGCGGCGCCAGCTTGGGGTTCAGCGGCTGGCCGGCGGCGTCGTAATAGGACACGTGCCCATGCCGCATCAGCACGATCCGGCGGCGCGACGTGCTCATCATTGCAGGTACTTGGGGTTGGACACGGCGAGGCGGGCGCGGGCGATCTCCCACAGGACCGGGCGCAGGTCCGGCCGGTCGTCGAAGCGACCCTCGGCTATCGCGGCGCACAGGCGGCGCGACAGCGTGTCGGCGTCGCCGTCCTCGCCCAGCAGGCGCTTCAGGGAGTCCGTCGCGTCGGCACCGCCCTTCAGCTCGCGCTCGGCAATGGACAGCGCGTTGGCGATCATCAGCGCCGGGAAGCGCTGCTCCGCCGGCACGGCGGGCAGCACCACGTCGCGGAATGTCTTCAGCGCGATGGCAATGAGGCCGGCGGCGTCGGGCTGGTCGATGGTCATGCGGTTCTCCTTCTTTTCCCTCTCCCCTCCGGGGAGAGGGAGGGGCTCGCCCGTAGGGCGGGAGGGTGAGGGTGAATCCAAGGATCCTTGCCTTTACCCTCACCCGGCGCCTGCGGCGCCACCCTCTCCCAGGGCGGGAGAGGGTTACTTCTCGACAGCATCCAAGTGCAGCAGCAAGTCATGCTCGATTTCCGGCAGCATACGGCCAGTCAACGCCAATTCCAGCGACGGCTCGGTGCCGGAGGTGTGCCGGCGGCCCTGCTGGATGGCGATGGCGGCCCAGCGCAGGTATGCGGACGCCTCCCAATACGCCACGCTCGCGGCGTCCACCCGGCGGCCGGCGGTTTCCTCGTAGCCGGCGTAGAGGTCGGCGCGGTCGGCGATGCCGCCGGCCTCGCGCTCGAACCGGCCGAAGCGCCAGGACCGCGCGCAGAACCAGCCGAGATCCTCCATGGGGTCGGACCAGCCCGCGAACTCCCAGTCGAGGATCGCCGTCAGCCGGCCATCCTTCACCAGATAGTTGCCGGTGCGGTAGTCGCGATGGCAGAGCACCACGTCACCGGACGGCGGCGCGTTGACCTCCAGCCAGCGCAGCCCGTAGGCGAGCACCGGGTCGCGCTCGGCCAATTCGCCGGCCCACTCCCGGTACTGCCGCGCGGCGTCCAGCGCCGGGCTGCGTTCGGGCAGAGGCAGGAAGTCCAGCCCTTCAGCGCCCGGCCGCACATGGTGCAGCTTGCCCAACTCGTGGCCCAGTTCGCGGGCAAGGTCGCGTTGCGGTTCATCGGACTTCACGACGCGGAAGCCGGCAGCGATGCCGTCCGCCCGGCGCATGACGTAGAACGCCCGGCCGAGCAGCCCCGTATCGTCGCAGGCGACGATGGGCTCGGGCGCGGCAACCCCGGCGGCGAAGGCGGCGCGCAGCACGGCGAACTCCTGCGCCTTGTTCAGGCTGGCCGAGACCTCCATGGGCGGGGCGGCGCGCAACACCATGGCGTGGCGCTCGCCATCCACCACCAGCGTCAGCGCCAGATTTTCGGAAATGGCGCCGCCGCTCAGCCGGCTCACCTCCTCGACGGCGACGCTGGAGGTGCCGAGCTTTTCCGCCAGCCACGCCTCAAGGCGGGGCCGCGTTTCGTCGTTGATCAGCCCGCCCATGCTCATCCCCAACTCCAGAACCCGTCGCCTTCCTTCAGGTAGAAGCCGCTCAGCACCATCTTGTGGACCTCCGAGGCGCCGTCCACCAGCTTGCCCTGGCGGGCGTAGCGGTAGATCCACTCCAGCACGGTGTCCTTGGAATAGCCCTTGGCGCCGCACAGCTGGATCGCCGTATCCGCCGCCTTGAACAGCGTGTCGGCCATCAGCACCTTGGCCATGGACAGCTCCTTCTTGGCGAACCCGCCCTGATCCAGCGTCCAGGCCGCCTTCATCACCATCAGGCGCCCCAGTTCGATCTGCATGGCCGCCTCGCCCAGCATCCACTGCACGCCCTCGTGCTGGGCCAGCGTCATGCCGAAGCTCTCGCGTTCCTTGACGTACGCCCCGGCGATCTCCAGGCAGCGCTTGGCGAGCCCGGTCCAGCGCATGCAGTGCGTCAGCCGCGCCGTGCCCAGGCGGATCTGCGTCACCTTCAGCCCGTCGCCGACGTTCATCAACACTTGGTCGTCGGGGATCTCCAGCCCGTCGAAGGCCAGTTCGCAATGGCCGCCGTGCTCCTCCGGCCCCATGATCGGGATGCGGCGCACCAACTCCCAGCCGGGCTGGTCCTTGTCGAACAGGAAGGCGGTCAGCCCCTTGCGCGTGTCGTTGGAGGTGCGGGCGATGAGGATGAAGTGCTGCGCGCCCTCGGCGCCGGTGATGAACCACTTGCGCCCGTTGACCACCCAGCGCTCGCCCTTGCGCTCGGCCGTGGTCAGCATCATCGAAGGGTCGGAGCCGCCGCCCGGCGCCGGCTCGGTCATGGCGAAGGCGGAGCGAACCTTGCCGTCGATGATCGGCTGCAGCCAGCGCTCCTTCTGCGCCTCGGTGCCGACCTTGTTGAGCACCATCATGTTGCCGTCATCCGGCGCCGACGAGTTGAAACACACCGGCCCGAAGATCGAGCGGTTCATCTCCTCGTAGCACGCCGCCATGCCGACCACCGGCAGCCCCTGCCCGCCCCTCTCCCTGGGCATCTGGAGCGCCCACAGCCCGGCCGCCTTCGCCTTGGCGCGCAGTGCTTCCAGCGCCGGCTGGGCAATCATCTCGTGCTCGTCCCAGTTGGCGCGGTCGGCCTCGACGGGGAGGATTTCCGCCTCCACGAAGGCGCGCACGCGGCGGCGGTAGTCCTCGATCTCGGGCGACAGGGCGAAGTCCATGGAAGTCGTCTCCGTTTAGAGCGAACTGACGAGATGCCCACCATCCGCGGCGAGCACCGAACCGGTCATGAAGGATGAGGCGTCGGAGCACAGCAGCAGCAACGGCCCGTCCAACTCCTCAAGCTGGCCGAGCCGGCGTTGCGGCACGCGCTTGATCAGCGCTTGCCCCACGTCGGTGGCGAAGAAGTCGCGATTGAGATCGGTCTCGATGTAGCCGGGGCACAGCGCGTTGACGCGGATGCGGTGGCGGGCCAACTCCAGCGCCATCGCCTTGGTCAGCTGGATCAGCCCGGCCTTGGAGGCGACGTACGGTGCCACCTGCCCGGCGACGCGCAGCCCGAGAATCGACGCCACGTTGACGATGGAGCCGCCGCGCCCGTGCTCCTTCATGGCGCGCGCCGACTCCTGCGCGACCAGGAAGCAGCCCTTGAGGTTGGTGTCGAGAACGCTGTCCCACTCCGTCTCTTCGATGTCGAGGACCGGCTTGGTCAGCGTGGTTCCGGCGTTGTTGACCAGAATGTCCAGCCCGCCCAGCCCCTCGGCGGCGTCGGCCACCGCTTCGCGGACGGAGGCGGCGTCGGTCACGTCCATGGGCACGGCGACCGCCTCGCCGCCGTCGCGCACGATGTCCTCGCAGACGCGCTCCAGGCTTTCGATGCGGCGGGCGGCGAGCGCCACCTTGGCGCCGGAGCGCGCCAGCACACCGGCGAAATGCCGCCCCAGGCCGCTGGAAGCGCCGGTCACCAGCGCGGCACGGCCGGTCAGGTCCACCTCGAAACTCACGCTTCCCTCCCGTATTGGCCCGTTTCCGCTGGAAAAAACGAGCGAACGCTCGTTATATTATTCACACGCGACGCTTTGCGCAACACGAGAGACGGTATGGGCACGCTGAAGGAATTCCAGTCCGGCCGCGATCTGTCCATGGAAGGGCTGTGCGCCCGTCTGCTGGAGCGCCATCGCGAGATCGTCCGCATCAAGAAGCCGCACGTGGCGGTCGCCAACCTCGCCCGCATCGTCGAGGCGACGCTGAGCATGGCGAACCGCAAGGGCTTCCATTCCATGACCCTGCGCGATCTGACCGAGGGCTCCAGGCTCAGCATGGGGGCGCTGTACGCCTATTTCGACAGCAAGGAGACGCTGCTGATGATGATCCTCGGCACCGTCGCCACAGCGGTCGAGGAGACGCTGGGCAGCCCGCCAGCGGACCTCGCGGCCGATCCGCGCGCCCGGCTGCGCTGGCTTCTGGAGACGCACGTCTATTTGACCGAGGCGATGCAGCCCTGGTTCGCCTTCGCTTACATGGAGGCCAAGGCCTTCCCCCAGGCCGGCCGTGACGCAGCGCAGCAGAGCGAACTGGCGACCGAGGCGCTGATCGCCGACACGCTGGCCGAGGGCGCCGAGCGCGGCGTGTTCCGCATGGAGGACGTGGCGATGACCGCGGCGCTGGTGAAGCCGTTGTTGCAGGACTGGTACGTCAAGCGCGGCAAGTACCGCCGCCGCGGCGTGACGCCGGAGCGCTACGCTGCCAGCGTGATCGGCTTCGTGGAGGCGGCGATTCTCAGCGGATGAAGAAACCGCGGCCGAGTGTGGGCCGCCTCACATCCGCGCCGGGCGGGCTTGGGTAGGGTCTGGTCATCGAGACGCACCGGGGCGAACGAGCCCCACCAACCCAAGGAGACCACCCCATGATCCGTCGTTCGCTGCTCGCCGTCGCCGCCCTGACGCTGTTCGCCGCCCCCGCCATGGCGCAGAACGTCGCCAGCGTCTCCAACACCGCCGCGGGCATCGGCAACGTCGCCAGCCAGGGCGCCACCGTCTTTCAGCGTGGTGGCGGGCCGAACGTCGCCGGCGTGTCGAACCTCGCCGCCGGCATCGGCAACTCGGCCAGCCAGAGCGCGCTGGTCATGCAGCGGAGCAGGGGCCAGCTCTCCGGCGGCTCGACGGCCCTGGTCGGCAACACCGCGGCGGGCATCGGCAACAATGCGGTCCAGGGGGCGACCGTGATGCAGCGCTCCAGCGGCCTGTTGGGCCCGGCGAACTTCGCCAACGTGCAGAACCTCGCCGCCGGCATCGGCAACTTCGCCGGCCAGGGCGCCCTGGTCCGTCAACGCTAGCCGCCAGCGCTAAGCCCCGCCTGAAACCACAGACCCCGGCCGGAGAGATCCGGCCGGGGTCAAGGGTTTACTCGATCACCTTCGCCTGATCCCGGAGCACGAACTTCTGGATCTTGCCGGTGGAGGTCTTCGGCAGCGGGCCGAACACCACGGTCCGCGGCACCTTGTAGCGCGCCATGTTCTGCTGGCAGTAGGCGATGATCTCCGCCTCGGTCACCAGTTCCTCGGAGCCCGGCTTCAGCGTGACGAAGGCGCAGGGCGTCTCGCCCCACTTCTCGTCGGGGCGGGCGACGACGGCGGCTTCCATGACGTGGGGGTGGCGGTACAGCACCTCCTCGACCTCCAGCGACGCGATGTTCTCGCCGCCGGAAATGATGATGTCCTTGGAGCGGTCCTTGATCTCCACGTAGCGGTCCGGGTGCATGACCGCCAGATCGCCGGTGTGCAGCCAGCCGTCGCGCAGCGTCTCCTCGGTGGCCTTTGGGTTTTTCAGATAGCCCTTCATCACCGTGTTGCCGCGCAGCGCCAGTTCGCCCAGCGTCTTGCCGTCCGCCGGCACCGGCTCGCCGGTCGTGGGGTCGAGCACGGTCTGCTCGGCCATGGTCACCATGTTGACGCCCTGCCGGGCCATCAGCACGGCACGCTCCTCCAGGTCCAGCGCGTCCCACGCCTCCTGCCACGCGCAGACGCTGGCCGGGCCGTAGCACTCCGTCATGCCGTAGAGGTGCGTCACCGAGAAGCCCATGCGCTCCATCTGGTCGATGACCATGCTGGGCGGGGCGGCGCCGCCGGTGGCGACGCACACCGGGCCGTGGCCGAAGCTGCGCTTCACCGCGTCGGGGGCGTGGATCAGCATGGTCAGCACCACCGGCGCGCCGCAGAGGTGGGTGACCTTTTCCTCGGCGATCAGGCGGAAGATCTCGGCCGGGTCGACCGCGCGCAGGCAGACGTGCGTGCCGCCCACCGCCGTCACCGCCCACGGGTAGGTCCAGCCGTTGCAATGGAACATCGGCAGCGTCCACAGATAGACGCTGCGCGGGTTGAGCCCGAAGGTCAGCGCGTTGCTGAGCGCGTTCAGGTGGGCGCCGCGGTGGTGATAGACCACGCCCTTGGGGTTGCCGGTGGTGCCCGAGGTGTAGTTCAGCGAAATGGACGCCCACTCATCCTCGGGGAAGGTGAACGGCCGCTCCGCGTCGCCGGTGGCGAGGAAGTCCTCGTATTCCGTGTCGCCGACCGGCTCGACGGTCTGGGCGTGCGGATCGTCGATCCAGACGACGCGCGGGCGGTTCGCCATGCCGTCGAGCGCCGCCTTCGCCACCGGCGCCAGACCGCGATCGACGATGAACAGATTCGCCTCGCAATGGCCGAGGGTGAAGGCGACGGTGGCCGCGTCCAGGCGCGTGTTGATGGCGTTCAGCACGGCGCCGCAACCGGGCACGCCGAAGTGCGCCTCCAGCATGGCGGGCGTGTTGGGGATCAGCACCGACACCACGTCGCCCGGCCGGATGCCGGCCCGCTCCAGGGCGCTGGCCAGCCGGCGGGAGCGCTGCTCAAGCTCGGCGTAGGTGAGCCGCCGGGCGCCGTAGATGCACGCGGTCTTCGTCGGGTAGACCTGCGCCGAACGGCGCAAAAAATCGAGCGGCGTCAGCGGCTGATGATTGGCGGCGCGCTTGGCCAGACCGGTCTCGTCCACGGCGGTTCCCTTCCCTCATGCGGTTGACCGCATGGTAGGGCGGCCATACCGCCATGGGCAAGGGGGTGCGGCGTTTGGAGCCGCACCTTATAGAAACCGCACCGTTAGAACCGGGCCGGAGCACCGATCGGGGTCTGGGCGACGCAGACGCTGTTCTTGCCCTTCAGGCTGCCGCAACCGTCGGTGCGCTGGGTGACGAAGCGGATCTGCACGCGGTCGGGATCGACGCCGGGTTGCAGGAACGCTTCGGCGATCTGGTAGCGGATGTTCGGCTTCGCCGCCTTGGCCGGCTGAACGGGCTGCGGGATCGGCTGAACCTGGGCGACCAGCACCGGGGCCGGCGCCGGCTTGGCCTTCGGCTGCTCCTTGACGGGCGCTTCCTTGATCGGCTCGGGAGCGGCGGCGACGATGACCGGCGGCGGGGCCGGGACCGGCTCCTCGACGCGGGCCACCTGGACCGCCGGCTGGACGGCGGCCTGGGCGGCCGGCTCGGGCTTCGGCGGCAGGACGGCGACCTCGACCGCGGTGGCGCTGCTGGAGGCCGAGGGGATGCGCGGCTCGTCCTTCACCTTGGGCGTCAGCGCGGCGATGTACATCCGCGTCTCGCGCGGCAGCTTCTGCTTGCCGGCGAGGTGCTGCGCGTAGCACTTCGGGCCGCAGTTGTAGGCGGCCAGGAAGCCCGGCGAGCCGAACAGGTCGAACATCTCCCGCAAATACGCGGTGCCGGCCAGGATGTTGTCGCGCGGGTCGGCCGGATCGGGGCCGAGGTTGTAATGGTTGCGCATCAGCTCGTAGGTGCCGGGCATCACCTGCATCAGGCCGAGAGCGCCGGCCGAGCTGGTGATGGTGCGACCCTGGACGGTGGCGCGGCCGCCGCTCTCGCGGACCATGACGGCGCGAATCCACGGTTCCGGCACGTCGAAGCGCGCCGACGCCTCGCGCATGTACGGGACCCAGCGGGCCAGGGGATCGTTGGGATCGATCGGCGCTTCGGCCGAGGGGAGGTTCGCCATCGTGGAGTCGGGCGTCGTGGCGCATCCACCGAGACTCGCGCCGACCATCAGGAGAGCGCCAAAGGCAAACCGTGCCGTACGCTCTTTCGTGCCCATCAGGGCGAGAGTGCCGCGAATATTCACTAAAAAGCGTCCGATCCGATGTTATTCGATCGATAGGAGTAATTCGCTTTTTCAGTGAGCCGCCGCCCCAAGTCAAGAGACAAGGTCCCTTTGCTCGGCGTCTGCGACGGTTTTGCCCATCTGTTCCGGTTGTGGCGGGACATTTTGTGGACAAGGAATGGGCACGGCACCCTTCGGACGGGCGGCTTCCCGCAGACCTTCGCGCCGCACCACGAATCGGGTGCGAATCGCCGGTGTTTGTCCGCGGTCAAACCGGAACGCTGCGGCCGGGTTTAGCCTGCGGCCTTCCCCTCACCCACCGGAGACCGTGCCCCATGACCTTCCCCGCCTTCTACGATCAGGCCCCGCGCATCCGCGTCCGCGACCCGCTCAGCGCCTTTCTCGGCGCCAGCGCGGACGGCGTGCTGGAGTACGGCTACGCCGACGCCGTCCGTTTGGCCGGGCACTCCTGCCCGACGCTGGCCGGTGCCTACCTGATGACGGTGAAGGCGTTGAACCACCTCTACGGCGGCACCCTGCCCGAGCGCGGCGGCATCCAGGTGTTCTTCCGCGAGGCGGAGACCACCAGCGCCACCGGCGTCATGGGCCGGGTGGCGGCGATGCTCACCGGAGCCGCGGGCGACGACGGGTTCAAGGGCATCGCCGGCCAGTTCGACCGCCGCGACCGTCTGTTCTTCTCCGCCGCCATCGAAGGAGACATGGGCCTGCGCCGGATCGACACCGGGGCTGGCGTGCAGGTGCGCTTCAAGGGCGCCGTGGTCCCCTCCTCGCCCGAGACCCGCGACCTGCTGCCGACGGTGCTGAACGGCACCGGCACCGCGCAGGACGCGGAGCGCTTCCGCGCGCTGTGGCAGGGCCGCGTCAAAGCCATCCTGTTGGATTACGCCGACGACCCCGCCCTGGTGGAACTGACCCACTGGGCATGAGCGAGGCCATTCCGCCCAGGCGCCGGCCAAGCGGCCATCGCGTCTTCTTTCCGCTGGCGCTGCTCTACGCGGCGCTGGTGGTGCCGTACTGGACGGCGGCCTACGCCGGGCTGCTGCCGGCCAGTTGGACTCCGGCCGTGCACGCGCACGAGATGGTCATGGGCTACGCGCTGGCGGTGGTCGGCGGTTTCCTGCTGACCAAACCATCGCGCGCCGGGCTGGCGCTGGCTGTTGGCGCGTGGCTGCTCGGCCGCGTGGCGGTGCTGGCCGGCTGGCCCTTCGCGCTGGCGGTGCCGGCGACGCTGGCCTACCCGCTGGTGCTGTTCGCGCTCGGCGGCTGGCCGTTCCTGCGCACCGCCAAGAGCGGCCACAACGCCGTGTTCGGCCCGCTGGTCGGCGCCTTCGCGGTGGCCGAGGCGCTGTACTGGGCGGGCGGCGACGGAGGGCGCACCGGAGCGCTGTTCGCGCTGCACGTCGTCGGGCTGCTGCTGTTCGCCATGGGCGGGCGCATCATCCCCGCCGCCACCGCCGGGGAGGTGCGCCGCCAGGGCGGCCTGCTGGTGGAGCGGGTGCAGCCGCGCGTGGAATGGTTCGGCATTGCCGGCGGCATCGCCGCGGCGGCCTCGGTCGCCACCGGCTGGCTGCCCGCCCTGGGCGCCCTGGGGGCGTTCGCCATCGCTCTGGCGGCGTGGCTGCGACTGACGCGCTGGCGGACATCCGCGGTGCTCGGCCGCGCCGATCTGTGGAGCTTGCACCTGGGCACCGCGTGGCTCGGCCTGGGCTGGCTCGCGGCGGGGGTGGAGCGGTTGGCGCCGCTGCCGGGCGGGGCCGGCTGGCACCTGCTGGGCACCGCGGCGCTGGGCACCCTGGCCGGCGCCATGATGGTGCGCGTCACCTTGCAGCGCGAGGCCTGCCCGCCGGACTTCCCGCCCGCCGCGGTGGCCGCAGTGGCTCTGATCGGCGTCGCAGCGGTGCTGCGCGTCGGGGCAGGCTGGCTGCTGCCGGGTTTGCTGTTCACACTGGCAGCGGCCGCCTGGATGGCGGCGCACGGCTTGCTTTTCATGGTGGTCGGGCAGATCCTGCGCCGCCGCTGACCACTTGGACCGAGGAGGGTCCCCCATGCAGGCCATTTCCCAGACCGGCCGTCTGATCAACCAGGATCACGACCGCACCGCCGCCATCCTCAACCGGCTGGAAGCGCATCTGGAACAGGCCGAAACCCGCGGCATCCCCGCGCTGGACGACGAAGTGCGCGCTCTGGTCGCCGACCTCAACACCGAGCTTGAGACCGAACTGACCACGCATTTCGATTTCGAGGAGCAGGTGCTGTTCCCGCTGATCACCGATTCCGGCGGGCACGAACTGGTGCAGCACCTGCTGAACGAGCACGAGGCCATGCGCCCCATCGGCCGGCGCCTGCAACGCTATTGCGCGCTGGCGCTGCGCGACGGCAGCTTCGACGAGGACAGCTACGGCCCCTTCGTCCATTTCGGCTGGGACCTGTTGGAGCGCCTGGAGCGCCACTTGCAGGTCGAGGAGACCTCGTTCCTGCTGGCCGTCGAGGCACTGATGCTCAACAATCCCGACATCGACGCGAAGATCGCCGGGACCTACCGGGCGGCCTGAGGCACCTTCCCGCACGCCGCATCGATCAGCACCGCCGCTGCCTCCGGGATGGCGCGGTCGGCGCCCTCGGGGCCAAGCATCCGCCCACCGGCGTAGGCGCCCTGCATCAACAGCAACAGATGCCCGGCCAGCGCCTCGGGGTCGCGGGCGCCAGCGGCCTCGGCCAAGCCGCGCAGGCGGTCGCGCATGGCGCGGACGTGGCGCTCGGCGATGGCGCGGCCGGGATGGTCGGTGTCGCGGAACTCCACGCTAGCGTTGATGAACGGGCAACCGCGGAACTTCGGATGCGCCGTCCACTTGCCCAGCGATGCGAACAGCGCCTTCAACTGTGCCCGCGGGTCGCCGGGGTGGCGCGCAGAGACACCGTCCCACCACGACCAGAACCGGCCCTCGGTGTCCTCCAGATAGGCGCAGATCAGGTCGTCCTTGGAGGCGAAATTCCGGTACAGGCTCATCTTCGCCACGCCGGAGCGGGCGATGATCGTGTCGACGCCGACCGCGCGCATGCCCTCGCGGTAGAACAACTCCCCCGCCGTATCCAGGATGCGCTCGCGCGCCGTCCGCCGCACTTCGTCCGTTGCCACGGCACCCCCCGCCCAAAAGCCCGGTTGACATGATACAGACCTGTCTCTATTATCGCAAGAAATGAGACAGATCTGTCTCGTCCATTCCTTCCGAGGAGACCCAGCCGCATGCTCTACCTCGACGACCTGAAGCCGGGCGACCGTTTCCCCGGTGGCTCCACCACGGTGTCCGAACAGGACATCCTCGCCTTCGCCGGGCAGTTCGACCCGCAGCCCTTCCACCTCGACCCGGAGGCCGCCAAGGACACGCTGTTCGCCGGCCTGGCATCCAGCGGCTGGCACACCGCGGCGCTGACCATGCGGATGATCGTCGACAGCCCGCACAAGCTGGCCGGCGGCACCATCGGCATGGGGGTGGAAAGCCTGCAATGGCCGCGTCCCGTGCGGCCCGGCGACAGGCTGAGCGTCGAGAGCGAGGTGCTGGAGGTGCGCCCGTCCCTCAAGCGGCCGGACCAGGGCGTGGTGCGCATGCGCGTCGTCACCGTCAACCAGAACGGCGAAGAGGTCTTGCGCTGGGTTGCCAACCTGCTGGTGCAGCGCCGCACCGGCGCCGAGGCGGATCAGCGCGCCGCCGAATAGACGGCAGGAATTTCGGCCTATGAAACCCAGCCAAAAGAACTAACGACTGTCATCTTGTTGACGATGCCCGCAAAATAACTATTTCATCGCGTAAGAATTGGAAAAACGTCCCGACTGCTCAGCGTGCGCGTGTCGCGCTTTCCTCGTGGCACGGACTGGTCGGGGACGGTGGGGCGAATCATGGAACAGGCTTTCCAGGTCGTGGACGACAGCAAGCCCGGCGAGGACGGGCTGGGGCGCACCCGCGCGCTCGGCGCCGCATTCCTGGAAAAGCCGGATTCCCGCGACGCGCTGGCCGGCTTCGCCGCCGCCCTGCCCGCGCACTCCTCCCACAGCGCCTGAGCGCGCGGAGGGGACGCGGCCATGCTGGAAACCCTCAGCGAACTGGAAACGGATGCCCTGACCGAACTGGTCAACGTGTCGGTCAGCAAGGCAGCGGTGACACTCAGCAAGATGGTGCACGGCGGCGTGTCGCTGACCGTGCCGAAGGTGAGCGTCGTGCCGCGGGCTTCCGCCGCGGCGATGCTGACCGCCAGCGCCGACGACCGGCTCGTCGCCGTCGGCGAGGAGTTCAAGGGTCCCTTCTCCGGCTCGGCCGTCATGGTGTTCCCGGTGTCCAACAGCCTGGAACTGGTGCGCGCCGTGCTGCCGCACATGGCCGACCTGGATGAGATCATCGAGATGGAGCAGGAGGCGCTGAGCGAGATTGGCAACATCCTGATCAACAGCTGCCTGTCCACGCTCGCCAACATGCTGCGCCAGCGCATCACCACGTCGCTGCCGCGCGTCATCTACGGTGCGGCCACCGATATCCTGACCTATGGCGACGAGGACGGGGCGTCCGATCAGGTGATGATCTTCCACGTCGATTTCATGATGAAGGAGCGCGGCATCCACGGCTTCATCCTGATCGTCATGAGCGTGTCGTCGATGATGGCGTTGCGCGACTGCGTGGCGGCGCTGGTGGCTCCCTACGCCGAGCCCGGCGAGGCCAGTCTGCCCGCCCGCCGGGCGTGAGGGGAACGCGATGCCTGACCTCGCCGACCTCGCCTCCTTCGACGATCTGGACTTCGGCGTCATCGTCCTGGACGATGGCTTGACGATCCTCGGCTGGAACCGCTGGATGAGCGAGCAGTCGGGCATCGCTATCGGCGACGCCATCGGAAGCGGCCTCTTCGCGCTGTTCCCCAATCTGGCGGAGGGCCGCCTCGCCCGCGCCATCGAGGAAACGCTGACCTTCGGCACCTCGTCGGTGGTGTCGCATTACCTGAATCCCAACCTGATGCCGCTGGTGACCCGCGTCGGCGAGCGGCACCACCCCACCCACCAGTCGATCATCACCAAGCCGCTGTCCGGCCCGCGGCTCGGCTGCCTGTTGCAGGTGCACGACATCACCGTGTCGGTGCGGCGCGAGCAGCAGTTGCGGCAAGGCCGCGCCGCGCGCTATCGCGCCATCGTCGACACCGCCACCGACGCGATCGTCACGGTGGACGAGGGCGGAATCATCCACTCGGCCAACCGCGCGGCGCACGCGCTGTTCGGCTGCGCCGACGGCGCGCTGGTGGACACCCCCGTCGCCGTGCGGCTGGAGCAGTTCGAGGAGGGCCGCACCCGCGTCCACCGTGCCGACGGGCGCGAGGTGCACGTGGACATCTCCATCGGCGCCTGGACGGCCGAAGGACGGCGCTTCTTCACGGCGATCATGCGCGACATCACCGCGCGCATCGAGATGGAACGCACCATCATCGCCGCCAAGGAAGAGGCCATCGCCGCCCGCATCGCCGCCGAGACGGCGAACCGCGCCAAGTCCAAGTTCCTCGCCGCGGCGACGCACGACCTTCGCCAGCCCGTGCAGTCGCTGATGCTGTTCTCGGCGGCGTTGGCCGCCGGCCAGGACACGGGCCGCACGCAGCAGGTGCTGAGCCACATGGACCGGGCGCTGGGCGCGCTCAAGGGCCTGCTCGACAGCTTGCTGGACATCTCCAAGCTGGACGCCGGCATCGTGCACGCCAAGCGCGAGGCGTTCCCCATCGACGACCTGATAACCACTATCGATTCGAGCTACGGCCCGGTCGCCGCCGCCAAGGGGCTGGCATGGTCGGTCCGTGCGCCGGACGTCGCGGTGCACAGCGACCCCAACCTGTTGGGCCGCATGGTGCGCAACCTCGTCGAGAACGCCGTCCGCTACACCCAGAAGGGCGAAATCGCGGTGGAGTGCACGGTGCGCGGTGCGCGGCTGGCGATTTCCGTGCGCGATACCGGCATCGGCATCCCGCCCGAGAGCCTGGACGAGATCTTCACCGAGTTCCACCAGCTCGCCAACCCCGAGCGCGACCAGAAGCAGGGCCTCGGCCTCGGCCTCGCCATCGTGCGACGGCTGTCCGGGCTGCTCGACCACCCGGTGGAGGTGCTCTCCACGCCGGGCGTGGGGTCGGTGTTTACGGTGGTGGTGCCGCTCGACCGCGTCGAGGCGGTGGGGCCGGATGCACCGGAGCGGCTGGACGGTGCCGGCGTGTTCGCCGTGCTGATCGACGACAACCCGGTGATCCTGATGGGTCTGCGTGCCCTCCTGGAACAGTGGGACTACTCGCTGCTGACCGCCGAGTCCTGCGACGAGGCGGTTGCCGAACTGTCCCTCAGGGCGCGGGCGCCGGACGTGATCGTCGCCGACTATCGCCTGCGCGAGCAGCGCACCGGCACACAGGCGATCCGCACCATCCGCGCCCGTTACGGCACGCACATCCCGGCGGTGATGCTGACCGGCGAGAACAGCCCGGAATGCGTGTACGACAGCAAGACCGAAAGCTTCACCATCCTGCACAAGCCGGTGGAGCCCGAGCATCTGCGCCGCACCCTGGCCGAGGTCATCCGCGCCGCCGGCCTGCGCCACCCCCGCGGCCGGCGCGGAGCGCGGCAGGCGTAGGCGCCGACCAAAGCCCGAGTTGGCCGCTCAGGCATTTCCGCAAAGGGTCAACGCAGAACGCAAGACATCAAAAAGCCCGGCAGCCATAGGCTCCGGGCTTCAGTTTCGTTCTATTTATTTAAGTATTGGCGTTTCCTCCCCGGAAGTCGTTCCGGTGTTCCCCGTTCGACTTCGCTTGGACGTTTTATGCCAAAGCCGAGGCCGGCATTGAAGCAATCTATGGACATAGGCGCGACATCCTTTAGGGCGAACCCGACCCCCGACCAAAGGAGTACGCCCAGCACAATACTACGCCTTACGCCATAACACCGCCCAGCATCGCACGCGCCTGCCCGGCGGTGGCAAGCGGACGGCCGAGCAGCGGGGCGAGGTCCGCCGCCTGCCGCACCAGCGCCGCGTTGTCCGGGGCCGGGCTGCCATCGGCGAGGAGCATGTTGTTCTCGAACCCGACGCGCCCGTGCCCGCCGAACGCCGCGGCGGCCGCCACGCAGGCCGCCTCGCGCCGGCCGAAGGCGCAGACGGCGAAGGCCAGCGGCCGGGTCCAGGCAGCCAGGAAGGGCAGCAGGTCGCGCGGGTCCGATTGCTGACCGGCGGTGTAGCGGCCGAGCACGAACAGCACGCTCGCCCCCGCCTCCGGCACCACACCGCGGGCCAGCAGTTCGTCGAAGCGCCGCACATCGCCGGGGTCGTAGAGGATGTACTGGATCAGCGTGCCCGCATCCGCCTGTTCGGCCAGGAAGCGGGCGGCCTCGGGTTCGGCGGCCAGGTCGGGCAGCAACTCGCGCACCGCCGCCGAGAACGCCTCGGGCCGCAGGTCGCGCATCGCCGCCATCTGCTGCGCCGGGGTGTAGAGGCCGACCGCCTCGGTCGTCGCCTGGATCAGCAGGCCGTCGCCGACCTCGCGCCGGATCGCCGCGGTGGCGGCGCGGTAGGCATCGGCGTCCAGCGTGTGCCCGCCGTTGCGGTCGCGCACATGCAGGTGAATCATCGCCGCCCCGGCCTCGCGGCAGAGCGCCGCCTCGCGGGCGATCTCGTCCGGCGTCAGCGGGATCGCCGGATGATCGGCCTTGCCGCGGCGCGCCCCGTTGGGCGCCACGGTGACGACGAGCGGGGCCATGGGAGCCTCCGTCAGTCGTCGCCGGCCGACACCACGTGGCCGGGAGCAGCCTCCTCGGCGGGGCGGCGGTGCAGCAGGCGATTGGCCAGACGCCCGGCGTCCTCCATGTACAGGTACAGCACCGGCGTGATGTACAGCGTCAGCATCTGCGACACCACAAGGCCGCCGACAACCGCGAGGCCGAGAGGCTGGCGCAGTTCGGCGGCGGCGCCGTGGGCGACGGCGATGGGCAGCGTGCCCATGATCGCCGCCATCGTCGTCATCATGATCGGGCGGAAGCGCAAGACGCAGGCGCGCTCGATGGCCTCGCGCGGGCTCATGCCCTGCTCGCGCTGGGCCTCCAGCGCGAAGTCGATCATCATGATGGCGTTCTTCTTGACGATGCCGATCAGCATGAGGATGCCGATCACCGAAATGACGTTCAGCTCCTGCCCGAAGAGGATCAGCGTCGCCAGCGCCCCGATGGCCGCCGAGGGCAGGCCGGACAGGATCGTCAGCGGGTGGACGAAGCTCTCGTACAGCACCCCCAGCACGATGTAGATGACCAGCACCGCCGAGGTCAGCAGCAGCGCCTGACCGGCCTGGGCGTCCTGGAACACCTGCGCGGTGCCGGCGAAGCCGGTGCTGACGGTGGCCGGCAGGCCCAACTGCTGCTCGACCCGGCGCACCGAGGCCACCGCATCGCCCAGCGCCACGCCGGGGGCGAGGTTGAACGAGATGGTGACCGCCGGCAACTGCCCCTGGTGATTGACGGACAACGGCCCGGCGGTGCGCTCGACACGGGAGAAGGCATCCAACGGAATCAGCTTGCCGGCGTTGTTGCGCACGTAGACTCGTGAAAGGGCGCTGTCGTCCTGCTGGTATTTGGGGTCCAGCTCGATCAGCACCTGATAGTCGTTCGACGGCGTGTAGATGGTCGACACCTGCCGCTGCCCGAAGGCGCTGTAGAGCGTCGAGCGCACCTGATCCGCCGTGACGCCCAGCGTCGTCGCCTTCTCGCGGTCGATGTTGACGTAGGCCTGCGGGCTGTTGAGCTGCAAATCGCTGGTGACATCCTGCAGGATCGCCACGTCGCGCAAGCCGCGCTCCAGCTTCTGCGACCAATTATACAGCTCGGGCAGGTCGAGCGCCTGCACCGTGTATTGGTACAGGCTCTTGGACGAGCGGCCACCGACGCGCAGGTTCTGGATGGGTTGGATGAAGGCCGCCAGACCGGGGATCTTCTGGAGGTCGCGGCGGAGCTGCTGCACGACCTCCTGCGCCGGCGGGCGCTCCGCGCGCGGTTTCAGCGCCACGAACATGCGGCCGGTGTTCGAGGTCGGGTTCGGTCCGCCGGCACCCGCCGCGGCGTTGACGTAGGCCACCGCCGGGTGCGCCTTGACCAGCGCCGCCGCCTGCCGCTGCCGCTCGGCCATGGCCGGGAAGGCGATGTCGGGCGCCGCCTCGGTCTGCACGAACAGCTGGCCGATGTCCTCGGTCGGGAAGAAGCCCTTTGGCACCATCGACACCAGATAGCCGGAGCCGACAATGGTGCCGACGAACACCAGCAGCATCACCGGCCGCGCCCGCAGCGCCAGCCGCAGCGTGGCCTCATAACCGCGCAGCAGGATGTTGAAGCCGCCCTCCAGCACGCGGCCCAGCGGCCCTTCCTGTTCGCCGTGCTTCTCGCGGGTGAGGAAGCGCGAGCACAGCATCGGCGTCAGCGTCAGCGACACGAAGGCCGACGCGGCGATGGCCATGGTCACCACCATGGCGAATTCGTGGAACAGCCGGCCGACCACGCCGCCCATCAGCAGAATTGGGATGAACACCGCCACCAGCGACAGCGTGATGGAGACGATGGTGAAGCCGATCTCCTTGGAACCCTTGATCGCCGCCTCGAACGGCCCCATGCCCTCTTCGATGTAGCGGACGATGTTCTCCAGCATGACGATGGCGTCGTCCACCACGAGGCCGACCGACAGCGTCAGCGCCAGGAGCGACACGTTGTCGATGGAGAAGCCCATCTGCTGCATGCCGGCCGCTGTGGCGACCAGCGAGATCGGCACCGCCAGCGCCGGGATCAGGGTCGCCGACAGCTTGCGCAGGAACAGGAAGATCACCAGGATCACCAGCCCGATGGTCAGCACCAGGGTGAACTGCACGTCCTCCACCGCCTCGCGGATCGACAGCGAGCGGTCGTTGGTCACGTCGATGGAGACGGCGGGCGGCAACTGCGCGCGGAAGGCCGGCAGCAGGGCACGCACGCGGTCCACCACCTCCACCGTGTTGGCGTCGGGCTGGCGCTGCACCGCCAGCACGATGGCGCGGGCGCCGTTGTACCAGCCGGCGGTGCGGTTGTTCTCGACGCTGTCCTGGACGCTGGCGATGTCGGTCAGGCGCACCGGCGCGCCGTTGCGAAAGGCGATGATCAGCTCGCGGAACGCCTCGGCGTTGGGCAGCTGCGGGTTGGCGGCCAGCACCAGCTGCTGGCGGTCGCCCGACAGCGTGCCGACCGGCGAGTTGGCGTTGGCCGAGGCCAGCGCCTTCTGCACCTCGTCGATGCCGATGCCGCGCGCCGACATGGCGTCGGGGTCGACCTGGATGCGCACCGCGAACTTCTGCGAGCCGTAGATCTGCACCTGCGCCACGCCGTCCAGCGTGCCGACGCGCGGCTGCACGATGGTTTCGGCATAGTCGTTCAGCGTGGACAGCGGCGTGGAGGGCGAGTTCAGCGACAGGAACAGGATCGGCTGGTCGGCCGGGTTGACCTTGCGGTAGCTGGGCGGGTTGGTCATCTCCGCCGGCAGGCGGCGCGCCGTTCGGGCGATGGCCGCCTGGATGTCGGCGGCGGCGGCGTCGATGTTGCGCTCCAGCACGAACTGGATGGTGATCGCCGTGTTGCCCAGCGTCGAGGACGAGGTGATGGTGTCGATGCCGGCGATGGTGGCGAACTCGCGCTCCAGCGGCGAGGCGACGGAGGCCGCCATGGTCTCCGGGCTGGCGCCGGGCAGCTGCGCCGAGACGGCGACGACGGGGAAGTCCACGCGCGGCAGCGCCGCCACCGGCAACTGCCGGTACGCCGCCACCCCCGACAGAACCAGCGCCGCCGTCAGCAGGATGGTCATGACCGGACGGCGGATGCACAGCTCGGAGATGTTCATGAGGCGCCTCCGGGCTGGGCCGATTTGGCTTCCGTCTTGCCGCCCCCGCCGGGAGCGCCGGCGGGCGCGCGGTCGGCGATCAGCGCGCCGGGGAACAGCCGCGACTGGCCGTCCACCACCACTCGCTCACCGGGTTGCAGGCCGCTGGTGATCACCGCCAGCCCCTCGAAGGTGCGGCCCACCGCGACGGTGCGCATCTCCACCGTGTTGTCGGGCTTCACCACATAGACGAAGCGGCCGTCCTGGCCGGTCTGCACGGCGTCGCTGGGCAGCGTCAGGGCCTGCGGATCGACGCGCAGCCGCAGCACCACGTCGACGAACTGGCCCGGCCACAGCATGGTGTCGGCATTCGGGAACTCGCCGCGCACCAGGATGGTGCCGCTCTGCTGGTCCACCTGACTGTCGATGAAGGCCAGCACGCCCTCGGCCCGCGCCGCGCGGTTGCCGGGCAGGTTGGCGCCGACGGTCAGCCGGCCCTCGCGCATCGCCTGCCGGATCGCCGGCAGGAAGCGCTCGGCCACATTGAAGGCGACGTTGATCGGGCGAAGCTGGGTGATGGTCACCAGCGGTGTCGCGTCGGCGGCGCGCACCATGGTGCCGCCCTTGGCGTTCACCGTACCGGTACGACCGTCGAGCGGCGCGACGATGCGGGCGTAGCTGAGCGAGACCTTGGCGCTCTCGATCGCGGCCTGATCGGCCTTGACCGTGCCCTCCAGCGCGGCGGAGGTGGCGACCGCGGCGTCGTATTGCTGGCGGGCGACGGCGTCGCGCTTCAGCAGCTCGTTGTAGCGGACGACGTCCTGCTTCGCCTTCTCCAGGTTGGCCTTGTCGCGCTCCAGGTTGGCCTGCGCCTGACGGAGCTGTGCCTGCAGCGCCCGGTCGTCCAGCGTGAACAGCGGCTCGCCGGCCTTGACCTCCTGCCCTTCGGCGAAATGCACGGTGTCCACCACCGTGTCCACCCGCGCCTTGATGGCGATGGTGGCGATGGGCTGCACGGTGCCGATGGTGGCGATCTCCTCCGGGATCGGGCGGATCTCGGCCGGGCGGGTCACCACGGGCACGGCCTGGCGCGCGGCGGAAGCGGCGGGCTTCGGCGCCTCCGCGCGGGGCGTCTGCGTGTACCAGTAGCCGCCAGCCGCCAACGCCGCGAGCAGGAGGAGCATCAACACGCGCTTCATGAACACCAACTCCCAGCGTCGTCGGCCGCCGGTCTTGCCAGCGCGCCCTTGAGTACGAGATCGAGGATCGCGGCTTCCAGCCGCTCCGGCGCCGTGCCGCCGGACAACATGATGGCGCCGCGCGCCATGCCGATGATCAACAGCGGCGTCATCTCCGCATCCACCGCGCGGAACCGCCCGGCCGCATGGCCGGCCTCCAGCACGTCGCGCAACGCCGCGGCGATGCGGCCGGCGCGGCGGCGGAACACCTGCCGCCCCTGTTCGGCAAGATGCGAGTGGTCGCCGCCCAGCACCTTCAGCGTCGGCAACTGCTCGACAAAGGTGGTGAGCAGCGCCCGCACGCGCTGGGCCAGCACGTCTTCCGGCGCTGCGCCGACCGGCGGCGGGGCGTGCAGCAGCACCTCCAGCCGGGCCAGCGCCCCGTCGAAGGAGTGCAGGTACAGCTCCTCCTTGGAGGGAAAATAGCGGTACAGCGTAGCCTTGCCGACACCGGCGTACTTCGCCACGTCGTCGACCTGCACCTCATGGTACGGACGGCGCCCGAACAGCTCCGCCGCAGCCGCGAGGATCGCCTCGCGCCGGCGCAGACGCCATTCCGGGGTGTTGTCGAGGGGCATGAAAATGAAACTCGCCAGTTCCAAAACTGACGATATCGTTTCGTTAGAGCACAATCAAGCGTGCTGGATCTTTGGATACACCGGATCCAGCACGCGGTAAGGCTGCGGCTCCGGCCGCGGGCGCAGGCCATTGGCGCGGATATCCTGCCACAGTTCCTCAAGGTACGGCAAACCGTTGAACAGCGCCACCGCCGACAACGTCGCAACGACCCGGCATGTTCCAGCAAGCGTCGGCACAACCATTGACAAACGGCCTATGCGTGCTTATTGAATGAACGTTCATTTTATAAAGCACCATGTCCCACGAATCCCCACCCACGCCGACGCGCCGGACCCGCCGCAAGGAAGCCCGCCCCGCCGAAATGATCGAGGCGGCGCGCGACCTGTTCATTGAGCGCGGTTTCGCCGCCACCAAGCTGGACGACGTCGCCCGCCGGGCCGGCGTGTCGGTCGGCCTGCCCTACGCCTACTTCGAGAACAAGGCCGGTCTGTTCAAAGCCGTGGTGCGCGAGTCCGTGCTGCCGAACATCCGCCTGGGCGAGGAGATGCTGGAAAGCTTCCCCGGCCCGACGGAGGAGCTGATGCGCCACCTCGTCACCCGCTACGGACAGATGAACGACGAACCGGCCGCCGGCCTGCCCAAGCTGGTGATGGCGGAGGCCGCCAACTTCCCCGACCTCGCCCGCTTCTATGTGGAGGAGGTGGTGACGCGCGGCCGGGGCATCTTCGCCCGCCTGATCCAGCGCGGCATCGACCGCGGCGAGTTCCGCCCGGTGGACGTGCAGCACATGGCGCGCGTGCTGGCGGCACCGCTGACCATGCTGACAATCTGGACGCACTCGCTCGCCCCCTATGAGATCGACCCCGGCACCACTGCCGAGGGATTCCTCGATTCCTACCTCGACCTCGTTCTGCACGGCCTGCGGGCCGCTCCCAAGGACGCCCCCGATGCCTGAGACCTCCCCGCCCCGGCGCCGCGGCATGCGCCGGATAGTCCTCAGTCTGCTGGTGATCGCAGCGCTGGCCGGAGGCGGCCTGATGTGGCAGGCGCGCAGCAGCGGGCAGGCGGCGGTCAACAAGGACGCACCGCCGCCCGAACGCACGCTGGAGCTGGCCGCCATCGAGCTGACCCGCGTGGCGCCGCGCCGCCTGACCGAGACGGTGCGCCTGTCCGGCTCGGTCGATCCGGTGAACTGGACCCTGGTGAAGTCGGAAGTCGCCGCCACCCTGGCCGAGGTGCTGGTGCGCGAGGGGCAGGCGGTGAAGCGCGGCGACGTGCTGGCCCGCTTCGACACCCGCGACCTCGCCAACCGCCTGGCCGAGAAGGAAAGCAATCTGGCGGGCGCCAAGGCGCAGCTCGTCTACGCCGAGAAGACGCGCGCCAAGAGTTTGGCGTTGCGCCAGAAGGACATCATCGCCGAAGCCAATCTGGATCAGGCGCAGAGCACGTGGCAATTCCAGCAGGCGACCGTGCAGGCGATGGCCGCGCAGGTGGAGATGGCGCGCAAGGCGCTGAACGACGCGGTGGTTCGCTCCCCCATCGACGGCATGGTGGCCGAGCGCACCGTCAACCCCGGCGAGACGCTGGCGGTGAACACGAAGATGTTCAGCGTGGTCGACCTCAGCCGTGTCGAGGTGACCGCCACCGTGCCGGCCGACGACGTGGCGCGCCTCAAGCCCGGCCAGCCGGTGGCGCTGCGCGTCGAGGGATTCGGCGAGCGGATTTTCCAGGGCACGCTGGCGCGCATCAACCCGCAGGCGCGGGCCGGCACGCGGGCGATCCCCGTCTATGTGGCGGTGGAAAACGCGGACGGGTCCTTGCGCGGCGGCATGTTCGCCACCGGCGACGTGGTGGTGGCCGAGGCGGAGAACGCCATCGCCCTGCCCCCGGCGGCGTTGCGCCACGACGACCAGGGCGACTTCGTGCTGACCGTCGTCGACAGCCGCCTGACCCGCACCCCGGTCCGCCGCGGCGGCGCTTGGGGACGCGCCGAACTGGTCCAGGTGGAGGGGCTGACGGCCAGCGACCTCGTCGTCACAGCGCCGTTGCCGGGCCTTCAGCCGGGCCAAGCCGTCCGCGCGGCGGCGGGGGTGTAGGCAATGCCGATCACCCGCATCAGCGTCGACAACCCGGTCTTCGCCACCATGCTGATGGTGGCGCTGATGGTGTTCGGCCTGTTCTCGTACCAGCGCCTGGGCGTCGATCAGTTCCCGGACGTGGACTTCCCGGTGGTGGTGGTCTCCACCGAGTATCCCGGCGCCAGCCCGGAATCCGTCGAGACCGACGTCTCGCGCCCGGTCGAGGAGGCGATCAACACCATCGCCGGCATCAAGACGCTGACCTCGCGCTCCTACGAGGGGCGCTCGGTGGTGATCGCCGAGTTCGACCTGAAGACCGCCTCGACCCAGGCGGTGCAGGACGTGCGCGAGAAGGTCTCGGCGCTCCGCCCAACCTTCCGCACCGAGGTGAAGGAGCCGCAGATCTCGCGCTTCAACCCGGACGACCAGCCCATCGTGTCGGTCGCGGTGAAGTCGGACATCCGCACGCTGCGCGACCTCACCACGCTGACCGACCAGATCATCCTCAAGCGCGTGCAGAACGTGCGCGGCGTCGGGCGCGCGACCATCGCCGGCGGCGTCAAGCGGCAGGTGCAGATCCGCCTCAAACCTGAGCGCCTGGAAGCCCTGGGCGTCGGCGTGGACGAAGTGGTGCGCGCCGTCA
The DNA here is from genome assembly GCF_053470425.1 of Azospirillum terrae. Classification (NCBI taxonomy): domain Bacteria; kingdom Pseudomonadati; phylum Pseudomonadota; class Alphaproteobacteria; order Rhodospirillales; family Azospirillaceae; genus Azospirillum; species Azospirillum terrae. Next base: position 88,006 of record NZ_JBPXMR010000001.1, on the reverse strand, counting down.
CCAACGAGAACCAGGACATCCCCGCCGGCACCGTCGAGGGCGGCGGGCGCGAGCGCGTCGTTCAGGTGGACGGGCGCTTCGTCACGCCCGCGCAGTTCCTCGACCTGATCGTCGCGCGCCGCGGCAACACGCCGGTGCGCCTGGGTCAGGTGGCCGAGGTGCTCGACGGCCAGGAGGAGCAGGATTCGGTCGCACTCTTCAACGGCAAGCCGGCGCTGGCCGTTGATGTGGTGCGCGTGCAGGGCGCCAACACCGTGGAGGTCGCCAGGGGCCTGCAAAAGGCGGTGGCCGAGATGCGCCAGTCCGGCGCGGTGCCGCCCGACGTGGAGTTCGTGGTGGTGCGCGACACCGCGCGCGGCATCACCAACTCGCTCAACAACGTGCAGGAGACGCTGGTCGTCGGCGGCATTCTGACGGTGCTGATCGTCATGCTGTTCCTGGGGTCCTGGCGCAGCACGGTGATCACCGGCATGACGCTGCCGGTGGCGGTGCTGGGCACCTTCGCGGTGCTGGCCGCCATGGGCTACACGCTGAACGTCATGACGCTGATGGCGCTCTCCCTGGCCATCGGCATCCTGATCGACGACGCCATCGTCGTGCGCGAGAACATCATGCGCCATCTGCACCGCGGCCAGACGCACCGGCAGGCGGCGCTGGACGGCACGGCGGAGATCGGGCTGGCGGTGCTCGCCACCACGCTGACCATCGTCGCGGTGTTCCTGCCCGTGGCGTTCATGGGCGGCATCATCGGCCGCTTCTTCCTGCAATTCGGCATCACCGTGTCGGCGGCGGTGCTCATCTCGCTGTTCGTGTCGTTCACGCTCGACCCCATGCTGTCGTCGGTCTGGTACGACCCGGCAGCGCACGGCCGGCACGGGCGCGGGCCGTTCGGCTGGCTGGCATCAGCCTTCGAGCGCTGGTTCGAGAGCTTCTCGCAGGCCTATGGGCGGTTCCTGGGCTGGGCATTGCGGCGGCGCTGGATCGTCATGACCGCTGCGGGACTGATCTTTTTCGGCAGCTTCGCTCTGGTGCCGTTCATCGGCACCGAGTTCGTGCCGGCCGCCGACCTCGGCGAGTCGGTGGTGGAGGTGGAAACTCCGGTCGGCTCGTCGCTGGGCTACACCACCGCCAAGGTCGAACAGGCGGTCAAGGCGCTGCACGAGTTCCCGGAGATCGGCTACACCTACGCCACGGTGAACACCGGAACCTCGGTCGGCAAGAACAAGGCCAGCATCTACGTCCGTCTCGTGCCGCTGACCGAGCGCAAGCGCTCGCCCAACGACCTCGCCGCGCCGATCCGCGAGCGGCTCGCCGCCATTCCCGGCATCAGCGTCAACATCGGCATCCCCGGCGTGGGCGGCGTGCAGAAGCAGATCCAGGTCTCGGTCCAGGGCCGCGACATCACGACGCTGGACGGCATCTCCGGGCAGATCAACGCCGCCATGCACCGCATCCCCGGTTTCGTGGACGTGGACAGCAGCCTGAAGGCGGCCAAGCCCACCCTGTCCGTGCGCCTCCAGCGCGACCTCGCCAGCGATTTGGGCATCGGCACCACGCAGGTCGCCTCGACGCTGCGGCCGCTGTTCGCCGGTGACAAGATCTCCACCTGGAAGGCGCCGGACGGCGAGACCTACGACGTGCACATCCGCCTGCCGGAGAGCGCCCGCACCGGCCGCACCGACCTCGACCGGATCTATCTCGCCAGTTCGACCAAGGACGCCGAGGGCAACCCGCGCATGGTGCCGCTCAGTCAGGTGACCGAGGTGCAGACGACGCTGGGCGCCTCGCAGATCAACCGCCGCGACCTCGCGCGCGAGGTGCTGGTCAGCGCCAACGTGCAGGGCCGCGCGGTCGGCGACGTCGGCAAGGAGTTGCAGACGTCGCTTGCGCAGGTGCAACTGCCGCCCGGCTATCGGATCGTCTTCGGCGGCTCGACCAAGGACATCGCCGAGACCAGCAGCTACGCCGCGCAGGCGCTGAGCCTTGCGGTGATCCTCATCTACCTGATCCTCGCCTCGCAGTTCGGCAGCTTCCTGCAACCCTTCGCCATCATGGCGTCGCTGCCGCTGTCGCTGGTCGGCGTGTTCGTCGGCCTGCTGGTCGCCGGCTCCACGCTGAACATCTTCAGCGCCATCGGCTTCATCATGCTGATGGGTCTGGTGACCAAGAACGCCATTCTGCTGGTGGACTTCTCCAATCAGGCCCGCGCACGGGGCAAGGCGCTGAAGGAAGCGCTGGTGGAAGCCGGAATCATTCGCCTGCGCCCCATCGTCATGACCACGGCCGCGATGGTGTTCGGCATGCTGCCGCTGGCGCTCGGCCTCGGCGAGGGTGCGCAGCAGCGCGCGCCCATGGCGCACGCGGTGATCGGCGGGCTGATCAGCTCGACCGTGCTGACGCTGCTGGTGGTGCCGGTGGTGCTGACGTTCCTGGACGGCGCGTCGGTCCGCCTGAAGCGCTGGTTCGGCCGCAAGCGGCCGGACGCCGAGGTCACCACCGGGCAGACGGCACCGGCGGAGTGAGGGGCGGTCAGACCGCCACGCTCTCCGGAACCTCCTGCTCGACGCGGCGCGGCAGCACCAGCGTGAAGCGGGTGCCCTGCCCGACCCGCGAATCGACCGACACCCGTCCGCCCAACGTCTGCGTCACGGTGCTGAACACGATGTGCAGCCCCAACCCGCTGCCGCCCTCACCGCGCTTGGTGGTGAAAAACGGGTCGAAGATCTTCGGCAGCACGTCGGCCGGAATCCCCTTGCCGTCGTCGGCGAACACCAGCACCACCTCGTCCTCGCCCCGCGGCTCCACGCCGATGCGAATGGTGCCGTCCTGCCCGTCGGCATAGGCGTGCACAATGGCGTTGATCGTCAGGTTGGTCAGCACCTGACTGAGCGCGCCGGGGAAGCTGTCCATCCGCAGCCCCTCCGGACAGTCGACCTCGACGGCGATGCGCGTGCGCTTCAGGCGCGGGCGCAGGCTGAACAGCACCTCGCCGATGTAGGTCTTCAGGTCGAAGCCGCGCCGGTCACCCGAGGACTGGTCCACCGCCACCTGCTTGAAGCTCTGGATCAGCTCGGCCGCGCGGTTCATGTTGGCGACCAGCAGCTTGGCCCCCTCGCCGATGGTGTTCAGGTAGTCGGTGAAGTCGCCGCGGCGGATGGCGCCGCCCTCGAACCGCTCGCGCACCCGCGCGGTCGATTCGGCGACGTGGCTGGCGGCGGTCAGGCCGATGCCGATGGGCGTGTTGATCTCATGCGCCACGCTGGCCACGAGCTGGCCCAGCGAGGCCATGGTCTCCGCCTGGATCAGGCTTTCCTGCGCGGCGCGCAGATCGGCCAGCGCCCGCTCGGCGGCCTCCTTGGCGGCGGTCAGCTCGGCTTCGGCGGCCTTGCGGTCGGTGATGTCGTAGAGCCAAGTGAGAAAGGCGCTCTCCCCGTCGAACTCGATGGAGTCCCACGACGACAGCACCCAGACGATGCTGCCGTCCGGGCGGCGGAACGCCACCTCGGCGTCGCGGAAAGCACCCTCGCTGTCCAGGCGCGCCCGCAACTGCTGCCGCGTCGCCGGATCGACGTACAGGTCGGGGATCGAGGTGCGCTCCATCTGCGCGCGGGTCAGGCCGAAGATGCGCGCCGTCTGCGCGTTGGCAAAGAGCCAGCGCCCGTCCTTGGAGCTGATGTTCACCGAGATCGGCGACGCCTCGAGGATGCGCAGCAGTCGTTCCTCGCTGGCGCGCAGCAGCTCTTCGTGGCGGCGGCGGGCGGAGATGTCGGTCATGATGCCGACATAGCGCACCGGACGGCCGTCCTTGTCGAGGATCGCCCGCCCCTTGGCCTCGACCCAGATCCAGGAGCCGTCCTCACGACGCAGGCGGTAGGCGTACTCATAAGCGGCGCTCTCGCCACGCAGGTGGGCATCGACGTGCGCCAGCACGCGCGTGCGGTCCTCCGGGTGCAGGCGCGTCTCCCAGAAGTCGGGCGCCATCGCCGGAACGGTGCGGAAGCCCAGCATGAGCGGGAAGCTGTCCGACCACCAGCAGGTGCCGGCCGCGACATCGGCGTCCCAGGCGGCGGCGTTGGTCGCCTCCAGCGCCATGGCGAGCCGCTCGATCATGTCGCGGCGCTCCGCGTCGGCCTGGATCTGCTTGCTGAGGTCGTGGAACCACGTGATGTGGCAGCGCTGGCCGCCGTACTCGGTGACCACCGAGGTCATGGTGGCGACGTAGGTTTCGCCGGAGCCCCTCCGCAACAGCACCTCATCCTCGCAGGACATGCCGTCGCGGTAGATGCGCTCCAGGAAGCGGGCGCGCTCCTCGGGGTGGGCGTAAAGGGTGGGAACGCCCTCCGCCGCGAACTCCGCCGCGGTCTTGCCGAAGATGTCCAGCGCGCGGCCGTTGCGATAGAGGTTCTTACCCTCACGGGTGTTGATGATGACACCAACCGGGGCGGTGTCGAGCATGGCGCGCAGGCGGCTGTCGTCGGCCGCAGCCGGACGCCGGCGCCCGGCCAGGAAGCCGATCCAGGCCCCCACCGTCAGCGCCACCAGGGCCGCGATCGCCGTGCCAGCGATCATCGAGAATGACAAACCCGCAGGATCCATCGAACCTCCCCAGGTTTACAATGGAAACTTGCATTCGACGAAAAGCAAACGCTTTGTTGTCGCGCCTTTGAAATATACGGGAGTATGCAACGCCGGCAAACGCAGTCAATCACCGCCTTTTCGGCACATCCGCAGGCAAAAAAAGACGCCGCAGACCGGATGGCCCGCGGCGTCTGTGACACGCATGCGTGTTACAACGATCAGCCGTTCAGCTTCTTCTGAAGGATTTCGTTGACCAGGGCGGGGTTTGCCTTGCCCTGGGTGGCCTTCATCGCCTGACCAACGAAGAAGCCGAACAGCTTGTCCTTGCCGGACTTGTATTCGGCCACCTTGTCGCCGTTGGCGGCGATGATCTGGTCAATGGCGCCCTCGATGGCGCCGGTGTCGGTGACCTGACGCAGCCCCTTCGCCTCGACGATGTCCGCCGGCTTCTCGCCGGTTTCGAACATGGTCGCGAACACTTCCTTGGCGATGCGGCCGGAGATGGTGTTGTCGGTGATCAGGTCGATCAGACCGCCGAGGTTCTCGGCCGAAACCGGGCTCTCCTCGATCTCCTTGCCGGCCTTGTTGAGCGCGCCGAACAGGTCGCCGGTCACCCAGTTGGAAGCCAGCTTGGCGTCACGCCCCTTGGCGACCGTCTCGAAGTAGTCGGCCTTGGCCTTCTCGTTGACCAGCACGTTGGCGTCGTAGGGCGACAGCTTGTAGTCGCCGATGAAGCGGGCCTTCTTCTCGTCCGGCAGTTCCGGCAGGGTGCGCTTGATCTCCTCCACCCACTCCGGGTCCAGCTCCAGCGGCAGCAGGTCGGGGTCGGGGAAGTAGCGGTAATCGTGCGCCTCTTCCTTCGAGCGCATGGAGCGGGTCACCAGCTTGGTGGTGTCCCACAGCCGCGTCTCCTGGGAGATGGTGCCCCCCTCTTCCAACACTTCGATCTGGCGGCGCGCCTCATACTCGATGGCGGCGATGACGAAGCGGATGGAGTTGACGTTCTTGATCTCGCAGCGCGTGCCGAACGGTGCCCCTGGCTTGCGCACCGAGACGTTGCAGTCGCAGCGCATGGAGCCTTCCTCCATGTTGCCGTCGCAGGTCCCGAGATAACGCAGGATCGAGCGCAGCTTGCGCACGTAGGCGCCCGCTTCCTCTGCGGTGCGCATGTCCGGCTCCGACACGATCTCCATCAGCGCCACGCCCGACCGGTTGAGGTCGATGAACGTCTTGGAGGGGTGCTGGTCGTGGATCGACTTGCCGGCGTCCTGTTCCATGTGCAGGCGGGTGATGCCCACCGTGCGCGTCGAGCCGTCGGGCAGGTCGAGCACCAGCTCGCCCTTGCCGACGATCGGCTGCTGGTACTGGCTGATCTGATAGCCCTGCGGCAGGTCGGCGTAGAAGTAGTTCTTGCGGTCGAACACCGAGTACAGGTTGATCTGCGCCTTGAGCCCAAGGCCCGTGCGCACCGCCTGCTCGACGCAATAGCCGTTGATCACCGGCAGCATGCCGGGGAACGCCGCGTCCACGAAGCTGACCTGGCTGTTCGGCGCGGTGCCGAACGCGGTGGCCGAGCCGGAGAACAGCTTGGCGTTGGAGACGATCTGGGCATGGACTTCCAGCCCGATCACCACTTCCCAATCGCCCGTTTCACCCTGGATGTACGTCATGGGTCTAACTCTCTGGTCCGGCTCAGGCCATGAACGGCGGGGTGGCGGTGAACTGCGACGCCTGTTCGATCACGCCGCCGACGCGGAACAGCGTCTCCTCGTCGAACGGCCGGCCGATGAGCTGCAGGCCCAGCGGCAACCCGTCCGCACCCAGCCCGGCCGGCACGCTCATGCCCGGCAGGCCGGCGAGGTTGACCGGCACCGTGAACACGTCGTTCAGGTACATCTGGATCGGATCGTCCATCTTCTCGCCGATGGCGAACGCGCCCGACGGCGCGGTCGGCGTCAGGATGACGTCGCACTTTTCGAACGCCTGATCGAAGTCCCACTTGATGCGCGTGCGCACCTTCTGGGCTTGCAGATAGTAGGCGTCGTAGTAACCGGCCGACAGAACGTAGGTGCCGATCAGGATGCGGCGGCGGACTTCCTTGCCGAAGCCGGCGCCGCGGGTGTTCTCGTACATCTCGTTGAGGCTGCCGCCCTCGACCCGCAGCCCGAAGCGCACGCCGTCATAGCGCGCGAGGTTGGACGAAGCCTCGGCCGGGGCGACGATGTAGTAGGTCGGCAGCGCGTACTTGGTGTGCGGCAGGCTGATCTCGACGGGAACGGCGCCGGCGGCCTTCAGCCAATCGACGCCCCGCTGCCACATCTCCTCGATCTCGGCCGGCATGCCGTCCACGCGGTATTCCTTGGGAATGCCGACGCGCAGGCCGCGGATGTCGCCGGTCAGCGCCTTCTCGAAGTCCGGCACGGGCATGTCGACGCTCGTGCTGTCCTTCGGATCGAAGCCGCACATGGAGCGCAGCATGATGGCGCTGTCGCGCACCGTGCGGGTCATCGGCCCGGCCTGATCGAGCGACGAGGCGTACGCCACGATGCCCCAGCGCGAGCAGCGCCCGTAGGTCGGCTTGATGCCGACAATGCCGCTCAGCGCCGCCGGCTGGCGGATCGAGCCGCCGGTGTCGGTGCCGGTGGCACCCAGCGCCACGCGCGCCGCGACCGCGGCGGCCGAACCGCCCGACGAACCGCCGGGCACCAGCTTGCGCGACCAGTTGCCGGCCTCACCGGGGCTCCACGGATTGATGACGTCGCCGTAGTGGCTGGTGATGTTGGCCGAGCCCATGGCGAACTCGTCCAGGTTCACCTTGCCGAGCATCACGGCACCGTCGCGCCAGAGGTTCGACGTGACGGTGGACTCGTAGGGCGGCTTGAAGCCGTCCAGGATGTGGCTGGCGGCGGTGGTCAGCACGTCCTTGGTGCAGAACAGGTCCTTCACCGCGATGGGCAGGCCGTCCATGGGACCGGCCTCGCCCTTGGCCCGGCGCGCATCCGACGCCTTCGCCATCGCCAGCGCCTGATCCGGCGTCTCGGTGATGAAGGCGTTGAGCGGGCGGGCGTTCTCCACAGCGCGGACGTGCGCCTCGGTCAGCTCGACCGCGGTGAACTGCTTCTCGGCGAGGCCCTGAAGGGCGTCGGCCATGGACAGATGGGTGAGCTGGGTCATTATTCGACCACCTTCGGCACGGCGAAATAGCCTTCGGCCGTCTCGGGGCCGTTCTTGACGACGTCCTGCGGATACCCGCCGTCCGTCACCGCGTCCTCGCGGCGGCGCAGCTTCTGCGCGGCGACCGAGGTCATGGGCGGCACATTGCCGGTATCCACCTCGTTCAGCTGCTCCACGAAGCTGAGGATATTGTTCAGCTCGCCCGCGAGATGGTCGAGCTCTTCCTCCGGCACCTTGATGCGGGCCAGATGCGCGATCTTGGCCACGGTGGCCTTGTCGAGCGACATGCCTGGTACTCTCTTCCGCGACGTCTGGGAAAAACGGCTCGGAAGCTAGCACCCGCGGCGGGGGTTACGCAACGTTGCAGGGCGAGGGCCGCGCCTTCAGATGCGCTTGCCGCCGCGCAACGCCAGCGCGTCGGGCTCGCGCACGGGCTGGACGACGCGCAGCCGGCCGAGCGCCGCCGCAACCTCGGCCTCGTCCGGCACCGCCGGACCGGTGCGGCATTGGTTGACCACCAGCACGTCGTCCTGGGCCGCCGATGCGGCGACGAAGCACCCGTAGACGTTACCGGACAGGGTCATCTCGTAGCGTTCGAAGTCATAAACACGGCCAGCGCCCAGCGTCGCCCCCTCGCCCGTCGGCCGCCCGACGCCGCCGGGCGGGATGAAGCGCTCGCGCAGTTCGGACGGTGCGCTGTGTTTGGGCACGAACTCACCGTCGCCGGCACGGCTGTACATCACGATGGTCTGCCCCTCGTTGCGCAGGTAGCGCGCGGTGAAGGTGCTCATGCCGCCGAGGTCCAGCCGGCGCAGCTCATCGGGGCGCGGACCGCCGAACCGTGGATCGCCGAATGCGACGGGCGAGCCGCGCGGATCGACCGCTTCGCTGACGGGCGGGGCGGCCGGCACGGTCCCGCTGCCCCAGAGAACCAACGCCGCCACCGCGGCGACCCAGACGCGCAGCATCGCTCCCTCCCATACACCCGCTCGGAGCAAGGTGGGGCTGGGCCGTGGGAAGGGAACGGACTCTGTTGGTAATACGTCGTCCTGGGCAGGCGGGCGCTTGCCCGGCCGCGCGCTTGGGCCTAAGGTCGCCGGCATGATCCGCACCCTTCCCGACCTCGCCGCGGCGCTGCCGAAAGGCGCGCGCCTGCTCGGCCTCGACCTCGGAACCAAGACCATCGGGCTCGCCGTGTGCGACCCGGGCCTGACCGTCGCCTCGCCCATCCAGACCATCCACCGCTCCAAGTTCACCGAGGACGCGAAGGCGTTGGCGAAGATCGTCCGCGACTACGGCGTCGGCGGCTTCGTGCTGGGGCTGCCGCTGAACATGGACGGGACGCAGGGGCCGCGCGCCCAGGCAGCGCACGCCTTCGCCGCCACGCTGGCGCAACGCGCCGACCTGTTCGGCGGCTGGGAGCCGCAGGTCGCCTTCTGGGACGAGCGGCTGTCCACGGTCGCCGTGCAGCGCTTCATGACCGACGAGGCCGACATGACCCGCAAGCGCCGCGGCGAGGTCGTGGACAAGATGGCCGCCGCCTACATCCTCCAGGGCGCCATCGATTCGCTGTCCTACGCCCGCCGGCAGGCCGAGGCGGCCCGCGAGGACGAGGACTTCGACGACCGCGACGACTGACAGCCGATGGCGGCGTTGACGTTGCCACTGGTTCCGATGGCGATTCGGCGAGCCTTTAGGACACCACTGTCGAGGCGTTGCCTGGCTCGGTGCTCTTCACGCGCGGCAGGCCGTCGTCGCCGATCTCATAATAGTCGGCCTTGAACTCGACCCAGATGTGCTTGTCGGCGTGCAGACCGGTCGGCTGGTCGAGGCTGCCGGCGGTCACGTCGATGCGCGCCCCGCCGATCGGGTCCCAGAACACCCCCGAGCCGCAGCGGGAGCAGAACCCCCGCCGCGCCGTCTCGGACGATCGGTACCACGTCAGCGTCTCGTCCTTCAGCAGGCGAAGCGCATCCCGTGGGAAGGTGGTGTAGGCGCCGACGTGGCTGTGCTGGCGGCGGCATTGGCCGCAATGGCAGAACGAGATCGGGCCCGGTTGCGTGGTGATCTCGTAGCGGATGCCGCCGCACTCGCAGCCGCCCGTCCAGGTGTGCGCGTCCCCACTCACGGCTCAGCCCCGCCAGAACGGCTTATCGGCCTCGTTGTCCACGTCGGCGCGCGAGACGCCGATGTCGCTCAGCAGATGGTCGGGCAGAGACTCCAGCGCCAGCCGTTGGCGACGGCGTTCCTGCCATGTGGCGAAGGTGTCGCCGGCGCTCACCACGGCGCGGCCGATCGCCTGCAACAGGCCACCGGCGGGACGGGACGAAGTGCGCGAGAAGACCGCGTTCGTGCTCTGGCTCATGGCTCTCGTCTCCCTTTCGGACTGCGTGGCAACCAGTGTGGTTCTGAGAGGAAGAATGGGCCACCAGATCCTTGCGGACAAACGACGCTTTCTCATAGGATCGATTAGAAAACCTAATCCGACTGGTATGACCGATGAGCCGCCACCTGCCCCCGCTCAACGCCTTGCGCGCCTTCGAGGCGGCGGCCCGCCACCTGTCCTTCACCAAGGCCTCGGAGGAGCTGCACGTCACCCAAGCGGCGGTAAGCCATCAGATCAAGGGCCTAGAGGAATGGTTGGGGCTACCGCTGTTCCGCCGGGTGAACCGCGGGCTGGTGCTGACCGACGCCGGGCAGGCCTACCTGCCGCCGCTGCGCGAGGCGCTGGACCTGATGGCGAACGCCACCGAGCGGCTGTTCCGCAAGGATTCCACGGGGACGCTCACCATCTCCACCATGCCGTCCTTTGCGGCGAAGTGGCTGGTGCTGCGGATGGGGCGGTTCCAGGCCGCGCACCCGGAACTGGACGTGCGGCTGCACACCACCTCGCAGATGGTGGACTTCGCGCAGCAGGACGTGGACGTGGCGATCCGCTTCGGCAGCGGCAACTGGCCGGACCTGCGGATCGAACGCCTGCTGAACGAAAACATCTTCCCGGTGTGCAGCCCGCGCCTGCTGCCGGCGCTGAAGGGGCCGGCAGACCTGAAGAACCACACGCTGCTGCACGACGACTACATCATCACCTGGAGCAACTGGTGCGCTGCCGCCGGGGTGGACGGGATCGACACCGCGCGCGGCACGCAGTTCACGGATTCGGCGCTGACGCTCCAGGCGGCCATGGAGGGGCACGGCGTGGCGCTGGCCCGGCAGGTGCTGGTGGCCGACGACCTCGCGGCCGGCCGTCTGGTGCGCCCCTTCGACGTCGTGCTGACCGGCCAGTACGCGTACTATTTCGTGGCGCCGCAGCACTACATGACGCGCCCCAAGGTCAAGGCGTTCCGCGAGTGGCTGTTCGCCGAGGCCGAGGAATACGCGGCCCAGATGAACCTGCCGGAACGGGTGTGATTTTGGCGCTCCCACCGTCTTGCGAGGCGCCGGGCACGCTCCTATAGTCGCGCCCCATGACCGCCACCGCCGCACCCCGCTTCCCGCACCGTCACCTGCTCGGCATCGAAGGTTTGACGGCGGGCGAGATTTCCCTCGTGCTCGACCTGGCCGATGGCTACGTCGAGCACAACCGCCAGCCCGAGACGAAAGGATCGCTTCTTCACGGCCGCACCGTGATGAACCTGTTCTTCGAGAACTCGACGCGCACCCGCACTTCGTTCGAGCTGGCCGGCAAGCGCCTGGGCGCCGACGTGATCAACATGTCGGTGGACGCCTCATCAGTGAAGAAGGGCGAGACGCTGATCGACACGGCGATGACGCTGAACGCCATGCACGTCGATGCGCTGGTCGTGCGGCATTCCGAGTCGGGCGCGGTCAAGCTGCTGTCCGACAAGGTCAACTGCTCGGTCGTCAACGCCGGCGACGGCAACCACGAGCACCCGACCCAGGCGCTCCTCGACGCGCTGGCGATCCGCCGCCGCCTGGGCAAGCTGGAGGGCCTCGTCGTGGCGATCTGCGGCGACATCCTGCACAGCCGTGTCGCGCGCTCGAACATCCACCTGCTGAACGCCATGGGCGCGCACGTCCGCGTCGTCGGCCCGCCGACCCTGGTCCCCTCGGCTATCGAGCGGCTGGGCTGCGAGGTCCACCACACCATGAAGTCAGGCCTGAAGGACGCCGACGTGGTGATGATGCTGCGCCTGCAGAACGAGCGCATGAGCGGCCAATACGTGCCCTCGACGCGCGAGTACTTCTACTTCTACGGCCTCGACTACGAGAAGCTGGCCGACGCCAAGCCGGACGCGGTGATCATGCACCCCGGCCCGATGAACCGCGGCGTCGAGATCGACTCCGAGGTCGCCGACGACCTCAAGCGCTCGATGATCCTCGATCAGGTCGAGCTGGGCGTGGCCGTGCGCATGGCCGTGCTCGACCTCCTCACCCGCGACCGCCGGGAGACCGGCCGGGAGACTGTTTGATGAGCACCCGCGTCGCCTACACCAACGCCCGCCTGCTCGATCCGGCCACCGGCCTCGACGCGCCGGGCGCGCTGCTCACCGAGGGCGCGAAGATCGCCGACCTCGGGCCTGCGCTGTTCAATGACGGCGTGCCTGAGGGGATCACGGTGGTGGACCTCGGCGGCCAATGCCTCGCCCCCGGCCTCGTGGACATGCGCGTCATGGTCGCCGAGCCCGGCAACGAGCAGAAGGAGACCATCAAGAGCGTGTCGCGCGCGGCGGCGGCCGGTGGCGTCACCTCCATCGTCTGCCTGCCCAACACCGACCCGGTGCGCGACGACGTCTCCGGCCTGGAGTTCCTCGCCCGCCGCGCCCGTGAGGTGAAGCTGGTCAAGGTCTACGCCTACGCCACCGCGACGCGCGGCGCAGAGGGCCGCGAGATCACCGAGATGGGTCTGCTCTCCAGGGCCGGCGCCGTGGCCTTCACCGATGGCACCAAGGCCATCGAGAGCGCCAAGGTGATGCGCCGCGCGCTCAGCTACGCCAACGGTTTCGGCAAGCTGATCATCCAGCACCCGGAGGAGCCGAGCCTCGCATCCGGCGGCATGATGAACGCCGGCGAGATCGCCACCCGCCTCGGCCTCAGCGGCATCCCGCGCGAGGCCGAGATCATCATGATCGAGCGCGACCTGCGCCTGCTGGAGCTGTCCGGCGGCCGGCTGCACTTCGCGCACGTCACCACCGGCGAGTCGGTGGACATCATCCGCCGCGCCAAGGCGCGCGGCCTGAAGGTGACCTGCGACACCGCCCCGCACTATGTGGCGCTGACCGAGACGGACATCGGCGAATACCGCACCTTCGCCAAGGTCTCGCCGCCGCTGCGCGGCGAGATGGACCGCCGCGCGGTGGTCGAGGGCTTGGCCGACGGCACCATCGACGCCATCGCGTCCGACCACATCCCGCAGGACCAGGACCACAAGCGCCTGCCTTTCAGTCAGGCCGACTTCGGCGTGATCGGCTTGGAGACGCTGCTGCCGCTGACGCTGGAACTGGCGCACAAGAAGAAGCTGACGCTGTTGCAGGCGCTGGCCTGCGTGACGTGCAAGCCGGCGGCGATCCTCGACCTGCCGGCCGGGCGCTTGGCGAAGGGTGCGGCGGCGGATCTGCTGGTGTTCGACGCGGAAGTGCCGTGGACGGTGGACGTGGCCACCTTCAAGTCGAAGTCCAAGAACTCCCCCTTCGAGGACCGCCCGGTGCAGGGCCGCCCGCTGCGCACCGTCGTGGATGGGCGTACGGTCTGGCAGGCGGAAGGCTGAGCCGGTGCTGATCCTGATCGCCGCGGCTCTGCTGGGCTATCTGCTGGGCTCGATTCCGTTTGGGCTGGTGCTGACGCGGCTGGGCGGCTACGGCGACATCCGCAAGATCGGCTCCGGCAACATCGGCGCCACCAACGTGCTGCGCACCGGCAACAAGCCGCTGGCGCTCGCCACCCTGCTGCTCGACAGCGGCAAGGGGGCCATCGCGACCCTGCTGGCGCTGTATGTGGCGGGCGAGGACGCGGCCCTGCTCGCGGCCGGCGGCGCTCTGCTGGGCCACAGCTTCCCGGTGTGGCTGGGCTTCAAGGGTGGCAAGGGCGTGGCAACAACGCTCGGCGTGCTACTGGCGGCGGCGTGGCCGGTGGGCGTGGCGGCCTGCCTGACGTGGCTGGTGATGGCGGCGCTGTTCCGCATCTCGTCGCTGTCGGCCCTGGTGGCCGTGGGGCTGAGCCCGGTGACGGCGTGGTTCCTGGCAGGGCCGAAGGTGGCGCTGCTGTGTCTGCTGGTGGCGGTGCTGGTGTTCGTGCGGCACGAGGAGAACATCAGGCGGCTGCTGAAGGGCGAAGAGCCGAAGATCGGCGTCAAGAAGAAGCCGGCCTAGGTTTCTTTCCCCTTCCCCGCCTCCGGCGGTGCCGGGGGAGGGAATACAGCCCGCATACGTTTGCGTGTTGCGGACGGCAGCGCCTTAGTTGTACAACATGGGCGCATGACACAACCGCGCCGCCCTCTCACCGATGCCGAACGGATCGACTGGCTCCGCCTGATCCGCACGGAGAACGTCGGCCCGATCACCTTCCACCGGCTGCTCGACCAGTACGGCTCGGCCAAGCGCGCCATCGAGGTGCTGCCCGAACTCGCCCGCCGCGGCGGGCGCGTCAAGCCGTTGAAGATCACCCCAAAGGCCGAGGCCGAAGGCGAACTGGCCGCCACCATCAAATTCGGCGCCCGCCTCCTGTGCTCGTGCGAGCCCGACTACCCCGAGCCACTGGCCGCCGTGGACGATTCGCCGCCGGTGATGGCCGTACTCGGCCACGCCCATCTGCTGAAGCGCCGCGCGGTCGCCCTGGTCGGCGCCCGCAACGCCTCGCTGACCGGCAAGAAGTTCGCCGAGAAGATCGCCCGCGATCTCGGCGAGGCCGGGTTGCTGGTGGTCTCCGGGCTGGCCCGCGGCATCGACACCGCTGCGCACCGCGGCTCGCTGTCCACGGGCACCATCGCCGTGATGGCCGGCGGCGTGGACGTCGTCTATCCGGAGGAGAACACCGGGCTCTACCGCGACATCGTGGCGCAGGGCGCCGTGGTCGCCGAGAGCCCTCTCGGCACCCAGCCGCAGGCGCGCCACTTCCCGCGCCGCAACCGCATCATCTCCGGGTGCTCGCTGGGCGTGCTGGTGATCGAGGCGGCGCTGAAGTCCGGCTCGCTGATCACCGCGCGCATGGCGCTGGAGCAGGGGCGCGAGGTGTTCGCCGTGCCCGGTTCGCCGCTCGATCCGCGCTGCAACGGCACCAACAATCTGCTGCGCCAGGGCGCCACGCTGGTGGAGAGCGCCGAGGACGTGCTGCGCGTGTTCCAGCACCTCGCCCCGCCACCCCTTGGCGAGCGTCCCGCCGACCTGTTCACTCCTCCCCCGCCCACCCCGCCCGACGATTCGGAGGTCGAGAAGGCGCGCGCCGTCGTGCTGGAAAACCTGTCGCCCACACCCGTCGCCATTGACGAACTGGTCCGCGGGTGCCAATTGTCCGCACCTGTGGTGCTGACCGTCGTGCTGGAACTTGAGCTGGCTGGACGTGCGCAGCGCCAGCCGGGCAACCAGATCGCGCTGATCTGACGCCGTATAAACGGGCATCATTGGGGCGAGGGGCTCTCTTGTCGGGCAGCAACGTCGTTATCGTCGAGTCGCCGGCCAAGGCGAAGACCATCAACAAGTACCTGGGCGACGACTTCACCGTCCTGGCCAGCTTCGGGCACGTGCGCGACCTTCCGGCGCGCGACGGCTCGGTGCGGCCGGACGAGGACTTCGCCATGGAGTGGGAGCTGGGCGACCGCTCCAAACGCCACATCGACGAGATCGCCAAGGCGATCAAGGGCGCCAAGCGCGTCTACCTCGCAACCGACCCGGATCGCGAGGGAGAGGCCATCGCCTGGCACCTGTCGGAGCTGCTGAAGGAAAAGCGGCTGACCGACAAGGTCGAGGTGCAGCGAATCACCTTCAACGAGATCACCAAGAACGCCGTGCAGGCCGCCCTGAAGGCGCCGCGCGACGTCAGCCGCGAACTGGTGGACGCGTATCTGGCACGGCGCGCGCTGGACTATCTGGTGGGCTTCACGCTGTCGCCGGTGCTGTGGCGCAAGCTGCCCGGCTCCAAGTCGGCGGGGCGCGTGCAGTCGGTGGCGCTGCGGCTGGTCTGCGAGCGCGAAGCCGAGGTCGAGGCGTTCCGCCCGCAGGAGTACTGGACCGTCAACGTCGGCTTCACCACGCCGGCCGGCGCCGCCTTCAACGCACAATTGACCCAGCTCGACGGCAAGAAGCTCGACAAGTTCGGCCTGCCCAACAAGGAAGCGGCCGACGCTGCCGTTCTCAAGATCAAGGCGAACGCCAGCTACACCGTGTCGTCGGTGGAGCGCCGGCAGGTGCGGCGCAACCCGTACGCGCCGTTCACCACCTCGACCCTCCAGCAGGAGGCCTCGCGCAAGCTGGGCTTCGGCGCCACGCGCACCATGCGCCTCGCCCAGAAGCTGTATGAGGGCGTGGACATCGGCGGCGAGACGGTCGGTCTCATCACCTATATGCGTACCGATGGCGTCACCCTGTCGCAGGAGGCCATCGAGGCGTCGCGCCGGCTGATCGCCGAGCATTGGGGCGAGAAGTACGTGCCGGGCGCCCCGCGCGTCTACAAGACCGCCGCCAAGAACGCCCAGGAGGCGCACGAGGCGATTCGCCCGACCGACCTGTTCCGCCGGCCCGAAATCGTCGCGTCCTATCTGGATAAGGACGAGCTGCGGCTGTACGAGCTGGTCTGGAAGCGCACGCTGGCCTCGCAGATGGAAAGTGCGGTCCTCGATCAGGTGTCGGTGGACGTGGCCTCGACGACCAAGGACGTGGTGCTGCGCGCCTCCGGCTCCATCCTGGTGTTCGACGGCTTCATGCGCGTCTACCAGGAAGACAAGGACGACGCCGCGGACGACGACCAGGAGCGCCGCCTGCCCGCCATGGCCGAGCGCGATGCGCTGGCCCGCGGCCCCATCGAGCCCGACCAGCACTTCACCCAGCCGCCGCCGCGCTACACCGAAGCCAGCCTCGTCAAGAAGCTGGAAGAACTGGGCATCGGCCGGCCGTCCACCTACGCCTCGATCCTGCAAGTGTTGCAGGACCGCGAGTACGTGCGCCTGGACAAGCGCCGGTTCGAGCCGTCCGACCGCGGCCGGCTGGTCACCGCCTTCCTGAAGAACTTCTTCAACCGCTATGTCGAGTACAACTTCACCGCCGATCTGGAGAACCAGCTCGACGAGGTGTCGGGCGGGCGGATCGACTGGAAGGCGGTGCTGCGCGAATTCTGGAAGGCCTTCTCGGGCGCCGTCGAGGGCACCAAGGACCTCACCATCACCCAGGTGCTGACCGCGCTGGACGAGGAACTGGGCCAGCACTTCTTCCCCACCGGCCAGGGCGCCGGCGGCACCGACCCGCGCGTCTGCCCGCTGTGCGGGAAGGGGCGGCTGGGGCTGAAGCTCGGCAAGAACGGCGCCTTCATCGGCTGCTCGAACTACCCGGAGTGCCGCTACACCCGGCCGCTCGCCGTCGCCAACGACGATGGGAAGGACGTGCAGGAGGGGCCGCGCGACCTCGGCGACGACCCGGAGACCCTGCTGCCGGTGACCGTCCGCCGCGGGCCGTACGGCGCCTACATCCAGCTCGGGCCGCCGCGCGGCGCCGAGGAGAGGGCGGCCGAAGAAAAGGCAGCGGCCGAGAAGAAGGCCGCCGAGGAAGAGAAGGCCACCGGCAAGAAGCCCAAGAAGGCCAAAAAGCCCAAGGACGACACGCCGAAGCCCAAGCGCGTGTCGCTGCCCAAGGGCATGGCGCCCGCCGACGTGGATCTGGACACCGCGATGCGCCTGCTGGCGCTGCCGCGCGCCATCGGCAACCACCCGGAGACCGCGCAGGAGATCCAGGCCGGCATCGGCCGCTTCGGCCCGTACATCAAGCACGGCACGATGTACAAGTCGCTGCCGCCCGACGACGACGTGCTGACCATCGGCCTCAACCGCGCCGTTGTGTTGCTGGGCGAGGCCGCCAAGAAGGCGACCACCCCGGCGGTGACGCTGGGCGACCACCCGAAGACCGGCAAGCCGGTGACCACCGGTGCCGGCCGCTTCGGCCCGTACGTCAAGCACGGCTCGCTGTACGCCTCGATCCCCAAGGGGGTGGACGCGTCCACGGTGACGCTGGCACAGGCGCTGGAGTGGCTGGACGCCAAGGCGGTGAAGGACGCCGGCAAGAAGGGCAAGGCCGCCGAGGCCGAGGCTCCCGCGGCGGAGAAGGCCGAGAAGACTGCACCGAAGAAGGCTGCCCCGAAGGCCAAGGCGGGAACCAAGACGGCCGCCAAGGCGTCTACCGCAAAGAAGGCCGCTGCCGACTCGTCGAACGACGACAAGCCGAAAGCGGCCGCCAAGAAGCGGGTGCAGGCCTGACGCGGCACCCGATTTGGGGGAGCCGATGAGCATCGCCGTGGACGATCTGGAAGACCTCCGCCGCGCCGTCGAGCGGCTGGAGAACCCGAGCCTCGCGGCGCGGCTCGCCTCCATGGTGGGGGCACCGGTGGAGATGCTCGGCGGCGTCCTGCCGGAAAAGGCCAAGACGATCGTCGCCAAGGCCACCAGCACCGCGCTGGAGAAAGCGTTGCAGGTGGCGCTCGCCACCATGCGCGGCCAGACGGGCGGGCCGGCGGACCTGTTCCACAAATCGGCGGTCGGGCTGTCGGGCGCCATGGGCGGGCTGTTCGGCCTGCCGGCGCTGGTGATCGAGCTGCCGGTCTCGACCACCATCATGCTGCGCTCCATCGCCGACATCGCCCGCTGCGAGGGCGAGGATCTGCACCACCCGGAGACGGCGCTGGCCTGCCTTCAGGTATTCGCACTGGGCGGCCGGTCGGAGGCCGACGACGCCATGGACGCCGGCTATTTCGCCGTGCGTGGCGCCTTGGCCCGCACGATGACCCAGGCCGCCGAGATCATCGCCGAGCGCGGCTTCGTCGCCGAGGGCGCCCCGGCGGTGATCCGCTTCCTGGGCGGCATCGCGTCGCGTTTCGGCGTCACCGTGGGGCAGAAGTTCGCGGCGCAGGCGGTCCCGGTCATCGGCGCTGCGGGCGGGGCGCTGGTCAACCTCGCCTTCATCGACCATTTCCAGGACGTGGCGCGCGGCCACTTCACCGTGCGCCGGCTGGAGCGCAAGTACGGCGTCGAGGCCGTCAAGGCCGCCTACGAGGCGCTGCGCGACGGACAACCGGTTCCCGTGAGCTAGGCCACAGCGCGCCGGCACCGCTTGATGCAGGCTGTGGGTCCACGCCCCCACAACGGGAGTTGCCCCCATGCGCCTGCTTGCCCTCGCGATCGCCGCGTCGATCGCCACCATCGTCTTCACCACCAACGGCCGGCGCACCGACTCGCTGGGCGGACTGCTGCCTCCCCACGACGGCGAGGGCGGCATCACCATCCTGGACGCCCACGGGCGCCTGATCGGCACCGTCGAGCGCGACAACGTGCGCTACATCGGTCGGGAAGCCCACCGGGCAGCCCGCGCCGCGCGCTTCCAGCGGGTCTTCAAGGACCGCGACTGAACGCGGCGTCGGATGGGCGTTGGAATCCGCGGCGTCTGCCTTTACTTACCCCAGATCGCCTCCCCAGCCCCGCGGACCCCTTGACCTCCTTCCCCACCAAGGACGCCGTCCTCGCCTTCATCCGCCAGAGCACCGTGCCGGTCGGCAAGCGGGAGATCGCCCGCGCCTTCAAGCTGGGCGGCAGCGCCGACCGCCAGCGCCTGAAGGACCTGCTCAAGGATCTGGAAGCCGATGGCGCGGTCGAGCGAGGCCGGGGCCGCCGCATGGCGCCGCCGCAGAGCCTGCCCGAGATCGCCGTGCTGGAGGTGACCGGAGTCGACCCGGACGGCGAGGTGCTGGCTCGCCCCCTCACCTGGACCGGCGAGGGATCGCCGCCGCGCATCTTCATGATGCCGGAGAAGAAGGGCCACCCGGCGCTGGCCGAGGGCGACCGTGTGCTGGCCAAGCTCTCGCGGATCAACGACCGCCTGTACGAGGCGCGCACCATCCGCCGCATCGAGGGCACCACCGGGCGCGTGCTGGGCGTCTACCGCCTCGGCCCGGACGGCGGCCGGATCGTCCCCACCGACCGCCGGAACAAGAGCGAGTTGCTGGTATTGCCGGTCAACGCCGGGGGTGCCGACGAGGGCGACCTCGTGCTGGTCGAGGTGCTGCCGGCCACCCGCCTCGGCCTCGCCCAGGCCCGCGTGGTCGAGCGCATCGGCCCGACCGCCGAGCCGCGCACCGTCAGCCTGATCGCCATCCACACGCATGGCCTGCCCACCGACTTCCCGCACGCCGCCGAGCGGGAGGCGGAACGCGCCAAGGTGCCGCCGCTGGGCGACCGTGAAGACCTGCGCGACACCCCGCTGGTCACCATCGACGGCGCCGACGCCCGCGATTTTGACGACGCCGTGTACGCCGAGCCCGACGCCGACCCGACCAATCCCGGCGGCTGGCATCTGATCGTCGCCATCGCCGACGTGGCCTACTACGTGCGCCCCGGCTCGGCGCTGGACCGTGCGGCGTTCGAGCGCGGCAATTCCTGCTATTTCCCCGACCGCGTCGTGCCGATGCTGCCGGAGGCGCTGTCCAATGACCTCTGCTCGCTTCGCCCGCAGGAGGACCGCGGCTGTCTGGCTGCGCATCTGTGGATCGGCGCCGACGGGTCCTTGCGCCGGCACCGCTTCGCGCGCGGCTTGATGTGCTCGGCGGCGCGGCTGACCTACGAGCAGGTGCAGGCCGCCCGCGACGGCCGGCCGGACGACACCACCGAGCACCTCATGGAACCGGTCATCGCCCCGCTGTACGCGGCGTACGCGTGCCTGTCGGCGGCCCGCGAGCGGCGCGGTACGCTGGACCTCGACCTGCCGGAGCGACGCGTACGGCTGGACGACGCGGGCCGCGTTGCCGGGATCGCCGTGCGGGAGCGCTTCGACAGTCACCGGCTGATCGAAGAGTTCATGATCTGCGCCAACGTCGCCGCGGCGGAGAGCCTGGAAGCGGCCGGCGTGCCCTGCCTCTACCGCGTCCACGACCAGCCCTCCCCCGACAAGCTGGAGGCGTTGCGCGAGTTCCTGGATGGCATTGGCTACAGCTTCGCCAAGGGCCAGGTGCTCACCCCCGCGCATTTCACGCGCATCCTCCAGAAGGCCGCGGGCACGCCGGAGGCGCCGCTGGTCAGCGAGGTGGTGCTGCGCGCCCAGGCGCAGGCGGTGTACGCGCCCGAAAACCTCGGCCATTTCGGACTGGCGTTGCGCCGCTACGCGCACTTCACCTCACCAATCCGCCGCTACGCCGATCTGGTGGTGCACCGCGCGCTGATCCGCGCGCATGGGCTGGGCGTCGGCGTGCTGGACGACGAGGCGGTGGCGCGCATGGCCGATACCGCCGAGCACATCTCGCTGACCGAGCGCCGCGCCGCGGCGGCCGAGCGCGACGCCATCGACCGCTTCACCGCATCGTTCCTGTCCACCCGCATCGGCGCAACGTTCAGCGGACGGATCACCGGGGTCACCCGCTTCGGCCTGTTCGTCCGCCTGGACGAGAGCGGCGCCGATGGCCTGATCCCCGCCAGCACCCTGCCCGACGACCGCTACGACCATGTCGAGCACCAGCACGCCCTGGTCGGCCAGCGCTGGGGCCGGGTGTACCGGCTGGGCGCGCCGGTCAAAGTGGCGCTGAAGGAGGCCGACCCGCTGACCGGAAGCACGCTGTTCGCCTTGCTCGACCCAGACGGCGCCGACCTTCCGTGGCTTTCCGGCAACAGCCCGTCCCGGCACCGGGAATCCACCCTTTCCTCGGCACGTTCCGGCAGCCGTGGCGCCAGGGCAACAGCACGTGGGAAATAGGGCACGAGGCGGTTCCGACTCAAAAATTGCTCAAGCACCCGTCCGCGCGGAAGTGCTATTTCATACCTCAATAGGTATGTGTCGGGTCGGTGCGGGCGTGTCGCCCGCTGTACGTGCGGCCCGACGTACGGGCGGAGGCAGGTTCGGCCGTCATGGGTATCGGGCATCGCGGAGCAACCTTGCAGCGGCACTTGTCCGCTCCCCTCGCCGCCCTTGCCTTCGTGGTCGGGTGCACCGGTGATCCCCCCAAACTGGCTGCCGCCGATGGCAGCACGGTCAGCGAGCAGGTGTTTTCTGTAGGCTACGGCCGCATCGCGGATGCCTATCTGCAGGCCGTCGACATGCGCCGGCTCGGCACCGATGGGCTGAAGGCGCTCTCCACCATCGACCCGGCCATCGCCGTCACCCGCGACACAGACACTGTACGTGTGTACGTGTCGGGCAAGCCGGTATTCGAGGCCGCCGCCCCGAAGGCCACCGACGCCACCGGCTGGGCCGCGTTCACTACCCGCGCCGTCGAGCGCACCCGGCAGAGCTCCGCAACGTTGCGCGCCACCTCGGCCGAGGCCATCTATCAAGCGATCTTCGACGGCGTGGTCGCCGATCTGGACGGCTATTCCCGCTACACCAGCGCCCGGCGCGCCACCGCCGAGCGCGCCCAGCGCGAAGGTTACGGCAGCGTGGGCCTGGGTCTGACCGAGACCGGCGGGCGGCTGCTGGTCAGCGAGGCGCATGGCCCGGCAGGGCGCGCCGGCGTGCGTCCGGGCGACGTGCTGCTGGCGGTGGACGGTGACCCGGTGACGGCGGACGAGACCGCGGCGCACGAGCGCCTGCGTGGTCCGACCGGCACGCTGGTGCTGGTCACCGTCGGACGCGACGGCCAGAGCCCGCGCCGCCTGCCGATCCGCCGCGAGCGGGTCATCCCCAACACCGTGACGACCACCATCAGCGCACACACGGCGGTGATCAAGGTGGAGCGCTTCAACGCCGGCACCGTGGCCAATCTGCGCGAGGCGGTGCTGTCGGCCCGCGCCACGCTGGGCGGCAACGCGAAGGGCTTCGTGCTCGACCTGCGCGGCAACCCCGGCGGGCTGCTCGATCAGGCGGTCGCCGTGGCCGATTTGTTCATCCGCCGTGGCCGCATCATCTCCACCGAGGGCCGCCACCCCGACAGCCGGCAGCGCTTCGAGGCGGCGCCGGACGACATCGCAGACAGCCTGCCGCTGGTCGTGCTGGTGGACAGCCGCACCGCGTCGTCGGCCGAGGTGGTCGCCGCCGCCCTCCAGGACAGCGGAAGGGCGGTGATCGTCGGTTCCGGCTCCTACGGCAAAGGCAGCGTGCAGACCGTCACCCGCCTGCCCAACGACGGCGAGCTGTTCCTGACCTGGAGCCGCATCTACACGCCGGCCGGCTACTCGCTGCACCGCCAGGGCGTTCAGCCGATGGTGTGCACGAGCGTCGAGGGCCGCGCCGCCGACGCCCTGGTGGCTGAATTGCGCGACGGTGCTGCCCGGCCACACGCGGTGCAACTGGCCGGCTTGCGCGCCCAGGCTTCGCACGACGAGGCGGCACTGACCCGGCTGCGCGAGGCCTGCCCCTGGAAGGAACATGGCGCCGAACTGGACCTCGACGTCGCCAAGCGCCTGCTGGGTGAGCCGCAGCTCTACCAGCGCGCGGTGGCGCTGGCCACCTCGTCGGCGGTGGCGGAACGCTGAGGGCTGGGCGCTGAGAAATCGTTGCAGTGCTTGACATTGCGGTGGATGTGCGTATCTTCGCGCGCACAGTCGCCGCCCTGCCGGGCCGGCGGGTCACGGGATTTTTGTCGGGATTTTGGATCATGGCCAAGCAGAACACGGTCCTCATCAAGCTGGTGAGCACGGCCGATACGGGCTTCTTCTACGTCAAGAAGAAGAACCCGAAGAAGACCACCGAGAAGCTGTCGTTCAACAAGTACGACCCGGTGGCGCGCAAGCACGTCCAGTTCAAGGAATCCAAGATCAAGTAAGGATTTCTGCGGTCCAGTCACCGCCGAACGGAAAAAGGCCGCCCTCGGGGCGGCCTTTTTGCTTTTTGGCTTCCCCCTCCCCCAGCTCCGTCGGAGGCGGGAGAGAGCTATCTCATCGGGCTGATGTGCAGTTCGGCGATGTCGCCGCGCGGGTCCATGATGACGCAATTACGGCCACTGCGCTTGGCGTCGTAGAGCGCCGCGTCGGCGCGCTTGACCACCGCCTCGGCGGTGTCGCCCAGCCGGCCGCCGATGGACACGCCCACAGACACCGTCACCTGGATCTCTCCCACCGGGGCCGCGACCGTGAACGGCGTGTCGCCGATGCGCTCGCGCAGGCGTTCGGCGACGGTGTGCGCCCCTTCGCCGTCGGTGTCCGGCAGGATGACGATGAACTCCTCGCCGCCCAGGCGCGCCACCAGGTCGAAGGTGCGCAGGTTGCGGCTGGCGCGCGTCGCCACCTCCTTCAGAACCTCGTCGCCGACGTCGTGGCCGTAGGTGTCGTTGACCAGCTTGAAGTGGTCGATGTCGAACATCAGCACCGACACCGGCTTGTGGTTGTCGATGGCGCGGTCGAGCAGGCGCGGGAGGTGGGCGCTGACATAGCGTCGGTTGAACACGCCGGTCAGGCTGTCGGTGAGCGCCATCGACAGGCTCTGCTCGTAATTGGCGCGCAGCCGGTCCTGGTAGCGCCGCCGGCGGATCTGCGTGCGCACCCGCGCCAGCAGCTCGTTGCGGTCAATGGGCTTGATGACGTAGTCGTTGGCGCCCAGCTCCAAACCCTTGGCCACGCGGTTGAGGTCGCCCTCGTCCACCACCAGCAGGATTGGCACCTGCCGCGTCCGCTCGTGCGAACGCAGCTGCGAGCACAGGCGCAAGCCGTCCTCGTTCAGCAGGGTCAGGCTGATGATCACCAGTTCGAAATCGTCGGACAGCGCGCGCTCCAGCGCGCGGGCGCCGGTCTCGGCGGCCACCACGTGGTTGCTGTCGCGGGCCAGCGTGTCGGTGATCTTGTCCAGATCGAGCGCCGAGTCCTCAAGGACCAGCACCCGCGCCTTCTCGTGCGACTCGCTGAGCATGGTGCCGGTGGTCGGCTCGATCACGCCGAACTGGCCGGACGTGTTCTCGCGCAGCCGCCACTCGTCCATCATCATCTTGAGCCGGACCAGCGAGCGCACCCGCGCGAACAGCGCAATGTCGTTCACCGGCTTGGTCAGGAAGTCGTCGGCCCCGGCCTCCAATCCGCGCACGCGGTCGGCCACATCGGACAGCGCCGTCACCATGACCACGGGGATGTGCATGGTGGCGGGGTCGGAACGGATCTTCTCGCACACCTCGAACCCGTCCATGCCCGGCATCATGACGTCGAGCAGGACGATGTCCGGCGCCTCCTTGCGGACCTGTTCCAGGGCTTCGGGGCCGTTGTGGGCGGTGATGACGTCGAAGTACTCGCGGGTCAGCTTTGCCGCCAGCAGCTTCACGTTCGGCAGGACATCATCGACAACGAGGACGCGGGCTGACATACCGGGCGCTCAGCTCAGGAACTTCTGGACCGCTTCGAGGAATTTGGTCACGGAGATCGGCTTGGCGATGTAGTCCTCGCAGCCGCCCTCGCGGATCTTTTCCTCGTCGCCCTTCATGGCGAAGGCGGTGACGGCGATGATCGGAATGGATTTCAGCTCGTCGTCTTCCTTGATCCACTTGGTCACTTCCAGGCCCGACACCTCGGGCAGCTGGATGTCCATGAGGATGAGGTCCGGCCGGTGCAGGCGCGCCATCTTCAGCGCCTCCATGCCGTCGCGCGTTTGCAGCGTGGCATAGCCGTGGGCTTCCAGCAGGTCGTGGAAGAGCTTCATGTTCAGCTCGTTGTCCTCGACGATGAGGACCCGCTTCGCCGACTTGCCCTGTTCCGCAGCCTCGGAGAGACCGTTCGGTACCGACATGACTTGTTCCCCCGGAGCCCTGCTCGGCACAACGCCGAACCGACACTCGACCGACGTTCCCCGTTGGCGGCATCGCCAATGAGGTGCTGTACCTTCTTCTCAGATACCCTGCGACGGTTAAATTGTCGTTACCTTACCGGCGCATTACACAGACGCGTATCGCCGTGGCGGAAGGGGGCGCCCCATGTTCTTCATTCCATTGTACGACGACAACCCGACGCGGCGGACGCCAATCGTGACCATCGCGCTGATCGCGCTGTGCGTGGCGGCCTACGGCTGGCAGGTGTCGCTCGGCCCCCGCGGCGAGGAAATGGCGGTCTATTCGTTCGGAGTCGTCCCGGCGGTGCTGTTCGGTTACGCCGAGCTGCCGGCGCCCTTGCAGGTGGTGCCGCCCTGGGCGTCGGTGCTGACCTCCATGTTCATGCACGGCGGTCTCCTGCACCTGGCCGGCAACATGCTGTACCTCTGGATATTCGGGAACAACGTCGAGGACAGCATGGGGCGTGGCCGCTTCGTGCTGTTCTACCTGCTGTGCGGCACGGCGGCGGCGCTGGCGCAGAGCATCCCCCACCCGACCTCGGAGATCCCCATGCTGGGGGCCAGCGGCGCCATCGCCGGGGTGCTGGGTGCCTATCTGGTGCTGCACCCCCGCGCCAACGTGCGGGTGCTGATGTGGATCATCGTGTTCGTCCGGCTGATCAACGTGCCGGCACTGATCGTGCTGGGGTTCTGGTTCGCCGGGCAGATCCTCAGCGGCGTCACCACGCCGACCGCCGACGAGGGCGGAGTCGCCTTCTGGGCGCACGTCGGCGGCTTCGTCGCCGGAGCGGTGCTGATCTTCGCGTTCAAGCGGAACGAGGTGCCGGTGATGCAGCCGGCGCACACCACGCCTTTCGCGGTGATGCAACCATCCTCGGCAGCGGCGCGCCGGCGGGGAAGCGTGCCGGAAGCGGGCGACCGCTGGCGGCGGTGAGCGTTGCGCCGCCCGCTTGGCTGGATCATCATGCCCGACCCGACGGAGATGGGGACACGATGAGCAACGGTACCGCCTCGACCGCGGCACAGGCCATGGTCGATTTCTGCCTGGAACAGGCGCGCGGCATGCTCGCGCTCGGCCGCATGCCCGAGGCGCGCGCGCTGATGAACTTGGCAACCCAGGTCGATCCCGATGCCGTCCGCGGCGCAATCGACCGGAACGACCCGGCGCTGCGGGCACTCGCCGCGCAATCAATCGTTCTGCACAGCGGACGCGGCCAGGAAATCGGGCATCCCTGCGCCATCTTGGGCCGCGCCGGAATCACCCTGGACCCGCGCCGCGAAGCGATGATCCGCTGGATCTTCGATGCCCATCAGCGGGACTTCGACTCCGGCGCCGTTCCCGAGCCGCCGCTCGCCGGGATCTATGGCGGCGCATCCGACAGGCGCGGCGGACCCGATCGCCCAGTGCGGGTCTTCCTAATCATGGCGCGCCACATCGCCGCCAACCCTTACAACATGGAAAGCGACCTTTTCCACCATTTCACCCGGTCGGCCGCGGCGGCGGGCCTGATCACGCGCGTGTTCGAAGCCGACCCGCTCCTCTACGATTCGCCGAAGCGGTACCCGTACAGCGACACCATGATCGACGCGGCACGCCGGGCTCTGGAGGGCGACCTCGCGGACTTCCGCCCGGACATGATCCTGTTCGACGGTAACTATTTCCCAACCGAGCGTTCGCTTGGTCCCGACTGGCTCGACGCGATGCGGCGGCAGCACGGCTGCCGGGTGGCGTTCGTCCTGGCGGACTGCTACGACACCACGCCGAACCTGTACGGGGCGTGGGCCGGCGCCGCGGACGCCATGGTCCTGTTCAACCGGGAAACCACTTACCCCATGCGCTGCCGCCAAGCGGACAAAGCCTTCTACGCGTGCGGCGTGCCATTCGACGAACAGCTCTTCGCGGCGACGGAGGAGGACAAGGACGGCGACATGGTCCTCATCGGCACCAACCACCGGAGCCGCGCCGACCTCGTCGCCCTGATCGACGCGCACGGGATTCCGATCACCGCCCGCCTGCACACGCGGCTCGCCCAGGATGCCCCGAACATAGAAGAATACGCAGCCATCCTGCGCTGGGCAAAGATGACGTTCAACACCGGGCGGGTGGAAGACAGCCGCAGCCTGAGCATCGTCACCGGCCGCTGTTTCGAGGCGATCCTGTCCCGGACCGTCCTCCTGGAAGAGGCAGGAAGCGGCCTGAACGACTATTTCCTGCCGTTCGTGCATTACGTTCCCTTCGCCAACACGGCGCAGCTCGTCATGTTCGCGCAGTTCCTGCGGGCGAACGACGACTACCGCCGGCGCATCGCCGATCAGGCCCTGTCCTGGCACCAGCAGCGCTACCGGTCGGACCAGTTCTGGAGTGCGTTGCTGGCGCGCCTGGGATTTCGGTGAGCCGGGGCCGCGCCATTCAGGCGGCGCGGCGGACCTGACGGCTCGGGCGCAGCTTGCGGGCGGGCGCCTTGCGGGTGCGGCGCCCCTTGTTGCGGTACATCTTCACGTCGGCGCGGCGGATCACCTCGTCCTCCTGGTCATCCGGGCCATAAGGCTGCACGCCCACCGAGAAGCGGATCGGCAGTTCCACCCCTTCCCACGAGGCGTGCTCGCGATTCGCCAGTTCCGCGAGTTCGGCAGCGCGAGCAGCGCCGGACGCCGGGTCGGTGTTGGTCAGCAGCAGCGCGAACTCGTCGCCGCCCAGCCGCGCCACCACGTCGTGCTCGCGGACGTGCGACTGTAGGAGCCGCGCCACCTGCCGCAGATAGGCGTCCCCGGCCACGTGGCCGTGCGTGTCGTTGATGGCCTTGAAGCCGTCCAGATCGATCATCACCAGAACCCCACCGCCCTGTCCCTGGCGCCGGGCCGCGGCCAATTCACGCTTCAGATGCAGGTTGAAGCCGCGGCGATTCACCAGCCCGGTCAGCTCGTCCGTCATGGTCAGGCCTTCCAGATAAGCGATGCGCTCCTGCTGCTGGTTGATGACCTCCTCGGCTTCGGCCAGCTTCGTCAGCAAAGCCTTGAGGCTAGCGGGGTCTTCGGCCAGGGCGCGGAACCAGACGCCGGCCTCGCCGGTCAGGTCATGACGGAGCGCAATGGCGGAGGGCGGAAAGGCGGTGACCGTGGCGTTCATGGACCGGCTCCTTTATCAAAGGCGAGGAACGCTTCGCCCCGAACTTTGCAACCGCCATGCCATCGGTTACCGCATTGATTTTCCTGAAAAAAGCCCCCGGCAAAACCCGTCGCCCCTGCCCTTCACCGGC
This sequence comes from Azospirillum terrae, assembly GCF_053470425.1. NCBI lineage: Bacteria > Pseudomonadati > Pseudomonadota > Alphaproteobacteria > Rhodospirillales > Azospirillaceae > Azospirillum > Azospirillum terrae. The sequence goes on along the minus strand of NZ_JBPXMR010000001.1, from coordinate 59,124 downwards.
AGGAGCTACCGCACCGCCCCGGTTTGCCCGGCAGAATCTGCCGCATTTTAGATAACTTTGTCCGGCATTTGTCTCTCACTGAAGAAATCGTCCAGATTGCCCAGCGCGCGGAACCCCATGGCGTTGCGCGTCTCCACCGTGGCGCTGCCCAGGTGCGGCAGCAGGAAGGTGTTGGGCAGGTCCCGATAGGCCGGATCGAGGTTCGGCTCGTTCTCGAACACGTCCAGTCCGGCGGCGGCGACGCGGCCGTCCTTCAGCGCCGCGATCAGCGCCCCATCGTCCACCACGGCGCCGCGGGCGGTGTTGACGACGATGGCGCCCGGCGGCAGCCGCGCGATGCGGGCGGCGTTCAGCCAGTGCGTGGTCTCCGCCGTTGCCGGGCAGTGGAAGGACAGCACGTCGGCGTGCTCCAGCATCGCCTCGGGCTCGGCGTGGAAAATGGCGCCCTGCTCCAGCTCCCGCGCCAGACGGCTGCGGTTGGAATAGTGGATGGTCATGCCGAAGGCGCGGGCGCGCACCGCCACCGCCCGCCCGATTCGCCCCATGCCGAGGATCGCCAGCCGCTTGCCGCCCAGATGCGTGCCCATGAGCTGAGTCGGCGTCCACCCGGTCCAGGTGCCGGCGCGGATCATCCGCTCGCCCTCCGAGGCGCGCCGCGCGGCCCCGAGCATCAGCAGCATCGCCACATCGGCCGTGGCGTCGGTCAGCACGTCCGGGGTGTTGGAGACGGCGATGCCGCGGGCCTTTGCCGCCTTCAGGTCGATGTGGTCGGTGCCGACCGAGAAGGTGGCGAGGATTCGCACGCTGTCCGGCAAAGCGGCGATGGCCGCGGCGTCCAGCCGGTCACCGGCGCTGCACAGAATGCCGTCCGCGCCGACCTCCGTGGCCCGCGCCGCAAGCTCCAACCCCGACAGCGGCGTGTCGTCGGGGTTGAGCGTCGCGCGGTAGTCGCGCAAGGCGCGCGCCTCCACCGCGTCGGGCAGCTTCCGGGTGAGCAACAGCGACGGCTTTGACACAGCTTGCGACGAACGCATGGGTATCCCCTCCCCGATTGTTGAAAAGGGCTTGGCGGCCCTTCCGATCCGCGCCACAACACCCATACTATCAAGTGTCAGGCCCCCAAACACCGTGGACGCCACCTTGCCGAACCGCCGAACCGCCGCCCGCCCCGCCGCCCGCCTCGCCGCCGGTGCGGTGTTCGGCTCCCTTCTCGTGATGGCCTCCGCGGACGCGTGGGCGGTGGACGCCGGCGCCATCGCCGACATTCAGCCGCACCGCGCCATCTACAAGATGTCGCTCAGCTCGGCGCGCAACAGCTCGAAGGTGAGCGACGTGCGCGGCCGCATGATGTTCGAATGGGCCGATGCCTGCGATGGCTGGACCACCGAGCAGCGCTTCCAGCTCCGCTTCGTCTATTCCGAAGGCGAAGAGATGAACATGAACACCAACTATACGACCTGGGAGGCGAAGGACGGCCTGCGCTACCGCTTCAACGTTCGCAAACAGGTCAACGGCGACACCGACGAGGACATCCGCGGCGAATCCACGCTGCCCAAGGCCGGTGCCGCCGGCAACGCCCACTTCACCAAGCCCGAGGCGCAGGACATGGCGCTGCCCGCCGGCACCATGTTCCCCACCTCGCACACGCTGGGCATCCTTCAGCACGCCAGGGCGGGCGAGCACATCTTCAATTCCGTGGTGTTCGACGGCGCCGACGCCGAGGGCACGACCGAGGTCAACACCATCATCGGCCAACCGAGCGGCGTGCAGAACGACATCGGCGACGGCCTGCTGAAGGACAAGAAGGGCTGGCCGGTGCGCATGGCCTTCTTCCCGCTGCAAAGCGACAACGCCCAGCCGGAATACGAGATGAGCCTCAGGCTCATGCAGAACGGCATCGCGGAGTCGATGCAGATCGACTACGGCGACTTCACCATCAAGGCGATCCTTGAGACGCTCCAGGCCCTGCCGAAGTCCGGCTGCTGAGTGAGTGCATTCGCCGCGTGCACCTTCGGGTGCGCAGCTGTTTACTTAATTTTGAAACAATCACGGTAGAGTGGCCGTCAGGTGCGGCCGCCGCCGCCCCTGCATGAAAAGGGTTTGCGCATGCGCAAGAAGCATCACGTCCTGGTCGGCCAGGTCTACCAGGCCATCGGAGCGGCGAACGGGCGCTCCTGGCGGGTCAAGGACACGCTGACCCTCTTCGGAATTCCGCACGCCCGCGTCGTCAGCACCGAGGACGAGGGCGACATGAAGACGCTGAGCTGCCTGATCCTCGCCGACGGCAGCTTCTACCGCATGATCGAACAGGCGCCGGCCGCGGCGGCGTGAGGTACGCGGGGCGTTGACGCTCTGTGCGCGGAGGCAAGAATTTACACGGATTTTGGGGATTTCGGCACGGATTACACGGATTTTTTTAATGCTTGCAGCGTGTCGAGCCGCCCCGAAGGCCGTTGCTGCGCACGAACAAAAAAATCCGTGCAATCCGTGTTCAAATCCGTGCAATCCGTGTGAACCCTGTTGTTCCCCAGGTCACGAGCTCTCCCCCAACGCCTGCACATAAAAAAAGCCCCGCCACAATGAGCGGGGCTTTTTCATTAGCCGGAAACCATCACTCCTTTGGCGCGGCGATCTTCGGCTTCGGCAGGTCCAGCTTCAGGTGCAGCTCGCGCAAGCGCGTCTGATCCACCTCGGCCGGGGCCTGCATCAGCAGATCCTCGGCGCGCTGGTTCAGCGGGAAGGCGATGACCTCGCGGATGTTCGGCTCGTCGGCCAGCAGCATGACGATGCGGTCGATGCCCGGAGCCGAACCGCCGTGCGGCGGGGCGCCCATCTTGAACGCGCTCAGCATGCCGCCGAACCGCGCCTCCAGCTCCGACGCCGGGTAGCCGGCGATCTCGAAGGCCTTGTACATCACCTCCGGCAGATGGTTGCGGATGGCGCCCGATGACAGCTCCACGCCGTTGCAGACGATGTCGTACTGGTAGGCCTTGATGTCGAGCGGGTTCATCTCCTGCAACGCCTTCAGGCCGCCCTGCGGCATCGAGAAGGGGTTGTGCGAGAAGATGACCTGCTTGGCCTCCTCGTCGTACTCGAACATCGGGAAATCAACGATCCAGCAGAAGCGGAACGCGTTCTTCTCGATGAGATCAAGTTCCTGGCCCAGCTTGGTGCGGGCCTGACCGGCCAGCTTGGCGGCGCCGGCCGGCTGGTCGCAGACGAAGAACACGGCGTCGCCGTCTTCCAGGCCCACCAGCGTGCGCAGTTCGGCCTGGGCGGCCTCCGGCACGAACTTGGCGATCGGACCCTTGCCGCCCGCCGCCTCGAAAACGATGTAGCCGAGGCCCGGCGCACCCTGCTCCTTGGCCCAGTCGTTCAGCTTGTCGAAGAAGCTGCGCGGCCGGTCGGAGACCTTCGGCGCGCGGATGGCGCGCACCACGCCGCCCTTGTCGATGGTCTGGCGGAAGGCGCGGAATTCCACGTCGTCGCGCTTGAACACCGACGTCACGTCGGTGATGACCAGCGGGTTGCGCAGGTCCGGCTTGTCGGAGCCGTACTTCAGCATCGCCTCGTCGAATGCGATGCGGCGGAACGGGTAGGAGTCGACCGCCGGCTTCGTCTCGCGGCGGAAGCCGCCGAACTCGTCGAAGAGGCCGTGCAGCACCGGCTCGATGGCGGCGAACACGTCGTCCTGGGTGACGTAGCTCATCTCGAAATCGAGCTGGTAGAACTCACCCGGCGAACGGTCGGCGCGCGCGTCCTCGTCGCGGAAGCACGGCGCGATCTGGAAGTAACGGTCGAAGCCGGCGACCATCAGCAACTGCTTGAACTGCTGCGGCGCCTGGGGCAGCGCGTAGAACTTGCCGGGGTGGTTGCGGCTGGGCACCAGATAGTCGCGCGCACCCTCGGGCGAGGAGGCGGTGAGGATCGGCGTCTGGAACTCGGTGAAGCCCTGCTCGATCATGCGGCGGCGCGCCGAGGCGATGACGCGGGCGCGCATCAGGATGTTCTCGTGAATGCGCTCACGCCGCAGGTCGAGGAAGCGGTAGCGCAGGCGCACCTCTTCGCCGGTGTCGGCCTCCTGGTTGACCGGCATCGGCAGCGGTTCGGCCTCGGACTGGACCGTCAGCTCACCGATCTGCACCTCGATGCGGCCGGTCGCCATCTTGTCGTTGATGGTTTCGGGCGTGCGCTTGATCACCTTGCCGGTGATGGTGACGACGGACTCGAGCCGCAGCCGGTCGGCGGTGACGAAGTCCGCCTTCGAGTTGTCGATCACGCACTGCGTGATGCCGTAATGGTCGCGCAGGTCGATGAACAGGAGCTGCCCGTGGTCGCGCTTGCGGTTGATCCAGCCCGACAGGCGGACGGTGGTGCCAGCGTCCTCTTCACGAAGCTGGCCGCAGGTGTGGGTGCGATAGGGGTGCATGGGTCGAGCTGCCTTGGAATCGGGGCTTTGGGAATCGCGGCCGGGCGCGGGCGCGGGAAATGGCCGCCAGAGCACACCGGGAGCGCTTGAATGTCAAGGGCGGCAAGAGCGCCATTGCCGGCTCCGTCCAGCACCCCCCTGTTTTCCACACAGAACTGTCCGCGACCGGCGCTCATCATCCGCGTTCGGCGTGCTCCGCCTTTCGAATGGGCGCAAAAAGCGATATATTTTCCGCTATTGGATAGTCGAGCCGATTGTGTTGGGATTTTTGCAATGAAATCAATGCCGCCGCCTCCCGTCTATTGGCCCAAGGGCAAGCCCGACGCGAGTCCCGCCAGCCCCCAGGTGCATGCCCCCCATCCAGACGCGGCAAGTCGGCGAACCGCCCAGTTGAAGGCCTCCGGGCCGGTAACGCAGCATTACATGCCACCGCCAAGCCCAACGATACCCCCGCCTCCCACCGTGCGCCCCGTTGCCGCCGTCATCCAACGGATGGACATCGAAGTCACAATCGACGGGAAAGACGTCGGTAATTATATTTTTGGAAAAAACGACTACGACCACGAATTTTACAGCCTTCTCGATTGGTATTACAACAGCGGAAAGTATGGCAAATTATCGAAGGAAGTAATTGCCGCAGCCATGAAGCGCTACCGGGACGCCTATCCGCGCGGGCGATCCAAACGTATTGTTTTCGGCTATGTGAATCCAACGCACGATTCGCAGACTGGGCTTGATTTGCTTGAGAGAGGAGCAATGTCTCCCCAGCCCTCCACAAGGGATAGGAAATCTTGGCTTCTTTCGCCCAGCCGGCGATTTCAGACGTTCTCCCCCAACAGCAGAAACCCGGACACGATTCCGTCGCTCGGCCATTCGAGCGTGGTTTTCGGCCATGACGAAGGGGCTTCGGAACATTTCAACAGGATCGGCCACACGCAGACACCGGAAATCAACAAAGCCTGGAACAAGCAAATCACCACCTTCCATGGCCTCGAAAATAAATACAAATCAGCAGCATCTGGATCGAACGCACCAAACTACTGCAGACCGGAAAAAAATATCGGAAGCCATCCGATGTACTGGAATAAGAAACACAAAGATTATAATGATGAATTTCAAAGTTGACGCAACCAATACTTGCGCGATGGGACGCACGACACCCCGCTTGCGCCGGACCAGCTCCCTCGCCCGGACAGCGCTCGCCGACGCCGATGCGGATGACCGGTAGCCGGTAGCGGTCAGGGCATCGCCCGCCCTTCCCCCGCGCCCATGGCTCGTGTATGTAACGCGACCATGACGCTCATCACCACCACCCCCGACCTCGAGGCGTTCTGCCGCGACCTCGCAGGCGCCGAATACATCACCGTCGACACCGAGTTCCTGCGCGAGAAAACCTACTATCCGCAGCTCTGCTTGGTTCAGGTCGCCGGCCCGACGTCGGCCGCCGCCATCGATCCGCTGGCCGAGGGCATCGACCTTACGGCGCTGATCGAGGTGCTGAACGACCCGAAGGTGCTGAAGGTGTTCCACGCCGCCCGCCAGGACGTGGAGATCTTCTTCCAGCTGACCGGCAAAATCCCGCACCCGCTGTTCGACACGCAGGTGGCCGCCATGGTCTGCGGATTCGGCGACAGCGTCGGCTATGAGACGCTGGTCACCAAGCTGGCCGGCGCGCGCATCGACAAGTCCAGCCGGTTCACCGATTGGTCGCAGCGGCCGCTGACCGACCGTCAGCTGCATTACGCGCTGTCCGACGTCACCCACCTCCGCCCCGCCTTTGAGAAGCTGCGCAAGCGCCTGCACAAGACCGGGCGCGAGCACTGGCTCGAGGAGGAGATGGCGGTGCTGACCGACCCCGCCACCTACCAGGGCGACCCCGAGAACGCCTGGATGCGCCTGAAGGTGCGCACCAACAAGCCGCGTTTCATGGCCATCCTGAAGGAGCTGGCCGCGTGGCGCGAGCGCGAGGCGCAGCGCCGCGATCTGCCCCGCTCGCGCGTGCTGCGCGACGAGGCCATGCTGGAGATCGCCTCCCACGCGCCGGCCACCATCGACGACCTCGCCCGCACCCGCGGCATGGGCCGCGGCTTCGCCGAGGGGCGCCAGGGTGCCGACGTGATGGCCGCCGTGCAGCGCGGCCTCGACGTGCCGGAGTCCGAGCTGCCGCGCCTCGAGCCGCGCGAGGAGCTGCCCGCCGGCACCGCCCCCATCGTCGAGCTGCTGCGCGTGCTGCTCAAGATGAAGTGCGACGAGAACCACGTGGCCAGCAAACTGGTGGCCTCCGCCGCCGACCTGGAGGCCATCGCCGCCGACGACGAGGCCGAGGTACCGGCGCTGCACGGCTGGCGGCGCGAGCTGTTCGGCAACGACGCACTGGCGCTCAAGCATGGCCGCATCGCGCTGGCGATCCTCGACCGCCGGGTGCGCATCGTGCCAACCGAGGTGGTCGAAGACTGAAATCAGGAACGGCGCACTCCCATCAGTTTTTCAGGCGGCGCCGATTCTTTCAAAGTTGAAATTCAGAAAATTTGATCCGCAATTTCCATATTAACCACAGCTTAATCCATTCTTAAACATACATACGGTTAAGATATGCACGCGGAGTCGGTCCGAAGGTCGGGCCACCGCGTCAAACATTGCGGCAACCTGCCGGACCAGAGTAAACGAGAAGGCGGGCTGGGGGATTTCTGGATGAGCAGTTTTCGCGGCAGGCCACCGGTGGGCAGAGACCGGGTCCGGCTCTCCACCTCGGAGAAGCAACAGGCGGTTGCCGCGTCCCAGGAAAAAGGCCCGGTTTTCGACAATGACAAGCTGCTGAACCTGCTGCGCTCGGCCAAGAGCGAATTGCAGGGCATGCGGCTCATCCACATGCACCTGTCGCTGCTGAAGGACAAGGATCCCTCGGCGCAGATGGTCGTCCGCACGATCATCCAGGAGTTGGGGGCGAAGGCCTCGTACCTCCAGTCGTTCAACATCTCCAACGGCGACGTCATCGTTCTCTACAAGGGCCTGAAGCTGACCGGCGTCACCGACGTCTGCCAGAAGGTCGAGCAGATCTTCCTGTCGAAGACGACGCTGACCGGGGCGAACCCGTACAAGGAATATTCGCTCTATTCGATCATGGAACTGGCGTTGAACTTCATCAACGTCATCCGGTTCGTGGAAGAGCTGGCGGCCGGTGAGTCCGGCGCCGCCGTCACCGAGACCAAGCCGCCGATCACGCTGGAAGAGCTGGGCAAGCTCGAACGCTCGATGCAGATGTTCGACCTGTCGCCGTTCCTCTTCAATCAGGCCATCGCCAACCTCGACCCGGCGGCCGAGGACGAGATGGCGTACTTCGAGCTGTACATCTCGATCAAGCTGCTCCAGGAGCGGCTGTGCCCGGAGTACGATCTGACGGCCAACAAGTGGCTGTTCAACTACTTCACCGCCAACCTCGACCAATCGGTGCTGCGCGCGCTGAACCACGGCCTGAGCTTCATGCGCGGCCGGCGCATCGGCATCAACATCAACCTGTCGACGGTGATCTCCACCGGCTTCGTGAAGTTCGACGAACGTCTGCCCATGGATTTTCGCGGGCAGGTCGTGCTGGAGATCTCGAAGGTCGATCTGATCGAGAACCTGTCGCTGTTCCAGGAAGTCGTGGAATTCGCGCAGGACCGCCGCTATCAAGTGGCGGTGGACGGGCTGAATCCGTTCTGGGTGACCAACTTCGACCTGGAATATCTGAACGCCGACTACGCCAAGATCTTCTGGTCCAACGACATGCTGGAGATGGACCCGCATTTCCAGAAGTACTTCTTCGAGCGGATCAACGAGCAGGACCGCTGCAAGTTCATCCTGGCCCGCTGCGACACGGTGTCGAGTCTGGTGTACGCCCACAAGGCCGGCATCAAGCTGGTGCAGGGCCGCGCGGTGGACAACATCCTGCGCAAGGGTGTCAGCATCCGCGACGCCATCTCCGCCGCCAAGGGCATGGCGGACTGAGCCTCACGACGCGGCGTATTTGTTGGTAGCGAATTTGTTGAGCGTCATGCCCGTGCTTGACACGGGCATCCATGGGGACGGTCCTTGGCCCGGCCATGACGGGCTGGGACAGTCAGCCCACCGGATCGGCCGCAACACGGCCGAAAGTCCGGCAATCATGGAAGGCGCCCTTGAACCATGCGCGCCCGCGCAGCGTGCCTTCGTACCGGAAACCGACCTTCTCCAGCACCCGATCGGAAGCGCCGTTGCCGGCTAACGTCCACGCCTCCATGCGATTGAGCGCAAACAGCCGGTGGCCGCAGGCGACCACGGCCTGCAAGGCTTCGGTCATGAGACCCTGCCCCCAGGCGCGCGGATGCAATTCGTAGCCGATGCCGCCGCACTTCCAGGCGGGGATGAAATAGTTGAAGCGCACGGCGCCAATACGGCTGCCGCCTCGGCGATCCTCGATGATCCAGGAGCAGCCGTTTCCCGTCGGGAATTTCGCGGCCATGTCGCGCACCATCGCCGCGGCCTGCTCCTCCGTCGGTGCGTCGGGCCAGTTGGAATAGCGCGTGACCTCCGGGACGGACAGCAGCGCATGGAACAGTTCCGCGTCGTCCGGCGTGACGGCGCGCAAGGTCAGGCGGTCGGTCGACAGTGCCGGGAACTCCGCAGAGTCCACCATCGCTACTCCGCCGCCAGCGGGCGTTGCGGCGTGGTCACCACCTCCGCACGCCGGCTCAGCACCTTCGCCAGCGCGTCCAGGCGGCGGCGCACGGTCTCGCCGTCCAGCACGTCGGTGTCGTCCGGCAGCATCAGCACCAGGGACTCGCCGCCCAGCTTGAGCGACGTCCGCTGCAACAGCGCGCTCGCCCCACCCGTCAGGTTCTGCGCCAGCCGCAGCCCCAGCCCGAGCACCAGCGCCCGCTTCTGCTGCGCGTCGGAGAGCAGGCCGCGCACCGCCGCCGTGACCGGCGCGTCGATGGTGCCGGCGTAGCGCGCGTAGCTGGCGAGCGCCAGGAACACCCGCTCGGCGTGATCGACGCCGGGGAACGGGAAGCGCAGGATGCGCAGGAAGGCGTGCTCGGCGCGGTAATCCGGGTGCTCGGCCCAGGCAACGTCGCTGAGCAGACAGGCGGCGTGGCGCAGGCGCTGGCCCAGCGCGTCCTCACCGGCGAACAGGCCGGCGGTCCACGGTACCAGCAGCGACGGGTCGCCGAAGCGGCAGAAGCGCTGCCCCCAGTCGGCGCAGGCGCTGAGCAGCGGGTCTTCCTGCCGAAGCTCGGGCGGCAGCAGCGAGAACAGATGCCCCTCGCGCAGCCCATAGGCGGAGAACACCACGTTGGACGGCGCCGCCGCCTTCAGCAGCCGCTCCAGCACCAGCGCCGCGTAGGGCAGCGTGTCGCCACGCCGCCGCGAGCCGGCCAGCTTGGTCAGCGACGAGGTGCTCTGGCGCGCCACCAGATCGGCGAACTGCCGGATCTCACCGGCCGCCACCGTGTAGTGGTGGATGATGTGCAGCGGGTGCTTGGCCTGCTCCATGTGCAACTTGGCCAGCGCTCGCCAACTGCCGCCCACCGGGTAGAAGGTCCGCCCCTTCGCCTCGCCCAGCCAGGGCAGGGTTTCCAGATGCTGGTCGATGGCCTTCACCAGGGCGCCGCGGCTCTCGCCCGCCTCCATGAGACGCAACGGACCGAGCGGCAGCGTCACTTGCCGGCCGAGCACGTGGCCGGCGACGTTGACCAGTTCCAGGCTGCCGCCGCCTAGGTCGCCGACCAGCCCGTCCGCCTCCGGCGTGCCGGACAGCACGCCGTGCGCGGCCAGTTGCGCCTCTTCCTCGCCGCTGACGACGCGCACGGTCAGGCCGGTGGCCTGTTCGACCGCGCGCACGAAGGCCGGACCGTCGCTGGCGTCACGCACAGCGGCGGTCGCCAGCACGTCCACCCGCGGCACCCGCATGCCCAGCGCGATCTGCCGGAAGCGCGGCAAGTGATCCAGCGCGGCGCGTACGCCCTCGGGGTTCAGCCGGCCGCTTTTCTCGACGCCGCGGCCCAGGCCGCACAGCACCTTCTCGTTGAAGATCGGCATCGGCGAGCGCTTCAGCCCGTCATAGACGACCAGACGGATCGAGTTCGACCCGATGTCGATGACGGCGATGGTCTCGGGACGGGTGAGCGTCCGCCGGTCTTCAGCCTGTTCCGCAGGCATGTCAGGACACCGTCTTCAGTTTGAGGCGCGGCGGCGTGCGCTTGCTGTTCAGCGCCGACCCGCGGCCGGACAGGCTGGGGTTGGTCATGAAGTACGTGTGAGCGCTGAAGGCGTCCGGCCCTGCCTTGATGCGGTTATAGACGCCGTCGGGGCCGAGCAGCCAGCTGTTCGTCTCGTCCTTGAAGTTGGCGACCATGATCTGGTCGAGCACCTGCTCGTGCACGGTGGGGTTCTCGATGGGGACCAGAGTCTCGATGCGGCGGTCGAGGTTGCGCGGCATCCAGTCGGCCGAGGAAATGAAGATCTTGGCGTGCGGGCTGGGCAGCGCGTGGCCGTTGCCGAAACATACGACGCGCCCGTGCTCCAGGAAGCGCCCGACGATGGAGCGCACGCGAATGTTCTCCGACAGGCCCTTGATGCCCGGCCGCAGGCAGCAGATGCCGCGGATCACCATGTCCACCTGCACGCCGGCCTGGGACGCCTGATACAGCTTGTCGATGATCTCCGGGTCGACCAGCGAGTTGAGCTTCACCCAGATGTGCGCCGGCTTTTTGGCCCGCGCGTTGGCGATTTCGGCGTTGATCAGCTCGACCAGCCGCGGGCGCAGCGTGATCGGCGCGATGGCGATCTTTTCCAGGTGCTTGGGCGTGGCGTAGCCGGTCATGAAGTTGAACATGACCGCCGCGTCGTGGCACAGCGCCGGGTCGCAGGTGAAGAAGGACTGGTCGGTGTACACTTTGGCCGTGATCGGATGGTAGTTGCCGGTCCCGAAGTGCACGTAGCTGCGCAGCGCTTTGTTCTCGCGCCGCACCACCAGCGAGGTCTTGGCGTGCGTCTTCAGGTCCACGAAGCCGTAAACCACCTGGGCGCCCGCGCGTTCCAGATCGCGCGCCCAGCGGATGTTGGCCTCCTCGTCGAATCGGGCCTTCAGTTCGACCAGCGCGGTCACCGACTTGCCAGCCTCCGCCGCCTCGATCAGCGCGGCGACGATGGGTGAATCCTTGGACGTGCGGTACAGCGTCTGCTTGATCGCCACCACCTGCGGGTCGCGCGCCGCCTGACGGACAAACTGCACCACCACCTCGAAGCTCTCGTACGGGTGATGGACGACGATGTCCTTGTGGCGGATGGCGGCGAAGCAGTCGCCGCCGAAATCGCGGATGCGCTCGGGGAAGCGGGCGTTGAACGGGCGGAAAACAAGGTCCGGCCGCTCGTCAACGATGAGCTGCTTGGTGTCCACCAGCCCGATCAGCCCGTCCAGCACGAACACGTCGTCGTTGGACACGCCCAGCTCGGCGCGCAGGAACTCACGCAGGTCCGCGGCCATGCCGGCGTCTACGGCGAGCCGGATCACGCTGCCGCGGCGGCGGCGCTTCAGCGCGGATTCGAAGGTGCGGACCAGATCTTCCGCCTCTTCCTCGATTTCCATTTCGCTGTCGCGCAGGATGCGGAAGACGCCGTGCGCCTTGACCTGGAACGGAGGGAACAGCTGGTCGATGAAGGTGAGCACCACCTTCTCCAGCTGAATGAAACGGATGTCCGAGCCCGGCAGCCGGATGAAGCGGTCAAGCTGCGCCGGCAGCGGCACCAGCGCATCCAGGTGCGTGCCCTTGACCAGATCGTTCAGCTGCAGCCCCAGAGAAAAGCCGAGGTTCGGGATGAACGGGAACGGGTGCGCCGGGTCCACCGCGATGGGCGTCAGGATCGGGAAGATGTCGTCGAGGAACTTGCCCTCCAGCCACGCGCGCTCGCCGTCCGACAGCTCCTCGGGCTCGACCACCGTGATGCCGTTCTCGCGCAACTCCTTGTTGAGGTGGCGCCACGCCCCCTGCTGCTCGCGCATCAGCTCGATGATGCGCTGGTTGACGGCGGCGAGCTGCTGGGCCGGGGTCAGGTTCTCCGGGCTGGGCTGCTTGACGCCAGCCGCCACCTGCCCCTTCAGGCCGGCCACGCGCACCATGTAGAACTCGTCAAGGTTGCTGGCCGAGATCGACAGGAAGCGCAGCCGCTCCAGCAGCGGGTGGGTGGGGTTGGACGCCTCCTCCAGGACGCGCTGGTTGAAGGCCAGCCACGACAGCTCGCGGTTTATGAAGCGCTCGGGCGAGTCCTGCTCAATCTGGATTTCGTCGATCTGCTGGACGTCGGACACGGTGGCCTCGCTAAGATCCTGGAGGGGACGGGACGGAAATAGGCGTACAGCCTAAACCATCTAGGTTACGATTTGGCGAAACGGCAGCCTTGTCCAGCGAAAACCCCCTACCCGGAGTGCCCGCACCATGAAGACGCTGTGCCTGATGCGCCACGCCAAGTCCGGGTGGGACAATCCGTCGCTGCCCGACCACGACCGCCCGCTGACGTCGCGCGGCGTGGAAGCGGCCGGGCGGGTCGGCCGCCACCTTAAGCAGCAGGGCATTCACCCGGATCTCATCCTCTGCTCGACCGCGCGCCGGGCGGCGGAAACGCTGGCGTTGGTGCTGAACGAGCTGGGCCGCGGCGTGCCGGTTGAGCACGACCGGGGGCTGTATCTGGTCGGCGCCCCGGCGCTTCTGGGCCGATTGCGCGCCGCGCCCGATTCGGTGGGGACACTGATGATGGTCGGCCACAACCCGGACATGCACCACCTCGCCCAACATCTGGCCGGTCGCGGCGATGCGGCGGCGTTGCGGGCCGTCGCCGAGAAATTTTCCACCGGCGCCTGCGCCATCCTGACCTTCCCGGTGGACCATTGGCGCGACGTGGAGCCCGGCATCGGCACCCTGTTGGAGTACGTGCGGCCACGCGCGCTGGTGTGATCGGCTACCTTGGGGTATTCCAAGGCCACCCGTCCCGGCACCTGAGGTTTCCCCAGCATTGGCCACCGCCCCGCTTCCCGCATCCCCGGCCAGCGCCATGGCCCATGAGGTGGAGCTGAAACTCCACGTCCACCCCGACGACCTCGCCCGGCTCGCGGCGCTGCCGGCCCTGAGGGCGCGGGCGGAAGGGGAAACGGTGAGCGGCCGGCTGCGCACGGTGTATTTCGACACGCCCGACCTGCGGCTATTCGCCCGCGGCATCGCGCTTCGCCTGCGCCACGACGGGGCGCGGCGGGTGCAGGGGCTGAAGACCGTGCAGGCCGACCCGCAGGGCGACGCCGCCGCGGTCGCCGTGCGGCGCGAATGGGAATGGCCGGTCGAAGGCGACGCGCCGGACTTCGAGCGTCTCGACACCGAGGGCGCCGGCGCGCTGGTGCCGCTGGACGCGCGCGGCGACCTGATGCCGATCTTCGCCACCGACTTCACCCGCACCGCCGTGCTGGTCCGCCTGGACGCGCAGACCAGCGTCGAGGTGGCCATCGACGACGGCACCGTCGCCGCCGGCCGCAGCGACGAGCGGATCAGCGAGATCGAACTGGAGCTGAAATCCGGCCGCATCGGCCGGCTGTTCGCCCTGGCGCAGGAAATCCACCGCGTCGTACCGCTGCGCATCGGCATCGAGAGCAAGGCCGAGTTGGGCTACCGCCTCGTCAGCGGCCGACCGCCGATGCCGGTGCTGACCGAGCCGCCGGCCCTGTCGCCGCTCAGCACGGTGGCCGAGGCGTTCCGCCATGTCATGCGGCAGGGGTTGCGCCAATTGCTGGCGAACGAGCCCTGCGTCCTGGCCGGGGGCGACGCCGAGGGGCTGCACCAGATCCGCGTTGCCTTGCGCCGCCTACGCACCGCGCTGGCGCTGTTCGGTCCGGTGATCGCCTCAGTCGAGACGAAGCACCTGGACCGTGAGATCCGCCGGCTGTCCAAACGGCTGCGGTCCCCCGCCGAGCAGGCCGACGCGGCGTTGCGCGAGCCGCGCTGCACGGCGCTGATCCTGGCGTTGGGCGTCTGGCTGGAGGAAGGGCACTGGCACGCCGACGCCGACACGGCAGGACGGGCGTTGCTCGACCGACCGATGGCGGACCTCGCCGGCCCGTGGCTGGCGGCGCTGCACGCCAAGGCGCGCAAGGCGGATCTCGACCGTCCCAAACGCCTGCGCCGCCGCCTGCGCACGCTGCGCACGGCGGTGGAGTTCTTCCGCGGCCTCTACCTGCCCGCAACGGTGCGGCCGTATGGAGCGTCGTTGGAGGCGTTGCTGGAGACGCTGGACGCGGCGCGCAACGCCAAGGCGGCGAACCCTCTGAAGCGGCGCGCCGACCAACGGGCCAAGGCCCTACCGGACCGGCTGGATGCGTTCCGTGGGACGGCGGTGTTCTGGAACACGTAGGCGCCGATGTCGGGCGGCGCCCATGCCTTCAGCCCAGGAATTCCTGCCCGGCCATCACCTTGAAGCGCGACCAGACCTTCTTGAACTGGACGGGGTCGACGGGCTTCAGCAGATAGTCGTCGGCCCCGTGCGTCTTGGCCTGCCGCACGGCGTCCGGCGTGGCGTCGGCGGTGCACATGACGACGTAGGCGTTCTTGCGCCGGCTCTTGATCTCGCGCAGCAGATCCAGGCCGTTGATGGCGGGCATGTGCACGTCCAGAAAGACGATGTCGAAATAGCTGCGCCCGAAGACGCCTCCCGCCTCCTGGCCGTCCTTGGCAGTCACCATCCGGTGCGGTGTGCCAAGGATCTCCAGACCGCGCTTGAGCATCGCCAGCATGGTCGGCGAATCGTCGGCGGCAAGCACCGACACCGGCCGTCTGGTCCGCGCCCGGTAGGAATCGGCGATTCGCTGCATGGCCTCCTGGGTGATCGGCTTGGTGACGAAGTCCACGGCGCCCAGCGCCGTCGCCGACGCCTTGATCGCCGGGTCCTCGCTGCCCGAAACTATCACCACGAAGGCGTCGCGGTCGTAGCCGCGGATCGCCTGGAGCACCCCCAGCCCGTCCACCACCGGCATGGCGACGTCGAGCAGGGCGATGTCGCAGCGCCGCTCCCGGTAGGCAGCGATGGCCTCGCCGCCATCTTCCGCCTCGACGAACTCGGCACGGTAGGCGTTCTTGGGGAAGCTGGCACGGATCAGCGCGCGCATGGTCCGCGAATCGTCGGCCAGTAGGATACGCACCGGTTGCACTGTCACGACGCCCCCGCCTCCATCTCCGCCAGCACCCCGCGCACCAGCGGCACGGTCACCGGCCGCTGCTTGGCGAGCGACGCCCGGTCCACCGCCGCCACCACCCGGCGCGCCGCGTCCAGCGAGCGCTCCATCCGCGTCAGCAGGTAGCCGATCACCTCCTGGCTGGGGATCAGCTGGCGGTCGGAGAACAGCTTGACCAGCACCGCAGCCAGCAGCGCCTCGTCCGGCGCGTCCACCCCGACGGCCGGTGCGCCCTTGATGCGCGAACGCAGGTCCGGCAGCTTCACCCGCCAGCGCGACGGCGCCTTGCGCGCCAGCAGCAGCAGGTGCCCGCCCGCGTCGCGGGCGAGGTTGTAGAGGTGGAACAGCGCCTGCTCCCGTCCCGGCTTGCCGGCGACCGCCTCGGCGTCGTCCACGACCACGGCGTGCGTGGCACCGATCAGCGCCGGCAGGTCGGCGGTCTCCAGCGCCGAGCCGAGGATCTGTGGCGCCCGGCTCCGCGCGCGCCAGACCTGGCCGAGGTGCGTCTTGCCGCAGCCCGGCGGCCCCCAGACGGTCAGCGCCGGAGCCGGCCACGCCGGCCAGCGGTCGAGCCACGCCACGGCGTCGGCGTTGCTGGGCGCCACCAGGAAGTCCTCGCCGCCCATGGCCGGGCGGAAGCCCAGGTCGAGGGGAAGTTGCTGCGCGGGGGCGCTCATGGGCTATCCACCGCGCCGTTGTAATAGTCGCTGGCGAGGTAGCGGCCGAGCGCGAATCGGGTCAGCACGCCGATCACCGCCGCCACGGGCACCGCCAGCAGCACGCCGACGAAGCCGAACAGGCTGCCGCCGGCCAGAAGGGCGAACATCACCCACACCGGGTGCAGCCCAACCTTGTCGCCGACCAGCTTGGGCGTCAGCACGTTGCCCTCGATCATCTGGCCGATGACGAAGATCGCCACCACCAGCCCGACCCGCCACAGATCGTCGAATTGCAAAAGCGCCAGCCCCGTCGAGGTGACGAAGCCGAACAGCGTGCCGACGAAGGGAATGAACGACAGCACGCCCGCCAGCAGCCCGACCACCAGCCCGAAATTCAGCCCCGCCGCCGACAGCCCCACCGCGTAGAACACCCCCAGCACCAGACACACCAGAGCTTGCCCGCGCACGAATCCGGCCAGCGTGCGATCCACCTCGCGGGCCTGGGTGCGGATGGTGTCCAGATGCTGGCGCGGCGCCCAGCCGTCCACCGCGGCCACCAGCTTGTCCCAGTCGCGCAGCAGGTAGAAGGCGACCACCGGCGTGATGAACAGCACCGAGAACACGTCGAACAGCGCCAGCCCGCCCGACAGGATGCCGCGCAGCACCCGGCCGATCCAGCCCACCGCCTCGCCCGCGTACTGGCCGGCGGCGCCGCGCAGGCGCTCCACGTCCTCCGGCGACAGGCGGTGCACCAGCCGGTCGAGCGCCGGCAGCACCCGCTCGCGCACCACCTGGGCGTAGTGCGGCAGCGTGTCGATCAGCAGACTCGCCTGCCCCTGCACGAGCGGCAGCAGCAGCAGCGCGACGCTGACCACCACCAGCAGGAAGGCCAACAGCACCAGCACCACGCCGGCCCAGCGCGGCAGGCCCATCCGCTCGGTGCGATCGACCATGGGGTCGAGGAAATAGGCGATGGCCAGCCCGACCACGAACGGCAGCAGCATGCCGGCCAGCAGCCACAGCGCAGCTACGAACAGCACGAGCCCGATCAGCCAGAAACGGAGGTGGCGGGGCTGGCTCACCGCAGCCCCCCGGTGCGGTTGAACAGGATGCCGCCGCGCCCGATGTAGGCCAGCCCCGACGCCGCCGTGGTGAAGGCGCACAGCCACACCATCAGCGTCACGAGGTCATAGCCGTAGAAGACCGGCGGGGCGAAGTCGAGCCCGTGCGGCGCCAGCACCGCCACCGGCAGCACCAGTTGCACCGCGGTGTTGAGCTTGCTGATGCCCAAGGGCTGCATCGCCAGCGACTCCTTCAGCGTGTAGAGCAGCATGACGCCGCCGACGATCATACAATCGCGGAACACCACCAGGATGACCAGCCACAGCGGCAACTGCCCGACATAGCCCAGCGCCACGTAGACGCTGACCAGCAGCACCTTGTCGGCGATGGGGTCGAGGTAGGCGCCCAGCGCCGTGCGGGCGCGGAACATGCGCGCGATGGCGCCGTCCAGCGCGTCCGACGCGCCGGCCGCCATGAACAGCCAGAACGCCCAGCCCAGTTGCCCGGACAGGATCAGGTAGACGGCCAGCGGCGCGCTCAGCAGCCGGCACAGGCTGATGGTGTTGGGGATGCTCACGCGCGTCCCCTCCCGTTGTCTCGCACGGTCTGGATCAATAACCGAGGCCCGGCGCCGGACGTGCCGGAACCGTCCCGAGCGTGCGCGGCGGCGCGCCCATGACGACACCCGGCTCGCCGGCCGGCGGCACCCCGCCATAGGCCGGTGCCGAGGGAGCGGGAATCGGCGCGGCCGGCAGCGGAGCCGCCGCCTGGGTGGCACCGGCCCCCTTGGGCAACGCCCGCAGCTCCAGCGCCGGGGCTGGTGTGATGCCCGAATCCATGCGCGGCGCCGAAGGGGTCAGCCCGAGGTCGCTGCGCGCCAGCATCTGGCGCAGGCGCTCGACGTCACCGCGGTAGGTCAGCGCGACCAGCGCTTCGACCCGGCTCAGCGCCAGCAGATCGACGCGGCTGACCGCCTGCACGGTCGCCAGCCGCTTGCGGGTCTCGATCCAGTCCTCCAGACGGCCGATGGGAACGGCCACGGCGACGCTCTGTTCGCCGCCGGTGACCGCCGTGTTGTCGCGCTTCCACGCCTCGTCCAACGCCGCCGAGACGAAGCTCACCGCGCGGGCCAGCACATCGGCGGGCCGGTCGCTGGCGTCCGGGCGGACGGTGATCGTCTGCGGCTGTCCGCGCGTGCCGTCCAGCCCGTAGCGCGTCACCTCAACCGCCAGGGGCTGGCCCGGATTGGGCTCGCCGGACGCCGTCAGCTCGGTGCGCGCGACGATGACGCCGTTGGCGCTGTAGCGCCGGGCGATGGTGGCCAGCGCGTCGGCCTTGCCGTTCACTGCGTCGTCGGCGCCGATGGCCTGGATGTCGTCCATCTCGCCCTCCGGCACCACCAGCGGCACCAGCGAACTGCCGCGCTCGCGCGCTTCCCACGCCTCGCGCCAGCGCGTGCGGTCCTCCCACAGGATCGGCTTGCCGTCGACCACGGTGACCGGCAGCACGACGAGGGGCTGGCTCGGCGGCTCGACGTAGGAGGCGCCCGCCCCGCCCAACTGCTCGCGCACCGCCTGCGGGCGGAAGCGCACGGTCAGCGAGCCGACGTAGCGCGAGGCCGACACCTTCTCGTCGTCGATCTCGAAGCCCTGCACCAGCCGGGCGAGGTCGGTCTCGGAAAGCCGCGGCGCGGCGCGCCCGCCGGGCACGAGGCGCTGGTAAAGCGTTTCCCATGCGCTGCGCTGCGCCTGGGCGATGGCCTGATCGCGCGCCGTGTTGGGGTTCGACGCGTTGATGTCGACCTTCACGCCGGACACGGTGAAAGCGTCGGCCTGCGCCGCGGGCGCCACCTGGGCGATGGCCGGGGCCGACAGCGCGGCCCCCAGCACGGCCAGGACGGCGAGGAGTGCGGCGAATCCCGCGCAAAGCAGCCAGCGGCGGTGGAGCATTGCAATGCCTTCCGATTCGAGTATGTTCGGCCCGTTCCGTTGGCCCGGTATATAGCCCAGCCCAAGCGAGGATACCATCACGACCCCCGCAAAAAACACGTCCGACGCCTACAAGCAGGCAGGCGTGGACATCGACGCCGGCAACGCCCTGGTTGAAGCCATCAAGCCGCTGGCACGTTCCACCGCACGCGCGGGTTCGGACGCCGGACTCGGCGGCTTCGGCGCGCTGTTCGACCTGAAGGCCGCCGGCTATCGCGACCCGTTGCTGGTCGCCACCACCGACGGCGTCGGCACCAAGCTGAAGGTCGCCATCGACAGCGGCCGGCATGACACGGTCGGCATCGACCTCGTCGCCATGTGCGTCAACGACCTCGTGGTGCAGGGCGCCGAGCCGTTGCTGTTCCTCGACTATTTCGCCACCGGCAAGCTGGAGGTGGAGGCCGGACGCGCCATCGTCGCCGGCATCGCCGAGGGCTGCCGGCAGGCCGGCTGCGCGCTGGTCGGCGGCGAAACGGCCGAGATGCCGGGCATGTACGCCAAGGGCGACTACGATCTGGCGGGCTTCTCGGTCGGCGCCGTCGAGCGCGATCAAGCGCTGACCGGGGCCGGCGTGCAGGCTGGCGACGTGGTGCTGGGCCTCGCCTCGTCGGGCGTGCACTCCAACGGCTTTTCGCTGGTGCGGCGTCTGGTCGAGCAGTCCGGACTGAGCTACGCCGATAAGGCCCCCTGGGACTCGGCGACGAGCCTGGGCGAAGCGCTGCTGACGCCGACGCGCATCTATGTGAAGAGCACGCTCGCCGCGGTGCGCGCCGGAACGGTGCGGGCGCTGGCCCATATCACCGGCGGCGGCCTGATCGAGAACATCCCGCGCGTGCTGCCCGCCGGCCTGGGCGTGACGCTGGACGCCACGCAGTGGCCGCTGCTGCCGGTGTTCGGCTGGCTCGCCAGGACCGGGGCCTTGAGCCACACCGATCTGGCGCGCACCTTCAACTGCGGCCTCGGCATGGTCGTGGTCTGCCCGCCGGAAAAAGCGGACGAGGCCGCGCGCCTGCTGCGCGAACACGGCGAGACCGTGTACCGCGTCGGCACCATCGGGCCGGTGACGGACGGTGAGCGCGTGACGGTCGCCGGGACGGAGAACGCATGGCGCGCCTGAAGCTCGGCGTCCTGATTTCGGGGCGCGGCAGCAACCTGCAAGCGCTGATCGACGCGGCGGAGGACCCCGCCTTCCCCGCGGAGATCGCGCTCGTCCTCTCTAACAAGGCCGACGCGTACGGCCTTGAACGGGCAGCGAAATCCGGCATCGGAACCGCGGTGGTCAACCACCGCGATTTCCCTGGCGACAAGCCGGCGTTCGAGGCGGCGATGGACGCCACGCTGCGCGCGGCCGGGGTCGAGCTGGTGTGCCTCGCCGGCTTCATGCGCATCCTGTCGCCGTGGTTCGTTCAGGCTTGGCATGATCGGCTGATCAACATCCATCCGTCGCTGCTGCCGTCCTTCAAGGGGCTGGACACGCACGAGCGGGCGCTGGAGGCCGGGGTGCGCGTGCACGGCTGCACCGTGCACTACGTGCGGCCGGAGATGGACGTCGGCCCGATCGTCGTGCAGGCCGCGGTGCCGGTGCTGGCGGACGACGACTCGCACAGCCTGGCCGACCGCGTGCTGGCCCAGGAGCACCGCATCTACCCGCTCGCTGTACGACTGATCGCCGAGGGCCGGGTGCGCGTGTCGGATGAGCGCGTGCACATCGAGGGGCACGCGCCCGACGCGGCGACGGTGCTTCTCAACCCCACACCGTAAGGCGGACTTGCCGGCGCGGCCTCCGGCCACCAATTCCCCGAGAAAGCTTCGAGGAGGGGTAGCCATGGCCATCGCCGAAGGTCACGACCGCTTTGTCAGCGACGAACTGGTGCGCGAGCACGCGCGCGGTTGGGAATCGTTCACCCAGTTCATGAAATACGCTGTGGGAGCCGCTGCCGCGATCCTCATCCTAATGGCGATCTTTCTGCTGTAAGCGACTGTTCTTCCCACATTTTAGTCATGACCGAGCTTGCCCCGGTCTCCACGCCAATGCCGCCACGCACCAGAGTCGCCGTGGATGCCCGGGTCTGGGCCCGGGCATGACGAAAAGGGAAAGTCCGACCAGGACGCCATCCGAACACAAAAAAGGCCGCTCCGAAGGGCGGCCTTTTCCATGTCGGCAAAAACCCGTCAGGCTGAAATCAGCCGACCAGCTCCAGGCCGCTGAAGAAGAACGCGATCTCCTGGGCAGCGGTTTCCGGAGCGTCCGAGCCGTGCACCGAATTCGCCTCGATCGACTCGGCGAAGTCCTTGCGGATGGTGCCCTCGGCGGCGTTCGCCGGGTTGGTGGCGCCCATGATCTCGCGGTTGCGGGCGATGGCGTTCTCGCCTTCCAGAACCTGGAGGACCACCGGACCGGAGATCATGAACTTCACGAGGTCGTTGAAGAACGGACGCTCGCGGTGCACGCCGTAGAACTCCTCGGCCTGGGCCTGGCTGAGCTGGAAGCGCTTCTGCGCGACGATGCGCAGGCCGCCGTCTTCGAAGCGGGCGTTGATCTTGCCGGTCAGGTTGCGGCGGGTCGCGTCGGGCTTGATGATCGACAGGGTGCGCTCGAGGGCCATGGCGGTGGTGCTCCTGGGTAAAATCTTCTCTCCGGCGCTCCCCGGCCGGGGGCACCTGTTGCGCGGCGTTATAGCGGCGCGCGGGACGCTCGGCAACCGGATACCCACCCGATCACTTCAAACCGAGGCCGTCTCGTGCTACATCCCGCAGCGACATGCTTCATATCAATGACCTGACGTTCCGCTACGGCGGCCGCGTGCTGTTCGACCAGGCGACCGCGGTCGTGCCGAGGGGGCACCGCGTCGCCCTCGTCGGCCGCAACGGTTGCGGCAAGAGCACGCTTCTCAAGCTCATCGCCGGCACGCTGCACGCCGATGGCGGCAGCCTCACGCTGCCCACCGGCATGCGTATGGGCATGGTGGCGCAGGAGGTGCCGGCCGGCGCCACCAGCCTGATCGACACCGTGCTGGCCGCCGACACCGAGCGCACCGCGCTGCTGGCCGAGGCCGAAACCGCGCACGACCCGAACCGCATCGCCGAGGTGCACACCCGGCTGGCCGACATCGAGGCGCACTCCGCCCCGGCGCGCGCGGCGCAGATCCTCTCCGGCCTGGGCTTCGATTCCGACCAGCAGCTTCGGCCCTGCTCGGACTTCTCCGGCGGCTGGCGCATGCGCGTGGCGCTGGCCGGCGTGCTGTTCGCCCGGCCGGACCTGCTGCTGCTCGACGAGCCGACCAACCACCTGGATCTCGAAGCAACGATCTGGCTGGAGAACTATCTCAAGAACTACCCGCACACCATTCTGCTGGTCAGCCACGACCGCGACCTGCTGAACTCGGTGCCGACCACGACGATCCACGTGGACCAGGGCAAGCTGGTGACCTACAGCGGCAACTACGACCGCTTCATCGCCACCCGGCGCGCCAACATCGAGCGCTTGCAGTCGCAGAACGCCAAGACCGAGGCAGCGCGCAAACACGTCCAGTCCTACATCGACCGCTTCCGCTACAAGGCCAACAAGGCCCGTCAGGCGCAGAGCCGGATCAAGATGCTGGAGCGCATGGACACGGTCGTCGAGATCGCCGTGGATGAGCGCGTCAGCTTCGACTTCCCGCAGCCCGAGGGCCTGTCGCCGCCGCTGATCGCGCTGGAGAACGTCACCGTCGGCTATGGCGACAAGGCGATCCTCAAGCGCGTCGATCTGCGCATCGACATGGACGACCGCATCGCGCTGCTGGGCGCCAACGGCAACGGCAAATCGACGCTGGTCAAGCTGCTGGCCGGCCGGCTCCAGGCCATGCACGGCGAGATGCGGCGGCCGGGCAAGCTCAAGATCGGCTATTTCGCCCAGCATCAGGCGGAGGAGCTGGACCTGTCACTGACGCCCGTGCAGCAGATGCAGCGCGTCATGCCGCTGGTGCTGGAGGAGAAGGTGCGCGCCCACCTCGGCCGCTTCGGCTTCCCGCAGGCGAAGGCGGAAACCAAGATCTCCAGCCTGTCGGGCGGCGAGAAGGCGCGGCTGCTGTTCGCCATGATGAGCCGCGAGGCGCCGCACATCCTGATGCTGGACGAGCCGACCAACCACCTGGACCTCGACAGCCGCGAGGCGCTGATCCAGGCGATCAACGGCTTCGAGGGCGCGGTCATCCTGATCAGCCACGACCCGCACCTGATCGAGCTGACCGCCGACCGGCTGTGGTTGGTGGCGGACGGCACCTGTCGGGCCTTCGACGGCGACATGGACGACTACCGGCGGATGCTGCTCGACCGCTCGCGGGCCGAGCGGTCGGAGGCCAGGGGAGACACCGGCCCCAGCCGCAAGGACCAGCGCCGCGCCTCGGCCGAAGCGCGCGTGGCGCTGGCGCCGCTCAAGAAGAAGGCCACAGACGCCGAGACGGCGGTGACCAAGCTGAGCACGGAAAAGGCGAAGATCGAGGCCAAGCTGGCCAACCCGAAGCTCTACGAAGGGCCGAGCGAACCGCTGCGCAAGTTGCAGATCGACCTGGGCGCGGTGGAGAAGAAGCTGGCGGCGGCCGAAGAGGTCTGGCTGGAGGCGCTGGAAGTCTACGAGGCGGCGGCGGCCGAGGCGGGCATCGCCGCATGAGCGCAGAGCTGGACGAGGACTGCCCGGACCTGTGCGGCGCCGAGGGCGAACCGCAGCGCACCTCTGACGTGCTGGCCGGATTCCGCGCCGATCTGCCCGCCGGCCGGGTGACCCTCGCCCACCTGATCGCGGCGCTCGGCGACCGCTCGCTGGGCACGGTGCTGCTGGCGCTGGCGCTGCCGACCATCGCGCCGGTGCCGCTGGGCGTTTCGGTGCTGTGCGACCTGCCGCTGATGCTGTTCTCGCTGCGCCTGCTGTTCGGCAAGCGCGACGCGGTGTTGCCGGGGTGGCTGCTGACGCGCTCGGTGTCGCAGGCGACGGCGGCGCGCATGCTCGACGCGGTGATGCCGCGGCTGGTGTGGATCGAGGCGATGCTGAAGCCGCGCCAGCGCCGGCTCGCCGAAGTGGACAAGGAGCGCTGGTTCGGCCTGCTGGTGTTCGTGCTGATCTCCATCTGCATCGTGCCGGTGCCGCTGATGGGCTGGCTGCCCGGATTCGCGCTGGTGCTGATCTCGTTGGGCCTGATCGAGCGCGACGGCGGCGCGGTCGGCGTCGGGCTTCTGCTGGGCGTCGGCGCGGTGGTGGCGGCCGTCATGCTGGTGTCCGGCCTGTCGTATGCGGGGCATGAGCTCCTCGCAAATCAGCCTACACCCTGACGGCGGTCGTCCAGCGGGTTGCAGCGACTGCCCTTTTGTTGGATAACGAATTCAGGGAACCATGGTTCGGGACCCCCGGGCGCGTGTTTGTGTTACCGGGGGCATCAGGCAATAACCACCGGCGAAAGGCCGATCATGACTCCAACGGAATTTTCCGTCGCCGAGAAAGCCAAGACCTCCAAGACGCCGCACCCGGCGTGGGTCTTCTTTCAGCGGTGGATGGCCAACCCAATGTCGATGGGATCGGTGACTCCGTCCGGCCCCGGCCTGCGCAAGCTGATGCGCGAAAATCTGGTCTGCGGCCCCGATGAGGTGATTGCCGAGTTCGGCGCCGGCACCGGCGCCATCACCCGGGCACTGCTGGAAGGCGGCATCCCGAGCGAGCGGATCTATTCCTTCGAGATCGACCCGCACCTCGCCCGCTATGTGCACGGCGTCTACCCGGACGTGAACGTCATCAACACCGATTGCCGCAAGGTGGCCGAGACGCTCGGCCCGGACCTCGTCGGCAAGGTCGGCACGGTGGTGATCGGCATCCCGATGGCGATGCTGCCGATGAACACGCAGCGCGAGATCGTCGAGGCCACCTTCAGCGTCATGCCGGAAGGCCGCCGGTTCCTGCTGTACACCTACATGATCCACTCGCCCCTCAATCTGAAGGAGCTGGGTCTGAAGGGGAAGCGGATCGGCTTCACCTGGAAGAACGTGCCGCCCGCGTCGGTCTGGGCCTACTGGAAGGCCTGACCCGCCGGTCCGCATACCGCCGTCCTTGAAAACACCCCTTCCCCAAAGGAAGGGGTGTTTTCATGCGCGCGTACCCGATTCGCGGGCGTCGGCCGGCTTGCGCGGCATCCGCGCCACGATTCCGTCCACCCAGCCCGCCGGCAGCGCCGACAGCAGCCAGACCATGGCGGCCATCGGCCACGGAAAGGCGATTCGCCCGACGTTGCGCGCCAACGCCCGCCGGATCAGCTCGGCCGCCTGATCGGCGTCCATCAGGAAGGGCATAGGGAACGGGTTGCGCGCGGTCATGCGGCTGCGCACGAAGCCGGGGCAGATCACCGACACCCCGATCCCCTGCCCGGCCAGTTCGCCGCGCAGCGACTCGCCCAGCACCCGCACCGCCGCCTTGCTGGCGCAATAGGCCGGCGCGCCGGGAACGCCGCGAAACCCCGCCAGCGACGCCATCAGAGCGATCTGCCCGCGCCCGCGCCGCCGCATGGAGTCGATGGCGGGGTAGATCGTGTTCAGCACGCCGTCGAGGTTGACCGCGAAGATCCGCCGCGCCTGCTCCTCCGTCTCGCCCTCCAGGCCGGTGCCGGCGGAAATCCCGGCGTTGGCGATCACCAGATCCACGGGATGCTCCGCGTCAAATCCGGCGAACCACGCGGCCATGGCGGCGCGGTCGGCGGAATCCACGACGCCGGCCGCCACCAATGCGCCGCGCGCCCGGCAGCGGTCGGCAACCGAGTCCAGGCGCAACGCGTCGCGCCCGGTGAGGCCCAGCGCCATGCCTGGGCCGGCATAGGCCAAGGCCAGCGCCTCGCCGATGCCGCTGGAGGCGCCGGTGATAACGACTGACCGGGGGCCGGAGAAGGAGGGGTGCATGTCGCCTCACCGCTTGTTGGCCCGCAGCACGCGAGCTATAAGTTGTTCCCGCCAAGCCCACAGATTGTATCCGAGGCCGCCGTGACCGCCCACCGCCCCGTCGCCAGCATGACCGGATTCGCCCGCGTGGACGGCCACGCCGATGGCTATGCCTGGACGCTGGAGGCCAAGAGCGTCAACGGCCGCAACCTCGACCTGCGCTGCCGCATGCCGGCCGGCTTCGACCAACTGGAGGCGCAGGCGCGCGCCGAGATCCCCAAGAAGCTGGTGCGCGGCACCGTCAACCTGACGCTCAGCGTGACGCGCACCTCGACCGTCTCGCAGCTGCGCATCAACCGCGAGCTGCTGGCCCAGGTGCTGGAACTGTCGCGCGAGATCGAGGGCCAAGGCGCCGCCGCCCCGCGCCTCGACGCGCTGCTCACCGTGCGCGGCATCATCGAGCCGGTCGAGGAGGACGAGACCGAGGCGCGCGCGCGCCTGGACGAGTCGCTCAAGAAGGATCTGGCCGCCGTGGTCGACCGTCTGGCGTCGGCCCGCGCGTCGGAGGGGGGCCGTCTGGTGACCATCCTGAACGGCCACCTGGACGAGATCGCCCGGCTGACCGAGGCTGCGGCCGCCTGCTCCTCCGTGCAGCCCGAGGTGTTGAAGGAGAAGCTTCGCGCGCAGGTCACGGCACTCATCGACGCCGTGCCAACGCTGTCCGAGGACCGGCTGGCCCAGGAGGCGGCGCTGATCATCGCCAAGGGCGACGTGCGCGAGGAGATGGACCGCCTGCGCGCTCACATCCAGGCGGCGCGCGATCTGCTGGCCGAGGGCGCCGCCATCGGCCGCCGCTTCGACTTCCTGTGTCAGGAATTCAACCGCGAGGCCAACACGCTGTGCTCCAAGTCCTCGGACGTGGAGCTGACCCGCATCGGCCTTTCGCTGAAGGCTTCCATCGAGCAGCTGCGCGAGCAGGTGCAGAACATCGAGTAGAGTTTCATGGCCCTGCCCTCCGATCATCCGAGCCCGAAGGACATCCGCCGCCGCGGGCTGATGCTGGTGCTGTCGTCGCCGTCCGGCGCCGGCAAGACGACGATCTCGCGCCGCCTGCTCGACCGCGACGCCGGCATCACCATGTCCGTGTCGGTGACCACCCGCCCCATGCGCCCCGGCGAGGTTCCCGGCACCGACTATTATTTCGTCGACATGCCCGAGTTCGAGCGCATGGCCGAGGCCGGCGAACTTCTGGAGTACGCCCGCGTCTTCAACAACTGCTACGGCACGCCGAAATCCACGGTGGAGCAGGCGCTGGCGGCGGGGCGCGACGTGCTGTTCGACATCGACTGGCAGGGCACGCAGCAGCTTGGCGAGAACGCCCGAACGGATCTGGTCAGCGTCTTCATCCTGCCGCCGTCCGGCGAGGAGCTGGAGCGCCGCCTGCACACCCGCGCCCAGGACTCGGCCGAGGTGATCGCCCAGCGCATGGCCAAGGCGTCCGACGAGATCAGCCACTGGGCCGAATACGACTACGTCATCGTGAACAACGACGTCGAAGAGAGCGTGATCTCGGTGCAGTCCATCCTGCGCGCCGAGCGCCTGAAGCGCACCCGCCAAGTGGGCTTGCCGAAATTCGTGCAGGCGGTTCAGGCGGCGCTGTAAGCGCTTGTTCTTTCTTGCTTTTTTCGTCAGGCCCGTCCCCGGACTTGATCCGGGGACGGGCCTGACGGTTTCGGAGAGGCGTCAGGGGTTTCGTTGCGCCCTCACCGCCCGCGCCAGCGCGGCGAACCCCGCCACCGGAATTTCCTCCGCCCGCGCCGTCGGCACGAGCCCGGCTTCAGCCAACAGCGCTTCCGCATTCCCCAGCGACTTCAGGCTCTGCCGCAGCATCTTGCGGCGCTGCCCGAAAGCGGCGGCGGTCACCGCCTCCATGTCCGCCCACTCCGCCGGTTCGGGTGCGGCGCGCGGCGTCAGATGGACGACGGTCGATTCCACCTTCGGCGGCGGCGTGAATGCCTGGGGCGGCAGGTTGAACAGGACGCGGGCGTCGGTCTGCCACTGCGTGATCACCGACAGCCGGCCGTACGCCTTGCTGCCCGGTTGCGCCACCAGACGGTCGGCGACCTCCCGCTGGAACATCAGCGTCAGGCTGACATACTCCTCGATCCGCTTCAGCCAGCCGATCAGCAGCGGGGTCGCCACGTTGTAGGGCAGGTTGGCGACGATGGCGCGCGGCGCCGCGGTCAGATCCACCGGATCGACGTCCAGCGCGTCGGCCTCGATGATGCGCAGCCGGCCGTCCGCCGCCTCCACCACGTCCTGCAACGCCTCGGCAAAGCGCGTGTCACGCTCCACCGCCACCACCTCGCGGGCCTGCGAGGCAAGCAGCGCGCGGGTCAGCCCGCCCGGCCCCGGACCGACCTCGACCACGCCGACGCCCGCGGACAGGCCGGCCGAGCGCGCGATGCGTCCCGTCAAGTTGAGGTCGAGAAGGAAGTTCTGCCCAAGCGACCTCTTGGCGCCAAGCCCGAAGCGGGCAATGACGTCGCGCAAGGGCGGCAGGCTGTGCGGATCGAAGGGAGCGGCGGTCATGCCGCGGTTATACGGCGCCTGCCCTCACTCGTCACCACGGATGACGCGCACCTCGCCGAACAGCAGCGCGCCGATCACCAGCACGGCGATGCCCAGGGGAATCGCCACGGCGAGCGCCAGGAACAGCCCGGAGACGAACACCAGCACGCCACCCGCCACCAGCGCGGCCAGCATGGCGGCGACGAACGCGCCAAGCTTGCTGGAGACTTGCCGAGCCATCGCGGATTCCCTATAATTGGAGGGTGGGTGATCGGGGTTTCCCCCGACCACCCGCCCTGCTAGGTAAGTTCGAGGGCGATGTGGAGTGCAATCCGCATCGCCCTAACTTTTACCCACAGGGTCAGAGTCAGCTTGCGCATCCTCTTCACCCTCCGAAGTGCCGGCGGCGGAATTGCCCCCGACGCGCGCATCCTATCGTATTCCGTACAACCCGCCGATGCGGCGGATTGCCCTCGCCTCAGCCCTCCAGCAGGAATCCGCGCACGACGGCGATCTGCTCCGGCGTCATCAGCGACGGGGCGTGGGCGCAGTGCGGCACCTCGACAACCCGCGCCTTCGGGCCGCGGCGGCCCATCTCCTCGGCGGTGTCCTTGAGCAGCAGGTCCGAATCGGCACCGCGCAGCACCAGCACCGGGCAGGTGATCCGGTCCCACACCGGCCACAAATTCACGTCGTCCAGCGGCTGGGCGGTGAACGCCTTGCCAATCCCCGGATCGTAGGCCAGCCCGAAGCGGCCGTCCGGCAGCGCACGCGCGCTGTGCTCGGCCATGTGCCGCCATTCCTCGTCCGACAGCTGGCCGAAGCCCATCAGCACGAAGCGCAAATAGGCTTCCACCCCACGAATGTCGTCGAACACCGGGTCCTTGCCGACATAGCCGGCGATGCGCTCCAGCCCTGCCTTCGGCACCAGGGGGCCGATGTCGTTGATCACCAGCCGGCGGATCGGCGATTTCGGCTGCGCGGCCAGCAGCATGCCGATCAGCCCGCCCATCGACGTGCCGACCCAGTCCACCGATTCCACGTCCAGCCGCGCGATCAGCGCCGCCATGTCGGCCAGATATTGCGGGTAGCCGTACAGGTCGGGGTTGGTAAGCCGGTCGCTCCGCCCACGCCCCACCACGTCCGGGCAGACCACCCGCGCGGCGTCCGCCAGATCGAGCGCCAGATGGTCGAAGTCGCGGCCATTGCGGGTCAGCCCATGCACGCACACCACGGTGCGTGGCGCGTCGTCGCGGCCCCATTGCGTGTAGGCCACCGTGTGGAAGCCAACGGCGCTCAAACCCAGGTAGCTGCGTTCGGACATCGGCATGCGGGCGTCTCCCCTAGGTTTCTCCCGCCAGTGTATCAGCGCGGCAAGGCCGCTGTCCGCTTCGGTATGTGCGGCGAGGGATCGGCCGCCGCCGGATCGAAGGGGTGCATCGCCCGCGGATAGATGCGGCCGATGAGCTGCACGTACGTGCGCGTCTCCTCATAGGGCGGTACGCCGCGGTGGCGGTCCACCGCCCCTTCCCCGGCGTTGTAGCCGGCCAGCGCCAGCGTCACGTCCCCGCTGAAATAGGCGAGCAGCCAGCGCAGGTACTTCATGCCGCCACGCAGATTCTCCTGCGGGTCGAACACGTCGCGCACGGCGAAGCGCGCCGCGGTGTCGGGGATGAGCTGCATCAGCCCGGCCGCCTCCTTGGGCGACACCGCGTTGGTGCGGAAGGCACTCTCCACCTGGACCACCGCCAGCACCAGATCGGGGTCGAGCCCGTACGTCGGCGCCATCGCCTTGACCATCCGCACGATCTCCTCCGGCGGGGCGACGGGGCCGCGCAGCGGGGCAGCGCCGGGCCGGCAGTACGGGCGGATGCGGCCCACCTCGCCGGGCACGTAGCGCACCAGCTTCTGCGCTTCCGCATGGCCGCGGCTGGCGGCGGCGCGCAGCCACGCCGTGCCGACGCGCCGGTCCTTGGGCACGCCCAGGCCGAACAGATAGCGCCGCGCCAGCTTGTAGGCGGCCTGCGTGTCGCCGGATTCGGCGGCTTCGCACTCGGCGGCGAAAGGACTGCGCGGCGTATCCCTGGCCTCCTTCTCGCCACCGCGGACCACCGCCACGCCATTCTCCACCACGCGCGATGCACCCCAAGCGTCCGAGAAGAGCGGGACGGTCAGGAACACCAGCGTGGTCGCCAGAAACTTGCGGATGAAACCCATCATTCTCCCCGGAGGCAGCGGGAGGATAATGGACTTGCCAGCCCGACTCGGCAAGCATACGGTGCCGAATAGGTGCACCGCGCCGCCGAGCCGGCCGGCGCACCGTCAATGAACGAACAAAGACGCCGGTCACCGGAGGAAAGAGGAAACCACCATGTCCAGCACCATCGCGCCCGTGCTCGATCCCTTCGCCCTCGCCCGTGAGCTGTCGGGCAAGCAGCTGATCGACGGCCAGCTCGTCGCCCCCCGCTCCGGCCGCAGCTTCGACGTGGTGAATCCGGCCACGCAGGAGACCGTCGGCCAGGCCGCCTTCGGCGACGAGGCCGACGTGGCCGCCGCCGTGGCCGCCGCGGTCAAGGCGCAGAAGGAGTGGGCCAAGCGTCCGGCGCGCGAGCGCGGCAAGCTGGTGACCGAGTGCGGCCGCATCCTCGACGCCCACAAGGAGGAGATCGCCCGCCTCGTCACGCTGGAGACCGGCAAGGCGCTGCGCACCGAGTCCCGCATCGAGGCCGGCGTGCTGTCCGATGCCTTCACCTTCTTCGGCGGCCTGGGCGGCGAGCTGAAGGGCGAGACGGTGCCCTTCAACCCGAAGATGCTGACCATGACGGTCCGCGAGCCGATCGGCGTGGTGGGCGCCATCATCCCGTGGAACGTGCCGCTGATGCTGATGGCGCTGAAGATCGCGCCGGCCATGGTGGCGGGCAACGCGGTCGTGGTGAAGTCGGCGGAGGAAGCGCCGTTCGCGGTGCTGCGCGCCTGCCAACTGATGCAGCAGGTGCTCCCCCCCGGCGTGCTGAACATCCTGTCGGGCATGGGGCCGGAGTGCGGCGCGCCGCTGGTGGCGCACCCGAAGGTCGGCAAGGTGACCTTCACCGGCTCGGTGGAGACCGGCAAGATCGTCTACAAGACCGCGGCCGACAAGCTGATCCCGGTGACGCTGGAGCTGGGCGGCAAGAGCCCGATGATCATCATGGGCGACGCCGACCTCGACCTCGCCATCGCGGGGGCGGTGTCCGGCATGCGCTTCACCCGCCAGGGCCAGAGCTGCACGGCGTCCTCGCGCATCTTCGTGCACGAGAGCCTGCACGATAAATTCGTCGAGACGCTGAAGGCCAAGGTGGACGCCATGAAGATGGGCGACCCGCTGGACGAGGCCACCGACATCGGCGCCATCGTCAGCCGCGGGCAGTTCGAGAAGGTGCTGAACTACATCAAGATCGGCGGCGAGAGTCCGGGCGCCAAAGTGGTGAAGTGCTCGGCCATGCCGACCGACGAGCGGCTGGGCAAGGGCCTGTTCGTGCAGCCGGTTCTGCTGGTGGACATCCCCCGCGATTCCGCCCCGGCGCGAGAGGAGATCTTCGGCCCGGTGGCCTGCATCTTCAAGTTCACCGACTACGAGGACGCCCTCCAGGCCGCCAACGACACCGAGTACGGTCTGGCCGCGACGATCTGGACGCGCGACCTACGCACGGCGATGGACGCCGCGCACCGGCTGGAGGCGGGTTTCGTGCAGGTGAACCAGAACCTGGTGGTGCAGCCGAACCTCAGCTACGGCGGCGTCAAGGCGTCGGGGTTGGGCAAGGAGGCGACGCTGGAGTCCATGCTGGAGCACTTCACCCACAAGAAGACGATCATCATCAACATGGGATGATGGATCGGCGGCGGAGCATCGGGACAGGGGAGCTTCGGCTCCCCTTTTTTGTGCCGACACGCAAGAGGCCGCCGCCCACCTGACGGCGAGACGGCGGCCTCATGGCCAACACCAAAACCTGAAGGAGCTGCGGCGCCTTTTGCGCTTTGCAGGAGCAACCATCGCCGGAAAGGCAGCGGGGCGCAGTGACGGCCGTCACACCGCCTTGACTCACCTGTGCGGCATTCTGCCTACTCGTGTGGGTGGAGAAGACGTGATGCGGAAGACTGCGCTCGGCGCGCTGATGGTGCGCCGGATTGCTCGGGGCGTGCAGCACGCATCACGTACCCATGACCTACAATGCCGGGGCAGTGACACAGAAGGCGTCCACCGCGAAGCAGGATGTGGAAGTGCTGCCCGTCAGCGGCTCACGCAAATACACCGAGGTCCACCTATGACGACTGGAAGGGTTCTTTGTGATCAAATGGTCTGACGCGCTGCTGATCGGGATCCCCGAGATCGATGACCAGCACCGCGCCTTCGTCACCTTGGTGGACCGGTTCCAGGCACTCAGCCAGCACCACCCCAGCCGTGACAAGCTGCGGGCCATCCTGGTCGATCTTATGAGCTACGCGGAGGTCCACTTCATCGCGGAGGAGCGGCACATGCGCTGCGCCGGCTATCCACGGCTGGTCGCGCACGCGCTCAAGCACCACGCCGCCGCCGCCAGCATCCACGCCCTGCTCGCGCAAGACACCGGCAGTATCGAGCGGTATCGCTTCCTCGCGAACTTCCTGAAAACGTGGCTCGTGGACCACATCATGGGCGATGACAAGGCGTTCGGGGCCTGGATCGAGCGGAATCGCCCCACCAAGGTTGCGGCCGACCTCGCAGAGGCCGGGTGACCTCCCGGCAAACGGTCGCGTCCCCGCGCCGAGGACGCCCAGCCACCGCTTCGGCGGCCTGAGCCTCCTCAAGGCAGGGTGTTTCAGAAACAGCGCTCGGTCAGGTCGTCGACCGCCCCGGCGTTCCCCTTGGCGGGAAGCGGCTCGACGTGGCGCGGACCTCGTTGCGCGGCGGGCCGTCGTCGGAGCCGGACTGGCGCGCTTCGCGGTCCAGCGCGCGGGCGTTGTCGGCGCGGGCGATGGAGCCCTCCAGGTCGCGGATGCGCTCGACCAGCGAGCCCATGATGGCCGCACCGGCCTGCCGGGCCTTGAACTGCTCCAGATCCTGCTTCAGCCGCGCCAGCTGACTCTTCTGCTCGGCTAGGGTCGGGCCTTCCTTGCTGCGGGTGATGCGATAGGCCTTCTCGTCGTAGTTCGGCATGTCCATCCCTCCTGGCTTGCATGACCATATCGGGTCTGCGCCCCGCTGTCGCCATAGGACGTACGGGGGATCTACGATCCTTCGGTGCAGGGTCCGGTATCTGCTGTGTCGCCCGGCGTCCTGCACTATGTTTGGAGGCACGGGCGGCGGACGGGTGGGGGAATGCGGCGGTTCCTGAAAGCAGTTCTGGTCATCGTGCTGGTGGTAGCCGTGGTGCCGGCGTTGCTCGCCGGCGGCCTGTACCTGTGGCTGGGCAGCGAGCAGCCGCGCTATGCCGGCAGCGCCAGCCTGCCCGGCCTGGACCGCCCGGTGGAGGTGCTGCGCGACGCCGACGCCGTGCCGCACATCTTCGCCGCCAACGAGACCGACGCGTACACCGCACTGGGCTACGTGCACGCGCAGGACCGGCTGTGGCAGATGGAGGGCATGCGGCGCCTGGGTAGCGGCCGGCTGGCCGAGCTGTTCGGCACGCGCTTCGGCGACTGGACGCTGCGGCTCGACCGGCTGACGCGCACGCTGGGCCTCTACCGCCATGCCCAGGAAAGCTATGCGCTGCTGTCGCCCGAGGCCAAGAAGGCGCTGGACGCCTACGCCAAGGGGGTGAACGCCTACATCGCCACGCGCGCCGAGGCGCTGCCCATCGAGTTCCAACTGCTGCGCCACGAGCCGGAGCCTTGGAAACCCGCCGACAGTCTGGTGTGGGGCAAGCTGATGGCCTTGCAGCTCGCCGGCAACTACCGCGAGGAGCTGTCCCGCGCACGGCTGGCGCAGAGCTTGAGCGCGCAGCAGATCCGCGACCTCTACCCGGACGACCCGCCCGGCTCGCCGGTGACGTTGGCGGCGGGGCTGGAGGGCTTGCGCTTCGACAAGGCGGAAGCCGCGCTGCCGCCGCCGCTGGGCTTCGATCTGGCGTCCAACGAGTGGGTGCTGGCCGGCAGCCGCACGACGACCGGCAAGCCGATCCTCGCCAACGACCCGCATCTCGGGCTGGAGGCACCGGTGCTGTGGTATCTGGCGCGCATCGTCACGCCGAATTACACGATCTCCGGGGCGACCGCGCCGGGCATGCCGTTCCACGCGCTGGCCCAGAACGGCAACGTGGCGTGGGGCTTCACCAACACGCACAGCGACGTGCAGGATTTGTTCGTCGAGCGCGTCGATGCTCAGGATTCAACCCGCACCCTGACCCCGCAGGGCAGCGAGCCCTTCACCACCCGCACCGAAATCATCAAGATCGCCGGCCAGCCGGACGAGGTGCTGAACGTCCGCGAGACGCGGCACGGCCCGGTGATCTCCGGGCTGGAGGGGATGGACGGCGCGCCCTACGGCCACGTGCTGGCGTTGGCCTGGGCGGGCCTGCGCGAACCGGACACCTCGGCCGACGCGCTCTACCGCCTGAACCACGCGCGCTCGGCCGCCGATGTGCGCGCGGCGCTGGCGCGGCACGTCACGCCGCAGCAGAACGTCGTCTACGCCGACACCGCCGGAACCGTCGGCTTTATCGTGCCGGGCCTCGCCCCGGTGCGCCGCAAGGGCGACGGCACGCTGCCGGTGCCGGGCTGGGACGGCGAGCACGACTGGGCCGGGTTCATCCCGTTCGAGGCGCTGCCGCAGACCGTCAACCCGCCCTCGGGCCAAGTGGTCAACGCCAACAACGCGGTGGTCGGGCCGGGCTATCCGTATCTGCTGGCGGCGCACTGGCCCGAACCGCTGCGCGCCGCCCGCATCCAGCAGATGCTGGCCGGCGGCAGCTTCAGCGTGGACGACGTGGCGGCGCAGCAGCTCGACATCACCTCGCTCGCGGTCAAGGAACTGCTTCCGCTGATGCTGGCGATGCCCCAGCCTGACGGCGTGGCGGCGGAGGCGGTCGGCCTGCTCAAGGCGTGGGACGGCCGCATGGACCGCACCCGGCCGGAGCCGCTAATCTTCGACGCGTGGTTCCGCGCGCTCAACCGCGCGCTGTTCGCCGACGAGCTGGGGCCGCTGTTCCCCGAGTTCTGGCAGCAGACGCAGACCGTGAGGCAAGCGCTGACCACCCGCCCGGCGTGGTGCGACAACGTGACGACGCCCAAGACCGAGACCTGCGCCGACGTGCTGCGGGCCTCGCTGGACACCGCGCTGGCCGAGCTGTCACAACGCCACGGCCCCAAGCCGGCGGCGTGGCGCTGGGGGGCGGAGCACGTCGCTCCCCTGCCCCACCCGCTGTTGAGCCGGCTGCCGCTGGTCGGGCGGTTGTTCAATCTGGCGGTGGAGACGGACGGCGACGGCTTCACCGTCAACCGTGGCACCACGCGGTTTTCCGACGCGGCAGCCCCCTACGCGCACGTGCACGGCGCGGGGTACCGGGCGGTCTACGACCTCGCCGACCTCGCCAACTCGCGCTACGTCATCGCCACCGGGCAGTCCGGGAACCCGCTGTCGCCGCACTGGGGCGACTTCGTCCAGCGCTGGCGCGACGGCGGCACGGTGCGCATGGCCGGCGACCGCGAAGCGCTGGCAAAGGCGGGCGCGCAGATCCTTACGCTCAAGCCCAGCTTCGGAGGCCGCTCCCCATGACCACCGTGACCGCCCCCCAGGTCACAGCCGAGGACGTTCACGCCGCCGCATCGCGCCTGTCCGGCCGCATCGCCACCACCCCGGCCGAAGCGGCGCCGCGGCTGTCGGAGTTGGCCGGCTGCGAGGTGTTCCTCAAGCTGGAGAACCAGCAGCACACCGGGTCCTTCAAGGAACGCGGCGCCCTGAACAAGCTGCTGGCGCTGTCGGACGCCGAGCGTCGGGCCGGCGTGATCGCCATGTCGGCCGGCAACCACGCGCAGGCGGTGGCCTGCCACGCCGCCAAGCTGGGCGTGAGCGCCACCATCGTCATGCCGTCCTTCACGCCGTTCACCAAGGTCGAACGCACGGAGAGCTTCGGCGCCCGCGTTCTGCTGGAGGGCGAGACGCTCAGCGACGCCGAGGCCTTCGCCCACGATCTGGCGGCGCGCGAGGGGCTGGTCTTCGTCCACCCCTACGACGACCCGCTGGTGATCGCCGGCCAGGGCACCACGGCGCTGGAGTTCCTGGAGCAGGTGCCCGACCTCGACACGCTGGTGGTGCCGGTTGGCGGCGGCGGGCTGATCGCCGGGATGGCGGTGGCGGCCAAGGCGGTGAAACCGGACATCCGGGTGATCGGCGTCGAGTGCGCCATGTACCCCTCCATGCGCCAGGCGCTGCACGGCGAGGCCATCGCGTGCAGCGGCTTCACCATCGCCGAGGGCATCGCGGTCAAGGCGCCCGGCAAGCTGACGCAGGCGCTGGTCGCGCAGCATGTGGACGACATCCTGCTGGCGTCCGAAGTGGCGCTGGAGGCTGCGGTGTTCCGCATGGCCACCGTGCAGAAACTGGTGGCCGAAGGCGCGGGCGCTGCGGCGCTGGCGGCGGTGCTGGCCGAGCCGGCGCGGTTCCAGGGCAAGCGGGTCGGCTTGGTCGTCTCGGGCGGCAACATCGACGCGCGGCTGCTGGCGCAGGTGCTCATGCGCGGGCTGGTGCTGGAGGGCCGCATCGTCCGCCTGCGCATCGGCCTGACCGACGCGCCGGGGGCGCTGGCGAAGGCGACGCACATCCTGGGCGAAGCAGGCGCCAACATCGTCGAGATCTACCACCAGCGCCTGTTCCACGACGTGCCGGTGAAGATGGCGGAGATCGACGTCATCCTGGAAACGCGCGACCGCACGCACGTGCAGGCCATCGTGGACAAGC
This sequence comes from Azospirillum terrae, assembly GCF_053470425.1. NCBI lineage: Bacteria > Pseudomonadati > Pseudomonadota > Alphaproteobacteria > Rhodospirillales > Azospirillaceae > Azospirillum > Azospirillum terrae. Next base: position 21,383 of record NZ_JBPXMR010000001.1, on the reverse strand, counting down.
TGGCGGCGGGAGGCTTCCCGACGGAGCTGATGGTGGATGTGTCGTAAAGGTTGTGGAGAGCGCCTTCGCGTTCGCATACACTCGTGCGATGCCGACCATTGCATTCATCGCGGGCATGGCCATCGTGCTTTACCCAAACGACCATCCACCGCCGCATTTCCACGTCTTGGCTGCGGACTTCGAAGCACGCATATCCATTGCCGATGGGGTGGTGATCGACTGCCGTGGTAAGATGCGGCATCAGACGCGCCACCTGCTCGCGGAGTGGACGGCGCGGCACCGTAGTGCTTTGATGGATAATTGGCACCGCGTTCGGCGCGCCGAACAGACGCAGCGCATCACGGAGTAAAGGCGATGAGCCCTCGCATAGCCAAGGCCGAGCCCCGCCCAGACTTCACCGTCCTCATCGACTGGGCCGACGGCAGCCGTTCCGTGGCCGATTTCAAGCCGTGGATCGCCAAGGGCGGCGTGTTCGCGCCGCTGGGCGACCCGACGCTCTTCACCATGACCATGAAGATCGACTGGCGCGGCTATTCCCTGGGCTGGCCCGGCGACGTGGAGTTCTCGGCGCAGGGCTTGTGGGACGACGACCGGCAGGCCGCCCGCACCGCCGCCGAATAGCTCACCCGATCGCCGCGTAATTCCCGCGGAAGTACAGCAGCGGCTTGCCCTCGGCGCGCGAGGTCAGGCGGCGGACGCGGCCCACCACGATGGCGTGGTCGCCGCCGTCGTACACCGTCTCCTTGTCGCACTCGATGTTCGCAAGGCAGCCGGTGAGGATCGGCACGCCGGTGTCCCAGCGCTCCACCCCCACACCCTCCCAGCGGTCCTGCTGGTCGCGGCGGGAGAAGCGGCCGGACAGCGGCTCCTGATCGTCGGCCAGCACGTTGATGGCGAACGCCTTGCTCTGCACGAAGAAGTCGTAGGTCTGCGATGCGCGGCCCAGGCTGAACAGCACCAGCGGCGGGTCCAGCGACACCGACGTGAAGGAGTTGACCGTCACGCCCACATGGTGCCCGTCCGGGCACAGCGTGGTCACGACGGTGATGCCGGTGGCGAAGCAGCCGAGCGCGTTGCGGAAGGCGCGGGAATCGAAGGTCATGGCAGCCCTGGCTCGGACCCGTAAAACGGTGGTCGCCGGGGATTAAACCACCCCGCCCCGCGGCGCAAGCCGGTTCTTCCCGCCTATTCCGTTAAACGGATCTTAAGGAAGACCGCGCACCTTGTGGCCGTTGCATTCCGGCCTGGATGATCGACGGTACCGATGGCAGCCAATCCCGCCGGCACAGAACAGCCAATCATCATCAAGAAGAAAAAGGGTGGCCACGGCGGCCACCATGGTGGTGCGTGGAAGGTGGCGTACGCCGACTTCGTCACCGCGATGATGGCGTTCTTCCTGTTGCTGTGGCTGCTCAACGTGACCACGTCGGACCAGCGCAAGGGCATCGCCGACTACTTCTCCCCGGTGTCGGTCAGCCGCGAGACGTCGGGCTCCGGCGGCATGCTCGGCGGGCAGACAGTGACCGCCCCCGGCGCGCAGATCAATTCCAGCTCTCCCGTCGCCCCGGAAATGCCCTCTACGCCCAGCCTGTCCGGCGTCGGCGGCGATGAGCCCATGAGCGGTGCCGAGGGCGGTCCCGGCCAAGCCGAGCAGAAGCCCAGCGAAAACCGCCAGGAATACCAGCAACGCCTGGAACAGCTCGCCAAGCAGCTGGGCGTCCCCGGCCAGAAGCCGGGCGAAAAGCTGTCCGACTTCGCCGACCGCATCAGCGAGGCGACCTCGCAGCTCCAGCAGCAGCAGTCCGAGGGCAAGCAGTTCCAGCAGACCGCCAACGAGATCCGCCAGGCCATCCAGTCGATCCCCGAGTTGCAGCCGCTGGCGCAGAACCTGATGATCGACCAGACGCCGGAGGGGTTGCGCATCCAGATCGTCGACCAGGACCGGGTGTCGATGTTCCCCGGCGGCTCCGCGCAGATGTACCCGCAGACCAAGCAGCTGGTCATGCAGGTGGCGCAGGCGCTGTCGAAGCTGCCCAACAAGCTGTCGATCAGCGGCCACACCGACGCCACACCGTTCGGCGGTTCCGGGCGCGACAACTGGGACCTCTCGACCGAGCGCGCCAACGCGACCCGCCGCGCCCTGCTGGCCGGCGGCATCCCGGAGACCCGCGTCCAGGACGTGGTCGGCCGCGCCGACCGCGACCTGCTGGTGCCCGACCAGCCCGGCAGCCCGCGCAACCGCCGAATCAGCGTGGTCCTGCTGCGTGAGATCCAGGCCAAGGCCCCGGCACCCGGCGGCCAGCCCGCTCCGGCGGCGGCACCTGCGGCAGCCCCGGCTCCCGCCCCCGCGAAGCGCTGATTCCATCATCCCCGCCGCCCACAAAACAGGCAGCCTGCCTGTTTCTCATCCACTCCCCGCGAACTGGTCTTACGCCGCACAACCGTTCCGCACATTGGCCCTGTTGATGCATAGGTGAATGCTCCATACTTCCCGCGGTGCAGCAGGCACCGCGTCTCGATCTGGAGGAGCCGGTGAGCGTGAACGGAGTGACAGCGCCAAAGCTTGGGCCAAAGCTTGGGGCGCGCGACCTCCTGGCGTCGTACGACGCGGGCATCTTCTATGACGAACTGTTCGGCTCCTCGGGAAAGCCGGCGGAGCACACGCGGCCGATCCGGGAACGGCTCGGCCGGCTCGACTTCGAGGACCTGCGCCGCCGGGCTTCGGATGCCGAGAAGGAGCTGTACAACCTCGGCATCACCTTCCTGATCTACGCCGCGCAGGGGGCGGAGGACCGCATCCTGCCCTTCGACGTGATCCCGCGGGTGATCTCGGCCAGGGAATGGGCGAGCCTGGAGGCCGGCATCGTCCAGCGCGTCACCGCGCTGAACCTGTTCCTGCACGACATCTACCACGACCAGAAGATCATCAAGGACGGTGTGATCCCGGCCGATCTGGTGCTGGGCAACGCCAATTTCCGCCCGCAGATGATCGGGCTGGACGTGCCGTTCGACACCTACATCCACATCATGGGCGTCGATCTGGTCCGCGACCGCCACGGCACCTTCTGCGTGCTGGAGGACAACGGCCGCGTGCCGTCCGGCGTGTCCTACGTGGTCGAGAACCGCCACATGATGCAGCGGGTCTTCCCCGACCTGATGCAGGACATCGGCATCCGCTCGGTGGACAACTACGGCCACAAGTTGCTGGAGGCCATGTCGGAGATCGCCCCGCCCGGCGTCGGCGACCCGGAGGTGGCGCTGCTGTCGCCCGGTTCCTACAACTCGGCCTATTTCGAGCACATCTTCCTGGCGCGCGAGATGGGCGTGCCGCTGGTCGAAGGGCGCGACCTCGTCGTCGAGAACGACCGCGTCTACATGAAGACCACCGACGGCCTCGCCCCGGTGCACTCGCTCTACCGCCGCCTCGGCGACGACTTCCTCGACCCGACCGCCTTCAACCCCGACAGCCTGCTGGGCGTGCCCGGCATCCTGGAGGCGTACCGCAAGGGCAACGTGGCGCTCGCCAACGCCATCGGCACCGGGGTGGCCGACGACAAGGCGGTCTATTGCTACGTGCCGCGCATGATCAAGTACTACCTGGACCAGGACGCCATCATCCCCAACATCGACACCCGCATCTGCCGCGAGCACGATGCGCTGACCTACACGCTGGACAATCTGGACAAGCTGGTGGTGAAGCCGGTCGGCGAGGCCGGCGGCTACGGCATCACCATCGGCCCGAAGGCCAGCAGGGCCGAACTGGACGAGTGCCGCGCCAAGCTGATCGCCGATCCGTCCAACTACATCAGCCAGCCGATGGTGGACCTGTCGGTCTGCCCCACCGTGACCGCGGACGGCATCGAGCCGCGCCACGTCGACCTGCGCCCCTTCGCCGTCACCGGATCGAAGACCTGGGTGCTGCCCGGCGGCCTGTCGCGGGTGGCGATGCAGAAGGGCACGCTGATCGTGAACTCCAGCCAGGGAGGCGGGTCCAAGGACACCTGGGTCTTAGAGGATGATGGGGTTCTGGAAGGAGTCGCACCATGAGCCTGCTCGCCCGCTACGCCGAGTGCATCTTCTGGATGGCGCGCTACATGGAGCGCGCGGAGAACCTCGCGCGCGTCCTCGACGTGCAGGAAACCTTCGTGCGCGACAACCGCGGCACCACGGACTGGCTGTCGGTGGTGCAGCTCTACGCCGACGAAAACGCCTTCTTCGCCCGCCACGACAAGGCGACCGCCGAGACGGCGGTGCCGTTCTACGTGCTGGACGCGCAGAACCCCAACTCGCTGGTGTCGATGATCCGCGCGGCGCGGGAAAACGCCCGCACGCTGCGCCCGTGGATCTCGACGGAGATGTGGTCGCAGATCAACGTCTTCTACAACCAGTTGCTGGCGCTGACGCCCAAGGATGTGGTGATGCCGCATCTCAACCGCGTCTGCCGGATGATCAAGGAAGCCTGCCAGACCCACACCGGCATCACCGAGGGCACCTTCTACCGTGACCAGGGCTGGTACTTCTACCAGCTGGGCAAGTACATCGAGCGCGCCGATCAGACCACGCGCCTGCTGGACATCAAGTACCACACGCTGCTGCCCTCGCCCGACGATCTGGGCTCGACGCTGGACATGCTGCAATGGTGCACGGTGTTGCGGTCAGCGGCGGGGTACCATGCCTTCCGGCGCGTCTACCCGCGCGGCATGACCCCCACGGCGGTCGCCGGCTTCATCCTGTACAACGAGGGGTTCCCGCGCTCGGTGGTCATGTGCGTCCGGCAGATCGACGGGCTGTTGACGCGGCTCAAGTCGCGCTACAATTTGCGCCGAGGCAGCGAGGCCATGGAGAAGGTCGACGAATTGCTGGCAACCATCCTGAACCGCCCCATCGACGACGTGATCGCCGTCGGCCTGCACGAGTACCTGGATTGGGTGCAGGAGCAGTTGATCGGCGTCAGCGCGGAGATCGGCCACGCGTTCTTCGGCCAGCAGCCGGCCGCCCTCGCGCAAGCGGAGTCCCAACAGGCGTAGCATGTCGATCATCCCGCCGCACCACCGGCCACTCCAGCAGTTCTTCCGCTCCGGCCCGATGCCGTGCCCCTACCTGCCGGGCCGGGTCGAGCGGAAGCTGTTCACCCGGTTGTCCGGCCCTTACGCGGCGGAGGTGAACTCGACGCTGTCGCGCGCCGGCTTCCGGCGCAGCCACGACATCGTCTACCGGCCGGTCTGCCCGACCTGCACCGCCTGCGTGCCGGTGCGCATCGTGGTGGACGAGTTCAACGCCACCCGCTCGCAACGCCGGGTGACGCGCATCAACGAGGATTTGACCGTCCGCGACGCGCCGGCCATCGCGACCGGCGAGCAGTACAGGCTGTTCGCCCATTATCAGGCCTCGCGGCACGGCGACTCCGACATGGCGCGCATGGCGATGTCCGATTTCGCCGCGATGATCGACGAGGGGCGCGCCGATACCGCGCTGTGCGAGGCCCGCGACCGCAACGGCCGGCTGGTCGCCTGCATGCTGACCGACCGGCTGGGCGACGGCGTTTCGGCGGTCTACAGCTTCTACGACGCGAACCTGGAAAAGCGCAGCCTCGGCACCTTCATGATCCTCGGCCTGATCGAGCGCGCCCGCGCCGCCGGGATGCCGTACGTCTACCTCGGCTACTGGATCGCCCAGAGCCGCAAGATGGCCTACAAGGCGCGCTTCCGCCCGCTGGAAGCCCTGGGCTGCGACGGCTGGTACCGCGTGCCGGACGACGCGACGCCCTGATCGGCGAGCGATCCTTGACAGGTGAACGGAACGGCCTCAATTGTAAGGAAGTTCCTTACGCCCGAAGGAAGCGATGATCACCAGCAAGCTCACCAGCAAGGCGCAAACCACCATCCCGCAACCCGTGCGCGCCGCCCTCGGATTGCATGAGGGGGATGAGATCGCCTACAGCATCGAGGATGGGCGGGTCATCCTCACCCGTGCGGCCCCGGTGCCCGCAGACGATCCCTTCCATACCTTCACCGAATGGAACACCGAAGCGGATCGGCGGGCTTATGCCGACCTTTGAGACGTGGGATATCGTCAAGGTTCCGTTTCCCTACACCGACCGCCCCGTGCGCCAGCGGCGCCCGGCTCTCGTCGTGGCCGCCGGTAACCTGCAAACGAATCACAGCCTCGCCTGGGTTCTGATGATCACCAGCGCCGAAAATCGCGGATGGCCATCCGACGTGCCCTTGAGCGATCTTGATGCCGCGGGCCTCCCATCGCCTTCCGTGTTGCGAACCGCAAAACTCGCCGTCATCGACGCCCGCGACGCGGAGCGCCTCGGCACGCTGGCGGTCGCCGACCGCCCGGCCGTCGCCGCCCAATTGGCTGAACATCTGAGTGCCGCGCTCGGCCCGACGCCCTGAAGCGCATCTTGATCCCCTTGCGCGGCGCCCCAATCTTCCGCCAAAAGAAACGCAAAGGTGTTACCATTTCCGTTCAGGTCCATAAGGGATATCCGCACCTTGCGGCCGGACCGTGAATCGGGGACACCCGAACCAGAAGCGCGCGCCAAGAACCGGACAGGGCAAAGCCCGCCGACAAGGAACAGGGAGAAGAGTCTGTGAGCATCCTGCTGAGGTTGAGCGGGCTGATCGACGCGCTGAACGAGGGCGTCGGCAAGCTCGTGTACTGGCTGATTCTGGTCGCGGTGGTGATCAGCGCCGGCAACGCGTTGGTCCGCTATACCTTCAGCACCAGCTCCAACGCGTGGCTGGAACTGCAATGGTACCTGTTCTCGGCGGTGTTCCTGCTGTGCTCGGGCTACACGCTGCTGCGCAACGAGCATATCCGCATCGACGTGATCATCGGCCGCTTTTCCAAGCGCACGCAGGCGTGGATCGACGTGTTCGGGTTCATCTTCTTCCTGTTCCCGATGGTGCTGCTGATCCTGACCCTGTCCTGGCCGATGTTCATGGACAGCTTCGTCCACAACGAGATGTCCAACAACGCCGGCGGCCTGCTGCGCTGGCCGGCCAAGATCCTGGTGCCCATCGGCTTCCTGCTGCTGGCCCTACAGGGCGCGTCGGAGCTCATCAAGCGCATCGCCTTCCTGATGGGCCTGCGCGAGGAGCCCGGCGACAAGATGCACGGCCATTCGTGAGGACGGGGGAATCACCGCAATGACCGCTTTTCTGATCGACAACATGGCGCCCCTGATGTTCGGGGCGCTGGTGATTTTCCTGCTGCTCGGTTTCCCCGTCGCCTTCGCGCTGGCCGCCAATGGCCTCGCCTTCGGCATGCTGGGCATCAAGCTGGGGCTGCTGACGCCGGCCCTGTTCCAGGCGCTGCCCGAGCGCGTGTTCGGCATCATGCAGAACGACACGCTGCTCGCCATCCCGTTCTTCACCTTCATGGGCCTTATCCTCGAACGGTCGGGCATGGCCGAGGATCTGCTGGACACCATCGGCCAGCTGTTCGGGCCGATCCGCGGCGGCCTCGCCTACGCGGTGATCTTCGTGGGCGCCCTGCTGGCCGCCACCACCGGCGTGGTGGCCGCGTCGGTGATCTCCATGGGCCTGATCTCGCTGCCGATCATGCTGCGCTACGGCTACGACCGGCGGCTGGCGTCGGGCGTCATCGCGGCGTCGGGTACCTTGGCGCAGATCATCCCGCCATCGCTGGTGCTGATCATCCTCGCCGACCAGCTCGGCCGCTCGGTGGGCGACATGTACGCCGGCGCCATGGCGCCGGGTCTGGTGCTGACTGCCTTGTACGCCGGCTACATCCTCATCGTCAGCATCGTCAACCCGAAGGCCGCCCCGGCGCTGCCGCCGGAAGCGCGCACGCTGCGCGGCATGAAGCTGCTAATCCGGGTGATCGTCTCGCTGGTGCCGCCGCTGGTGCTGATCTTCCTGGTGCTGGGCACGATCTTCCTCGGCGTTGCCACGCCGACCGAGGGCGGCGCCATGGGAGCGGCCGGCGCGCTGCTGCTGGCGTTGGCCAAGCACAAGCTGTCCTGGTCGCTGATGCGTCAGGCCATGGACACGACGGCCAAGCTGTCGTCCTTCGTGGTGTTCATCCTGATCGGTTCGACGGTGTTCGGCCTGGTGTTCCGCGGCGTCAACGGCGACCTGTGGGTCGAGCATCTGCTGGTCGGCCTGCCGGGCGGCGCCTTGGGCTTCCTGGTCGTCACCAACCTGCTGGTCTTCGTGCTGGCGTTCTTCCTCGATTTCTTCGAGTTGGCGTTCATCATCGTGCCGCTGCTGGGTCCGGTGGCGGAGAAGCTGGGCATCGACCTGATCTGGTTCGGCGTGCTGCTGGGCGTGAACATGCAGACCTCGTTCATGCACCCGCCGTTCGGCTTCGCGCTGTTCTACCTGCGCTCGGTGGCGCCGCGGATGGACTACATCGACAAGGTCACCGGCAAGCTGACCGAAAAGATCACCACCGGGCAGATCTACCGGGGAGCGATCCCGTTCGTCGGCATCCAGATCATCATGGTGGGCATCGTCATTGTCTTCCCCGGCTTGATCGAGATGGGCCTGGACCGCGGGACGAAGGTGGACACCAACAGCATCCAGATCGAGATCCCGACCATGGACTTCGGCGCCCCGCCGACCTATCCGGGCCAGGAACCACAGCCCGGCGCCGAGAACCCCGGCAGCAACGACGACCTGATGAAGGCGTTGCAGCAGAAGCAGTGACTTTTACAAACCCTCCCCTGGCTCCGCCGGGGGAGGGTGGGGGCAACGCCCTCCCAAGAATCCACGCCTCAAAAGAAAAAGCCCCGCGAGAGCGGGGCTTTTCAATCTCCGTGCGAAGCCGTAGCCCCACCCTCCCCCAGCCCTGCTGGGGGAGGGCTTGGGTTGTCTTACGACTTCTTCCCCGGAACCGGGCTGTTGTAGACGAAGCTGTCGAAGCTGTACTCGGCGACGCGGAACCACAGATACTCCTCGTCACGGAACTTGCGCCACGCCTCGTAGACTTTCTTGAAGTTGGCGTTGTTCTTCGCTTCCTCGTCGTAGGTGTCGAAGGCCGCCTGATAGCAGGCCTGCATCACCTCACGCGGGAACGGCCGGAGCTGCGTGCCGCCACCGACGAGGCGCTTCAAGGCGTCCATGTTCTGCACGTCGTACTTGCCGAGCATGGAGATGGTGGCGGCGGCGCACGCGTCCTCGAGGATCGCCTTGTACGCCTTCGGCAGCGCCTCGAATTCGGCGCTGTTGACCATCAGCGACACCTGCGGGCCGCCTTCCCACCAGCCGGGGTAGTAGTAGTACTTGGCGACCTTGGCGAAGCCGAGCTTTTCGTCGTCGTACGGGCCGACGAACTCGGCCGCGTCGATGGTGCCCTTCTCCAGCGCCGGGTAGATGTCGCCGCCGCCGAGCTGCTGCGGCACCACGCCAAGCCGCGAGAGGACCTTGCCGGCGTAGCCACCGATGCGGAACTTCAGACCCTTCAGGTCCTCCGGCGTCTTGATCTCCTTGCGGAACCAGCCGCCCATCTGGGTGCCGGTGTTGCCGGCCGGGAACTGCACGATGTTGTAGGCCTTGAACACCTCGCGCATGATCTCGAGCCCGCCGCCATGCGACATCCACGCCATCTGCTGGCGGGCGTTCAGGCCGAACGGCATGGCGGAATCGAAGCCCAGCGTCGGGTCCTTGCCGACGTAGTAGTAGGAAACCGTGTGGCCGCACTGCACCGTACCGTTCTGCACCGCGTCGAGCACCTGGAGGGCCGGCACGATCTCGCCCGCCCCGAAGGTGCGGATCTGGAACTTGCCGTCGGTGGCGTCGGAGACGCGCCGGGCGACCTCTTCGGCGGCGCCGTAGATGGTGTCGAGGCTCTTGGGGAAGCTGGAGGCGCAACGCCACTTCACCTCGGGCATCGACTGCGCGATGGCCGGGGCGGCGATGGTGGCGGTGGTGGCCGCCGCGGCGGCACCGACGCCGGCCGTGGTGAGGAATTGACGACGCTTCATCGAGGAGTGTCTCCCTGGTTCGTCCCGGTGGCAGGTACCCCGGTATTCTTTTGATGGTGGTAGTATGCCGGAACCCGATGGCTGGCATCAAGCCGAAGCATGGCTCGGTATTACCATTGTCCATGCCTCCAAAGAAAAAGCCCCACTCCGGATGTGCCGAAGCGGGGCTTTTTGTGCAACGCCGAAGCTTACGAGAACCGGTTGTTCTTCGGGAAGCCGTTGGGCGGGAACTTGCCGACGCCCGCCCGGTGGCCAAGCCACGGGCGCATGTCGGTCTCGACGCGCATCCGCTCGCCCAAGCTCCAGGACAGGCCGTCCGCCCCCTTGTAGGTCTTCAGGTCGGACAGGCTGCCGTCCTTGTACTTCTGCAACTGCATGCCCTTGCCGCGGGCCATCACCATCACCTCTTCCAGCGGGAAGACCAGCAGCTTGCGGTTGTTGCCGATCACCGCCACGTGGTCGTGGTCGGAATCGACGAAGGCGCAGATGCGCGCCGCCTTGCCGTTCTCCAGGGTCAGCACCTGCCGGCCGGAACGGGTTTGGGCGATGACCTCGTTCTCCTCGACCTGGAAGCCGCGGCCATCCTCCGAGGCGACGATCAGGCGGCGGCCGGGCTGGTGCTTGAACAGCGCCACGATCTCCGCGTCGTTGCCGAGGTCGATCATCAGGCGCACCGGCTCGCCGAAGCCGCGGCCGCGCGGCAGCTTGTCGGCGCCCAGCGTGAAGAACTTGCCGTTGGAGCCGAACACCAACAGCTTGTCCGTCGTCTCGCAGTGAATGGCGAACCGGTGTCCGTCGCCCTCCTTGTATTTGAGGTCGGCGATCTCGCCGTCGCCGATGTGGCCGCGCACCGCGCGAATCCAGCCCTTATCCGAGCACAGCACGGTCAGCGGCTCGCGCTCGATGGTGGCTTCCAGCGGGATGTCGATGACCAGCGGCGCGTCGGCGATGTCGGTGCGGCGGTCATCGCCGAAGCGCTTGCGCGTGTCCTCCAGTTCCTTCGCCAGCCGCTTCCAGCGCAGTCCCTCGTCGCCCAGCAGCTCGACGATGCCCGCCTTCTCGGCCGACAGCGCGTCGTGCTCCTTGCGGATCTCCATCTCCTCCAGCTTGCGCAAGTTGCGCAGGCGCATGTCGAGGATGGCGTTCGCCTGCACCTCGGTCAGTTCGAAGGTGCGCATCAGAACGGCCTTCGGCTCGTCCTCCTCGCGGATGATGCGGATCACCTCGTCGAGGTTCAGGTAGGCGATCAGATAGCCACCCAGCACCTCCAGCCGGTGGTCGATCTTCGCCAGCCGATGGCGCGAGCGGCGCACCAGCACCTCGTGCCGGTGCTCCAGGAAGGCGTCCAGCACCTCCAGCAGGTTCATGACGCGCGGGACGTTGTCCTTGTCCAGCACGTTCATGTTCATGGCAAAGCGGATTTCCAGGTCGGTGGCCTGGAACAGCGAGGCCATCAGCACCTCGGGGTCCACGTTGCGGCTCTTCGGGATCAGCACGAGGCGGATGTCCTCGGCCGATTCGTCGCGCACATCCTCCAGCAGGACCAGTTTGCGGTTGGTCAGCAGCTCGGCGATCTTCTCGACCAGCCGCGCCTTCTGCACCTGATAGGGGATCTCGGTGACGACGATCTGCCAGGTGCCCTGCCCCAGCGCCTCCTTGTGCCACTTGGCGCGCAGGCGGAACGAGCCGCGGCCGGTGCGGTAGGTCTCGACAACCGTGGCCCGCGGCTCGACCAGCACGCCCCCCGTGGGGAAGTCCGGCCCGGACATCAGCGACACCAGATCCTCGATGCGCGGCGGCGGCGGCAATTCCTTGCCCGCCTGGACCGCCTTCACGCAATCCTGCCGGTGCTTGAGCACGAGGCGCAGCGCCGAGCAGATCTCGCCGACATTGTGCGGCGGAATGTTGGTCGCCATGCCCACGGCGATGCCGCTGGACCCGTTGGCGAGCAGGTTGGGGAAGTTCGACGGCAGCACCGCCGGCTCTTCGCCGTCGCCGTCGTAGGTGGCGCGGAAGTCGACCGCGTCCTCGTCGATGCCCTCCAGCAGCGCCTTGGCGACGTCGGTCAGCCGCGCTTCGGTGTATCGCATGGCGGCGGCGTTATCGCCGTCGATGTTGCCGAAGTTGCCCTGTCCGTCGATCAGCCGGTAGCGCACCGCGAAGTCCTGCGCCAAGCGGACCAGCGCGTCGTACACCGCCGTGTCGCCGTGCGGGTGGTACTTACCGATGACGTCGCCGACCACGCGCGCCGACTTCTTGGGCGGCGTCTCGGGGTTCAGGCGCAGCTCGTTCATGGCGTACATCAGCCGCCGGTGCACGGGCTTCAGCCCGTCGCGCACGTCCGGCAGCGACCGCGCCATGATCGTGGAGAGCGCATAGCTCAGGTAACGCTCGCTGAGCGCTTGCTCGAGCGGCTTGTCGATGATGTCGGATGCAGGCACTGGGGTCTTCATGCCGGCAACCTAACCAGATTTGGGGAGAAAATCCAGCGGGATATGTTCTTGTTACGTTCTAATCAGCCGCTCCACCAGCCGCCCCCGCGCCGGCGGCAGCGGGCCGTTGAGCACGTGGCGCTCCAGGAAGTGCCCGGTCAGGCGCAGGCCCATGGCCGCCTCCTGCGCGCCGCCCAACCCACGCCCAATCAGGAAGCCCGGCAGCGGCAGCAGCCGGTCGCGGAACGGCTCGGCCGCCGACACCGACACCGCCCGCCCGGTGCGCGGGCTGACGAACGCCAGATAGTCGTTGGTCCCGGCGATGTCGCCCTTCACCGCGCAACGCTCCAGGTCCAGCCCGAAGCCCAGTTCGGCCAGCAGTCCGACCTCCCAGCGCACATAGGCCTCGGCCCAGGCCGGAGCCGTGTCCAGCACCTCCAGCAGCGCGTTCAGGCCGTCGTAGAGCGCGGGGTGCGGCTCGCGCTCGGGCAGCGCCGCCTCGACCAGGGCGCAGGCCGCGGTCAGCGCCGCCAGCCGCGGCGGGTCGTCGAGCAGCCCGGCGGCGTAGCCCCGCATCGGTTCCAGCGTGTAGTTGCCGAGGTGCTCGGCCAGCCGGCCGCGCCAGCGCACGGCGACGACGCTGCCCGGCTCGGTGTAGCCGCGCTGCCGGCTGGACCGGCCGCCCATGACGAGGCCGGCGTGGCGCCCGTGCTCGCGCGCCAGCAGAGTCACCACCGCCGCGGTCTCGCCGTGCGGGCGGCTCGACAGCACGATGCCCTGATCGGTCCATTCCATGAACATGATCTAGCAATCCGCGCACCGAACCGCCACTGGGGAACCGCCACCGGACTTCGCGCTCAGGTCACGAACCAGTCGGCGCCGACCTGCTCCGGCCGGACGCCGCGCAGCAGCACGGAGTCCGTGTCCGAGAAGGCGACCACCGCTTCGCCGCCCCGTGCCGTGACCGTCCAGCCCATGCCGGCCGGCAGGGCGAGACGGTCTCCCGCCGCGAAATCGAAGTCGGCGATCACGTCCTGCCCGCTGCCGAGCGCGAAGGCGAACAGGTCCGCCCCGCCGCCGCCGGTCATCGTGTCGTTGCCGGAGTCGCCGGACAGGCGGTCGTTTCCGTCGTCGCCGAACAGCGCATCGTCGCCCACGCCGCCGAACAGCACGTCATCATCACGGCCACCGAACAGCGTGTCAGCCCCCCTGTTGCCCAGCAACACGTCGTTGCCCGTGTTGCCGAGCAGCACATCGGCGCCGTTCCCCCCGGTCAGCGTATCGTTGCCGGCGCCGCCGATCACCGTGTCGTTGCGGTCGTTTCCGGTGAGCGGATCGTCGCCGGCCCCGCCGGCCAGCGCCGCGTAGCGCACGTCATAGATGGTGCCGCCGATGTCGTCGCCGACCAGCAGCGAGCCGTCGCTTGCCACCGCCACCGTGGTCGGTCGGCCGAAGACCGTCGGCGTCGGCTCCTCGGCGAGGACGAAGCCGGTCATGAACGCGTCGTAGCCGTTCACCGGCACGCCGTCGCGCACATCCACATGGGCCACCATGAAGCCGTGCGGCTCCGACGAGTTCCACGAGCCGCGCAGCGCGACGAAGGCGTCGCCCGCATACTCGGCGGGGAACTGGTGGCCGGTGTAGAAGGTGTAGCCGATGGGCGTCGAGTGCGCCTTGAACAGCACGTCCGGCGTCAACGTCCGCGCCACCAGATCCGGCGCCCGCTCCGCCAAGCCCGGCTGCGGGTGCGGCCCGATGTAGGAGTACGGCCAGCCGTAGAACCCGCCGTCCTGGATCCGCGTCAGAAAGTCCGGCACAAGGTTGTCGCCCATGCCGTCGCGCTCGACCACCGCGGCGGTGAGCTGGCCGGTGCTCGGCTCGATCTCCAGACCGGCGGGGTTGCGCGTGCCGGTCGCGACGATTCGCGGGGTGCCGCCATCGACGCCCACTTGCAGGATGCTGGCGCGCGGCGCCGGCTCGACCCCCAGATTGCCCTCCGACCCGACGCCGACGAACAGCGACCGCCCGTCCTGGCTCAGCGCCAGCGAATGCAGCCCGTGCCCGGTGCCGCTGCCGAGCGCCCCCGCCGGCGTCAACTGCACGGCGGCCCCGCGCGCCGTCGTGTCGCCCGGCGCGTAGGGAACCCGCCACACCGCGTTCACGTCGGCGACGTACAGCCCGTCCGCCCCGACGGCCATGCCGTGCGGGCTTTTGAAGCCGCCGATCAGCGTGTTTCGGGTGTCGGCCCGGCCGTCGCCGTTCACGTCGCGCAGCACCGTGATGTCGCCGCTGCCCGGCCGCGACAGCAGCACGTCGCCGTTCGGCGCCACCTCGATCCAGCGCGCCTCATTGAGGCCCTCGGCGAACACCGACACCTCGAATCCAAGCGGCACCTTGGGCAGCACACCGGCCGGCCGAGCCGTGCCGACCGAGCTGTTGCTCACCGACGTTCCCGTCTGCGGCGCCGGCAGGTTGAGCGGGTCGACAAGGAACCGATCACCGGGATTGTCCATCCTGCCCGCCTCTTCGCCTGTTCCCCCGTCACGAAAAACACCGCCGGCCCGGCGCCGGTTGCGCGGCGGGAGGCACGCAGGCGGGCTAACCCCCCTTCCCCGGCCAGACACCCCGATGGGTAAGATTCACAATCGGACGTGCCGATCGCCGGCCGAGTTCAATACGGTTGCATTTCGTCGCAATTTAAGCGGCAATGGGCCATCGCCGTGTGCGCGGAAGCCGTGAGGGGTTTTGACCAGTCCCGCCGACCGATATCTGCTCGCCGAAAAGGCAGGCACCGAAGGTGTGTGGGATTGGGACCTGCGCGCCGGAACGCTCTATTTATCGCCGCGTTTCAAGGAATTCCTGGGTTTGCCGGCGGGCGACGCGCTCGGCCGGCCCGAGGATTGGCTGGACCGCGTCCACCCCGAAGACGTCGATTGGCTGCACGCCTCGTTCGAGGCGCAGCAGGGCGGAGTCTCCCTGCCCTTCCAGATCGAACACCGCGTGCGCGCCGCGACGGGCACGGAGTGGCGCTGGCTGGTGTGCCGCGGCGTCGCGGTGTGCGACGAATCGCAGCAGCCCGTGCGCCTCGTCGGCTCGGTCAGCGACATCACCGAACGCAAACTCGCCGAACAGCAGCTCCGCCGCAGCGAGGAGCGCTACGCGCTGGCCGCCGCCGCCAGCAACGACGGCCTGTACGACTGGGATCTGGCGACCAACCGCGTCTACTACGCGCCGCGCTGGAAATCGCTGCTGGGCTTCGACGAGCACGCCATCGGCGACAGCCCGGACGAGTGGCTGGGCCGCGTCCCGGACGAGGACCGGATCTGGCTGACGGCGGCGCTGGACGGCGCCGGGGAGGACGGCCGGCCCTTCCAGATCGAGTACCGGATCCTGGACGCCGCCGGCAAAATGCGCTGGATGTCGTGCCGCGGCGTCGCCGTGAAGGACGCCGCCGGCACGCCCCTGCGCATCGTCGGTAGCCAGGCCGACGTCACCGACCGCAAGCTGGCCGAGCAGCAACTGCGCCGGAGCGAGGAGCGCTACGCGCTGGCCGCCAAGGGCGCCAACGACGGTCTGTGGGACTGCCTGCTCGACGACGACGAGGTGTACTACTCGCCGCGCTGGAAGAGCATGCTGGGCTACGCCGAGGACGAGATCGGCACCTCCATCAACGAGTGGTTCAAGCGCGTCCACCCGGAGGATTTCTCCGGCCTGGAAGCGGCGCTGGAGCTGCACCTGTCCGGCGAGCGCGACAACATCCAGCACGAATTCCGCATGCACGCCGCCGACGGGTCGGAGCTGTGGATGCTGGTGCGCGGCATCGCCGTGCGCGACGATTCCGGCCGGGCCGTCCGCATCGCCGGCTCGATGACCGACATCACGGCGCGCAAGACGGCCGAGCAGCAACTGCTGTTCGACGCCTTCCACGACGGCATGACCGGGCTGCCCAACCGCACGCTGCTGCTCGACCGCATCGGGCTGGCGCTCGACCACAACCGGCGCGGCGGCGGGGAGCATTTCTCGGTGCTGCTGATCGACCTCGACCGCTTCAAGTCGATCAACGACACCAAGGGCGCGGAGGTCGGCGACCAGATCCTGCGCACCATGGCCGGCCGGCTGGAGTCGACGCGGCGCATGGGCGACACGCTGGCCCGCCTGTCGGCCGACGAGTTCGCGCTGCTGCTGAACAACATCGACGACGTCGGCGACGCGGTGAGCGCCGCCGAGCGCGTCGCCGAGACGGTGCGCCAGCCCGTGCACCTGGACGACCACGACGTGGTGCTGACCGCCTCCATCGGCGTGGCGCTGAGCGCCACCGGCTACGACCGGCCGGAGGACGTGCTGCGCGACGCCAGCCTCGCCGTGTACCGTGCCAAGCAGGGCGGCCGCAACCGGGTGGACGTGTTCGACGGCACGCTGCGCCGGCAGGCGATGACGATGATGCGCACCGAGGCCGACCTGCGCACGGCGATGGAGCAGGGCCAGCTCTGCCTGTTCTACCAGCCCATCGTCAGCGTGATAAACGGCCGCATCGCCGGTTTCGAGGCGCTGATGCGCTGGCGCCACCCGAAGCGCGGCCTGGTCTCGCCCCTGGAGTTCATCCCGCTGGCCGAGGAGTGCGGGCTGATCGTGCCGATGGGCCGCTGGGCGTTGCAGGAGGCGACGCGGCAGATTGCCGCGTGGCAGGCGCGTTTCCCGCGGCCAAAGCCGCTGTTCATGAGCGTCAACGTGTCCTCGCAGCAGTTCCGCGACGACGATCTGCTGGGCTTGGTCGGCGAAGTTCTGGCCGAGAGCGGCATCCCGCCCTCGTCGCTGAAGCTGGAGATCACCGAGAGCCTGCTGATGCAGGACCCGGAGAAGTGCCGCGCGCTGATGCAGGCGATTCGCGACATGGACGTGCGGCTGAGCATCGACGATTTCGGCACGGGGTACTCGTCGCTGGCCTATCTGCACAAGTTCCCGGCCGACACGCTGAAGATCGACCGCACCTTCGTCTCGGCGATTTCCAAGGGCGAGAGCAGCGCCGCGATTGTCCAGGTCATCACCACGCTGGCGACGATCCTCAACATGGAGGTGGTCGCCGAAGGCGTGGAGGAGGAGACCGAAGCCGACTTCCTGCGGGACATCGTCTGCACGTATGGGCAGGGCTTTTTCTGGGCTCGGCCCGCGCCGGCGGCGGATGTGGAAAAGCTGCTGGTGGCGGAGGAAGTGGAGGCGGGGACGGTGTAGGTGCGGTTTCCAGAACCTTGATCTGCGACATGGTCAGGGTGCTCTTGATACCGCGCCGACCGTCAACAGCCATTTTCTGTAACGCTTATTCTGCACAGGCAGGCCGTTTTGGCGCCTACCAGAGCGCGAAAAACTGGCGCATCATGAGGGTGAGCCAACGCGAGACAGCGTGCAGCACGATGCAGGACAATCCCCTCGCACGGCCGCGACGATGGCCGCGCCCTCTTACCTATACCATTCGCGGAATGGTCATTGTAACGCTTGCTGTGGTCGCCTTGCTGATCATAGCAGGCATTGCCATAATGTTGCTGGAAACACCCCGCCCTCCCCTTGCGGACAATCTTCCAACAAACGTCGCAATGGCAAAACAGGAATTTGCGCGACGTGTAGAATACAGATTTCCGATTGGATCTAACGAAAACGAACTTATCAAGGAGTTATCCAAACAGGGATTTCACCCATCGTGGAGAAGAAAGGACGACGACAATATGGCCACCGTAGAACGCGGCGGCTTGCCATGCAACGAATCCTGGATGGTGACTTGGCGCTCCGATCAAGCAGGCAAGATTGTCAAAATTAACGGTAATTTTCGGTTGACGTGCCTGTAACGGATTTTCTGGAAAGTAGTGACGTGTCATACGGCCGGCGCATGGATGCTTCCATGATCGGCCGGCCGTATCACCCTCCCGCACATTGCTGCGCAATGTACTGCCGGGTTGAACCAAAGGCGCTTGATGGAAGACATCAAACGCCTTTGGTATCAGGCGTCCTGCCACCTTCACCATGCGCTTCGGGAGTCGGGTTGCGGCTGTGGCGCGCATCGCGGCGGCCCATTTTAGTAGGCTTTCATTAACCATAATCTCCGACCGTGCCAGTCCCGATCCACAGCAGACTGCCGGTCATGACCTTCCCCATCCCTGCGCTCATCCTCGCCCTCCTCCTCACCGCGGCACCGGCGCACGCCGCGTCGCTAGCGCTGAAGGGCGACGGCGGCGATGCCTGGAGCTTTGCCAGGATGGTGGAGGGGACCGCCGAGCCGGACGCCTGCGACGAGGTGCTGGTCGAAGCGCCCGGCGGCGTGGTGGCGGCGGAGCGCGTGGGCGAGCGGTTCTTCGCCACCGTCCATCTGCACGACGGCAGCAACGAGGTGCGGGCGGTCTGCCGTTGGGAGGGCGCCGAGTGGGAGTCCGCGGCGCAGCGATGGACCGTGCGGGTGGCGGATGCGCCCAAGGCCTGGGTGCGCACCACGGTGACCGACGCCGGCCTCGTGCTGGATTCCGGGCGCAGCGAGACCGCCCCTTCCCGCCCCGCCCCCATCGCCCGTGTTCGCTGGAGCGCCAAGCCCGGCAACCCCGCACCGCTGTTCGCCAAGGACGGCACGCCGGTGGACGGCAGCGGCGCCGGGCGGCTCGCGGTGCGGATTCCGGCGGTGGACGGCACCTACCGCGTCGGGCTGACGGTCACCGACGCGCTCGGCCGCGAGGACACCGCCGCCGGCCTGTTCCGGGTCGAGCACGGCAAGCCGGTCGCCGCCGATCCACAGCGCACGGTGCCGGAGTGGATGGACGACGCGGTGGTGTACGGCGTGGTGCCCTGGCTGTTCGGGCCGCGCGGGCTGGCGGACGTCACGGCGCGGCTGGACGCCATCGCCGCGCTGGGCGTCACCGCGCTGTGGCTGTCGCCGATCACCGGCGCGCCGGGCGAGGACTTCGGCTACGCGGTCACCGATCATTTCGGCGTGCGCGCCCGCATCGGCAGCGAGGCCGACCTCAAGGATCTCGTCGCCGCGGCGCACGCCCGTGGCTTGCGCGTGCTGATGGACATGGTGCCCAACCATCTGGCCGAGCAGCACCCCTACTACGCCGACGCGGCGGCGCGCGGGGAGGAGTCGCCCTATTACGGGTTCTTCGACCGCGGCGACGGCGGCGCCGTCACCCATTACTTCGACTGGACGAACCTCAAGAACCTCAACTACGACGCCGCGGATGTGCAGCGCTACATGACCGAGGCGTTCGTGCACTGGGTGAGCGCGGTGGGGATCGACGGGTTCCGCGTGGACGCCAGCTGGGCGGTGCGCGAGCGCGCCCCCGAGTTCTGGCCGCGCCTGCGCGAGGAACTGACACGCCTCAACCCGGACGTACTGCTGCTGGCCGAAGCCTCGGCGCGCGACCCGTGGTACAATGCGCACGGCTTCGACGCCGCCTATGATTGGACGGACACGCTCGGCGAGTGGGCGTGGCACGACGCCTTCGACGACCCGGCGCAGACCGCCGGCCGGCTGCGCGCCGCGTTGGCGGCCTGGGACGGGCAGACGCCGGTGTTCCGTTTCCTCAACAACAACGACACCGGGGCGCGCTTCGTCACCCGGCATGGCGTGGAGCGGGCGCGGCTCGCCGCGACGCTGCTGCTGACGCTGCCCGGCCTACCCTGCGTCTATGCCGGCGACGAGGTCGGGGCGGAGTACGAGCCCTATGGCAGCCCGCGCCCCCTGGCCTGGGACGACCCGCACGGGCTGACCGCGCACTACACGCGGCTGATCGCGTTGCGCCGAGGCAGCGTTGCGCTGCGAGGCCGGGACTTCCGCCTGGTGGCGACCGACCATGACGACCGGGTCCTCGCTTATCGGCGCGGTGGCGTGCTGGTGGCGCTGAACTTTTCCGACGCGGCGGTCGAGGTCACGGTCCCGGCGTGGGGCCGCGTCGCCCTGCCGCCCCTCGGCGCCCGCATCCTCCAGCCCGGCAGGACCGGTTTCACGATTGCCATGGGGCCGGCGCAACCAACTCTCTTAGAGAGAGCCGAACCGTGAGAGACGCAGCGTCCGCGGCCGGCCAGCAGGAGGAACGCCAGCCATGGACGAAGCCCGCGCACCGCTTACGCCACCAGCCCTGAGCCCGGCGGACATCAGCGCGCTCGCGCACCTCTACCGGGGCGAATTGTACCGCAGCACGGTGTGGCGCACGCGGCTCGACGCCACCACCAACTGGGCGGTGGTCACCACCGGCATCGCGCTGTCGCTGGCCTATTCCAGCGCCGACGCCTCACCGTTGCCGCTGGTGCTGGTCGGGCTGCTGGTGGCGGTGTTCCTTACCATCGAGGCGCGGCGCTACCGCTTCTTCGATTTCTGGCGGATTCGCGCCCACATCCTGGAGGTGCACTTCTTCGGCCCGATCCTGCGCGGTCACGGCGTGCGCACCGACAATGGCTGGAACGAGGTGCTGTACCAGGACTACCGCGCCCCCAATCTGCACATCACCTTCGCGGAGGCCGTCGGCCGGCGCCTGCGCCACAACTACGGCTGGATCTTCGGCATCCAGGTGGTGGCCTACGTCGGCAAGCTGTTCATTCACCCGACACCGCTCACCACGCTGGATGAACTGTGGGCGCGGGCGACCATCGGGCCGCTGCCGGGGCAACTGGTGATCCTCGCCGGGTTGGTGTTCCACGCGACGTGGATAGTCATCGCGTTCCGCACCTATCACAGCCGCCGTGGCGCCGACCGCGTGCGGCCGCCACGGCCGCCGCGGGATTCGGTGTTGGATCTGGCAAGGGGGGCGTCGTGAACCCAACGCGTCATGCCCGTGCTCGACACGGGCATCCACCGCAGCCGGCGCTGGCATGCGGGAGCGGGGATGGCCGGGTCAAGCCCACGGCTGTCCGGTTAAGTTTTGTGGACGAGGCGCAGGGCATTGATTCTACTCGTGTCCAGACGTTGGCGCGTCTCCCGGACACGAAAACGGAGTCAACACCGTGCGTCACCACAATAG